>JAITGO010000019.1 GCA_031280615.1 Desulfobulbus sp. | reverse complement strand
TTCCATCTAATCCTCCGATTCAGGGATCATTGCCTCCGGGTATCTATCCAATCACGGGGCCTCAGTTGCCTGCTTACGGTGTAGTGCAACCGACGGCCCTGATTGCAGGGCTGACTATGCTTGGTACCATGCATGAGCGCATTGGCGATACACTGACTCATTTTAGCCTCGGCGATAATCCAGACGCACGGGGTTGGGGACGCCTGTTTGCACAGCACATAGAGCATCGCTACGCGGCCTATACTAACCCCACAACCGACGGAGTCCTCTTGGGTTTTCAGACAGGTCAGGACATTTTTCGCCGTGAGGGCGCAGCAGGCGACCGCGATGCTGCCGGTTTTTATCTGGCCTATTCGCGGAATGATCTATGTTTAGATGGACTTGTTACTAACGCGGACGCTTCCGGCTACACGCGAAAAAACGTGGGTGATCTGTACCTAACAGGTTATTCACTTGCAGGATACTGGACACATTACGGGGCTGACGAATGGTACGTGAACGGCGTACTTCAAGGCACCTCTTACAATGGCGAAACACAGACACCAAACACGGAGCTTGCGCTTCGCGGTAATGGGGCGCTGGCCTCACTTGAGATCGGTTATCCGATGAAGTTACGGCAGGGACACAATTTTGTTCTGGAGCCACAGATACAGGGTATTTGGCAGCGCGTAAACTTCGAGGAGCAGGATGACGGTTTCGGAAAGGTCGATCTTGGTACAACATATATGACGACGGTGCGATTAGGGTTACGCTGGCTATGGACATTGTCCTCTGAGGACGGCAAAATATGGCAACCTTATGCGCGTGTGAATTACTGGCGCGATTGGAGCGGTGATGCGGTAACGCGGTTCGACGGTGACTCCGTACCACTGGTAATTCATGGAGAACGGATGGAATATGCCGGCGGCTTAAGTGTCAAAACCAGTGAACATCTGAGTTTCTATGCCCAAGGCGGTATTCAACACGGAATCGGCGAGGCGGATCATGAAAACCAGCGTGCGTTCATCGGCAATCTGGGATTACGTTACGAGTGGTAAGTGGTAGTCTTTTACGAAGAATATGCTAGTCGGCCTTGAAAAAGCCATTTTTCATATTGCCGGAGCAAAAACCTGAATCCGTGACACCCGCGACCGGATTTTCTGATTCAGATCTGTCGAGAGCGATTGTTAGCCTTGCGAGCTGATGCTGTTGCTTATACGCCGAACGCTCCGGCCAAGCTGGCGTCTTGTTCCTGGAAAATCCGCATCTTCGAGCAACCAAGACAGGGATGCCCTGTAGCATTCCGACTTTTGGTTGTTTGTTTCAGTTTGCCATCATCAGCCCTGAGTACACTGCGCTGAAGGCGGCAAAGGCCGGGCAATGTCGGCTGAAGCGCAGTTTCAACAGCCGGCCGGTGGTCAGCAACCGTGCGGCCAGGTACATCAATTCCTGGATTACGGTGCGCAGCCGCCGGCGTTTGGCCGAATGTCGCACCGGTCCGAAGGGGGCGATCAGGCCCGTTTGACCGATAAAGCGAAGGATGTTGTAGGCAAAGCCACCCAGGGCCATAATCAGGGCATTGGTGGCAAACTTACCGCTCGGCAGCCGTTCGAGATCAAGATCGGTTTTGAACTCGCTATGGAATTGCTCTGACGTGGCATGCTGCCGATACAGTTCGATGACGTCTTCTGGCTCCATCGCAAGGTCGGTCCACCAGCCTTCAAGGGTGAGCTCCGCAGCAAGGAGAAACTGGCCGTTTCTATCGATGGTCCGCTCGGTCACCCGGATGATGCGCTTGAAGGTATACGGTTTGCCGTTGACCTTTGTGCGCTCCCCGACGACCATGGTGCAGACCCGCTTGCCTGGCCTGGGCGTCTTGACCATCCCTTCGGCAAACACCTTATCGCGCCAGCTGCGGATATCGCTGCCACGGGGATTCCCTTTGACGATGTAGTGAGTCTTTTCCGCCTCTTCCAGTGCCACAAGGGTCTCCTGGGCATCGTTGCCCGCATCGGCGCGAATCAGGAGCGACTCTTTGGTCAGTTCTTTAGCGCCGGAAATCACCCGCGTGATGAAGTCGACAAACCCCTTCTGACTATGCTGGCTTCCCGGCCGGAGCTCCACCTCCAGGCACCAGCCTTCCATGCCGAGATAGGCGGCCATAGGGGCATAGCCATCGTAGTTCTTGTAGATGCGGCTGACGCCTTCCTTCTTGGTGTTGGAGTTATCCTGGGGAAAGACGTCCACGTCCAGGGGGACAAGACCGCTCCGGTAGCCAGTGATCGGGGCTTTGAGCCGCTTGAGCATTGTTCGCGAGCACCGATTAATGACCGGAATAAGCTCGGTTCCGGCTTCGTCCAGCCGCTGCCGCAGCCGCTCGACCGAGGGTATCCGACCGATGCCCAGGGCCTGCTTGAAATAGTCGTCCTCCCGCATGGCGGCAATGGCCTGATAATCGCTCTTGCCCAGACACAGCAGGCCAAGATAACTGCGCAGGATATCAATTTCGGCAATCTGATCGCTTCCCTTGACGACCCTGCCGACATGTCGGCCGAGGTCGCTGTACCGGTTGATGCAGGCTCCGGCCAGGACCAGGCCGGAGTGGCTGGTGTAGAATTCTTCGCTGCTTTGCTCCAGGATCATTCGTCTCATGTTTTCACCTGCTGAGTGAGTTTTTCGAACAGGCGCATGGTGCAATATTTTTATAAAAATATCAAATGGTTGATTTTAAACCCAGCCTTGTCTTATTGATTATTTCTCACGGATTAAGGAAAAAGTTCGGCACCGTTTTTCTGTCCACCGGAGCAGCGCCAGAGAGCCACGTAGCCAATAGCCAAGTCAAGGGATCAAGCACCACGATGAAAACATAAAAAAAGCCGGATACCGCCTGTGGCGATATCCGGCCCATTGGACGTGTGTCCCGCGAGCGATCAGGCCTTTTTCACCTTGGGGATGAAGATCTGATCCGGATCGAGCACATCGTGGATGAAATGCAATTCTTCCCTGGTCGGTGGCGCGGTTTCGCCTTTGACCCGGGAAACGTCGAGGTTAAACTGGCAAAGTTCCTTGATTTCAGCCGGCGTCTTGCCGGGATGGCAGGTATCCAGGTACATATGGCCGTCGTTCTCGTCGAAGCGGAATACGCCGGCGGTGCTGATCACTGCCGAGGGACCGCCGCGAAAGGCAGCGCCGTACAGCTCGCGGCGATGCACCCATTCGCCGCCCGGCCATTTTTTCACCCGCCAGCCGGGGCTGGTGATGTAGCTCACCTGCTCGACGAAGCGGCGTTTTTCGTGCACCATGATAAAAACCGTCCGCTTGGCAAAAGCGTTGATGTCCGGATTGCCGCCGCTGCCGGTGAGCCGGAGTTCCGGTTCCAGATAGTTGCCGATGCAGGTAGTGTTGACGTTGCCGTACTGGTCGATCTCGGCGCCGCCGAGATAGCCCAGGTCGACATAGCCGCGCTGGGCGATGGAAAAGGCGTCATACAGGCCGGAAGAACGCGAGGCGCCGGTTTCGCAACGGGCGTCGCCGACCGAGGTAGGCAGTTCCGGCGGCCGTCCGTCGAGGGTGCCGGCCTCGAAGATCAGCTTCAGGTTCGGGGCGTGGGTCTTCTGGGCCAGCATGATGGCCACCATGGGCAGGCCGGTGCCGGCGAAAACGATTTCGTTGTCCTGTACTTCACGCGAGGCGGCGCAGCACAGCAGATCCGCCAGGCCGTATTCTTCGGGCGATGCGTAATTGCTCATCGTGACTCCTCCCTTCTATTTGCGGGGTCTGTAGTTGAGGGCAGTGTTGGCCCGGAGATTCAGCATGCGAGGCCAGCCGAGTTTTTCCAGGTAGCCGACGTGGTCGAGCCCGAAAATCCATTCCTCGGCAAAGGCGTCGAACCCTTCCTGGGTGCGGGTGCGGGCATAGAAATCCTTGAGAAAGGCTCCGTCGACGTCGTAGCCGCCGAACGAGCCGGTCGGGTGGGCGCCGAAGGGACACTCGAGGATGTAATCGACCTCGAAACTGGGAATGGTGTTGTGGTCGGCATGGCGGCGGAGGTATTCCTCGGGCACGATCTCCTCGGCCATGACGATGGTGATATCGGCGGCGCGGGCGGCCTCGGGGTCGGAATAAAGCTGGCCGGCCACCCGGACCGTCCCCTCCTCGCCCACCTGCTGAACGCAGAGGATGGCCACGTCGATCTTCACCGCCGGGATCAGCACCTGAGGGCCGGCGTCGAAGAAGGGATCGTCGGCAAAGATGTACTTCTGCTTGGCAATCCGCTTGCCGTCGCGCTTGCCGGCGCGCCCCAGCATGTCGAACTCCGGATTGTGGATGTCGGTGCCGAGCGAGGTTTGGGTGACCGCGTAGGGCGCGCCCTGGGCGGCGGCTGCGAACCTGAACATCATTTCCGCGTGACTGTAGTCCTCGACCAGGATTTCCTTCTTGCCGACCTTGCGCGAGAGGTTGGCGCCGTATTTGCCGTACAGTTCGTGCCCGACCCAGCAGGATTCCCAGATGTCGACACAGCCGGCCCCCACCAGAAACTCGGTCTGGGGGCCGCCGTTCACCTCGATCAGGTGCAGGCCGCGGCGGCGTTGGCGAATCAGTTCATAGACGATGGCAAAGGGCCGCCGCCAGATGGTGAAGCCGGAAAAGGTCAGGCTGGAGCCATTCTTGACGATTTCCGCTGCCTGTTGCAGGGTGATGCGTTTATTTGTGCTCATGGTCTTCTCCTTGCTGTTTAAGCGGAAAGCCCCCGGAGAATCTCGCGGGAGACGATCAGCCGTTGAATTTCACTGGTGCCTTCGTAAATGGTGGTGATGCGAGCATCCCGGGCATAGCGTTCGATCGGAAAGTCCTGGGTATAGCCGTAGCCTCCCAGCATCTGCAGGGCGTTGTAGCAGGCCCGGTTGGCGCTCTCGGTGGCGAACATTTTGGCCATGGAGGCCTCCTTGGCAAAGGGGCGGCCATGCTCCTTGCGGAAGGCAGCGTTCATCAGCAGCAGACGGGCCGCTTCCAACTCGGTGTAGGAATCGGCGATCATCCACTGAATAGCCTGAAAATTACTGATTTTCTGGCTAAATTGCATCCGATCATTGGCATAGCGGGTGGCGTGGTCCATGGCGGCCAGGCCCACTCCCAGGCCCAACGAACCGATGCCGATCCGTCCGCCGGCCAATTCGCCCACCGCGATCCGGAAACCGTCGTTGGGCTTGCCCATCATGGCCGAGGCCGGGACGCGGCAGTTCTCGAAAATTAGCTCGTTGGTGGCCGAGGCGTGCTGCCCCATCTTCTTTTCTTCCTTGCCGATGGTGAGCCCGGGCGTGCCGGCCTCGATCAAAAAGCAGCTGATGCCCTTGCCCTTGGGCGCTTCCTTGTCGGTCACGGCCCAGACCACGAAGACGCCGGCATAGGGAGCGCTGGTGATAAAAATCTTGGAGCCGTTGAGCACGTAGAAATCACCGTCCTTGACCGCGGTGGTGACCATGCCCGAAGGATCGGAGCCGGCGCTGTTTTCGGTGAGGCCGAAGCTGCCCGCCGCATATTCGCCCGAACAGATCTTGGGGATGTATTTATTTTTCTGTTCTTCCGTGCCGATGGCCTGAATCACCTCGCAGACCATGTTGTTCACCGAAACCGTCACCGCCGTCGAGGCGCAGGCCCGGGCTATCTCGGTCATGGCCACGCTGAAGGCGACCACTCCCGCTTCGGAGCCGCCGTACTCTTCCTTGATATTGAGCCCCATGAACCCCAGCTCCGCCAATTTTTTCAGGTTGGCAAGCAAGGTTTCACGGTCCTTTTCCTGGTCGAGCCGGGCAGCCACCGGTTCCAACTCGGCCTTGGCAAAATCGCGGGCAGTATCCTGAATGAGCTTTTGCTCCTCGGTTAAATCCAAATTCATTGTAACTCCTCCTGTTGATGTCTTCGGGTATCAAATGCGGTAACCGGTGCGCCCCGCCTGCTCCGGCAGCGTCGCCCCCGGCGTTATTTCAATGCTTTTCCACGTAGAACGGCCACTTGTGGAAGAACCAGTCGTTCCACAGCAGGGGAATGATCCACCAGAAATTCCAGACCAACGATTCGCCGTGGGAAAATCGTTCGGCCAGCTCGGTCATGTGGTGATTGCCCAAGGCCCAGTGGCCGAAGTTGCCGTAATAGAAAATCGAGTAGCTGATCGCGGCAAAAACGCCGACCCCGACGGTGCGGAAGAAAAACCCGCCCCAACTATCGGGATTGGATCCGGGCGACAGGTCGTCGAAATAATGATGCCAGATTAAAAACGGGATCAGGGTGAATCCCGCGATTTCAGCCGAATGGAGCCACAGGAACCGTTGCACTTCGGCGGCGCCCTTGGCGGCTTCCAGGTGCTGAAAGGTTTCGGCCGGCACCCACATCGGGATCACCTGGCGGCACAGCAGGGCAATGGCGTAGGCGCCGACAAAGGAAATGAGCATGCACACCAGCCCTTTCCAGGGTTGCGGCAGGTTGATCAGGGTCCACGGCTTCATCCGCCAGACATTGGGGGTCATGAACAGGATGATGATCGCCCATTCCCACCAGCCGAACACCCAGTGGACATGGCCGGTACCGCCGATCCCGGTCCACCAGGAGGGATTCAGCACCGGGCCCGGATAGACCGAGCCGAAAAAGGGTACGATCAAGACGGCATAGAAAAAGAGGGTGACGAGCGAGGCCCAGCCGATTTCCGCCAGCCCCTTGCCCGGTTGCTTGAGATCGGAGGGCATCACCGGCCACTTGGCAAAGAAGATGGTGAACACCGGATAGGAATAAAAGCCGATCAGGACGAAGCCGACCACTGCCACCTGCGCCAGCAGGCCCGAGGCCCCGGCAGCCGCCATCTTGGGGAGCTTGCCGGCGGCATTGGCGGCTTCCAGACCGTAATAACTGAGGAAATTGAAGCCGGTGCCCAGCACCCGGTAGAAGAGAACATCGATCACGAACCAGACGATGACCACGTTGGCGATGGTCATGACCACGCCGCGCCAGGGCTGGGAGATGTTCTGGAACGGCCAGTCGCCGAGAAACATGTGCTGCCAGAGCCCGACCAGGATCATCATGGCGAGGTACATGACGAACGGATAGGGAAACCATCCGATCGGCCCGCGCGGATCGCTGAAAATGAACCATGTAATCATCGCCAAGACAAAGAAACAGCAAAACGATACAATGCCGGTCAGGGGTTGTCCCCAACGAGGCTGCAATCCTTCACCTGCCATACGTCTCCTCCTTTTTGGATGCGAACATTCTTCTCTTCTTTTCTCCGGTCACCATGGGGCGGGCCGCTTTCGTGTCCCCCGAGCCCGCCGCCCCCAACAATTCTCCTACGGCACTGGTCATGGGCAAACGCCCTTGTATCTTGATTTCTCCCCCATGGCGCCGGAATGACGGCAAAAACAATCTCTCACAATAATGAGAGGCCCCTTGTGTTTTCCCTGCCGCCATTCCGGCTGGAGGAAATTTTTCTCCAATCAAATAATGGATACAACCCGTCTATCAGCCAGCCGCAACCGTAGCGACGCGATCACCGCTTGACGATCATGGCCACGGCTTCCCCGCCGCCGAGGCAGAGCGAAACCAAACCGCGCTTTTTGTCTTGGCGAACCATTTCGTGCAGCAAGGTGACCAACAGCCGGCAACCGCTGGCACCGATCGGATGCCCCAAGGCCGCGCTGCCGCCATTGACATTGACCTTGGCCGGGTCGAGTTCGAGGGTTTTCAGGGCGGCCACGGTCGAACCGCTGAACGCCTCGTTGATTTCGTACAGATCGATCTCTTCCTTGCCGATGCCTTCCTTGGCCAGGCATTTCGGCACGGCCCAGATGGGGGCCACCAGCACGTATTTCATGTCGATGCCGTAGGAGGCCTGGGCGCCGATGGTGGCCATGATCTTGCACCCCAGAGCCTCGGCCTTTTCCCGGCTCATCACCACCACTGCGGCGGCGCCGTCGGAAATGATGGAAGCATTGCCCGCAGTGGTGACCCCGCCCTCCTTGAAGGCCGGCTTCATCTTGGCCAACTGCTCGTAGCTGGTTGCTTGGGGACACTCGTCCAGGCGGAACACTTTCGGCTCGCCCTTGCGCTGCGGAATCTCCACCGGCACGATTTCTTCCTCGAATTTGCCGGCCGCCTGGGCCGTCAAGGTCCGTCGATAGGATTCGGCGGCATATCGGTCCTGGTCCTCGCGGCTCACCTGGTAGCGCTCGGAGCACAATTCGTTGGAGATGCCCATGTGGAAGTCATTGACGATATCCCACAGGCCGTCGTGCACCATGTGGTCGTGCATGGTGGCATCGCCCATCCGGTAGCCGAAACGCGCTTTCTTCAAGAAATAGGGGGCCATGCTCATGTTTTCCATGCCGCCGGCAACCACTACTTCGGCATCGCCGGTCTGCACCGCCTGGGCCGCCAGCATCACCGCCTTCAAGCCGGAGCCACAGACCTTGTTGACGGTGATCGCTTCCACTTCGTCCGGCATGCCGGCCGCGATGGCCGCCTGCTTGGCCGGATTCTGGCCGTATCCGCAGGGCAGCACCATGCCCATGATCGCCTCGTTCACCTCTTCCTTGGCAATGCCGGCCCGACGAATGGCCTCGGTTATGACCAGCGCGCCCAACTTGGTGGCGCCCATGGTGGCCAAGGTGCCGTTGAAGCTGCCTAAGGGGGTTCTGACCGCGCTGACAATCACTGCTTCTCTCATACTTCGCTCCTTATTCCTGAAGACAATTTTAAACGACGATTCCGTCTCTATTCTTGCTGAATCAAAGCAAGCCCAGCCGCGTCCAACCGAGGCAGGCGCCCTGTTTACGGCCTTTACGGCTGTTTGAAAACCGGCCTTCGCTTTTCCATGAATGCAGTTATCCCCTCGTGTTGCTCATGGGTTGCGAACAGGACATCCAGGCAACGGGCCTCGTGAGCAATACCCGATTTGATATCCATGTGCGCCCCGCCGTTGACGGCCAGCTTGGCGGCCTTCACCGCGCAGCGCGAATGCTGGAGGATTTTGTTGGCCATGGCCCGTGCCGCCTCGAGCAGCGAAGCTGCGGGAACGACCTTGTTGACCAGGCCGATCCGCGCCGCCTCCGAGGCATCGACATAATCGCCGGTCAGCAGCAACTCCTTGGCCTTGGTCATGCCGATCAGCCGGGGCAGCCGTTGGGTGGCACCGCCGCCGGGGATCATGCCGATCTTGATTTCCGGCTGGCCGAACGAGGCGTTGTCGGCGGCGATGCGCAGGTCGCAGGCCAGGGCCAGCTCGCAGCCACCTCCCAGACACAGACCGGCAATGGCGGCAATGACCGGCTTTTCCAGCTCCTCCAGGCGCTCGAAAACGGCATGGCTCTCCCGGAAAAACCGGCGCATATCGGCAACCGCCGCAAATCCGCTGATTTCGCCGACATCGAATCCCGCGGAAAAACACTGGCTACCGCCGGTGAGGATGACGCCCCCAAGCCGCTCTTCCCGTTCGATATCGGCCAGGGCCGCGCCCAGTTCACCGAGCATCTGGCTGTTCAGCGCATGCAAGTTCTCCGGCCGCTGCAAGGTCAAAATGGCCAGGCCGTTTTCTTTCCGCAGGCTGATCGTCTTGTATTTCATACCGTTACGTTGCGCGAGGCGACCTCGCCCATCCTTTCTGCACCGGTTGGTACAGCCCGTAGGCGTTGATCGCCGCTGCCGAAAGACAGGTCAAACACGTTACACAATTTCGCTCATTGCACGCGCTGTACCATGTGCGATACAAGAATTATCACACTGATTTATCGAATAAATTATTAATGCAGCCGGAAAACGGAGACAACAGATGCAGCATATGCTGCAGCACGGGCCGGGAAATCGGGCGGAGAACCCCCGAATAATTTGACTATCTTGTTGAAAAAATGGATAAACATCGAATGCATGATATGCTACACCGTGCCAGCGGACTGGCTGTGCGATATGCTGCATGCCCTTCCGGGCAGGCGGATAGCCCTACTGTAAAATGGCGGAAGAAGATGCGGCCACTGCGGAATCGGCCGCCTGGACGGGAAGAGCGGCGGCACGGAAGTGACGGAAAAATAGAGCGAAACAAAGGCCATGCCGCCGGCAACCGCGCTCCGGTGACATGGCGTTTTTTTTATAGCCTGGGCAAACCCGGCCAAATCCTGACGACCGGTTCGCCGGTTTGCAGCACCGCATGCCAGAGCATTGCGACGCCATCCAGCGAGGCGGGACGGCGGACTCAAGTTCCCTGCCCCTTGGCGACAGTCAGGCGGCCTTGCTCTCCATGTTTTGCACTTTTCGCACCCGCTGCTTGTCGATCTTGCGCGGGATCAAGCCGTTAGCCATGAAGGCGGTGCACTGCTTGCGTTTGTCAAAAGGGCAGTCGGTGATATTCCAACAGGGCGTGTACTGAAGCAGTTTTTTTACCGCCGCGATGGATACCCCGTGCCCGTGAATCATTTCCCGCAGACATTCGATCCATTTGACATCGTTCATGGTGTAGTAGCGCCATTTTCCCTTGCGTAGGGGCACGATCAACCCCTCCTCCTCGTAGATGCGCAGCGTACGCGGATGCACTCCGAGCATCTGCGCGGCAACGCCGATCGTAAAAATTGCTTTCTGTTCATCAACCATGGTCATCCTCGCAAAGCAAGCCAGCGGCCGAACGCATTCGCGCCCTGGCCGCCGGACTCGCCGATTATCTCGCCTTAGTGGGCGGCAGGCTCGGTGAAACTCTTGCCGAAGAACCGTTCCCCCTGAAGAAACGCAAGCCCGCACAAACCAATGCCGGCAAGCACCACCAGCCATTCGTAGCCGGAAGGGGTGTAATTGAGATAGGCGGGCAGGCCGTCGAAGCCCAACTGTTGCGGCACGATCTGGCCGCCGACCACCATGTCGAGCCGAGCGATGAACATGCCGACCAGGCTCATCAGTGCGGCGGCCGACATCGCACCCACGTTTCGCATCCGGGTTATTGCCAGGAGCAGGGCGGGAGCGGCCAGGCCGACACCCACTTCGAGCGTCCAGAAATTGAAGGACAGGGGACCGGAATACAGGGCATTGGCCGCAATCCGGCCGTCGCTGGCACCGCCGACATAAAAGGAGGCCATGCGCCAGAAAGTGGCGACCGTCACCAGGATGATCATCAACAGCAGGATTTTACCCGCGGCCTGCACCCCGGAAAAGATATGGGGCTCCATATCCCGGCCGCGGAGGAGGTAGGCGTAGTGCGTAAACAGGATGGCCGCTGCCGCGCCGGAGAGAAAGGCACAAGCAAGAAAGTACACCGGCAGTTGCGCCCCGTACCAGAACGGCCGGGCGGCCAAGGTGGAAAAAACACCGCCCAGGCAGGTGTTGGCGGCTACTTCGGCCAAAGCTCCCAGAATGCCGAGAGCCA
This sequence comes from Desulfobulbus sp., assembly GCA_031280615.1. Taxonomy (GTDB): domain Bacteria; phylum Desulfobacterota; class Desulfobulbia; order Desulfobulbales; family Desulfobulbaceae; genus Desulfobulbus. The sequence goes on along the minus strand of JAITGO010000019.1, from coordinate 81,088 downwards.
GGGCCAGGGTGTAGTGCCGGGTCAGGATCAGCCAGAACTCAAACAGGATGAAAGCGAGCGCAAGCCCGTACAATGTCCCCATCCACCAGATATTTGAGGTAATGTTCGGCGAGATGACGTTGTAGATGGCCATCCGCCACGGGCTCTCGATTTCCATGCCGATGACGACGAAAGCGCTGAGGATGGTGATCAGCGAAATCCACACCATCCTGTTGGCCAGGGGGGCCAAATTGTTGCCGCCGAAGACATGGCTGATCGCGGCCAGCAGGCACAGGCCGGTGGACGTGATGGCAAAGAAAGCATAGGTTGCGATCAGCAAGCCCCACGGAACTTCACGGGTATTGTTGAACAGGTGTTCATGCCCGAAAATGAATCCGGCCAGACCGACGCCGATGCCAACCGCCATCGCCAGGCCGAAAAAAATTGACAAGGCCTTGACCGTCGATCCCGCCACTTCCGGTTCCGCAGTCGTTGCCAAGGAAAATCCGCTTGCCATACTTCTACCTCCTTGTTCTTTGGAATATGTTCAATGGGTGCACAATCAGAGACGAGCCGGTTCCCGCATCTGCTCCCTTTTTTCCCCGCTGGCCAGGGAAGCGAGACCGATCAGCGCGACCACGGCTGAAAACGGACCCATCAACAGGAAGAGAATGAAGCTGAGGCAGAACCAGAAGGATTCGATGATCTGGGCCAGGTGTGCCTTGACCCAGGAAAGCCCGAAATGACCGCCATCATTTCCGGCCGGGGTGAGGGAATGCTGCAATGCGATGTTCATAGAAGACCTCTTTGTTCGGGGCATGGGTTGGTGTATCCGCTACCTTAACCAAGGCAAGGGATATGCCATTGCGCCGAACAAGCGGACGCGTCGCGAAAACCCTAGGCAACATCCCGGAATTCTGCGATAAAAATTATAGGCAACGCGCTATTTGCAAGCTTTTCCGGGAATAGCGATTGGCAAAATATCTCCAGAGACGGCGCAATATGATTCCACAGACCCACTCCAGAGAGGCGCAAAATACGCCCAGTAGACCAGCGTTCCCGGCCAGGAGGCAGAAAAGGCAACCGGTTGATCTTTGTGGGGAAAAAGATGAAGGCATGGTAACGGACAGCTGCCCTTGCGTAAAAAAAATCGGGCCCGATGCCGCCGTGAACGCCGGAGGAGACCGGCGGCAGGCTCAAAATAAAATCAAATGAAAAAGGAGGGTTAGGAACGAGAGTTGCGTTCCGGACGCATCATGCGCCCTAAACGGCCGGCATTGGCGGCAGCTATGCCATGCTTGCGGGATGCGGCAAGATAATTGTCAGCGGGGAGTGAAGGAAGAACTGCAAGCGGGAAGAGCAAGGGGAGGAAAAACGAACGGGGCGGGTCTGCGACCCGCCCCGTGAACAGGTGCGATCAGTGCTGTGCTTTTTCCTCGGCAGCCGCGGCCGCCTTGTTGAGCATCTTCTCCACTCCCTTGACGCCGATGTGGCAGGAGGTACAGCGGGTGTTGGAAGCAAAGGCGATATTGCCGTTGTGACAGACGCCGCAGTACTTGCCGGCATAGAGCGCCCGCATGTTGAATTTGCCGAGTTCCTCTTCGGCGGCTCCCTTGCGCATCTCAAAGGCCTTGTCGTGGCAGCTGGCGCAGTCCAGCCCCATGTCGACATGCGCCTTGTGGGTGAACACCACGCCCTTGACCGGCCGGTTGAACACGATCACATCCGGCTGCTTCATGTCGCTGCCGTGGCATTTCTTACAGGTTTCCGGACCCGTGGTGTTGAAGGCGGTGCTGCCATCGTGGCAGGCGCCGCAATACTTGCCGGCATCCAGGGAAGCCATGTTATAATCGCCCTTGGCCTTGGCGGCGCCCCATTTGCGCTCAAACAGGCTGGGGTGACAGCTGTCGCAGGTCAGGCCGGCCGTCACCACGTGGGCCTTGTGGCTGAACATCTGTTTGACCGATTCCATCTCGACGATTTGGGTATTGCCAAAGGATTCGTACTGTTTGGCCGGAGCGGCGGGTGCCGGTGCCGGCGCGGTTTCCTTGTCCGCTGCCATGGAAGTACCCGCTACCGCAACAACCCACAATGCCGCCATCAAAAGAGTCTTCATTTTCATATTTCTTCTCCTTTTATCCTTTAGATATCCAAGGTCACGTTCATATAAAACACGTTGGGCAAGGCGCCGACTTCAGGTCGCAGAACCCATACCGTGGTCTCCGGTTGATGCACGAGTTTGTAGACTTCGCTGTTCGGGTCGCTGAGGTCGCCAAAGATCCTGACCTTGGCGGGGCAGGCCTCGACGCAGGCCGTATCCTTCATGCCCTTGGTCAGGCGGGTGTCCCAGCAGAAATTGCATTTGTCCACCGCCCGGGTTTCTTCGTTGAAATAGCGGGCATTGTAGGGACAGGCGGCCATGCATGTCTTGCAACCGATGCACTTCTTGCTCTCCATCATGACGATGCCGGTGGTCTTGTCCTTGTAGGTCGCCACGGTCGGGCAAACGCGGACGCAGGGCGGTTCGTTGCACTGGTTGCAGAGAACGGGCATGAAAATTGTTTCTTTTTCTTTGGGACCGACGTTGCGGGTTCGTTCGAGAATCTTGGTCCGCCAGCCATAGGGCGGCACGTGGTTGGTCCGGACGCAGGCATCCATGCAGCGTTCGCAGTCAACGCACAGATTCTGCCGCATGACCATGCTGTAGTGGGGCTTGTAGGGGTATTTTTCGTCCTTCGGCATGGAACTCACAGCGGCTTCGACGTCGCGGACGGAGGTGAGCGACAGGACCGTCCCTCCCATGAACAATCCGGTGATGGCGAGGCCAGCACGTAGAAAGGTGCGGCGTTCGAAGGATGGGAGATTATCCACCCCTTCATTGGTTAATTTTTCCAACTCGTTAATGTTCATTCCATGCCCTCGACAGAAAAAAGTGATAAAGACGACTTGCGCACCTTGTGCTACAATACCCCGTTTCAGCAAAAGAAAAGAAAGGTCGCGAATGAATGGTCACTCATTTGTCCTTGAAAAACAACACGAGAACATACCCCAAAACCTTGAGAAGAGCAAGTTTTCAAATACATGGTGGTACACGGCCCGGTTGCCGATTGGCAGGCGAAGCCCGCGGCCGCCGGATCGCTTTTCCCGTCCCGGCTCGGCAATCGTGCCCGCCCGCGGGACAAGGGCCGCCTGAGCGTTGCCCCTGTCCCAACCCACCCCTTTTTCAGCCAGAATTCCAGCACCATGCGCGCCAATCTCGTTAAACAACTCAACCTGCTGCACGATACCCTGGCCCTTTTTCACCTGGACCGCAGCTGCCGGATCATCGGTCTCAACAAAAACGCCGAGCAACTCACCGGGCGAACCCTGGGCGACCTGTTCGGCCGAGCCATGGACGAAATCATCGCCTTCACAGACAACACCGGCAACCTGGGCGACCTGTTCGATCAAATCGGCTGGGAAAACTCGGTTTCGGCGCAATCGGTGCTGCGCACCGGCTCGAACGGGCAACGACCGCTCGAGGTGCTCGCCACGGTTACCCCGCTGTGGGACCGGGACCGGGCGCTAGCCGGCGCTCTGGTCATCCTTGACGACAGCAATGAAATGCTCTTTCACCACCTGTTGCTCGATTCGGTATCCGAGGGAGTGCTCACCGTCAACCGCTCCCTGGAAATCATGACCTTCAACCGGGCGGCCGAGCAGCTTACCGGATGGACCACCGAGGATGTGGTCGGCAAGAACTACCAGGAAATCTTTCCGCCGGAATTCTGTGAAAACCAATGCCTGCTCAGACACGCAGTCGAAGAGGAGAAAACCTTTGTCGGCCACACCATCTTCTCCACCCGCAAGGATGGCCGCGTCTACCCCCTGTCCCTGACCCTTTCTCCGCTCTACGACCTCAACAACCAGGTGATCGGCGGTATCCAAACCTTCCACGACAGCTCCGAATCGCTCCACAACGATTTGATTCTGGCCTCGGTGGCCGACGGCGTCTTCACCATCGACCACAACCGGACCATCACCTCGTTCAACCGGGCGGCCGAGGCCATCACCGGTTGGACCCAGGACGAGGTGGTCGGCAAGCCGTGCCGGGACATCTTCCATTCCAGCGTGTGCGGCAACGACTGCCTGCTGCAGAAGGCCATCGACGGCAACAGCATGTTCGTCGACCGCTCCATCTTCATCAAGGGTAAGGCCGGCAATTCGATCCCGGTCACCATCAGCTCGGCCCCGTTGCGGGACGATTTCGGCAACATCATCGGCGGCATCGAGACCTTCCGCGACAACACCTCCTCCATCCGCGAGAGTCTGATTCTCGACTCCATCGCCGACGGGGTGTTCACCGTGGACCGCAACTGGAACATCACCTCCTTCAACCGGGCCGCCGAAGAGATCACCGGCTGGTCCAGGGAAGAGGCCGTAGGCATGTCCTGCTCCGACATCTTCCACTCGTCCATCTGCGGCAAGAATTGCGCCATCGCCGAAAGCCTCTATACCGGCGCGCCGGTGGCCAACCGCTCGATCACCATCCGCAACAACCACGGCGACAAGGTGCCAATCAGCATCAGTGCCGCCCCGCTTACCGACCACGAAGGCAACATCGTCGGCGGGGTCGAAACCTTCCGCGACCTCACCGCCATCACCGCCCTGCGCCAGCAACTGAGCCAGAAATACACCTTCGACGCCATCATCTCCAAGGCACCGGCCATGCAGCGGCTGTTCGGCATTCTGCCGGAGATCGCCCGAAGCCCCAGCACCGTTCTCGTGCTCGGCGAATCCGGCACCGGCAAGGAGTTGATTGCCCGCGCCCTCTACAATTCCAGCGAACGCGCCAACAAACCCTTTGTCATCGTCAACTGCGCCGCCTTGCCGGAAACCCTGCTGGAATCGGAGTTGTTCGGCTACAAGGCCGGGGCCTTCACCGATGCCCGCAAGGACAAGATCGGCCGTTTCGCCGCCGCCGAGGGCGGCACCCTTTTTCTCGACGAGATCGGCGATTTGCCGGGCAGCGTCCAGGTCAAGCTGCTGCGGGTGCTGCAGGAAAAGGTCTACGAACCGCTGGGTTCCAATATCCCGGTCAAGGCCAACGTCCGCATCATCACCGCCACCAACCGCGATCTCGAGGCCCTGGTTGGCGAGGGTTCGTTCCGCAACGATCTGTTTTACCGCCTCAACGTGGTGAAAATCATCCTGCCGCCGCTTCGGGAGCGCAAAGAAGACATTCCCCTGCTCATCGACCATTTCATCAAGAAGTATAGCGCCCAGCAGGGCAAGGACATCGTCGGCATTTCCGGGGCCGCTCTGTCGCTGCTGATGCGCTACAACTACCCCGGCAATATCCGCGAACTGGAGAATATCGTCGAATATTCGTTCATTCTGTGCGACGGCGGCTACATCCAGCCGCAGCATCTCCCCGACCCCTTTGCCGCCGGCTGCGAATCCCTGACCTCTTCCCGATCCGGTGCGGGACCGCAGACCCTGGAGGAAATCGAAAAGCAGGCCATCTTCCTGAGCCTGGAACGCAACCGCTGGCGAAAAATGGCCACCTGCCGGGAACTGGGTATCTCAAAGGATACCTTGCGGCGCAAAATCGAACGATACGACATTACCAGCCAGACCCGAGACAAAAGCGATCCCGAAGACTGACTCCCCACCTGCACGGGCAACAAAAAAGGCGTCCCGCGATTGCGGAACGCCTTTTCAAGGTGCCTGTTCTCCATGGCCGCAGCCGTTATCAGCCAGCCATTCTTTCCCGATAATATCCGTCCGGACGACGCCCAACCGTGCTCAGCCGCAGGATCGGCGCACCGCCTTTTCGGTCCGGCCGGCCGGCCACGCCGTTTTCTTGTCCATCAGGCGGAAGACTGGCGCTTTTTTTTTTGCCCGGCCTGTTCGCGCTGCTGCCGGTCCTGCTCCCGGGCCTCGGCCACGGCGGCCTTATCCCCGACCTGGTGCAGGGTGCGCGGGACCGCACGATCGACCTTGGCCGCGCATTGCTCGCGAATATCCAAGGGGCAGCCGGCCACCTCCCAACAGGGGATGTAGTCCAGCAGTTTTTTCAGGCCAGGAATGCTGATCCCCTCTTCATGGATAAAGGTCCGCAGGCAGGTGATCCATTGGATATCGTCGGCTGAAAACATCCGCCGGTTGCCGACCATGGCCGGCTTGATCAACCCTTCCTGTTCGTAGATCCGCAAAGTGCGCGGATGCACGTTCAGCAGCTTGGCGGCCACCCCGATCGGATAGATCGGCACGTTGGACCGAATCGCCTGGATTTCCGTTCTCTTTCTTGCCATACTGCCCTCCCGTTCAGCGAGGGACACCGGGGAAGGGCGGCAAGCAGCTGCCAATCGCCCCTCTCCCGGACACCGTTGCCATCAATGATCTTCGGACAGATGGCCGCGGAACAGTCGTTCGCCCATCATGAACAGAATGCCGCAGAAGGTGAATCCGGACAGGGTCACCATCCACTCGTGCAGCGTCGGCGTATAGGGCAGGAGGTGGGGCAGGCCGGTAATGTTCAGCTCGTGGAATCCCGGGATGATCAAGCCGATGATCACCAGATCGTAACGCATGACGAAGATGCCCACGATGCTTGCCGCCGAGCCGATGGCCATGGCGGTCAGGTTCCTGGCGCGCACCGCGAGGATGATCAAAAAGGGAATTGCCAGTCCCATGGCCACTTCTCCGTACCAGAAATTATGGGCATAGGGACCGTTGAGCAGCGCCATGAAGGCCTCGTATTCTCCCGGCGGATGTCCGGAAAGGCCGGCGATGAATTTCCAGGTGGTGAAAAACATGATGACGAGATAGAGCAGGGCTCCCAGTTTGGCCACCGACCGGAGGGATTCCTGCAGCTGTTCGCTCATTTTCCAGCCATTGATTTTGTAGCCGAGCCAGTGAAAGAAAATGACCGTGGCGCAACCGGACATCATGGCCGAAACGATGAAGTAGATCGGCATGTACGGACCGTGCCAGAATTCACGGCCATTGAGCAGACCGAAAACCGCGCCGAGGTTGGAGTGGGCGGCGATACCCGAAATCACGCCCAACAGGCCGCACATCCCGGCGATTTTGTGCCTCCCGGCCTGGAGCAGGGCGAATTCGATCAACATGAAGAAGAGATACGCCCCGTACAGCGTGCCCATCCACCAGATATTGGAACTGAGGTTGGGGGAGATGACGTTGTAGATGGCCATTCTCCAGGGGTTCTCGATCTCGAAGAAAATCACCAGAAAACCGGAGACGATGGTGGCTATGGCCAGGAATACCGAGCGTTTGGCAATCGGCTTGAAGGCATCGTAGCCAAAGACATGGCCGATGGACGAGACCAGGCAGAGCCCGGTCGAGGTGACGACGAAAAAGACATAGGCCGCAAGCATCAAGCCCCACGGCACCTCGCGGGTGACGCCATAGGCATGCTCGTGGCCGATAAACATGGCGTGCACCCCAAAGGCGAGTCCCACCAGAGTAAAAAGCCCGAACAGGCCGATCACCCCGTTGTACAGCCCCGAATGGCTGCCTTCCAGCCCGCCTTCCTGGGGCAAAACTTTCGCTAACATCGCATTCATAAGTTCTTTACCTCCTGTACCGGGACGAACGCGCCCAACCGCTGTCGCCCCTGCTGGTTATTGCTTGCCGAACTGGCCTATCCACACAATCCCGATCAAGGCACGTCGCTTTCTTCCCTGGCCGACCGAAGAACCGGCTTGATTCTCAGATCAAACAGCGTATGCAGCAACGTCCCGCCCAACCAGATAACGAAAAACAGCATCGCTTCCATACCCACCTCCGCGCCCCGGTGCCCCGAAACGTTTCTTCGTTCCGGGCGCGGTTGGCGGCCATCGCCCGGTTCAAACCCATGGTTTTTCCACTCACTTCCCGCTCGCCGGCCTCCACTGCCCTGTGCCCTGGAACCCGCTTCGGCTCGACTCCGTATTGCCTGAGTCTTAATATCCGGCCCCGAACCGGCTGTCAAGAAAATATCCTGTCAATTGTCAGAAAAAATGGAAATTATATGATCAATTTTATCCCATTAAAAAAATATAGTATATTATTGAAATAATAATTTACGATTAATCGCCAGGATATATCACATATGATGCTAATTTATCGAATATAAAGCGTATAACTCAACCCAAAGCAACGACACTTCGCATTTTGCGTCCAATCGCTCGCAACAAGACGCAAAACGATCCATCACTTTCGCCTCGAAGAAGCAAAATGCGCCCTTTTCTAAAAACCGATGCAGCCGGCAGCTGCAGCCCACCAGCGCCTTGAAACCTAAAAAATACCATAAAGTTGGGCAGAAAGAATTCAATCGAACTTCAAACATCCTCCAGGAACGGTTCGTGCAACCGACCAAGCGGGTCCTCGTTTTTCACGAAAAACGAGCAGACTTCGCCCTGCCTCTCCGAGGGGACGGTCCAAGAGGGGTTTTCCGCCCGCTCCCCGGCTTTACCTTTGCCATGGATCGTGGTACTTCTCGGCAAGGGTGCGGCGACAGGAGGGAACATCGGCCCCGCCCTGTTCCATTTTTTCTGCCAGGATACCAAGGTCGAACGAAGCTTCGGCCCGCTCACGCTCCACCACGGGTGTCAGGAGGCACAACCATGCAGCAATTTTACAAAAATCTTTCCATTTGGCTGCTCATCGCCCTGGCGATCTCACTACTCGTCCACTACTGCCAAAAAGCGCCGGAACGCGCCCATACCGTCACGTATACCGAGTTCCTGCACAAGGTGGACAGCGGCCTGCTGACCAATGTCACCGTGATCGGCAATACCGTTCTCTGGAACAGTTCCGACGGAACCCTGACCAAAACCGTGGTACCGCAGAGCAGCGACGCCCTTGCGCGCTTGTTGCGTGGCAATGTGACCGTGCTGGCGGAAGAACCGTCGCAACCCTCCTGGCTGCTGTACGCGCTCCTCTCCTGGCTGCCCTTTCTGTTTTTCGGCCTGTTGTGGCTGTTTTATTTTCGCCGGAGCGGCGGCCAGTCTTCCGGCGGGAGCGGACGGATCCTGGCCTTTGGCAAAAGCAGGGCCCGGTTGATCAATCCGGAGGAGTCGAAAATTAAGCTGGACGATGTCGCCGGTATTGACGAGGCCAAGGAAGAGGTGGCGGAACTTGTCGATTTTCTCAAAAAACCGGAGAAATTCACCGCTGCCGGAGCGCGCATCCCCGCCGGCGTGCTGCTGTACGGCGAGCCGGGCACCGGCAAAACCCTGCTGGCTAAGGCCATTGCCGGCGAGGCCGGGGTGCCGTTTTTTTCGATCAGCGGCTCCAATTTCGTTGAAATGTACGTGGGAATCGGTGCATCGCGGGTGCGCGATTTGTTCAACGAAGGGAAGAAACGCGCGCCCTGCATCATCTTCATCGACGAAATCGACGCGGTGGGCCGCCATCGCAGTGCGGGCGGCGCCGGGTCAAGCGGCAACGACGAACGCGAGCAGACCTTGAACCAACTGCTGGTGGAGATGGACGGTTTTGACGCCAACGACCATGTGATCGTCATTGCCGCCACCAACCGACAGGACATCCTCGATCCGGCCCTGCTGCGGCCGGGACGGTTCGACCGCCAGGTCATGGTGCCTCTGCCCGATGTCGGGGGCCGGGAAAAGATCCTCAAGGTGCATGCCCGGAACGCCAAGATCGATCCGCAGGTGAATTGGCAGGTGATCGCCAGGGGAACGCCGGGATTTTCCGGGGCTCAACTGGCCAGCCTGGTCAACGAGGCGGCCCTGATGACGGCCCGGAGCAACCAGCCGGCCGTCACCACGGCGATTTTGGAAGCGGCCAAGGACAAGGTACTGATGGGAGCGGAGCGGCGCAGCCTGATCATCACCGACCGGGAAAAACGGATCACCGCCTGCCACGAGGCCGGCCACGCCCTGGTGGCCTGGATGCTGCCCGGGGCCGATCCGGTGCACAAGGTGACCATCATTCCCCGGGGCCGGGCCCTGGGCCTGACCATGCAGCTGCCGGAGGAAGAGCGCGTCTCCCACGACCGTGCCTATCTGCTGGCCACTCTCTCCACCCTGCTGGGCGGCAGGGTGGCCGAAGAGATCGTTTTCAACCAGACGACCACCGGTGCCGGCAACGACCTCGAACGGGTCTCGGACCTTTCCCGGCGCATGGTGTGCGAATGGGGGATGAGCGAGACGGTAGGCCCGCTCACCTTTAGAGTCGCCAACCCCCTGGCCGGCCAACCTGGCCAGATCATGAGTGAACAGACCGCCATCCTCATCGACGGCGAGGTCAAGAAGCTGGTACAGACCGCCTACGACACGGCCCGCCATTTGCTGGTGGAACATCGCTCCAGCCTGGATGCGGTCACCGCTGCCCTGCTGGAGCGCGAGACCCTTTCCCGCGACGAGCTCGAGGTCATCATCCGGACAAACGCCCCCGGCTGAGCCGAGGTACAACTTGTTTCATGGGGCTGGAAACGATCCGGACCTCAAGCCGCCCTATTGGTCGCGCTTCCACTGCCAGGGCGGAACCGGCCGTCCTTCCTTCCAAATCCCCAGGCGTTCGTTTCTGGCGACCTCCTCTAGGGTGTCGAACCGCTTGCATAGCGGCTGGGCCGTGCAGTAATGGCGATAAACCCAGGCCAGGCCGCGGCCGACCATTTCCGCGTTAACCAGTTGTCCCCGGAAATCGACCAGAGCCACGGTCCGGCCGTATCGATCGGTTGCCATCGATTCGACCCTGACTTTTTTGCCCAGCAACAAGGCGGTGGCGCCCTCCTTGGCCTCCCGCCAGCAGGCCTGGCCGTACTCGGGACTGTCGATGCCGTACAGCCGGATGGTTACCAGCTGGTTTTCCCGCTTGATCCGGAACGAATCGCCATCGAGCACTCGGGTGACAACGCCTTCCCACACCTCTGCCCTTGCCTCGCCCTGCACGGCCCACACCACCAAAGCGCAGCCGAGCAGCAATGCGCATCTTCTTTTCATGCCCCTCCCCCCTGTTTCATTCCCAGCCCCATCCGATAAGTCGCAATTATTGTCAAGATAATGACACTTTTTTATGAAAGTTTCTTGGCTTTCTCAATCTGCTTATGGTAACATTACAAAAAATTGTACCGGAAGCAAAAAAACTGTACTTTTAACCGTCCTTACTTTTGCCGCCCGGTGCAAAAGAACTCGTGTTCGAACGGAACCTTCCGGAAACCGAAGAAAAAAACAGGGATACGATGCTCGCACTTCCCCAGCCAGCCACCTGCAGATCCGACGCCGCCAGCAGCTTCGGGTGCCAAGAGCGCCACTCGGGTCGGACCGAATGCCGGCGGAGCAAACATCCTGTTGCCCAAGACGATTCAGGCGGCCCATTGGGATTCGAGCTCGGCGGACTGCTTGATGTCTCGGAAAAAACGATTGCCGACGCTTGCCGGTTCGCCGCTTGGTTTAGCCCGCACCGGGCCGATGGCAAGGTCTCGACCACCGATCGGGGACGGAGACCGGCAGCCGCGATGTCACCCTGGTCTTTGCTAGTCATAATCTTGACCGAACCGATAACCGATACTCCCACCGGGACGTTTCCGCGTCCGGGTGCCAGTCTTCCGAAAATGGTCAGGCGGCTGTTGCACCGCATCGGTTGCCTGATTGCCAGCCAACTTGCAGCTCAAATCCCCCACGAACGCCATGGCCTCTGACGAATTTTACGGAATCATCGGCCGAAGCCCCGCCATGCAACGGCTGTTCAGGCTGATCGGCAAACTTGCCGAGGATGAAGGAAGCACGGTGCTCATCCAAGGCGAATCCGGGACCGGCAAGGAACTGGTTGCCAAGGCGATTCACGCCCACAGCGCCAGAAGCGAGCATCATTTCGTCCCGGTCAACTGCGCCGCCATCCCCGACGATCTTCTGGAAAGCGAGTTGTTCGGCTACACCAAAGGGGCGTTCACCGGGGCAACCGGCCCGAAAATCGGCCGGATTGAGTACGCCAACGGCGGCTCTCTCTTTCTCGATGAGATCGGCGATATGAAGCCGGTGCTCCAGGCAAAACTTCTGCGCGTGCTCCAGGAGCGGGAATTCGAGCCGGTCGGCGGCCTGAAGCCGATCCCGGTGGATGTCCGGGTCATTGCCGCTACCCACTGCAACTTGGAACAGATGGTGGCCGACGGTAGATTCCGCGAAGACCTGTATTATCGGCTCAACGTGATCCCCCTGTCCATCCCGCCCCTGCGGGAACGGATCGAAGACATCCCTCTGCTCATCGACTATTTCGTCCGTTTCGTCGGCAAAACCAAGAAGAACCCCCTGTTGGGGTTTGAGCAGGCAGCGGTACAAACCCTCGCCAACCTGCCTTGGCGGGGCAATGTCCGGGAGCTGGAAAACCTGGTGCAACACATGACCATCCTGCACGGGGGCGCGATAGTCCGCAATCACGATCTGCCGGAGAAATACCGCAACGCCCCGATTGGCAGCGAGGGAGGGAAAAACGCCTCGCAGCTGTGGCTGGATGACGACGTCGGCCGGCCCGAGCAACTGCTGCTGTTTTCGTCGTCCGCCCCTCCTTCCGCCCCCACGGAAACATGGCCGGAACAGGGGATCGATTTCAACGCCTTGGTGAACGACTTCGAGACCCAGCTAATCGTCCAGGCCTTGAAACTGACCCAGGGCAACAAAAAGGAAGCGGCCCGCCTCCTGAATCTGAAGCGGACCACCCTGCTGGAGAAGATCAAAAAGAAGGAACTGTTTGCCAGTTGGGAGGAAGACGAAGAAGAGGAACTGAGGTGATCAGGCCGCCTTTTTCACCAGATTGACCTCGATCTTCTCCCGGATGTCGTCGGACGAAGCCGGGGTGATCAGGATATCGCAGGCGCCGTACTTCACCGCCTTGAGCACCAGAGTCCTGGTCCAGGCCGGGCCGGCGGCCACCAGGGGGACCGGCAGGCCCGCACTGCTGATTTTAATCGCCACTCCGAATCCCAACTCGCTTGCCTCCCGCATAATCAGAAAGACAATCCGAACTCTCGGAGTCAGGACGCTGTGCACCGGATCCTTAAAATGCAGGAGGCGGCAGACATACCCCATGGCCGCGAGCATCTCGGCAATTCGTTCCGCCTCTCCGTCGTCGTCGGTAAACAGCAGGATATCGGGACTCTCTTCGGGCTGCTCCCGTAGACGGCTGGGCGCGGCCGGCTTGCCGGCGGGCACGGTGGCCGGGGCTTCGTGCCGGGGAGCGACGGCAGATTCGATCGCCTCGTTTAACAGATGCGCATCTTCTAGGGCCAGCGCGCTGGCGGGGATCAACAACTGCAACCGTCCCAGATCGCGATCGTTGTACTGAATTTTGCCGGTGGAAAGATAATAGGGTTGGGCGGGGAAGACCTCGTCGGCATCCGGGTCGATCTTGACCGGAACGACCTGTTCCATCGAGGTTTTGACCAGCCCAAACTTGCCGGAATATTTTGCCTCGAAAAGAGCGGTGTAGACACCGGCGATGATGTTGGTCACCTCACCGTAGGCATCGTGGGCGTCGTCGCCGAAATCTTCGTTGCGGACCGTTTCCTCCAGCTCGATCTCCGGCAGCATGATCAATGTGCCCCCCAGGTAGATCGCCGTCCTGTCCTCGACAAACAAATAGGCTTCACCCTGGTGGTCGCCCCTGATCTCCATCCGGGTCATGATCTGCTTACCGCCCGCCTGCTCAAGGAATTCTCCCTTGGAAACCACGCCGTTCCCTTCAGGCACGACCTTGAGGCTGCCGCCGAGCAGGGCGCTTACCTCCTCGCACATCTTGGCCATGCCGCCCTGCAGCAGATTGTCGACCAGCTCCTTCTGCCGCTCGACCTCTTGCAGGCGCTCCGCCTGTTCTTCGAGAGCGGGGGCTGCTGCTGCCGACGGAGCCTGCTCTTCGACCGCCTCGTCCCCCTCTGTCGCCCCTTCTTCGGCGGCGGCGCGTTCAAGGACCTCGACCGGCTCCGCCGTTGCGCTGGCTTCGCGGTTCACGGTGGCCGCCTGGCCGGCGGGTTCGGGCTTGGCACTTGCACCGGCCGAGCTCTCGAGTCCAAAGGGGACTGCGGGTAAAATCAGGCGCAAGGGCCCGAGTTCGCGTCCGTCGAGCTGCATGGGCGCGCTCATCTGGTAATAGAGGACGTCGAGGATCGGTTGCTCCGACTCGATTTCCACCTCGACCGGCACCACGACTTCCTGCTCCCGACGAACCAGGCGCACGCTTTTGAGGTACTGTTCTTCCAGGATCACGGTGATGGCACCGCAGATTATATTGGCGACCTCGCCGTAGGAGTCCTCCAACTCCTCGGAATAATCTTCCTCGGAAAGAATATTCTCCAATTCCGATTCGGGCAGCATGATGAGCGTGCCGCCGATATAAATGGCATCCCTGATGCCGGTCAGCACGCAGCCGTTGCCTTGTAATTCCCCTTCCAGGCTGGCGTGGATCAGCACTTCCTTGCCGCCCGGCTCGGAAAACAGGTCTTGCTTGCTCGCGTGACGGAATTCCGGCTCTCCCAGCTTGAACGGTTTACCGAGCAGGGCCGAGACTTCCTCCTGGATTCGATCACAGCAGGAGGACAGGATTTTGTCGAAGCGTTCTTTGGCTTTCATCGCAGAAACAGGCCGAAATTCATCCGTCAATCAGGATTGTGTACAGTTGTCGCGGGCAGGGCGCGAAGCCCGGTATGCCACCGCCTGCGGCTGCACCCGGTGCCCACGGCAACCATCCATGCAAGCCGCGCACCATTTCCCTTCAAACACGTTTCGGCAGCCGGACCAAAAGACTTAACCCTGTTTTTTCATGCGAGAATATAACGCAACTCAAGACGGAACCGACCCGCCGGAGTGGCAAAGACCACCGCAGCCCGGGTGGCTCCGGCAAGACCGCCGGTACGGATGGATTTTCCGATGCAGGTGGTGGCAATGGACAATTCGATTTTTTTGTCCTGGCCGGCCAAACTGATTTTGAGACCGCCGGCAACCATGTTGGCGATCTCGCCCAAGGCGTCCTTGACGTCCTCGTCCATGGCGGTCACCTCCATGCCGCCGCACATGGCCGAGGTGACGCCGAGCGCCACGGACGCGGGACAATGAACGGCGAGCACCCCCTTGAGATCGCCGGCCAGGCCGATGAGGCTCGATATGTCCGGCTCCACCGCCGGCGCATCGCATCCCGCCGGCTCCGGAGCAATATCGAGGGGAATCATGGAGGCAAACACCTCCAAGGTGGCATCAACGAGAAACTGTTCCACTTCCAACAACAGATCTCCCAAGGCAAAGGTTGGCACAGGGCTGTCGAGGCAGCTTAACGTTCGAGTTCGACTTCGACGTAAAACATGCCGTTGGGGGATTGGAACGGCAGGATGATCTGATCGCTCTCCGCCTGCGAGGAAAAGGCATATTCGTCGCCGAATATGGTCGACGGCAGGGACAGCTGAATATCCCTGCCCCGGTCGGAAAGGATCGTCTTCAAGTTGCCCCCGAGCATGTTGGCGATTTCGCCGATGGCATCTTGGACATCTTCGTTGATTTCGCCGACGTCCACGCCCAGAAAATTGCTGGTCACCGCCAGCGCCACTTCATTGGGTAAATGAACGGCCAGGATGCCCTTATGGGTTCCCGCAAGCCCCACCATGCCCGTGATCGATTTTTTAAACGTCCCGGTTTTCTCCACCGGTTCGCCAGCCGACGAAATATCCATCATCACCATGCCGGTGAAGATTTCGATTGTCGATTCGATAAGCTTATCACTGAGTTCCGTAAAGCTGTTCAAACTGTCCCCCTCCAGAATCGTCCAGGTAGAAGCATGACCACCGCATAGATCGCCTCGAATTAAATCAGCGGTCCGAGCACTTCGTTGACTTTTTCCGGAGTAAAAGGTTTCTTCAGGGCGCCGATAGCTCCCAGGCTCTTGGCTTCGCCGATAATATCGTCGCCGGTTTCCGTTGAAATCATGAACACTGGAATATCCTTGATTGCCGGGCGGTTGGCCTTTTCCCGCAAAAATTCGATTCCATTCATGTTGGGCATGTTGATATCGCTGAGCACGATGTCGACGCTCTCGCTTTCCAGCAGAGCCAGCGCTTCCAGACCGTCTCCGGCTTCGTAGATCTCACCGAAATCAAGCCCGGCCTGGCGCAACGATCGACTAATGATCTTGCGCATGGTGCTGGAATCATCGACAAGCAGTACATTTTTCGCCATTCTGTTCTCCTTTTTTTCTTTCGACACCACACCGGCAATCCATGGGTTTTCCTGCTTCAATTGCCGGTCAACAATGCAGGAATTCTCATCGTGATCATTCTATCAGCAGAAAAAAGACGAAATCAAGTCTTCTTCTGTATAGCGCATGTTTTCTCCGCAACGGCTCACGGCCGTCGTGGCACCCGCAGGGTCACGCAAGTCCCCTTGCCCGGACGGGTGATCGCATCCATGGTGCCGCCGACGGTCCGCAAGTTCCTGCGCACGGCAACCAACCCCGGTTCGCCGTCATGCTCCTGTTCCGAAGGTTGGGACGGCTTGCTGGATAACAGTACAAAGCGTTCCTTATTGGTCAACTGGCCGAGGTCGGCGGCGGTAAGCTGCCCGCGCCCAATGAGCAGGGCATCCATCCGCTCGCCGTCGAATCCCCGACCATCATCCTCGACACTGAGCCAGATCTCCTCGCCCTGGCGAAGGATCAGCAAGTGCAGCCGGCCGATCGTTTTCTTCCCCGAATGCGTGCGTTCCTCGACAAGCTCCAGCCCGTGCTCGACGCTGTTACGCAACAGATGGAACAGGGAATCGGCCAGAACGGCCGCCTGGCCCGTTTCCTTCAGTGCCTCTATCCCCTCGACGATGAAGCGGACCCGCTTGCCGCTGGCTGCGGCAAGATCGTGCACCACCCGCTGTAGCCGGCCGGCCAGGGATGCGAGCGCATCGCGGCGCCAGGAGCGCACGATCTCCTGCAGTTCGGCCAGATACTCCTGATGTTGCTCCGGCAGCCGCAAAGGCACGAGTTGCTCGAGCAGAAGGTGCACCCGTTCGAGCTTGCGGCCGTCGATGGCCACTGCCAGCGGGCTTTCCGGCGCGATCCGCTCTCCGGCATCGCACACGTCCTCCGCTTCCAAGGCCAAGGCCCGTTTGTCGTGCTGCTCGCGCAACGCGTGTTCGATCTGGGCCGAAGTCACCCGGCCCAGATCGACCAGGACCTCGCCCAACAGGCGCGGTTGCCCCTCCGGATCGGAACGCTGCACGGCCAGGGCCTGGTCGATGGTGGCCGCATCCGCCAGGCCCGCCTCGATCAGCAGTTCGCCCAAAGGCTGACGCATCAAGCCCTGCAGGGAAGCGAGGTGACGTTCGAGATCGGCCACCGCCATGGCGTGGTTGGCTGGAAAGGCGGCCAGCGCGGTCCGAATTGCATCGAGACTGCGCAAAAGTACCCGTTCCGGATATTCGGTTTGAAAACACTCGCCTTGCACGAATCGATTGAGGGTCGAGGCCATGGACAGGCAAATGCGTTCCGGATCGTGAAAACCGTAGAGGGTAAAATACTGCTTCATCCGGGACAACAGGCGAGACAGCTCCGTTACCCGGTCCAGATCGACCACGATGAAATCCCACAGGACGCATTCCTGCTCGGCAGTACCCACCAGATGCTCCATTTCCCATAAGAACGCTTCCCGTTCCTCTTCGGGCAGCCCACACCCCGTCCCCTCGCCCGCACCGGCGTCGTCTTGCGCCAATGCGGCCTGCCGCAGCACCGAGGCAAATCCGGAGGCGGCCGCCGCCAGACACTGGTCGGATCGCTCCTCCCGCACCACGGCCATGCCGCGTTCAAAAAAGCCGCAGGCCTCGTCCAGCAGGGAGATGTGCGCCGGGCTCAATGGAATGCCGCCCGACCGAAGCTGATCGAGCAGGTATTCCATGGCCGCTGCCGGCGACGCCAGATGGTCGAAGCCCAAAGCGAGGCTCTTGCCCTTGATGAAATGAAACAGCCGAAACCCGAAGCCGATGACCTTGGGCGCGATGTCCTCGCGTGCGGGCTGCGCGGCCAAGGCCCGGACAAAGGGTTGCACTCGGCCGATCATCTCCAGGGATGTATCGATAAAAGCCGCGACCGGTTGCCATGAATCTTCTTCCATCGCCTTTGCTCTCCTTCAATTGTCGGACCACCTGACCGAACCGGCCAACTGGTCATCGTCTCTGCCGTCCGGGAGCCCCAGGTACGGGCTCCATCCTTGCCAAAAAAATGACTCTCAGCCTTCCGACGCAGAGTGCCCGGACATTCCCCGTCCTCTTCCCGCAGAAAAAAAGTCCGTCCACCGTCCTTTTTCACCGTCGGGATGCATGGAATGTTTATTGCTTACGATTGAGCAGGCATTCCTTCGGCATCAAGCGGGAGGACACGCCCAACCCAGTGACCACACATGCGCCGTCTTTCATTCATCATCTTCTTGCTGCTGCTTGCTGTCAACCAATTTTGCGGCAGCGACGCCCGGGCCGAAGCCCTGCTTAAGGCGATCACCCGCAACGACGATTCGGCCAGTCTTCACCTGGTGTTCGACTTCGACCAACTGCCGGAATACCATCTCGCGACCAGTGGGCGACGGATCGATCTGGTCCTGCGGGACGTGGCCCCGAGCGCCACGCTTTCCCGGCCGGAAACCGACGACAAGATGGTCAAATTGGTCAGCAGGGTCGAAACCAACGGCATGCTGCTTTCTTTTTATTTCCGCTATCCACCGCAGAAGGTGACCAGCGAAAGCCGCAAGGAAGACGGCCAGGTGGTGATCGACATTCTGCTGGGCAACCAGCAGTCCGCTTCGCAACCGGACCTCTCCGCCCCGCCGCAACAGGCCGACACGGATCGAAAGACCGCAGCCCAAGCTCCAACCGGCCCGGCCAATCCGGTCGACAGCACCGCCTTTGCCAAGAACTGGCGTTCGTTCTTCATCGAATACGAATCGCCGCTGACGGTGCTTCCCGCGCCCAAGCTCCACCTGCCCCCCTTTCCCATGGCCGCCGCCCTGCCCCCGCAACTTCCGGTGACCGACTGGCTCTCCGAGGAAACGCTGGCACAGGCCAAGGAAAACAAATGGTTCCAGGTGTGCCTGTTGCTCCGCGAGCAAGTGGCTCGGCAACCGACGGAAAAATTCAAGGAACGGCTGGTGTTGACCTATGCCGAGGCCTTGATCAGGGCCGGGGAGTACCAGGAGCCCTACTTCCTGCTGCAGCGGATCGTGATCCAGTATCCCGACACGCCGATGGCCGAGATGGCCTCCATGCTGCAAATCTACCAGGAGGCTGAACGCGGCGATGTGATCGACGCCTACTACGAGCTTCGCAATTGGATGAAAAAAAACGAGGGCTCGCCCTTAAGCGGCTCGTACCATCTGTTGCTGGCCGAACTGGCGCTGTTGGCCAACCGGCTCGACGACGCGAAAAAGCTGCTCGACAACCCCGCGGTGGCCAACGACACCGCGCTGGCCCCCCTTCGACAGCTGCGGCAGGCCGATCTCCTTTCGGCTGCCGGCCAGATGGCCAAGGCCGTGGCCGCCTACCAAGACCTGGACGGACGATCGCCCGGGTTGATCGAAAACCAGCCCATGTCCCTTGCCCGCTTTGCCAACGAGCTGTATGCCGCCGGCCAATATGCCGAGGCGGCCAAACGCTACCAGCAGCTTGCCGACATGCTGACCAACCGTCCCCAGCAGGATCTCGTCTTGTTCCGGCTGGCCCTGGCCCAGCTCCATGTTCCGGCCACGGCCAAGAAGGCCCGGATCGAGTTGCAGCAAATCAGCAACGCCTTTCCCACTACCGAGGGCGGCATGCTGGCCCAGCTCAAACAGACGGATGTGGACTTCATTGCCAACAAGATGCCGGCCAACGAGGCGGAGGCCTTCTACGGCAGATGTACGGCCCTGGCCGAGGCTATCGCCGTGCGCGAGGAGTGCGGGTTCAAGCTGGCCCTGGTGAAGGTCCTGTCGGGCGACAATGAGGCGGGCGTCAACCAGTGCATGCAGATGCTGCGCAGCTTTCAATCGGGCAGGCTGCGCACCGAGGTTACGGCCCTGCTCATCCAGCAGCTTCCGCTCGTGATCAAGCAACTGGTCAAGGACGGCGAATCGGTCAAGGCCCTGGTGCTGGCCAAGCAGAACAAATATCTCTTTGCCAACGGCTGGCTCGACACCGGCATGCTGTACGACCTGGCCCTGGCCTGCGACAAACTGGGCATGACCGATCAAACGGCTGAAATTTACCAGTACCTTTTCGACGTTTCCGACCAAGCCGGCCAGGAGAAGATCTACCTACCCCTGATTCAATCCCTGGCCGCTTCCGACCAATACCTGCAGGTCGAGGAATACGCCGACCGCTATCTGGCCCGCTATCCGGAAGGAGCGAATCGGCCGGCCGTATTCGTTTCCAAGATTCTGGCGCTCTACGATAGCGGCCAGGTGGCCAAGGCCCTTGCTCAGCTGAACGACGAGGCTAACCCCAAGGTCCTGGCCCTGGAATTGCTCAAGGGCCGGATTTACTATGAGCAGCAAGCATGGAAAAAGGCGATCGAAACCCTGACCCAACCGGAGGTGCGGGAAATGCTGAACCGACAGGGAATGCTGCTGCCGCTGGCCGAATCGTACTTCCATGCCGGGCAAAACGATCAGGCCCTTCCCCTGTTCGAACGCATCGCCGAACGTAACCGGGACGGGAGCGAGCAGGCCCACTACCGCCTGGCCCAGATCGCCCTGCGCAAAGACCGCAGGCCAGAGGCGCTTAAGTTGTTCAAAGAGTTGGCCGAAAAAGGCACAGACCCCTTATGGACCAAACTGGCCCGCGAGGAAGCGGCCATTCTCGAACTCGATAAACGCTGATGCCGGCCACATCGGCCGCCATCGCCACCTTTTTACGGAGAATTTCCATGCCCGGCATTCAACAGTTCGACACCACCGTGAGGCTTTTACAGAAGGTGCTTGATCTTCGCGCCAAGAACCAGGAGATCATCGGCTCCAACATCGCCAACGCCGAAACACCGGGCTACGAGGCCAAGTCCTTCCAGTTCGAGGATCAGTTGCGCAGTGCCATGGCCGACAAAGGCATGCGGCCGGTATCGGCCCAGCCGGGCCACATCCCCCTGGCTCCCGGCAATCTCGAACAGGTCAGCGGCACGATCGCCATCACCAAAGACACAACCGGACTGGGCGACAAAAACACGGTCAGCGTCGATCAAGAGATGGTCAAACTCTCGCAAAACGAGATCTTGTACGAAACGGCGGTCACCATGCTCAACAAAAAATTGTCGATACTCAAATACGCCGCCAATGGTGGCGCATAATTTGCTAGAATACAGCAACACCTCCACTTTCAAGACAGGAGTCTGTCATGGACATTTTCACCACCTTCGACATCGCTGCCTCGGGATTGAAGGCGCAGCAAACCCGGCTGAACACCATCAGCTCCAATTTGGCCAACGCCGAAACCACCTCGACCCCCGAGGGCGGGCCCTACAAGAAGAAATCGGTGGTGTTCCAGACCGAGCCGGTTCCCTTCCAGCAGCACCTCTCCGCCTCGATCCAGGATCAGCGGCATTCCGAGGGCGTCAAGGTCGCCAAGATCGTCGAGGACAACAGCCCGCCCCAGCTCATCTACGACCCCTCGCATCCGGACGCCAGGCCGGACGGCTACGTGGCGCTGCCCAACGTCAGCGTCTTCAAGGAAATCGTGGACATGATGTCGGCCACCCGTTCGTACGAGGCCAACACCACCACCATCAAATCGGCCAAGCGCATGGCCATGAAAGCCCTCGACATCGGGAGATAACAGATGGAAGCGATTCAAGGCATCGGCCCCCTGACCACTCCGGCCACCTCCGCGGCCTCTCCGACCCGCCAGGCGCAAACCACCTTCGGCGACATCCTCGGCGCCATGGTGGCCAATACCAGCCAGCAGCAGCAGAATGCCGACCTGGCCATCCAGCAACTCCATAACGGCGGCGAGAGGAACCTGCACGAGGCCATGATCGCCATGGAAAAAGCGGACATTTCGCTGCGCTTTGCCGTTCAGGTCCGCAACAAGGCCATCGATGCCTACCAGGAAATCATGCGGATGCAGGTGTGATCCGCGTCCCATGCCGTAACAGCCCGTCACTTCAGGGGAATCATTAACGCAGGAAAGCACCGCCATGGCCGAACAACCAACGGATGCCACTTCGAGCTCGAAACTGAAAGGTGGCTGGCAGGCGCTGGTGACGACCATCGCCGCCTGGCCCCTGTCCCGAAAAATCGCCTTGGCGGCCGTGACCGCCCTGACCCTGGGCATGTTCGCCCTGATCATCGTTCAGGCGCGCACCGCGGAATACCAGCTGCTCTACGGCAATCTCGCCGATCCCGACGCCTCGTCCGTTATCAACTGGCTCAAGGGCCAGAACATCCCCTACCAGTTGGACAACAACGGCCACAACATCCTGATTCCGGCCAAGGACGTCCATGAAAGCCGCCTGAGCCTGGCCTCGCTCGGCTTGCCCCAAGGTGGCGGCGTTGGTTTTGAAATTTTCGACAAACAGTCGTTCGCGCTCACCGATTTCGTTCAGAAAGTAAACTATTCCAGAGCATTGCAAGGGGAACTGTCGCGAACCATCGCCTCGCTCGGGCCGGTGGAAACCGCACGCGTGCACCTTGCCCTGCCGGAAAAACGGTTGTTCAAGGATCAGCAGCAGCCCGCCACCGCCTCGGTCATCATCAAGCTCGCTCCGGGTAAACGGCTGAACGAGACCCAGATCGAAGGTATCGTGCATCTGGTGTCCAGTTCCATCGAGGGGCTGGATCCCCAGCGTGTGACGATCATCGACCAGAATGGCAACGTGCTGTCGCGGCTGGGCGAGAAAGGGCTGGCCGGCGGTATTTCCCCCGACATGTTGGAGTTCCAGATGCAGGTGGAACAGCGGCTCGAGGATCGGGCCCAGACCCTGCTCGACAAATCGCTCGGCGCCAAGAACGCCATGGTGCGGGTCAGCGCCACCCTTGATTTCGCCAAGACCGAGAAGACCGAGGAGACCTTCGATCCCGAGGAGCCGGTCATTCGCAGCGAGCAGGTCAACGAGGAAAAATCGGGCTCGGAAATCGTTGGCGGCGTTCCCGGAGTCCAATCGAACCTGGAAGGCAACACCAACCAGGCCGCCGGGGCCTCATCGCCGACCAGCCGGTCGCAGCGAACCACCAACTATGAAATCAGCAAGGTGGTGTCGAAAACGGTCAATCCGATCGGCACGATCAGCAAATTGTCGGTTTCGGTGCTGGTGGCCGACAAGGCCGTTCCGGCCAAGGACGGGGAAACGGCCCGGACCGAGGCCCGTTCGCCGGCCGAACTCAAGGCCCTGGAAACCATGGTGGGCTCGGCCCTGGGGCTCGACCAGGCCCGTGGCGACAAGATTGAGGTCACCTCCTTGCCGTTTCTCGCCGCAGCCGACGGGGGCGACGGCGGCGAGGGCGAAGCGGGCAGCCGCGTGTATCAGTACATCCCGCTCATTCGCTACGGACTCCTTGCCCTGGGCTGCCTGGTGCTCTACTTTTTATTGGTCAAGCCGCTGATGAAGACCTTGAATCGCGACGTCACCCAGCACTACAAAACCGTGGAACAGATGGAAGCGGAACAGACCAAGGGCGCAGCCGCCGGCTTCAAACCGGAGGAGACGGACGTCCTGATCGGCGGGGCGGCCTACAAGGCCGCCATGGAATCGCCGCCGGTCGATGCCCTGGAGAAGGTGCGCAAGGGTGTGGAAAACGATCCGGTATTCAGTGCCCATGTGCTCAAGGGATGGATTCATGAACAGGGATGAGCGGGGCCTCCATTGCCCGGCGTTGATCGTGCGAACGGATATCTTCTACAAGAGCGGGATCCATGGCAGCGGCAGATAAACTGACAGGACTGAAAAAAGCGGCGATCCTGCTCATTTGTCTTGGCGAGGAAACGGCGACCAAACTGATGCGGGAATTGACCGACGAAGAGATCTTCAAGGTCACCCGGTGCATGGCGAGCATCGAGCATATTCCCGACGAGATCAAAATGCGGGTGCTGGAAGAGTTCGAGATGTCCGCCGAGAGCCAGGCCGGCCTGGTGGTCAAGGGCCAGGAATTCGCCAAGAAACTGATTGCGGGCTCCGGCAGCAAGAACCGTGAGACCAACCTGATGCGCCAGTTTGTCTCTGGCACCGAGGCGCGCCCCCTGGAAACCATCTCCAAGCTGCACCCCGCCATGGTGGCCGAACTCCTCGAACGCGAACACCCCCAGACCTTGGCTCTGGTGCTCTCGACCCAGACCACCGAGCACGCCGGTGCGATCGTCGCCCACCTGCCCGAGGAAAAACGGGCCGATGTCATCCACCGCATCGCCACTTTGGACAAGGTCTCGCCGTCGGTGATCGACCGAATCGAGGAGGCGCTGAGCAAGGAAATCGGCATCGTGGTCGGGGCCCAGGAGCTGCGACAGGTCGGGGGTTTGAAGAAGGTGGTCGAGATTCTCGACAGCATGACCGACAACCTGGATTCTGATATTCTGGATAGCCTTGAACAGGTCGATCCGGACATGGTCGAGAACATCCGCAAGATGATGTTTACCTTCGAGGATCTGTGCGCCCTGGACGGCCGCTCGATCCAGATGATCCTGCGCGAGGTCAACAACGATTCCCTGACCCTGGCCCTGAAGACCGCCTCCGACGAAATCAAGGCCAAGATCTTTGCCAACATGTCCTCGCGCGCCGCGGATATGATCAAGGACGATCTGGACGCCATGGGCCCGGTCCGGCTCTCCGAGGTCGAGGCCATGCAGCAGACCATTGTCAAGATCGCCATGAAGCTCGAGGAAGAGGGCAAGCTGGTGTTGGGCGGCAAGGGTGGCAGCGATGAGTTCGTCTAAGGTTTTCAAGCAGGATTCCCTGTTCACCCCCACCACCCTGGTTCGCCACAACATTGTCCTTCCCCGGGAAGAGGAGCGTCCCCCGGCCGCGGCAGCCGTTGTCGAAGAAGTTGTCGCCGAGGAAGCCGCTGCCCAGGAGACTCTGCCCGGCTCCGAGCTGCCCGAGCTGCCGTCCGAGGTTTGGGACGAACCGGCAGCGGCAAACACCCCGGAACCGGAATCGATGCCAACGGCCGCACCGGTGCCGGAACCGGAACCTGCGGAGCCGGCCATCGATATCGACGCCATCCGCCAGGAGGCCTACAACCGCGGCATGGCCGACGTGGCAGGCCAGCTCAAAATGGAGCTGCACCAGGCGATCTCGGCCTTTGCCGAAGGTTGTCAAAAAATCGACAGCCAGCACAAAACCATGTTCCACCGCAACCGCGCCGAGCTGATCAACCTGGTCATCATGCTCACGGAAAAGATTCTGCGCCACGAGCTGACCACGCCGCGCAACGTCATTGCCGCCACCTTGGAAGCGGCCCTGGAACAGGCCATCGAGAGCGAGGAATTCTATGTGACCCTGCATCCCGACGACCTGGCCATTGCCGAGGCCAAGGTCCCCGAATTGATCGCCTCGGTCCGCGGCCTCTCGCGCCTTGTCTTCAAGACCGATCCGAGCATGAGCCGGGGCGGGTGCCTGCTGGAGTCGCCGACCTGCGCGGTGGATGCCTCGATCGAACTCCAGCTGGAGAGCACCAAGGAATTCCTCGAACAACAGCCTGTTTTCGTTCCGCCCGCCGACGACGAACCCGCGCCGGCCTCCGGGGCGGTGGCCGGAGAAACGCCGGCCGGGGCGTGAACGCGGCCCGTTGCCGCCGGCCCTGTTTTTGTTTTTCTCGAACCTTTCCGGCCCCTGCGCCCTGAAACCCGATGCCATCGCTTGCCGACCGCCTCAACGCTTTTTCCTCCATCCGAACCTACGGCAAGGTGCACCGCATCGTCGGCCTGGTGGTCGAAGGCTCCTGCCCGCGTTCTTCCATCGGTTCCCTCTGCGAAATTGTCCCGCTTCAGGAAGGCCCTGAGATCCCGGCGGAAATCGTCGGCTACAGCAACAACCGGGCGCTGCTGATGCCCCTGGGCGAGTTGCGCGGTTTGGGGCCGGGCAGCCGCATCCTGGTCAGGAAGGAACAGGCCACCATCAGCGTCGGCGACGCTCTGTTGGGTCGGGTGCTCGACGGCATGGGCACCCCCCTCGACCAGGGCCCGGCCATGTTCCTGCCCCATGAAAAACCGCTGTATTCCCTGCCCCCGGACCCGATGCGGCGGGCTGCCATCCACCAGCCGCTCGATCTCGGCATTCGAGCCATCAACGGCCTGCTCACCTGCGGCATCGGCCAGCGCATGGGCATCATGGCCGGCTCCGGGGTGGGCAAAAGCGTGCTGCTGGGGATGATGGCCAAGTTCGCCAAGGCGGACGTCAACGTCATCGCCCTGATCGGCGAGCGCGGCCGCGAGGTCAGGGAGTTCATCGAGCGCGACCTGGGGCCGGACGGCCTGGCCCACTCGGTGATCATCGCCGTCACCTCGGACCAGTCGCCGCTGCTCAGGATGCGCGGGGCCTTCGTCGCCACCGCCATTGCCGAATATTTTTGCCAGCAGGGCAAGAACGTGCTCTTGATGATGGATTCGGTCACCCGTTTTGCCATGGCCATGCGCGAGATCGGCCTGTCCATCGGCGAGCCGCCGACCACCAAGGGCTATACCCCGAGCGTGTTCGCCACCCTGCCCAAGCTGCTGGAGCGGGCCGGCAATTTCCAGAACCAGGGCTCGATCACCGGCCTGTACACCGTGCTGGTCGACGGTGACGACCTGACCGAGCCGGTCGCCGATTCGGTCCGCTCGATCCTGGACGGCCATATTGTCCTGTCGCGTGCCATTGCCGCCAAGAACCATTATCCCGCCATCGACGTGATGCTCTCCACCAGCCGTGTCATGCGCGACATCACCGGCCAGCGGCATCGGGAGCTGGCGGGCAAAACCCGTAGCGTCCTGGCCGTGTACCGGGAATCGGAAGACCTGATCAACATCGGCGCCTATGCCGCGGGCAGCAACAAGAAAATCGACTATGCCATTGCCCGCATCGATGCCATCAACGCCTTTCTCACCCAAGGCTACGACGAATCCTGCACGCTTGAGGACACGCTTGCCGCCATGGGGGAATTGGTCAGCGATCGCCAGGCTGCCGACCGACGGCGCACCGGCCGCAAGGGATTTGATCGCCGGAAAAACGATCCGGGCGAAGAGGGCAACGAATGAAGCCGTTTTCCATGCACGCGGTGCTCAAATACCGCCAACAGCTTGAGGATTCGGCCCGGCAGGCCATGTATCACGCCATGGAAACCGAGGCGCGACTTCAGGAAGCGCTGCTGCGAACCGAAAAGGAATTAGCGGAGTTGTATGCCGATCTGCGGCTCGACCAGGAACAGGGCACCACCGTGGAGCGGCTGCGCCTGTTCGAATCCCGGATCGACCTGGTCCGCCGGGAACTCGAGACCCGCCAGAACGAACTCAGCAAACAACAAGCCCTGGTGGCCAACAAACGGCAGATGTTGGTAAAAAAGAGCAAAGACAAAAAAATCATCGAAAAGCTGCGGGAACAACAAAATGCCGCCTACGCAAGATTCCTGGAAAAAAAGCAGTTGGCCATGCTGGATGAAATCGCCGTGCTTTCCCACGAACGCAAGCAACACTGATCCCTGTCGTCGACGCCATCTCTGCCCGCAATACCGTCCGGAGCGCCCCATGAAACGACTTTTCTTCTTCGCCGGCCTGATCCTCTTCTCGCTCCTGTGGCCGGCGCTCGCCGCGGAAAACGATCCGCCACCGACGCCCCAGTCCGGCCCGGAGAAGCAATACGGTTCGGTGGAGGAACGGCGGATCATGGAGAGCCTCCAAGCCGGGGGTGCGCCGTTTGCCCGTGAACGGGAAGAGCTGGAGAACAAAAAAAAGGAACTAAAGAGATTGGAAGGTGAGGTCGATAAGAAGATCGAACAGCTCAACCAGCTCCGGGTTCGCATTGAAAAACTCCTGGAGCAAAAAGATGTCGAAGAGCAAAAACGGATCGGGGAACTCGCCAAGATGTACGAAAAGATGACAGCCGACAAGGCCGCAGCGGCCTTGGCTGCGGTGGATCAGGATCTGGCGATCTCCATCCTTGGTAAAATGAAGACCAAATCCGCCGCCAAAGTTCTCAACAACCTGGATCGGGAAAAGGCGGCCAAATTGACCACTGCTTTTTCCATCACGGATACCCGATAATGCCCATGCCAGCACTTGCAATCGTTTCCGCTGACTTGATGACCTCTGCGCCACAGCCAGCGGCACCAGCCAACACCGGTAACGAGGGGCGCTTCGCCTCCCATCTGAAGACCGCGACCGACCAGCAGTCCACCGCTTCGGCCCAGCAGGCCGGCACCAGACAGAAGCACGCACGCGGCCGCCAGGCCCGCGATGCGGCCGAGGCCCAGGGAGCGAAGAAAACCGAAGCGGCCCAAACCAAGGGCGCCGCCGAAGACACCACAGCCGCAAGCCCGAACGGCAAGGCCGATACGGCAGCGCAGCAGCCGGAGTCGGCAATCCAGGCCGATACGGCTCCGCCGGAAAATATGCTGGTCAACCCGCAGACCATCGGCCAACAACAGCGCGAATCGGCCGTGGCACGGTTGCTGGCCCGCCTGACCGCCGGTGTCGGCGACGATCTGCGCGCCAATATTTCGTCACAAGCCTCGCAGTCCATGGTGCCGCAGGCGGGCGGGCAAATGGCCGCCCAACCGGCTCCGATCCAGTTGCCCGGTGAGCTGGCCGACGCTGCCGCCCTGGCCGCGGCGACCGCCGCCGAAATGCCGCCTGCTACTCCGGCCCCTGCCGGCCAAAGTACCACTCCCGGCACGCAAACGGGCAGTGTCGCCTCAGCCGCTTCGACGGTCAGCCAGACGACACAGACCGCACAACAGCCGCAAATAACCATCAGCGTTGCCGCCGCCAATCCGCAGGCGACCGACGCCGACACCGCGCCGCTCGCGCCTGTCGCCACCACCGGCGAGGACGCTGCCGCCGCGGATACACAAACCCAAGCCGGTGGCCCCATGATCGTCCAGAACAAGTACGGCCAGATCATTACCATCCATCAGGGCAAGCCTGGCGAAGAAGAAAGCGAAGGCGACATTCCCGCATCGCCCGCGACCGTATCCGAAGACCAACCGGTCGATGTGGACGGCAACTACATCCGTTCCCGTCTGCTCAAGGAACGCGCCGGCGCCCCGGCAGAATCGGGGAAAAGCACCCAAACCGACAGCACGTCGCAGGCCGCCAAGCAGCAGGAACAAACGTCTACCGCCGAGGCAATGAAACCCGCCACCACCGGCGAGCAACTTGCTTCGCAGAAGACGCAACCGGTCGTCAACCATGATCCTTCGCCGCTCGTCGCGGCCGGCCAACCGCTGAGCACGGGCCAGCAAACATCCACCAGCACCCCGATCGCCTCGGTCACCATGCATCTGCCCTCCGGCATGACCGTGCCCGACAGCACGGTGGTCGACCAGATGATCGCCCATTTCTCGATCAACAAGCAACTCGCGAACAGCACGGTCACCCTTCGGCTCTATCCGGAGGAGTTGGGCGAGCTGAGAATGGAGATCAAGGTGGCCCAGGATAATATTAAGGCACACATCGTGGTCCAGAGCCCCCAGGCCCAGGAAATGATCGACCGCCATCTGCCCCGGCTTCGGGAAGCCTTGGAGCAACAGGGCCTGCAGTTGAATCAAGTGGAAGTGTCGGTCGCAGCCCAGGGCCACACCGGCGGCGAGCGCTTCCAGGAAAACAATGCCTGGCGGCAACAGGCTTCTTCCCCGAGCAGCCACATCGCCGCCCCGTCCGATTTTTCACAGGAACTTGAAGAGGTTGCCGGCGACGATGGTGCCGCCAGCACTCTCAGTGTCCTCGTCTGAGGCAGGAGGTAGAGTATGTCAACAGTCAATCAAACCAACAGTGTCACCACAGCTGCTGCCGCCACCACGACTTCGAAATCGAAAGCCGGCGCCCTTGGCCAGGAACAGTTCCTGAGCTTGCTGGTGGCCCAATTGCAGCACCAGGATCCGCTCAACCCGTCCGATCCCACCGAATTCACTGCCCAATTGGCCCAGTACAGCCAACTGGAACAGTTGTTCAACCTCAACGACTCGATGGACCAGCTGGCTGCGGCGACCAGCAGTTCCGAGCGGTATGCGGCCCTGGGTCTGATCGGCCAGGAAGTGGTGGTGGAGAACAACGAATTCGCCCTTGGTGACAAACCGGTGCAGGTCGGCTACAGGATCGACGGCAACGTGACTGGAGCCAGCCTGGAGATCAAAAACAAGACTGGTCAGACCGTGGCCACCATCAAAGCGACCGACCTGAGCGCAGGAAATCATTTCCTGACCTGGGATGGCAAGGACAGCGAGGGCAACGCCATGGCTCCGGGCAACTATTCGATTTCCATCTCCGCCACAGGCGCGGGCGGCACGAGCGCTACAGTCTCGCCCTTGGTCCGGGCCCAAGTCACCGGCATCGACCTGAGCGGCGCCCAGGCGAAAATCGTCACCGCCCTGGGGGAATACAAAATTTCCTCCCTGTACGGGGCCTACAGCGGCCAGAACCAGAACACGACCGACAGCAGTTCCAGTTGATCCCCGACCAGTGGCCGGCGGCTATCACGCCCCGGCACTGATCCAGACGCCAACGGACTGGCGATCTCAAGCAACATACCTTCATCTCTGAGCAACGGACGGCGCGGGGATAATTGAGGAGAGCGGCAAAACGGCCCTTCATCCGGCCAAGGCCTCTCCACAAAACATTTTCACCGATTATTCAACCCACGCAGGAGATTATCATGGGTATTCAAAGTGCAATGTTCAGCGGCATCAGCGGCCTCAATCTCAATTCTCAGGCAATGAGCGTCATCGGCAATAACCTGGCCAACTCCGGCACCTTGGGCTACAAGAGCGCCCGCAGCGTTTTTTCCGATCTTTTGTCGAGCAACGTCTTCGGCTCCGGCGGCGTATCCCAGGTAGGCCGTGGCGCCGGCCTTTCCATCGTCGATTCCGTCTTCAGCCAGGGCACCTTCGAAACCACCTCCTCCGGTACCGATGTCGCCGTCGAAGGCGTTGGCTTTTTCGTGCTCAAGGAACCGGGCAACGATACCACCTACTACAGCCGGGCCGGTTCTTTCCGATTCGACCAAGCCGGCTATCTGGTCAGCCCGGAAGGACTGCGTGTCCAGGGCAAGGCGTTTGACCAGGTGAACAATACCGAACTACTCCCCATTGACCCCTCGGACATCCGGGTCAATAACCTGGGCCTGGTGGAAGCCAATCCCACCACCGAGGTTACCTTCAACACCAACCTGAGCGAAAATTCGACGGAAATCGGC
The DNA here is from genome assembly GCA_031280615.1 of Desulfobulbus sp. Taxonomy (GTDB): domain Bacteria; phylum Desulfobacterota; class Desulfobulbia; order Desulfobulbales; family Desulfobulbaceae; genus Desulfobulbus. The sequence goes on along the minus strand of JAITGO010000019.1, from coordinate 49,807 downwards.
CCAGGGAATATCGACCCTGCGGACAGAAGCTCCTACAACTATTCCGCCTCGACCAAGGTCTACGATTCTCTGGGAGAGTCCCATCTGGTCACCGCCTACTGGCGCCTGGTCGACGATACCAACAACACCTGGGAGGCGGCCTACAGAGTCGATAACGAAAACGGGATTCATCCCTTGGGGTTTAACTATACTAATTTTAGTGGTTCCTTGTCTGGTTCGCAGGACCAAATGGAATTCGACTCAAAGGGGCAATCCCTCAACCGCGACGGCAACGGTGCGCCCATCCCTTTTACCTCGGTGCCTATCCCAATCCAGTGGGGAAACGGCGCCTTGGACTCGACGATCACCTTCAATTTCGACTGCACCCAGTATAACAGCGACTCCATCGTCATCAGCCAGTCGCAAAACGGATACGGGGCGGGCGAGTTGACCAACGTCGCGGTCAACAACGAGGGGATCGTGGTGGCCAGCTACTCCAACGGCCGCCAGATCAACATCTCCCAGCTGGTTCTGGCAAAATTCCAGAATCCCGGTGGGTTGCAGCTGGCTGGAGCCAACCGTTACACCGCGCCGTCCGAGGTTGGCATCGTCCGGATTGGTCTGCCCGGACCGGAGTTGGGCAAGCTGTACACCAACTCGCTCGAACAGTCCAACGTCGACATGGGTCAGGAGTTCGTCAGCATGATCACCACCCAGCGCGGTTTCCAGGCCAACTCCAAAATCATCACCACCGTGGATGAGATGTTGAGCGAGCTGATCAACCTCAAACGATAAGCGATCAGCACAAGTCATTATTCCGACACACGGCTCCATGGCCCCCAGGGTCATGGAGCCGTATTGTTTTCCCCCTTCCCCTCTCTCCTTACCTCCCTTTTTGCCATCCCCGCTTTCTCCTCATGCCTCCGCAGCGATTGGGGATAACCGGCATCGACAGAAGTAAACCCGTCGCAACCGGGTTCGCCCCTCGCCATCGAGGCAATACATCTCCCCTGCCCGGCTTGACGGTTCACAACACATCGTGCTTGACTTGAAGAGGGAAGTACGCTCTCATGGCACCTTCTTTGCAACGTCACCGATGAGCCGGATACCCTGGGCCGACATTTCGACCTTTTCCATCCGCTCGTTCGGCCCGGCGCCTATCAGGGCAACCGGCAACCCTTTGCCCGACCCCCATCGTTTTAGGAATCCGTTCCCGTTTTTTGAGAACGGTCCCAATTGAAAGGAACCCATCATGGCGGAGAAAAAAACCGAAAAAGCGGAAGAGCCGAAAAAAGGCGGAAAGAAGAAGCTGATCATCATTGCGGCGGCGGTCCTGGTCCCCCTATTAGCCGGCGGCGGCTATTACTTCCTGATGTACAAACCCAAGCAGGAGGAAATGCTCCGCAAGCAGCAGGAAGAAAGCAAGGCGGCTGCCCTGATCAAGCCGGTGCCCGAGGAAGCGAAGATCGGTCCCATGGTGGAGATCAAGGAGTTCATCGTCAACATCATCGGCACCGACGCCCCTCACTATGTCAAGGCCTCGCTCTCGCTCGAGCTGGACAAGGACAGCACCGTGGATGAGGTCAACCGTCGCATGCCCCAAATCCGCGATACCATCCTGCTGATCATCGGCAACAAAACCTTCGAGGAGTTGCAGGATATCCAGGGCAAGAACCAGGTGAAGGCCGAATTGAAGAGCAAGATCAACTCGTTTCTCAAAACCGGCAAGATCAACAACATCTACCTGACCGACTTTGTGGTGCAGTGAGTCCCGTGGAGCCGATCCTCAGCAAACAGGAGATCGCCGAACTGCTGGCGGCCATCAAAGCCGGCAGGATCTCGACGGATCTGATCGAAAGCAGCCAGCCCTGGCCAACGCGCCAGGCCATGCCGGCCTCGCATCTCGATCTGTTCACGGTCTACGAACGCATCCGGACCAGCGGCGAGTTGCGCATCCCCAACCTGGATATCATCCTCGACAATTTCTGCCGCCGGTTTTCCACCAGCCTGACCAATGCCATGCTGCGCAACTTCGTGGTCGAACGGGCGGAAATCGCCACCACCGTCTTCCAGCAGAGCCTGGCCGATCTCAACAATCAGGGCGCGGTGGGCATCTACAGCACCTCGCCCCTGAAGCACGGCTGCCTGTTCCATTTCGATACCTTGATGGCCTTCACCCTGCTGGAGATCATGCTCGGTTCGGCCCAATCCAACGAATCGCTGGCCTTGAACCGCAACCTGACCACCATCGAGATTTCTCTGCTGAAGACCATCATGCTCGACATCTGCAACGAGCTCGCCAACGCCATGCGGCCGGTGGCCGACATCCAGGTGCAGCTGAACAAGGTGGAAAACAATTTCCGCCTGGTCAATATCGTCGAGCCGGAGACCGAAGTGCTGGTAACCCGCTTCAATATCCGGCTGGCCGGCGAATTGTGCGGCCAAATGCGGCTGATCGTCCCCTATCCCACCCTTGAACCGCTGCGCGAACGGTTCAAGGCCCTGGTCACCGTTGCCCAGGCGGCCAACACCTGGGCCAGCCAACTGGCCCATGAGGCGCTGGCCATGGACAGTCTGGTGATCGCCCGCTCCGGCCATGTCAACATGACCATCCGCAAAATCCTCAGCCTCCAGCCCGGCGACATCGTCGACCTGCAATACAATCCCGACCAGCCCCTGACCATCCTGATCGAGGATCAGCCCCTTTTCCAGGCCATCGCCGGAGAACGGAACGGCAAGAAGGCTTTTCATGTCACCGGTCGCCACAGCAACCGAGTAGGAGGCATTCATGGCAACACCTGATGCGCTGGAACCGCAGCAATTCACCCCGCTCAATCCCGAGGAAACCGCCGAACTGTTGAAGGAAAACAAGGAAGAACCGCCGCCCCAGCCCGCCCCGGGCAACCTGGCCAGGGAGCTGGAATTTCTCTACGGCGTGCCCCTGCAGGTTTCGGTCGAGGTCGGCCGGGCCCGGATTCTGCTCAAGGATCTGCTGCAGATGGGCGAGGGCTACGTGGTCGAACTCGACAAGCAGGCCGGCGATCCCCTGGATCTCTACGTCAACTCTCGGCTGATCGCTCGGGGAGAGGCGGTCAAGGTGGGCGACAAGTTCGGAATCAAGCTGACTGAGGTGGTCAGCCAGTCGGACCGGATCGAAAACCTGGGATAGCCGCCATGCCCTGGTTTCTTACCCCGCTCCTGATCCTCTGGCCGGCGTCGGCCTGGGCCGCCCCGCCGTCGGACATGGCCTCGGCCCTGCTGCGGACCGGTTGGGCCCTGTTGGTGGTGATCGGCCTTATTCTCGCCCTCTACGGCCTGTCAAAAAAACGTCTGGCGTTGGGCAAGACCGGCGGCAATGCCATCAAAGTCATCGAATTGCGACCGGTGCAACCCAAGGCGACCCTGGCCCTGGTGGAGGTGCGCGGCCGTGAATACCTGCTGGGAATCGGCGCCGACTCCATCCATCTCCTGGCCGATCTGTCCGCCGAACCGGCGGACAAACCGGCTGATTTTTCCGCCATTTTGGCGCAACAGCCGTGAAACAGCTATGAAGCGGTTCACTTTTTGCCTCGGCCTGCTCCTGCTGCTGGCCCCGGCATGGGCCCAGGCGGTCAACCTGCCCACCCTGTCCCTGGGGATCAAGGAGGCCAGCACCCCGGCCGAGGTCTCGACCGCGATCCAGGTGCTGCTGGTGCTCACCATCCTCACGGTCGCCCCGGCCATTCTCCTGATGACCACCGCCTTCACCCGGATCGTCATCGTGCTGGGGTTTGTCCGTCAGGCCATGGGAACCCAGAATTCGCCCCCCAACCAGGTGCTGCTCGGCCTGGCCCTGTTCCTCACCTTTTTCGTCATGGCCCCGACCATCAACGCCATCAACGCCCAGGCCCTGCAGCCCTACATGCAGGAAAAAATAACCCAGCAGACGGCCTTGACGCGCTCGGTGGACATCATGCGCGATTTCATGTTTTCCCAGGTCCAGGAAAGCGAACTGCAACTGCTGATCGACATCACCAAGGAGCCGCAGCCGGCCGACAAGAAAGAGGTGTCCTCAGCGATTCTCATCCCGGCCTTCATGCTGTCGGAGTTGAAGCGCTCCTTTCAGATGGGCTTCATGATTTACGTGCCGTTTTTGGTAATCGACATGCTGGTGGCCTCGGTGCTGATGTCCATGGGCATGATGATGCTGCCGCCGATCGTCATTTCCCTGCCGTTCAAGCTCCTCTTGTTCGTGCTGGTCGACGGTTGGCAGCTGGTGGTCGGTTCTCTGATGAAGAGTTTCGGCTGAACGCGCTTTTCCGTCCAGCGCCCGCGGAGGTCCCATGTCGCCCGAAACCGTTGTCCATATCGGCAAGAAAGCGGTGGAAACCATTTTGCTGACCTCGGCCCCGATGCTGATCATCGCCCTGGTGGTCGGCCTGGTGATCAGCATCTTCCAGGCCGCCACTCAAATCAACGAACAGACCATGACCTTTGTCCCCAAAATCGTCGCGGTCTTCGTCACCCTGCTGATTTTCGGCCCCTGGATCATGGATCTGCTGGTGACCTTCACCTCCGGCATCATCGTCCAGATCGCCACCATCGGCCGCTAGGGCCGGCCGCCGCCTCGTTGCCGGTATGGACCTGCCGTTCATCCCCCTGTCGCAAGCCCAGAATGTCCTGCTCTGTTTCGCCAGGATCATGGCCCTGCTGACGGCCATCCCTGCCTTTACCGGCAATCGGATTGCCGGGCGGATCAAAATCGGCCTGGCGGCGGTCACCACCCTACTCCTGTTCCCGGCCATGGCGCCCTACACGCCCCAGGCGCCGATTACCACGACCTGGTTCGGCGTACTCTTGATCAACGAGGTCTTGATCGGCATCCTGATCGGCCTGGTCACCCAGATGGTCTTTGCCGCGGTGAGCTTCGGCGGCACGGTCATCGGCTACCAGATGGGATTCTCCGCCGCCAACATCTTCGATCCGCAGACCTCCCAGCAGCTTTCGCTGATGAGCCAATTCGCCAATATCCTCGCCCTGCTGGTCTTCCTGACCTTGGACATGCACCATTTCTTTTTCCGCGCCATCGTCGAATCCTTTGTTTTACTGCCGCCGGGCCCCCTCGATTTTTCCGGCGGCGCGGTCGATCATCTGATGGCCCAGGCCAGCCACATGTTCGAACTCGGGGTCAAATTCAGTGCCCCGGTCCTGGCCCTGCTCCTGCTCACCAACCTGGTGCTCGGCATCCTCGCTCGGGTCTTCCCCCAGCTCAACGTCTTCATGCTCTCCTTTCCCCTCAACATCGGCATCGCCTTTGTTGTCATCGGCCTGACATTCTCCGCCACCTTCTCGGTCCTGCGCCGTGAATTTGACACCATGGCGGAGAATATCCTCACCGTGCTGCACTTGCTCAAATAATTTTCATCATATCTGATAATTAGCCAAACAGCCCCGCTCAAAGGGCAACAGTGCCTTCAGGTGCGTTTGTTGCAACCATTCTCCGCAGGGTTGCCGCATGGGGCGGTATCCCGACCGGCAACCGACGTTCGCCGCGCGAATGTCCGTACTCGATGACGCGCCATGGCTGAAGAAGAAAGCGGTGGAGAACGCACCGAATCCCCGTCCGCGAAGCGGCGGGAGGATTTTCGGAAAAAGGGCCAGGTGGCCCAGAGCAGGGAGGTGCAGACCGCGGCCCTGTTCTCGGTGCTGCTGCTCTTCTGGATGTTCTACGCCCCCATGTTCTGGAGCGAACTCAAGGAAATGCTGGTCATGGTCTGGCAAAGAAGCGGCGAGTACGCGGTCACCATCAGCTCCATGATGAGACTCGCCTATTACCTCGGGGCCGCCATGGCCCTGGTGCTGGGGCCGCTGTTTCTCGTGGCCCTGCTGGTCGGCTTTTTCTCCACTTTTGCCCAGATCGGCTGGCTGTTCACCGCCCAGCCCCTGATCCCCGACCTGACCAAGCTCGACCCCATCAAGGGGATGGGGCGTTTTATCTCCAAGCGCTCCCTGATGGAGGTGATCAAGTCGCTGCTCAAGGTGGGGCTCATCGGCTGGATCTCCTACAAAACCCTCAAGAACGAGTTCGGCCAGGCCCTGTTGCTGATCGACATCCCGGTCGACGGCACCGTCCTGTACCTCGCCAAGACCGCCGCCCTGGTGATGGCCAAGGTGGTGGGGATCATGATCGTGCTGGCCCTCCTCGACTATGCCTTCGTCCGCTGGGAGATGGAGGAAAAGATGAAGATGACCAAGCAGGAACAGAAGGAGGAAATGAAGGAGACCGAGGGCGACCCGCACATCAAGTCAAAAATCCGTTCCATCCAGCAACAGATGGCCCGCAAGCGCATGATGGCCGCCGTGCCCACGGCCGATGTGGTCATCACCAACCCCACCCATGTCGCCGTGGCCATCAAGTACGAGGCCGGCCAGATGGAAGCGCCGCTGATCCTGGCCAAGGGGCAGGAACTGGTGGCGGCGAGAATCCGCGAGATCGCGCGCGAGCATCGCATCCCCCTGGTCGAGAACCCGCCGGTGGCAAGATTATTGCATTCGAAGGTGGAAGTGGGGCAAAGCATCCCCGAAGAGCTATTCAAGGCCGTGGCTGAAATCCTGGCCTATGTCTATTCGTTGAAGGGCAGAAGATAAATGGAAGCAACAGGAATCGCGACGCTGCTCGGCAGGATCAAACCGGCCGATCTTTTACGGCGTAGCGACATCATGGCCTCGGTGGGGCTGATTGGCATCCTGATGATGATGATCATCCCCCTGCCGCCATTGATCCTCGACCTGTGCCTGTCTCTGAACATCACCATCGCCCTCCTCATCCTGATTATCAGCCTCTACACCGAAAAGGCGGTGGAGTTTTCGATCTTCCCCGCCATCCTCCTGATCACCACCCTGTTCAGGCTGTCGCTCAACGTCGCCTCCACCCGGCTGATCCTGCTGCACGGCAACGAGGGCATGCACGCGGCCGGCGCGGTGATCGAGGCCTTCGGCCAATTTGTGGTCGGCGGCTCCTACGTGGTCGGGCTGGTGATTTTCGTGATCCTGGTGATCATCAACTTCGTGGTCATCACCAAGGGCGCGGGCCGCATCGCCGAAGTCGCGGCCCGCTTCACCCTGGACGCCATGCCGGGCAAGCAGATGGCCATCGACGCCGACCTCAACGCCGGCCTGATCGACGAAACCACGGCCCGCAAGCGGCGCGAGGAGGTCTCCAACGAGGCCAACTTCCACGGCGCCATGGACGGTGCCTCGAAATTCGTCCGCGGCGACGCCATTGCCGGCATCATCATCACCGTGATCAATATCGGCGCCGGCTTCGTCATCGGGGTGCTCCAGAAAGACATGCCCCTGGCCGAGGCGGCCAAGAACTACACCATCCTCACCGTGGGCGACGGCCTGGTCTCCCAGGTGCCGGCCCTGATCATCTCCACCGCCGCCGGTATGCTGGTGACCCGCTCGGCCGGCCGCAACGATTTCGGCTCGGAAATCAAGACCCAGTTCACCCGCCACAGCAAGGCCCTGTGGGTGGTGTCGGCGCTCTTGCTGGCCTTTGCCCTGATCCCCGGCCTGCCGTTCTTCTCCTTTCTGGTCATCTCCGTGCTGCTGGCCCTTGCCGCCTACAGTCTCGACAAGGCGGAAGCCGCCAAGAAAGTGGAAGAGACCGTGATCGAACGGCCGCAGCCGACGGTCAAGCCGGACCAGGATTACGAAAAGATGCTCAACGTCGACCTGATCGAGTTCGAGGTCGGCTACGGCCTGATCCCCTTTGTCGATGCCGCCCAGGATGGCGAGCTGCTCACCCGCATCCAATCGATCCGCAAGCAGTTCGCCCAGAGTAGCGGCTTCATCGTGCCGCCGGTGCACATCAAGGACAACCTCCAGCTCAACCCGAACCAGTACACCATCAGCTTAAAAGGCGTCGGCATCGCCAGCGCCGAGATGATGCCCGGCTACTACATGGCCATGGATCCGGGCCTGGTCACCGAGACCCTCAAGGGCCTGCCGACCAGGGAACCTGCCTTCGACCTGCCCGCCATCTGGATCACCGAGGACAAGCGGGAACTCGCCCAGATTGCCGGCTACACCGTGGTCGACTGCATCACGGTCATGGCCACCCACATCAGCGAGATCATCAAGAAGCACGCCTACGAACTGCTCGGCCGTCAGGAAACCCAGGCCCTGATCGACAATCTGGCCAGGACCTATCCCAAGCTGGTCGAGGAACTGGTGCCCCAGCTGCTCAGTCTGGGCAGCGTGATGCGGGTGCTCCAGAACCTGCTCCGCGAAGGCGTCTCCATCCGCGATCTCCGCTCGATTCTGGAAACCATGGCCGACTACGCCCCCATGACCCAAGACACCGACGTGATTACGGAATATGTCCGCCACGCCCTGTCGCGGTCGATCTCCGCCGCCTATGTCCAGCCCGACGGCACCATGCCGGTGATCACCCTGGACCGCGCGGTGGAAGAAGCCATCCAGACCGCCATCCAGCACCGGGAACGGGGCAGCTTCCTGGCCTTGGACCCGCGGACGGCCCAGAAGATCCTGGAGAGCATCAACACCCTGATCACCACCCAGACGGTCGGCCAGCAGCCCGCGCTGTTGGTGCTGCCGCAGATCCGCCCCCATGTCCGCCGGCTGATCGAACGCTACTTCCCCAACCTGGCGGTGCTGTCGCACAACGAAATCACCTCGCAGGTTCGCATTCAATCCATTGGAACGGTGACCATCAATGCAAGTTAAAGTCTTTGAAGCAAAAGACATGGCCACTGGCCTGAAAATGGTCAAGGAAGCATTGGGCCCCGATGCCCTGATCCTCTCCACCCGCACTATCCGTAACGGCTCGTTCGGCGTGCTCGGCAAACCGACGATGGAAATCACCGCCGCCGTGGATAACAACTGGCGGGAACCGGAGCCCGAATCGCAGGCGTCGAGGACAACGGGATATGCCCGTGCCGTCCGCTCCCGGGAACGGAAGGCGGCACCCCAGCCCGAACTGACCTACGAGGAATTGTGGCGCCGGGAAGAGCCCGAACCGCAGCCTTCGCTGTCCTACGGCCCCAAGAATATGCCGCCGGCCGGTCCGCAGGTCTCCGTCGCCGGCAATCCGCCGCCGGCCGACCAGGACGTCCAGTCGGAACTGGCCGAACTGCGCTCCCTGGTCAAGGGTTTGGCCAACCGCGTCTCCGGACTGGACGCCCCTGCCCTGCGCAGCCCCTACGTGGAACCCGAATTTACCGCGCCGGCCGGGCAGGCCGCGCCCATGGATCCGGTGACCGGCCTGCTCACCGGCTACGGCATCAACCAGGAAACCGCCCAGGTGGTGGCCCGTTTCACCAGGGAAACCATCGACAATGCACGCCAGCTCGACGGCGCCGGCCTGACCGCCATCCTCAGGACGGCGATCGCCCGGCTGTTCAGCACGGTTCGCGTTCTGGACAACAGGCCCTCCGGACAGCGCCGCATCGCCCTGGTCGGGCCGACCGGGGTGGGCAAGACCACCACCCTGGCCAAGATCGCGGCCCATTACCTCAGCCGCCACGGCGGGCGGATCGGATTGATTACCATCGATACCTACCGGATCGCGGCGGTGGAACAACTCAAGGTGTACGGCGAAATCATGCGGCTGCCGCTGGAGGTGGTGATTACCCCCCAGGAGCTAGAAGCGGCTCTGGACAAATTCCGCGACGTCGACCTGGTGCTGATCGACACCGCCGGCCGCAGCCCGAAAAACGGACTCGAGATCCAGGAGCTGTCGGCCTTTCTCCGTCCGGAACTGGGGATCGAAAACCATTTGCTTCTGTCGGCCACCACCAGGGAGCGGGAACTTGAGGAAACGATCCGGCGCTTCTCGGTCCTGCCGATCAGCAATTTCATTTTCAGCAAGATCGACGAATGCGACCAGTTGGGCGTGCTGCTCAACATCCACTACAAGAACGACACCCCGATTTCGTTTCTCACCAATGGCCAGAGGGTTCCGGAGGATCTGCTCATGCCTGCCCCGGCGGATGTCGCCGCCCTCATCCTGAACGACCATGGGAGCCTGAAGCATGGCTGATCACGCCTCACGATCCACAGACCAGGCCTGTACCCTGCGGGCCATGAACAGTCCGGAACGGACCGAGACCGAGACCAGGTCCGGCCAGACCGCAACCCGGGTCTTTTCCATCACCAGCGGCAAGGGTGGCGTCGGCAAGACCGCCGTGGTGGCCAACCTGGCCGTCTTGCTCGCCCGCATGGGCAAACGTGTGCTGATTCTCGACGCCGATCTCGGCCTGGCCAACATCGATGTGGTATTCGGTCTGGCCCCGAGCCACAACCTCAACCACTTCTTTTCCGGCGAACAGGGCTTGGAATCGATCCTGGTCGACGGGCCCGAAGGCATCAAGATCCTGCCGGCCGGCTCCGGGGTCCAGCGGTTCACTCGGCTCGATTCCCAGCAAAAAATGCGGCTATTGGAAGCGCTCGACTCGATGAACAACGACTTCGACTTCGTGCTCATCGACACCGAGGCCGGGATTTCGGAAAACGTCACCTATTTCAATACCGCGGCCCAGGAGATCCTGGTGGTGACCACACCGGAGCCCACGGCCATCACCGACGCCTACGCCCTGATGAAGCTACTCTCCAACCAGTACCACGAGAAGCACTTCAACCTGATCGTCAACTTCATCAGGAACGAGGACGAGGCCCTGGATGTCTACCGCAAGTTGACCATGGTGGCCAACCGGTACCTGGACATCTCCATCGACTTCATCGGCTCGATCCCCCGCGACAGGCTGATGGTGGACGCCATCCGCAAGCAACAGACCCTGGTGCAGCTCTTCCCCGAAAGCCGGACCAGCCACGCCTTCGAGGCCCTGGCCCGCACCGTGGTCCAGGAACCCCAGGCGCTCGAGCCCAAGGGGTCGATCCAGTTTTTCTGGAAACGCTTGCTCGAATTCGGCGCCAAATGACCCGCGTTGTGCTTATTGACCTCTAACTACCGAGAATTGCCATGTTTCCTCCGGTACCACCGCTTGATGACCGTTCCCAACTGATCAGGGAGCACATGCCCCTGGTCGAACTGGTGGTGCAGCGTATGATCCCCCAGGTACCGAGTTTCATGACCAAGGAGGACATGATCAGCGCCGCCATGGTCGGCCTGATCGACGCCGCCAATAAATTCGACGCCACCAAGGGAGTGAAATTCAAGACCTTTGCCGAATACCGCGTCCGCGGCGCCATTCTCGACGAAATGCGCAAGCTCGACTGGTTTTCCCGGTCGATGCGCGACAAGCAGAACCAACTGACCCAGACCATGCTCCGGATGGAACGGCTGTTGGGTCGTTCGCCGGAGGAAGAGGAAATGGCCGTCGAGATGGGCATGCCCCTGGACGATTATCGCAGCCTGCTGGCCGAGGTCAGCCATCTGGGCTGCGTCAGCCTCCACGAAACCCTCGATCACACCGAGGACGGACGCAGCTTTCTCGATAGCCTGGAGGATGTCGGCGGCCCCACCCCTTCCGAGCTGATCGAGAAGCAGGAAATGACCCGGCTGATGGCCGAAATTCTGGACGAACTTTCGGAAAAGGAACGGCTGGTCGTTGCCCTGTATTATTACGAGGAACTCACCCAGAAGGAAATCGCCGAGGTCTTGAGCGTCTCCGAGGGCCGGGTTTCCCAGCTGCACAGCCAGGCCCTGCTGAAACTGCGGGTCAAGTTGATCAACTCGGATTTGTACGAACCTTAAAACCTGTCGAGGCCCTCAATGTTGCAACTCACCCCCCCTTTCATGGGCAGTTTCCTGGTCGCCGTTGCCCTGTGCCTGTCGCTCCTCCTGGTGCTGGCCAGACGCCAGCGGACCATGCGGCAACAGCAAGCCGAACGAATCCTCGCGCTCCAACGCAAGATCGACGCGGCCTTGGAAGACGAGGCCGGCGTTTTCCCGCCCAGGCAGTCGTTCGGCACCAGCCTGAAGGAGGCCAGCCTGACCACCAGCCTCCAACGGCCCCGGCTGGACACCATGGCGAAGATCGACCGGCAGACTCCGGAGAAATACCGCATTCTCGCCAAACTGGCGGCCCAAGGGATGGACAGTGCCCAGATCGCGGCCGTGCTCGGGATCTCGAGCGTCGAAGCCGCCCAGTTGCTCAGCCTCTGCCACATGGCCGAAATCGGCCACTGACCGGCAAAGACAATTTTTTGACGTAAAGAAGCACCGACCGATTTCCGAAAAGAAGACAAAGTCACCGACCGGCATCGATACCCAACGGAGCACCATGGTTTCGGGAAAGTACAGCGCAGTCAGCGGAGCATTGACCAGGGAATTGGCGATGAACAACATCGCCTCCAACCTGGCCAACGTCAACACCAACGGGTTCAAGAAGGATCGCATCGGGTTTTCGGCCTTGCTGAGCGGGGCCAAGCAGGCCCGCGAAACCAAGGGGATCAACTATGCCCTCACCCGCACCATCGACACCGATTTCGGCCAAGGCGGCATGCAGACCACCGACCGCGCTCTGGATGTGGCCATCGACGGGCCCGGATTCTTCAAGGTGCGCAAGGGCAACGAAATTTTTTATACCCGCGCAGGCCACCTCAACCTCGACAGCAACGGCACCCTGTTGACGGAAGAGGGCCATCTGGTGCTGGGGGCCGGCAACGCCCCCCTGCAACTGGACACCTCCCAGGGCAAGGATATCGTCATCGCCGAATCCGGGGCGATTTCCGTCAACGGCGTGCAGAGCGGCGGCTCGCTGCAGGTGTTTACCATTCCCGAACAGAGCAAGCTGACCAAAGTCGGCCATGCCCTCTACAAGCTGGAGCAGGGCGGCGACCAGCCCGCGGTCGGATTTCGGGTGATCCAGGGCAATCTTGAAACCTCCAACGTCAACATGATGGAGGAAATGACCTCCATGATTGCCGCCCAGCGCGCTTTTGAAGCGCATACCAAGGTCTTGGAAAGCTACTCGAAAATCGGCGAAAAACAGGACGAACTCGGCTCGATCAGTTAATCGGCACCAAATCAACGCTTAAACGGCGGCACCGCCGGACTCGGAGGTTCATACCCCATGCGCTCACTCTGGACATCAACCACGGGCATGTCGGCCCAAAGTCTCAACATGGACGTCATTGCCAACAACCTGGCCAACGTCTCGACCTCCGGGTTCAAGAAAAGCCGGGCCGACTTCCAAGACCTGCTCTATCAGATCATGAAGGTCCCCGGCTCGCCGACCTCCGACGACACCAAGTCGCCGACCGGCATCCAGGTGGGCCTGGGCGTCAAACCGGCCGCGGTCACCAAAATTTTCACCGAAGGCGACATCGTGCAGACCAGCAACACCTTTGACGTGGCCATCGAAGGCTCCGGGTTCTTCCAGGTCGCCCTCCCCGACGGCAATACCGCCTATACCAGGGCCGGTAACCTCAAACTGGACGGCACCGGCCGGATCACCACCTCCGACGGCTATCCCATCCAGCCGGAAATCGTCATTCCCGAGGATGCGCGCAATGTCACTATCAGCGAGACCGGCGTGGTCAGTGCCCTGCTCGGCGACAGCAGCACCACGACCGAGCTGGGCAATATCGACATGGCCGATTTCGTCAACGAGGCCGGCCTGATCGCCATCGGCAAGAACCTGTTCCGGGAGACCGAAGCCTCGGGCGTGGCCCTGATCGGCACGCCGGGTTCCAACGGTATGGGGACCCTGCTGCAGGGCTATGTGGAGAATTCCAACGTCAACTTGGTCGAGGAAATGACCCAGATGATCACGGCGCAGCGCGCCTTTGAAATCAACTCGAAGGTGATCACCACCTCGGACGAGATGATGCGAACCGTAACCAACATGGTCTGATCGTTGAATTATATCGGCTTGCTTCTGATTGTCTGCTGGTTGTTTTGCCCGCCGCTGTCCGTGGCCGCCCAGGTATCCGTCCATTTCAAGGACCACGCCGAGGTGAGCGACCAGAAGATTGTCCTGGCCGATATCGCAGACATTCAACCGGTGGGCCCCACCACCGAGGCGCTCGGCCAACTGCCGATCGCGGCGGCGCCCGCACCGGGAAGAACCAAGGAATTGTACGTGGTGACCGTGATCAACGGCCTGCGCAACCGGCCGGAGGCGGCCGATGTCGACTGGCAGGGCAGCCAGACCGTGGTGGTGGAGCGCAAGGCCGTGACCTTGACCCCGGAGCAGATGCAGGCCATGGTCGCCGCCTACCTCAAGGAGAACAGCTCCATCCTGCCCAAGGCGGAGATACGGTTTACCTCGGTCCGGACGCCTGAGGCCATGACCCTGCCGGCCGGCACGCTTACCTGGAAGGTCACCCCGTCCCGGCCCGGCATCGTCGGCAGCACCAACTTTGTCATCGCCCTGTTCGTCGACGGCAACCCGGCCGGCAACTGCACCCTGCGGGGACGACTGGAAGCGATTGCCGAGGTATTGACCGCGGCCTCCGCCCTGCATCGGGGAGACCTGGTGACCGAGGACAATGTCGTGCTCCAGCGCCAGGACGTCAGCAGCGTCGAAAATCCGTTGTTCGTCAAGGAAGAGATCCTCGGCAAGCAGATCGCCCGCACAGTGGCGCCGGGCACGATCCTCAAGCCGGAACACATTGTCCTGCCGCCGGTGATCAAGGAAGGCGAAATGGTCAAGATCATCGCTCGAAAGGGTTCCCTGCAGCTGTCCACCAGCGGCTTGGCCAGGGCCGATGGCCGCTTGGGTGAAACCATCGCGGTCAAGAATATCAGTTCCAACAAGGTGATTCATTGCCGAGTCGAAGGCCCCGGCGTTGTTTCCGTGGAGTTTTAATCCGATGAAACGATCGACCCCTTTGCCAGTCTTTGTCGATCTTGCGGTAGCCCGCTGGCAAAAACTGGCCTGCTTCCTGCTGTTGCTTGCCGGTCTGGCCGGTTGCGCCCCCCAGGCCCAGGAGGTGACCGCGGCCCACGAACCGCTGGAGGAACCGGTGGCGGCCAATCCCCGGCCCCAATCGCCGGGAACCCTGTGGAACGGCGACGAGGGTAGCTGGCTGTCGGATATCAAGGCCAGGCGGGTGGGCGATATCGTCACGGTGATCATCAGGGAACAGGCCAAGGCATCCAAGGAGGCGACCACCGATACCTCGCGCGACGCCGGCATTTCCGCCGGCATCTCCACCTTCTTCGGTCTGGAGAAAAACGTGCAGGACAGCACCAACATCAACCCTTCGTCCATGATCAGCGCCAACAGCGGCAACGAGTTCAGCGGCAAGGGCAAGACCACCCGTTCCGAAGACCTGGCCGCCACCCTCACCACCCAGGTGGTGGAAGTGTACCCCAACGGCAACCTGAAAATACGGGGCGGAAAATCGGTTGCCGTCAACAATGAAAACCAGATCATCTACCTGACCGGCATTGTCCGACCGTACGATGTTACCGCCGAAAACACCGTGGATTCGGGCAATATTCTCAACGCGCAAATCACCTACACCGGCAAGGGGGCGCTGTCCGACAAACAGAAGCCCGGCTGGCTGATGCGGATTTTCGACAACACCTGGCCGTTCTGAGAGCTCGGGGAGCTTCGGGAGAGACTGCATGCATTATCGACTCATCACCGCTCTTTTGCTGATCGGCGCGGCCTGGTTGACCGCCGCGCCGGCCCAGGCCACCCGCATCAAGGATCTCGCCACCATCGAAGGGGTGCGCGAGAACCAACTGATGGGCTATGGCCTGGTGATCGGCTTGTCCGGCACCGGCGACGACATCACCAAGTCCGTCTTCACCAAGCAGGCCATCATCAACATGACCAAGCGGATGGGCGTGGCCCTTACCGCCGATGTCTATAAACAGATGAAGACCAAGAACATTGCCGCGGTGATGGTCACGGCGCAACTGCCGCCCTTTGCCCGCCCCGGATCGGCCATCGACATCCAGGTCTCCTCGCTCGGCGACGCCTCCAGCCTTTCCGGCGGCACCCTGCTGATGACCCCGCTCAAGGGGCCGGACAACAGCACCTACGCCGTTGCCCAGGGACCGTTGGCGGTGGGCGGCATTTCCTTTGGCGGCAAGGCTGCCAAGGCGCAGAAGAATTTCGCCACCTCGGGCCGGGTGAGCGGCGGTGCGATCGTCGAACGGGCGGTCGATTACGCCCTGCCGCCAACGGGCGATGTCATCTATCAGCTGCGGGAAACCGATTTCACCACCGCGGCCCGCATGGTGGAGGCCATCAACCGCCGCTTCGGCGTGGGAACGGCGCAACCGGTCGATTCCGGCACGGTGAAGGTGGCAAGGCCCAAACAGTTTCCTGGCGACATGGTCACCTTTATCGCCGATCTCGAAGGGATCGAGGTGGCGCCCGACGGGCCGGCCAAGATCGTGGTCAACGAGCGTACCGGCACCATCGTCATGGGCCAGGATGTCCGGATAGCCACGGTGGCGGTTTCGCACGGCAACCTCAACCTGGTCATCACCGAATCGACCCAAGTCAGCCAGCCCAACCCGCTGGCGCAGGGTACGACCACCCAAACGCCCGCGACCACCATCAAGGCAGTCGAGGATACCGGCAATCTGGTGGTGCTGCCCATGGGGGTCAACCTCGGCGACATTGCCCGGGCATTGAACGCCATCGGCGCCACTCCGCGCGATTTGATCGCCATTTTCCAGGCAATCAAGGCGGCCGGGGCGCTCCAGGGCGAACTGGTCATTTTATAGCCGCGCTGAGCGCGCCTTGTTCCTCTTCTTTTTCTTTCAGGCACTGCCATGACAACCAACATCGACTCCAAATTGCTGCTGCAGGCGACCTCCCAGGCCACAACCACCCAGCCGACGCCCAAAGACAAGGCAGCCTTGAAAAAAACCTGCCAGGACTTCGAGGCGATCTTCATTCAATCCATGTTCAAGGCCATGCGTAAATCCGTGGTCCAGGGCGGCTTGATGACCAAGAACAACGCCACCGCCATTTTCGAGGAAATGTTCGACCAAAACATCGCCACCGACATTGCCAAAAAGCAATCCTTCGGCCTGGCCGACCAAATGTACCGACAGATGGAAAAAAATCTACCCACGGACAAATGATTGGCGTTTTCTTTTTTGAAGAAATTTTTTTTGGGTAAAGTTTTTTTCGACAGACGCCGAAAAGACAGTCAACAGGAAGTTTCATCTCTGACACAACGGACCAGGACGGTCCGAACATTCTGCACGGAGGCGGAATCATGGTAACAAATATCAATCAGAATCAAATCTCCGGCACCATGCTGGCTTACCGGAGCAACAGCTTGGATGTGTCCAGATCGTCGGTTGCCGCCAACAACGGCGGCCAAACGACAACCACCGACACAGTCAGCCTGCACAGCGAATCCACCACGGCCGTCACCTACTCCGGCGGCATCCAGCTTCCAGCCGACGACGAAGCCAGATTCAGCATGTTGCGGGGCCTGGTGGCCAACCTGCTGCATGAGCAGGGCATCAACACCAAGATAGCCGTCGGCGACAGCCAAATCGACCTCGCCACCGTCACCCCCGAGCAAGCTCAGGAATTGATAAGCGATGACGGCTACTTCGGCGTAGAAAAGACCTCCGAGCGGATTTTTCAGTTTGCCGTGGGCATTGCCGGCGGCGATCCGGCCCGCATCGACGAGATCAAGGCGGGGGTCGACAAAGGCTTTGCCGAGGCCAAAAAGGCCTTTGGCGACTGGTTGCCCGATATTTCATACGCCACCTACGATGCAGTGATGCAGAAGCTGGACAAATGGGTGGCGGATACCAAGGCCGCAGCTTGATACTTTTACCTTAGGTGACCAAGATGACCGTAGAATTTTTTGGATTACGAGGCATGGGACAGATCGGCGGCCTCAATAGAATCGGCCAGGCCGGCGACACGCAGAAAACAGGGAAGAGCGAAAGCAAAGAGGGCGTCTCCTTTGCCTCGGCCCTGCAGGGAGCATCTATGACCCAGGAAACCGGCAGAACCGGCGACGCCGAACGCGCTGCCCGCGTGCAGGAACTCAAGACGCAGGTCGCCAGCGGCCAGTACGAGCCAGACCTGAACAAGGTCGCTTCCAGCCTGCTGCGCTTTCTGGTTGAGGGTTGATCATGGACCGGGCCGCTGTTCATAATTTGCTGATGCAGCTCCGCGACATCATCCGCGACGAGCGCGAGCATGCCAAGGCGCTGGATATCTCGGCCATGATGGCGGATATCCAGCGGAAGGAAGTCCTGATCCGGGCCTTGAACGGTGTGACCGAACTGCATCCCGACGACCGGAAGGTCGCCCAGGAAATCCGGCACGAGAACCGGAAAAACGCCTACCTGTTCCGGGCGACGCTGAACTGGATTCAAGAAACCATGGAATTTTTCGGCCGCAAGACCGTCCCGGTTACCTACAGCCAGAGCGGCCTGTCGCAAAACAATCTGATCAACGGCCGCCTGCTCTCCGGCCGGATCTGAGCTTCTTTTCCCTCTCTTTCTTTCCCCCCTCCTGCCCAACCGCGCCCGCCGGCCGCGGCCTTCTTCCGCCTCGCCCCCATGGCCTGACGGGGTCGGGCGTTGGCGCGCAAGTTTCTCGCTCCGAAGCCTAAACTCCTCCTCCGCTTCTGCCGATAGTATCATAACGCAACAGTGTGCCGGCTATGGTGGCAGAGTAAAACCGCTCCATCCGCCACCTGAGCATCAACCGATTTCCGGCAGCCCGGACCACAAGAAAAAGAGTTATCGCCATGACCAGCTTGCTCAACGCTCTCAATTCCGGCAAGACCAGCTTGCTGACCAATCAGAAGTCGATCGAGATCGTCGGCAACAACATCGCCAACGTCAATACGCCGGGCTATTCGCGGCAAACTGCTCAACTGTCGAATGTGCCGTCGCTCAACTTCGGCAACTTTTTCATCGGTCAGGGGGTGACCGTCTCCGACGTCACCCGCGATTACAACATATTCATCAACCGCCAGCTCCAAAACAAGACCATCGACTACGGCGAGGAAACCGGAAAATCGAGCTCCTTGTCGGAGCTCGAGCGCATTTTCAATGTCTCCGAGAACAATCTCTCCGGTCAAATCAACGATTTTTTCGACGCATGGCAGCAACTGGCCGCCAATCCAAGCGGCCAAGTGGAACGCGATGCGGTGATCCAGCGGGGACAGTTGCTAGGCGGGGCATTCGCCAGCATCACCAATGAGTTGGATACGATCGAACAGAACATGAACAACGAAATCGTGGCCGGCGTTTCGACCATCAACAAGCAACTCGCTGAAGTCGCCCAACTCAACGAGCGCATCAATCTGGTCGAGGCTTCGGGGCAGAGTGCCAACTCGGCCCGCGACCAGCGCGACCTGATCATCAAGGATCTTTCCGAAACCTTGGGCGTGCAGACCTATCCCGACAACCGGGGCATGCTCTGCGTCCAGCTGCCCGGCGGCCAGCCCCTAGTCATAGGCGGCACGGCCGCGACCATCAGCACCGTCACCAACGGCACGGATGTCAACCTTCAATTGAACATCGCCGGCGCCACCCGCGACATCGGGCTGGAGAACATGGGCGGCAAGTTCAAGGGCATATTCGAGATGCGCGATGTTTTCATGGAAGGCCTCCGCGACGATCTCAACACCCTGGCCGTCGACTTGTCCACTGCGGTGAATACGGAACACGCTGCGGGCTACGGAGCCGACGGCGTTACCGGACGCCTCTTTTTCGACGACATCAGCGCCCTGCCTCCGGACCAGGAGGCCAGCCGCAATTTCAAGGTCGCCCTCACCAACTCCTCCCAGGTGGCAGCCGCCGGCAAT
This sequence comes from Desulfobulbus sp., assembly GCA_031280615.1. Taxonomy (GTDB): domain Bacteria; phylum Desulfobacterota; class Desulfobulbia; order Desulfobulbales; family Desulfobulbaceae; genus Desulfobulbus. The sequence continues at coordinate 30,100 of JAITGO010000019.1, read as the reverse complement.
CCCGAGGCCGCTCCCGGCGACAATGAGAACGCCCTGCGCATCGGCCAACTGGAAGGCAGCCACAAGGTGAACGGCACCAACGAAACCTTCGACACTTTTTTCAGCCAGATGGTGGCCACGGTAGGTATCGAGGCGGCCCGCAATGACTTGGCCCTGTCGGGAGCTAAAGACGCGACCATTCAGCTCCAAAACCTGCGGGATGGGTATTCAGGGGTTTCCCTGGAAGAAGAAATGATCGATCTCATCCAATTCCAGCGCGGATTCCAGTCTTCGGCCAAATTTCTCTCCACCGTGGACGAGCTGATGAATTCACTCATTCAAATGAAGAGCTAAGCCATGAAAGCGACGCAAGGAACAACCTATCGCATGTTGGGGTCCCGGCTGAACGATGCCGCCCTTAAGCTGGAAGAGTTACGCAAGATCGGCGTCACCGGCAAGAAACTCAACGCCCCTTCCGACGATCCAGCCGCGATCCGCCCGGTGTTCAACACCCGCAAGCAACTCTCCAATGTCGATCGCTACCTGGACACCATGGGCAAGTCGCTCGATACCATGGAGGCGACCGACGGCCATCTCAAGCATGTGGAAAACATCATGCAGCGGGCCAAGGAAATCATGAGCAACGCCATCAACGGTACGCTCAACGACAATGACCGGACCGGGCTCGCCGACGAGCTGGCCGGCTTGCGCCAGGAACTGCTCGCCGCCGCCAACGGCACGGTGGACGGCAAGCACCTGTTTGCCGGCTACCAAGAGGACACCGTTCCCTTTGTAAAGAATTCCGCTTACACACCGCAAAGCTACGATCCCAACGATTCGTCGACCTGGCCCTACCTGTATCAAGGGGACGAGAACGCCACTATGCTGGAAATGACTCCCGGTGAATTGGTGCAGATCAATCTGACCGGCAACAATCTTTTTTTCGGCGCCTCGGCCTGGGACCCTGCCAACCCGGCGAACAACAGCACCGAGTCCGGACGGTACGATCTGTTCCTGGAGCTCACCCAGGCGGAGGAAGCCCTTCGCAGCAACGACCAGGCCGCCATGCAGACCAGCCTGGGCGATCTTGAGGGTGCGGCCGAACAAAACCGGCGGCTTCGCGCCCAACTCGGCAACCAGGCCGCCCGGGTCGATGCCACGATGAGTTATCAAGAAGAGGTCCGGGTCGATTTGAAACAGATTCTCTCCCGATACGAAGATGCGAACGCCATCGAGGCATTCAACAACATCCTTCAGCAGGAGACCGCCTTCCAAGCCGCCTTGAGCGTCACCTCCAAGGTTTCGCAGCTCTCGATACTCGACTATTTATAAGAGCGAGCCAACCAATCAAAATCGATTGCTTTTCCCGCTCGTTTACTGAATAGTGCCCGACAAGGGAAAAATGCTTTCCGCAAGGATGGTTGTTCCCCTTGCCAGGAAGCGTTCGCCCCTCTGCTTCCCCTTCCCCCTGGACCTCTTGTCCCGAGTTTTTCCACAGGTGCGATTATGCTGGTGCTGACCAGAAAACCCGGTGAAGGCATTGTCATCGGCGACAACATCACAATCAAGATCATTGAATTGAAGAGCGGCAGCATCCGGATCGGGATCGACGCCCCCCGGGATACGAAGATCTACCGCGAGGAGGTCTATGACCGTATTCGCCAGGAAAATATCGATGCCTCGGCCAGCTGGAATATGGCCGACCTGGATACCCTCATCGACAAGCTTACAGACAGGACGTTGAAAAAATGAAAACCATACAGACCCGTTTTGGCGAGGTGACATACGATCCGTCCAATGTCCTGCACTTCCCGGAGGGATTGATCGGACTTGATCAGTTGAAAAATTTCATCGTGATGCCAAGCAAAAAAAAGGGGCCGCTCTTCTGGATTCAATGTGTCGACGACCCGGACTTCGCCTTTGTCGTCACCGATCCGACCAACTTCTTTCTCGATTACCTGGTGCTTCCCGACGAGAACGAACGGCAGAAGCTGGGCATCGACGCCCAGGGCGACTGTTTTGTCCTGGCCATTGTCTCCATCTCCGAGGATAAAGAGATCACTCTCAACCTCTCTGGTCCCGTTCTGTATGCTCCGGCGAGCAACAGGGCCATGCAGGTCATCCTTGAGGATTCCCGCTACGATACCCGGACCCCGCTGCCGAAGGTGGGATAACAGCGCGCCCTTTCCGTTCGCACTCAATCCATGGCAGCAGAATCACGGCCTTCTGCTGCCTTTTCTTTCGGTGCGAACAACGCACCTCAGGGATTCTGGCATCGCCGGCCACTGACAATAACCGCCCGTCCTGCCTGGCCAAGGCAATCTTCCTTGCCTTCTCCCTTTCCATCCTGTAACTTTCTGCTATCTCTCCAGATTTAAAAAATCACGGACAGCATCCCCAGCGGCAGCACACTGTCCGGTGTTTCGCGACCATCGCCATCTCTGCTGACACATCTTTCGGCCAACAGGTGTTCGGGACGTTGAGGCGAGAACGCTGGCCGGGCCTTGCTTTTCAGCCTGATCGACTGGCCGATCAGACCCTGCGCCCCGGATGCCAAATTGCTGGGCAAAGATGCCCGGAACAAAAAAAGAATCAATCGACATTTTTTTCCTAATGCCGCGGACAGCACGGGCCGATAAGTAAAGTAAACGAGGTTATCGCCGACAACCGGGCCTGCCAACAAAGCCCGCAACCAAAGGAGGCCGACGACAGAACGCAACCACCAGCACGACCGGGAAACACAGTAACGAAACTCAAAAGAAAAAAAGCAATCCTACCATTTCGGCAAGGATGCCGACCTAAATAACAAGCCAATTCAATATTCATGGAGGAATATCATGGCACTTTCAATCAACACCAACGTCGCTTCCCTCAACGCTCAACGCAACCTCAGCGCCAGCCAGTCGACCCTGTCGAGGTCCATGCAGCGGCTGTCGAGTGGTCTGCGCATTAACTCCGCCAAGGACGACGCTGCCGGACTGGCTATTTCCGACCGGATGACCTCGCAGATCCGCGGTATGAATCAGGCGGCGCGCAACGCCAGCGACGGTATTTCCATGGCGCAGACTGCGGAAGGCGCCCTGCAGGAAGTGACCAACATGATGCAACGGATGCGCGAGTTGTCGGTCCAAGGTGCCAACTCGGCCACCTACGGCGGGGACGACTTGAAATCCATCTCCGATGAAATCAAGCAGTTCGGCACGGAGATTGACCGTATCCTGAATGTGACTCAGTTCAACGGCAAAAAGATCCTTGGCGCAGATGCCGCCGATATGGTCTTTCAAGTGGGCGCCAATACAACAGCCGATGTGGATACCATAACGGTTCCGCTGACTGATATGACTGGCGAACTGGCGGACGTGTCCAGCGATATCGCCACCTTGACAGACGCGGCAGCCGCTGACACGGATGGCACGAAGTTTCAAGCGATCATAACGGCGATCGATGATGCCCTGAAAACCGTTGACACGAAGCGCGGTGACCTTGGCGCGGTGCAGAGCCGGTTTGAATCGACCATTGCCAACCTGCAGAACGTGGCGGAGAACCTGAGCGCCGCCCGGGGCCGCATCATGGATGCCGACGTTGCCCAGGAAACCTCGGAAATGACCAAGCAGAACATTCTGCAGCAGGCGGGCGTTTCCATCCTTGCCCAGGCCAACCAGACCCCGCAGCTTGCCCTGAGCCTGCTCAAGTAACCACTTTGCCCCGCAGAGGACGGCCGCCCGGCCGCCCCTGCGGGCTTTTGTTTGCCGGGCGTGTTGTGCCGAGCCATGCCCTTGTCTCCGGCACAGCACGCAACCGGTACAAGGGCCGCCCGCCGTACCCTTTGCATTGTGCGGAGCCGGCGGGCTGAACCGGGTTTCCTTTTGCCTGCACAGAGAGGGCAACGAACATGTTCATCGACAACATCAGCACCAACGCCGCGGGCCTTGTGCCTCGGGTCGCCAACCAGGCGGCGGCGCAGGTGGAGCGCGACCGCAGAGACGTCAACCGCGCAAAGCCCCCGCCGCAGCCGGACAGCAGCGAAAAATCTTCCGGCATGCAGCCGGAAGAGCTGCTGGACCAAATTAAATCGCTCACTGAAAACGGCGCATACAGCGTCCGTTTTGAAAAAGACCAGCTTTCCGAAGAATTGGTTGTTAAAATTGTCGACCGGGAATCTGACGAGGTTATACGACAGATCCCCTCGGAAGAACTGCTGCACCTGCACGCCCATTTACAGGAGCTTCGGGGCAACATTATCGACATGGCAAGCTAGCTCCGGACACGCAACCGGGAGGGAACCCCATGGGTATTCAATTCAGCGGCCTTTCCAGTGGTCTGGACACCGCCAACATTGTCAAAGAGATGATGGCGCTTGAGCGGGCACCTATCAACCGCATGAACACGGAGAAGACGTGGCACAGTAGCCGCCTGCAGGCCTTTACAGAACTTGACGGCAAACTGCGCGCCTTTTCCGACGCCATCAAGGATCTGAACTACAGCTCGACACTGAACAAACGGACAGTCGGGCAGAGTACTTCCGACTTTCTGACCGCCACCGTCGGCGCCGACGCGCTTGCCGGCACCAGCTACCAGGTGGAGGTTGTTGCCCTGGCCCAGGTGCAGAAATCCATCTCTGCCACGGGCGTGGTCGACAAACAGGCGGCACAGTTCGGCAGCGGCGAGTTGCGGCTGACGATTGGCAGCGAGGAGCACAGCATCAGCCTTGAAGGCGCGGAAAACTCGCTGGAAGACGTGGCCAAGGCCATCAACAAGGCGGGGCTTGGGGTTTCCGCCTCCATCATCAACGACGGCTCGGACACGCCATACCGCCTGGTGCTGACCGGCCAGAAAACCGCCCAGACCTTTTCGCTTGACGCCAGCGGCCTCGCCGGTAGCGAGAGTTTGGGCGGCATCACAACCGCCCAAACGGCGCAAAAAGCGCATGTTCGTGTGGACGGCATTGATATTTACAGCGAATCGAACTCCATCGCCGAGGGCATTCCAGGCGTGAAGCTCGACCTGCTGCAGGCCAAGGAAGGGACGACCACCAACCTGAGCGTCACCCAAGACTCCAAGGCCGTCAAGGCTTCGATCGAGTCTTTTGTCAAGGCCTACAACGACATCATGAGCTTTATCGGCGGCCAGTCGGTTACTACCGCGGAAAACGGCGAGCAGAAAGGTGGCGGCGTGCTGGGCGGCGATGCGGGGGTCAACTCCGTCAAACGCCAGTTGCAACGCATGCTGACCCAGTCGATGCCCAATGCGGGTGCATTCACCACCCTGTCGCAACTTGGCCTTGAAACGCAGAAAAACGGCACCCTCAAGATCAACAACGACACGCTGACCAAGGCAATTGACAACAATATGAGCGATATTGTCAGCCTGTTTACCGATTCGGACGAACAGCAAGGCATTATCAGCCAATACAAAGACTATCTGTTCAAGATAACGAGCAGCGCAACCGGCCTGCTGCAGGGACGGAAAACCAGCATCAACGCCAGCATCAAACGTATTGACTCGCGTATAGAGAGCATGGAACTGCGGCTGGAAAAGCGCCAGAGCAGCCTGGAAAAACAGTTTTCGGCCATGGAAAGCCTGATGAGCGGCTTCAACTCGCAGAGCAGCTACCTGACCCAGCAGATGAACATGCTGAACAACATGCTGACCAACAAATAAAGCAACGGCACAACCAGAGGCACACATGAACGCTTACACCCAAAACGGCCAGGCCAACCAGTATCTGGCCAATAGCATTCGTTCCGCATCTCCCGAACAATTGATGCTGATGCTGTACGATGGCGCAATCCGCTTTCTTGCCCAGGCCATCCAGGCCGTTGAACAGCACAACCCGGAACAGCGTGCCATGTTCATCAACCGGGCCTCGGCCATTGTGACTGAATTTTCCGCCACGCTTGACCCTTCGCACAACCCCGAACTGGCTGAAAACCTCCAATCCCTCTACGGGTACATGCTGCGCCGGATGATGGAAGCCAATATGAAAAATACCCCCGAACCGCTGCAGGAATGCAGGCAGTTGCTGACCGACCTGCGCATGACCTGGGCCAAGGCCATTGCGCTCAACAAACGGGAAGCGCATATCGCTGCCGGCAGGCCGCCGATTGAAGCCGCCGCCATGCCCCAGTCATTCGCCGCCGCCATGTGATGGACACATATACCCCGCTTCAGAACGCTGTTGCCCAATACCGGCTGATCCGGGACCTGATGCTCCGTATTGAGCAGGCCATGCAGGAAGGCAGCCGCGCTGCGGAATACGCTGCCTTTACCGAGGAACTGGCCCGCCTGCAGGACGCGGCCAGGGCAAACGACGGGGCAACGCTTGACCTGCTGCGGCGTAACCCATCATCCGGCAGCCGCGAACTGGCCGCCGCCGAACTCACCGCCTTGCTGGGCGAGGTGTACGAGCTGAACCAGCGGCTGCGCACGCAGATGCGAGGCCACATGGCCCTGTTGCGAGATGAATTGCGAAAACTGCAGACCGGTGCCACCATGTTACAAGGGTACAAACCCGAAACGGTGCAAACAGGAAAACGTTTTTCCTCATCCGGCTGACGCCTTCATTCTTTTTTGCAAATCGATACCCGGCTTCCTTTCCCCTCGCCGTGGTACCGCCTCCATTCTTTTCCCCTCTGTTTTCAAAAAATTCTTCCTTTTTTCACCAGGCTATGTCATTGTAGGTAAAACATTGCCGTCAGGCCTCTTGAGGGGTGTAACACTTTGTCATTATTGGTAAATTTTTTCAATTCCGTCAAAGATGGCATGGCAGTGCGCACGACGGTTCCGCTTCTCAATTTGAAAGAGAAGGAACGGCTGCACTGCTATTACGGGAAGGTGGATCCCCCTGTTTTCACCCTCACCTTTCCCGACGGCACCCTTGCGTTCGATCAGGTGGATACCACCAGGTCGTGCATGGTGATGTTCGATTTCATCAACCAAACCATCATCGTCGCCGCCTCGATTCAAGCAATCAAGGAGGAGTCCGCCTTAGAACTCGTTGCCCGGGAGACAGTAACCCACACGCACGCCCGAAACTATTTCCGTGTCGATGCGTCCACCAAGGTTGCGGCTTCGGCCATTTTGCAGGAAGAAGTTCCCCAGGAATCTCCAAATTGGAAGCTGCTTGGCGATACAATCGACTTAAGCGGCAGCGGGCTGCTCTGCAGTTTCAGTGAACCGCTGGAACAAGGGGTCAGGGCGAAAATCGAACTGACGCTTCCCACCAGGGACATGGAGGTGATCGTGGCGTTGGGACATGTGGTTCGCTGTCGGAAAATCGAGGACCATTTTTACCACATTGCCTTGCATTTTGATGAGATCGACTCAGAGAGCCAAGATAAAATCATGGCTTGCTGTTTTGAGTTGCAGCGCAGGTACCTGCGTATGCGAGTCCGGCTGGAAAGTGTCAGCAGCGCATGAATAATGCGGCTCGGCGCCTTCCCTAACGAGACAATATGGTCATAACGTGTCAGGAATTCACGATATTCTAGAAAAATTGGCTGACAATGCCCCTACCATTGTCGATCTTCCCGGGATTCACGATGAAACTATTCGCTGCAATGCCTTGTTCGTCAAAAAAGAATTACCTTGCCTAGAGCTCGTTTTTCCTCCCCGCTCCTGGGATGCGGCCGACCTGAAAATCGGTGCCGACTGCAACTTGGCGGTGGACCACAACGGTCTGACCGTCAACCTGATTGCCCGGCTCGACAGCGTTGTCAGGGACCGCCGCCTGAGTTTCACGGCCAGGGAACCTGTCGCGCCGGAAGCCCTGCGCGATTATTTTCGGGTGGCGATCGCCACCGCAATAGAAGCCTCCTATATAGCCGGCCCCAAAGAGACCAAGATCGACACCTGGAAAATGACCGGTACCACGCTCGACTTGAGCGGCAGTGGCGTCCTGGCCATTTTTTCCGAAAAACCGCCCAGCTCCCATCGTATCCAACTGGTCATTACAGTGCCGGAAGAAAGCATGCCCATCGTCTGTCTGGCCAACGTGGTCCGATCATACCGAATTCGCAAGAATCGGTTTCAGGTTGCCTTTCATTTTGAAAACATCACGTCAAAGGCCAGAGACATGATCATGGCCTGCTGCATGCAGGAACAACGGCGCCAACTCAGGGAAAATGTGCACACTGCCGCCTGATGCCTGCCGCAGACGATAGCAGACGGCGGACGTACAGGTCTTGCTTGCGTACACTGCTTTCCCTTACAACATCATTGCGCAACAACACATCGCCTTTTTGTCCTAGGATGCCCTGTTGACCGCAGTTGCGGATAAGCCAGCAGAGGGGGAATCCTGATGGAACCCATCACTCTGATCACCGAAGTTAAATCTCTTCTATCCGCGCGGCTTACCGGGGAACAACAGCAGCGTCTGCCCTTCACCCAAGGGCAGTTCCTTCAAGGCACGGTCACGGCCAAGGGCGATGCCCATCTGTTCACGCTCGACCTCAACGGCCAGCAAGTGACGGCCGAATCGCCGAGCCCGCTGCAAATCGGACAGAAACTCAACCTGCAGATCGTTGCCTTGGTGCCGCGCATGGAATTGCAGGTCGTCAGCCCCGAACCGGCCAACCGCTGGTTGGGCAATGTCCTGCCCTTGCTGGGAAAGGAACCGCTTTTACTGCCGCAATTGGCAACGGTTGCCGACGATCCTCCCCTGATGGCCCTGCTCAAGCCCGCAACGCAGGAAACACTGCTTCTTTTTGCCGGACGACAGAGCGCGGGCAGCGCTTCATCACCCGCGCCCCTTCCCGTTCCCGCGCTGATCAATCAACTCTCCGACCTGCTCGTCCAAAAAACCCTGGCAGCCCCTGAACCGAGCCTCCGGGACAACTTACAGGAAATTTTCACCCTGCTCCAAGACGCCGGCCGTTCAGGCTCGCTCGATCCGAAAACCACAGCAACGGCCAACCGGCTTGCCGATCTTTTCTCCCAACAATTGACGAGCCAACAATCGTCCATACCTGGTCAGCCCACTGCGGCCGGACCTCTGCCAGCGGTGTCAAAAGAAACCGGAGCCGCCTTGGAGTTCCTCGTCAACCTGGCAGGGCTCAAATCCTCGGAGTCAGCGTTGCTGACGCAACTGCTTTCACTGAACCGCGCCTATGCTTCCCTGCCGGCAGAACATCCCTTGCAGCAGCTGCTGTCTTTTATGGTCCAGACCACAAGCGATCATGCCCTGCCCTTTCTTGCCCAAGGTGCGGCAGAGCATTTGGGTGAACGGTACAGCCGGCTGGGGCTGAACATGGAGCAGTTGCTGGCAGGCGACAAGCCGGAGGCGGCAACCCATACCCTGAAGTTCGCCCTGCTCGAGCTGGCACAACAGGCCGGTGTAGCAGCCGGCCGAGGCGGCATCGCCGCAGACCAGCTGGGACAACTCATCGAACTTTATCAACTTGTCCAGCATCGGCTGGCAAACGAGTCGCTCATCTTTATTCCCCTCCCTTTTCCATTCCTGCAGCAAGGGTATGCACTGCTGGAAAGCGACAGCAACGACAGCGAGGCAGAGGCGGCAAACAAACGCGCCGGCTGGGACAAGCCCTCGGTAGCCCTGCATTTACGGCTCGAAGGACTGGGCAATCTCCAGATCGACATTCGCCGACAGGAAGATCGGGTCGCTATCCGATTTTTGGCGGAGAATGCGGAAAAGGCTAAATTCATAGCCGAATTTCGCCAGGAACTGGAACAATGGCTCACCAGCGGCAAGCTGGAATCGGTCCAATTTCTGATCGGTGCCCAGGAGCCTATCAAGTCGTTGTTGGAAAAAATCGTGCCCCAAGGAGTGGGTATGATCGACACCAGGGCCTGAAACAGACACAACCGGAAAAAACATGGCGGAAGAACAGGGAAAAAGAAAACGGGCAGTCGCCTTGCTGTATGACCCCAAAAGAGGCACGGCTCCGACGGTGGTGGCCAGCGGGGCCAACCTGATTGCCGAAAAGATCATCGCTGCTGCGGCAGCAGCAGGAGTTCACATTAAAGAAGACCCTGATCTGGTTGAGTTGTTGGCAAAAATCCCGGTCGGCGCAGAGATTCCAGCCGAGCTGTATCAAACCATTGCCGAGGTTCTGGCATTCGTTTACGCGGTGAACAACCGATACAAAAGTTCCAAGGGAACCGAACGACCCCAATAAGGGTTGCGGCAAGACAACCCATTGGTATCAAAACGGATTGAAAAAAAAAACGGCCGAGAAAAAACCCTTCATATAAGCAGCTTTCTAGCGTATACTTTTGTCAGTTGAACAGAAACCATAAAGATCCCATTGAAAAAATTCGCTTTTTTTCGCCGCGAACGCTTTCAAGGGTTCTGCTTTCTGCGGAAAAGTTATTTTCCCTGTATCAATTCGACGATGACATCTCCCCTGAACATTTTATCCGAACGTCTACGAGGTAGCATATGAACTATGGAGTTGTTAGCCAGGAACAGCTAGAAAAAATTGACGAAATCCTGACTGAGAAGCTCATCAAAATCGGGGTCGACTGCGTAATCATCATCGACATGGCCGGCAATATCATCACCGCCAAGGACAATGGTACATCGAAATACGATGTCTATTCCTTTGCGGCCCTGGCGGCAGGCAATTTCGCCACGGTGGATGCCATGGCCAAACTCGTCGGCGAGCAGGAGTTTTCTCTGCTGTTCCATAAAGGCTCGGAATGCAACATCCATTTTTCCAAAATTGACGACGAACTCCTGCTGATCACCATGTTCGGCAAGAGCATTTCTCTGGGTTTTCTCCGACTCAATGTGGTGGAAACCATCGATCGCATTAAAAAAATTTGGGCTCGCAGCTAGTTACCTTCCATTCGATGTCTGACAAGCATTCGTTTGGAAAATTCGTGAACAGTTTCAGGTTTTGCGGGAGAGAATTGTGAGTTTTATCAATCTCAGAGAAAAAATTGTTCAGGTGAAGATTGTCTATTACGGCCCCGGCCGCGGAGGCAAGACAACCAATCTGGAATATATCAACAGAAAATTCTCCAAACAGATTCAATCCGAAATGGTCAGTTTGAAGACACATGGGGATCGTACTCTGTTTTTCGACTTTCTACCGTTCAACATGGGGCAGATCAAAGGCTATGATCTGAAAATCCAGTTATACACCGTCCCTGGCCAAGTCAAATACAATGCAACCAGAAAACTGGTGCTCAAAGGGGTAGATGGCATAGTCTTTGTGGCCGATGCCCAGGAACAAATGCGGGAAAAGAATATCAGATCGCTCAATCAGCTGCATGAAAATTTGACGAGCTACAAAGAATCTATATTTAAAATTCCACTTGTACTCCAATATAATAAAGTTGATTTAAGGAACCAGGGAATTCCCATTCTCCCAACCTCTGTTCTCGAAAAAGATCTCAACAGTAAACTCAAGGTTCCCGCCTTCGAAGCAAGCGCACTCACGGGATATAATGTCCCTGAGACATTAAAGAAGATTATTTCGTCCACTGTTATATCCATCCAGAAGAAGCTCATGTGATGGAAAGGTCGTGGAAGCCTAACAGCAGAGTCTGTCTATGAAAAAATCGCAGCCTGACCACATTTCTTCAATGGGTGATTTTGAAGATTTGACCCTTTTCGCCAACGAGTCCTTTGATACCGGGGATGTCGATCTTTTTGAATTCACCAGCGAAGAATCTTCCCCATTGACGAGGCTCAAATCAATCATCCTCTCGCTTGACTGGGAAATAAATGATGAGATCCTCCAAGAACTGGAAGACGAACTGGGCAATCTCAAAGCCATGTGGCAGGGAGATAAAGTCGCTGAAGTTTATCTGCAGGGATTGAGTAAGATTGGAAGTTACATTCGCACGAAAGGCGCCTATGCCCACCCCAACTCCATTAAACTGCTCCTCACCTTTTTCTATAATTTTGAAAAAATCATTTCGTCGACCCAAATAACCGGGGAAGAGATCACCCAACTTCTGAAGGGCGATGTTCGGAAATTCAAAATTTTACAATACCAAATCAATCAAAGTGAAGCAGCAGAGGCGGAAACGTCCGATGTTTCCGCTCATCTCAGCGTGACAAGCAACACCGCTGCCAACCTTGCGGGGGCCATGACGGCCCATGAGACCTGCAAGCAATTGAAGGCCGCTATTCTCAGCCTCGACTGGGAAGTGACCAACGAAAGCCTGCGGCAGTTCAACGAGCGAATCGATGCCTTCCGGTCCCAGGTAGCAGACAACAAGCCGGCACTCGTCCTCATTCAGGGGTTGCAGGCGCTGGGGGATTACATTGCCGACGAGCGGGCCGACTCCCATCCCGAATCGTTCATTCTTCTCCATTCGTTCAACGATGCGCTGGATGAGTTTGTGAAAACCGGCGACGAGCAATTGAGCCAGGAAAAAATGCAGGAGATCCTCGTTGACAGGATCAACCGCCTGAACAATCTCAAGATACTGATTGCCTCGCCAACAGGTGGCGAAGTCGACGCTCAGAAGGTCGACCAGGTCTTCGAAGAGCTGGACCCCGCCATTTCAACGGGAGCAACGCCCGCTCCGGCTGCAACACCACCCGTTGTTCCGGAACCGGAGCCTGTCCTTGCGCCAGCTGCCCCGTCGCTGGAGCTTGATGCCGCCTCGACCGAGGACCTGGTCGTCGAACTCGACACGCTGTTTGTTCCGGAGGCAATACCTGCCATGGAGTCCGCCGAGGTACAATACCCCGACGAAGTGCTTCCACCCGATGCCATCCACCCAGTTGACGATGAATTGGCGGACGATTTTATCGAATCGCACCTCAGCAGCAAACGTGGTTTGACACCGGCCCTGTCCGATGCCGATGAAACGGCAGGCTTCGATGCCGGTGCCGAACCCCTCGATCTGCCCACTCAAAACGACTTGGCCGACCAGCTTGATTTTCTTTTTGCCGAAGCTGGCAATGAGGAAGAACCGGCGGTCACGCTCTCAGCGCTTGATTCCGAAGAATTGACCTTGGCTGTTGAAGATGAGGAAGGGCCACTTGCCGCCCTGACGGAAGACGAGGAGCCGGAGCGCGATTTTGTGGTCGCTGCCCTCAGCGACGCCGAGATTCCCGCCGATACCGACGAGCCCGACCGAGTTCCCGGAGGCGGAATCGAGGAAACGGATTTCGGGTCCCTGGACATCCAAAGCAAACTCGACAGCTTTTTTGCCGATGCCGACGAGCAGCAGGACGAAACACTTGCTCCGGTGCCAGAATTCGAAACGGACAATGACCTGGCCATTGCCGCTCTCAGCGATCTGGCAGCACTTGCCGATGAGGACGAGGGCAATCAGGACTTAAGCAAAGCCGAGAAGCATGAAGACTTCGGCTCATTGGAAATGCAAAGCGAACTCGACAGTTTCTTTGCCGATACCGACCAGGAGCAAGACGAAGTACTTGCCGCGGCACCGGAAATTGAGATGGACAGCGACCTGGTTACCGCCTTCGGCGATGTTGCGGCTCTTGCCGACGAAGGTGGAAGCGATCAAGCCTTGGGAAAAATCGAGGAAGAAGCGGGCCTCGGATCTTTGGCAATCGAAAGTGAACTCGACGGCCTCTTCACCGATAGCGATGAAGAGGAGGAGGAAATTCTTGCCACGATCGCAGAACCTGAAGACAGCGATGTGGTCATCGCCTCCCTCAGCGATGTCGCGGCTCTTGCTGATGACGACGAGGATGAAGTCGACCGGAGCTTGAACGAATTAGAGGCGGAAGCTGATTCCAACACCCTGGAAATCCAGGGCAAACTCGACAACTTCTTTGCCGCTACCGACGGAAAGCAAAGTAGGCCGGCGGAAGTCACGGCCATGGAAGTGGAAGAAATCGAGCATACCCTCTTCTTCAACGAGGCGGACAAGCTGCAGACCGCTCTTGCCGATAGTGGTGAAGAAGGCGGTTTCTCCGAGGATGAGGAGATGGCGGCGTTGAATTTCACCCCCATGGATGAAATCGAGGAGAAACTCGATCTCTTTTTCGGGGCCGACGAGGAGGAGGAGCTTGGGGACGATGCCCTGCTGGCTGGTTCCCTGGAAGAATCGCTGGGATTCGATCTGGCGGACGATGAATCGATTGCTGTTCCGGATGTGCTGGCCCATCTCGATGCCAGCCAGCCCATGGCCGCCGCCATGGAAACGGCAACGCCTCGGTTTGAGGCCAAGGAAGAACAGGCCACCGCGCCTCTTGAAGTCGACGAACTGACCATGGCGCTTGAAGCCAGTATCGACGACGACCAGCAGCCGGCAACGGACGCGCCCGAGTCGAAGGAAATACAGTTGGCCGCACTTGGCGCGCTCCTGCCCCTGGTGGTCCGCACGCCTTCCCGCGACAACCTCGCCGAATCGGCCGCCATGATCGCGACCTTCAAACAGGCGGATCTATCGCCGGCGCAGCACTCGCTGGTCCAGCTGCTCGACTCGACCCTGACCTTGCTGGTCCGGCTGCCCACCAAGGACCATGCGGCCACCGAAAAACTGGTCAATTACCTGTACGGGCAACTGAGGGCCGGGGAGCCCCAGGCCGATGTCCTGGCCGAGGCCATCGGCCGTTTCACCGCCTGGATGCAGGAGGCTGGCAAGATCATGCCGGTCGTACCGGCCGCCGGCGAGCGAGAGCAGCAACATGAACCGGCATACACCTACACGGCCAAGGAGCTGTATTTCGAGCTTTCCGAACTCCGCAGCTATATGCGCGAGGAATTCGCCAAACTGCAGCACGATATGCAGCACCACAAGTAAACGCCAACACACCTTTCCATGTAAAAAAGGGCCGGTATTTCCGGCCCTTTTTTATTTTCGGGGATCAAAAGCTTCCCTCAGAGCCTCGCCGATGAAAATAAGTAACACCAGGGTGCCGACCAGGACCACGAAGGTGGAAAGTGACAGCCACCAGGCCTCGATATTGGCCTTGCCCTGGGCGAGCAGCTCTCCGAGGCTCGGGGTCGAAGGCGGCACTCCGAGCCCCAGGAAATCGAGACTGGTCAGGGCCAGGATCGCCGCGGACATGCGAAAGGGAAGAAAGGTGATCACCGGCGTCATGCTGTTGGGAAGCAGATGCCGGTACATGATGGTCAGGTTGCCGACTCCCAAGGCTTTGGCCGCCTTGACGTATTCCATGTTCCGCCCCTTGAGGAACTCGGCCCGCACGTAGTCGGACAGACTCATCCAGCCGAACAGCGAAAGCAGAATAAGGAGCAGCAGCATGCTCGGCTTGAAGATCGAGGCAAAGATGATCAGGAGATAGAGTTCGGGCATGGAACCCCACAACTCGATAAATCGCTGGCAGAACAAATCGATTCGCCCCCCGAAATACCCCTGCACGGCGCCGGCCGCGATGCCCAGAAGCGTGCCCACCGCAGTCAGGGCCGCCCCGAAGAGGACACTCAGCCGAAATCCGTAAAGCAACCTGGCCAGGACATCGCGGCCCCGGTCATCGGTGCCGAGATAGTTGTCGCGGCTGGGCGGTGCCGGCGTGGGTCGCTCCAGGTTCTGGTTGATCGAATTAAAGCTGTGCGGATTGAGTGGAAAGACGGCAAAATTATTTCCTTCGCTCAGGCGCTCGCGAATATACGGATCGCTGTAATCGGTCTCGGTCTCGAAATCGCCGCCAAAGGTCGTTTCCGGATACATCCGCCACAGCGGGCAATAGTACTGGCCTTCGTACCGGACAAGCAAGGGCTTGTCGTTGCTCAGCACTTCGGCGAAGAGACTGATGCCGAACAGCACCATAAAAATAAGCAATGAATAGTAGCCGCGCCGATTCCTTTTGAATCGACTCCAGCGCCTGCGGCCGAGACTGGCCGCCCTCTCCGTTGCCGCTCCCATATGCTACCGCCTGCTCTCGAAGCTGATGCGAGGATCGACCATCACATAGGAAAGGTCGGACAATAGGCGGGAAACCAGCCCGATGATGGTGAAAAAATACAAGGTGCCCAGCACCACGGGATAATCGCGATTCAGCACCGACTGGTAGGCCAACAGCCCCATGCCGTCGAGGGAGAAAATGGTTTCGATCAGCAAGCTGCCAGTGAAGAAGGCGGTAATGAAGCTGCCCGGAAATCCGGTGATGATCGGGATGATGGCATTACGGAAGACATGTTTGTAGAGGATTCGCCCCTCCTCGAGCCCTTTGGCCCGAGCCGTGATCACGTACTGCTTGCGGATCTCCTCGAGAAAGGAATTCTTGGTCAGCAGGGTCATCACGGCCAAACTGCCGACCGTGGAGGCAGTGACCGGCAGCACCATGTGCCAGAGGTAATCCAGCACCTTGGCCATGGCGCTCAACTCGTTCCAGTTGTCCGAAACCAGCCCCCGGAGCGGAAAGACGCTCCAGAAGCTGCCGCCGCCGAACAATACGATCAGGGCGATGCCCAGCACGAAGCCGGGGATGGCGTAGCCGATCAGAATCACCGCGCTGGTCAGCACGTCGAAGGTGGAGCCGTCGCGCACGGCCTTGGCGATCCCCAAGGGAATGCAGACCGAATAAACGATGAAAAAGCTCCACAATCCGAGCGACATCGACACCGGCAGCTTGGAAACCACCAACTGGGCCACACTCATGTGGTGGTAGTAGGATTGGCCGAAATCAAAAGCCAGGTATTGGCGCATCATGGTCGCGAACCTGGTCAGCGGCGGCTGATCGAAACCATACAGCTTTTTCAACTGGTCCAGCCGCTCCTGATCCAGCCCCTTGTTGCCCTGGTACAATCCCTGACCGCTGCCCAAGGTGTCGCCACCGGTGCCGTATCCGCTCATCTGCGCCATCAGGCGTTCGACCGGACCGCCGGGGACGAATTGGGTCACGGCGAAAGTGATCAGCATGATGCCGAACAGGGTCGGAATCATCAGTAGAAACCGTTTGAGAATATAGCGTGCCATCAGTGCCTCGCCGCTCGAATGCCGACGCATTCTCCGGTGCCGGAGAAGGTTTGGCTATCTGCGTCCATGCGTCTCAGGAAATCTTGATGCCGCCGATGAAATCCGCATCGTTGCCGCGCGTTCCGGTCTTGCGGGGCCGCTCGACAATGCGTACCGGCTCCACCTCGATCTCCGGTTCCGGCTCTGGGTCGGGAAGGCGTTCGGGAACCGGCGCGGGCTCCGGCATTCTCGGGGCGGATGCGGCGTAGCGCGACCTGATGACCGGCTGTGCGGGAGGAGGAGGCGCCGGCGTCGCGGCACTCACCTGCTCCTCGGCCGCCCGCTCCTGTCGGACCGGCTTTTTCAAGAATCCCAGCACGCCATCCTGGAGCAGGGTCACATTGATCAACTCCCAACCTTGCCCGCCCATCTGGTTGAGGGTCTTTTCCATTTCCTCGTCGTCGACATATTTGTCGCCCAACAGCCCATCCTTGGTGAATTCAAAAAGAATGGTGCGGTATTGCCACTGCATTGCGCTCTCCTCTGCTTTGCCGCCGTTCTCGCCCCGCAGTCATTGGGGCGAACCTTGCTCCGACGTTCTTCTTGCGTTTTCATTTTACCCGACATCACCGGCACTCTGTCCGTTGCCGGACAATCAATGCAGGCTCCGAAGTTCCTCGGCGATGATTTCGATACCCCTGGCCGCCTCGTTCTCATCCTGCGAATAGGTAATGCGCAGGCACTCGTCGACATGACGCCAGCCGGGCGGCAGGCCGGGGAAAAAGGCGTCGCCGGATACCACCACCACGCCCCGTCTCTTCAACCGTTCGTACAACTCGCGGCCGGTGATCGGCAGATCGGGGAACCACAGCCACAGAAAAAAGGCCCCTTCGGGGACATGCACTCTGTAGGCAAGGCCGGCAAAACAATCCCGAATCCTGGCCAGGGCCCGTTCCATCCGGTGGCGGTAAAAGGGTTGGACGACTTCCCGGCTCAAACGGATAATCTCGCCGGAGCGGACGATGTCGCTGACCAGCATGGCGCCGAAGCTGCCCGGCGCCAGGTTGACCACCGCATTGACGCCCGACAGCAGGCGGATCAGTTCCCGGTCAGCGATGACGATCCCGGTGCGGACGGCGGGCAAGCCGAACTTGGACAACGACAGGCACAGTACCATTCCCTCGTGCCAGACCGGGGTGGCATCGGCATAGACCATCCCCGGAAAAGGCAAACCGTAGGCGCTGTCGATGATCAAGGGGATGCCGTTTTCCCGGGCCAACCGGCTCAAGCCGGCGACCTCGCCGTCGGTGAGTACGTTGCCGGTGGGGTTGGTCGGCCGGGAAACGCAGATCGCCCCGATTTCCTCGGTGACGGCGAGTTGCCCGAAGTCGACCCGATACTTGAACAGGTGGTCGTCCAAGGTTTCGATCTTCGGCCGGATCGAAACAAAAAAATCGTCCGTCAGGCCGAGATCGGCATAGCCGATATACTCCGGCGCCATCGGCAACAGGATCTTGCGCCGGCTGCCGTCGGCCATAGGCCCGGCCAGGAGGTTGAACAGCAGGAAAAATGCGCCCTGGCTGCCGTTGGTCAGGCAAATGTTCTCCTCGGTCAACTCCCAGCCGTACTCCCGACGCAACAGGGCCGCCAGGTTCTGCAGAAACTCGCGCTCTCCCCTGGGCGGATCGTAGATGCCAATCAGGCGGCGCAGCAGCTGTTCGTCTTCACCCAGCCGGCGCAGGCGCTCGGCCATCACCGCTTGAATTTGGGGAATATGGCCGGGATTGCCGCCGCCCATCATGATCTTGCCGCCTTCGGCCAAGGCATTGCCGAGATCGTCCATCAGAGAGAGAATCCCGGCGCCTGCCGAAAATTTTTCACCAAATGCCGACAGTTTCACGTGGCGACAGCTCCTTGCGCAGCCAAAAAGTTCCCCATTGCTTCTCGCGTCTCGGCCTGCCATCGCCAACGGCGGAAAAAGCGGACAGACGATCGCGACCGTAAGGGGAAAATTGTACCAGCTTCAAAAGAAAAAACCACCAGAGATGTTGACGGAACCGGCTTCGGGCAGGTCGCCGGTCAAGGCGCGGGGCGGGGAGTGAAGAGGCGGCACGGCATGCCGGAGGTCGCCAGGACGACCCGAGACGGCAAGTCCCGGCTCTTGAAGCCATAGGCCCGGCAACCTCGCGGCTGGCGAGGATCGTGGGTGATGAAATAATTCCGGCAGGCTTGGCAATCCGGCGTTTTATCCGTACCCGCCATCTTCACGGCGCCTCCGTGCCCGGCACTGCGGTTTTCCTGCCTCGCATCCCATTCACTCCTGTTTTTTGGGATAGTCGAAGAACAGGAGCGTGCCGGTGCCGGTCTCCAGCGCAGCCCAGGTGCGTTGGGGAAAGGCCAGGGCCACGATGCCGCAGGTTGGGATATTGTCGATCCGCAAATCCCCCAACACGTTCGCAAGCCCGGTGCTTTCCGGGTTGTGGCCGACCAGCATCAGAGTGCTTACGCCGGGCTCGACCGTACGGATCAGGTCGATCAATTCCGGGACCGAGGCGGAATATTGCGCCCGATTGCACCGCACCTGCTCCGGCGGGATGTCGAGTTGGCGGGCATAGTGGAGCGCGGTGGCAAGCGCACGCGCCGCCGAACTGGTCACGATCAGGTCGGGCCGCAGGCCCTGCCGCGCCAGCCGGCGCCCCATCTCCGGGGCGTCGCGTTCGCCGCGCTTGTTCAGGGGCCGGTCGAAATCGCTCAGGCCGGCATCCTGCCAGCTCGATTTGGCATGCCGGCAGATCAACAGGCGAATCGAATCAGATTGCAAGGAGCTCTTGGATTTCATGCCATAAATTCTCATAGGCGGCGGTGGCGGCCGAAGCGGGCAAGGCCGCCGCCACCGGCTGCCGGTAGATGCCCATCCGTTCGATATCTGCCGAGTAGGGAATGACGGAGCGCAGCACCCGGTTGTCTTCGCGCAGCGACTGCATCATCTCCGTATGCATTTTCTTGCGTTTCTCGACCATGGAAAAGAAAATCACCACCTTATCGCGATCCAGCCCAATCTCGTCGAGAAAGGCGAACAACTGCTCCAAAGACAACAAGGACAAGGTGGTGGGAATCACCGGCGCCAGGATGTAATCGGCGGCGTAAAAGATATTCTCCGACAACAGGGTCAGGTTCGGCGGACAGTCGAGAATGATCCGGTCGTATTCCTCCAACAGGGGGGCCAGCACCTTGCTCAGCCGCTTGTGCGATTTCTTGCATTCATCCAGGGCCAGATCGATGTTGCGGTAGGAAAAATCGGCGGGCAGCATGTCGAGGCCGGGATAATCGGTGCCCTTGATGTTCTCTTCGATGTGCCTGCCGCCCTTGAGCAGCTTTTTGGCCCCGAATTTTTTGGGCGCACGGATGCGGAAGTAATAGGAGGCCGACCCCTGGGGGTCCATGTCCAGAAGCAGGGTCTTGCCGTGCTGTCGCGCGGAAAGATAGGCCAGGTTGACCGAAGTGGCGGTCTTGCCCACCCCGCCCTTGATGTTGTAGACCGCGATGATACTCATGCAGGCTCCTGTCGTTTCCCGAAAAGTTCGTGGAACAGCGCCGAGGTCTCTTGGTCGCCGAATTGTGCGAACGCCTCGGTGAAATGGATGCGCAGTTCCTGCTGCTCCCGAAACAGGCTTTGAAGCAGGCCGCCGAGCGCCGCCGCCTGGTCGAGATTGCGCCGCGACCCTGCGGGCAAGCTTTTCAAGGTTTGGCGGAGCATCTCCTGTTGCACCGAGAGATCGTTGAAGCTGCCGAGAATATCCTGCAACTTTTTCAAATGCCGGATCAGGCCCTGCATCTCCTGCTTGGGATAGAGGGAACCGAAAAATTCCATGGCGTAGCGTAATTTTTTGCACTGGATGCGCAGGCGGTGCACTTCGGTATCGGGGGTGGCGGCATCCAACACCCGGCCGTCCCGCGAAACCCGCTTGAATCGCTTCAGGATAATCCGGCCGGCCAAGTCCCGGACCGGCAGGTCGGCCAAGTCCGCCGGTTGCCGGTCTCTCCGCTTCAAGGCCCGTTGCCAGGCGGCAAAAACCGCCTTGTTTTTCTTGGCCCGCAGGGCGCGTACCAGTTTTTTCTGCTCGGCCTGCCGTTTGCGGCTCAAGCCTGCAAAATAATCCTCCAGCCCCGGTCGCAAGGAAGGAGGCAGCCGGCCAAGGCAGTCTTCGCGGGCAAGCAGATAGACGTCTAGGTCGCGGGTAGGCCCGGTTAAAGCGCCGAGGCGGCCGAACACCCGGCCGAACCGGTCGGCAACCGGGGCCGGCAGTACCCGTTTCACCAGGCTCAAGCCGGAACGGGTGCGGCGGATGGCGACCCGCAGATCGTGGAGGAATTCCGGATCATAATCGGCCAAGACCCCCGGCATGTTGCGGATGATTGTCTCCAGCAGGAATTGATAGATGCGGGCCATGGCATCGCGGGCGGTCTCGCCGCCGTTCAACTCAAGGCTGAACTTCGGGCTGTAATCCAGAGGACTGCGCCCCTTGGCCCGGCAACCTTCCTCAAAACCGACCAGGGGCGAGACGGGCTCGGTCACTCCGGCCGTGGCCAAAATGCCCCGGACTGCCTCCAGTTCGTTGCCATAGCCGCGAAGCCCGAACAGCCGCACCAGGCGGTAGCACCGTTCTCCGTCCACAGGCTCTTGAGTCTCGACCACGATCCGGGCCACGGTCTTCTCATCCCGGTTGAGCAGGCGAATCTGCCGGCCATGCAGATGGACCGCGGCCAAGGGTAGCAGGCAACGGACGCTCAACACCGGTGCCAGTAGCTCCCGCAGCCTTCCGGGAGGAAAATCGCGGGCAAAGCAGGCGGCATGCAACTCCGGCCCGCCCTGCTGCACGGTCACCTCGCTGTTGTCTTCGTGGTACAAGGTCCAGCAATTGTCATGGCAATGAAGCAGATAGCCCTGCTGATAGAGTCGCCAGTCGAACGTATCGGCATAAACTACCGTGGCCTCGTATTCCGGGGCGGTATCGAACCCGAAGTCGGCGGCCAGGGCGGCAAGCAGCCCTTCCACCGGCAACGAATCGGGCAACAGCCAAGTGTCCGGGCCAAAGTGGACCATGTTGTGCCCTTTCAGCTCCGGTAATCGGCGTTGATCTTGACGTAATCGTAGGAAAAATCGCAGGTGTACACCTCAGCCTCGGCAAGCCCCTCGCCAAGGTGCACCGTGACGGTAAAGCGGGGCTGCTTGAGGACCGCGGTGGCTGCCGCCTCCCGGTCCGCACCCAAGGCCACCCCGTTTTCCACCAAGGAAATGTCGTCGAAACTGATCCCCACCCGCTGGGGATCGAAGGTGCATTCCGACCGGCCCAAGGCGGCGATGATCCGGCCCCAGTTGGCGTCCTCGCCGAAGAAGGCGGTCTTGACCAGGGCCGAGTTGGCGATGGTCTGGGCTGCGTTCAACGCCTCATCCTCGTCGCGGGCGCCGACAATCCTGACCGTGACCAGCTTGGTGGCCCCTTCGCCGTCGGCCACGATTTTAAGGGCCAACTCCTTGAACACGCCTTTCAGGGCATCGCCGAACAGCGCCGCGGCCTGAAGGTTATCCTCGTCGATCCAAGGGTTGCCGGCAGCGCCGTTGGCCATCACCAGCACCGTGTCGTTGGTGGAGGTGTCGCCGTCCACCGTGATCCGGTTGAAGGTGTGCCCGACACCGGCTTTCACCAGCCGATTGAGCACCGGAAAGACGATCTGGGCATCGGTGACCACAAAACAGAGCATGGTGGCCATGTCGGGCATGATCATCCCCGATCCCTTGGCAATCCCGAGGATCGACACCTCGACACCGCCGATGTCGACCGTGGCCGAGGCTATCTTGGGCACCAGATCGGTGGTCATGATCGCCTGGGCCAGTTGCTCGAAGCCCTCGGGCGAAAGGCTGGCCACCAGGCCGGGCATGGCCTGGGCAAACGGTTCGAGCCGCAGCGGCTGTCCGATCACCCCGGTCGACGCCACCTGGACCAGCGACGGATCGATTCCCAGTTCGCGGGCTGCCAGGGCGCCGGTGGCCAGGGCCTGATCCATGCCCTCCTTGCCGGTACAGGCATTGGCGTTGCCGCTGTTGACTAAAATTGCCTGGGCCAGGCCGGAGCGCAGCCGTTCCATGTCGAGCTGCACCGGCGCCGCCTTGACTTTATTGGTGGTAAAGGCCCCGGCGGTCACTGCCGGAGTTTGCGAAAAGATCAAGCCCAAATCAAGTCGGCCGGCATAGCGGACTCCCGCTGGCACCGCTGCCGCCAAAAAACCTTTCACCTGCATGAAACATCCCGTTTTCAATTGAAGTTATCCGTAAAAACACCAGGGTTACTCTACCAGATACCCGGAAAAAGGAAAGCGCGAACATGGCCGGGATTCGGTAATTTTCCTTGACCCGTGGCCGGATTGGTGCCACTTTAAATCCATTTGAGGACCGAATTTCGGCATCCCGATATTTTCGCAGACGAGCAGACCATTGCCTTTTCCCACCCCTCTTTTCGCAACGCCTCCCCAAGGCTTTTGGCCAGTGGCGGCCGCAAGTCGCCGGCTTTGCGTACCAACGCCATGGAATCCCTGACCTGGGGCCTGACCAGCGGGCTTTTGCATGCCGACCTGGCCATTCGCATCGGTTTTTCCCTGCGGGTGATCATGCGCAAGCGGGCGCCCAGTGTTTCCTTTGCCTGGTTGACGGTCATCCTATTGATCCCGTTCGGCGGCGCCCTGCTCTACCTGCTGTTCGGCGAGTACCGCCTGGGCGAACGCCGGGCCACCCAATTGGCCAGGGAGCGGCCGGTCCTCAGGAAATGGTCCGGCGCCTTGCGGGATATTCCGGCCTCCGACCGGAAAGGCATCGATCCCGAGTGCCTGCCGTTGCAAGTGCAGATCCTGACCACCACCGGCATGCCGACCATGCCCGGCAACCGGCTGGAGTTGATCGATACCGCCGACCGCTTTTTCAGCCTGCTGCTCGAGGATATCGGCCGAGCCGAATCCAGCTGTTTCCTTGAGTTTTACATCCTCGACGAAGGCGGCCGGGGCGATGAGCTGATCGCGGCCCTGCTGGCGGCACGGCAACGGGGAGTGGCCTGCCGGGTTTTGCTCGATGCCATCGGGGCCAAGCAATTTTTGCGCAGCCGGGCGGCAAGGCGATTGCGCCAGGGCGGAGTCGAGGTGGTCGCGGCCCTGCCCGCCGGCCTCTTCCGGGCCCTGTTCGTCCGCATCGACCTGCGCAACCATCGCAAAATAGCGGTGATCGACGGCGAGATTGCCTACACCGGCAGCCAGAACCTGGTGGATCCCCGATTTTTCAAGCAAGATGACGGCGTGGGAGAATGGGTGGATGCCATGGTGCGGATCACCGGGCCGGTGGTGGAATTGCTGGCCGCGGCTTTTCTCTTCGACTGGCTGCTGGAACGCGGCCAAAGCCCGGGCGAATACCGGGGCATTACCGGGATTCGCCCGGCCGAGCCGACCGGCGAGGCCCTGGTGCAACTGGCTCCGTCCGGCCCCGGCTACGGCGAGGACACCATCCACAATCTCCTGCTCACCGCCATTTACGCCGCCCGGCGGGAACTGGTCCTCACCACCCCCTATTTCGTTCCGGACAACGCCATCCTGGCGGCCTTGCGGTCCGCGGCCCAGAGAGGGGTGGCCGTGACCATCATCATCCCGGAAAAAAACGATTCCCGGCTGGTCCATTATGCAAGCCGTTCCCGGTTCGAGGCCCTGAGCCAGGCCGGAGTCCGGATCATGGCCTTCCATGGCGGCCTGCTGCACGCCAAGAGCATCACCGTGGACGGCAATTTCTGCCTGCTGGGGTCGGTTAACCTCGATATGCGCAGTCTCTGGCTCAACTACGAAATGACCCTGGTGATCTACGACCGCAGCTTTACCAAGCGGGTGCGGGAGCTGCAATGCCGCTACCTTGAACAGGCCCGCGAACACGACGCCGCAGCCTTCGCCACCCGTCCCTACCGGCAGAGGGTGCTGGAAAACATCGCCCTGCTCCTGGGACCGCTGCTGTAGACCGAAACCCGCATCGGAACCTTCAACGCCCCATCACCGTCTCGAGGCCGGACATCGACCATGAACATCCTCGTCATCAGCGACATCCACGGCAACTACCCGGCGCTGGCAGCCGTCGCCCAAGCGGCGGCCCCGTTCAACTGCAGCCATATTCTCAACTGCGGCGATTCTCTGGTCTACGCGCCTTTTCCCAACGAAACCCTCGACTGGCTGCGGCGTAACCAGGTTTTTTCCATTCGGGGCAACACCGACGACCGGGTCGTCAAGCTACTCAAGGGCAAATCGATGAAAAAGCCCTCCAAGCCCGAAAAGCGCATCATGTACACCAGTACCGCAGCCGCGCTCACGGCCGAAAACAAAAACTATCTCCTTGAATTGAAGAAGAAAAAAATCCTGCGCCTTGGCCATGCCTTCATCGGCATGTACCACGGCAGTCCTACCGATCACGAGGAATTCCTGGCCGCGGACACGCCGGACAAGCGCTTCAAGGAACTGGCAAAGGAAAGCTCCTGCGAGGTGGTGCTCACCGGCCACTCCCATTCCCCCTACCACCGGCAGGTGGGCGGCGTCCACTTCATCAATCCCGGCTCAGTGGGCCGGATGATGGATGGACGGCCGGATGCAGCCTTTGCCATTCTCCAGCTGGACAATGGCCGGATCGAGGCCAGCCTGCACCGCTGCGCCTACGATGTCGAGGCCGTGGTCAAGGCGCTGGCCGAGCAGCAACTCCCTGCCATTTACGGCGAGATGTTTCGGACCGGCACCAAGCGCCTCGATTGAAGCGTCGACCGGAAGAAGCCGTACACTACCTGCCGCCGGCGGCCCGGCAGGCCTCTTCCAGCCGGAGAACGACATAGTCCAAAGTCTCTGCGGCGCAGGCGTCGAGATCGAAGCACAAGGCATCCTCGCCCTGCAACCCGCCGGGGACGGATGCACCCCACTCCTCTGGGTCGGCAACCATGTCGGCAAAAAAGCAGACCGACAACCAACGCGGCTGATCGTCGATCACGTCGACCATGGCAAAAAGCGGCCGATTGTGCCCCGGCACTGCGGCACGAAGCGAGTAGGTCACGCCGGGCCGGGAATGAAAACTCAACTCCACCTGATCGCCCTTACCGGCAAGCAGGCCATACAACCGAAGAAATCCCTGCTTGTTGCCATCCGGGCTGTCCGTCCAGGTATCGACAAAAGCCTCGATCTCCTTTCTTACCTCATTCATCGTCCTTTCTCCTGAGCGATATTGGCTCTTGCTGGTGCTCAGATTTGCACCCAATCTTTGAATAATTCCATTTCCGCTTCAAAAACGCAGTATATTTCCCTACCCCACTGACCCCGCGAAGCGCTTATACATTTTTCTTCTCCGGAAGAACCGTAGATTACAAAAAAAATCTTTACTTTTCCCGTTCAGTTAATGCGTTTTTCTGGTGGATAGGGAGAAAAACGTACCTGGCCATCTTGACTATGGCCTCTATCTACGATTTAATTTCTCCTAAATAGTAATAGATTTGAACGAGGCTCACCCAAGGGGTTGTCCATCCCACATAGATAACGGCTGAACTGAGCAAGGGGGTTTCATGCGTCGTCCTCCGGTTTTCTCCTGTTGGTTTCTGGCTTTCTTCATTTTCCTCGCCCTACCGCCTTCCTTCGGCCACGCCGATTGTTCCTGCACGGTTGGCTCCAATGGTGTCAACATCATTGGCCTTGAGCTGATCGCAACCCAATGTCCCGTCCCTCCCTTTTCCGACAGCAAGGTCTACACCTACCTGGTTAATCCCATCCAATGCTCGGGCACCACACTGTACAAGTACAGCACGTATGGCGATACCATGGGCAGTCCCGCCGCCTTGATCAATTTCTATGTCAGCAACGGCTACCGGGTACTGAGAAACCCTAGCGGCACCCACCTCATTGCTGTCCAGGGCGGCCGCTATCCGTTTAATGGATCGATTTCCGGCGTGAACCTGGCGAGCGCAGGGGCTGGGATCTATTACGCGACGCCGGCGACCTCCATGGACCGATACTGCACCGAACGACCCGTTGCGGACCAAAATCAAGACGGCATCCCGGATTGCCTTGAGCAGCCTGCGATGGAGCCTACCAAGAATCTTGGACCTCCCTGCCCGGTCAACTATCATCAGTGAGGAATACGTGCAATGTGCCCTGCCAAGCGATCACTTTCCTGTCTTTTTTTCGCGCTCTTCCTGACTCCCCTGTGCTGGCGGGCCGCATCCGCGTCAACGGAGGCCGTAACCTACAGCTACGACAACCACCACCGGCTGATTGGCGCTGAATATTCCAACGGTACAGGCATCACGTACGCTTACGACCTCACGGGCAACCTGGTTTCCACGCACACCACCTTGCCGACATCGCAGGTGTATGAAGATGCCGAAGACGGCGCAATAACGGGCTGGGACATCTACGATAGCGATCCAGCCGGCGCTGCCATCGCCAATGTACAGGACGATCTGCGTGACAGCCGGGTTATCGAGCTCTCCGGCAGCGGCACAACCAACGGTTTCCGGCTCCGTAACTCCGATGGCCAGTACTGGAACGACACCGGCTTCCAGGTCATGGAATGGAGCATGCGATACAGCGAGGATTTCGTGGTCTACATCGCGGTGCAAACCAAGGACGGCTTTCGCTACCTCTATTACACGCCCGTCAGTGGGAGCCGCCTCGGCACCGGCACTTATGTGCACCACGGCCTGGGGGCCGGGCTCAAGGACGGCCAATGGCACACTGTCAGTCGCGACCTGGCCCACGACCTGAAACAGGGGGAACCGGACAATGAGTTGCAGGCGGTGCTCGGGTTCCTTATCCGGGGTAACGGTCGAGTGGATGACATCAAAACTCGCGCCACGCTTCCCGACGGGCTCGATTCCGACGGCGACGACCTACCCGATCGGGAGGAGATTGCCGCCTACGGCACCAATCCCTATGAAGCGGATACCGATGGCGACGGCATTAACGACCAGAATGAGCTTGCGTTATGGGGCTCCGCCTGGAATGCGGATGCGGATAGGGACGGTCTGATCAACCTGCTCGATCCGGACTCGGATAACGACGGTGTTTCGGATGGCATCGAACGCACCCAGGGCACGAATCCGGCCGATGCGGCTTCGGCACCGGTCAGGATCGTCTACGAAAATGCCGAGGAGGGCGACACTGCCGGCTGGGACGTCTATGACAGCGATCCGGCCGGAGCGACCATTGCCAATGTACAGGACGATCTGCGCGGCAATCGGGTCATTGAGCTCACCGGCAGCGGCACGGCCAACGGCTTCCGTCTCCGGAACCCCAACGGACAAGATTGGCACCTCACTGGTTTTCCGATCATGGAATGGAGCATGCGATACAGCGAGGACTTCGTGGTCTACATCGCGGTACAGACCAAGGACGGCTTCCGTTATCTCTATTACACGCACGCAAACAACAGCAGTCTCGGCACCGACATCTATGTGCACCACGGCCTCGGCCCCAAGGTCAAGGACAGACAATGGCACACTGTGATTCGCGATCTGGCCCGTGATCTGAAGGAGGCTCAGCCCGACAATGAACTCCAGGAGGTGCTCGGTTTCCTGATCCGCGGCAGCGGCAAGGTGGACGACATCGCTACCCGGAAAGCTCTGCCTCCGGATCACGATTCTGACGGCGACGGCCTGACCGATACCCAGGAACTCGCCAATGGCACCGATCCCTATACCGCCGACACCGACCGTGACGGCTTTGCGGACGGTGACGAGATCGCCCAGGGGACCGATCCCGCCAGCGCGGCCTCCCATCCGTCGGTCAAGGTATATGAAGATGCCGAGGCTGGGCAGCTCACTGGCTGGGATATCTACGACAGCGATCCGGCCGGCGCGGCCATTACCAATGTGCAGGACGATCTGCGCGGCAATCGAGTCATCGAATGCACAGGCAGCGGTACAACCAACGGTTTCCGGCTGCGTAACCCCGACGGCCAGTATTGGTACGATACCACCTTTAAATTCATCGAATGGAGCATGCGGTATGACGAGGCTTTTGTGGTCTATATCGCCGCCCAGACCAAGCACGGTTTCCGCTACCTGTATTACACGCCTGCAAACAGCAACAGCCTCGGCACCGACACCTATGTGCATCACGGCCTGGGGACAACCGTGCAGGACGGCGCCTGGCATACCATCACCCGCGACTTGGCTCAGGACCTCAAGGAGGCTCAGCCGGACAACGAACTGGAAGCTATCCTCGGCTTCCTCATCAGGGGCAGCGGCAGAGTGGATGACATCAAAACCAAATGAGCTTGACGTGTGAATCCACAAAAAATCGAACAATGAAAACCGTAATCCATCTCAACGTATTTTTTGCGGCTGCTTTCTTGTTAACGTCGAACGGCTACACGCAACAGGATACTGGGTTTTGATATGTGGATACGAATCTGCCAACACTCATAGTGACGGTACCCCGGACAGCAAAGATGCTTGCAGGGAAAACCCGTATAAAACCGAACCAGGCTTATACGGTTACAGGAAAAGCGAAGAAACCTGCTCAGCACAGGATTCCAGACCTCCCGGCATCTGCAAGTAACTACTGGATATTATAAAAACAATCGAATATTACACTTTTACCCGAGCGGTGCGCCATGAGATTTCAAGCACGCAACATTCGTCCGATCCTGCTGTCCTCCCTGCTGACCCTGATGGCGCTTCAAGTTGGATTTGCCGATGGCCATGCCAGCTCGCAGCCCTACCTGAGCGGGCATGGGATCAACTTTGCCACGGGCAATAAGTATCTGGTCGAAACCGACATCGTCCTTGGCGGCGCCGTCAAGGGGATGGCCTTCCAGCGATTCTACAACAGCCAGTCCACGGAAGCGGGCATCATGGGCTACGGTTGGTCCTGCCCCTTGACCGAACGGCTGATCGACAACACCAGCTCCATCGCCCTGGTCCAGAAAGACGGCCGCCATGTCGCGTTCGCCTCGGACGGGCAGGGGGGCTACATTGCCGCGCTCGGCTCATCGCAAACCATTACGCGCATCACCGGCGGCTTCAGACTCACCCTGGCCAATCGGGATGTGCATGTCTACAACAGCGCCGGCCGCCTGACCAATATCACCTTCCGCAACGGCGCCAGTCTGAGCTATACCTATAGCGGCGCCGAAGTCGCTTCCATCGCCGACAGCCTGGGCCGAACCCTGGGCTTCACCTACACCGGCGGCCGCTTGACCGGGCTGTCCACGCCCCAGGGCAACTTCACCTACGGCTATGACGGCAAT
>JAITGO010000008.1 GCA_031280615.1 Desulfobulbus sp. | reverse complement strand
AAATTCTGCGGCTGGGTGTGCAGATCGGCCTTCAAGGGACGGCCGACTGTGGAACTTGCCGCCTCTTCAATCGCTGCCAGGAAGTGCCTTGCCACGTGCACGGCGAAAAACTTGTCGGGGCATGTCAGCAAAACGCTGGCATCGGTTACGTCCTGGCACCGGATCGGTTCGATCCACAGGCTGAACGCGCTTGCGCCCAGCGAATCCCGCAGCGATTCTTTGATATTCGTCCACATTGCGTGGACTTCGGGAGGTATTGCCGCTAACGGCTCGGCGGCAGGATGGGGAAGATGGGCATCTTCGTTTCCACTTTCTGACGGTCCCGGATGGCCTCCACCGCTTTGATCGCTTCGTTGAAGGTCTCCTTCGCCCATTTCCGGAGACGTTGGCGTTTGATTCTGCGTAGGCTCATAGCTCTCTCCTGCCGCGACAGCGGCTTCCCCCTGTGGGGGGTAAGGGGGGTTTTTAGTACAACATTTCCTTTTAGTTAGATGGTCGGAACATTCTTCCGCTGTGACCGGAAAATTTTTCCGGTTTGTTTCTGCTATCGCCGGGTGAGCAAGGAAATAGAACACCTTGCGCAGCCGGCCCTTGATTCGTTCCCGCTTTGCCTCGACCAGGCCGATCTCGATCAGAAACCGGAGATAGTTCCGGATGCTGCGGGACGTCACCTTGACCTTTTTGGCAAGCCAATCCAGGGACGGGTAGGCATGATCCGCGCCCCTGCTCGCCATGGCGAGATATTCGTAGGTTTTTTGCACACCGGGCCGCATCTTGATGCCGTCGATCCAGTCGGGCGTGCGAAATTTTCCGTAACCAATGGAAATAGTTTCCATAATTTTCATTTCTCCCCGGCCGGAGAAAACAAAAAACTATCCCAGCTTCTTGACACACCGCTTTTTTTCGGTTAATCTGCAAACAACCAATGGATAGTTGTTTGCAGAAGTCTCAAGACTTCAGGAAGGCCGTCGGTGCTGCCAACACCTACGGCCTTTTTGTTTTCTACGGCTTAATTACTCAGCCCATGGCACTCTCTGGCTGACAGATCCCTTTGCCGGGTTGCTCCCGCTGATCAGCGGCCGACACCCGACGCCAAAACAAAAAGGCCCTCCTGGAACGCGATGACGCTCCAAGAGGGCCTTCGTTTTGCGGGCGCTGGACAACGCATTCAAGCGGGCAGGCGGGCGAAAACGAAAAAGCCCCCTTGGAACTTACGTTCCAAGGGGGCAGAGTCACATAAACAGGTTAAGTGCCTAAAAAATTATATTGGCGCGCCAGGAGGGATTCGAACCCCCGGCCCACGGCTTAGAAGGCCGTTGCTCTATCCAGCTGAGCTACTGGCGCCAGATCGGTTGCGCAATGTACCGGGGAAGCCGTGCAAACGCAACTATTATGCGAGGATACGCCGCCGTCCAGACAAGCGCGTCCGGCCGCATCGCTTCGGCGCAAGGCGGCGCTCAGCTATCGATTCGCTCCCATACCGGACCGGCGGCGGTATCGCGAATGGTGACCCCCTTGCGCAGCAGTTCCTCGCGGGCGGAGTCGGCGGCGGTCCAGTCCTTGAGTTGCCGGGCCCGTTCGCGCTGGCGAATCAGCCGGTCGATCTCCGGTGTCAGCGGACAGTGTTCCAGCCGCAGCACGCCGAGCACCCCGTTGATCAGCTGCAGCACCTCCAGCACGTCCTGCTTCTGGTCCCGGTCCAGCTGCCGCGCCTGGAGTATCGGATTGGCCTGCTTGATGAAGTTGAACAGTGCGCCGATGGCCCCGGAGATGTTGAGATCGTCGTTCATCGACTCGACGAAGCGCTTTTCCAGCTCGGTCACATAAGCCGCCACCTCGGGATGGGGCAGGCCGGCAGGCAGGCACAGGAGTTTGCGGGTGAATTCGTCGATCCGCCGCAGTGCCGTCCGGGCCGCATCCAGCCGTTTATAGGAGAACAACAAAGGCTTGCGGTAATGCACGCCCATCAGCATGAAGCGCAGCTCCCGGCCGGTGTAGCCCTTGGCCAGCACTTCGCGCAGGGTGACCACGTTGCCGGTGTCGCCGGCCATTTTGCGGCCGTCCTTGAGCAACTGGCCGGAATGGAGCCAGAAATTGGCCAGGGGTTTGCCGGTGAGCGCCTCGGCAATGGCGATCTCGTTTTCGTGGTGCGGGAAAACCAGGTCCTGGCTGGCGGTGTGGATATCCAGAGTCTCGCCGAGATACTTGGTCGACATCGCCGAGCACTCGATGTGCCATCCGGGCCGGACATTGCCCCAGTCGGTCTCGTAAAAGATGCCCTTTTTCAACTCGGCCAGGGTCGAGCGCTTCAACAGGGTGAAATCGCGGGGATTGTCCTTCTCGTAATTGTCGAGGTCCACGGTCTGGCCGACCTTGATCTTGCTCAGGTCGATGCCGGACAGACGTCCGTACTTCTTGAACTTGGAGATATCGAAGTAGATCGAACCCAGCTTCTCGTAGGCATAGCCCTTGTGGATCAGATCGTGGGCGATATCGAGCATGTCGCCGACATGTTCGGAGGCCAGTGGATAGCCGGCGGCCCGCTCCACGTTGAGGATCTCGATGGCCTGTTTGAATTCGTCGATATAGCCGCCGGTGAAGGCGTGCAGATCGGCGCCCGCCTTGATGGCACCGGTGATGGTGTTGTCGTCGAGATCGGTGAAATTCATGAACAATTCCACCGCATAACCATTGGCACGCAAACAGCGGTTGATCAGGTCGGCGACGATGAACCGGCGGCAATGGGCCAGGTTGGGCGATTCGGCCGCCGTGGGCCCGCAGGCGTAAAGGGTGACCCGGTCGTCACGGATCGGACGAAACATCGCCTTCTTGCGGGTCATGGTATTGAACAGCCTGAGGTGGGCGGTCTCCTCCTCGACCTTTTCCTTGCGGACAAAAAGGGTGGTGCTCAGGTAGCGCTCGCCGCCGTCCGGCAAAATCACCACAATGCAGCCGCCGTCGACTTCCCGCGCCCGCTGGATGCCAGCGAACATGGCCGCGCCGCTGCTCATGCCGGCGAAAATGCCCTCTTCGGCGGCCAGGTGGCGGACCGTGGCAAAGGCGTCCTCGTCGGCCACGTTGACGATGGCATGCGGCATGGTCTTGTCGAAGATCCCCGGCTTGTAGGATTCCTTCATGTTCTTCAACCCCTGGATCTTGTGGCCGAGATACGGCTCCACCGCGGTCACCCGGACTTCGGGGTGATGGTCGCGGAACCATTTCGACAAGCCCATGGCCGTGCCCGAGGTACCCAAGGTGACGATGATGTCCGTGACCCGGCCGCCGGTCTGTTCCCAAATTTCCGGGGCCGTGCTCCGGTAATGCGCCTGCCAGTTGGCGGGATTGTTAAACTGGTCGGCAAGGAAATAGCGGTCGGGATGCTCGCGGGCAAGCGCGTACGCCTTCTCGATGGCCCCATCGGTGGCCCGCTTGGCCGGAGTGAGGATGATCTCCGCACCATAGGCCTGCATGATCAGCCGCCGCTCGATCGAGGCTGATTCGGGCATGATCAGCTGGCAGCGGTATCGCTTGGCGGCGCAGACCATGGCCATGCCGATGCCGGTGTTGCCGCTGGTGGCTTCCAGCAGGATCTTATCGCTGGTCAATTCGCCGCTTTGCTCGGCCGCCTCGACCATGGACAGGGCGACCCGGTCCTTGATCGAACCGCCGGGGTTGCGGGATTCGAGTTTGCCCAGCAACAGCACCTTGCCGGCCGCCGGGTTGAGCCGGTTCAATTCAACCAGCGGAGTATTGCCTATTAATTCAACGAGTTTCATTGCCGTATCGGAAAAAATCTGTGAATCGGAACCAAAAGATACAGCCGTTACCATAGCCTATTTCCAGGTAAAGCGCAAAAAAAGCACCCGGTTGGGCAAAAATTTAGGCAGGCAGAAAACAGAAAAAAGCAGCGGCGCCAGCTTATTCCACTTCGTTGTGAGCGGCGAAGGAGCGCCACAGCCGCTGCAGGGCCTCGCGGCATTCGCGATTGGCGATGGCTTCGGTCATCTGGCAAAAGGAGTGTTCCTGGTGGGCGTCGATCTCCCGCAGGCCGGGGGCAGGCGGCACGGGCGGCGGCGGGGCTGGGGCATGGAGCTGCCAGCGGATGTCGGTGATGGGCTGGCCTTCAAGGTGCTGGTTGATGCGGGTAATCAGCTCGGCCTTGACATACTGCAAATGATGCATCCAGGCGGAGTTTTGCACAAAAATGCACAAGGCCTCGCGGCGAAAAAAGGCGGGATAGGTCAGTTGGGCAACCTCGGCGCCGACGACCTCGGGCCACTTGCTCAGCAGGCGGAACAGCCGCCACTGCGCCCCCCATTGCTTGGTCGCGAAGACCTCGGGCAGCGCCTGGTCCATGGCGGTCGGCTGGCCTTGTTCGTATCCGGTTCGCGTTTTCTTCATACATCCGTCTCGTTGATGCGGCCCGGCCACCGCCTTCGGGCGGCCGGAATGCGGGCGGCAATCCTATGCCTCGGTCTGCCCGACGTCAACAGGAAAAAATGGCGGCCCGCTATTTACCGGCAGCCCCGCCGGGGCTACCCGCACTTCCTCGATATTGATGACCGAACAGCCGATGTTGCGATGGTAAAGGCATACTTGCGTCTCGTCGGCGATCCGAGTGAGCAGAACCTTGACGGCGTCCGAATCGGTGCGGAACGCCAAGACGGCGTTTATCTCATCCCGCAGAAACTTCAAGGCGACATCAAGCATGACCGCTCCCGTGTCCAGGGGTGGCTGACAAGCCGGTATCTCGATCCAACCCGGCAACCGGTCCATGCCCTGCGCGGGCCATCCGCAGGCGGCAATACATCCGGGGCAATGTTCCTTCTTTATGACCCCGTAACCTATCGGGAATAGGCGAAAAGACAAGAGAGGAAAAATAGAGAGAAATCGGAGATGCTTTCTATCCAAAACACATGGTTCAGGCGCCAAGCACCCCGGTTATATTTCTCTTTTTTCAAGTCGCTCCGGACAGACAGCGTTGGCGACCGCCAACAACCGCTTGACAACGGCCCTGTTTTGTCCGTCATGGCGTTCAACGGGTGTGCGTAATTTCAAACCCACCGATTTCGGATCGGTGGGCATTGAGTGCATGACGGAATGAACCGCACGGGACAGCTAACTTCCTGGTAAATGAATATAGAGTTCGATGGGACATTTGTTCGTTTACGCTGTGCCAGCAGTGAGCCTTACAGCGTTTTTGTGACAGAGGTGACGGTCACGATGAGAACGCGGTTGGTGAACGGGCATTTTGCCTTCATGAGGTCATACTCGGGGCCAGATTTTAGAAATTTTGCAGTTCCCTCAAGCAAAAATCCCCTGCCCATCTTTTTTCCTCCCTCTTCCCTGCTGCCCACGGTCAGCTTCACTTTGTCATTGATCTCGGTATTGGCCTGCGTTTTCCGCATTCCGGCTGCGGGGATGAGAATTTTATCGTTCTCTTGAATAATCAGGTAGCTGTTCCAAGTATTGACGACATGGGGTTCACCGTTTCCCCAGGATACGATGGCGACAATACCTTCCTGGGAAATGACATCGTGGAAATTATGATTCAGCATGAGAGACTCCTTACGTTTTTACGTACATTGCAGAGAGATTGCTCGTTTCTAACAAGAATAGTCCTGCTCTCCTCCTCGTCAAGTGTCGATGAATGCGCCTCCAAGAGGAAGTCGAAATTTGCAGAGCCATCGCTATGCTCGATCTATCGGCAAGCCGATAAATGTCGACGAACTATCGAGAAAGTTACGGTAAGGCGCCTGTAAAAATGCGGTGAGGCCGTCTTGCGCCAACCGCCATGGTAGGCATAAAAGGTAGGCATGAAATCGACAATACCGACCGAGTTCGGCAATGCACTGACGAGGAATTTGTCCGGACGATCAAGGACCGGGCTGTCAACTCGGCATGGAGGCCTTGCCAGGCGGACAAGGTGTTTGTGGAGCGGTTATGGAAGACGGTCAACGCCGAAGGAGCGGTCTTCGATACTACAGGGCGGTACCTTTGCTGGGCACGAAAAAGTTGGATGTGTCAACGCCTTCGAGCTCCAGCAGCTTGATTTTTTTACCGATACCGCC
Source organism: Desulfobulbus sp. (assembly GCA_031280615.1). GTDB lineage: Bacteria > Desulfobacterota > Desulfobulbia > Desulfobulbales > Desulfobulbaceae > Desulfobulbus. The sequence continues at coordinate 27,859 of JAITGO010000008.1, read as the reverse complement.
GGCGTAGCCCGTTAAGCTGCCATTTGCCCCCACAACCCGATGGCAAGGGATGATGATCGAAATGGGGTTATGCCCCACCGCGCCGCCCACAGCTTGACTCGACATGTTTTTTTTATTCATTCGGACGGCCATTTGCTTGGCGATTTCGCCGTAGGTAACATACCCGCCGTAGGGAATCTCGCACAGGATGCCCCACACGCTCTGGCGGAATTCGGCGCCAGCGGGAGCCAAGGGTAGCGCCGCTATGGCCGGTTTTTTTCCGGCAAAGTAGGCGTCGAGCCATTTCCTTGCATCCGCAAGCACCGGTAGGTCGTCTTGTTCGCAAAAATCGCCTTTGACCGTGCCGCCAAAATACTTTTGCCCTGCCATCCACAGTCCAACCAGGCTCTGCCCGTCACTCGCCAGGGTGAGTGGCCCCACAGGTGATGCATACCGCGTGGAATACAACATGGCATTCTCCTTTTTTAATAAAGGTTACAAAGAGTTCCACAAATTGATCGTGGCATAGCTGCGCCAGGGACGCCAAGCTTCCGCCGTTTCCAGGAGTTCCTTGCCCGTACGCGGCGACAGCGCTTTCTTCACGCCGTAATCGGTGTGAGGAAAGGCATCGGGCCAGCCCATCGCCCGCATGGCGATATATTGACCGGTCCACTCGCCGATACCCCGGATGGCCGTCAATTTTCGTATTTCCCGTTGCGGCTCGGCGCAGATGCTGAAATCTATTTTTTCTTCCACCACCGCCCTTGCCAGCTCCAGAATGGTGTTGGCCCGCGCACCGGTTATTCCCAGCGGCCCGAGGTGGTCGGCGATTGCACCTCGCAAGGCAACCACATCGCCAGCGGCAGGAAACGCATGGGTCAGCCCTTCCAGGCCGGTGTTGACCGGGGTGCCGTAGGCATCCACCAATCTTGCGGCCAGAGTGCCGGCCGCCTTGACGGTGATCTGTTGCCCCAACACGGCCCGTACCGCCATTTCAAAGGGATCGAAACAACCGGGAAGGCGGGTGCCCGGAACGCATAGCCCCGGGCCGATGTTGTTCATCACCTCGAGGGTTTCATACACGGCGGCCGGATCGCAATACAAATCGAACAGATGGCGGATCCGGGCCAGAACCTGCGGCAGGACCGGCAACAGCGCGGAATCCACGGTGACGGCTAGGGCGTTGCGCTCGGGGCGGTGGCGTATCCGCACCCAGCCGTACACGTCTTGCTGCTCGCCGCCGATACAATGCACGGTGCGCCGGTATTCCCCATCGCTGACGGCCTCAACGCCGGATATGGCCCGGTGGACGAGGAAATCCAGCATTTGCTGCCACCGGTACGGCGGGCGGTAGCCCAAGGTCAGGGTGACATCGTTATCGTGCCCCGTTGCCGTTGCCCCCTGTTTGCGCAGGGCGGTGGGCGCAAGCCGATACTGTTTTTTGAAAAGGTCGTTGAAGCGCCGCAAGCTGCCAAATCCGGCGGCCATCGCCACATCCGTCACCGAAAGATCGGTGTCGGTCAGCAGATTCTTGGCGAGCAGCAACCTGCATGTCTGCAGATACTGCACGGGCGTCACGTTGTATTCAGCCGCGAACGCCCGGCGCAAATGACGGCCCGAACAACCGAGGCGGCGGACGAACTCTTCAAGCTTTTGCCCACTCCCGCAGTTCTCCTCGAGCAATATTGCCGCCCGGCGCGCAAGGGACAGGGTCGCGTCAACGGGGCCGGTGCCGGGAGCCAGTTCCGGTCGGCACAAGAGGCACGGGCGATAACCCGCTTGCTCCGCCGCCGCTGCCGTCCCATAAAAAGTACAGTTTTCAGGCTTCGGCAGCTTCGCCCGGCATACCGGACGACAATAAATACCCGTGGAAGACACCCCAACGAAAAAATGGCCGTCAAACCGCACATCTTTTGCCTTGAATGCCAAGTACCGTGCCCGATCTTCAGAGTTCAGCAAAATCCACCTCCTTTTGCCGAAACTGTAGTCTTTTTTTCGGGAACTACTCGCCATTTTCGGCCATGCATACCTTTTTTCCGAAAAAATTCAGAGATAAACCCTTGCGGGCGACATGCGGGTATCCCTTCGAAAAACTCCCGGTATTTTTTTGGCGCAATCGCGCCGATATCGAGGTGCGGGAGCGCGGCCCTGGTTCATGCACAACGGCCGCAGGCGATGCGGTCTCTCGTCCTCCCGCCGCAATCCTCGAAATCCCGTCCGCCCGTTGGGAGGTCGGGTTGGCAAGCACGCCTCTCTTGCATATAGTATCCCCATCATTGTCAACGGTTGCATGTACCACGCGACGCGACTTTGGCCTTGGCAACCGCGCCCCCGCTTTCCCGCTCGGTCCGACTTGGACCAAACGGCCAGGAAACTTCCCCAATCGGGGACAATTATGGTAATGAAGAGAGTGTGTTAGAATAATAACAGCCAGCAAGAGAGGGCAAAGGGTGAAGAACAGGCAGGCAGATCGTTTTATTTATATTGTCGGCGAGCACCAAGATGGCATTATCCCGGAAAATCCGGAAGTGTTCGCCTTTACCAAAAAATCGATGGAACGGGTCGAGACCGGCGAACTGGCCCTGGTCTTGGCCAATGTTTTTGCCCGGGGCCAATATTTTCCCGGCCCCTCCGGCGCCCTGGCCTCGGTGATCCACGAATTCGTCGCCCGCTCGGAGCGATACAAGCAGAAGGCGGCCAAGCTGAAAAAGGGCCGCTGCACCCTGGTCACTGTCTTCAAGCGGCTGGACGGGGAGATCTCGGTCAAGGTCACGGCCCTCATGCCGGTAGAACCGGGCAGTCTCGATCCGGAGCGGGTGGAAGGATTCCACCGCTTGCTGCTCAAGGAGTTGCCCGGCTTCCAGAGCGCCCTGATCGAAGAAGCGTACGCTCCGGACTCCAAATTGATCGACATCGTCAAAGAGGCGACCATGCACCACATCCAGGGATCGTTGCAATAACCGATCCGCCTCGCAAGCCTGCGGGGGCGGCCATCCCCGTCAACCAACGCGGACACCCGCAAGGGCATCACCATGGAAAACAAGCATAAATTCAATGCGTTCTTTGCCATTTTCGCGGTCTTCTGCATCCTGGTCATCCACGATATCTGGGCCGAACAGCAGACCATCAGCGCCGTGCCCTACAGCGAACTGGAACACCTGCTCCAGCAGGGCAAGATTGCGGATCTGTCCATCCGGGAACAGTATATTGCCGGTACCCTGAAGGAACCGGACAACGGCAAGAAGATCGTCATCGCCAACCGAGTCGATCCCGGCCTGGCCGCCTATCTGTCCAAGTTCAACGTCCCTTTCACCCAGGTGTACGAAAGCAAGCTCCTGGCCACGGTTCTTTCCTGGGTGGTGCCGGCCCTGGTGTTTTTCGGCATCTGGATGCTCATTCTCCGCAAGTTCGCCGACAAGCAGGGGCTGGGCGGCGGCTTCATGAACATCGGCAAGTCCAAGGCCAAGGTCTATGTCGAACGCCAAACCGGAGTCACCTTCGACGATGTGGCCGGGGTGGATGAAAGCAAGGCGGAATTACAGGAGATTGTCGACTTTCTGAAGGCGCCCGAGGATTACGGCAAACTGGGTGCCCGGATGCCCAAGGGCATTCTCTTGGTCGGCCCTCCCGGCACGGGCAAGACCCTGTTGGCCCGGGCCGTGGCCGGCGAGGCCGAGGTGCCCTTTTTCTCGATCAGCGGCTCGGAATTCGTCGAGATGTTCGTCGGAGTGGGAGCGGCCCGGGTGCGCGACCTATTCGAGCAGGCCCGGAAATCGGCGCCGGCGATCATCTTCATCGACGAGCTCGACGCCCTGGGCCGGGCCCGCACCGCCGCCGGGCTGGGCGGCAACGACGAACGCGAGCAAACCCTCAACCAGTTGCTGGTCGAACTGGACGGCTTCGACCCGTCCAGCGGCCTGGTTTTGCTAGCCGCCACCAACCGGCCCGAAATCCTCGACGCCGCCCTGCTCCGCGCCGGCCGCTTCGACCGCCAGGTGCTGGTCGACCGGCCCGACAAGCTGGGACGGATCGCCATCCTCAAGGTCCACATGAAGAAAATCCAGATGGGCGACGACGTGGATCCCGCCCAGGTGGCCGACCTGACCACCGGTTTTTCCGGAGCCGACCTGGCCAACCTGGTCAACGAGGCCGCCCTGCTGGCCACCCGGCGGCAGGCGGACGAGGTCTGCATGAACGACTTCACCCAGGCCATCGAGCGGATCATCGCCGGCCTGGAAAAAAAGAACCGGCTGCTCAACCCCAGAGAGCGGGAGATCGTCGCCTACCACGAGGTCGGGCATGCCCTGGCCGCCCTGGCTCTGCCGGGCACCGACCCGGTCTTCAAGATCTCGATCATTCCCAGGGGCATCGGCGCCTTGGGCTACACCCTGCAACGGCCGACCGAGGACCGCTTCCTCATGACCAGGGAAGAATTGGAGCATAAAATCGCGGTGCTCCTCGGCGGCCGGGCGGCGGAAAAGCTGGTGTTCGCCCATCTCTCCACCGGCGCCGCCGACGACATCGCCCGGGCCACCGACATTGCCCGCAACATGGTCACCCGCTACGGCATGGATCCCGCCATCGGCTTCGTGGTCTACGAGGACAACCAGCCGAACTTCCTCGGCCCGGGCGGCCACGGGGTCAACGGCTGCCAGATCAGCGACAGTACCGCCCAGCAGATCGACCTTTCGGTGCGCACCATCATCGATGAAACCTTTGCCAAGGTCCTGAACATCTTGGAGACCAACCGGGAGGTCCTGGAACGATGCGCCAAGACCCTGTTGGAAAAAGAAACCCTGCTGGAGAAGGAACTGGTCGAATTGACGGCGGATTTGAAGCGTTGATCTGGCGCTGGCCCGGACGACTGCAAGGGTCCGCCCCGAGTCCGGAAACCGGGATCGGGGCGTCATGCCGGGCGGTGGCGGGGATGGCAGAGTCCGACGATCAGGCCAGGTACTGTTGCAGCTTGCCCATCAACATGCCCACGGCCAGCGGTTTGCCGATATGGTCGTTCATGCCGGCCGCGCGGCAGTTTTCAATATCTTCGCGGAACACATTGGCGGTCATGGCCACGATGGGGATCTTCGCGGCCCAGGGGATGTTCATGGCGCGAATGCGCCGGACCGCCTCGTAGCCGTCCATTTCCGGCATCTGGATGTCCATGAAGATCATGTCGTAGGTTTCCGGCTCGGTAGCGAACATTTCGCAGGCGATGCGGCCGTTTTCGGCCACCGCGATTTCAAGGCCCGTATTCCTGAGCAACTCGATCACGATCTCCCGATTGAGCGGGGCGTCCTCGGCCAAAAGAATCCGCTTGCCGCTGTAATTCGCTGGTTTTTCTTCCCTGGGCTCGCCCTGTTCCAGGGTGGTCTCCGTGGCCGTGCCGATGCGGGTGCGGATGGTAAAGACGAAGCGGGCGCCCCGGCCTTTGTCCGATTCGATCCAGACCTTACCGCCCATCATCTCGACGATGCGTTTGGAGATGACCAAGCCCAGGCCGGTGCCACCGTAGCGACGGGAAATGCTGCCGTCGGCCTGCTCGAAGGCATTGAAGAGTTTCTTCTGCTGCTCCGCGCTGATGCCGATGCCGTTGTCTTCCACCGTGAACCGAAGCCCGATCCGGCCGCCTTCGGCGCCCTGTCCCTTGCCGCCGGCGATGCGCTCCACCTGCAGGAGGATGCGTCCGTTCTCGGGCGTGAATTTGTTGGCGTTGCTCAGCAGGTTGGCGATGACCTGAGCCAGACGCTGGCGATCGGCGACCAGGGCTTTGGGCACGTCCTCACCGATCTCGATCGTAAAATTCTGGTTTTTCTGCTCGATCTTGAAGCCGATGATGGTGCTGACCTGCCGGATCAAATCGGCGAGCAGGAAATCCGTCTCGGAAAGTTCCAGCTTGTCGGCCCCGATTTTCGACATGTCCAGCACATCGTTGATCACGCCCAGCAGGTGGTTGGCGGCCTCGTCGATCCTATCCAGGCAATAGGTCTTTTTTTGTTCGAGCTCGGTGGTCCTGGCAATGTTGGTCATGCCGATGATGGCGTTCATCGGGGTACGCATTTCGTGGCTCATCCGGGCCAGGAAGGCATCCTTGCTCAGGTTTTCCTCGTCCGAGCGGATCTTTTCCGCCCGGTAGCGCACCAGCAGATAGCTCAGCAGCGAGGCCAGCAGCAAACTCAGGCCACCCAGCATCAGGCCCAGGGAATACACATCGCGGTAGTAGTACTGTTTGGGAATGATGGCGCCCAGATGCCAGCCGTTGAAGATGGTCCGGAAGAACATGACGCAGGGCACGCCGTCGGCATCGCGGAAATTCACCGCCGAGACCGGAGCCTCTTGTTGGAGGATCCGTGCCAGGAAGGGGTAATCGCCGCCGGCAGCGGCAATGCTTTTGCCGAGCAGGGTCTGGTCGCGATGCACGATGAAGTTCATCTCGTTGTCGATCAACACGCCGTAACCGTGGCCGGCAATCTGCTGCCGCTGCACGTAGGAGGTGATCAGGGCCAGCTTCAGGTCCACCGCCAGCACGCCCTGGGGCTTGCCGCTGCGGTCGAACAGTTTCCGGGAAAAACTGACGCAGATGCCGCCGGTTTCCGCATCGATATACGGCTCGGAAAAGTAAGTTTCCTGCTCATATTGATTGGCGCCGATGTACCAGGGCCGCGTTTCCGGTTGGTAGCCGAGGGGCGGCACCCAGCCGGAACCGTCGAGCCATTCCCCCCGGATATAGCCGTAGATCTTCATGAAATCCGGCAGGGGCGAGCGCTCGGTATTGAAATAGAGATTCAGCTCCTGGAGATAGTGCAATATCTCCTGGTTGCTGCTCCCGGCACTGAGCATCCCTTGCAGGGTGTGGATGATGTTGGTGAAAAACAGCTCGGTATTCTTCAGGCTGGCGGAAACGGCCGTTTGGATGGAATCCATGCTGCCGTCGCCGATGATCTGCATCTGGCGGCTGACAATATTGCTCACATAGACATAGCTGACCAGCACCATGATCAGAAAGGCCCCGAACACCAGCAGAACCTGGTGATAGAATCTGCCGACCAGCTTTTTCAGATTGCGCATGGCAGCGCCCCCTCCTTGCCCTGGCTGAGAAATTCGGCGGCCGGCCAGTTGAACAAACGCTGCGTGTCGGTCCGCCGGTTCCGGAACTCGATGGCCGGGGGCGACTTCGTCAAGTCGGTCCGCACGATTTGCCCGCTCTGCATGGATCCCTCCTCCGTTGGCGGCAAGCCACCCGTGGCTATGTGGCCACCCTTCCCCCTCTCGCGGCCCGCCGGGCGAGGCCGGACGCCGCAATATCCCAATCACATCGTTACATTATACGCGAAGCCGTTGCTGAAAGACTATGCCTTCATCGGGAAAAACAGCCGTCGCCTGCGTCTGGTCCGGAATGGCCCGCAGCTGCGGGGCCGAGGTTCCGGACGGCGGTGCGCGGTTGCCGCTCCGACTGGCATCGGCAAGCGATTTCGCCATGACTTTGTAAGTTAAATAGCACTAATCACAAAAAAAATCCGCTGATATTCACTGGCGGTCGAAAAAAAAGGGCACCCAAAAAAGGGTGCCCTTTGCCGTCCTACGGCCCGTATACCACGCGGTATCAGTACCGGCTCAGGTAGTTGTCCAACTCCCAGTCGGTGACCGCCAGGCGGTAGTTGTCCCACTCCTTCTCCTTGCCTTCGATATATTTCTCGAAGATGTGGTTGCCCAGCGTCTCCTTGGCGATCGGGTTGGCCTTGAGTTCCTGGACGGCCTCGTACAGATTGGCGGGCATGCTGGCGATCCCCGCGGCCACCTTCTCGGCGGCGGTCATCTCGAAGATATCGACGTCGGTGGAGGACGGCGGGGTAAGATTGTTCTTGATGCCGTCCAGGCCGGAATTGAGCATCATAGCGAAGGCCAGGTACGGGTTGCAGGTGGGATCCGGGCAACGCACCTCGGTCCGGGTGCCCAGCCCGCGGGAGGCCGGGATGCGGATGAGCGCGGAGCGGTTGGAGGCGGACCAAGCCACGTAGACCGGCGCCTCGTACCCGGCAACCAGGCGTTTGTAGGAGTTGACCAGCGGGTTGGTAACGGCGGAGAAGCCACGGGCATTCTTGATCACGCCGGCAATGTACTTGTAGGCGATCTCGCTCAACTGCAGCGGAGCCTTTTCATCGTAGAACGCGTTGGTGCCGTCGAGGTTGAACAGCGACTGGTTGGTGTGCATGCCCGAGCCGTTGATGCCGAAGATCGGTTTGGGCATGAAGGTGGCGTGGAGGCCGAATTCAGCCGCGATCGAGCGGACAACCCATTTGTAGGTGACGGTATTGTCGGCCGCGGTGATGGCGTCGGCGTACTTGAAGTTGATCTCGTGCTGGCCCTCGGCGACCTCGTGGTGCGAGGCCTCGATCTCGAATCCCATGGCTTCCAGGGTCTGGATGATCTTGCGGCGGCACTCGATGCCGCCGTCGTCGGGCTCGACATCGAAGTAGCCGGTGACATCGTCGGTGATGGTGGTGGGCCGTCCGTCATGGTCGCGGCGGAACAGGAAGAACTCGCACTCGGTGCCCACATTCATGGTGTAGCCGAGCTGCCTGGCCTCTTCCAAAACCCGCTTCAGGTTGTTGCGGGGGCAACCGACAAAGGGGGTGCCGTTCGTATTGTACACGTCGCAGATGATGCGGGCGGCATTGCAGCCGTTCTTCTCGCGCCAGGGCAGGACCACGAAGGTGTTGTAATCGGGCTTGAGGTACATGTCCGACTCGTTGATGCGGACGAATCCCTCGATGGAAGAACCGTCGAACATGATCTTGCCGTCCAGCGCCTTTTCGATCTGGCTGCGCGGGATGGCGATATTCTTCATGAAACCGAAGATATCGACAAACTGGATCCGGAAAAAATTGACGTTTTTCTCTTTGATAATTTCCATGATCTGATCGCGGGTCATAACTGTGCTCCTTCTAACTGGGGGTTGGTTGAGTAATCCGGTCGTATCCGGATAGGATTATACATGGATAAAAACGCCCGGTCGCATTCAAGCCGCCAGGGCCGTATCCTCGCCGATCACCTGCATCAGGGTCGCACGGACCCGGTCGATGGCGGCGCCATCGGTCAGCTTGTCTCCGGTCCCGGTCTTCACGTAAAAAACATCGATCAACTGTTCGACCTCGGTGGCGATGCGGGCCCGGTGGATGGACAGCCCGAAATCGGCCAAGGTCTGGGTCAGCTGATAGAGGGCGCCCCGGTGGTCGCTGCCGTGGACTTCGATGATCGTGTACGGCTGCGAGGTCCGGTTGTCGACGACCACCTTGCGCTCCAGCTGCTGCACCGGCCGGTTTGGCCCATACTGCTGCAGGTAACTGCGCGCGTGGAGCTGGTAGCCGACGTCCAACCGGTAGTTGACCGCCAGGTTGAGATCCCGCTCCACCTCCGGCCAGTCCATCTCGTCGAAATTCCGCTGGATGGCGGGAGCCACTTCAAGGGTATCGACCACGGTGCCGTCCGGCCAGGTGAAGATCTGGGCCGACAGCACCCTCAGATGGTGCAAAGCCAGCACCCCGCAAAATTTTGCCAGCAGGCCGAGCCGGTCCTGCCCCATGATCAGTAACGACCAAAAGCGTTCGCCCGCTTCCGGAAAAAGCAGGACCTGCTGGCTCAGGCGCGCCGCCCTGTCGGCGTGCACCCGGAGGTGGTGCAGCACCGCCGGCAGGCTGTAACTCAAGAGATAATCCGCCGGCAGGCTCTGGACATTCATCCGCACCGGCTCGCCGTCCAGCTGGACCAGGAGTTGCTCGCGCAGCCAGCTGACCCCCTGGGCCTCTTCCTCCCGGTCGAACCTGCGGAGGTGGCATTCGGCGCCGAGGCAGGCCTTGAGACTCAAATACAGCTCCGTCAGCAAACTCGCCTTCCAGTCGGACCAGGCCGAGGGGCCGGTGGCCTTGGAATCGGCGATGGTCAACAGGTAGAGCATGGTGAGCCGCTCGGTATTGCCGATCAGTTCCGCGGCCTGGCGGATGAAGGCCCGGTCGCTGAAATCGCGCCGCAGCGCGTTCTCCGGCAGATAGAGGTGGTGCCGGACGAGAAAGGCCAGGGTGGCGCACTCCTCTTGCGCCAGATGGAGCCGGGCGCCGATGCCGGCGGTTATTTCCGCTCCGAGGACCGAATGGTCGGCTCGGCGGCCCTTGCCGATGTCGTGCAGGAGCGCGGCCAGATAGAGTACCTCGGGCAGGCCGACTTCGGCAAACAGCTCCGGCTGTTCCCGCTGCAGCGCCTTCAGCTCGGCCACCGTTTGTAACTGGTGGCGGTCAACGGTGTAGAGATGATAGAGATCGTGCTGGGCCAGCGATTCCACCCCGGCAAACTCGGGAAGGTAGCGGGTCAGCAGCCCGGTGGCCAGCATGGCCTCCAGTACCGGAAAAATCGGCTCCACCTGGGTCAGCAACTCGAAAAAGGCCTTGGCGACCCGCTTCGAGGCCCGAAATCGATCGTCCACCAGGGACAAATGGCTGGCCACGCTCTGCCGGGTGCGATGGTGCAGCGGCGCGCCAGCCCGTCCCGCCTGGAGAAAGAGCCGCATCAGCAGCAGGGGCCGCGCCGTCAGTTCTTCCAGCGAGGCGAGCCGCACGGTGCCCCCGCGGAGCACGATCCCCCGTTCCAGCTGCTGTTCCGGCGCCGAACCGACGGTCAGCCCCAGCACCTCGTGCACATGCTCAAAGAACAGATCGGTGACCACAGAAACGGTCTGCAGGTGGCCGTACAGATCCCGCATGAAATGCTCGACCCCGAGCATGCCCTCGGAATCCCGATAATCGAACGCCTGCGCCACCTCCTGCTGATACTCGAAGATCAGGTGGTCGTTCTTGCGGCGGCACAGCAGATGCAGCCGATTGCGGATCTTGAGCAGCATGGACCAGGCACTCTCGAAGGCTTGCCGGTTTTCGGCCTCCAGCATGCCCGAGGACTGGATGGCGTCGAGATCCTGCAGGCCGAACACGCCCTTGGCCACCCAACCCATGGCTTGGATATCCCGAAGTCCGCCCTTGCCTTCCTTGACATGTGGCTCGAGCAGATAAGCATGGCTGCCGAATTTCCGCCAGCGCTCCTGTTTGAAGGCATCCATGGTCCGGACGAAATCGAGCCGGCGGCCATCCAGTACCTGCTGGGCATAACAGGCACGCAACTCATCGAACAATGCGGGCGAACCCGCGATCAACCGGGCATCCAGCAGAGACACCCGGAAATGGAAATCGTTCAAGGCGAATTGGATGGCGTCCTTGACGCCACGCACACTGTGGCCGACCTCGAATCCTTCGTCCCACAGCGGATACAGTAAGGCCTCGGCCACTTCCTGCATCGATTTCTTCGACCGCCGGTCGTGGAGCAGGAGCAGATCGATATCCGAATAGGGGTACAATTCCTGGCGACCGTACCCGCCCAGGGCCACCACCGCAATGGCGCCCTCGGCCTGCCGTACCGCCTGGGCGCAATCGAACCGGTCGGCGACGTAGACATCGACCAATGCCGCGGAACGGCACAGAATTTCCTGTCCACTGAGTCCCTCCCTCCAGGACTCGGCCAGGGTTTCCTGCCTGGTCCGCAGCGTCTGGACCATCAGACGGCCTCGCTACCGGTTTCCCCGGTCCGGACGCGCACGACCTGCTCCACCGGCAGGACAAAGATCTTGCCGTCGCCAATCTTGCCGGTCCTGGCCGCAGTGAGGATTGTCTCGATCACCTGATCCACCTGCTCGTCCGGAACGATAATCTCCAGCTTTATTTTCGGAACGAAATCGACCACATATTCGGCTCCTCGGTAAATCTCCGTATGCCCCTTCTGTCGCCCGTAGCCCTTGACCTCGATCACGGTCATCCCCTTGATGCCGATGCCGTTCAAGGCATCCTTGACTTCATCGAGCTTGAACGGCTTGACGATGGCTTCGATCTTTTTCATTGCATTCTCCACAGCTGCAGCTCAAGCATCTTCAACCGCTGCCGGCTGGATGCCTTAATTGTAGGCGGTCTCCGAATGCTCGGTATAGTCGAGCCCCTGGTGCTCGGCCTCCTCGCTGATCCGCAGACCCATGACCTCGTTCACCGCTTTGAGGATGATCCAGCTGACCGCAAACGCATAAATGCAAACCACGCCGACCCCTACCAGCTGATGCACCACCTGCGCCCCATTGCCGGCCAGCAAGCCGTCCACCCCGTTCGGATTGGCCGTCTTGGTGGCGAAAACGCCGAGGAGAATAGTGCCGGTCACCCCGCCCACTCCGTGAATGCCCACCACATCGAGGGAGTCGTCGAAGTGGAACCGGCTTTTGAGGTTGACCGCCAGATAGCAGACCACGCCGGCGATTAGGCCGATGGCAATCGCCCCGTTCGGTCCGACAAATCCCGCGGCCGGGGTGATGGTGGCCAATCCGGCGATGGCACCGGAGGCTGCGCCCAAGGTCGTGGGCTTACCCAGCTTGATCCACTCCATGACCGTCCACATCATCATACCCGCCATGCCGCCGAGGTGGGTGGCGACAAAGGCGGTGCCGGCCACTTCGTTGGCCGCCAGGGCACTGCCGCCGTTGAATCCGAACCAGCCGAACCACAGCAGGCCGGTTCCCAGCATGGTCATGGGCAGATTGTGCGGCATGAAGTTGGTCTGGCCGTATCCCTTGCGCGGCCCGATGACCATGACCGATGCCAAGGCAGCCGCGCCGCAGGTGGCATGCACCACCAGGCCGCCGGCAAAATCGAGCACGCCCAACTTGGCCAGCCAGCCGCCGTGGCCCCAAATCCAGTGGCAGACCGGGTTGTAGACCAAAACGGCCCAGAGCAGACTGAATACCACAAAGGCGAGAAAACGGACCCGCTCGGCAAAGGCGCCGGCGATCAGGGCCGGGGTGATCACCGCGAACATGCACTGATACACCATGAACACCAGGTGCGGAATCGTGGTCGCATAGACCTCACTCGGGGCATTGCCAACCCCCTTGAGCCCCACCCAGGACAGGCTGCCGATCAATCCGCCGACATCGGGGCCGAAGGACATCGAATACCCGAGATACACCCACTCCAGCGAAACGAGCGAGATCAGGATGAAGCTTTGCATGATGGTTGCCAGAACATTCTTGCTTCGCACCATGCCGGCATAAAACAAGGCCAGTCCGGGAGTCATCAGCAGCACCAATCCCGCAGCCGCCAGGATGAATGCCGTATCCGCGCCGTTGATCATCAACCCTCCAAAATCAACATTTTTGTATCAAAACTGAAAACAATTTAACAAAGAGGTGGCGATTAAGCAAATATTCTTTCACAAACGCACAAAAAAGTAATGAATTCCAATAAGCCGTCGGTGTCGGTTGGCAGCCACCTTTGCCGTTATCGAAAACATTCAAATTCAAGACCAGCGAGATATTTATTTCATAACAACATGATATCAAAACATTTTATCGGGAAACATCCCTGAAAAATCAGAAAAAACGAAACATTTTTGATATTTTTCTCGAATCAAGAAACAAAAATGTCGCCCCGGCTTTTGAGCCATCCCCTTGATTGACAAACGGAAATCCAGGCGGTACTCTTCACCCAACGTAAGTATTGGGCCTGGCAGGACACTGGTGGACGCGGGTTTCGCCCCACTCTTGCCGAACCGCCGCAAGACCACCCCGCAAGTCTTGCTCGCCGACCGACAGGATACGGAATGTCAAAGGAACGCAGACGATATATTCGCCCGGAATCGCTGAATTTGCTGGACTATCTCGTTGTGGACGACCAGGGACGGCCAAGCGAATATTCCATGGCGAGGACCCTGAACGTGAGTAAAGGCGGGATTTTGATGGAAACGCACATTCCGTTACCGAAAGGGCAGCAGGTGATGATCACGCTGGGTCTGAAAGACCAGCTGATCGATGTGATGGGGCGGATCGTCTATTCCGCAAGCGACGCGGGCTGGCACCACAGCGGCGTCGAATTCTTCCATGTCTCCGACAACGACAAACGTATCCTCGACGGCTATGTCACGGCTTTCCACAAGCTGCACGCCCTGGACATAGCCAAACATCCCATGCCGGTCGCCAAGAGCTGAGCCGGGCGAACAAACCTCGTTGTTTGCATCCAAACTGTTCTCGCCCCGCCCTTTTTCGTATTCGTCGTCGAAACGAATGATGCGGTCCTTGCCGAGATAGTTGCCTGCATCTCGATCAATTCCAGCCCCTGAATTTTTCCACCGATGCCCGGGGCGGCCGAGGATTGAGACCGTCTCGTTTTTCTTGAGCAAAACAATCTGCTCGCCTTTCTGCACTTTGTCCGTTCCCTAGCACCACCCAGCGTTGGTGGCGGGGCATTTGCGGTGGCAAGCGCGCTCCGGGAGACCGCCGTGGGTCACTTGCCCGGAACCGTTCAGGATCTCTAAAGCCGCATATTGCCCTTGAGGCGGAATATGGTGAAAATACGGTGCGATAGCCCTAAAATTCGCCCCGCTTGCTTTGCCGTACCTGTCGACAATCCTCCCAAGCCCGCTCCATAGCCGCCATCAATGCAGCCCCGGGGCTTCCACCTCCATGGGGTGTCGCCCTGGCCAAGGTCTCGGTGGTCCGTCCCACTCCGGCAGAAAACGTCGGCTCGAAGCCGGATCGACCGCAATGATTCGGCGGCCGGCCGCATGCGGAGGGATGCGTGCAACCGGGTGGAAACACGAAACCACGGGACAATAACGCGTCAGGTCTGCGCCGGTTTCTTCTGTTCGGGCTTTCGCTCCGCAGGTTTCTCCGGCAGCAGATCGTTGAGGATGGCAGGTTCCTTCTGCATTAGATAACCGCGCATCCGAGGATCGTCGACGAACGAGCGCAACCATTCCGCGCTCTGTTTGAGATAGGGGGCGGAATACGATTTGCGCAGCATCTCGTTGGTGGCCGACAAGGTAGAGGCCAGCAGCATGTAGAGCAGGGAGGCGACCAGAACGGCCTTGGCGCAGCCGAGCAGCAGCCCGGTCAGCCGGTCCAGCCAGCCCATCAGGGTGATCTGGAGAAACCGGTGCAGCACCTTGCCGATCAGGGTAAAGACCAGGGCCGAGACCACGAAAAGGATGGCAAAGCTGACGAAGAAGGTTAATTTGGGATTGTCGACGAAGCGCTCCGTCCAGGGCAGGATTCTGTCCGCATATTGTCCGGCAATGACATAACTGCCGACCAGGGCGAAAAAAGCGGCCAGCTGCCGCACAAAGCCGATCCAAATCCCCCGGACCATGAAGAGCAGAAAAAGAGCGGCGACCACCAGGTCGAAAAAGGTCAAATCATGCAATGTTGGCATAGGCTTGTGTCCAAAATCGTGAACGGGGGATTGCTATTGTCCCGGCTTCGGCTCCCCTTGCCCGGCCAGAACGTAGAACCCGCGGCCGGAACCCGGAGAAGGGCGCCGGAGGCGGCCGGCCGATTATACCGGATCCATGTGCCATGACAAGCATTTGTCCGGAAAGCTCCGTCAAGACCTGCCAACTCCTCCCGGCCCATCTGGAATGCCTGGCCGAGCGGTACCGCATACTTGCGCCGAGCCGTTGCCGCCTGGCCCTGCTGGATCTGCGGCTCCTGCCCCCGCTGATCGAGCAGCCCGGGGCGCTTGCGCCTTTGCTCGCGCCGGACGAACGCGAAATTTTCCAGCGATTCCGCTATCCCAAGCGACAAGTGGAATGGTTGGGCGGACGCGTGGCAGCCAAATACTGCCTGCACCGACTGCTCGCCGCCGAGGCGTTGCCCTGTACGTGGCAGCGATATTCGATCCTGGCCGACACCCACGGCCGGCCCTGTCTCGAACACGTGCCGGCGGACTGCCCGGGGGCAATTGTCTCCATCTCCCACAGCCATGGGTATGCGGCGGCCCTGGCATGCCGAACGGGGAGTTGCGGCGTCGACATCCAGCAGCTGACACCGAAACTCGCCGGGGTGGCGGAACGGTTTGCGTCCGGAGAAGAGTTGGCGTTGATCGATTCCGAGCTTGCCCCCCTCACCCGCCTCGGCCTGATCTGGGCGGCCAAGGAGGCGGTGAAGAAATGCCTGCTGCCCGACCACCCGTCGTTTTTTGGCCGGATTCGCCTGACGCGGCTCGAACAAGATCAAAAGACATCGGGCTGGAGAGCCCAATGCCGCATCGCCCAACCAAAGCCCATGGCCGCCACGGTGCACCTGGCCGAGGTGGATGGTCATCTGTTGGCCTGCGCCACGGGAGACGCCCATGCCTGAATTGCCGGAAGTGGAAGTCACCCGCCGGGGCCTGCTCGACCACCTGCCCGGCCGGATCGTGGTCGGCATCGCGGTCAGCGGCCACCGGCTGCGGACCCCGATGCCGCGCCGCCTGTTGCACGAGCACATCCTTGAACGCCGCATCCTGACCATCGACCGCCGGGCCAAATATCTGCTGGTGCGGCTGGACAACGGCGCGGTTTTGGTGATCCATCTGGGCATGACCGGCAAGCTGGGCCTGCTCGATGGCAGCACGCCGCGCCATCGCCACGATCATCTAATTCTGACATTGGATAACGGCAAGCAGGTACGCTTGAATGACAGCCGCCGATTCGGGGCCGTGATGGTCTGGCCGGCGGATGCGGCCGAGAACGCCGAGAGCGCCTTTTCCGCCAGGGAGGGAATCGAGCCGCTGGGGCGCGAATTCACCGCCGCGCATTTGCATCGGCTCGCGGACCGCAAAACAACACCGGTCAAGTCGCTGCTCATGAACGGACGGCTGATTGCCGGTATCGGCAACATCTACGCCAACGAAATTCTGTTTGCCAGCCGCATCCACCCCGAGACCCCGGCGGGCCGACTGACCGCGGCCGACTGGAAACGGATTGCAGCCGAGTCTCAGCGGATATTGCAGCTAGCGATTGCAACCGGCGGCTCCACCATTGCCGACTTTCTCAATGCCACCGGCCATCCCGGCTACTTCCAGCTGCACTTCCAGGTGTACGGCCGCGAGCATCTCTCTTGCCCGCGTTGCGGCCAAGCCATCGTCAAGACCGCTCTGGCGGGTAGAGCCACCTACTTCTGCCTCGCCTGCCAACCGCCCCCATGACTACTGTCTCTTTTTAAGGACAACAGATCTCTTCGTTTCTGCGCCCTCTCGCCGGGAACGCGCAATTTTCGTCGCATTTAAGCAACAGCAAAAAGAAAGCCTCAATCCTTATACAGGGACGGCACGATATGATGCCGATTCAGTAATTTGTAAAAGTCGGTCCGGTTGCGCTGGGCAAGGCGGGCGGCTTGCGAGACGTTGCCTTGGGTGGTTTGCAGCAACTGAATGAGGTATTGCTGCTCAAATTGCCGGCGCGCCTCGGCCAGGGGCAGGATCTTCTTTTGATGCTGCTTGATGGCGTCGAACAGCAAATCCTCGGTGATCAGGGAGGAGGTCGCCAGGGCCACGGCATTTTCGACCACATTGTACAACTGCCTGATATTGCCCGGCCATTCGGCCTCGACCAGGATTTTCATGGCCTCGGGCGTGAACCGTTTTTCCTGCCCATCCTTCTTTTTGGTGAGTATGCCGACGAAATGCTCGGCCAGCAAAGGGATGTCTTCCTTGCGTTTGTACAGGGGGGGGAGTTCCAGGCTGACCACGTTCAGCCGATAGAACAGGTCCTCGCGAAAGGTATTTTCGCGGATGGCCTCCTCCAGGTTTTTATGGGTTGCCGAAATGATACGCACGTTGACCGGCACCGGCCGGGGGCTGCCCACCGGCCGGATCTGCCGATCCTGGAGCACCCGTAGCAGCTTGACCTGGATATGTAGGGGCATGTCGCCGATTTCATCGAGGAAAAGCGTGCCGTTGTCCGCGGATTGGAACAGTCCGGCATAGCTCTTGACCGCACCGGTGAACGATCCCTTGACATGGCCGAACAGTTCGGATTCCAGCAGAGATTCGGGAATTGCCGTGCAATTCACCGGAATAAAGGGGCCTTGGCGGAATTGGCTGGCCTTGTGGATGGCAATGGCGAGCAACTCCTTGCCGGTACCGCTCTCTCCCCGAATGAGCACGGTGGAATCGGTTTCGGCCACCAGCTTGGCGCGGGAAAGCAACTCTTCCATGATCGCGCTTTGGCTGATGATGTCCTGCCGCCATTCATCGCGGTTTTCAGCAATGTCGCCGCTGCCGCCGCAGGTGACCTCGATGGCCTTGGCGATTTCCTGGAGCAGGATCGCCCCCTCGATCGGTTTGGTCAAAAACGAAAAGACCCCCTGCCGGGTGGCCTCGACCGCCTCGGGGATGGACCCATGGGCAGTGATAATGATCACCGGCACCGATTTATTGAGCGAGCGGACCGCCTCGAACAGGGCCATGCCGTCGATGCCCGGCATCCGCAGGTCGGTGAGCACCACGTCGGGTTTGAACGCGGAAAAGGTGGCCAGGGCCTCCTCGCCACTGGACGCAACCGCGACCTGGTAGTTCTTGCTTTCAAGGCGCAGTTTCCACAAACGAAGCAGATCGGCCTCGTCGTCAACCAATAGAATCTTGTATTGACGCCCCATATATTACCGTTCCCTATTTTTTATGATATTCTCAATATTTTTCAGCTGTTCAATCTGCTGCTGCAAGCCCTTGATCCGAGCCTGATCCTCGGTTGAACTCTTTTCCAGGGTATCGATGCGCTCCAGTAAATCCCTGTTTTCAGTTTCCAACTCTTCTTTCGCATCCGAACTCTTGCTGCTTTGCGCCCATTTCCCGATCTTTTCCTGGTCCAGCCGCTGCAACAGTTGCATAAGTCCCCGCAGGCTGGGCGTACTCTCCGGATGCGCCTTGGTATATCGGCCAAGCACCTCCACTCCCCCTTTGAACTGCTTGTAGGTTGCCCGTTGATGCAGGCTCAGGCACACCAAAGCGGATGGGGCAGCATTATCGGGTCGATTCGCATCGGCAAAAGCGGCCTTGTAGGCGCTGTTGAACTCCTTGCGGGAATACTTTTTGTTCTCGGCGGTGCAGGCCAGGATGGCATCCGTTGCCGTCTCCTGGAACTTGATGACTTCCTTGGGCGGCTCAGGCTCCCGCCAAAGCCCCGCACAACCGCTCAACATCGATCCAGCTACCAAGATACTCACCCAATATGCTTTCCTCATGGCGCTTCTTCCCTACTACACGGCATGACCACTTCAAAACACGCCCCTTGTTCACTGGGGAGCAGTCGAAGCGTTCCGCCGCTGTTCTGAATATATTCTTTGCTTATTGCAAGCCCCAAGCCAGACCCCTTCACTACAGACCGATTTTTCTGTTGTCCTTGAAAAAAAGGAAGAAAAATCTGAGCCCTGTCCTCCTCACTGATGCCAGGGCCGCTGTCTTCGACAAGCAGCCGCAGCATCTGTCCCTTCCGCCGCATGATAATGCCGATCTCGCCGTCATCCTGGGTAAATTTGACGGCATTGGCAAGGAGATTATCAAGAACCGTCTTCAATTGCTGCGAATTGCCATTGACTTGCACCGGCAGCAATTCCGTCTTTAAATGGATATTCCTGGCCAGCATGGCGTTGCGGTGATCCTCAACCACATCGGCCACCAGGGCATCGATCCGCACATCCTGGACATCAAGCGGCACTTCCTTGGCCTGCGCCATGTTGAAATCGAGGATGTTCTGGATGAGTTTCTGCAATTTGCTACAGTTATTGTCAAGAATGCCCACTACTTCGATCTGCTGGTCGCTCAGCGAGCCGACCAGGCCATCCTTGAGCAGGCCCGCTCCTTCCTTGATTGAGGACAAGGGGGTCTTCAATTCATGGGAAATGTGGGCCAGCATTCGCACTTTCTCCCGATCCAGGGTATTCAGCCGCTTACGCAGCCAATCGAGCTTCTCGCCGATCGTCTCTAGGTCGCGGGGACCCGAGACCACGATCGGGGTTGAAAAATCGCCCTCGCCCAAGCGTTCGATGCCCCGGTCCAGCTGGCTGACCGGCTTGTTGATGAGGGACATGAACAAAACCACCAACAACACGCTGAAGCCGATCAAGCCCGAGATCTGCCAGGTCAGGGTATTCTTGTTGCTTTGCACCCGCTCCTTGAGGGCGTCGACTTCCTTGATCATCAAGCCGTTGCTCGACCGTTCCAGTTCTTCCACCAGCAACCCGATCTCGCTATAGCCGGTAACAGCCTTTTCCTGCCTGTTTTTTCTTTCCGTCGCCGTGCCGGAAAGATCCGTCAGCTTCTCGATCAGGAGCCGCTCTTTGCTTTGGAGCTGTTCGATTAACCCTGTCAATTCGCTGTCAGGATTCAGAACGGCAAACTGCCCCAGCAGGTCCTCAATTTCCCGATGCCTGGCCGTGACATCCTCGAGATGTTCGGTTTCGCCCAACACCAAAAAGAGCCGCGCCGACCGTTCCTCGCGATTGAGCAATTCCGCTACCTTGCGGCAGTTGTCCACCCGGCCCGCAGAGCGAAACACGGCCACCGCACTTTGCTGAACCAATCCGTCGAGAATCTGGATCGCACTACCTAGGGCCACAACCAAAGGCAGGGCGACAAAAATAAAGCCGGTGAGTAGCAGTGAGAGAAAGGACCGGGGATGATAGATTCTGTTCACGGGTATTACCTGTCGAGATAGATGTGATCAAGATAAATCACCTGCGGCCGCGGCTGCCGGGCGACAAACAGGCCGAAACCCTCGATATGTTCCATGTCCATGGTCCGGCCCCGGGGTGCCGCCTTGACCTGGTCCAGCGAAATCACCAGGTCGTTCCATCCCGACGCCAGGGTAAAGGCCTGATTGAAACGATCCTCGAAATCCATGCCGTGCTCCCCGTGGTGCGTGTCATGAATGCGGCAGTTGAGTTGGAGCGAGGTCTGGTTGGGATTGTAGACGCTGAAATGCAGGATGCGATAATCGCGCCAGTCACGGGGAAATCGGAACAGGGCAACCCCCGAATACATCGCCGTCGAGAGTTGGAGCCGGGCCGCCCAGCTGCCATGCCGGACATATTCCTGCTCTCTCTGCAGCTGTCCGACATTCTCCCAGCGATCGCATTCAAACGGCGTTTCGAAATCGGCCAATACCGGGAACTGGTGCCTGGCTGCAGATTCGTCGTACACCGCCCGTGCCAGCGGATAGACAGCCAACACGATCAACAGCGACACCCCGAACTGAAAAACGCGTTGCCGCCAGCACGCCGCAAACAGCCTCGGCCGGATGCAGAAAGCAAAGGCGACCAGACAGCCGAGCAGGTTACGCAGAACATCGAAAATGTCAGGAGACCTACCATCGACGAACATCTGCAGAAACTCCACCGTCGTCCCGAGCAGCAAAACCAGAATGCATAGCGCGGCAAAGATAGAAAACGGGGTAATTAGCTTGCCTTTTCTGCTCCAACGGTTATGCGCCCAAAGAGTGAATACCAGAAAGTAGAAAAGATGCCCCAGGTCCCAAGTCGCCTGAAAGGAACGGGACGAATGGTATCCCGGCCCGCCCAAAAAGAAAAACGGCGCGCCCACCAACAGCGCCACCGCCATAAACAGATGGGAGCGCCAGTGAGACTGTTCCACTACTTGTCGAAAATAATATCCCATGCTTGTGCCTCGGCCGGATCGAACGACGGCCTCTTCCTTTCGCGTATTCAGATTTCTCAAATTCTGCGGATACTCGTATGCATTTTATTCAGAGGCCACACTTCCCCGATGATTGGCAGCATCCCGCCAAAAGCTCTCGGCAATATTTTTGCGCAACCCAACGAACTAATATTTTTTCCAATTTGACTCGTGTAGTCATTTGCACCTATACTTGAATCAAAAGTTTCATTTCTCATCACCTCATCCAAGGAGATCGCATGAAAAAATTGTATCTGGCCCTTATGTTCGTTTTCTGTTTTGCAGCCGCCGCCTTTGCCAAGGTCAACATCAACACCGCCACTGCGGACGAATTGGCAACCCTCAACGGGATAGGCAAGGCCAAAGCTGAGGCCATCGTCGCCTATCGCACTCAAAATGGACAATTTCAGACAGTGGACGATCTTGCCAAGGTAAAAGGGATCGGCGGCAAAATCATCGAAAAAATCAAACCTGAAATCACGACAGGCGAATAATGTCCCGACCGCACCCGCCGCCGTTTCGACTTTTGGCGTGCGGGTGCCCGGCCTTCGATATTTCGGTCTACGCTTTTCTACCAAGTCCGGAAAATCCCCTTTTGCAGCGGAAGATATTGTACTCCTAGGATATTCTTCCCGACGCCTCGCCATCTCGCCCGAAGCATCCCCCTTCATCCCAAAATTTCGTGTTTTTCGCCCTATCTTTTCTTCGCAATTCTCTCAAAACACGTTACAATAGCGTCATCAAAAATGATTCTCACTGAACTTCTTGCGCAGACGTGACAGCGCGGCGACCGCCGCGTTCTGGCCGGGGCGAGAAGAGCCTTTGTCACCCTTGAACAAAAGGCTTGGAGCACGGCCGATGGGCGAGCCGGCATGCGCGCAACAGGTTCAATTATTCACTGCTTTTTTCCGGAGCATGACCATGTCAGAAAAAAAACGTTTAGGCGAACTCCTGATCGATGCCGGCCTTATTACCATGGAAGACTGTAATCGTGCCCTGAAAATGCAGGTCGGAGGAAACCGCAGGCTGGGCAGGATTCTGGTCAAGATGGGTACCATTACCAGCGACCAGTTGCTTGAAACGCTCTCTACCCAGTTCGATTCGCCGATCATCAGCGTTGCCCAGGAATATGACGCTTCGGCGAAAGGAGTGCTCCCTCGCTACCTCTGCTCCAAATACGATGTCCTCCCCCTGTGCCTCGAAAGCGATAGAATTCTTCGGGTCGCCATGGCCGATCCCTCGGATATCGAGGCCATTACCGATATCGAGAATTTCACCGGTAAAGCGGTCCAGCCCTGTCTGGCACGGCAAACCGACATCCAACAGGCAATCAAGAAATTCGTGCCGATATCGCTAAGCGACATCTTCAATCCCCAACGCCACACCCGGTACGCCAAAATCACCTCGGCCGTTGCTTTGATCCTGATCATCGCTGTTGCCGGCTTTACGTACCGTTTCTATGTCCAGACCAAGTACGGTACCATCACTCATACCGGCACCACCACCATCTACAAGAACCATGACCTGATGGTCGGACGCGACCAAAGCGGCAAGACTACCTTGCTAGGTCGTGGCGCCCACGCCGACGGCTATTATTCCATCACCTTCGATTCTCCCTTGGCTTTGGCCGATTTCGTGGAAAACAAGAAGAATGATCTCTCGACGGCCCAGTATGAATGGACCAAGTGGGCGATATCGCACGTGCGCTGACATACGTTTCCCCCATTCCGTCAATTTACCAAAACGTAATCGAGGCAACTGGTCAAAATTCACTTTGCACCATATCTTATTGATTTTTCGACCGATGACTAAACACAACGCATGGCACGCATCGTGCACCTTCCCTGCAAAGACATTCGAGTTTTTGCTTCTTCTCATGCGGTGATAATAATGTATACTCGGATTATCCGTCTATTTCTCCTGCTCAGTTCCATTGTGCCCGGCCTAGCCTTGGCAACACCGTCCATTCGCGTCGAATGGGGATATATTCCTCCGGCTATACCATCCATTACTGCATTCCATGTGTATGCAAACGGTAAACTCCTTTGCACAAGCGAGAATGCCGACGCCATCTCAATGGAGTGCCCGACGTCGTTACCTGTGGGCACCACAACCAGCGTCACTCTAACCGTCACGTTTGCCGACGAAACCGAAAGCCCACACTCCGACCCTATTGAAGTGACCGTAACCGAAGCCGATATTGCATCTCCCGTACCCGATCCCCCAACGATCCCTTCGACAGTTCCGCCAAATCAAACACCTCACGAGGCTTTGGAAACAACGGGTAGCAAGCTGTTCACCTTCAACTGGGCAACGCCAACCGACACCACCAATCTCAAAGGTTACCGGATTTACCTGAACAGTGCTCTGTTGTGCGAGACAACCAATACTGCCGCTACCACGATCTCCTGCAAGGCGGATCTCATCCATAACACTATGACTTTCAGCGTGGTCGAGATAACTGCCAGCGGCAGTGAGAGCAGCCCATCCAACCTCCTGGTCTTTGACCCCACAGCCTATCCAGAGTTGTTCAATACCAAACAGCTCAGTTTCTCCTGGGAATACAATCAAACAAGCAGTATCAAGGGATTTCGCATTTACCAAAACTCAAACCTGATCTGTCAAATCAACGATCCAAACGCGCGGCAACTGACCTGTACCGCCGACCTCATGACCACTCCGGCCATTTATACGCTGACTTCGATAGATACCAATGACATCGAAACCAGCTTTTCCAACGCCCTCACCTACACCGGCAGCACCGACACCATCACAAAGGAATTGAAGGCTACGATCGCCGCCAATACCGTTGCCGGCCCGGCACCATTGCCGGTCACTTTCGACGCCTCCGCGTCAACCGGAAGCGTGACGAGCTACCAATGGGATTTTGGCGACGGATCGACTTCAACAACCGCGTCAGCCAGCCACACTTACGCCACAGCAGGCACGTATACGGCCAAGTTGACCGTCGTCAATAGTGCCGGTGCGACCAACACGACAACCATCGCCATTACGGCATCCCGTCCTGCAGTCGTTGAGCCCACACCACCGACAGCTGTCGTTTCCACCTCGATAGCAACGGGACCAGCGCCCCTCACGGTCAGTTTCGACGGATCCGGTTCGACCGCCACCAATACCTCCATTGCCTCGTACAGCTGGAGTTTTGGTGACGGAGCTTCAAGTATAGGCGCCAGCGCCGCCCATACCTACACCTCGGCAGGCACCTACACCGCCACCCTGACCGTTACCGACAGTAAGGGACAAAGCGGCCGGATCGATACCCCGGTCATCGTTAGCGCACCCGTGGCTGTCAACAAAGCACCCCAAGCGGTCATCAGCGCGACTCCGACCAACGGTTTGGCGCCACTTACCGTCACTTTCGATGGAGGCGGTTCGAGTGACAGCGACGGTACGATTAGTACCTATATCTGGAACTTCGGTGATGGCAGTACGGCCAGCGGCAAATCGGTCAGCCATACCTACACATTAAAGGCATCATTCGCCGCCACCTTGCAGGTAACGGATGACAAGGGGGCAACCGGTATCAGCAGTGTCGCCATTGCCACCAACGTCGAGCCACCGCCGCCAACGGAGGTGAAAATTGAAACTGGCGAGGTAGCTGTGAGCAGCGAATGGATACGCGTTCCACTGAGCACATCGTTCACCAACCCGATTGTGGTCGCCGGGCCACCGAGCTTCAACAATGGCGAGCCCTGCACTGTCCGCATCCGCAATGTCAACAAAACCGGCTTTGACATCAAGCTGACAGAATGGAACTACTTGGATGGCATTCATCCGCAGGAAACTATCAGCTACCTGGTCATAGAAAGGGGGCATTACACCCTGCCCAGTGGCGCTGCTGTCGAAGCCGGTAGCTTCACAGGAGCCACTAATTTCAAAACAGTCCCCTTTACCACCGCCTTTGCCAAGGCTCCGGTAGTGCTCGCGAACATAGCCTCGATGAATGAAACGGATACTGTCAGCGGTCGGATCAAAAACATCACGGCATCAAATTTTTCCTATTACTATCGAGAGCAAGAGCAAAACACTAACTCGCATCTCAACGAGACGGTCAACTATATCGCCTGGGAACTCAGCACCGGCACCATCGGCAGTTTGCAGTACGAGGTAGGGAAGACGGCAAATTCAGTAACAAATGTTTGGTATAGTGGAAAATATCAAAGTGGATTCAACCAAGCACCTCTACTCCTTGCTGATATGCAAACCTCCAACGATCTCGATACATCTGCTCTACGTGTCAAGAGCCAAACCGCCGCAGGATTTCAAATAATGGTGGAGGAGGAACAATCTAAAGACAAGGAAGTAGCTCATCCTGCGGAAACCGTTGGCTACATTGCGCTTGATCAGCCGTCGGAGAAGACACTGGCGACATTTTACTGGGAATTCGACTCGGTCAAGGAAAGCGCGATCAGGGGGTTTCAAGTCTTGATTAATGGTGAAGTGATTTGCACAAGCGACAGCCCCTCTGACCGACAGCTTAGTTGTGAAACAACCAAGCCAACCGGTCAAATCGCCTTCACAATTCAAGCAATAAATACAACTGGCAGCCCCGAGAGCACTTCTAACACTATCTTTTATGTGCCATGAAACGACACGATGCTCTTCAACAAAGATTAGCACCGCCGAAAATAAAATTGTCTTCTTTTGCTTGTGGTAAATGACTTGCGCCATTCCACCTAAGGATCAAACCAACTTGAACGAGCATGCAGATTGACCACCCCAAAAGATCACAGAATAAACACACCCGATAACTTCATAGCTATAAAATAAATTCAAGGAGAAGCACTATGAAAACCTCCGTTACCTCCATCATCAAAGCCTCGCAGGCAACAGCCACTACTACTCTCCTTTTTGTCATGCTTGCAATATCCCAAACTTTTGCTGCCGACTTCTCCGGAAGCCTCAAAAGAGTCACCATCACTGACAGCCAAGCAAGCAATAAACCACCGATACCCACCTTTACCTATACAATCAGCGGAAAAATGGTTACTTTTGATGCTAGCACTACAACCGACCCAGATGGCAACATCACTGAATTACATTGGAATTTTGGGGACGGTTCAAAAGGAAGTGGAGCAAATACAACGCATCAATACGGTACCCCCGGGTCTTACCCAATAACACTCACTGCAATTGATAATAATGGTGCCGTTTCATTATATCAATTAACTATTAATTTAACCCCTCCAGTTAAAATTGCTGTCAATTTCCAACCAGTTTCTTCGTCCATCCCAGATGGATATATCCGTGACAGCGGCGATAGTTTTGATAGCACGAAAGGATACGGGTGGACTGTTCCTCCTGGGACGCAGGGTTCACGAGATCGAAACAGCTCACTGTCTCCCGATCAGGCCTACGATACTTTTATCCATGTTACTCCAACAGCTGTCTGGGAGTATGCAGTCCCGAACGGTAAGTATCACGTTACAGTAACTGTCGGCGATCCAACTGCTCCAGATACGATTCAAGGAGTACAAGTAGAAGGGGCAGCTTTGATTTCTGCAGAATCCCTCAGCTCCTCAAAATTATGGATAACACGCGATACAATCGTTGAAGTTACCGATAACAGATTAACCTTAACTTTCAAAGGATCCACTACTGCAAAAATTTGCTGGATAAGGATTGATTCAGTGTAAAAAACAACTATTATACTTAGCGGAAACAAACTGTTTCCAATTATTACACCTCCAACGTGGTAACGCCAAAACTAAACAACCACCGACTTAAAGTCGGTGGGTTTGAAAATGCGTACTGAAAGTCCAGCAATACCGGCAGACTGCGCAGCCGGTTCAAGGCTCGACATCGAAACCGTCATGAGGTTTGGGTTCAAAATGATGAGAAAGGTACTCTTCGATCATCTCCTTAGTCAGTTCGCTTGCCGTCACACAAAAACAGCCGCGTGCCCAAAAGTGCTGCCCTCAATAGCGTCTCTTCACGTGGGGAAATTCTTCAAATATCTTTCGGGAAGTCCACCCGTTCACCCATCTCATGATGGCAGATGGAGCGATATGGGGAGGAGCGGACACCAAAATGTGGACATGATCTTTACTTACCACTTCTCGAAGAATCTGAACCTCATACCGTTCACACGTGGCGGACAAGTTCACGAACTCGGAGGCCAAGGTCGCCCACCACAGTACGTGGTAACGATATTTCGTGGCTCCTCGTCATTTGGTGTGGATTTGATGTATATAGGGATCAAATCCACACCAAATGACGGGAGAAGATCATGAATGGCAACGATATCATTGCATTGGGCCTTGGATTACAGGCTCCGTGGGAGATTGCCGGGCAACAGCTCGACACGTCCAAAAGCCCCCCACGAACTTCGGTTAACG
>JAITGO010000004.1 GCA_031280615.1 Desulfobulbus sp. | reverse complement strand
ACTCCTAGCTGGAGTGCTGCCTTACCTTCTTTTGTTGGACAAGATATGTTTATTGGCCATGTATACCCATTGGGAGCTTTCGATGAGATATACATAGGTCAACAAGGAGATGATCCGGGGCCAGAAGATGGTATGGTTATTTGGGAAAACAATTTTAATTCGACTCCTGAGTGGTCTAGTGCTCAAGACTATACCGGAGCGGTAAGAGATACGCATGCCCTCGCCATCTCGCAGTGGAATGCCACGAGCTTTCGAGTATCTGGGCAAAACGTTATTCCATCCGGACAACATGTGTTAAGTGTCCAATCAGGAGTAGGTCGCAATGGTGGAAAAGCTTTGGTGTATGCTTTTTATGGTCGTGGCGACTGGATGGCCGCGAGTATTGATATCGACTTTGCCGATCCCGATGTGATATGGAGGAATGTAGATCGCAATGGATATGACAAAATATGGCTGAGGTATTGGTATAGAACACCTGTAAATTTAGATTTTGATACGAAAGCGCCTGGAAATACACAAACAACCGTTTTGTGGAAAGTGGCACGCGCTTATGCGTTCAACCCTGAATTATATTATACCGGAGCAAGTGATCCTGATATCTATTGGGGTAGATTCTGGGCAAAAAACGATAGTGTATCAAGTCATTATTTAAACCTTGACGCAGGTCAACAATACTACAAAAAACCATTCATGATCCCCTCAATTAACCATGTTTCTGGGTATTGGCTTCCGCAATGGATAAGAGAAACAGATCCTGATGGAGGGACATCGGCTTATTTCAATATTAATGATAGACGCAATCTTTCAACTCATTGGGTCAGCAGCTTGTCGGATCCCGCAAATTTAAATGGAGGGAATAATATCACGGGTTTTCTGGCAGATGGTGAATGGCATCTTGTCGAAATTTGTCTCAAACTTAATGATGTTGGTCAAGAAAACTCCATACAGGAATTTTATCTTGATGGGTCGGAATTTCCTGTAACTACTATAGGGAATGATTTAGGCATGCGGATTACCCCAGGGATGAAATTCAGGCAAATTGTGCTTTTTGATAATTATTTGAAAAATGATAAGTCTACGCAATATTTATACATTGACAGTATTGTTATATCAACCGAGAGGTTGCCTTATAACTATGAGGCGCAGTAGATATCGTTGTGCAATTTAATTCATGATATAATGTGTGCATCTGATTCGTAGTAGGACGTGCGTTAATGCCGCTTGTCTGTGCTCTTTTCATGCAGATAATTACTGGTTTGTCGATGATTTTGGATAAGTGCCGCCTCCTTCCTAGGAGCGGCTCCGTTTCCCTTTTTCTTTCTCCGAGGACAACTGTCAAAGCTGTGTATAAATGAGGTGGATTTACGCAAAACACCGAGGTTTTTCAACGAGTTGGCGATGGTTCTAGAAGGTTGCGTTTGGGGTTCCGGAAATACTGTCGGGAACGATTTTGTGCTGATAACCTTACCCTGGATGAATCAATACACGCAGGTGATAAAGCCATGAGTATCCGACCACACCCCACCAAATCGAAACGAGAGGTGGGGTGTGGTGGTCGATTGAACTGGGACGGTGCAAGAAGCGCACAAATGATTCCTCTCCGCACCCTCGCTTGGTTCGGGGAACCGATCCCGATCAAAGATGTACGGGTCAGGTATCAAGGCCACTGGAATTCGACCCCTCTCCTGGTGTTCGCCCCATCATTGGGCTGAATCAAAACCGGTATATGGCTGTAGTGCCCATATACCGGTTCGAGAGGGGCTTCAGGTGCTCCCCTTCCTTTACTGGACGCCTGATTGCCGATTTTTTCAGGTGGCCGACGCCGCGTAGATGGCCTTCACCGAGCTGTCGAGTTTCGTATTGAATGCCTCATCGCTTTGCTGGGCGGAGAGACCTTCGACCAGGGCGCGGGAGAAGCTGGCGATAATCCCTTTGTTACGGCTGAGACGTTGGTTGGCCTCCGCCTGGTTGTACCCCCCGGAAAGGGCTACGATGCGCAACACGTGCGGGTCGGTTGTGAGCTGGTGGTAAAGGTTGTCTTCCACGGGAATGGAGAATTTGAACATGACCTTCACCGCTGGGTCCAGGGCGGCTAGGTGATCCTTCACGGCAGTTTTCAGCAGGGACTCGGCGTGTTGCCTGTCCGGGCTGTGGATGTCCGTTTCCGGCTCGATGATGGGCACGAGCCCTGCCGCCGCGATCCGCATGGCCACGTCGAACTGCTGGGCGACAACGGCCTTGATGCCGGAAGGATTGGCTTCTTTGATCACCGAGCGCATTTTAGTGCCGAAGATGCCCCGCCCGGCGGCCCGGTCCAGAAGGGCGTCCAGGTCCGAAATGGGCTTCATCATCTGAACGCCATCGTTTAGCGACTCAAGCCCTTTGTCCACCTTGAGGAATGGGATGATGCGCTTCCTGTTCCAGAGATAATCGGCTGTCGGCAGGCCCTCCACCATGCGGTCCATGGTGTCCTCGAAGAGAATGGCGCCCAGGATATGTTCACCATTGAAGGCGGGACATGTCATAATCCTGGTCCTCATGGCATGCACCATGTCGAACATGGCCGCGTCGCCGGAAAAGGCCGACTCGGGGATACCGTACTGGGCAAGGGCTTTGGGCGTACTGCCTCCGCTCTGGTCCAGTGCCGCGATGAAACCGGCGTCTTCATGCATGCGCCGCAATTGTTCGTTTTTCATTGGTCTGCCTCCCATTTTGATATAAGTTTATCACACATTATCATATATGTAGATCGTGCGATACAGGTATCCTGCGCATGGAGAAGATTGCCGCCGAAGATCGTGCCGTTGTGGGAGTGGAGGAAGGCTCATCGATAACAATGTTTTCCCCTTGCCTTGTCCTCATTTTGTGAGTACCATGAGGACATGGAAAAGAAATATGTGGTAACAATCAAAAGGCGGGTTCTTCGGCAGGCGGAAAAGATGCCGAAGGCCGAACAAAAAAGCCTGAAGCAACTGGTGGACGATTTGGCCGAGCATGGACCCGTCCAGCCTAGTTGGAGAAATTACAGCGCACTGTCGACCACGGAACACCATTGCCACTTGAGCTACCACTGGGTCGCTTGCTGGCGATATGAAAAAGGAACTATTGAGATAGAGGTATATTATGCCGGAAGTCGGGAGAACGCCCCCTATTGACCTGCGGGTGCGGGTGCGGGGTAAGAAAAAGGCAGAAAAACTCATCGCCCTGTTGCGCGACGAGTTCCGTGCGCATGTGGAGATCGTGGAAGACGACGATGACAAGTTGGTAGTCGCCACGGAAACCGATTGGTATAAGCAGATCAGCGCCGAGATGACGCCGGGTGACACGTTGCGCATCCGTCGGGAAAACGCCGGATTGACTCAAGCGGCGCTGGGCGAAAAGGCAGGGGTATCGCGGAAGAATATCTCTGATATGGAAAACAACCGGCGCCCTATCGGTGAGGCGGTGGCCGAACGGCTGGCAGCGGCGATGGGGCTACCCGCTGGGGTCTTGCAGCGGCGATGGTAAAGCCCCGGGACACCATCTCAGCCGCTCAACTTGAACCCCTGATAACGATTCATCATTCGTAAAAAATACGGAAAAATTTCCGCATTTTTTATATAACCACATAAAATAACAGAAAATGATACTGAATGGGGTTCAGGGGGCCGGAGGTTCAAATCCTCTCGTTCCGACCAGTAAATAAACAAGCAGTTGCTGACACGTGGCCGACTAGTAGATAAAACGCTGGTCGCTCACTGGCCGCAGCTGCTTTTTTTTATACTGTTTGCCACGACAATTCAGTCGATTTTGTCTTGAACGGTATTCTGTTGAAATTTCTGGATATTTCTCCTCTCTGCATTCGTCGAAATGAACAGTGATCTGCTTGTCGTGCTCGGCCTGCTTGGTGCCACCATTGCCATGTTTGCCGCCAACCGGCCGCCCATGGATGCGGTGGCGTTGTTGATCATGATCCTTTTGCCCTTAACCGGCATCATCACGGTGCCAGAGGCCCTGGCCGGTCTGGCTGATGCCAACATCGTGCTCATCGCCGCCTTGTTTGTCATCGGAGAGGGATTGGTTCGGACCGGGGTGGCGCAGCAATTGGGCAATCTGCTGGTACGCAGGGCAGGGAAGAGCGAAACCCATCTCATCCTGTTGCTCATGGGCATTGTGGCCGGGGTGGGCGCCTTCATGAGTTCAACCGGCGTTGTTGCCATTTTCATTCCAGTGGTGCTGCGGGTGGCCTTCAATCTGGGGATAGCGCCCGGCCGCCTCATGATGCCGCTCAGCATTGCGGCGCTGGTCAGCGGCATGATGACCCTGGTGGCCACAGCTCCCAACCTGGTGGTCAACGCCGAATTGACCCGGCACGGCCTGGAAGGATTCGGCTTTTTCGCCTTCACCCCATTCGGCGTGCCCATTCTGCTGGTCGCCGTGCTCTATATGCTGGTTGCCAGGCGCTGGCTGTGCGCCAAAGAAGATCCTGCGGCCGCAAGCGCCTCAAAGCCGTGCTTTTCCACCTGGATCAAGGAATATCAACTCAAACGGCGAGGATTTCGTCTGGCCCTGCAGAGCGGATCGCCCTGGATCGGGCGGACCATCGCGGAGCTCAATCTGCGCTCCCGCCACAGCCTCCACATCGTTTCCATCGAACGACGCAGACATTTCAGCACCAACATCCTCAGCCCCCAGGCCGATACCGTGCTGGAAGTCCAAGACGTACTTTTTGCCAGCACCCGCAATCCCCAGCTCGATATCGGATCGATCTGCCAGGAAAACGATCTGAAGGAATTGCCGTTTCCCGACACATATCTCTCCGGCATTTCTCACTCGATCGGCATGGCGGAACTCATCGTTCCCCCGGAATCTAAATTGATCGGCAAAACCGTGCTCGCATCCGGTTTCAGGACCGAATACGATCTTGAGGTGATCAGTCTCAAGCGCAATCACAAGGCATGGAAACGGCCCATTCTGGAGGCGAAATTTGCCATGGGCGATGTCGTGCTGGTGGGCGGTGCCTGGCATGCCATCCGCAAAATCCACCAGGGCGACCGGCGGGATCTGATCGTGATGAATATGCCGGCCGAGCTGGAAAACGCGGTACCGGTCCACACCCGGGCGCCTTTTGCTCTGGGCATTCTGGCCCTGGTGGTGAGCCTCATGGTCTGGGGGGCGATTCCCAATGTGCTGGCCGCGTTAACGGGGTGCCTGCTGCTGGGCCTGTGCCGGTGCATCGACATGAGCAGTGCCTATCGCGCCATTCACTGGCCGAGCCTGCTGTTGATCGTCGGCATGCTACCCTTTTCTCTGGCTCTGGAACGGACAGGCGGGATCGAGCTGGCGGCCGGTTTTCTCGGTCGGCTGGGCGACCTGGACCCGCGCGTTATGCTGGCCGCGCTCTTCTCCGTGACCGCCCTATTGGGCCTGTTTATTTCCAACACCGCCACCGCAGTCTTGATGACTCCGCTCGCCCTGGCTGTGGCCAGCGAGATGGGGGTTTCGCCTTATCCGTTTTGCATGACCGTTGCCCTGGCAGCCTCAGCCGCCTTCATGACCCCGGTCTCCTCGCCGGTTAACACTCTGGTGGTCGGACCGGGCCGGTATACCTTTTTTGATTTCGTCCGTATCGGCGTGCCCTTGACCCTGCTGGTCATGTTGGTCACCGTGATTTTGGTTCCCTTGGTTTTGCCGTTCAAGCCGGGCATCATGGGATAACGGGGGCGGAGGGAGTGTGCGGGTGCCGCGCGATTTGCCGGAAAGCTGCTCAGGCTGAACCGGGGCACGGAGGAGAGAGAGGGGGGTAGATTCGCCGTGGGGGCGGCGGACGATCCGTCCGGGCGCGAACGGACAATCCATGGAAGTGGCAACCGTTCAACCGGATGCGCCTGGTCGTCTCCGGTGCAGGCCGCCGATCATAAAGATGCGGCTGCGGACTTGTCAATTTCGACAGTTATTCGGAGTCTTCCTCGGGCTTGACCTCGACGGATTCCGGCGGAACCTGTTCTTTCTGGGATTTACGTTCTTTCTTGGCTTCCTTCTTGCGCTGTTTCTCCAGCTCTTTCAATCGCTTTTCCTGCTTGTAGTTGGTTCGTTTCATCGTTGCTCTCCCCAGCGCTTTACCTATAGACGATGGCCAACATGGAGAATCCCATATCAGATGGAATTCCCCATGTTGGCTCTATTGTTAGCGTTTTTTTACGACATGAGCGGCTGCCGGACCTTTGGCACCATCGACCACCTCGAAACTGACGCGATCACCTTCTTGGAGAGATTTGAAACCGTCAGCCTGTATGGCCGAATGATGGACGAAGACATCTTTGCCACCATCTTGGGCGATGAAGCCAAATCCTTTAGAATCATTAAACCATTTTACAGTTCCTTCAGCCATGTTGATAACTCCTCTTTGGTTGTGCTTTAAGCGCACTGTGATTTGGTGGCCCCGGAATCGAATCGGATGCCATGAATGGTGCTGAACGCATTGTGCAACCGTTCAGCATGCGCTGCTTTTTTTGCTCCGTGCAGCGAGCGGAAGTCCAAAAATGTTCGATTGAGTCGGGCGCCGTCGATGTTTCCGGGCTCCCTGGAGTGATTTTTCCGCTCCCTTGGGGCTGCCTTGAAGAGTGGTTGCCGACGTATTTTTCGGTGCCACGGGAGGTGGCGGCATCGTAGAGGCATATGCACTTGCCGGTTGCGGGACCTCCAGGTGGGACATGGATGTATCGAGCGAGCGCTCGATCACTTGCACCAGACGCTTGTCCTCACTCGTGGCAAAGGTTAAGGCATCGCCAGTACAGCCCGCTCGTCCGGTTCGTCCGGTACGATGGATGTATGCTTCGGCAGTATCAGGCATGTCAAAGTTGATCACATGGGAAATGCCTGTAACATCGATCCCACGCGCGGCGATATCGGTGGCTACCAAAATGGTATAGGCTCCGGTTTTGAAACCTTCCAACGCCTGCTGCCGTCTGTTTTGCGAAAGGTTGCCTTGCAGCGATGTTGCCCTGAATCCAGCATTGACGAGCTTTTGGGCCAACTGTTTGGCCTTGTGCTTTGTCCGGGTGAAAACCAGAGTCGAGGGCATAGCCTCTTCGCTGAGCAAATACATGAGCAGGTTGGTTTTTTGGTTCTGATTGACAGAAAACAGACGATGCGAAATGCTCTTGACCGAGCGGCTGGGGTTGATTTGTACCGTTGCCGGGTTCTCCAAAATGTTTTCGAGCAGATGCTTGATTTCAGCGGGCATGGTGGCGGAAAAGACCAAATTTTGCCGCCTGATCGGCAATCGTTGCACAATTCGGCGAATATCGGGCAAAAACCCTTTGTCGAACATATGATCCGCTTCATCCAGGACCAGCACCTCGACCCGAGTCAGGTCGATGGCCTTGTCATTGTGAAGGTCGAGCAAACGTCCGGGGCAAGCAACCACGATGTCCACTCCTTGGCGGATTTTGGCAATTTGACCCGATTTGCTGACACCGCCATAGATGGCCAAGCTTCGCAACCCGGTGTGACGGATCACGGTTTGGGTGAACTCATGAATCTGTTCGGCAAGTTCGCGTGTGGGGGCGATGACCAAGGCTCGGACCCGACTACGGGGTGCAGACATCAAGCGCTGCACGGTGGGTAGGATAAAAGCGGCTGTTTTTCCGGTTCCGGTCTGTGCCAGGCCAAGAAGATCGCGGCCAGCGAGAATAAAAGGTATT
The DNA here is from genome assembly GCA_031280615.1 of Desulfobulbus sp. Lineage (GTDB taxonomy): Bacteria > Desulfobacterota > Desulfobulbia > Desulfobulbales > Desulfobulbaceae > Desulfobulbus. The sequence continues at coordinate 32,786 of JAITGO010000004.1, read as the reverse complement.
GCTTGCTGTTGGATGGGGGTTGGAGCAGTGTAACCGCATTGCTGAATTGCTTGGATAAGGTGGTTGTTCAATTGAAATTCGTTAAAATTCATCCATACTCCTGCAATCAGAATCGATGGCCGTCGAAATTCACCATGCCAGACAGCACAATGAAGTTTTGTCGACCTGTCAACCGATTGCTTCTGTTGTTAAGGGTTTCGTCGGTTCATGACGAAAGAAAGGTGGGGGGCAGCAGGTAAGGTTCAAGTGGCAAACATGCGTTCAATAAAGATATGTCCAGATTTTGAAGGTCCGGTATAGTGATCGGGACGAGAAATCAACCGAGTTTCATCGCCGGCCGCGGCTTTTTTTTGCCGGTGGTTTTGCTTCATTGCAGACAAGGGTGCGATGCTTGTACTCCTTGCCATTGAGTCCCTCCATCACTTTGTGACCCGCAGAACGATTCGCCATTTCGATAAAACCAAAACCTTTGGCCTGTCCTGTAAAGTGGTCGACAACCAATTTGACACTGACCACGTCGCCAAAAGGGGTGCAAAGAGATTCAAGTTCCGATTCGGTAATATTGTAGGGAAGGCTGCCGACAAAAAGTTTCATGCCTATACTCCGCAGAGAGGATTGTAAGCAAAAACTTTTTGATTATCGAGAAGGTCGATGCTGATTGACGGTGCATCAAAAAAGAGAATGCTATTTGATAATTCTTTAATGATAAACGATTGCGGCGGATATGGCAAGGGAATATTTAAGGTGGTGAAGTTCGGGTCAAACAACAGAAGATGGCTCGCTTTGGCCGATCACAAACGGGGAACCTTGCAATATGCACGGGAAAGCAGTGTTAGTTTTGTTACCAGGCACCATGGCCGCCATGCACGGTCAGATCTTTTTCAACTTTTCGAGCGAGATAGCCCAGCCGAACGGCCCCATAGCAGGGGCGCGCTTTATTTGAGCACCTGACTTGTGGCAGCCTTCGTTTTCGGGTACAACTTCAGCAACCGGCCTTGCGCGGCTCGATCGAGGTCTTGGCTGCATCGTAACATAATGATTTTAATTAAGAATAATTGGTTGGGCCGAAGCGGAGCGTCCGTCTTTTTGCCCAGGGGTTCCGGGGCCGACATCGAACGTGCCGATTATTGGCCGGTGAGGATGGCTTCCTCACAATTGAACGCCGCGTTCAGCGCAGCGGCCCCATTCTGGAATAGGGCATCCTGCGACCGCTGCCAGAGGATTTGCGCATCGCGGCTCTTTTGATAGCGAAGTCAGGCAGCAGGCAGTTCTTCGGCAAGCTCCGGATGGTTTGCATTCAGGTGCGGCCAGAGCGGGCCCCGACAACCTCAACAAGGAAAGGAGTGGTCTGATGAAAGTGTACACCGGTGGTGGCGACAAGGGAAAAACCAGTCTCTTTTCAGGCGAGCGCGTGCCCAAGCATCATGTGCGTATCGAAGCCTACGGCGATCTTGACGAACTCAATTCCTTCCTTGGGGTGATCGCGGCGCTGCTGCCGGCGGGCGAACAGGCGGTGCGCGACGACCTGGAAGGGATGCAGTCCGCCCTGTTTCTTGCCGGCGCCTGGCTGGCCACCACCCCGGATTCCTCTGCCACCGCCCACCTCACCCCCATGCCCGCCACCGCTGCCAAGGATTTGGAGCAGCGGATCGACGCCCTGTCGGAGGTGTTGCCGGAATTGCGGGCCTTCATCCTGCCCGGCGGCCAACCAGTGGCGGCCTGGGCCCATGTGGGCAGGACCGTGTGCCGGCGCTGCGAACGGAAGGTTACCCACCTGATCGAATCGACCGACGGCGGCGAAGGCGAGCTGGCGGCCATCCAGGTGTATCTCAACCGGTTGTCCGACTATCTCTTTGTCCTGGCCCGATACCTCAACAAGGTCCTCGGCACCCCCGACACACTCTGGAAGAAATGATCGGCGCCGGCATAACCGGCCACACGGTGGCGATAACGGCAAGGGAGTGGCTGAACGGCGAAACCTTTGTTCTGGGCTGCGGCCGGCCCGTGGGCTTCGGCTTTCAGCCGGGGCAGTACGTCACCATCGGCTACGGCGGGGAAGAGCGGGAATACACACTCATTTCATCGCCCGCCGCGCCTGAGTTACGTTTCCTGATCAAGCGGGTCGAAGACGGCCGGCTGAGCGGTGCCCTGGCCGGCCTGGCGCTGGGAGCACGACTGCGCCTGAGCGGTGCCAAGGGATATTTGACCTGGCAGACAACGGATCGGCCGGCGGTGTTTGTGGCCAACGGGGTGGGCATTGCGCCTTTCGTGGCCATGGCTGCGGCCGGCATCGCGGGCTTCACCTTGATCCAGGGGGCGAGAACCCCCTCCGGCCTGTTTTTCCGGCATGAACTGAGCCGGGCCGCCGGGCGCTATGTCCCTTGTCTTTCCGGAACGCCGGTCCGCCATCTGGCCCTGGCCGATGTGCACCACGGACGGGTTACCGATTATATCGAACGCCACCTCGTCCCCGGCGTATACGATTTCTACCTCTGCGGCTCCAGGAGCATGATCACCGACGTCACCCTGCTCCTGGACCGACTTTGTCCCGACGCCCGCATCTACAGCGAGGCCTACACCTGAAATATGCCTGAATATCTGAACGCGGTGCCGGTGTCGGCCGCGTTCAGAACAATCCTTGCATATAGCGGTGCATGGATTCGGCCGCATCCAGGCCCTGGCACACCGCCTTGGCAACGGTCTGCGGCCCGAGCACGGTGTCGCCGCCGGCAAAGATCCACTCCACATTGGTCTGGAGGGTGATCGGGTCGACCACGTAGGTGCCGCGCGGGGTTATTGCCACCGGCACGGTTTCGTCGAGTACCGGAATCACCTTTTGGCCGACCGCGGCGATCAGGGCGTCGGCCTGGAGGATAAAATTGGATCCTTCGACCGGCACCGGTAGCCTGCGGCCGGTTCGATCGGGTTCGCCGGGTTCCATCCGCTGGCATTCCACCCCGGTCACCTGGCCGTTTTCCCGCAGAATCCGCACCGGCGCCGCCAGAAATACCAGCTGCACGCCTTCCTCCTCGACATGAGCAATCTCCACCATCGAGGCCGGCATCTCCTCGCGGGTGCGGCGGTAGACGATGGTCACCTCCTTCCAGCCCGAGCGCAAGGCCACCCGGGCCACGTCGATGGCCACGTTGCCGCCGCCGATCACCACCACCCGGTCCCCCAGGGCGATTTCGCGGCCGGTGAGCATCTGGCCCAAATAATCGACCCCGGAAAAAATGCCCTTGGTTTCCAATTCGCCTTCCAACCCGAGCCGGCGGCTTTCGTAGGCGCCGATCCCCAGAAACACGGCGGCAAATCCCTGTTGGCGCAATTCGGATAAGGTCAGATCCCGGCCCACGGTGATGCCGGTCTTGACGTTGACCCCGCACTGCTGCAGGGCGTAGAGTTCGGCGCCGATGATGTTGCGCGGCAGGCGGTAATTGGGAATGCCGACACTGAGCATACCGCCGAACACCGGCAGCGACTCGAAGATCGTGCAGCTGTATCCTTTGTGTGCCAGCGAATGGGCCACGGTGATGCCGGCCGGTCCCGAGCCGATAATCGCGACCTTGATCCCGTTTTTCGGGGCGCAGCGCGGCGAGAGGTTCTTGCCGTTGATGATCATCCAGTCGGCAAGGAAGCGTTCCAGCAGGCCGATGGCCACCGGCGCGTCCTTCTTGCCGCGGATGCAGGCGCCTTCGCATTGAAACTCCTGGGGGCAAACACGGCCGCAGACCGAGGGCATGGAACTGGTCTCCCGGATGGTCCAGTAAGCCTCCTCGAATTTGCCCTGGCGGAGCTGGTCGATGAAGCGGGGGATATCGTTGCCGATCGGGCAGCCCATCACGCACGACGGCTTGCGGCACTGGAGACAGCGTTGAGCCTCGAGCAGGGCGGTTTCCTCGGTGAATCCCTTCGATACTTCGTCGAAATTGTCGATCCGTTCGGTGGGGTTGAGTTCGCGGGGCCGTTGCCGGGGAATGGCCAATTGTTCCTTGATGTTCATGTCGTCACAAAAGAAAAAAAGTGGAAAGAATGATTCCCGTTCATAGCAGGATTGGGGCGAACAGGCAACAGGGAAGAACGCTAGATTCGAGCCTTGAGTGCACCATTATCGCATAATGTATCGGCGTGTGCACTACCGGAAGTTTAGGCACCGATGTGCTCGATTGTGGTCTTGGCCGCTAGGTCTCGGCGTTGAGGGCAATTTCCTGTCTGTTGCCGACGTCGCTCAAGGTCGGTCCATGCTGCGTCCGCTTCGGCCAAACGCCTGGACGGAAAACGAACCACCCTGTTTTTGCCCTTGCGGAACGCAAAAAAAGAATGGCATAATGCCGACATTATGCACATCTCGCACAACAGGCAAGCCCGGATTGCAGTGCCGCGAGTCGCGATTTTCGGCTGTGGCAACATCCTGCTCGGCGACGACGGCTTCGGTCCGGCCGTGATCGAGCAACTGGCCCGCCTTGGCCTGCCGCCGGCGATCCGCTTGGTCGATGCCGGCACCGCAATCAGGGAATATCTGCTCGATTATCTGCTCGACCCCGGCCAGCGGCCCGCGCTACTGGTCGTGATAGATGCCGATCCGGGGCAAGGGGCTGCGCTTGGCCTGCTGCGCCGCTGTGTGCCCGTCGATGTGCCTGCTCGCAAGATCCACGACTTTTCCCTCCACCAATTTCCCACCGTCAACCTGCTGCGGGAGCTGGCGGCCCAAACCGGGATCGAGGTCGTTCTCTTTCTGGTCGGCATCAAGCCGCCCGCCGCCCTGTGCGCCCCCGGTCTGTCGCCGCCGGTACGAGCCGCCGTTGACCGGGCCTGCTCCGAAATCGCCGAACTCGTCGCCCCTCTGACCACTCAGGAGACTGTCGCGCCATGATTTACGAAGCCAAGGTCAACGAGTTGGCGGAAGAATTCGGGGTGCATCGCAACACCATCCGCAACTGGATCAACTCCGGCATTCTTCCGGCCCAGGAGGGACCGGGCCGCCGCTACCTGATCCAATGGGAGGATTACCGACGGCTGTGCGACAAGTACGGTCGACAGCCCCGGTTGAAGCCCGATTCGGCCGCGCCCGGCGAATTGCCGGCGGCGTCCCATTCCCCGGTTGTGCCGGCCTCGACGCCGGTTTGCCTGGGCGCGAAAGCCAAGGATCTGGATGCCTCGCCGGGCCTGGCCGACATCTGCCTGACCTGCGGTTCCTGCGCCGGCGCCTGCCCGATTTCCGGGGTCGACGAGCTCGACCCCCGCAAGATCGTGCGCATGGCCTTCCTGGGTCTGGAGGACGAGGTGGTGGCGAGCAGCTGGCCGTGGAAATGTACCCTGTGCGGCAAGTGCGAGGCGGTCTGTCCGATGAACGTCGAGATCGTGCAGCTGCTGCGCCGCATCCGTGCGCGCTGCGACCGGGACAAGGTGCCGGCCGCCATCCGCAAGGGGGTGGTCACCTGCCTGGAAAGGGGCAACAATCTCGGCATTCCCAAAGACGATTTTCTCGCCCTGGCACGGGAAATGGGCGAAGAGCTCGCCCGCATCTCCTGCCCTGGGTTTGTCACCCCCATCGATGTCCGCGGCACCCGTCTCCTGGTGACGGTCAATTCCAAACAGCCCTTTGCCGAACCCGATGCCATGACCTGGTGGTGGAAAATCTTCCACGCCGCCGGCGAATCCTGGACCATCTCCTCCGAATATTGGGAAGGGATCAACTGGGGACTCCATGCGGGCGACTACGGCGCGATGCGCACCATGGTCAAGCGGATCATCGACAACATCGAGCGGCTCAACTGCACGGCCCTGCTCCTGCCCGAATGCGGCCACGCCTACTACGCCACCCGCTATGCCCTGGAACGCTGGTTTCCCGAATCGTTGCAGCAGTTCAAGATCTACTCGGTCTTCGATTTGCTGCTCGAGTATCTTCACGAAGGCAGGATCCGGCTCGATCCCGCCGGCCAAACCAAGCTGGCCACCTTCCACGATTCCTGCAACTACGGCCGCCATTCGCTCAAGGCCTTTGGCCACGGCTATTTCGAGGAGGCCCGCATTTTGACCAAGGCCTGTTGCAAGCGATACGTCGACCTGGTGCCGGACCGGGAAGAAAACTACTGCTGCGGTGCCGGCGGCGGTGCCTGGGCCGATCCCTTCGGGGCCGAACGGGTCTTCCACGGCCGGATCAAGGCCCGCCAGATCAGCGCTTCCGGCGCCAAGCTGGTGGTCACCTCCTGCCTCAACTGCCGGGACCAGATTCTCTATTCGCTCAACCGCGAATTCAACCTCCATGTCGAGGTTCAGTTTCTCTGGGAACTGGTGGCCAATGCCCTGGTCATGCCGCCGGCGGAAACGAGGGAGGCGCGCCGTGTCTGAGCAGGCCATGATCGGGTCGGTCCTGGTGGTGGGGGGCGGCATCTCCGGGATGCAGGCCGCACTCGACCTGGCCGATTCCGGCTATTTCGTCCACCTGGTGGAGAAAACCGGCGCCATCGGCGGCGCCATGCCTCAGTACAACAAGGTGTTTCCCACCAACGACTGCGCCATGTGCATCATTTCGCCCAAATTGGTCGAGTGCGGCCGCCATCCCAATATCGACATCATGACGCTGACCACGGTGATCGACATCAACGGCGGGGCAGGGGACTTCACCGTGCGGGTGCTGGAGCACCCCCGCTATGTCGACTCGGCCAAGTGCATCGCCTGCGGCCAATGCAGCAGCCGTTGCCCCAAAAGCGTCGACGACTCGTTCAACATCTTCATGGCCAAGCGCAAGGCCATCTATATCAAGTATCCCCAGGCGGTGCCGCTCAAGTACCAGATCGATCCCCAGGCCTGCATCCGCTTGAACGAGCCGGAAAAATGCGGGATTTGCGCCGAAATTTGCCCGCCCGGCGCCATCGATTTCAGCGATCGCGGCCAGGAGCGGTATCTGCGGGTGGGCGCGGTGGTGATGGCGCTCGGCTTCCAGCCCTTCGATCCCGGCAAGACCAGGGCCTGGGGCTACGGGCTCTACCCCAATGTGGTCACCTCGCTTCAGTTCGAACGGTTCCTGTCGCCGGGCGGCCCCACCGGCGGCGTCCTCGTCCGGCCCTCGGACCGCCAGCCGGTACAGCGGATCGCCTTCCTCCAGTGCATCGGCAGCCGCGACAAGAATCGCTGCAATAACGAATACTGCTCGACGGTCTGCTGCATGTACGCGATCAAGGAGGCCATGACCGTCAAGGAGGCCTGTCCGGAGGTGGAAGTGACCATTTTCTACCTGGACATGCGCACTCCGGGCAAAGAGTTCGAGCGTTACTTTGAGCAGGCCCGCACCGAACGCAACATCCGTTTTGTCCGTTCCCGCATCCACGGGGTCGAACCCAAAGGGCAGAAAGGGGACTTGCGGCTGCACTACATCAATGCCCATGGCCGGCAGGTGGAGGAGACGGTCGATTTGGTGGTGCTGTCGGTGGGGCTGGAAACCCCGGATGCCATGGTCCGGCTGGCCGAAAAGATCGGCATCCACATGACCCCGGACCGTTTCGCCTCGATTTCGGCTTTCATGCCGGTCCACACCTCGTTGCAGGGTATTTTTACCTGCGGCGCCTTCAACGGCCCGCGCGATATTCCTCAGTCGGTTATCGGCGGCTCGGCGGCTGCGGCCAGTGTCGCCGCCCTGCTCAATCCGGTCCGCCACAGCCTGACCAGAAGCCTGCCGCCGCCGCCGGAACAGGATGTCAGCCGCCAGGAGCCGCGGATCGGGGTGTTTGTCTGCCACTGCGGCACCAATATCGCCGGGGTGGTCGATGTCGAGGAGGTAGCCGCCTATGCCGCGACCCTGCCGCAGGTGGCCCATGTGGCCCGCAACCTGTTCACCTGCTCCCAGGACACCCAGGATTTGATGGTCCAGCAGATCCGGGAAAAACGGCTTAACCGGATCGTGGTCGCCGCCTGCACCCCCAAGACCCACGAGCCCCTGTTCCGCAAAACTCTCAAATCGGCCGGGATCAACGAATACCTGATCGAGATGGCCAATATCCGCAACCAGAACGCCTGGGTCCACAGCCAGGAGCCGGAGCTTGCCACGGCCAAGGCCAAGGATCTGGTCCGGATGGCGGTGGCCAAGGTGAGCGGCCAGACGGCCCGCAAGCCGCTGCGTATCTCCATTGCCCCCTCGGTGTTGGTCATCGGCGGCGGGGTGGCGGGGATGACCTCGGCGCTCAACCTGGCCGAACAGGGATATCAGGTCTATCTGATCGAAAAAACGCAACAGCTCGGGGGCAATGCCCTCCACCTCTACCAGACCTGGAGCGGCGAGCACGTGCCCCGTTTTCTCAGGGAACTGCGGGAGGCGGTCCAGCAGCATCCCTTGATCGAGGTCTGCTACACCAGCACTATCGTCGCGGCCGGCGGCCATGTGGGCAATTTCACCAGCCTGATCCGTACCGGCACGAACCGCAAACGGACCATCGACCATGGGGCGGTGATCATCGCCACCGGCGCCAAACGCTACATCCCCGAAGAATTCGAGTACGGCAAGATCCCCAAGGTGGTGGCCTCGATCGAGTTCGACAAGCTGCACATGCATAACGAGACCAGGGTGGCCAATGGCAAGTCTTTTGTCTTCATCCAGTGCGTCGGCTCGCGCAACCGGCAGCGGCCCTATTGCTCGAAATCCTGCTGCACCCATTCGATCCAGAGCGCCATCAAGTTGAAGAAGGAGGCGCCGGACCGCCGGATTTACATCCTTTACCGGGAAATCCGCACCTACGGGCAACGGGAGCGAATCTACAACCAGGCCAGGGAAATGGGGATCGTGTTCATCAACTATGAGCAGCACGGCCCGCCCCGGATCAGAAAAGCGGACAACAACGTGCTGGTGGAAGTGTGGGACCATGTGCTCCACCGACCCTTGGAAATCCGGGCGGACATGGTCATTCTCGCCGCCGCCATCCTGGCCAACCCCGAGGCCGTGGCCCTGGCCACCATGTTCAAGCTGCCGCTCAACCGGGACGGCTTTTTCGAGGAGGCCCATGCCAAGCTGCGGCCGGTGGAATTCCATGTCGACGGGGTGTTCGTCGCCGGTCTGGCCCATTATCCCAAACCGCTGGAAGAGTCGATTTCCCAGGCCCTGGCCGCCGCGGCCAAGGCGGGGCGGCTCCTGTCGCGCAAGGAAATCGCCCTGGAGCCCAACATCGCCCTGGTCGATCCGGACCGGTGCGACGACTGCGCCCTGTGCCTCGGGGTCTGCCCTTACCAGGCGATCAAACTGGCGGAATACCGCGATGGGGAAGGAGTCCTGCGCAAGACCGTGACCGTGGACCGTATTCTCTGCAAGGGCTGCGGCATCTGCCAAGGCACCTGTCCCAAGCGGGGGATCGACGTGGCCGGATTCACCACCGCCCAGCTCGAGGCCCAGCTCGACGCGGCCCTGGAGGCCGCAGCACCGGCGGAGGAGGGGCGGCCATGAAAAAGGAGCCGATCATCATCGCCTTCTGCTGCAACTGGTGCTCCTATGCCGCCGCCGATTTGGCCGGTATTTCCCGCCTGCAGTATCCCGGCTCGATCCGGATCATCCGGGTGATGTGCTCGGGCATGGTCCACCCGGACCTGGTGCTCCAGGCCCTGAACAAGGGGGCGGACGGGGTGATCGTGGTCGGCTGCCACCTCGGCGAGTGCCATTATCTCAAGGGCAACGAGATGGCCCTGGCCAGGGCGGAAATCATTGCCGATACCTTGGAGGACCTGGGCATTGCCGCCGAGCGCTTCCAACTGGTCTGGGTATCGTCGTCCGAACCCGAACGATTGGTTGCGGCCTTCCGGGCAATGAGCGAGCGGCTGAGGGCCGGACGGACACCCGAGATCGAGGCCAAGGAGGCCGGGCAATGAGCGAGACGCGGCGGCCCCGGCTGTGTTGCCACTGGCTGCACGCCTGTTCCGGCTGCGAATTGGCGCTGCTTAACGGCGGCGACCTTTTCCTCGGTTTGCTGCAACTGGTGGACATTGTCCATTTTCCGTTGCTGCTGGACTACAAGTATGCAAGCGGAGCCGAGGGAAAACCCGACTTGCCTGCAGCCGAGATCGGTCTGGTGTCGGGCGGGGTGGCCAGCAAGAACCAACTGGAGGTGCTGCGGACCCTGCGCGGGCAGTGCCGCATCCTGGTTGCCTTCGGAACCTGCGCCAGCCACGGCGGCATCCCGGCCCTGAGAAACCAGTGGACAGCCGAACAGACATGGAACACTGTTTTTCAAGAAGATGAGCGCTCATGTTCAGGTGAGTTCGAATATGAAAAGTGGCTGGATCGGGTCTATGCCATCGACGAGCAGGTGGAGGTCGATCTGCTCCTGCCCGGCTGCCCGCCACGGCCGGAAACCATTGTCGCGACGGTGGCCGCCCTGGCAGCCGGGCACCAGCCGCAGCTGGCCGAAAAAAGCGTGTGCGAACACTGTCCCACGGTCCGCACCGGCACCGGCCGGATGAGTGTGCGGCGGTTTCTGGCCAATGCCGACTACGATCCCGAAGCACCTGTCGACTCGATGCGCTGCCTGCTCGAACAGGGCTTGCTCTGCATGGGACCGGTGACCGTCGGCGGCTGCGGTGGCCGGGAAATGCCGCTGTGCATCCGCGCCCGGGTCCCGTGCCGGGGTTGCTATGGCCCGGTACGGCGCCAGGGCAACCAGCTGCTCGACCTGCTCAACGTGTTGGCCAGCAAGGGCATCGATCACCGCGCCATTGTCGACCGGCGCTCCCTGCTGCGGTTCAGCGGGGCGCATGGCCTGCTCAAACCGAACATCCGGGAGGGATAGATGGCCGGAACGCACAACATCGCCGCGCACTCGGACCGAGGTTTCGGATTCGACCGGCCGGCAAGGAGCGGGAATTCATGCCCCAGGTAATCAGCATCCAGCCGGTAACCCGGATCGAAGGACAGGCCCGGATCGACATCCACCTCGACGATGCCGGCCAGGTGGCCGATGCCCGGCTGGCGATCGATGCCCTGCGCGGCTTCGAACAGTTCGTCATCGGCCGGCCCGCCGAGGAGATCCCTCGGATCGTCAGCCGGATTTGCGGCATTTGCCCCTGGATGCACCACTTGGCCGCGGCCAAGGCCATTGATTGCTGTTTTGCCGCCACTCCGCCGCCCGCCGGTCAGCTTTTGCGTGAACTGTGTCATGTATTGGCGCACATTCACGATAAAATCCTTCATTTCTTTTTTCTCGCTGCCCCAGATTTTATTTTCGAGCCCAACAGCGACTATTCGGTGCGCAACCTGATGGGACTGGTGCAGCGCCAACCGGAACTGGCCGCCGAGGTGGTGCGGATGCGGCAGCTGGGCCTGGCGATGCTCGAACGGATCGCCGGCAAGGCCACCCACCCGGTGGCCGCGGTGGTCGGCGGTTTTGCCAAGCCCATGACCGAACAGGAACGACAAGGCCTGCTGGCCGACGGCCGGGTGCTGCTCGATTTCGCCTGCCGGGCGCTGGATGCTGCCAAGAAACAGGTTTTTGTCCGCTTTGCGGAGGAGGAAACGGCCTTGGGCGCGATCAGGACCGGTTTCCTCGGCACGGTCGACGATCAGGGCAACTTGCGGTTCTACCAGGGCCGATTGCGCTTGATGCGGCCAGGCGGCGACACCATCGATTTCGCGCCATCCGACTATGACCGCTATCTGGCCGAACGCACCGAGCCATGGTCCACGGCCAAGATGGTTTATGCCCGCGCCTGGAACGAAGGGTTTTCCCTGGATCTCGAGGCACCTCGAGGGGTCTACCGGGTCAACACCCTGGCCAGGATCAATGTTTGCGACCGCATCGCCACCCCTCTGGCCCAGGCCGAACTGGAGGCCTTCCGCGCCCGGTTCGGCCGGCCGGCCCAAGGCGCGTTGCTGGCCCATTGGGCCCGGCTGATCGAGCTAGTCTATGCCTGCGAGCGGGTGCTCGAATTGCTGGCAGACCAACGAATCGCCGAACCGCTGGTCCGCACCCCGGCCGAACCGCGGGCCGGCAGAGGGTGCGGCCAGGTCGAGGCCCCGCGTGGCACCCTGATCCACGACTTCACCACCGACGACAACGGATGCATTGTCCGCGCCAACCTGATCGTGGGTACCACGCACAATATCGCGCCGATGAACATGAGCGTCCACCGTGCCGCGTCCACCCTTATCGACGGAGGCCGGGTCGATGCCGCGCTGCTCAATCGGATCGAAATGGCGGTGCGCGCCTACGACCCCTGAATTTCCTGCGCTACGCACCGCCTGGATGGCGGGCTGCCATTGACGATACGTTTGATCGACCATCGCGGCGCGGTACAGCGCGTCCTGTGCCGATGATCCCTGCCGCCCTTGACCCGAGGTCTGCGATGCATGAGAAAAAAGATCGAAAAAATAAAACATTGGTTCGGGTGGAAGCGCCTGGTTGCGCCTGCGGTTTTGTCGGCCACATGACGGTCGACGAGCTGAAGCAACGGGCCGCCCACGACGACATGGACCTCAGCTGCCCGGTCTGCGGTTTGATTCATCTCAGCCGCGAGGAGATCGAGGATCTGGAAAAGCAGAAAGTGGTCTACTCCAAGCGCTACCGGGAGATTCGGAGGCAGGCCGAAGCCGAGGCCGACACCTGAGCCAAGGTTCTGTCCCAGCCGGTGCGTCGATCCGGTTTTGTGCCGATTGGACGGGCTGGACGGGCCCTCAATTTGTAGTGGTGCAAAGCCCTGTTCCCTGCTAAAGTGCGTCGATGGCAGGAATATTGACTTCGGGGAGTTACGTATTTCTTCTTGCACCCAGGATGCCATGACCGTGGCTTCGCAATCCGCCTCTTGTCCGCTCCGGGCGTTGCACATCTCGGTTCACGGGATGGTGCAGGGGGTCGGATTTCGGCCCTTTGTCTACCGGCTTGCCCTGCAACACGGGCTGAACGGCACCGTGGCCAACAACAGCGACGGGGTTGCCATCCACATCGGCGGCCCGGCCGAGGCACTGGCACGGTTTGTCGAGGCTTTGCGCACCGAAGCCCCGCCCATGGCCCGGATCGGCCGCATCGAGACCAGCCGGGCCGAAAACCTGCCCAGTGCAACCGGCTGCGAAACCGGCTTCCGCATCCTGCCCAGCCGCCACGGCGCCCGCCCCTCCACCCAAATCGCGCCGGATATCGCCCTGTGCGCCGACTGCCAACGCGAAATCCTCGATCCGGCTAACCGCCGCTTTGGCTACCCGTTCACCAACTGCACCAACTGCGGCCCACGTTTCACCATTGTCAAACACATTCCCTACGACCGGCCCAACACCTCGATGGCCTGCTTTCCCATGTGCGAGGCCTGCAGCCGGGAATACCACGACCCGCTCGACCGCCGCTTCCACGCCCAGCCCAATGCCTGCCCGATGTGCGGCCCGCGCTTGAGCTGGCACGATGGCGAAGGCCGGCCATTGGCCGGCGATTGCCTGTTTCTGGCGGCCCAGGCCCTGGCTAACGGCCAAACGGTGGCGATCAAGGGGCTGGGCGGCTTTCATCTGGCCGTGGATGGCGGCTCGGAGGCGGCGGTGGCAACGTTGCGGCAGCGTAAGGCGCGGCCGGCCAAGCCCCTGGCGATCATGGTTCGCGATCTGGCCGCGGCCCGCCGCTATTGCCGGCTGAGCGATACGGAGGAGGCTTTGCTGGCCTCGCCGCAACGCCCGATCGTGCTGGTAGCTCGCAAGAAGGACGCCGGTCTGGCCGAGGGCATTGCGCCCGGTTTGGACCGTATTGGAGTGATGCTGGCCTACACCCCGCTCCATTTCCTGCTTCTCTGCCAGACGGCATCGCCCCCGGCCCTGGTGATGACCAGCGGCAACCGCAGCGACGAGCCGATCTGCACCGGCAACGAGGAGGCGCTCCGGCGACTCCATGGCCTGGCCGATTTTTTCCTGCTCCACGACCGGGAAATCGTCACCCGGGTGGACGACTCGATGGCCCGAATCATGGACGGCCGCATCCGCCTTTTGCGGCGCGCGCGCGGCTATTCGCCGGTGCCGGTGCCGCTTAGCCGGCCGACCGCCGACATCTTGGCCTGCGGCGGGGAAATGAAAAATACCTTCTGCATTGTCCGCAACAACGAGGCCTATCTGAGCCAGCACATCGGCGAGCTGACCGAAGCGGGCCAGTTCGATTTTTTCCGGGAGAGCGTCGACCACCTCCAGGCAGTGCTGGAAACAGTGCCGGCTAAGACGGCCTGCGACCGTCACCCCGACTACCTCAGCAGCCGCTATGCCCACGGCCGGACCGTGGATTGTTGCGAAGTGCAGCACCACCACGCCCACATCGGCGCGGTCATGGCCGAACACAACCTGGCGGGGCCGGTGGTGGGCCTGGTGCTCGATGGCGCCGGCCACGGCGGCGACGGCACGGTGTTCGGCGGCGAGATCTACCGGGCCGATCGCGGCGACTTTGTCCGCCTGGCCCGGCTGGCCCATCTGCCCCTGCCCGGCGGCGACCGGGCTGCGACCCAACCCTGGCGGATGGGCCTGGCCCTGCTGTATCGGGGCCTGGGGCCGGCTGGCCTCGACCAACCTTGGCTGCCGCCATCGCTGGCAACCGTCGACCGCGCCGCGCGGCGAGTCATCGGCCAGATGTTGGCCAAGGGCGTGCACTGCCCGCCCACCTCGAGTTGCGGCCGCCTGTTCGACGCCGTTGCCGCCCTGTTGGGCCTGTGCCTGGAAAGTGGCTACGAGGGCCAGGCCGCCATGCTCCTCGAATGTCAGGCCGGCCTGGCCTCGGACAACGAGGCCGCGCCGGTCTATCCGGTGGCGCTGGGCGAGGACAGCGGCCTTTTGGTGGTCGAGAGCGCCCATCTGGCCGACCTGCTATGCCGCGACCTGCGGGTCGGGGTGCCGCTGCCGGTGCTGGCCCGCCGCTTCCATCTTTGGCTGGCCGCCTCCTTGGAAGCGGCCGTGGTACGGATGTGCCGGCAAACCGGCCTGGCCGAGGTGATCCTGGCCGGTGGATGCATGCAGAATCGACTGCTCTACGAAACCCTGGCCCTCCGGCTGCGCCATGCCGGATGCACGGTGTACGGCGGCGAGACGGTGCCGATGAACGACGGCGGCCTTGCCTTGGGCCAAGCCTATATTGGAGGTTTTTCATGTGCTTAGCCATTCCGATGCAGGTGGTCGCCCTTGACGGCGGCAGCGACGAGACGCTCGACCCCCAAGTGGCCCTGGTGGAAAGCGACGGGGTGCGCAAGGCCATTCGCCTGGAGATGGCCGACCGCCTGCCCACGGTGGGGGAATACGTGATCATCCATGCCGGCTTTGCCATCCGCACCCTGACCGCGGAGGAGGCCGAATACAATCTCGAGTTGATGCGGAAGATGGTCGACATGCTGGACCCTGACGGCGGCCCGGCTGGAGCGGTGCGGTGAATCTGGCCGAGGGATTCCGCAGTCGGGGGGTGACCGCGCCCCTGGTGGCCGAGATCGCCCGCTCCTTGGAACGGCCGGTCCGGATCATGGAGGTGTGCGGTACCCACACCATGTCGATTTTCCGCCATGGCATTCGATCGTTGCTGCCCGAGGGCATCACCCTGCTTTCGGGGCCGGGCTGTCCGGTGTGCGTTACCCCGGCCAGTCAGATCGATGCCATGCTGGCCGCCGCCGACCGGGAAGAGGTGACCATCGCCACCTTCGGCGACCTGATCCGGGTGCCGGGCAACAACCGCTCCCTGGCCGGGGCGCGGGGCAGGGGCGCGCGGGTGGAGATCGTCTATTCGCCCATGGACGCCCTGGCGCTGGCGCAACGGGAACCGGCGCGGCTGGTGCTGTTTCCGGCCATCGGTTTCGAGACCACGGCCCCGGCCATTGCCGCCACCGTCCTGGCGGCCGAGCGAATGGGCATCGCCAACTTCGCGGTGATCGAGGCCAACAAGACCATGCCCCAAGCCCTGGCCGCCCTGATGGACGATCCGTTGCTCAAGGTCGACGGTCTGCTCTGTCCGGGGCATGTCAGTGCCATCATCGGCAGCAAGGCCTATGGGCCGCTGGCCGAGCGCCACCGTTTGGCCTGCGCCGTGGCCGGCTTCGAACCGGCCGACATCCTGGCCGGCCTGCTCAGCCTGATTCGGCAGATCAACGCCGGCGAGCCCGGGGTGGAGAACTGCTACACCCGGGCAGTGGCAGAGGACGGCAATGTCCGGGCCCGGCATTTGATCGAACAGGTGTTCGAACCGGTGACAAGCGAATGGCGCGGCCTGGGCGCCATTGCCGCCAGCGGCCTGCGGCTGAAAAAACAGTATCGCCGGTTCGACGGCCTGGCCCGGTTGGGGATCGCGGTGCAGCCGGCGCATGAGCCCAAGGGCTGCCGCTGCGGCGAGATCCTCAAGGGCCGGCTGCTGCCGCCCGATTGCCCGCTGTACGGCACGGCCTGCACCCCCATGCGGCCGGTCGGCCCCTGCATGGTTTCCAACGAGGGAACCTGCGCGGCCCACTTCCGCTATGGCACGGGCGGGACCAGGCGGATGGCCGCGGCCGGCTGATCCCGATGCGGCCACGGATGTCATTGTTCAACAACCCGACACGGTAACGACTGCATGGATACCTTCATCAACCTCGACCACGGCAGCGGCGGCTTGGCCAGCCAACACCTGATCGGCAATCTTTTCCTCAAATACCTGACCAGCCCCCAGCTGCGCGACCTGGAAGACTGCGCCGTGCTGGGCGAGTACGCCGGCCGCATCGCCCTGTCCACCGACAGCTACGTGGTCGACCCGCTGTTTTTTCCCGGCGGCGATATCGGCTGCCTGGCGGTGCACGGCACCATCAACGACCTGGTGATGCGCGGCGCCCGCCCCTTGGCCCTCAGTCTGGCCCTGATCATCGAGGAGGGCTTTGCCCTGGACCGCCTGGAGCGGATCATCGCCTCGGTGGCCGCCGCCTCCGAGGCAGCCGGAGTGGCGGTGGTCACTGGCGACACCAAGGTGGTGCCCAGGGGCAAGGTCGACCAATTGTTCATCAACACCAGTGGCATCGGCCTGGCCTCGCACCGGCACGACATCTCCGGCAAAAAGGCCCAGCCGGGCGACGCGGTCATCCTCTCCGGCACCCTGGCCGACCATGGCATCACCATCATGAGCTGCCAGGCCGGGATCGAGATCGATGGCGGCATCGCCAGCGATACCCAACCCCTGCATCGGCTGGTGGGCGCCCTGCTGGAAAACGATGCCGGCTCGGTCCATGTCCTGCGCGATCCGACCCGCGGCGGCCTGGCCACCAGCTTGTGCGAGATCGCCGCGGCCTCGCGGGTCGATATCGCCATCGAGGAGGACCGGCTGCCGATCAAGCCCGCGGTTGGCACCGCCTGCGAGTTGATCGGCCTGGACCCGCTCTATCTGGCCAACGAGGGCAAATGCATCGTGGTGTGCGACCGCGACGGAGCCGAGGAGATTCTCCAGACCATGCGCCGCCTGCCCGAGGGACGCGATGCCGCCCTGATCGGCTGGGTGGGCGAGGGCCGGGCCGAAGGTCGGGTCAGTCTCACCACCCGCATCGGCGGCTCCCGCCTGCTCGAACCGTTGACCGGGCAGCCGCTGCCGCGCATCTGCTGAGCGGGCTGCCACGCCAAGGAGGAGCGCATGCACGAACTATCCCTGGCCCAGAGCCTGATTACGCAGATCCTGGCCCTGGCCGCCGAACACGGGGCCTGCAAGGTCAGCCGGGTGGTGGTGACTCTGGGGCCCTTTTCCGGGGTGGTCCGCGACTCGTTCGAGTTCGGCTTCTCCATCCTCAAACAGGAGCAGGAGCCGGTGCGCGACGCCCACCTGGAACTGGAAACCCCTGACCCGGAATACCGCTGCCTGGATTGCGGCAAAGTGGCGGTGATTCCCTTTCCCCGCCAGAGCGACCGCCTGGAGTTGGCTCGTTGCGGCCTGGCGACGAAGAAATGCCCGTGGTGCGGTTCGAACCGGCTTTCCCCGCAAGGCGGCACCGAACTGATTCTCAATCAACTCGAAATGGAGTAGCGTCATGTGCGATACCTGCGGCTGTCAACTGCACGAACATCACCGGCACGACACCAAGGTGGTCGAGGTCAACCGGAGCCTGCTCGAGGCCAACCAAAAACAGGCGGAGTCGAACCGCCACCACATCGAGCACATGGGTGCCCTGGCCATCAACCTGATTTCCAGTCCGGGTTCGGGCAAGACCACCCTCCTGGAGCGGACTATCGACGCCTTGAAGGCAAGCTGCGCCATCGGGGTGATCGAGGGCGACATCGAGACCGAGCGCGACGCCGACCGCATCCGCGCCAAGGGCGTGCCGGCAGTGCAGCTGACCACCGGCGGGGCCTGCCATCTCGACGCCCCCATGGTGCACGGCGGCCTGCATGTGCTCGAACATTTTGCCAAGGGTCGGCCGTTCGATCTGATTTTCATCGAAAACGTCGGCAACCTGGTTTGTCCGGCCACCTTCGATCTCGGCGAGCACCGGCGGGTAGTGCTGCTGTCCACTCCGGAAGGCTCGGACAAGCCCGCCAAATACCCGGCCACCTTCAAGAGTGCCGACCTGGTGTTGATCACCAAGTCCGACCTGTTGCCGCATTTCGATTTTTCGGTGGAAGAGGCTGCCAGCCAGGCACGCCTGCTGAAACCGGAGCTGGAAATTCTCACCCTGTCCGCCACCACCGGCGACGGTTTTGCCACCTGGCTGGCCTATCTGCGCCAGCTGCTCGCCCAGCGCAGCCCGCACGTCCATTGATTGTTTTCCGCTGCATCCCCGCACAATTACCAGCCGCATAATTTGACAACATAGGTTTTCACTTACTGTAAACCTATGTTATCAATTGCAAACACACGCAAACGATCCGGAGCGAGTCGCTCCGGGTAACGCCCTGTTTTTGCCTGGATAAAAACGAAGCGCTTCCCTTGGCACGATTCTTGATTGTCGCCATGTGGAAACACGAGGCCCGAGCAAGGCGCCGTTTGCCCCTCCGAGTCCGAAGTACCACACCATCGACAGGCCATGCATCTGCCCAAACCGCACAAGATTCAAACCAAATTCCTCTCCGGCCTGATGCTGGCGGTGCTGTTTTTCGGGATCGCCTTTTCCCTCGGTTTCTACATGCACATGCGCAACGTCCTGGAGGAAGAGGTGCGGGACAAGGCCAAGCTGATTCTCAACCATGTGGATGCGGTCCAGCATTATGTGCGCGATGTGCTGCGACCGGCCATGTATGAGCGGCTGCCGACCAAGTTCGTCATCCAGGCGATGTCCTCGTCCTACATTTCGCGCCAGATCATGGCTTCGATCAACGCCCCCCAGGACGGCACCATCTTCCGCCGGGTGGCGATCGGGTCCCGCAATCCCGATTACGAGGCCAACGACCAGGAACGCGAGCTGATCAGCCGTTTCCGCGCCGACCCCAAGTTGGATTTATGGCAGGGCTACCGGACCATTCGCGATGAACAGTACTACCTGATGGTGCGGCCGGTCCGGTTCGACGAAAGCTGCATGTACTGCCACGGCCAGGTCAAGGATGCCCCGACCGAATTGATCGACCTGTACGGTGAGCGCGGTTTCGGCAAGCATCCCGGCGACGTGGCCGGGGTCGATTTCGTCGGCATTTCGGTGCACGGCAGCGTCGGCCGGATCGAACAAACCATTTTTAATTATTTCGCCTTCTTCGCCCTGGCGGTCCTGCTGGTTTTCTTCAGCGCCAACCTGTTGTTCAAGGTCCTGGTCGTCAATAACCTCAAGCGGCTCAACACCGTGTTCCGCCGCAACGTCACCGATGCCGAAGGATCGGCCCTGTTGCGCCGGCTGGAGCAGGGCGACGAAATCGAGGAGTTGGTGGACGGCATGGAGCAGATGGGCGAGCACCTGTTCGAGGCGCGGCGCCAGTTGCAGAATTATGCCGAAAACCTGCGCCTGATGGTGGCGGAGCGCACCGATGCCTTGAGCAGCGAGGTGGAGGCGCGGCGGGCCGATGTCCGGCTTTTTGTCCGCCTGCTCGAGGATATGTACAAAAGCCGCTCCCGGGCCGAACTCTGGCGTCTTTCCCTGCCCAGGATCTGCGAGCGGTTCGCGGCCGAGCAGATCGCCTACGTCTGCACCATGGCCTCCCAGAGTTCCTTTGTCTGGCCGGAGGAAAAATCCCTGCCCCAGTTGCCCGGCAATTATGTCGAAGTGCTGACCGGCAGCACCTGCGTGGCCATGGATCGACGTATTTTCGTGCCGGTGGAATCGAGCACCGGCAATGCCGAGGGGTTGCTCATCCTGCAATGGCAAAGCGAGGACGAGGCGGCGCGCCACGATCGGGACGTGCTTCTGGCCCTGGGCCGGCAGTTGGGCATCGCCGCCGAGAACCTGACCGCCATCGACAGCCTCTTCCGCCAGATGAACATCCTGGCCTCGATCGTGGAAGGCATTTCCGACCCCCTGGTGCTGATGGACAACAACTGCGCCGTGCTCACCGCCAACCAGGCCGCCCGGACCCTGACCCAGGAACTGACCGGCGGCGAGCGCATTGACGGCAACATCCTGGCCCTGTTCGACGCCGGCCATTGCTCCCTGCCGGACACCATCGGTCGGGGGGTGCCGGAGTTGCGCGAAGTCAGCCTCGAAGGAGGGCGCACGTTCGCTTTATCGTTGTACCCGATCCGGGGGCGCGAGGGCGTGGCCGAGCAGGCGGTGGTGTACCTCCGGGAGACCACCATGGAAAAGCGGATGCAAATGCAGGTCTGGCAGTCGGAGCGCATGGCCACGGTGGGCAAACTAACCGCCGGCCTGGCCCACGAGATCAACAATCCCCTGGGAGTGATTCTCTGCTATGCCGGCCTGTTGCGGCAAGCCATCACCGACGGGCAGCAGATCGCCGATTTGGAGATCATCGAGCGCCATACCCGTCAGGCCCAGCGGGTATTGCAGGATCTGCTCAATTTCGCCCGGCCCAAGGCCGCCGGCTCGGGCATTGCCGATGCCTGCGCGGTGGCTTCGGCCATTGCGGAGGTCTTCTCGGTGCAGGCGGTGAAGAAGGGGGTGCGCGTCAGCTTGAGCTGCACCGAACGGCCCTTGATGGTCCGGATTGGGGTCGGCGAACTGGAGCAGGTGCTCAGCAACCTGGTGATCAACGGGCTCGACGCCGTGGCCGAACAGACCGGGACTATCCGCATTCGTGTCAGCCCGGTGCGCACCGACACGGTCGGGATCGAGGTCGAGGACAACGGGCCCGGCGTGGCCGCCGAAAACGAAGCCCACATCTTCGACCCCTTCTTCTCCACCAAGGAAATCGGGGCCGGCAGCGGCCTGGGCTTGACCGTGGTCTACGGCATGGTCACCGATGTCGACGGCACGGTCGAGGTCGGCCGTTCGCCCGATTTGGGCGGGGCGCGGTTTTCGGTGATGCTGCCGCGGGTGTCCGGCCAAGCCCTTCTCGAGACGGCCATTGCCACGGAGGACGCGGCATGAACGATTTGAGCGCGCCGCCCGCCCACGATCCGGCGGAGCAGATCGGCATCGTCATTGTCGACGACGAGCAGGATTTCGTCCACGGTCTGGCGCGACTGGTGTCCGGCCATTTCCGCGAGGCCCGGGTCGAGGCTGCCCACAGCGGCAAGGAGGCCCTGCAACTGCTGGCCCGCGGCCCGGTGCAGCTGATGATCACCGATTTGCGCATGCCGGAAATGAGCGGCATGCAACTGCTGGCCGAGGCCCTTGGATTCCAGCCCGATCTCAGCGTGGTGGTGCTGAGCGCCTACGGCACCATCGAGACGGCGGTGGAGGCGCTGCGCACCGGGGCCTACGATTTCCTTACCAAGCCTATCGAGCCGGAGCAGCTTTTCCGAGTGGTGGCCAAGGGGCTGGAACGGAGCCGGCTGCTGGCGGAAAACAACCGGCTGCGCCAGATCGTTCTGCGCCAGGAGAGCCAGGAAGAGTTGGTCGGCGAGGGCGCGGCCATGCGCAGACTGCGGCAGACCGTGGCCGCGGTGGCCCAGTCGGATTACCCGGTGCTGATCAGGGGCGAATCCGGCACCGGCAAGGAATTGGTGGCCCGGCTGATCCATCGCATCGGGACCAGGGCGGCCCGACCGTTTCTGGGGGTCAACTGTCCCTCCATCCCGGAAAATCTGCTGGAGAGCGAGCTGTTCGGCCATGTCCGGGGTGCCTTCACCGGTGCGGATCGGGACCGCAAGGGGCTGTTTTCGGTGGCCCACACCGGCTCCATCCATCTGGACGAGATCGGCGACATCAGCCCGGCAGTGCAGATCAAGCTGTTGCGTTGCCTGCAAAACGGGGAAATCCGGCCGGTGGGCGCCAACAGCAACCAAACCGTGGATGTGCGGATCATCTCATCCACCAATCGGGACCTGGAAGCCAGCCTGGAGCACAAGACCTTTCGCGAGGATCTCTACTATCGCCTCAACGTCTTGACCGTCCTGCTGCCGCCCCTGCGGGAGCGGGTCGAGGACATCCCCTTGCTGGCCCGTCATTTCCTGCGCTGGACCTGCCTGGAGATGGGATTGGCCGATAAGGAATTGACCCCGGAGGTGCTGCAATGGATGTCGGCCTGCGACTGGCCGGGCAATGTACGGGAATTGCAGAGCTTCATCCGCAGGATGGCCGTTTTTTGCACCGGCGAGCGGATGGATCTGGCCCTGGTCGATACCGTGCTCGGCAATGCCAAGCGACCGGGAGGCCGGGCAGGCGGCCTGGCCGGATCGACAGGCGCGCCGATGGCCTACAAGGAGGCCAAGGCCGAGGTGGTCAACGCCTTTACCCTTGACTATGTCCGCGATCTGCTGACGAGAACCAAGGGCAATGTATCCGAGGCCGCCCGCATTTCAGGGCTGTCGCGGGTGGCGGTCCAGAAAATCCTGGCGCGGTTGGGCGAGCAGGCGGCCGTTTTCCGGGTCAAGGGCCAGTAATTTTTTTTACTTTTCGGAGGCTGCTCCGGCTGCCGCCGACATGGGAGCAAGAGGAAGAACCCGTGAAACCACAGCCGGTTTCACGAGCTTGTCATTCACCAAAAAAGGAGGCTTTATGGCACAAGAAGTCATGCAAGGCAAACAGGAAGGAGGAGGGGGCTGGATCAGCGAGGATTGGCTGGCGCTGATTCTGGGTCTCGTCATTTTCGGCCTCAGCCTGGGTTCGTTCAAGGGAACGGATCTTCTGGGCTGGGGAGCGAAAGCAGGGGTTTGGGTGGATCCGACCAAGGCGATCAGCACTGTATCTTCCAAGTACAAGGGAGTGGAAGGGGAGATCACCAAGATCGACGGCCAGAAGCTGACCCTGAAAACCAAGGACGGCAAGGACGCGACCGTCACCATCGAAGGCGATGCCTCCACCCTGCAGGTGGGGCAGCAGTACAAGAAGGCGGGCATGTCGCCCATCGTGTCGGTGGTGCTGACCTATGTGTTCGCCCTGGTGGTCATGACCCTGGGCGCGGTCGCCCTGGGCGCCAACGTGCCGAAATTCATGTTCGGTTTCACCCTGGCCTTCTGGCTCAGCTACCTCTGCTGGTTCATGGGGCACTGGGGCTATATCGCCGCCACCAAGGAGCAGGCCGCCAAGTTCGGCATTCGCTGGGCCCTGAGCATGAGCGGTGAGTTCGGCTTCATCCTCGCCCTGGTGCTCGGCCTGATCATCGGCAACCTGTTCCCGGGACTGGCCAACTCGATGAAAGAGGCGGCCCGGCCGGAACTGTACATCAAAACCGGTATCGTCATCATGGGCGCCGGCCTGGGCATCAAGGCCGCCGAGTCCTTCGGTTTGGCCTCGAACATCATGTTCCGGGGATTCTGCGCCATTGTCGAGGCCTATCTCATCTATTGGGCCGTGGTCTACTACATTGCCCGCAAGTATTTCAAGTTCAGCCGCGAATGGTCGGCCCCGCTGGCTTCCGGCATCTCGATCTGCGGCGTGTCCGCTTCCATCGCCACCGGTGGCGCCATCCGGGCCCGGCCCATCGTGCCGATCATGGTGTCCTCGCTGGTGGTTATCTTCGTGGCCATTGAAATGGTGATCCTGCCGTTTCTGGCCAAGTTCTTCCTTTGGACCGAGCCGTTGGTCGCCGGCGCCTGGATGGGTTTGGCGGTGAAGTCCGACGGCGGCGCCATTGCCAGCGGCGCCATCACCGACGCCCTGATCCGGGCCCAGGCCCTGGATGCCGCCGGCATCAATTACGCCGAGGGCTGGATCACCATGACCGCCACCACGGTCAAGATGTTCATCGATATCTTCATCGGGGTCTGGGCATTCTTGCTGGCCTACATCTGGGTAGCCAAGATCGATGTCAAACCGGGCCAGAAAGTGAATGCCGGCGAGATCTGGCACCGTTTCCCCAAATTCGTCATCGGCTACGTGCTCACCTTCGTCATCCTGGTGGTCATGTGTTGGCCGGCAGCCAAGGTCATGGGTCCGGCCGATAAGGAACTGGCCGAGTTGAAGGCTTCGGTCACCTCGATCGAGACCAAGATGAAGGCCACCACCGATACGGCGGCACTGGCCGGTTTGAAGAAGGAGCTCGATGGCGTCAAGGCCCAGCAGAAAGAGGTGAACGACAAGATCAAGGAACCCAAGAGTTTCCTGGGCCAGGCCAAGTCCTCCAGCAACCAGGGCGATGTCTTCAGGGGCCTGTTCTTCCTGCTCTGCTTCTTTACCATCGGCTTGGTGTCCAACTTCAAGAAGCTGATGCAGGAGGGCCTAGGCAAGCTGGCCGCGGTCTATTGCATCAGCCTGTTCGGCTTCATCATTTGGGTCGGCCTGTTCATCTCATGGCTCTTTTTCCACGGCGTCAAGCCGCCCACCATTTAGTACGGAGGTCATACAATGGAACAACAGCAACCGAAAGTCGCTGACGAAATCAAGAAAATGGAATACGAACCCCTGCTACCCGCCGAACTGTCCCTGATTCGGTGGTCCATCGGCATCGGGGTCGGCTCCCTGTTCATCCTGTATTGGCTGAGCCAGTGGCTCTTTCCGGGCGGCCACTGATTCGTCCGATCACCTAAGACCGCGAGGCTGAGATCCGCATCATAGCCAAGGCCTTGCGATACTCCTCGAGGCGCTGTTCCCATTGGGGCAGCGCCTCGACGTCTTCCTGCCAGGCCGCCAATTCCTTGGCGGTGATAACAAGGCGCCCTGCCGCTGCGGCCTCGGCCGCTTCCGCATAATCCATCGTGTAGCGTTGCCGTCGTTCCGCCAGCGCTACCCGGATTTTTTTGACCACATGCTGGTGATGGTTCAGCTCACGGTTGATGGAAATTTCGTATTCGTCGGTATGCATTGCTTTTTTCCTGATTGTACAGCGGAATGGATTGAAAAAACGTGGTGGAGTATGGCGGATCAGGCAAGCAGCACCAATCCGGCCATGAGCCCCATGGCGGGCGGTTCGCCCTCCTTGGTTTGGGAATCGATGCGGGCAAAGGGCCAGCCAGCCCGATCGGCCAACGCCGCAAAATCGATCCCCACGGCGGAAATCGAGGGCCGGGCCAGATCTGGATGCTGGCAAGGGTGAGAGCCGTCCAGCACCGCGCAGGTTGGCGCATCGGCACAGAATAATTCCTTGCAGGAACCGGCGGCCATGCCGCAGGCCCGGATAAAACCAAGCCCTGGGGCGGCCCGTTCCAGGTGGGCGGCGATCCGGTGGATGGAGCGGGCAACGGGCAGCCGGTTGTCGTTCAGCAAATCCGCGGCCGGGACATCGATCTTGAACACCGCGACCAAAGAAAACCCGGCGAGCCTGGCCCGAAAATCTGCGGGCGAGGGGGCATGGGGCGGGCATCCCGGCGCCAGGCCATAGCTGGGGCAGCGGTGCGGGGCCGCACACATGGCCGCATACCGCTCTTCGACGACCAAGGCCTCGACCGGCAGCAGCACCGCGTCCGTTGCGCCTAAGGCGATGGCCAGGGCGAGCAGTTGCTGTGGACCGAACGCTTTGTTTGTCGAGGATGGGGGCAGGGGAGGGCCGGGGCGGTGAGGTGTCTTCATTGGCAACGGTTGTCGGTGCGGCATGATGCGTGTTCGAAAAAAGCGGTGCCGCTTGGAGGCAGATAATCCAAGGTCGACCAGGGCATTGCTCAAAAAATCCCGAAATCCAGCCCTGCGGCCAGGGTCTGGCCCAGCTCGGCCACGGCCTTGCAGTCCTGTGGCGTGGGCGTCCCGACCACCCGGACGTGCTCCAACACCTGGCGCCATTTGTACCCGGCCGCAATCCGTTCGATCTGGGCGATGGCGCCACGGCCGTCGTTGCCGGCGCAAACCAGGAGCACAAACGGCAGGCCCACGGTTTTCTCCTGGGCAGCTTCAAAGGTGCGGTCGAAAAAATCCTTGATCATCCCGGCCATGGTGCCGAAATACTCGGGGGAGCCGATGGCAATGGCGTGGCAACGCAGCAGGTCGTCGAGTCGGACCTCGTGCGCGCGTTTGAGAGTAACCTCGATCCCGGTCTCCTTGGCCGCACCTTGGGCAAAACACTGCGCCAGCCGCGCCATGGTGCCGCCCTGAGAGTGGTACACCACCAGGAGGTTCTTCCTGCTCGCCTGATGTGCCGAGACGGACATATTCTACATCCCTGCCAGGGCAACGTACTTGATTTCCAGATATTCCTCCAATCCTTCGCGGGCGCCTTCGCGGCCCAGCCCCGATTGTTTGATGCCGCCGAACGGCGCCACCTCGGTGGAAAGCAGGCCGCTGTTGACGCAGACCATGCCCGCCTCGATGGCCGCTGCCACCCGGAGCACTCGGCCGATATCGCGGGCGTAGAAATAGGCGGCCAAGCCGAATTCGCTGGCATTGGCCATGTCGATCGCCTCCTGGTCGGTGCGGAAGCGGAAGAGCGGCGCAACCGGTCCGAAGGTCTCTTCGCGGGCCACCAGCATCTGTTGGCTGACATCGACCAGGATGGTCGGTTCGAAGAAAAGACCGCCACGGGCGTGAACCTTGCCGCCCACCAGCAACCGTGCCCCGCCGGCCAAGGCATCGGCGATGTGCTCCTTGACCTTGACCAGGGCCTGGGGTTCGATCAGCGGGCCGATCGCCACCTCCGGCTCGGTGCCCGCGCCCACCTTCATGGCGCTGACCTTGGCTGCCAGTTTTTCGGCAAAGGCGTCGTATACACCGTCCTGGACATAGATCCGGTTGGCGCACACACAGGTTTGGCCGGCATTGCGGTATTTCGAGGCCAGGGCGCCGTCCACCGCCGCGTCCAGATCGGCATCGTCAAAGACAATGAATGGCGCATTGCCTCCCAGCTCCAGCGAAAGTTTTTTTATCGTAGCGGCCGATTGCCGCATCAAAAGCCGCCCGACCTCGGTGGAACCGGTGAACGACAGCTTGCGCACCAGCGGGCTTTCGCACAGGATGCGTCCGATCTCGGGTGCGCGGGAGCCGTCGCAGGGGATGACGTTGAACACCCCCGGCGGCATGCCGGACTGTTCGGCCAGTGCGGCCAGGGCCAGGGCGGTAAGCGGCGTGGATTCGGCGGGCTTGCAGACCACGGTGCAGCCGGCGGCCAGGGCGGGTGCCACCTTGCGGGTGATCATGGCCAGGGGGAAATTCCAGGGGGTGATGGCGGCGCAGACGCCGATGGGCTGCTTGATGGTCAGCAGCATGCGGTCGTCCTGGTTGCTTGGAATCACGGTGCCATAGGCGCGCTTGGCCTCCTCGGCAAACCATTCCACGAAGGAGGCGCCATAGCTGACCTCGCCCCGGGACTCGGGCAGCGGCTTGCCTTGCTCGGCGGTGATCAGCCTGGCCAAATCCTCGCCATGGCTCAAGATCAACTCGAACCAGCGTTTGAGCACAGTGGCCCGGGCCTTGGCGGTCAGACTGCGCCAGGCCGGCCAGGCGGCGTTGGCCGCCGCTATCGCCGCTTCGGCTTCGACCGTGCCCATATCGGCCACCTCGGCGATCAGCGCGGCGGTGGCCGGGTTGGTGACCGGGAACACTTTGCGGTCGCTGGCGGCAATCCAGCTTCCGTTGATGTAGCCCCGATTTTTCAGCAAGGTTGGATCGGTGAGCGGAACGGCCATGGCAACTTCTCCTGATCGTTTTGGTTGATTCCATCGGGTCGCCGAGAGAGTCCGGCCTCTGTCGTGCCCTTGGACAAGTGGAAACAGTGGCGTGGGCCAGCAAACGGTGGCAAGCGGTGTGCTGATTGTATTCCTTGTCGGCAAGGCAATGTCAATCCCGATCGTGTGCGTTTTCGCATCTTCTGCTACGGTGCGCGACGGTCTGTTCGTTCGTATTGCGGATAACTTTGAAGAAGACGGGGCAGGGGATAAGGTTGCACTCACCGTGCGTCCGTCCAGCCGCGCCGTGCTGCGCTGTTGTTTACACCGGTTGTGCCGTTGACAATGCGTGCTTGTCCCTTGCCCAGATTGCTGGCCGCCCAGATCGAGTGAAAAGCACATAACGATCATCCTGGGCAAGAATGGGCTGTCCAATTGTCCGTACTGGTCGCAAGAAAGGTGCTTGACAAAGCCGGAGAGATATTTTAGATAGGGCCATTCTTTCCGGCCCCATCGTCTAGTGGCCTAGGACACCGGCCTCTCACGCCGGTAACAGGGGTTCGAGTCCCCTTGGGGTCACCACATTCAAATTATTAGATATTTTTCTGATAATTAGTCGCATAAAGCCCTCTTGGAACGCACGTTCCAAGAGGGCTTTTTCCGTTTTCGCCCTCAGCCTGGCTGCTTGAACGCATTGCCCAGCGCCCGCAAAACGAAAGGCCCTCTTGGAGCGTCCACGTTCCAGAAGGGCCTTTTTGTTTTATTTGGCGCTGGCCCTGCCCCTGATCGGGGAGGTGACCGGCAAGGTATTCATCGAGCCCGGAGGATTCATGGGCTGAGTAATTGAGCCGTAGAAAACAAAAAGGCCGCTGGTGCGCCAACACCGACGGCCTTCCTGAAGTCTTGAGACTTCTGCAAACAACTTTCAGTAAGTTGATTGCAGATTAACCGAAGAAAAACGGTGTGTCAAGAAGATGAGGAAGTTTTTTGTTTTCTCCGGTCCGGAGGAACAGGAACAAAATGCAAACTATTTCAGTAAGTTGCAGCGGGAGTCAATTCGTCAAAATCGAGCTTTGTCTCAAAAAAATGTTCGCGGCAATGAAGAGGTCATCGGGTCGCAAAAAGTATTCCGAAGGCATGCGAGACCTCTTCATCTTCATGCTCAAATGCACGAGCGGACGTGATTTTACATATGTCACCCTCAAAAGGCTGGAAGAGGAATTAGGGGTGCATTCTCGCACTGTTGAACGATGGCTGAAAAAATTTATCGAAGATGGATGGATAACCAAGGGCGCGAAGTTTGTTGATGGATATATGCGCAGTGGCTTCTTCCTGTTGGCCCATTCGTCACTACTGAACATTCTCACAAAAATCAAAGGAATTGCATGGAGAAAACACGATGAAGAACAAGAAGCAGAAACAATTGATATATGGGAATCCAGAAAAAAAATATCTGAAGATTTCGGAAGACTTGATCTGCAAGGATATGAGCGGAGACGAAAAATTGATGCATGTCGTCCTGCTGATGTGCGCCGAGAAAAAGACGAAAATTCATCCATCCCAACAGGAGATGGTGAAATTCTGGGAACAGGAATTCGGACGGACAGTGAACGAAATCAGGAGAGACCTGTTGGGGTTGGAAAAGGTGGGTTTGATCAGGCTTTCGAGAGACAGAAAAACGATTCATTTCCTGGAGGGCGATGCGCCACCCCTGTCCATATCCAGGATGATTTAACCCGGCAAGTTGTCGGCAATTTGCCGGAGCTCCTAACTATAAGGAGTGATTTTTATATAAATTCCCCCCTTCCCCCCTCGATGACTCGGCTGGATGAAGTCGATTCAGGTGCCGCTGGCGCGGCAGGGAGAGAGAAGAAGGAAACCGGAAAAGATTTTTTTGAGCAAGACGAGACGGACAATCACCCGATCTGGCTTGAGGCCCGGAAGGAACTGTTTCAACGAAATCCCCGTTTCATGGGGTTATTGCGCCAGTTCACCGGCCGAATGACCGATTCCGGATTGGCCGTGGAAGGGCCGAACGTGATTGTCACCAACCTGATCGAACGGGAACTGAGCCGGGAAATCGGCGAAGTCCTGGAAGGTTTGGGCATCTCATCTTTTTCTTTTGGCATCCAACCATCGGAACTTCGGGAAAAGCTGGAGCAAGCCGCTTTGAAACGAGAGCAGCTTCAGCAAGAAGAATTGGAGCGCCGGCAAGCGACTGCTGCGGTCAGATCGGCGGCGGTTGAAGCGAAGCATTTGAACAATCTTACACCGGAACAGCAATTTGCGGCATTGGCAGCGGCTTATCCGCGCAAGAGCGTCTATGGCGAATACTTTGCCAGGAACACCTTCATTCGCCTGTTTCGTCGCGGATGTCTTCCTGACATGGCGAGTCTTTTGCGGATACTCAACCAGCACAAAACTTCAGTCGATTGGAATCGGGATGGCGGCCGCTGGATCCCCGGTCTCAATAAATGGCTGAAGGCACAACCATGGATATCCAGTGAACGACAATACGCAGAAACCACGTGGTTATGCACGGGTGGAATTCATTAAAAATATTGAAGAAATAAAGAAGATGCTCGTCGATGGGCATTCAATTTCTTCTGTCTATCATTCATTGTTCGATGCGGGAAAGATAACCATGCCATACCGGACGTTTTACAGCATGGTTCGTCCCGATGTGGGCATCCGTCATAGAGAGAAGAAAAGACAGAGGAAAGAATGATGAAGGGGAAAGGATATGTTGAATTCCTGGCCTGCAAGGACGAGATATTATCCATGGTAAACAATGGATATCATTACACACAGATTCATCAAATCCTATTCGATCAAGGAAAGATTAGCACGAAATATAAAAATTTTTACAGAATATTACATAAGATTGGAATTTCAAAACCACGATTTGAACCGTTAAAGCACGGATCTGAAGTTATGAATGAATTTTCATTATCAATGAATATGGATAAAAACAAATTTTATAAAGAAGTCGAAAGGCAAAGATATAGAAACAATGAGGTGAATTCATCGGAATCATCCGTTGTTTTGAACAATGATCCCGATGAACAGGATCGTCATTGGTGACAAGGAGAAAAGATGAAAACAGTTCACATGGTGTTGCAGGGAAAAGGCGGGGTTGGAAAGTCGCTGGTGTCGTCGCTTTTGTGTCAATACTTGGAAAAACAAGAGCAGGTCATCGCCATCGACACCGACCCGGTGAACAACACCCTGGCCGGCTACAAGGCACTTGCCGCCAGCCGGCTGGACATCCGGGCCGGCGATACCATCGATCCGCGCAAGTTCGACCCCCTGATGGAAATCATCCTGAGAGGGGAAGAACAGGACGATAACCACCACATCGTCATCGACAACGGCGCATCCACCTTCCTGCCGCTGTGTTCCTATTTGTCCGAAAACCAGATCATGCCGCTCTTGCGGGATGCGGGCGTTCGAGTGCTGCTCCATACGGTGTTCACCGGCGGCCAGGCCATGGGCGACACGGCCGACGGGATGGAGGCCCTGGCCGTCACCTTTCCGGATGAGCAGCTGGTGGTGTGGGTGAACCGTTATTTCGGCGAGATCACCAGGAATGGCAAGAAGTTCGAGGAATTCAGCATCTACAAGAAATACTTGGACAAGTTTCATTCCCTGATTCGCCTGCCCTTGAAGAACGTCCAGACTTTTGGCCGGGATCTGGAGGAACTATTCACCCGCCGTCAGACCTTTGCCGATGCGCTTGCGGATGACTCCCTGACGATCATGACCCGGCAGCGGCTGAAGATCTGGTGGAACGAGATGAGCACCGAGCTGGATCGGGCGCAGCTGATCTGAAGAGGGCACCATGACAGGGAAAAGGCTGGCCGACTCACAGCAGATTGAAATCATAGCGCAAAACGAGAAGCTGGTTGTTTCGTCGCTGGATGTTGCCAGGCACTTTGACAAGCGGCACGGCAACGTATTGCGGGCAATCAAAAGAATAGAGGCGGAAGAACCCTCATTCACTCAACTCAATTTTGAGTTCAGTGAATACATGGACAGCACCGGTCGCCCCTTGCCCATGGTCGAGATGACCCGTAGCGGATTTTCGATTTTGGCGATGGGGTTCACGGGCAAAAAAGCTCTTGAGTGGAAGATCAAGTATGAGCAGGCCTTTGCCGCCATGGAACAAGCACTCAAGCAGGAGCAGCAATGGATGACCGGTTTGATCGAGGGTCTGCACCGGATTTGCCCTCCACCTGCGGTGGAAGACAATTCCGTCCGGCGCTGGCGGGCCATCAAGATTCTCAGGGGCGTTACGGCCTATTGGGCCACGCTGGACGGTCTTTCTCAGGAGATAGCGGAAAAGACGGTGTGCGCCGTCGGCAATATCAACGGGCTCGATAGCTATCAAGTGGAGGATGGCACCTACAACAACATGCTCCTTTTTCTGTTCAGGTCAATCGCCCGTTCAAAAGATGACGATGTTGCGGCCACAGGGCAGCAGATCATGACCATCAAACATCTTGCAGAGGCATGTATTCAATTTAAGTATTCAAGAAAGATGAATATTTACGATCATCTGCAAGAGATATACGGCATTACGGCTGAACAAATATTAACGGCAACCGAAAGCGAGGCAAAACGCATTGCCGCAACAGTATATGCAATCATCTTTCAGCAAATACAGACCTGCGAGATTTTAGGTGAGTTTAATGATGCAGCAAAAAATTTAATGGAACGAAATCAACGGCAAGCTGGACCGGGCACAACTGATCTGCAAGGAGGAAAACCATGAATGAGATGGATTACAGCAAGCTGGCGGAGGCCATCTTCATCGGTTCCTCAACCGGGGTCTTTGTCGGCCTTTCGCTCTGGAAATTT
>JAITGO010000012.1 GCA_031280615.1 Desulfobulbus sp. | reverse complement strand
TCACAATCGATTGGCTTAAACCAATTCAAAACCAAATAAATCTTGGCCCGCTCGTTTACTGTTCAGTTTTCAAAGATCAAACGCCTAAACTCATACTTCCATTTAGACTCAACTTTCTACTTCCCAATCTCACCTTGAGGCGAGGTTGCTAGTTTAACAGTTCTTTCGGAAAGCGTCAATCGAAAAATTCGTTTCGCTTCCCTTTTTCATCGCGCTCTTGACCGCTGCAACGATGAGGCGATCTTTTAACTGAAAGTGAGGGGTGGTGTCAACGAAAATAATAAAGAAAAAATGTCCCCTGGTGCGCGGAATCGAATTGGGCTCAGGCAACGATGGAACAATAAGGCGAAAGACGCAGTAAGCGGATTATTCTTCCCTCGTGTCGAGCCATCTGGTGAGGATTTCGACGATTTTTCCCGCCTGGGCGACTGACGAGATGTTGAATTTCGACTTGGTCTGATATTGGCCGTTTCTTTTTTGATATCTGCGGATGGTAAATTTATCCGCACTGTATTGCTGCGTATTTTTGTCGAAATCCCGATAGCGGAACAGGACGGTGGTCCATGATCCTTTGGAAAGGATTTCCTTGTCAATTTCCTGGACGAGCAGGACGCCGTCTTCTTCGTAGTTGACCGTCAAATCTTCCACATGTTCTGCCATATGGTCACCGTTGTCGTTGGAGATGAATGATGAGGCCGTTGCCGGAAACAGGCAAACCTAGCGCAAACCCTGGACAACGGCAACAGGCATTTTACCGGCAGGAGCATGAGAAGGCCGTCAGTGTTCGAATTCGTATTTGATGTCGCCGCCGCTGTGCGATGCACCGGTTTCGGTGAGAAAGGAAAAGCCTTTGCCCAAGGTATAGCGGGTATTGAAGCTGCCCGATTCCTTTACCAGATCCTTGCCATAGCTCACGTAAAAATCGGGGGTTAGCCAGCTGCCGAAGACAAGGGAAAACGAATCGTAGTCTTCGCCCGCATCCAGTTTGATCTCGTCGATCCTGGTCAACTGCTTGAGCCCCTGAAAGTAGGATGCCATTCCCCCTAACCCGACTTTTTTGGCCGCGGTGCCGATAAAGCCGGTGTCTTGCCTGGTTTCCCCGCCAATGGCGGTGCTTTCCAGCAGATTGGTTATGATGGCCGATTGCTCTAAAACAGGGCTCGAGTAAAAATGCATTTCCGGTTTTTGCAGAAAACCGCTCACCAGCACGCCGGTGGTCACCTTTTCCCCTTTTTTTTCGCTGCGTAGTTCTATGCCCGGATTGGTCAATGGACCGCCGGCAAAATGAAGACGGCCGAGATCGATTTTCAACCTGCGGCCGTAAATCGTGAAGGAACCGTTATGCACCGCGAGTGTTCCGTTGCCGGTCTCGGGGCGTCCCGGTTGGCCGTTGAGTTCCAGCTTGCCGACAATGGTTCCCTTGAGACCGTAGGCGTCGATGCGGACGTCATCGCCGGCAACAAGCGTGATATCGGTGAACAGCGGCGTGGTCGCGGTGTTGTCGGAGGAGGTATCCGGCTCGTCGACAACGACCATGTCGTCCGAGGCAGAGGTAGCCTGATGGAAATCAATGGAGGTGATTCGTGCCCGGGGAATTGCGACCGTACCCCGCACTTCCATTTTCTGCGGTCCGAAGAGCAGGGCCAGATCGGGGGAGACGTCGAGGTCGATCCCCGGCAGACGGGCGGCCTTGAAGTTTTCGCCCGTGATACGGACATTGTGGATGCCGGTGGTCAATTGTCCCAATTGCAGGACACTTTCCGCATGCAGCATGCCTCCGCCCGATTGGGCCGAGGCAATCAGCCGGGTGCTTTTACCGTCGCTCGTCATCTTCAGTTGCAGGGGCGACAAGGTGATGCCCAGCGGCGGGATCTCGGCGTGCCCCTCCGACAGTTCCATCTGACCGTTGACGGTCGGGGCGGTCGGCAAGCCGCTGACCGTGAATTGGCCGCGCAACGCGCCGGTGGGCTGGACTATTTGATCGGCCAACATGGCCAGGGGGCGCAGGTCCTGGAGATTGAGCCGGAGCGAGCCGTTGACCGGTGCCCGCAGGAAGGTTGCCGGAGTAAAGGGCGCTCCGGTCGCGGTCAATTCGGCATGGAGCGCGCTTGCGTCGACGAATTCGCTGTCGAGCGTTGTCTGGAGCTTATTGTCATTGTATTGAGCCGAGAGTACGTTCTTTTTCCATGTCAGCTGGTGGGTGCCGCCATCCGGCAAGGGAATGCGCAGCTGCATGCCATCGCTGGATGCGGTTATTTTCCCGGTCACAAGGCGGGCCTGCTGGCCGGTCAAGTCGATTTCCGCGTTGAGCCGGCCGGCAAGCGGCCAGGCGACCAGGTGGTTTGTTGCCAAGAGCTCCAGGGATAGGGAGGAGACGGTGCCATGTACGCGCCAGGGGCGGGGGGCAGGCTGCCAGGTGGCATCGACACAGAGGGTGCCGGCAGCGGCCGATTGCAGGCACAGCGGCTTGATCTCGGCATTGTCGGCGTCAAGGGTCAGGGTGCTCGGCTGGCGTTGCTGCCAGTTGCCGTATTCACGGCTGGTCAGATGGCTTCGGTTGAGCGTAGCCTGCCAGCGGTTTTCCTTCAGCGCGCCCTGCACCAGGAGTCCGGCGGAAAAAGCCTTGTTTTCAGCATTTAATTCAAGGGTGTGCTCCTGCATCGATCCCTTGAGCAGCAGGCGGATCGCATCCACCGCGACTGAACTCGCTCGCAGTTTTCCGGCCCGCGCCAGGAGTTCGATGCCCCCATTGCCGGCAAGCGCGCCCTTGGCGTCTATGTTCAGGGTTTGGAGAGCGTAGTCGCCCGAGGAAAGATTGTCGCCGGTTATCCGTGCATCGATCCGCGGAGTTGCCCGCGGACCTGCGACTCGGGCCAGGGCTTTGACCGAACCCTTGGCACCGGGCCAGAGTTCTGCCAGATTGTTCGAGTCCAGCCGTAAATCGAGATCGACGGTCTCGTCGATCCTGCCGCTGGCCCGCAACACCGAATTGCCGCTTTTGACGTTGAGTTGCGGAATATTGATCCGGTTGCCGATAATCGACAGTTCGCCGTTGCCGGTCAGGGGAAAGCCGCGCAAGGTCCCCTGTATTGACGGCACGGTGCAAATGACGCTCCATCCTTGATCTGTGGATTGGCCGGAGGTGGTGAGCGAGCCGGTGAAATCGCCCGGCCAGTCCGCAAAGAAAAGTCCGGGATTCAGGTGGCTGCCGCTGAGCTCGGCCTGCCAGGAAAAGAGTGGCGTCCAACTCAGGCTCGCTTTGGCCAAAAGCCTGGCCGGACCGTAGCCGAGGTGCAGGCCATCGATGGCAAGGCCGTTGGCATTTCCCTTGAGGTCGGCGGTGAGCGTGCTTAAGCCCGAGAGCGAAGGCACTCCCGCCTGCGATTGCACATGCAGAAAATAATCGTCCAAAGTGCCCCGCCCCTCGATCGCGACTTGGGCAAAACGTTGCTCCGGCCAATCGCGGCTGATGGCGGACAGGACCAGCTCCGGGGCGGAAAGCCGGGCCTGCCAGGTGGTGTCGGCGGCCAGGAGACGATCAAGGCGGCCATCGAGGCGGGCGGGGAAGGGTGCTTGGGCCTCGGCCTCTATCAGCAGGCCGTTGAGCGGCCCCTTGATCGTCCCGTGCGCCGCCATGGGTTGATATCCGTCCGGGTGTGCCTTGAAATCCACTGCCAATTGCACGGGATAGGCATCCTCGGTGCGCAGCTCCCCCTTGGCCTGGAGGGTGAACGCATCGCTGGTCAGCGACAGGTCGGCGACCTGGATGGCGGTGTGCCGGTAGGCAAGACCGCCGGCCGTGGCCCGAGCAATGGTCCAGAGCTCTTCCTGGCCGGAAAAAATGGCGATCTTGTCCGCCAGGATCGTGTCGACCGTCAGCTCAAATGGCGGGGAAAAGGGCGCGAGGATGGTTTCGCCGGTACTGTCGCCGAGCAGAACCCGCACATCGCTCCCCCGGATGGAGCGGACCCGAAGCTGGCCGTCCAGTAGCCGCGCGGGTTCCCAGGCCAGGTCGAGGCTGGCGATGGTCACGGTATCGATCCCGTCCGCATAGCGGACCTGCTCCAGGCGGATCGTTCTCAGCAGGGTGCCGGAGGCGGAGCCGATGGTCAGCAGACCGGCGCTCAATCGATTGCCGGCCAGAACCAGGCAGCGAAGCCCGGTTTCGGTGCCGGCCAGCCACAGGAGCAGGACAGGGGCGAAGACCAGAAACAGGCCGAACGCCCGGAGAATCCATTTCTTCATAAATCCGCCCCCATGGAGAAATGGATGCGCCAGGTACCCTCCTCGTCGAGGGCTTTGGCCAGGTCCAGGCGGATCTGGCCGAAGACGCCGTTCCAGCGCACTCCGATACCGGCGCCCGAATGAAGGGTCATGGTGGAAAAATCGTTGGTGGCGGTGCCGCTGTCGTAGAAGATCGCACCGCTCCAGGCGTCGAATAGCATGCGTTCCAATTCCACGCTGTAGGTGAGCAGATCCTTGCCGCCGATTACGTTGCCGTTGGCGTCGATCGGGCCGATTTTTTTGTAGCCGTACCCGCGCACGCTTTGGTCGCCGCCCGCGTAATAACGCAGGGTCGGCGGCAGGGCGTAGATATCGTCGACCAGGGTGGTGCCGATTTCGCCGCGGCCGAGCAGACGCCACTGATCGAAGAAGGAGTAGATGACCTTGGCCCGCAAGGTCGGTTGGAGAAAGGCGGTGTCGGCCAGCAGGTTCTCCTCGCTACCGATCACGGTGGCGGAGATGCGGAGGCCTCGTTTGGTGGTGATGCGGTCGTCGGCCCAGACCACGCTGCCCTTGAAACCGGGCACGACCAGGCTGTCCTGGTTGGTCGCTTCCGGGCCGGTGCTGTAGCGCTCGTCGAGGAATTGGACAAAGGTGGAATATTCGCCCCATTCCCGGAAATGGTCGTGGCTGATGGTGGCGTTCAGGGTTTCGGTTTCGGTGTTGTCGAACTCCTCGGTCTCGTATTTGCCGGTGAGTGCGATCCGGTCTTTGCTGGGGTTGCCGATGGGAATGCTGTAGGTGCCGCCGAAATTGCTTTTTCGTTGCGCCGGTTGCAGTTGCATATCCAGCTGATGGCCAAAGCGGTTGACGTAGCGATTGGTGTATTCCAGGGTGCCACGGGCGCCGGTGTCGGTGCCGTAGCCTAGGCCGATGCCGTATTTGTGCGCCAGATTGGGGGTGAGGGCCACCTTGATCGGCACCTTGTCGGCAAGGGTGTGGTCGAGATCGTAATCGAGATCCACGGTCTTGAAATACCCCGTGTTGAACAGGGATTGCCGCAACCGGGTCAGGGCCTTGGGGGAAAAGGGATCGCCTTCGCGGATTGGCGAAATCCTGCGCAGAAGATCGTGGTCGATGATATTGGTATCAAAGGTGATGGGCCCGACGAGAAAGCGAGGCCCGGTGTCGAGATCAAGCCGTACCAGGGCGCTGCGTTTTTTCCTGCTGATCTCCACTCGGTGGGAGCGGAACATTGCCCGGTGATAGCCGTTTTCCAGGGCAGCGGTGACCAGCGCATCCTTGCTGTTCTCATAGACCTGGTGATCGAGCACCTCGCCTTGGCGAACGGGAAAGCGCCGGATCGCCTCATGGAGCCGCTCATCGTGTTCTCCCGGCCCGGACAGGGCGATGTTCACCTCCTCCACCGTGACCGGCAAGCCCTTGTCCACCTTGATGTCCACCTGGCGGACGCCACCTTGCCATTGTTGGTCAACCGAGATTTCCGGGGTGTAGTAACCGAACGGTTCCAATGCCTTGGCAATTTCCTGCCGCGCCTTGCCGTACAGCCGCTTGAAGAGGGCCTCCGAGGGTGTTTCGTTGTCCGGGAGCCTGGCCAGCGATAGACGGCTGCGAATATTCTGGAGCTGCTGCTCGTCGATGTCGCCTGAAATATTCACCTTGATGGCGGGCTGGGCGGCTGCGGGCTGGATCCCGGCGCAGACGGCCAGGACCAGGACGGCCAGCAGGGGACGGCCCAAAAAAGGTACGGGAGAAAAAACAGGGCGGAAACGTCGGATTCCGCAGGGGCGGCCGCTCTGTTTTCGCGGAAAAAACAGGGGCGCGAACAGGCGCAACAGGGGAAAACTCATGCCGGAGTCTCTGTTGCGGCCGGTTTACGGGATGCCATGATCCCTGGAGAGACAGGTGGTGGAGTGGCTGCCGAGCATGGCGCCAATGTACAGCGTCGCTCTTTTTTTGGGAAGAATTGTTTTGCGCGGCCTCCGGGGAGGAAGGCCGCGCAAAACAACAAACGAGCGGTCGGGGCGGTTGGTTATTGGCGGGTGAAAGTCAAGCCGCTGTCCTGTTGCCGGTCGATGAGGATGTGGTCGCCTTCGGCAAAGCGGCCTTCCAGGATTTCCAGGGCAAGCGGATCCTCGATATACCTTTGGATCGCCCGCTTCAGCGGCCGGGCGCCGAAAGCCGGATCGTAGCCGGTGTCGACCAGGAACTGCTTGGCCTCCTTGGTCAGGGTCACCTTGTATTTGCGTTCGGCCAGGCGCCGGGCCATCCGCTTGATCTGAATGTCGACGATCGCAAAGAGATTGTCGCGGGTCAGGCCGTGGAAGGTGATGATCTCATCGATACGGTTGAGAAATTCCGGCTTGAATTGGCGATGGAGCAACTCGTCGACTTGCCGGCGCATGGCGGCGGGATCGCTCTGGGCCATCTCCATGATGATATGGCTGCCCAGGTTGGAGGTCATGATCAGGATGGTGTTCTTGAAATCCACGGTCCGCCCCTTGCCGTCGGTCATCCGGCCGTCGTCCAGCACCTGCAGCAGGACGTTGAACACGTCGGGATGCGCCTTTTCGATCTCGTCGAGCAGGATCACCGAATAGGGGCGGCGCCGCACCGCCTCGGTGAGCATGCCGCCCTCGTCGTAGCCGACGTAGCCCGGAGGGGCGCCGATCAGGCGGGCCACGGAATGCTTTTCCATGTACTCGGACATGTCGATGCGGATCATGGCCTGTTCCGAATCGAACAGAAAATCGGCCAGGCTGCGGGCCAGTTCGGTCTTGCCCACACCGGTGGGGCCGAGGAAAATGAAGCTGCCCAGCGGTCGATCCGGATCCTGGAGCCCGGCGCGGGCCCGGCGCACCGCGTTGGCCACCGCGACAATCGCCTCCTTCTGGCCGATCACCCGGCCGCCCAGGGCCTCCTCGGCCTGGACCAGCTTTGCCTTTTCACCCTCCAGGAGCCTGTCCACCGGAATGCCGGTCCATTTGGCCACCACCGAGGCCACATCCTCGGGCCCGACCTCTTCCTTGAGCATCTGGTGCTGCTGTTGAATTTCGCTCAAGCGGGCGTTGGCCGCGTCCAGTTCTTTGTGCAACTGGACAATTCGGCCGTAGCGGATTTCGGCCACCTTGCTCAGTTCGCCGGCCCGCTCGGCCTGTTGCTCCTCCATGTGGGCCTGGTCGATCTTGGCCTTGATGTCGCGGATCGACTGGATGATGTCCTTTTCCAGTATCCATTGGCCCTTCATCGCCTTGAGGTTGTCGTCGAGATTGGCCAGATCCTCGCGGAGCTTGGCC
The DNA here is from genome assembly GCA_031280615.1 of Desulfobulbus sp. Taxonomy (GTDB): domain Bacteria; phylum Desulfobacterota; class Desulfobulbia; order Desulfobulbales; family Desulfobulbaceae; genus Desulfobulbus. The sequence goes on along the minus strand of JAITGO010000012.1, from coordinate 71,952 downwards.
AGCCGTTCGCCGGAGGCCGGATCCTTCTCTTTTTTCAGGGCCTCCTGCTCGATCTCCAACTTGATTTTTTTTCGCTCCATTTGGTCGATTTCAGTGGGCATGGAGTCAATCTCGATCCGCAGGCGCGAAGCAGCCTCGTCGATCAGGTCGATGGCCTTGTCCGGCAAGAACCGGTCGGTGATGTAACGGTTGGACAGGGTGACCGCCGCCACCGTGGCCGCGTCCTGGATGCGGACGCCGTGGTGGACCTCATACTTTTCCTTGATGCCGCGGAGAATGGCAATGGTGTCCTCCTCGCTGGGCTCTTGCACCAGGACCGGCTGGAAACGGCGTTCCAGGGCCGCATCCTTCTCGATGTATTTGCGGTATTCGTCCAGGGTGGTGGCGCCGACGCAGTGGAGCTCGCCCCGGGCCAGGGCCGGTTTGAGCATGTTGGAGGCATCCATCGAGCCTTCCGCCGCCCCGGCACCCACCAGAGTGTGGATCTCGTCGATGAAGAGGATGATTTCGCCCGCCCGCTTTTCCACTTCCTTGAGCACCGCCTTGAGCCGGTCCTCGAATTCGCCCCGGTATTTGGCCCCGGCCACCAGGGCGCCGAGGTCCAGGGAAATCACCTGCTTGCCGTTCAAGGTCGAGGGTACGTCGCCGTTGACGATGCGCTGCGCCAGGCCTTCGACGATGGCGGTCTTGCCCACCCCCGGCTCACCGATGAGCACCGGGTTGTTCTTGGTCCGGCGCGACAGCACCTGGATGACGCGGCGAATCTCCTCGTCCCGGCCGATCACCGGGTCGAGCTTGCCCTGGCGGGCCACATCGGTCAGATTGCGGGCGTATTTTTCCAGCGCCTGGTACTTGTCTTCCGGATAGGGGTCGGTGACCCGCTGATTGCCCCGCACCGTCATCAGCGCCTTGAGAAAGGCATCGCTGGTGACGCCGTGGCGGGTCAGCATGGCGGTCGCCTTGAACGACCGGTCGGCCAGCATGGTCAAGAACAAATGCTCCTGGCTGACGTATTCGTCCTGCATGGTGGCCGCGGTCTTGAACGCCTGCTCCAACAAATTTCTGAATGCCTGCGAGGCATAGGTCTGGCCGGCGCCGGTGCCGCTGACCTTGGGCAGATTGCCGATCAGTTGGTTGGTTTCGTTGAGGACGAGGCTCGGAGTGACGCCCATCTTCTGCAACACCGGCACCACCACTCCGTCGGGCTGCTCAAGAATGGCCTTGAGCAGATGTTCGGGTTGGATCTCCTGATTGCCGGCGGCTTGGGCCAGTTGATGGGCGGTTTGAATGGCTTCCTGGGATTTAAGGGTAAATTTATCGAGTTGCATTCTCTCTTCTCTCCTTCTCTGCCATGGTATCGTGCATGCAGGGGTTTGATATCTTCATTCGGGGGAGACGATAAGATTGAACAAGGCTGCGTCAAGAATTTGGCACGGCGGCAAGGCTCTTTTTCGGCCGGGTACAAAAAAACCCCTTGCCGGTTTCGACAAGGGGTTTTTTGCAACGAGAGCAGCGTCCGGTTCAGCCGCAGGAACCGCCACAGGAACCGGAACTGCAACTGCCGCCACCACCGAGAGCGTTGGCGGAAGTGATGGAGAAACCGGAACGGTATCCGGCGTCGATGAAATCGACCTTGACGGCCCCGCATCTTTCCAGCAGATCGCCGTCCACCAGAAATTTCAGACCGCCTTCCTCAAATGATTTGTCGCTATCTTTTGGCTCATCCAGAGCCAAACCAAGGGATGGGCCACTTCACCCACCCTGCATCAAAGCGATGCGGATGGCAGAACTGATCTTGTTCTGCTCCAGGTATGCCTTTAAATTATTTACAGCAAGCGCTGTGACTTCAAACATTCATGCCTCCTTTGGTTATAATCCTCCTTGCCCTCAAGAAAGGAGTAATATGATATGGTTGCAAGAGTAAAGCGCAATCAGGGCGGCGTCAACCCCGATGCGCGGGGAAGAACGCCTCCGTGGAGAAAAACCAGGGCGGTGCCGGTGCGATGCCGGGAATACACCTCTGCCAACCGGGCAGAATATCGGGGAAAGATACCGAGCCGCGCCCGGCGTGGCGGAAAAAAGATTGTCAAAGGGCAGTGGGCTATCTACAATCATAATTTAATTGAGATAGTGGCAGCAGAACAAATTTCACGATGGGAACATCATGCAGAAAAAATTGCTCATATCGACAGGCGGCGGCGATGCGCCGGGTTTGAACGCTGTCATCTTTGCCGTGGTCAATTCGGCGACCAGGAAAGGATGGGAGGTGTACGGCAGCAGATCCGGATATGGCGGACTCATTGACCGGGACGACCTGATGCGGTTGATGCCGGAAGACGTGGAAGGCATCCTGTCGCAAGGCGGCACCATCCTCGGTTCCACCAACAAGGGCAACCCTTTCGCCAAGCCGGTGGAAAACTTGGCGGGAGAGGTGCAGATAGTGGATATATCCGATAAAATTTTGGCGAATTTCAACCGGATGGGCTTTTCCTGCCACGTCGCGGTGGGCGGCGACGGCAGCCTGGAAATTGCCCATAGGTTCGCCCAGAAGGGCATGCCGGTGATCGGCGTGCCCAAGACCATCGACAACGATCTGGAGGCAACGGACCGGACTTTTGGTTTCGACACCGCCGTTTCGACCGCCACCGACGCCATCGACAAATTGCACTCCACCGCCAAATCCCACGACCGGGTGATGGTGGTCGAGGTCATGGGACGCGATTCCGGGTGGATCGCCCTGTACTCGGGGATTTCCGGCGGTGCCGATGTCATCCTCGTTCCCGAGATCCCCTTCAAGCTCGATTCGATTTGCGCCAAGATCAGCGACAACGAGCTGCACGGCAAGCACTATTCGATCGTGGTGGTGGCCGAAGGCGCCCGAGCCGAGGACGGTGAGGTGATCAACAAGGGGCAGGGCGAGTTGGGCCGCTCCGAGGTGGTGCTCGGCGGCGTCGGCGAATGGGTGGCCAATCAGATTCACCAGCGCCTGGGCAAGGACACCCGTTCGTTGGTGCTCGGCCATCTCCAGCGCGGCGGCTCGCCCACAACCTTTGACCGTTTGCTGGCCCTGCGGTTCGGGGCGGCGGCGGTCCGCATGGCCGAGGCTGGCATTTTCGACCACATGGTGGCCTGGGTGCCGCCGACCATGACCGCAGTGCCCATTGCCGAGGCGATTCGGCGGCGGAAAAAGATCGATTTGGAAAGCGACAAGGTCCTGACCGCGCGCGATATCGGCATCTGCCTGGGCGATTGAGCCGTCGCCGTCGAAAAATGGCAACCGCCGACCGGCTCCGCGAGATCTACGACCGCATGCTGGCCCATTGGGGCCCTCAGCATTGGTGGCCGGCGGAAACCCCGCTCGAGGTGATGGTGGGGGCGATCCTCACCCAGAACACGGCCTGGAAAAACGTCGAGCGGGCGATTGTCAATCTCAAGGGGGCGGGGGTGCTGTCGCTGACGGCTCTGGCCGAGCTGCCCACCGCCCTTTTGGCCGAATATATCCGGCCGGCCGGTTACTACAACATCAAGGCCGGCCGGCTCCACAACCTTCTGCACTTCATCACCGATCAACACGGTGACGATCTCCAATCCTTTCTCGCCCAGCCGCTGCCGCAATTGCGAGAGCAGCTGCTTTCGGTCAAGGGAGTCGGCAGGGAGACCGCCGACTCCATTCTGCTCTATGCCGCCGGCCTGCCGATGTTCGTGGTCGATGCCTATACCCACCGCATTCTGGTGCGCCACCAGGTGATCGACGAGGATTTCGGCTACGAGGCCATCCAAGAGTTGTTCATGGACAACCTGGAGTGCGATGTGCAACTCTACAACGAGTACCACGCCTTGCTGGTGCGGGTCGGCAACGTCTATTGCAAAAAAAAGAATCCGGCCTGCGTGGTCTGTCCGTTGCAGGGGATGTAGGCGGGAGGCTTACTGCCGAGGGGGTTCCTCGCCGGGACGGTCCGGGGCGGGCGGTGCCGGCGGGTGGCGTTCGTGCCAGAGCAGTTTGCGGCAGATGCCGCGAATCATGCTGGCTTCTTTCTTCTTCAGCTGCACTCGGCCGAGAAACTGGCGGATATTGCGCATCCAGTAGACGCGGTTGGTATCCTGGAGGAAGGTGATCTCGTTCAGGGCCTCCTCGATGTGTTCGTACATGCCTTCCTGATCGAAGGAGTTGGCGAATTCCGACTTGGGGACGGTGGCAAAGGGGTGGGGCTGCACGGCGGTGTACAACTCGTAGCAATGGATGGCCACGGCCTGGGCCAGGTTGATCGACGAGAAACCGGCGGTGGGAATGGTCGAGGCGAATTGGCAGAGATCGAGATCCTCGTTGCTGAGGCCGGTGCTTTCCGGGCCGAACATCAGGCCGATCCGGTTGTCAGCGGTCTGCTGGGCAATGGCGGCCATCACCTCGCGCGGGGTCTGGTCTTCCGGGCGGTGCCGCCCCTGGCGGGCCGTGGTGCCGACAATGAGCTGAAAGGGGGCTGCGGCCTCGGCCGTGGTCCGGCAGACCCGCATCTCCCGGATGAGGGCGGCGGCCTTGTGGGTCGCCATTTTCAGCATCCGTTCCTGGTCGAACTGCTCCTCGCTGACCACCACGAGTTCGCTGATGCCGAAGTTGGAGGCGATTCGGGCCGAAGCCCCGATGTTTTCCGGATACTTCGGCCCCACCAGAATAATCCCGACTTGGCCGAGACGATCGGAGGAGAATTGACGATTCATTGACAGCGCGATCCGGGCAAGCCGGTCAATGGCCGGTCGATTGCTCCAGTTCCAAGGTTTTTTTCGAGGATTTTTCCGAGCCCGGACTGCTGGTGGTCATCCGCTTGAAAAAGGGGATGATGCCGCGTTCCGCCCGCTTGATTTCCTCTTCGGCCTCCTTGACCGTGATCTGCCAGGCCGGAGCGAATCCCGGCGATTTCTCGAACATGATCTCGATCGCCTTCTGGTACACCTGAACCTGGCGCAGTTCCTGGCGACCAGGCTTCTGGTTGAGCACCTGGACCATGTTGCGCAGATTGTCGCGCTCCTGCTTGAGCCGGTCGAATTCGCCTTTGCGCCGCTCGTTTTCGGCGGAGTCGATTTCCAGCTTGGTGTGCAGGTGCTCGCGCAGTTTTTTCATGTTGGCGTTCAATTCCCGGGCCTTCAACCAGCCGCGGGCCCAGAGAATGGCGGCGACCAGCAAGCCGATGCACAGGCCGCGCAGAAAGGGATTGGAAAATATCTCTCCGATCCAGCTACTGTTTTCCATGATTTTTCCCTCGGAAGAAAAAGGATGCGGAGTCGAGTCGTCCCTTCCGCATCGGATGATGTTAAACGGTATTTAAAGGCATCATTTTTATTTGAATCGCCGGGGTTCGTCAAGCAAAACCAGGGAAGCCCGCCGTCGCGGCCGATGGATGGGCCGGCCGGGCGATCTAGCGGGGCGCCAGCGAAAAGACAAGCCGTTTGGACGAAAAATCGACCTGTTCGAGCCGGACCAGGACCCGGTCGCCCAACTGGTACATCCGGTTGCTGGCCTCGCCGATCAGGCGATAGCGGCGGCTGTCGTGCAGGTAGTAATCGTCGGCCATGCTGGTCAACGGCACCATGCCGCTGATATACGAATCGTCCAGGGTGACATACAGACCAAAGGCGGTGACCCCGGAAATGATGGCGGCAAAGACCTCGCCGATCCGGTCCATGAGTAACAGGCACGAGCAGCGGGCGTGGGCATTGCGCTCGACATCGATGGCCTTGCGTTCGCATTGGGAGAGATGGATGCCGGCCTCGGCCAGGTCGGCTGTCTTGGCCGGCACCGGTCGAGCATGGTCCGAGGCGTGCCCGGCCAGCAGGTTCGCGAGCACCCGGTGGGCCACCAGGTCGGGATAACGGCGGATCGGCGAGGTGAAATGCAGGTAATAGGGGGCGGCCAGGCCAAAATGCCCGCTGTTTTCGGGGGAATAGCGGGCCTGCTGCATGGTGCGCAGCAGCAGGTTGTTGACGATGTACTCGGCGGGGGAGTTGCGGGCCTGCTCGATCGCTTGCGCAAACCAGGCCGGATTGACCTCGGATTGGGGCAGGCGGAAGCCAAGCGCCTTGGCCGCATCGGTGAAAGCCTCCAGCTTGGCCGGATCCGGATATTCGTGAATGCGGTACAAAACCGGGTGCCTGGCCTTGGCCAGGGTTTCGGCCACCGCCTCGTTGGCCGCCAGCATGCAGTCCTCGATCAGCATGTGCGCCCGGTTGCGTTCGGCCAGACTGATGGCGGCCACGGTTTCCCCGGCCAGGGTCACCTCCGGTTCGGGAATGTTGAATTCCAGGCTGCCGCGGGCGAGCCGGCGTTTCTTCAAGAGCTCGGTCAGGGCGCTGGCCTGCTCGAGCATCGGCACCAATTCCCGATGGGCGGCCTGGGCCTGCGGTTCGTTGAGGTACAGGAGTTGGTTGACCGTGGTGTAGGTGAAGCGCTGCCGGCTTTTGATCAGGCTTTTGGTGTAGCGTTCGCCGATGCGCCGGCCGGTGGCGTCGAACCTGAGGATGGCGGTAAAGGCCGGCCGGTCTTGGTCCGGAACCAGGCTGCACAGATCGTTGGACAGCCGTTCGGGCAACATGGGCAGGACCCGGTCCGGCAGGTAGACGCTGGTGCCGCGGAGATAGGCCTCCCGGTCGATGGCCGACCCGGTTCGGACATAATGGCTGACATCGGCGATCGACACGTACAGGACGAACTGGTCGCCGGATCGTTCGACGCAGATGGCATCGTCGAAATCGCGGGCGGTTTCGCCATCGATGGTGACATGGGGGAGATGGCGCAAGTCCTGACGTCCTTCGGCGCAGGCGGTCACCGGCAGGAGCTCGGCCGCCTCGGTGTCGGCCTCGGCCGGGAAACGCTCCCGCAGCCCGCCCTGGAGAACGGCCATGCGGATCTGGACGCTCGCGGTGCGGCCATCGCCGAGTAATTCGACGATCCGGCCGCTGGGGCCCTGCCGTTCCGAACCGTAGTCGACGATTTCCGCCACCACCGCCATGCCGTCGCCGGCCGCCAGGGTGTCGTTGCGGCGGATCAGGAGGGTCGCGGGAAAACGGTCGTCGTCGGGGGTGACGTAGCCGCCGGCCCCGCTGGCGGTGAAAATGCCGCAAATCTGCGTCACGGCCCGATGGAGAATCTGGATGACCCGTCCTTCCCGGTGGCTCCGGCCGCTGCCGGTGATCGCCACCAGGATGGTGTCGCCTTGGCTGGCACCGTTGAGGTTGTGGGCGGCGATGTACACGTCCTTGCCGCCTTTGGCCTGCTCTCCTTCCGGGATCGCGTAGCCGAATCCCTTGGCGGTGAGGTCGAGGGTGCCGCGCAATCGTTCCTGCCCGGCGGCAAGGGCAAAGCGCCGGCCTTTTTTGCCGACGGCGCCTTGCTCCAGCAGCCGCCCCAGCACGGCGCACAGCTGGACCAGTTCGTGCCGCGAAAGGCCAAGCGCCCGGGCAATCTCGGTTTCGTTCAGGGCCGCGTTTTGCTTGGCGAGCAGTCCGAGGACCGAGGCTTGGAGGGCGGGCGATATGTTTTTTTCCCGTCCGGTCGACCGCCGCTTTTTCGTGGCCGTTGCCAGCGGCTTCCGGCCACGGATAAATCTTCTGGGCATCTCTTTTCCGTTGTCTGTGGGGTGAATACCGTGAAATTGACCGGACCGCGGATTTTCTTTGTCCGCGGGAGGGGTTGTCTGCTAAAGTGCGAACTCGCACTTTAGTCACGACCATACACTATTTTGGCGGTAAGAAAAGAAAAAGCCGGAGAGACAGGGACGACTCCAGATGCAGTACGTGAAATACGATCTTGATGCATACCGCCACGTCATGCGGTCATTCATCGGCGACGGGCCGGAAACCAAGGTGTTCTGGGATGCGCTCGATTTCGCCGACCGGGCCCATGGCAACCAGTGGCGCCGTTCCGGCGACCCTTACATCATGCACCCCTGTTCGGTGGCCCGGATCCTGGCCGAAGAGTTGGATATCCGCAACCCGGAAATCCTGGCCGCGGCCCTGCTGCACGATACCGTCGAAGACGTGGAGGAAATCACCGGCGAGGTGATCAGGGGAAAATTCGGCGCCAGTGTCGAGGCAATCGTCGAGGGCTGCACCAAGGTCACCCATTACACCGGCGACCGCCAGAGCTTCAAGAAACTGGTGCACCGCAAGATTTTCAGCGGCGCGGCAGCCAAACTGGAGGTCATGGTGGTCAAGCTGGCGGATCGGCTGCACAACCTGCGCACCCTTTCCAGCATGCCCCGGGACAAGCGGCAGAAGATCGCCGACGAGACCCTGGACATTTACGCCCCGTTGGCCACTATCCTGGGCTTGTTCGCGATCAAGCGGGAATTGTACAACCTGGCCCTGGCCTATAAATTTCCCAGGCAGGGCAGTCGGTTGCAGATGCATATCAACAGCCTGCGCAGCGATCCGGATGTGCTGCAGATTGTCGACAACGTGCAGAAGGCGCTGGCGCGGGAAGGGCTCGAGGGCAGCGTCAGCCTGCGCACCAAGGGACTGTGGGGCTATTACGATGTCCGCAACCGCATCCTGATCAAGGAAATAGAGATGCCCCAGGAATTCCTGGTCCTCATGAAGACCAGGAGCGGCTGCTATCAGGCCCTGGGGGTACTCAACGAGATTTACCCGCCCATCCCCCGCACCATCCGCGATTTCATCGCCAACCCCAAACCCTCGGGCTACCAGGGATTGCATGCCCGGCCCAACATCAACGGCCGAAAATACCTGTTCAAGATCCGCACCGAGGAGATGGCGCGCCGCGCCCAGCGCGGCATGGTTCGCGATTGGGGGGGCGACAGCAAGGTTAGCGCTAAATTTTTCAAGGAAATCCAGGAGATGTTCGATATTCTCGGTAGCGACGACTCGGTCAGCTACCGGGATATGATCGCCGCCAGCGGCCGCAAGGAGATGTACACCTACACCCCCCAGGGCGATCTGGTCTGCCTGCCGGTCAATTCCATCGTGCTCGACTTTGCCTTCAGGGTTCATACCGCCATCGGCCATACCTGCCTTGGCGGCATGATCGGCAACCGCCGGGTCGGGCCCGACTATCAGCTGCGAGACGGCCAGGTGGTCAAGGTCATCCGCCGGGAAGGGCCGGTGCACTTCGATCCCGCCTTGCAGGTCCTCTGCCAGACGCCGAAGGCACGCTCCGAGTTGGCCAAGGCGTTCCGCCTGCGGCGTGAGCATGTCTCCCGCCAGATCGGCGCCTCGCTGCTGGCCCAGGAGTTGCGGCGTTACGGCGTTCCGTACGAGGTGACCGAGAAAGAGGGTATGGTCGATATTTTGGCCTATTTCGATATCGAGTCCATGGACGATCTGTTCCTGCAGCTAGGCGAAGGGCGGGTGCGGCTGCGGGAGTTGATCTATGAAATTAGAAACGGGCTGTATGTCGGCCGGCCGACCCTGTATCAACCCACCGGCGTGTTCAACCGGGTGGACCTGACCACGCTCGATCCGGTGGTGATCAAGTCATCGGCTTGCTGCAAGCCGGGACCGCTCGACAAAGGAGTGATCGGCCTGTTGAGCGAGCGCGGCCTGTCCCTGCACCGCAAGGACTGCGGCCAGTTGCGGAAAATCAATTTTCAGCGGGAAGACGCGGTGGAGGTTCGCTGGAAGCTGAAAAACACGAAAATCGAGAAGACCCAGCGGATCATCGTCATCCAGGCCAGCCGCAACAGGTTGTTCATGCTCCTGTCGGTGGCGCCCGAAGAAATGAAATTGATCGATATCGTCTACCTCGGCAAAGGCACGGCGCCGATAGGCGACTGGGAAATTCATTTCCAGGTGGCGAATCTCTACGGGCTGAAAAAAGTTGCCCGCCATTTCTCCCGCTCCGAACTCCAGTTCGAGTTTGAGCTGGAGCCGTGATTCCAGTTTCAAACCAAACACGACGTGAGCCGAACCGAAAGGCTCGACAGAGGCGAGGCGCCTTTTAGCGCGGATTGCTCCCTCATTGCCGGGGCAGGCGCCATTTTTCCTGGGGCAGGCATTGATCGACGCCCGCTGCCAGTTCGGCCTGGAATGCTTTTCGGGACAGTTCGCGGGCGCCGAAACGCAGCAGGTGGTCGGTGGTCATCTGGCAGTCGATCAGGGCGATACCCAGGCGAAGGGCATGCTCCACCAGGGCCGCCAAGGCCACTTTGGAGGCGTCGGTGCTCCGGGTGAACATCGACTCGCCGAAGAAAATCCGGTCCAGGCAGACGCCGTACAAGCCGCCGGCCAGTTGCCCGTCGCGCCAGCACTCGATGGAATGGGCAAAACCGAGTTTATGCAGGCGGATGTACGCCTGTTGCATTTCGGCAGTGATCCAGGTACCATTTTCCCGGCGCCCCGAGGCGGTGGCGCAACCGGCGACGACCTCGGCAAAGGCGGTATCGGCGGATATGGCGAAGGCGCAGCTTTTGAGTAACCGCCCCAGCCGCTTGGGTAGGTGGAATTCGGGCGGATACAGGACCAGGCGGGGTTCCGGCGACCACCACAGGATCGGGTCGCCCTCGGAGAACCAGGGGAAAATCCCCATGCTGTAGGCCGTGACCAGCCGGGCCGGATGCAGATCGCCGCCAATGGCCAGGAGGCCGTCGGCTTCGGCGAATTCGGGGGAGGGAAATATCGGTTCGTCGATCAGGCGAAAAACAGGCATGGGTTCCGAAAGGCGGGGGTGAACGGCAAATGCCGAAATCCTACCTCGACCTTAGAAAAAGGCAAGGAGTACCTGGGGAAAACGGGCGACTTGGCGAGGTTGTGCCGATTCCATCCGCAACCCGCAGGGGAACGGCTGGCGCGGAACCGAAAGGAGATCCTGGGAGCCTAACTGCTCGCAAATGTGAAAAAGATGTGTACGGGAAACGGCAACTCATCGATGATTGCCGCACCTGTCGAACATCCACGGAGGGGTAGAACAGCGTGATGTACCTTGAACATTTTCATCTCACTCATCCTCCCTTTACGGAAGATCCGGACCCGGATGTCTTTTTTTCGGGAGCGCGGCGAGAGGAGATCTGCCAATCGCTGATCCTCGATGTCCTGGCCGGCAAGCGGCTGGTGAAGCTGACCGGCCGCGAGGGCTCCGGCAAAACCTTGCTGTGGAGGATGATGGCCGAACGGCTGCCTTCCGAGTACGAGGTGATCTTTCTCGACAACCCGATCGGAACCTTCGACGAACTGCTTCGCCTGCTCTGCCTCGATTTGGGGATGGACCCCAGAGGCACGGAACTGGACACCGACTATATCGAGGTGCTGTACCGCCTGCTGGCCCGGAAGAAGGCCGAGCAGGGCAAGGTGGTGCTGATTGTCGACCAAGCGGAAAAACTGCATCTCGCCACGCTCGAACGCCTGCTGGCCCTGGTGGCCGATGACCAGGAAGAACTCGAATGGACGACGATTCTCGTCGGCAGGCCGGGGCTCGACGAACATCTTGAGCAGATCTCCGTGTTTCGCTCCACCATCGATGTTCACGCGGGATATGTGCTGGATGAACTCACCGAAAGCGAAACCCGGCATTATCTCCGTTTTTGCCTCAATGCCGCCGGGATGCGGCGCGCGCAATTCGAGGACGTTTTCACCGATGCGGTCATCGCCGATATCTTCGATGCGGCGCGCGGCAATGTGCGCCTGACCAATGCCTGCGCCGAGGAAGTGCTTCAGGACTCATGCGCCGACAGATCGTTCATGGTGCTGCTCGACGGGGTCGAGCCGGAGGAACAGGAAGAGGAGGCGCCGCCTTTTCGCTGGGAACAGCGGGTGCTGGAGCTGTATGAGGTGCTCCGCTACAACAAGTTTGTCTCCGGGGCGTTGGTCGGGGCCGTGGCCGCGGTCCTCATCGTCGGTTTTCTTCTGACCGGCGAAAGCAAAGACACCACGCCGCCCGCCGAACCTCCGGCTGCCGCGGTACCCGGGGAAACCACGGCATCTGCACCGCCGACCTCGCCGACCGGCGGAACAGACGCGATTGCGGAAGCCCCGCCGCCCGCCGCCACTCCCTCATCGCGAGCGGCCGCTCCCGACGAAGAGCGCGACGGCGACAAGTTGCTGCGCGAGCGGCTGGCGGCCAGTGCCAGCTGGCTGACCGGGATGCAGCAGGGGAAATACACCATCCAACTGATGATGCTTGCCTCGAATCAGGCCAAGGCCAGTATGGCCGCGACCTTGGCCGAAGACGATTTTTTCCGGGTCCGTGAGCAGTTGTTCATCTTTCGCAAAAAATCGACTCCGCCCACCATCCTGGTCTTTTACGGATTGTACGACAGCTTGGATGCGGCCAGGGAGGCGAGGAACAACATGCCGGTTTTGCTGCGCAAGCATCACCCCTATCCGCTTGCCGTCGACGACGCCATGAAAAAACTGAGCAACTGACGGGCCCGGCCAGCCGTCTTCACACCCGTTGCACCCAATTGCCATGGATATAATCCTTGCCACCCCCCGAGGTTTCTGCGCCGGCGTCAACCGGGCGATCGCCATTGTCCATCAGGCCTTGGAACGATACCGGCCGCCGGTCTACGTGCTCCACGAAATCGTGCACAACACCCACGTCATCGAGGAATTGCGGCGGCGGGGCGCGGTTTTTGTCGAGGAGTTGGAACAGATCCCCCGGGGCGCTGTCGCCATTTTCAGCGCCCACGGCGTTTCCCGGGCGGTCGAGGACCAGGCCCGCGCCTTGGGGCTGCGGACCATCGATGCCACCTGTCCATTGGTCTCGAAGGTGCATCGGCGGATGAACCGTCTGCATGCGATGGGCTACGACGTGCTGGTGATCGGCCACAAAAAGCACCCCGAGGTGGAAGGCACTTGCGGCCAGGCTTCGGGGCCGGTGCACGTGCTCTCCACCCCCGCCGAGATCGAGAGCTTGCAGGTGGCCGATCCGGCCAAGGTCGGCTATGTCACCCAGACCACGCTCAGTGTCGACGACACCGCCGAGTTGCTCAAGCAACTCCGCCTTCGCTTCCCCCTGATTGCCGAGCCGGAACGGACCGACATCTGCTACGCCACCACCAATCGACAGGCCGCGGTGCGGCAACTGGCCGACATGGTCGATCTGGTGCTGATCGTGGGGTCGAAAAACAGCTCGAACTCCAACCGGCTGCGTGAAGTGGCCCGCAACCGGCACACCCCCGCCTTTCTGATCGACGATGCCGACGAGATCGATCCGGCCTGGTTTGCGGAGGTGCGGCGGGTCGGCATCAGCGCCGGAGCCTCGGCCCCCGAGCATCTGGTGGTGGAGGTGGTTCGCTGGCTGCAGGAGCACGGCGGTGCCGGGTCGGTCACCGAAATGGACGGCCAGGAGGAGCACATCAGCTTCCCGGTACCGGATTTACTGGATTGGGACCTTTGACGGTGCAGATTGCGGTGGGGTGGATGCTACTGCCGGACGGCTTTTTTTAGCGGATCAGCCGGCTGGCCCCGACCAGTTCCACCGGCTGCAAGGCCTCGGTGCCGCATTGGGCAAAGGCGTCGAGCATGGCCTGGTGCGGGTGGCCGATGGCGATGGCCTGGCCCTGGCGCTGGGCCAGCGCGGCCAACTGCCGCAATTGCCGGCAGATGGCGCCTGGCTCGCGCTCGTTGTCCAGAAACAGGTGGCGTCTGGCCGCGGGCAGATGCAGCCGCTGCGCCATTGTCAATCCCTGCGAACCGGCGGTTGTGACGGAGTCGACGAAAAAGACGCCGCGCGTCTTGAGGGTTTCGATCACAATCCGCATCTTCTGCGCGTTTTCACTGAAAAGTGACCCCATGTGATTATTGGCCCCGGTCGCATCCGGGATGGCCGCCAACATCTCCTCGACCTTTTTCCTGATTTGTTCTGGGCTGTCCGAGCCCATCAAGGTTTCGGGCTCAAGCCGCCATTTTTTTTCTTTGGGCTCCATCGGCAGATGCACCAGGATGTCATACCCTTGGGCCCGGGCCTGTTGGGCCAGCTCCCTGGCATGGGGCGCATGGGGCAGGAAGGAGAAGCTCAAACGGGCGTGCATTTGTAAAAATTGCCGGCCAAGTTGCAGGTTGTAGCCCATGTCGTCGATGATGATGGCCACCATCGGGCGGGCAGGTTCCGGCTGGGGCAGAACGGCGGCGAGCGTGGCGGGCGTGGCGGGTGAAGGCGGTGCCGACTCGGCCGGTGCAGGAAGCGGTGGTGGCGGTGCGGGCGGTACAACGGGAGGGGGTGAGGTGGCGGCCGGAGCCGTATCCGGTGGGGCCGTGTCCGGAGTGACGTGGGCAGCCGTTTGGTGGTCCGTTTCCGGACCTGCGCTTGTCCGGTCTTGCTCCCGGCACCCCCAGAGTACAAAAAAAACAGCGGCAACCAGCAGGAGGCAATGGCGGTGCCATCGTCGGAAAAAAGGGTGCACAAGCAGGCCGAGGCTATTTGTTGCGGGCAAGAACGTAGAGGGCCAATTCCCGCAAAAGCCGGACACTGGCATCCTCGCTGCCCGGCCGAATGAAGGGCGCCAGGGCGGCCAGGGCTTGGTCGACCAGATGCCTGGCAACGGCGGCGGCGGCGGCAAAGCCGTCGTAGCGTTCGATCAGAGTCACCACGCCTTGGTAGGCGGCGGGGTCGGTCCGGTCGGCGGCGAGCAGATCTTCGATGAGGCGCCGGTCGGCATCGCTGGCCCGCGCAAGCGTTTGCAGCAGGGGGAGCGTCATTTTGCCTTCCGCGAAATCGTTGCCGGTCTTTTTGCCGGTGTTGCCCGGATCGCCTTGGAAATCGAGGAGATCGTCCACGACCTGGAAGGCGGCACCGATCAGGTCGCCATAGGTCGACAGCGCCTGCAGCCGCACCTCGTCCGCACCGGCGAAGAGCGCACCCAGCGCACAGGTGGAGGCGATGAGGTTGCCGGTCTTCTGGCGGATCACATCGAAATATTGCTGCTCCCTGGTGGCAGCGTCGCCGATCAGGCGGAGTTGCACAAATTCGCCGTTGACCATCGAGAGGGTGGCCGCGCAGAAAATCTCCAGCCCCCGTGGCCCGGCAAGCCGACCGATCAGATGCATGCTGCGGGCATGCAGCCAATCGCCCGCCAGGATGGCGGCGGTCAGCCCGAAACGAGCAACCACCGTGGCATTGCCCCGGCGTTGGCTGGCCCGGTCGATGACGTCGTCGTGCACCAAGGTGGCCACATGGAGATATTCGAAGGCCGCGGCCAACAGGTAGAGATCGTTGTCGTCCCGGCCGCAGCAGCGCGAACAGAGGACGGTCAGCAGGGGGCGGATTCGTTTGCCGCCGGAAAACAGGGCGTACTGGACGACCTCGACCAGCAGGGGATCGCAGCCGGCCAGGGACCTTTCCAGGTCGGCGCGCATTGCGCTTTCAACCCGGCCGGCAACGGCGGCGGCCGCGGCGCGCAGATCCATGGTGGGGCCGCTGGCTGGCGAACTCATGCCGGTTGTCCGTGGGGCGCGGGCTGCTGCCCGAAAAAAGCGGCCACATCGTCCAGATCCCGCGAGACGGGGCTGGGCGGCAGACTGCGGAGAAACTGTCGACCGTAGCCCTTGCCGAACAGCCGGGTATCGAGGACGGCGATGACACCTCGGTCGTCCGCGGTGCGCATCAACCTGCCCACCCCTTGGCGCAGGGTCAGAATGGCGCGCGGAACCTGATAGTCGTTGAAGGGATTGCCGCCCAAGGCCTTGATTCGATTCATGCGGGCCATAATAACAGGGTCGCTCGGGACTTCAAACGGTAATTTGTCGATGATCACCAGGCTGAGCGACTCGCCGGGCACGTCGACCCCTTCCCAGAAGCTGGATACGGCCAGGAGCACCGAATCGGTTTCCCTGCAAAATCGCTGCAGCAGCACGCGACGGGGAGCCTCGCCCTGGATGAGCAAGGGGTAGGGCAGTTGCTCGCGGAGCGCGGGATAGGCCTTGTCCATGGCGGCCAGCGAGGTGAAGAGGGCCAGGGTCCGCCCGCCCGCCAGCTTGATCAGACTGGCCATGCATTGGTGCAGGGCCTGCGGATACCCCGGTGCGGTCGGTTCGGGAAAGGGGGCGTTCGGAACGTAAAGCATCGTCCTGGCCTGGTAATCGAAAGGCGAGGCCAGGGACATGGTGGGGGTATCTGCCGGCAGGCCGAGGCGTTCGAGGGCGTAGCGGAAGTTGCCGCCGGTCGTCAGGGTTGCCGAGGTGAAAACGCAGTGGCGCACCTGGGTGTACAGGGCCGCGTGCAATTCCGCGGCCACGTCCACCGGCGTGGCGTACAGGCCCAGGTTGCGCTCGGTCCGTTCGTACCAGTAGGTATGGCTGACCTCCTCGTCGGCCAGATCGTCGAATTGCTCGCAGGCGATTTTGTCGAGGCGGCCGGCCAGCTCCCAGGCCCGGCTTGCGTATTGGGGCCAGGGGCTTTCGTCGCCCGGCTTGCCGTCCAGGCACTGGGCAAGTCCTTGCAAGGCGGCGGCCAATTCAGCCCGCAGCGCCGCCAGACCGGGGTGGCCGGCGAGCACTTCTTGGAGCGGAAAACGGCCCTTCTGCTCGGGGAAGGCGGCCGCAAACCGTTCGATGTTTCCTTTGAGGCGGCTGATAGCGGCAAGGAGTTCGTCGCGTTGGGATTCCTGGCAGTCGGTGGCGCCACGCTCCACATCCCCGCACAAATCGAGCACCTGAAAACGGGAAAAGGTGAAACCGAAAAAGGTCGTGGCCACGTTCTCAACATGGTGGGCTTCGTCGAACAGCACGGTTTCGTAACGGGGCAGCACCTCGCCGTATCCGGTCCTGCGCACGGCCAGGTCGGAGAACAGCAGGTGATGGTTGACGATCAGCAGTTGGCTGGCAGCGGCATCGCGGCGTAGCCGATTGAGGAAACAGCCCGTGGCCTCCGGACACTGGCTGCCCAGACAGAAATGGGACTGGCAGCAGATCTTTTGCCACAACGGCGAACCGGACCCGAGCCAATGGAGCTCCGAGCGGTCGCCATGCACGGTCTCGTCGATCCAGGACTCGATGGCCCGCTCCTCGCCCCCGGTCTGGGTGTCGGCCTGTCCCGTGGCCTGCAGTTGTCGCCAACGGTAGAGACAGAGGTAGTTCTGCCGGCCCTTGACGCACAGCGCCTTGAGCTCCGGCGCTACCCATTCCCGGATGAACGGGATTTCGCGTTGGAGAATTTGGTCCTGGAGATTGCGGGTGTTGGTGGAGACCACCACCCGTTGGCCGCTGAGCACGGCGGGGATCAGGTAGGCCAGTGTTTTGCCCAGGCCGGTTTCCGCCTCGATCATCAGACAGGAGGCCAGATCGGCGCAGTATTCCTCCGGCGTTTCGAGCAATCGGGCCACTGCACTGGCCATTTCCAACTGGCCGGGCCGGTATTGGTAGGGCGACAGGTGTTTGGCCAGCAGGCCGTCCGGCCCGAAGATGTTATCCATTTTCGGATAACCCCAGGATATCCCGCACGATTTCGACCACCTGGGGCGAAGGGTCGGCCAACAGCGGGGGCAGGACGGCCAGAGCCTCGTCGGTGGCGATGGTGCCGAGCACGCTTGCCGCTTCCCCCCGCACCCAGGCGAGCGGGTTGGTCAACTGTTCGACCAGGCCGGGCACGGCCAGTGACAGCGAGTCGGGACAGATGGCGACCAGTTCTTCGAACAGCACGGCCACCCCGAGCCGAACCGCATAGCGATCGTCCTCGATCAGCCGGTCGGTCCAGGCCAGATAGCGCGGCTCTTGGCGCACCATGGCCACGATATTGTCCACATGGCCCAGGGCGAGAAAATCGGCAATGACCTGCCGCAGGGCTTCGTCGCTGACTTCGGGTGCCGGCTGGGATGGTGTTGGGAAGGGCGGATCGATCATGGCGGGAGCGTTTCGGTTGGATAAGACGATCTCTGTCCATACCACGGCCAACCTGGAGGAGCAATCCGAGAGTGGCCGCAAGCTTACTTGACACGGTTTTTTTTCATGGGTAGAAAAGGCGAAAGAAACGAGTAAATACCGATCAATTCAATACGGCCTGGCCATGATTGAACCGCAACTCCCCCCCCCGCCTTCGGCAGTGGCCGAGGACGAACTGCTCGATGGCGACGAATGTATCGTCATTGTCGACGATTATCCGGATCTCGTCATCCTGGTGCAGGATTTTTTGGGGCAACGGGGGTTGACCACCGTCATCGCCGATTCCGCCGACTCGCTGCACCGCCGGCTGGTCGAGCATAAGGTCGCCCTGGTTCTGCTGGATATCGGCCTGCCCGATGCCGACGGCACCGCGCTGCTGCCGGAATTGAAACGCGACGATCCGGACCTGGCGGTGATCATGCTGACGGCGGTCACTGACCTGCAGACCGCGTTGGCCTGCCTCCGCTACGGTGCCGACGATTATCTGACCAAGCCTGTTGGCTTTACCGAGCTGTTGGCCACCGTGCACCGAGTTCTGGAAAAACGGCGGTTGACCATCCGCAACCGCTGGTACCAGCGCCAGATCGAGCAGGCCACCTTCCGCATCCAACTGGCCCATGCGCTGGCCATGAAGATGAACACCGCCTACCTGAGCACCATGGAGCTCGACGAGATTCTCCATGCCATCCTGATCGGCATCACCGCGGAAGAGGGGCTGCGATTCGACCGGGCGTTTCTTGCCCTGTTCGACGAATCCGGTGTCATTCTCGAAGGCCGCTTGGCGATCGGACCCGGCAGCCGCGAAGAGGGCTTGCCCGCCTGGTCCGGCCTGGAACGGCAGGCCGGCCGGTCGCTCAATTTCGATTTCAAGGCCCGGCGCGATGCCCAATCCGCCCATGCCGAAATCAACCGTATTGTCCGCGCCCTGCGGATCGAGGCCCGGGACAGCGAGCATATCTTGATCCGGGCGGTCCGCAATCGCAAATCGATCAATGTGATCGGCGGTCAATGCGCGCACGCGGTGCCCTTGGAATTGCTGGGACTGTTGCAGGAAGACAGTTTTGTGATCGTCCCGCTCTTTTCACCCAGCAGGGCGCTGGGAGTGCTCATCGCCGATCATTTCGTCAGCCGTGCGCCGATCGGCGAAGAGCAGATTCAGGCCCTGGAAAGCTTTGCCAGCCAAGCCAGCCTGGCCATCGAGCATTGTCGGCTGTACGTGACCATGGAGCGCAAGATCAAAGAGCTGGAAGAGGTCACCTCCGAGCTGCAGAAGAACAAGGATCTGCTGGTGGAAACCGAACGCTACTCGGCCCTGGGGCACATGGCGGCCCAGTTGGCCCACTCCATCCGCAACCCGATCACGGCCATCGGCGGCACCGCTCGCCTGTTGGCCCGGAAAGTCGAAAACCCGGAGTGGTTGCAGTTTCTGTCCATGATGGCGGCAGAGGCGGGGAAGATCGAAAAGATCCTGGAAGATCTGTTTAATTTTGTCGAGCAGAGCAAGCCGGTGCTGGAACGGACCCATTTGCTGCCCCTGGTTCGCAAGGCCCTTCTCCTGCACTTCAATGCGCTCAATAACAGGAATATAACGAAAACCTTCATTTTTCCCGAACGCGATCCCCTGGTCAGGGTCGATCCCCGCCAGATTCAGCAGGCGTTGGTTCACCTGATCCGCAACAGCATCGAAGCCATGCCTCAGGGCGGTGAGCTCACGGTGAACGTTGCCGAGGAAAACGAGCGGGTGGTCATCGCCCTGAGCGACACCGGCCAGGGAATGAGCCGGGAAGATCTGGGACATGCGACCGATCCTTTTTATACCACCAAGATGGTTGGGGCCGGCATGGGCTTGGCGCTGGTGCGCCGCATCATCCAGGACCACGAAGGCGAGTTGATTCTGGCGAGCGACGCCCATCGGGGCATGCGGGCCACGATCGTCTTGCCCGCGGCTCCGCGATAGCGGGTAGCGCCCGCAGCGTCGAAAAGGCAAAGAAAAAGGGGTGGAAGGCTGTTACCTTCCACCCCTCTCTTATTGGGGTTCGAAAACTTAAGCTGACGCCAAGGTCTAGAACTTAAGCTCGAGTCTGGAGGCGGCGGCAAAGATACCGTCGTCATCGAGACCAGCTATGTTGTACGCATTGTCGAACTCAGGCTTCAGGTAACCGGCCGACAAGAAGAGATCCAGGTTCTTGCTGATGGTGTACTGCATGATGGCGGAAATGGTCCAAGCATTCTCAAGGCCCGGATCGACATAGGTACCGTTAGCCAGTCGAGTCTTTCCGAGAGAACGGAAACCGGTGTTAGGTCCGTCTCCATCCGGCCCCACCGATCCCCAAGAATCGATGTCGGCATAGAAGAAGTTACCGGTCAACTTGAGGTCTTCCTTGACCTGATAGGAAACCACCAAGCCGCCCCACAGCCAGTCGCCATAGTCGCCGATGCGGAGAGCGGAGATGACGCTGTTGTCGATGGTGCCGAGCATGACGCCGTCACCGAAGGCACCGTCAGGCTGGAAACCGTTGGCGGTGAAACCCAGGTTCAAGCCGATGTTCAACTTGTTGATCTGGTAGTTGGGGAAGATATAGCCGCCGTAGCCGGTATCTTGAGAGCCAATACGATCAACACCACCAGCAACCGCACCCCCTGGCAGTGAAGTGACTCCTTGCAAATCATCTTCCCAAGAGTTGAAGTTGTTCAAGTTATTGTCGGTTACGGCGATCTCGCCGATCAGACCGAAGTTGCCGCTCTTGCCGTTGACGTAGAAGGAACCGAAGAAGCCTTCGTTTTCCTGCCAGCCGAAGTCGGTGAGTGTTGTGCGGCGCTCGTTGCGGTTATCCATTTGATAACCGATCATACCGCCGATCAGCCAGTCTTTGTTCAACTGGGCCTTGGCATGGACACCGAAACGGATTTCGTCGTTATCTTGCAACTGATCGAGGGATCCGCTGGCTACATCGTCGCCGTTCTGAGCTTCTTCCATCCACTCGACAAAGGGGTTGATCACCACTTTATCCAGTTTGATGATACCGCGAGCACCGGTCAGGTTGACGTCGTCGTAGAAAAAGTTGTAACTGGACGGCTGCGGACCGTAGGTGGAGCGATAACGGCCGAGTTCTAAGGTGAATTGGTCGTTGAACGGAATACCGACATAGGCCATGTCGGCCGCGACATTGCTATTTGAGTTGGTACGCCGACTATTGGAGTAATCCGTGTCGAGATCGCCCATGTTCGACTCGGCGATGCGCAGGCGAACCTTGGCATAGGCGCCGCCGGCAGAGGTGCCGGTCAGGTTGACCCGGACCCGGGAATCCATGTTGGTCTGGGAGTCTTGCCAACGACTCGTTCCATAGGTTCTGAACTGGTCGTCGGCATAGTACATGCGGACACGGGCATCACCGGTGATCTTGACCCCAGGCTCGTCGGCTGCGGCAGCAGTGGAGGCAACGCCGCTGGCCAGCATCAGGGCTGCGCCTGTAAGAAGTACTTTTTTCATGTTCCTCTCCTTTGTCTGTTGTTCATTGCATGTTCCCCGAAAAACGAGAAACCTTCCCCGCAATTCTATCGATGACTGCAACGTATAGTAAGTTCAGGTGACCGTCAAGTTTTTTTTACCAGGAGTTAAAAAAATTTTACCGGCATTTCTATTTGAAATGTCGAATATCTTTGCAAGGATACCACAAATTCCCGAGCAAGGTTTGTCCGTGCATTGTGTGCTACGTAGAAGGGCATCCTCGCGATCACTGCGCCGGCTCGCCGAGCAACGAGGGTTGATCCTTGAGATACACCCGGTCATGCGGCTTGACCTTGATGGTGTAGCAGTTGAGGTAAGAAGACGATGTGTGCCAGAAAACAAAGGGATAGCTGGTTTCCGCCTCGACAAAGTACACTCGGTATTCGGTGCTGCCCTTCTCCGCACCGGCCACCTGATAGTTGGTGATGTAGCCGGTGATCTTCCTGCTCTCCCAGAGGCGGACCAGACTGTTGCTCTCCCAGGTCAGGGCCGAGAGCGAACCGCCGTCGAAGTAGCGGAGGTTGGGCATGAACGGCACGGTTTCCAGGCGATTGCGGCCGACCATGATATCGTTGATGCCGTCGCCGTCGAAATCGGCCACCACAATGCGGGTCCTCAGCCAGGTGGTTTCCTTATCCGACATGACCGCATTGTTGGGGCTCGTCAGGGTGCCGAAAAAGTTGTCGCTGGCGCCAAAGGTGTCGGGGCTGCTCCAGCGCAAGGTGCCGGCGACATCGTAGAGTTGCAGGCGATTGCGATTGTTGATGGCAATGGTGACTTTGGATTTGCCGCCGTCGATGTCGGCCTGGACGAAATCGAAGATGTTCAGGCCCTTGGGCAGGTTCAGTCTTTGGCCTTCGGTCAGGGTGTTGTTGGGATTGAGCGTCATATAGTGGACATTGCTGTCGCCCAGCTCGCCGGTCAGACTGCTCTGGCCGAGCAGAACGGGTTCATCGCCCGGGGCGCCCATGGTGCGCAGATACCAAGGCACATGCTCGAACAAAAACGACACCTTCTTGCCGTTCCATTCCAGGGCGGAGGAATCGGGCCGGTCCTGGTTGCTGCCGCTGATGTAGATTTCCTTCAGGCCATTTTTGTTCAGGTCGCCCAGGGTCACTGCGTGGTAGCGGAGATAGTTGGGTAGATTGACGGTCGCCATCATGCGAAACTGGCCGTCGTCGTTACGATAGATGATCAGGCTCGATTTGGTCAGCAGCACGATCTCTTCCTTGCCGTCTCCGTCCAGGTCGCCCACGTTCATGTCCATGGTCTCGACCGGGAGGCTCTTGCTGCGGGAAGTGTTGACCAATTCGAACGGACCGCCGACCTCGAGCCCGGTGGTCATGCCCGCATACTTGCCCTCGCGGTAGGCCCGGTCGGGGTGGGCGGTGTGCAAGGCATCCATGCCCCCTGAGTGCGCAGGACCGGATTTCATTTCCGGGCGGGGCTTGCCGAACACGGCGCCGCTGATATCCCAGGCCAACTCGTCGATGGCCGACATGGCGTCGTCGACCGCGTTGAAATTCTGAAGAAATCGCTTCGGTGTCTGGCCCGAGCTTTGGGTGAAGACATAGGCGGTGAGTTCGAACTGGCTGCTCTTGGGCGCCAGCGAACCGATGATGAGATAGTCGGCGCCGGATTGACGGAGTTGTTGGGCAAAGGCGGTGTGATCGCCGGCCTTGAGCGATTGGGCCATCCGTTCGGACGCCGCTCCCTGGGCGACGGCGGCTACCTGGGCCCTGGTGGCCAGCCTGCTGGCCAGGGTACTGGCCAGTCCGCTGCGCAGATAGGCGTAGGAGCCGGGGATTTCGACGTCGAAGGGCAAAACGACCACCTGCGGCTTGGACGAAGCCGAAGGCTTGGCAAGTGTGGCCGGTTTGGCCGGAGCCGCCTGCGCCGCCGAGGCGAAGAGCATGAGGCCGCACAGCAGAAAGATGGGCAGGAAGAGAAGGCGGTTGGAGGCGGTCAGAAGGACACGCAAAGAAAAAACATTCACGATAACGGCTCCTTTTTTCAACGAAAAGAAGAAGATGGCGACAACCGGCATGCGGCGCGCGAACGCGCCGATGATAGCATAGATTTTCCAAACTTTCTGTTTTTTAGGCAAAAAGGGAAGAAAAAATTGAGCGCGCGGCGGAAAAATACCGCACCCGAACCGGTCCGCAACCTGCCGGTGAAATGGCGAAAGGGCGGTTTGCTCCCGATGCGCGTCGTTCAATGCAGTCGATCGGCGATCAGGCCGTAAAACAGGCCGTCGCCGGTGAACAGCCAGCCGAGATGAGTGTGGCAGGTCGCGCAGAGCACCACGCGCCAGCGATAGCCGGCAAACCAGGTGAACTCGGCGGAGGCGGCTCCGTGGAACGTGGTCCCCGGGGCCGCGTGAAAACAGCGGATTTCAAAGGCAATGCCGGCGGGATTGAAAAAGGCGTGCTCGTGGCGGCCATTGACCGCCATGGCGTGCCGTTGGTGGGTGATTTCGGAGTCGCAGACGGCGCACAGGATGGCTCCTCCGGCCAGGCCCTCCGTCGCATCGCCCGGCTTGGCGGTCGGGGGCCGACCCGCTCCGGAACGCGGTCGGCGGGCGCGGCAGTGGCGCGGCTCAGCCGGCTTGCGGGGCCAGGTTGCGGTAATGGGCCACAATCGCTTGCACCATGTCGTCGATGGTGTACCGTTCGGGCTGGATGTCGACCGCCAAGCCGTGTGTCCGGATGGTTTCGGCGGTGATCGGGCCGATGGCGGCGATGGTCGTCCGGTCGAGTAGGCGGTGCAACTCGTCGTCGCCCGCGGCGTCGATTAGGGCGAGGAAATTGGTCACGGTCGAGGAACTGGTGAAGGTGACCAAGTCGATCGAGCCTTCCAGCAGTTGGTCGCGCAATTCCTCCTTGGGTCCGGGAGGAGGCACGTTGCGGTAGACCGGCGCGATGGTCACCTGAGCGCCCGCGTCGGTAAGCATTTCCGGCAACAGTTCGCTGGCGCGCAGGGCCCGGGGCAAAAGGATGCGGCTGCCCTGCACGCCGGTTTGGAGCAGCGCCTCGGCCAGGCCCTCGCCGGTGAATTTTTCCGGCAAAAGGTCCGGTTTGACGCCGTATTTGCCCACTTCATCGGCAGTGGCCCTGCCGACCACGGCGATTTTGATCCCGGCCAGCAGGCGGCTGTCGTGGCCGAGGGCGAAAAGCCGCCGGAAGAAATGGGTGACCGCGTTGATGCTGGTGAACAGCAGCCATTGGTAGCTGCCGATTTCCGCGATGGCTGCGTCGACGATGCCGCAATCGTCCATCGGCTCGATGTGGATGGTGGAGTATTCGAGCACCTCGGCCCCTTGCTCCTCCAACTGCGCCACCAGGTCGCTCGCCTGCTCGCGGGTCCGGGTGACCACGATCCGACGGCCGAACAGCGGCCGTTTCTCGAACCAGTCGATGGTGGAGCGGAGCTTGACCACCTCGCCGACAATGATCAGGGCCGGCGGCTTGATGTCGGCCTGCTGTACCACCTCGCAAATGGTGGCCAGGGTTCCGACCACCGAACGCTGCTGCGGGGTCGAGGCCCAGCGGACCACCGCCACCGGCGTGTCCGGCGAGCGGCCGTGGTCGATCAGTTTGCGGGTGATGCTGGGCAGGGTCTTGATCCCCATGTAGACGACAATGGTGCCTGCGCCGGTTGCCAGTTTGTCCCAGGAAATGTTGGAAAATTTCTTGGTCGGATCCTCGTGGCCGGTGACAAAGGCCACCGAGGCGGTGTATTCGCGGTGGGTGATGGGAATGCCGGCATAGGTGGCGGCAGCGGTGGCGGAGGTTACGCCCGGAACCACCTCGAAATCGATGCCCTCGGTTACCAGTTCCTCTATTTCCTCGGCGCCCCGACCAAAGATGAAAGGGTCGCCGCCCTTGAGCCGCACCACCATCTTGCCCTGCTTGGCATGGTCGACCAGCAGCCGGTTGATCCCTTCCTGGGTAAAGGCGTGCAGGCCGCCGCCTTTCTTACCGGCATAGATCAATTGGGCGTCTTTCGGGACATAGCCGAGCAGCTTGGGATTGGCGAGGTAATCGTAGACCACCACTTCGGCGTGTTCGAGCAGGTATTTGCCGCGCAGGGTGATCAGACCTGGGTCGCCGGGACCGGCTCCAACGAGATAGACTTTGCCGATTTTGGCGGGGAGGGAAGAGGCGTTTGTCGTCACGGGATTGTCGTCTGCAAAGTGGTTCAGCCGCCGGAAGATCCGGCGCAATAGACTGCATCGAGGATGGCTTTGCCTCCCCTGTCCAGCAGGGTTTCCGCCAGGTCGGCGCCGAGCTTGGCGGCCTGCCCGGCCGAAGCGGTGGCCGTATCCTTGATCAGTTCGCGGCCGTCGACACTGGCGATCAGGCCGGCCAGGCTCAGGCTGTCGCCCGTCAAGGTGGCATGAGCGCCGATCGGCACCTGGCAGCCCCCCTCGAGGCGGAGCAGAAAAGCCCGTTCTGCGGCCACGGTCGAAGCGGTGGCGGGGTGGTGCAGAAACTGCATTCCTGCTAGCAATTCGGTGTCGTCGCGGCGTAGTTCGATGCCCAAGGCGCCTTGGCCGATGGCCGGGAGCATCTGGGTCGGTTCCAGCAAGGTGGTGATGCGGGCCGCAAGGCCCAGGCGATGGAGGCCGGCGCCGGCCAGGATGATGGCGTCAAAAACGCCTTCGTCGAGCTTGCGCAGCCGGGTATCGATGTTGCCGCGCAGGTCGACGATGGTCAGATCGGGCCGCATGGCCGCCAACTGCGACCTGCGCCGCAGGCTGGAGGTGCCCACGGTGGCGTTGGCGGGCAGGGCGGCGATCGAGTCGTATTTGACCGACAAAAAGGCGTCGTAAGGGGTTTCGCGCTGGGGAACGATGCCGATATGCAGGCCTGCCGGCAGTTCGGTGGGCACGTCCTTCATCGAATGGACCGCCAGGTCGACCTCACCCGCTAGGAGCGCGTCCTCGATTTCCTTGACGAAAAGGCCCTTGCCGCCGACCTTAGCCAGCGGCACGTCCAGGATCCGGTCGCCCTTGGTGGTGATCTTGACCAGCTCCACTCGAATGCCCGGATGGGCCTGTTCGATCCGGTCCTTGACCCAGGTGGATTGGGTCACGGCCAGGAGGCTGGCGCGGGTGCCTATGCGCAACGATGTTCTCATACCCCGGTCCTGTTGCGGAAAAAACGATCCTTGAAAAGCAGTAGCGGCGATATACCGCCTGCACGGTTATTTGTCAATTTCGTCGACAAGGGCGGCAGCCAGCAGCGGCAGCATCAGCTCGTGATGGCCGGTGAAATGGAACCCCTTGCCGCCTTCCAGGGTGGGACGATGGACCACGTTGGTCGCCGGGCGGTAATGGCGGATGAAGTCGAAGTTGGCGGTGGTGAAGCGCTTGACCTGGTGGCCGAGATTGCGGACCACGGTGAGCGCCTTGAGAAAGACCTCGGGCAGCAGGACCGCCGAGCCGACATTGAGATAGACGCCGCCTTCCAAGTCGCTGACCAGGCGGCAGAACACCCGGAAATCGTGGTGTCCGGCCCGGCCGATGGCTGCCCCGTCCGCCGAGGGATGGATGTGGATGATGTCGGTGCCCATGGCCACGTGCACGGTCACCGGCACCCCCAATTGGGCGGCCATGGCCAACAGGCTCCGATCGTTGTGGGGGAAACGGCTTTTCAGCAGGGCCTCGCCCACGGCCCGTCCGATGCCGATGCCGCGACCTGCCCCATCGACGATGGCGCCGTTGAGCACCTCGCCGGTTTCCCTGGCGGCGCCGAAAGCCCCGGCTCCGAGCACGTCGGCCACCTCTTCCGAGGTCTGGCCGGCCATGGCGATCTCGGCATCGTGGATGATGCCGGCGCCGTTGAGGGCGATTGCGGTGAGCAGGCCGCGCCGCATCAGATCGATCAGGATCGGATTGAGCCCCACCTTGATGACATGGGCGCCCATGCCGAGAATCACCGGCCGGCCTTGGCGGCGGGCCGTGGCGATCCGCCGGACCAGTTCGGGAAAATCGGCGCCGGCCAATTGGGCGGGCAGGGCGTCCAGCAACTGGCGCACGGTCATGCCCGGCCGTACCGGGTCCGCGAAATCGTCGATGCTGACCTTGGAATGGCGGCTGTGGACGGAATAGGTGTGCAGACCGCTGAAATCGAGGGGAGCGGGATAGGAATCGGACATGGCTGGATCGGGGTACGTCAGGAAAACATGGGTAAGGCGATCAGGAGGCGCCGAACATCCGGCGCTCGACGATCTCGCAGACCACATGCTCGAGCCACAGATGCGCTTCCTGGATATGGGGGGTCGAATCCGAGGGCACGTTGAGCACCAGGTCGCAGATGGCGGCAAGATCGCCGCCCGGACGGGCCGTGCCACCGGTCAGGGCCACGGTTTTCATGCCGATGTCCCGTGCCGCCTGCATGGCCTTGACCACATTGGCCGAGGTGCCGGAGGTGGAAATGCCCAAGGCCAGGTCTTCCGGTTTACCCAAGGCCTGGATCTGCTTGACGAAAATCAGTTCGTAGGAGAAGTCGTTGGCGATCGAGGTGAGCACCGAGGTGTCGGTGGTCAGGGCCAGGGCCGGCAGAGGGCGGCGATTGATCAGGAACCGGTTGACGAATTCGGCGGCCAGGTGCTGGGCGTCGGCCGCGCTGCCGCCGTTGCCGAAAATGAGCAGCTTGCCGCCGTCCTCGAAGACCTCGCAGATCCATTCGGTCAGGCGGATGATGTCTGCCGCGGCCTCCTTGACAAAGGCCTCCTTGGCCATGATGGACTGGACCAGATTGGTCGATAGCAGTGTATTCATGTTCCCCACCATAAAGGAAAACCCGGTGCTGTCAAACAAAAAACGTTTCCGCACCACCAGGGGCACGGAAACGTTTTAGGGGCGATATGTGGCAGGTTCGCTTACGGCAGCTGCTGCATGATCAGGGCGGAAACGTCCTTGATGGACTTGGAGCCGTCCACGGAGATCATCTTGGTGTCCGCTTGTTTTTTGAAATAGTTGACCGCTGCCATGGTGCCGGTCTTGTCGTCGTAGTAAATGTCGTGGCGCTTGTTGATGGCGCCCTCGTCCTGGTCGTCGGCGCGGGCGGACAGGTCGCCGCCGCACACGCGGCAGACCAGCTTGCCGTCCTTCTCCACCGGCTTGATGGCGTCGAAGGCGATATGGTTGGGATGGTTGTTGTCGTTGGCGCAGAGGCGGCGGCCCATGATGCGGTCCTTGGCGATCTGACGGTCCAGCATGATCTCGACCACGAAATCCAGCTTCATGCCCGCTTCTTTCAGGGCCTTGTCCAGGGCCTCGGCCTGGGCCAGCGAACGGGGAAAGCCGTCGAGCAACCAGCCTTTTTCCTTCGATTTAGCAAGGGTCTCCAGCACCATCGGGATGGTGATCTCGTCGGGCACAAGGTCGCCGCGATCGATGTATGCCTTGGCCTTCTTGCCCAATTCGGTCCCACCCTTAATGTGCTCGCGGAAAATGGCGCCGGACTCGATGTGGTCGATGCCGTATTTTTCCTTGATGATGGCGCCCTGGGTGCCTTTGCCGCTGCCGTTCGGACCGAAAGTCAGGATGTTCATGCCGGATTCCTCCATGTCTTGTTCGAAGAATTGTTAGGTAACGCCTTTATTTTGCGGGAAAAAGGCAGGGTGAAAAAATGAATGCCTTCTCATCGGCCCAGGAATATACCGCACCTCGGGTGAATGCGCCATGAAAAATGATGAGATCGATCAGGCGAAGTGATGAGCAAGGCAAAGCGCGGGACTGCGCCGCGATAGCGCTCGAAACGCGGCCGTGTTCCGGCAGACGACGGCCGATCCGTTTCCGCCCGGCGGCAACGGGGGCCGGAGCATACTTTTTGACAAGGCGCTGCAAAGAGGGTAGAAAACGGCCCAGATTCGTCTCTTCTTTCAATTTTTCCAGGTGATGACAGCTATGAAGGAAATCAAGGTCGGGTTGATCGGGTTTGGCACCGTGGGCAAGGGGTTGGCGGAAGTGCTGCTGTCGCAGCGGGAACGGCTGGCCAGGCGGACCGGGATGTCCATTCGCCTGGCGGGCATTGCCGACCATAGCGCCACCGCGCTGCCGGAGCGGTTTGCCGGCATCCCGCTGAGCAAGGACGGGATGGACCTGATCAACAACCCGGAGCTCGATATCATCGTCGAATTGATCGGCGGCATCGAGCCGGCCAAGACCTTTGTCATGCGCGCCATCGAGGCGGGCAAGCACGTGGTCACCGCCAACAAGGCCCTGCTGTCGCAGGAGGGCGCCGATATTTTCGCCGCCGCGACCAGAAAAGGGGTCGAGGTGGGATTCGAGGCCAGCGTCGGCGGCGGCATCCCGGTGATCAAGGCCCTCAAGGAGGGGCTGGTGGCCAACAAGATCCTCTCGATCATGGGGATCATGAACGGCACCGCCAACTACATCCTCACCCGGATGACCGATGAGGGCGTCCCCTTTGCCGAGGTGCTCAAAGAGGCGCAAAAGCTGGGATTTGCCGAGGCCGACCCGACCTACGACGTCGAAGGCATCGACACCGCCCACAAATTGGCGATTTTGATGACCATTGCCTACGGTACCCCGATCACCCACAAGCAGATCGCCACCGAGGGTATTTCCCAGATCGAGCCGATCGACATCGAGCTGGCGCGGGAATTCGGCTGCCGGATCAAGCTGCTGGCCATCAGTCGCAACCACGGCGACCATGTCGAGGCCCGGGTGCATGCCACCATGGTGCCGCAGCAGCACCTGCTGGCGTCGATCAACGGCGCCTACAACGCCATCCATTTCCAGGGCGACACCGTGGGCAATATCCTGCTGTACGGGCTCGGCGCGGGCATGGTTCCCACCGGCAGTGCCGTGGCCGCCGACGTGGTCGACATCGCCCGCAACATCGCCAGCGGCTCGATCGGCCGGGTGCCGGCGCTGTCCTACCTGCCCGAGCAAATGCGGCCGCGGCGCATCACTCCCATGGACGAGCTGTGCGGCCCTTACTACTTCCGCTGCACCGTGCTCGATCAGCCCGGCGTGCTGGCGCTGGTTGCCGGCATCCTCGCCAAACACGAGATCAGCATCGAATCGGTGATCCAGAAAGGGCGCAAGGAAATCGGCGCCGTGCCGCTGGTGGTCGTTACCCACAGCGCCAAGGAGTCGGCTATCCGCGCCGCCCTGGACGAAATCGGCAAGCTCGACAGCGTCACCGGCCCGGTGGTCAAAATCCGCATTCTGGAGGAGGAGTGAACCCGCGGGGTTTGCTGGCATGAGGCGATGAAATACATTCTCCTGATCGGCGACGGCATGGGCGACGTGCCGGTTCCATCCCTGGATGGCCGCACGCCTTTGGAGGCGGCCGAAACTCCGGCCATGGACCGCCTGGCGCGGCAGGCCGAGATGCTGCTGGTGCGGACCGTGCCCGAAGGCTATCCGCCGGGGAGCGAC
Organism: Desulfobulbus sp.; assembly: GCA_031280615.1. Lineage (GTDB taxonomy): Bacteria > Desulfobacterota > Desulfobulbia > Desulfobulbales > Desulfobulbaceae > Desulfobulbus. The sequence goes on along the minus strand of JAITGO010000012.1, from coordinate 41,203 downwards.
GTGGCCAACCTGTCGTTGATGGGCTATGAGCCGGAGCGCTATTACACCGGCCGGGCGCCGCTGGAGGCGGCCAGCCTGGGGGTGGAACTGGCTCCGGAAGAAATTGCCTTCCGCTGCAATCTGGTCCATGTCGAACGGCCGGGCGACGGCCGCTTGGTCATGGTCGATTACAGCAGCGGCCACATCACCACCGATGAGAGCCGGCAGTTGATCGAGGCGTTGCAGGCCGCCTGCGGCAACGATCGTTTGCGTCTCTATCCCGGAGTGAGCTATCGCCATCTCCTGGTGTATCGCGGCGAGTTGCCGGCCGGCTTCGCCACCGTGCCGCCCCACGACCATTCCGACCGGGACGTGACGGACTTTTTCCAGGCCTATCGGCAGATCGAGGCCTTTCCGCCCTTGCTGGCCACGGCCGAAAGCATCCTGGCCGATCATCCGGTCAACCGGGAGCGGCAGCGGCAGGGCAAGCGGACTGCCAATGCCATCTGGCTCTGGGGCGAGGGCAAGCGGCCGGCCATGTCGACCCTGGAGGCCCGGTTCGGCATCCGCGGCGGCTTGATTTCCGCAGTCGACCTGCTCAAGGGGCTCGGCGTGCTCGGCGGCTTGAACGTGGTCGACGTGCCCGGCGCCACCGGCTACCTCGACACCAACTACGAGGGCAAGGCCCAGGCGGCGCTCGACGTGCTGGCCAAGGACGATTTCGTGCTGGTGCATGTCGAGGCCCCGGACGAGACCGGCCATCAGGGATTGGCGCAGGAGAAGGTGCGGGCCGTGGCCGATTTCGACCGCCGCATCGTCGGCCCGATTGTCGAGGCCATGGAACGCCGGGGCGAGCCTTTCCGCCTGGTGGTGACCATGGACCATTACACCCCGGTTCATCGTCGCACCCACGAGGATTGGCCGGTGCCGATGTTTCTCTACGATTCCAGGGGGATCGCCGCACCTTCCGGCCGGACCTACACCGAGGCCAACGTGCAGGCGGCGGTGCGGGCAAGCGGACAGGCCACGCTGTCCGGCGCGGCCTTTTTTCAGCGCTTTGTCGAACGGGAGGCACGCGGATGAGCAAGTTGACGGTCAATTTGGTGGAACCGGTGTTCACCACCACCTACCGGGTGATCTATGGCGACACCGATGCGGCGGGCGTGGTCTACAACGCCAACTATTTGCGCTATTTCGAGATCGGCCGCACCGAGATGATGCGCGCCTGGGCCATGCCCTACAGCGCCATCGAGGAGTTGGGTTGTGTTTTGCCGGTGGCCGAGAGCTATCTTCGCTTCAAGGCCCCGGCCGCCTACGACGACCTGCTCGCCATCGCCACCTCGCTGGTCGAGGTGAGCAAGGTCAGCTGCCGCTTCCATTACGCCATTTCCCGATGCGGGGAGGGCGAGCGGCCGGTTTTGCTGGCCAAGGGCTTCACCGTGCACGCCTGTGTCAACCGCCAGGGAAAACTGACGCCTTTTCCCCCGGTTGTGTTGGAGAAGATCGAGGCGATTCTGGAAAAGGGGGCAGCAAGCCAACAGAACGGTTGACTTTGCCGCTCAATCGGGTATTATCGCCCGATCGTGACGCGGGGTGGAGCAGTCTGGTAGCTCGTCGGGCTCATAACCCGAAGGTCATAGGTTCAAATCCTATCCCCGCTACCAAAAATTCAAGGGGTTGAGTCGAAGAGACTCAGCCCCTTTTTCTTTGCCCACCCTTTTGCGCCGCCGCTGTGAATTTGCACGGAAGATGAGAAAATCGCAGGCCGCGCGAGCTTTGGAGCCAATTTGGCCAAGGTTTGAAATCGCGTTTGCAGCCCATTGGTATCGCCGCGTTACGGAACAATCGCCAGATCGATACGTTGTTCCTGCGGGGCCGCAAATTTGCTTTCTTGCATTCTCTGTTCGCTTTGTCGTCGCAACGCTTCCGTCCCGATTTCCAGGATTAGAAAAGCCAAAGGGGAAGAAGAGTTCCAGGAAGGCATTTCCGCCTTTTTGGGCATGGCAAAAATCCAAGTTCTCTGCTGGCGGCGGTTCTCCTTGCGGCGCAAGCATATCTATCTTACCGTACCAGTTGCGTTGCTATGGACGATCTGGAACATTTCACACAAGGAGCGAGCACATGATCCACGGTATCAGTCCTGCCGAGGCAAAACGCCTGGTGGAGGAAGAAAATGCCCTGTTGGTGGATATCCGCGAGTCAGAGGAATTTGCGCATGAACATATAGAAGGGGCGCGTCTGGAGCCATTGTCGGTGTTGACTCTTCTGTCCCCCGATCCGGACAGGGAACGACCGGCGGTTTTTTATTGCCGTTCGGGCAGCCGCACCAAGGACAACACCGCATCCCTGGAAGGGCGCGGCTTTACCGCGACGTACCTCATCGAAGGCGGTTTGGAAGGCTGGAAAAAAGCCGGATTGTCTGTCGTTCGGCGGACCGCGCCGATCCCCGTGCCACGCCAGATCCAGATGATCGCTGGAAGCTTGGTGTTCATTTTTTCCCTGCTCAGCTTCTTTATTCCAGCCTTCACCTGGTTGACGCTTTTCGTAGGGGTCGGCCTTGTGTTCGCGGGGTATACCGGCATCTGTCTCATGGCCAAATTGTTGGCGCGTATGTCTTGGAACAGGCCCAAGTCCTGCGGATGCCCGAACGCGGGAAATTGAAAAAGATCGATGCCTCTCATTCCCGGCTATTCCCTTTGAAAGGCAGCGCCTTCGGGTTCTGCATTGGGCTGAACTTTTCAGCCTTTGCATTCTTGGCCGCCTCGGCCTGACTCTCCTTCTTGCCGGTCTGCCCCGAGGCCTTGCTCCCTTGGTAAAAGGGAGCAAGGCCTTGGCCGCAGCTATACCGATCCCGTGTCAATACTCGGGGCGTTCATCCGTTCATCGTCTCGATCAATAATTCAATCGAGCTCCTTTCCGGCCAATCTTTCCCCTTACCGCTCCATGGCTCCTGGTGTTTTTTTCAACGCTTGGGGAGTGCGGCAGTTCCCGCCTGGAGCAAAAGCCGCAGAGTTCCCCACCCTTTCCTCTTGCCTTGGGATCATCTTCCCCTTGCAATGCCCGTTCAAGCAGCGCCGGCCACATTGCGAGGACAGATGCGACCGTCTGCCCGTGCCATCACCGGAATCAACGCGAATCGAGAAGCAGCGACACAACCGCGATACCAGCGGAGCTACTGCATTATGAAGCTTTGCTGTATATAAAAATGCAGATGTTTGTGTTCGATCCTTGTATCCTCGTGGTTGTGTTCCGCATAGAGTATCGAAAATCTCTTTTTTTCTGCTTCTAACCATTGGAAAATGTTCGCTATCCCTGTACAATGTGGATGTGCCTGATATCGTTGTACTCGCGGTTCGATTTTCTTTTATCAGTAATATATATTATGGCAAGGCAATGTGTGCCCCTTGTAACACCAGGAAAAAAGTAATGTCAAATCAGCAAGTAGAAATTCCTGAGTCGGTATTGATCAATCATGACTCAAAATATCGCGTAGCGTACGATCTGATGCTCACAATCGACCGTTCCAGCACCGTGTCCAATGAAAAGAAGGATAAAAAATATTGGCTCAACCTTTACGGTGACTGTCTGATGCTGGTTGGAAGAGGCATTCTGCCAAAATAATTTCAACACGGTTTCCCTCGTTCAAAAATACTTGGAACCAAACCACACTTTCCAACTCTTTGTCCCTGATATTGCTTGTTTTTTTCTGGATCCAGGGTCGCGTACCTTCCCCCCCCTCTGGCAGGCCGCTTATTCTGCCGCAATCCCGAGCACAAGACAAAGTCGTGAAGGAAAGCGGCCTTGCCGGACGAAGTGATCGGCAAGGTCCTGTCCTTGCTTGAGGCCGTTTCACGAAAAGTGCTTTCAGCTTTCGGGCCGATATTGCCGGCTCCCCGCCGGCCATTCCACCCATTCCACCTACCACCAGCGATGCGAACGCCGCTACCGGTCGTGTAGTGCCATGAGAATGGCGATGGTCCCAATCTGCCCGTAGTTCTTCGGTGGACGGCGTCCATCCTTCGCCCATTGATCAAGCATTCGCCAACTTGAAGGCATCTTCTCGATGCCGAGTGTCTCTTGCGGCTCGCTGCTCGACTTCTATCTGCCGATTCTTCAGGGAATCTCCCCGCAACATCATTGCCGAAGGCCGGAATATCAGCCGTTGCCAGCATCGCCTTCACCCCGTGAGTACTAATGCTAGGCGCGAATCCTGCCGCACGTATTCCGACACCGCGTTGATGCCGCACCAGTACATTTTTTTTCGATATTCCATTGGCGTAACGCAGCGTTATTAAACAGGTATTTCTGCGTGCAACTCTTGAGCGATAAGAAGAGGTTAGAAAATGATATGTAGTCTTAAATCAACTTGAATACGATCAACGAAACGCTATTATTGATATACATAGATATGTTTAAGCAAAAACGCGGAATTTATGTTGAATAATATTAATTATTTCACATGAATGTGTATTTTGGGCCATGGTCTTGCGGAACGTCGGAATAGTCGTACGGCGTCTGCAGGTTTTCAGGTTCGAATCGAACAATAGCAAATGTCTGGCCGCACCAACGATGCCGCCCCTCATCGGGCGACCGGCCCGTTCCTGTTCGGAAAAGATCGACCAGCGGTTTGATGTGGCAGCGCTTATGGCCGGCGGCCGAGGCAGGAGAACCGAAGGTGTGCCTTGTTAAGCGACTGTCATGGCAACTTGCTGAAGTTCTTTTTTAAATCGTTGCGAACAATGCGCTCTGGTCCGCCCGCTGGCGGCACCATGGTGGAATGCACAGGCGTGAGTCTGTTATCTGATGAACATCTTACAATGATGGAGAAAATGCCTATGAAAAAACGAGCCATCCCCAAAAAAAAGACCGGAGTCCTGGCCTTGGCCCTGTTGATGAGCCCCTTGCTGGAGGCCCCGGTATCCCAGGCGGCAGAGATTTATATCCGAGGCGGCGGTGGCGGCGGTGGCGGCGGTAACAGCAGCGGTACTCCGGCTGCCGGTGGTGGCGGCAATGGCGGCCACATCGGCACCACCGGTGGAGGCGCCAACGCGGGTACGGGTGCTGCTTCCAACGTTACCATGGGCGGAGGCGGCGGCAACGGCGGGGTCGGTCATCCCAATAAAGACGGCAGTGCCGGCGGGGTCGGTGGGGGCGGCACCAATACGCTACCGGGAGGAACCGGTGTGGCCGGTGCCGGAGAAAACAGCGCCAACAGCGGGGCCACCGGCAAAGGCGGAGCCGGGGGCAGTGTCAACGCCAATGCCGTCGACATGGCCGCAGCCGGCGTGGAAGGTGCTCCCGGCTACAGCGTATACATTTACGGCGGCGATGGCGGCAGCGGCGGTGCCACCTCCACTGGCAGTCCCGGCGGCAATGGCGGAGCCGGGGGCAACGCCAGACTGGATTGGGGCATCGGCAACCGTTCTATTGCCAGTTTGGATATCAAGGCGGGTGCCAACGGGATCGGCGGCCAGAGCAGCGGCGGCGGTCAAGGCGGCGTCGGCGGCCAGGGTGGTTCTGCCGAGTTTGTCCTCGACGGCGATCTGACCATCGGTGCCTTGATCTCTCCCGGCACTTTGGATCCCCCTCCTGCATTGAGGATCTACACCCATGGTTCGAATCATGCCAGTTTTCTGGCCAAAGGCACTGTCAACACCAGCCAACTGGAACTCCACGTATCGGACCAGAGCGCAGGCAATGTCATCTACGAATCCGCCAGCCTGACCTCCGGAGGAGCCCCCACCATCCAAACCAAGGGTGCCGGTGACGCTGTGGCCATTGTCCATGGCAACGCTAACCTGACTAACCTGTATGTGGGCAATTCGCTAAATAGTTCGGGTAATGCTCGCTTCACGGCCGATGGGGCCGTCACCCTTGGTCATATGGGTGTCGTTGTTTCGGGAAGCGGCGATGCCAGCTTCGAAGCCGCACAGTTCACACAGCTCGACCCTGTCCGCAGTACATCGATCAGAACTTGGAGTACTTCCTCCGGCAATGGCAGCATAACCATCAGCGGTCCCGGAGCGGTGAAAAGCCAGGGTACCATCAGTATCCGGACCGACGGCACCGGCAATGCCAGCTTCAGCGCCCCCAATGCCGACGCCGTGCAAGTCACTGGCCCGAGGACGAGCCTGTTGAGAGTGATCTCCACCAAGTCCGGCCAGGCCAGTTTCAGCGCCCTCAATGCCGTGGTGTCCACAGCCGCAGGCGACTGGAATGTCGAGTCTTCCACCACCGATGCGCGGGGCACCGCCACCTTCCTTGCCCGTGGCCTGGATATTGCCGGCGCCGCCACCGTCAAGTCCGGTGCGGCCGCGGCCACTGCTACCATCACCGGCACCCCGGTGAAGACCGGCGCTCTGACGGTCAACGCCACCGGTGTCGGTGCCGCCCGTTTTATCGCCAACGCCACCGGCCTGCTCAATACCAATGCGATCAGGGTGGAAGGCTCCGGTGCCGGCGATGCCGGCATCTTTGCCGGAAACGCCACAATCAACACCAACGGCCACAACGTCGTCGTCTCTATCGAAAACGCCCCCGGCGGCACCAAGGGTATTTACGCCAGGAGCCTGATCACCGGCAGCGACCAGGTGGACCGGCTCAACAATGGCTCGGTGAGCGTGGGTTGGGATAGCGGCACTCAGAGTGACGATGGCTCGACCCAACTGGTCCTGACCGATTCCCTGCAAGCCAGGTCGCTCGGCCTGATCGGCAAAAATACCCCCGGCTCCGTGGTCATCAATATCAACAATGTCGATGTCACCTTCATCGACACCTCCTTCAGTTTTCACCAAACCGTGGCCAGCAGCGATGCCGGCGCCAGCGGCGTGTACTTCAAGACCATCTCCCTGGGCACCGCCGACGGGGTTCGCGCTTTGACCATCAATCGAGCCAGCCTGGGCAGCTACTGGGCCGATACCCTGAAAGTCAATGTCCACAACGACCCGGCCCAGAGCCAAAACTGGAAGGGCAACATCTGGCTGGGCGGCCATCCCGGCACCCCGAGCACTCCCATCACCCCCGGCACCGCCACCGGCACCGTGGGCACGGTGGACATGGTCCTGCCGGCCAACGCCAGCCTGACCTCGTACCTGGGCGACGGCAGCGGCGCCAATCCCAATTATATGCTGACAGTTGGCGGCAAGGTGACCCTGAGCGACGGCGTGGCCTTCAACCTGCGGGCCACTCAGGGCAATCCCTTTATCGGCCTCAAGGTCAACGACCAGATCCAACTGGTGGATTCCAGCAAGCCGATTGTCGACAACACCACCCGAAAGGTGCCGGTGCACGGCTACAGTGCCTTCGGTGCCAAGGATTACTACTTCGACCTGCTGGTGGCCGAAAACGGCCAAGACCTGTTGGCCACCTATCTCTGGTTCGATCCGACCTTTGCCAAGGCCTACCTGGAAGGCAACATCGCCGCCCTGGGCAACCTGTACCAGGGGGCGGAGCTGGAAAGCCGGGTGGTCCGCAACACCTTCGATCCGTACGTGCAGGGCGGTCTGTTCAAGGAGGGCGCCAAGTTGGGGATGATGTTCGGGGCGGAATACGCCAACATGCGGCTCGATTCGGGCAGCCATGTCGACGCCGACTACTACAACATGGTCATCGGCCCGGCAATGCGGACCGAAACCGGCCTGGGCCGCCTGGGTATGGCCGTCTTCTTCGAAACCGGCCACGGCGACTACTCCAGCTACAACTCGTTCCCCGGCCTCAATGTGGACGGCGATGGCAACACCGACTATTACGGCGGCGGCATCGCCCTACGCAACGATTTCGCCGATGGCCTCTATGCCGACCTGTCCTTGCGGGCCGGCACGGTCAGCACCGACCAGAACCTCAGGAACCGGTTCAAGGCCCGCTACGACGACGATACCACCTACGTGGGCGGCCGGGTGGGCCTGGGCAAGATTTTCACTCTCACCGATCGGGGCCGGCTGGACATCTACAGCGGCCTGCTGTGGACCCGCCTGAGCGGCTACGACACCACCACCGACGCGGCCGAGCGCCTTGAGTTCGATGTCGCCACCTCCCTGCGCGGTCAGTTGGGCGGCCGATATCACCACAATTTCAGCAAGACGGTACGCGGCTATGCCGGCGCGGCCTGGGAATATGAGTTCGACGGCGATGTCGGCGGCACCCTGGACGACGTAGCCATCGACGAGCCCAGCCTTCAGGGTTCGACCGGCAAGGGCGAGTTGGGCCTCTCCTTCAACCCCACCGAACGTCTCTCCATCGATCTCGGAATCCAGGGATATACCGGCGAGCGCGAGGGTGTGGGCGCAACCGCTGCCCTGACCTTCGCCTTCTGATCGGTCTCTCCTCACGTTGCGTGCAGGGCACGTGCCCTGCACGCCCCATCTAAACACCGGCGGGAACAATACGGCGCGTATTGTTCCCGCTTTTTTTCCGCTATCCACTGCCAGACAGGCTTCCTCTCCGGCGATTGGCAATGTTCTTTGCTGCGGCCGCCGCTTGATAACCGAAGATCTCCACTGCGTTCGAGCTGACAATTCGGCCAACCTTGCCAAGGTGTCCTGCAATGCCATGGGGTCGACATTCCCTGCCGGTCGTTTCGACGAGCGTGGTAAGGATAAATTTCAAGGAATCTCAGTGCCGTAGCTTCCAAGATGAAATCGACGAAATTGTGCGGGAACCGGTAAGGCAAGGGCTGGATTTTTCGGAAGAAAAATGTACGTAAAATTATTTATATAAAGTCGGCGTATTTTTACCGATAATGCCTTGAAAATTTTAACAATACCGATCATGTTGCGGTGAATGAAACGATAGTGGAATTGTATGGGAAACAGGTGAGGGACAGGGCGGATTGGCGACCGGCGGGTCGTGCTCTGTGGCCGGTGGGATGAGCAGTGCATCGGGGGGCGATTCCGCCGCCTGCAAAACGAGGCACTTTGATTGCCCTGCCTGGGACACGAGGCAAACGGCCGGTCGGCCCGGCCCCAAGGCTGATTCGGTTGATTCCGCCAATTCGGCCGAGTCGCCCGGTTTTGTTGGGAAAGGCGGAATAATGGGCTCTTGTTTGGCACAGGGGAGTGCCGGGGATCGAGTCCGAGTATACAAATTTTTGTATTTTGCGGGAGGTGATTGATAACGTATTGAATGATCGTTTTTTGTTCTGTATGGTTAAAAAAATTGTACTTAGGGGCCGCTCGCGGGCGGCGCACGGGTTGAATGCGACGGGCTTTTGTCTGTTGTTTGCTTGAAATCATACAGTTGTGGAGAGAACGCCTATGAAAAAGAGAGTTTTCCTTAAGAAAAAGATCGGGGCCCTGACCCTGGCCCTGTTGGTGACCCCCCTGGCGGGTGTGCCCCTGGCCCAAGCGGCCAATATCTACATTGAAGGTGGCGGCGGTGGAGGTGGTGGCGGCCAGGGCAACGGCGGTGTCGCGGGTCGGGGCGGCGGCGGCAACGGCGCTTACATCGGTACCCCCGCCTCTAACCAGACCGCCGGGCAGGGCGAAACCGGCAACGGCGCGGCTGGCGGCAACGGCGGTATCGGCGGTATCGGCGATCCCAACAAAAACGGCGCCAATAATGGTGTGGGCGGTACCGCTAACAACGTCCTGGGTACAAGCGGTGTGGTCACCAACGGTGCCAGCCAGACCGGAATTACTGGCGGGGCCGGCGGCAGCGCCGCGGCCAACGCCAACGATATGGGCGCAAGCGGGGCCAACGTGGGCGCCAGCGACACCATCAACATCCACGGCGGCAACGGCGGCAACGGCGGCAGCGGCTACGATACCACCTTAGACAGCGGCTGGGTCGGCGGCAACGGCGGTACCGGCGGCAGCGCCAGCCTGAACTGGACGGTGGGCGGGGTCACCCAGACCATCGCCAACCTGGATGTCCTGGCCGGCCAGAGTGGCGGCGACGTGCTCGGCTGGACCGATACCAGCGTCATTCCCAACGTTCCCCATGGCAGCGCCGGTGGCCAGGGCGGCTTTGCCACCTTCTTCCTGGATGCCGATCTGGTGGTCTCGGGCACTTTGAACGTGCAGGCCCGGGGCAACTACGCCACCTATGAAGCGAACAACCTGGGCAACGCGGGCACCAGGGCCACCACCACGGTTACGGCCACCAACTACCTGGCCGATATGAAAGTCCACGGCAACGCCTACATGACTACCTTGAACGTGGTCAGCAACGGCCTGGGCGCGGCCACTTTTACCGCTGACGGCAGCGGCATCGTCAACACCAACAATAACGTCGTCGTGCGGACCAACAATGCCGGCGCGGCCACTTTTAATTCCGTGCAGTATTTCGGCGGCGGGACCACCGATATCCTGGCCACAGGCGCCGGCAACGCCAGTATGACCGTGAGCACCGTGGGCAGCAACATGGTTGAAAGCCTGAATACCATGACCATCAGCGCCACCAACTCCGGCAACGCCAGCTTCACCGCCCCTCTGGCCGGCACGGTGAAAATCACCGGCCCCGCCCAGAACCTCAAGGTGACCACCAGCGGCACCGGCGGCGGTAAAGCCAGCTTCAGCGCCCCTGCGGCCACGGTGTCCGTTGCCTCGGGCAACCTGGAAGTCGATTCCTCCGGCACCATCACCAATACTGACGGCACGGCCACTTTTCTTTCTCGTGGCTTGAATATCGCCGGGAACACCACTGTCACATCCGGCGCGGCTTCGGCCAGCGCCGATATTACCGGGCAACAGGTGACGGCCGGCAATTTGACGGTCACCGCCGGTAACGGCGCTGCTGACTTCACCGCCAACACCACCACCCTGCTGAATGTCAACACCGTTACCGTCAATGGCACCACTGGCACCGGCGGCGATGCCAGCATTACCGTCCAGAATGCCCAGATCGATACCAGCAACGATAACGTGCTCATCTCCACTGCTGGCACCAACGGCGGCACCAAGGGCATTTACGCCAAGAGTCTGAAAACCGGTGACGACCAGGTACTTCAGGCTAACAACGGCATAGTTACCATGACCGGCACCGGCAACAACGACTCCTCGGCCAAGTTGGAATTGACCGACTCCCTGCAGACCAGGGAACTCAACCTGACCGGTATCGCAAACAATGCTAACGCGGTGGTCACCAACATCAACAATGTCGATGTTACCTTCATCGACACCACCTTCAACTTCACCAATACCGTGGGCAGCAGCGACCAGGGTGCCAGCGGCGTGTATTTCAAGACCATCTCCCTAGGGGCCACCGACGGTACGGCCGTTCGGACCCTGACCTCCAACGCCGGCCTGGGCACCTACTGGGCCGATACCCTGAAGGTCAACGTTCACAACGATCCGGCCCAGAGCCAGAACTGGGTGGGCAATATCTGGCTGGGCGGCCATCCCGGCAACCCGACCACCGCCACTGGTACCGTCGGCACGGTGGACATGATCCTGCCGGCCAATGCCAACCTGACCTCGTACCTGGGCAACGGCAGTGGTCCCAACTACATGCTGAAGGTTGACGGCCAAGTGACCCTGGCAGACGGCGCCACCGTCAATCTGCGGGCCACCCAGGGCAACCCCTTTGCCGGCCTCAAGCTCAACGACCAGATCCAACTGGTGGATTCCACTCAGCAGGTAATCGACAATACCACCCAGGGCGTGCCGGTGAACGGCTACAGCGTTCTCGGTGCCAAGGACTACTTCTTCAACCTGCAGGTGGCTGAGAACGGCCAAGACCTGCTGGCCAACTACGTCTGGTCCAACCCGAGCGTTGCCAAAGCCTATCTGGAAGGCAATATCGCTGCCCTGGGCAACCTGTACCAGGGATCCGAGTTGGAAAGCCGGGTGGTTCGCAACACCTTCGATCCGTACGTCCAGGGCGGCCTGTTCAAGGAAGGCTCCAAACTGGGGATGATGTTCGGGGCGGAATACGCCAACATGCGGCTCGATTCGGGCAGCCATGTCGACGCCGACTACTACAACATGGTCATCGGACCGGCGATGCGCGCCGAAACCGGCATCGGCCGTTTGGGTGTGGCCATCTTCTTCGAAACCGGCCACGGCGATTACTCCAGCTATAACTCCTTCCCCGGTCTCAATGTGGACGGCGACGGCAACACCGACTATTACGGCGGCGGCATCGCCCTGCGCAACGATTTTGCCGACGGCATCTATGCCGACCTGTCCATGCGGGCCGGTACGGTCAGCACCGACCAGAATCTCAAGAACCGGTTCAGGGCCCACTACGACGACGACACCACCTACGTGGGCGGCCATGTGGGCTTGGGCAAGATCTTCGATTTTTCCGATCGGGGTAGGCTGGACATCTACGGCGGCATGCTGTGGACTCGCCTGAGCGGCTACAGCACCACCACCGACGCGGCCGAGCATCTGGATTTCGACGATGCCAATTCCCTGCGCAGCCAGTTGGGCGGCCGGTACCATTACACCTTCTGCAAGATGGCCACCGGTTATGTCGGCGCGGCCTGGGAGTATGAGTTCGACGGCGATGTGGGCGGTACCCTGGACGGCGTGGCCATCGACGAGCCCAGCCTTCAAGGTTCGACCGGCAAGGGCGAATTGGGTGTCTCCATCAGCCCGGCCAAGAATCTTTCCATCGATCTTGGCGTGCAGGGCTACACCGGCGAGCGCGAGGGTGTGGGCGCAACCGCTGCCCTGACGCTCACCTTCTGATTCTCTCCTCACTTTGCGTACAGGGCGCGTGCACATGCCCTGTACGCCCCACCCGAACACCAGCGGGAACAATACGGCGCGTATTGTTCCCGCTTTTTTTTTGTCTGGTTCTCTTCGGCTGCAGCCAGGTCCTCTTTCGGAAAATCGGCGGTGTCCTGTGCTGCTGCGGCCATCGACTCATGGCCGGAGATCTCTCTTTGCGCTCGAGATAAAAAAAGGCAGGGCCGTAGGGCCCTGCCTTGCGATGTTCGATTGTGCCGAGAAGCTCAGGTGCGCATGCGCCGAATCCAACCGGAAAGCCCCACCAGGCCCGTGCCGAAAAGCAACAGGGCCGCCGGTTCGGGCACAGGGGCGGGGGGCGAGGCGGCGGCGGTGAGGCTGACGCCGTCGAGAAAGCCGCCGACCGCGTCGCTCTTCCCCAAGGCCGCAAAGGTAAGAATGTCGTTGCCGGTGCCGACCACATTGAAATTCAAGAGGGACCAAAGGGTGGTGGAGGCGCCGTTGGCGGTAATGCCGGCATTGTCGGTTAGCGATACCCCGTTCCAGAACACGTCGATCAGATTGGAATAGCTGTCGACGCCGGGGCGCGGCGAATAGGCGAATTCCAGCAGGTAGGTCTGGCCGACGGCGGTGCCGACCGTCTGCGCCATCGCGCTGTTGGCATGGCTGTCCAGCTCGACGAACTGCATGCCGTCAAAGGCCGGCCCGGTGACGTTGTTTTGGATTTCGATCCCCGGTCCCCACACCGTCGACCAACCGTCGATGGCGTTAAAGACGCTCCAACTTCCTCGTGCCAGGGCGTTCTCTTCAAAGCTGCCATTGACGATCAGATTGGCTTGGGCAATGCCGGTCAAGCCGAGCAATAACCCGCTTGCCACCGCTCCTTTTAACAGACTGTTCATGGTGTTTTCCTATTCGGATTGATGAGAGTGTTATGGGGTCTGTTCCATGTCTTCCGGGGTGTATGCACATTGCGGTCCCTTTATGGGATGATTTTGTTTTTTTTGCTAATATACCGAAACAGCGCAATATTATGCTGCAATGGCAGGTCGGCATTCTGTTCTCAGTCTTTGGCGCGGCCTAGCTTGCAATTTCAATAACGAAATCGAATTACCGATGGGTGATACAACCCGCAGCACGTCCGGTGCCGCGCCTTCGGCATCGAGGCCCCGGCCGGACGGAGCGCGGCGATGCAGGTTGGAGATGCGAAAGGAGAAAAATATCAATACAATGCGCTTCAAGATTTCCATCTCGCCCGGAAGCGGCCCCGCATAGGTGCGGCCAACGTCCAGGCGGCAGCCCCGGCCAGACGCCATGCACCGCAAACATCCCGGCACGGATATCCCGGTCGAGCGCTTTTCCGGTTCGGTTGAGCGGGTCACCTTCCACAGCGAGGAGTCGGGATTCTGCGTGCTGCGGGTCAAGGCCAGGGGCCAGCGCGATTTGGTGACGGTTATCGGCAATGCCGCCGCCATCACCCCGGGCGAATTCGTCGAGTGTGTCGGCAGCTGGCACAACGACCGGACCCACGGCCTGCAATTCAAGGCCCAGCGCTTGGCCACCATCCCACCCGACACCTTGGAGGGCATCGAGAAATATCTGGGCTCCGGCATGGTCAAGGGCATTGGCCCCCATTTTGCCAAGATCCTGGTCCGGGAGTTCGGCGTCGAGGTGTTCGCGACGATCGAGGCCACGCCGGAGCGGCTGCTGGCGCTTCCCGGCATCGGCGTAAAGCGGGCGGGCAGGATCACCGCCGCCTGGGCCGAGCAGAAGGCGATCCGGGAGATCATGGTTTTCCTTCACTCTCACGGTGTGGGCACCGGGCGGGCAGTGCGGATCTACAAGGTCTATGGCGACGAGGCGGTCGCCAAGGTCGCGGAAAATCCCTACCGCTTGGCGCTCGATATCCATGGCATCGGCTTCAAGACCGCCGACCAGATCGCCGGCCGGCTCGGTATTGCCCCGGATTCCCTGATCCGCGCCCAGGCCGGCGTGCGCCATGTGCTGCAGGAGTTGTCCGGCGACGGCCACTGCGCCGCCAGCCGCGACGCGCTCCTCAAAAAGTCCGAACAGTTACTGCACATTCCCGGAGAGATCTTGACAGAGGCGATTCGGCAAGAAATCGACGAAGGCAACCTGGTGGCAGAGGAGATCGACGCTGTTCCCAGCCTGTTTCTGGCCCCGCTGCACCGGGCGGAACTGGGCGTGGCCCAGCACCTGCGGCGAATCGTGGCCGGGCCGCCGCCATGGGGAACGATCGATGCCGACCGGGCCCTGCCGTGTGAGGAGGCGCAGACCGGCCTGCAGCTTTCGCCCTCGCAACGGGATGCCGTGCGGCTTGCCCTGACCAGCAAGGTCCTCATCGTCACCGGCGGGCCGGGAACCGGCAAGACGACGCTGGTCAACAACATCCTGCGGATTCTGGCCGCCAAGCGGCTCGACATCCTGCTGGCCGCCCCGACCGGCCGCGCGGCCAAGCGCATGGCCGAGGCCACCGGTCAGGAGGCCAAGACCATCCATCGCCTGCTGGAATTCGATCCTCAGAGCTTCGGCTTCAAACGCGATCGGCAGCACCCGCTCGACGCCGACCTGGTGGTGGTCGACGAGTCGTCGATGGTGGATGTGGTGTTGATGAACAAGCTGCTGGCGGCAGTGCCGGATACGGCCGCACTTTTGTTGGTGGGCGACGTGGACCAACTGCCGTCGGTGGGGCCGGGGGCGGTACTGGCCGACCTGATCGCATCCGGCGCGGTGGCGACCGTTCGGCTGACCGAGATCTTTCGCCAGGCCGCTGCCTCGCGGATCATCGTCAATGCGCATCGGATCAACCGTGGCGAGATGCCGCTCAAACACGAAAGCAAGGAGTTGGTAGATTTTTATTTCGTGGCCGCAGCCACGCCGGAGGAAATCCGGGCTAAACTGTTGCAAGTGGTGGTCGAGCGCATCCCGAAGCGGTTCGGCCTGCACCCGGTGAAGGACATCCAGGTGCTGACGCCCATGAACCGGGGCGGATTGGGGGCGCAGGCCCTGAACACCGAACTGCAGCAGGTGCTGAACGGCGGCGCCGAGCCGCGGGTGGTCCGGTTCGGCACCGCCTACGCGCCGGGCGACAAGATCATCCAAACCGTGAACAATTACGACAAGGAAGTCTTCAACGGAGACATCGGACGGATTCTGGAAATCGATCCGGACGAGGGCCTGTTGTGGGTCGACTACGACGGCAGGCGGGTCGAGTATGCCTTCGGAGAATTGGACGAGGTGGCGCTGGCCTATGCCACCAGCATCCACAAGAGCCAGGGCTCTGAGTATCCCGCCGTGGTCATTCCCCTGGCAATGCAGCATTACCTGCTGCTGGCGCGCAACCTGCTCTATACCGCCGTGACCCGGGGGAAAAAGCTGGTGATCGTCATCGGCCAACCCAAGGCACTGGCCATGGCGGTCAAGAATTTCAACGCCAATCGGCGGTTGACCAACCTGCGGGCTCGCCTGGCCGCCGGGCGGGATGGCAGTGACCAATATCGATTATGACCGGCCATGATCGGCCATGGCCGAGGCAACGACGCGAGACAAAACACCCTGCCGACGTGCGCGCCAACCGGCCGTATCCCGACCGGCATCGGCGGGGACATAAAGCGTTCCGTCGTCAGCTTGGCAAGCTTGGCCGGATAACAAGGAATTACGCATTTATCCTTGCCTCAACGGCAGGGAAAGGGTAATGAAATTATTCATATTTTGGGGCCAAAATAGCAAGCGTGCACCAGGGCGCCTGGTGCCACGAAATCATCGGTCGGCCGCAAACAGGGGGGCTGCGGACGACGTGCATCGGTTGCATGCGCTCGATGCGGTGTCTGCGATGGCGGGTCTGCCGTTTGTCCCAGGAAACATCCGCTCCATGGAATCGTCTGCCGTGCCGTTTTCGATCGGCGGCAGCTGGGCGCTCTTTTGGGCGCTCCACCTCCACAACAGCTCCAGGTGCGCTTTTGCCCGAAGACCTCTTTTGGGGAAGAGAGTATTGTTCTCCAAACCGTAACGGTGACGTATGACCCCGAAAATCGCGTCTCCTGCCGCTGCCGGAATCCTTGCCATCGGCCTCAAGACGAAACTGCTGGCCCCTATTCTCGGAATAGTGCTCGCCACCTCATGTTTTTCCCTGTTGGCCGTGGTGCGCAAAGCCGAAGATTCGCTCCTTGAAGCCAGTCATGAGAAGATTCTCAATGCCGCCGTGGTCGTGGGCAACACCATTTTGGGGCAGATCACCCGTGCCAAGGCGGATGTGACCTTTGCCACCAACGTGCCCGGCATCGCGGCCGCCCTCGATCCCGCGGACACGGCCCCGTATCCGGATCGGAACACCTACGTGCTGGCCGCCAATACCTTGCTTGCCCGCCTTGGACAAGCCTGCGGCTACTACGAGACGTTTTACGTCACCAATGACAAGGGCATGACGCTCATCTGCTCTCTGCCTGCCGCGGTGGGCACCCTGGACATTTCCATCCGCCCCTGGTTTCATGAGGCCATGGCCGGCAAGGGCGTGGTGCTTTCCGAACCTTTCCGCAGCCGTATCACCGGCGATGCCTTGATGGCGGCGGCCACCAGATTCACCCATAACGGGTACAGCGGGGCCATGGTCGGTTCGCTGCAAATCCGGAAAATAACCCAGGCCGCGCTGGAGCTGGAAAACAAACCGTGGCTGCGGACGGTTATCGTCACGGAAAGCGGCATGACGGCCGCTTCCCTGGACGATGCGGCCATCGCCTCCTATTCGTACGGCGACCGCCCCTGGTTCAAAGAAGTGCTGCAAAAGCCCTCGGGGTTCATCGAAGTCACCGCCCAGGATGGGCCGAGAATTCTGGCCTTTTTCCATCTGCCGGGAACCAACCTGTACGCGCTTGCCAGTGCGGACAAAGAGTATCTGCTTTCCCCGGTGCGCGATGTGGAGCGTATCGGTCTGGTGGCCGCCGTCCTGGCCGTGCTCCTTGCCTATGCGGTCATTTACCTGGCCGTCACTCCGGTTACCCGCGATATTTTCCGTCTGGCCGAAAGGGCCGAAAAAGTGGGACGGGGCAACCTGGATCAGGCCATCGATGTGACCCGCAACGACGAATTGGGCGTTCTTTCGCGCTCCCTGCGCACCATGGTCGAGAACCTGAAGCAGATGATCGTCCGGGCGGAAGACGCGACCAGGGCTAAAAGCGACTTCCTGGCGCGTATGAGCCATGAAATACGGACCCCGATGAATGCCGTGATCGGCATGGCCTATCTCGCCCTGCAGACAGGTCCGGATGAAAGGCAAAAGAATTATCTGACCAAAATTCAGGGGGCTGCCGAAAACCTGCTGGGCATCATCAACGACATTCTGGATTTTTCAAAGGTCGAGGCGGGAAAAATGACCTTGGAAAACAAGGCGTTCCGCCTCACGGACATGATGCAGTCCCTGGTGGATTTGCTTGAGCACAAGGCGAAGCAACAGGGGCTCGCACTCAGTTTGGACGTTGCGCCGGACGTTCCCCCGGTACTGGTCGGAGATTCCCTCCGTCTTTCCCAGATCTGCCTCAACCTGTGCAACAATGCGTTGAAGTTCACCGAAAAAGGCTCCATCTCCCTATTTATCGACGTTGCGGAAGACCGAGGCGACGAGGTGCTGCTGCACTGCAGGGTGCAAGATACCGGCATCGGCATGACGGCGCAGGAGCAGGCCCTGGTGTTCGACGCCTTCTCCCAGGCCGATGGGTCGACCACCCGCAAATACGGGGGCACCGGCCTTGGCCTTACCATCTGCAGACTGCTGGCGCAGCTTATGCACGGGGACATCTGGGTGGAAAGCGAACCGGGCCGGGGCAGCACCTTTCACGTGACCGCCTTGCTGTGCCGAGGCGGCAGCGACGACCTGCCTCTCCCGCAGCGGACCGCCTTGTCTTCCGGCGAAATCGTGGGCAATGTGAAAGTGCTTTTGGTGGAGGACAACGAGTTGAACCGGGAAATCGCGCAGGAGCTTCTGCGGAGCATGCTGGGCATCACCCCGGTGATGGCTGTCAACGGGGCTGAAGCGGTGGCGGCTTGTTCCGCCCAGAAATTCGATTTGGTGCTGATGGATATTCTCATGCCGGTCATGGACGGGCTGGAGGCCACCCGCCGCATCCGGGCCCTAGACGGCCCCTGCAAACCCACCATGCCCATTATTGCCATGACCGCCAACGCCATGACCGGAGACAAGGAGAAAAGCTTGGCCGCAGGCATGAACGACCACATCACCAAGCCGATCGACCACGAAAAACTGCTTGAAGCCCTGCAATACTGGACACGCTACATATAGCTGCGCATAGTCCGCAGCCGCCCGCCGTGCGATCCGAAAGGACTTGGATTTTCGCCGGCGGCAAGGAACTCAGCGAACGCCTGCGGCCTGGTCGAGCAAGTTCCGGAGCAGCAGGGCAATGTCCTTTTGGGCCAGCGGTTTCATCGCGAAGCCCCGGATGCCCAGCAAACGCGCCTTTTCCTCCGAGATCAGGTTGCTGTAGCCTGTACAGAGGATGATGGGCACTTCGGGCCGTATCTGCAGGATCCGCAGGGCCAGGTCGCTGCCGGTGAGGCCCGGCATGGTATGGTCGGTGATCACCGCGTCGAACGCATCCGGCTGGTTCTGGAAGGCCAGCAGCGCCTCCAGGCTGTTGGTGCGGCCCGTCACCTCGTATCCCAGCCGCTCGAGCATGAGCACGCCCAACTCCACCAGCATCTCCTCGTCGTCGACAAACAAAATCCGTTCCGTGCCCACGGGTGCGGCCTCGATCGTGGACGCGTTGTAGGTGATATGTTCGGCGACCGGGAAATGAATCCGGAAGACGGTCCCCTTGCCGACCTCGCTGTCGCAGGCGATGAGGCCGTTATGGCTGGTGACGATGCCGTGGACAATGGCCAGCCCCATGCCGGTTCCTTTACCGACCTCCTTGGTGGTGAAGTAGGGGTCAAAAATCTTTTCCCGTATTTCCGGTGAAATACCGCTGCCGCTGTCGCCAACGGCAAGTTCCACGAATCTGCCCGGGGCAATTTCCGGTCGATGCTGTAGGTCGCTTCCGGAGAGCTTGCGGTTCTTGAGAACGAGTTTGAGGATGCCGCCCGTGTGTTCCATGGCGTGGAAGGCGTTGGTGCAGAGGTTGATCAGGATCTGGTGCACCTGGGTCGGATTGGCGAAGATGGGCCTGACGGCATCCTCCAGCTCCAATTCGATCGAAATCGTTGCCGGCAAGGAGGGGCGCAAGAGCTTGACCGCTTCCCGGACCACCTGGGAGGGAAGCACCGGGATGCGTTTGGCGTCCGCCTGCCGACTGAAGGCCAGGATCTGCTTCACCAAGGCCCCGGCTCGTTCGCCGGCCTCCTGGATCCGCTCCAGATGCTTGAACGCGGGCGAGCCAGGGGCCACATGATCCTGCGCCATCTCCGTATAGCCGAGGATCGCGCCCAGGATGTTGTTGAAATCGTGAGCGATACCGCCGGCCAGGGTGCCGATGGCTTCCATTTTCTGGGACTGGATCAACTGGGCCTGGAGTTTGTCCTTTTCCTCCTCGGCCTTCTTGCTTTCGGAAATATCCCGCGAGAAACCGGCCACCTGAATGACACGCCCCAGGTTGTCCATGATGGGATACTGCCGGACGAGATAGTGTTTGCCTTCGCGGTATTCCTCGTATTCGACCAGCCTGCGCTCGTGCAGGACCCGGTCGATGGTCTGCCTTCGCATTGCGGCCGCGGCCGGCGGAAGATGTTCGAACAAATTCTTGCCCCGGAGCGCATCGGCGTCCAGGGAACGCCGCCGGGCCGCGTTTTCGTTCAAGTCGAGGATGGTGCCATCGGCGTTGACCAGGATCACCGAATCGGAAGTGGCATTGAACAAGGCTTTGAACCAGGCCACACTCTTCTTCAACTTTTCCTCGGTGAATTTTCGGTCGGTGATATCCCGGATGCTGGCAATGGCGCCGACGATCCGGCCCGATTGATCGTGCAGGGGGGATGCCTTGACAAAGACCCAGGCGCCTCCGTCTTCTTCGTGCAAGGCGTTGCAGAACACCTCGGTGGTCAGCGTTTGCCCTTCCCGGACGATGTTCGGATACAGGGCGTCGATATTCTCGTGGTTTTCCAGAATCATGTCAATCAACTGCGGACGGGCCTTGCCGTAAAAGGGAATGGTGTAGGCGTAGTTGCCCCTGCCCACCATGTCTGCCGCCGACAGACCGGTCATCTTTTCGATGGCCTTGTTCCAGATGATGACTTGTCCCTGGTGGTCGATGGCAAAGGTGGCATCGGGAAGAAATTCGATGATATCGGTCAGCCGGCTTCTTTCCTCCTCAAGCTGCGATTCCGCTTGCTTGCGCAGCAGGGCCTCGCCGATGTGCGAGGCGATTGCTTCGAGTTGGCCGACGGAATTGGGAGAAAAAGAGCCCTTGCGCGCGTTGCCGAAATGGAGCAGGCCGACGATTTTTTTCCTGACCCTGATGGGCACCAGGGCAAAGGAGGCGTAGCCGCCGTGCACGCATTGGTTCCTGGGTGGAAATCCGGCATCCTGTAAAAAAGGAAGATCGAGAAGAATCCGGGAGTCGTTGACCCAGAAACTGCCGCCCAAGGTGCAAAGAGGATGCGCCGGGTCGGTGCGTCCGGCCAGGACAAGCCCGCAGGCGCAGGCCAACAGGGTCGCGCCGTCTTTGCCCCGGCACGGGGGCTCCTGCCGATTGTGTTCATCGGGTTCGAGCAGGAAATTTTCCTTGGCAAGAAAGTCGTCGGAGAATCCCTTGTGGGCATAGAATGGGAAATCATCCCCATCTTGGAGCCGTATCCCGACCGCGTCAAATCCCGTTCCCTGCCGCAGCACGTTGAGAATGCGGTGAATGGATTCGGGCAAGGTTTCCAGGCCGCTTAAAATTTGGAGAATCTCACGGCCCATTTCCCGATAGCTTGCCAATTTTTTTTGATCGGTTATCTCCCGGAAAAAACAGTGGGTTTGTTGAAAATTCCCCTGTGCGTCCCTGGCGATTTTACCGTCGAAAGAAACGGACACGGTCGCGCCGTCCTTGCGGAGCATTTCGAATTCAGCGGACTTGACTTCGCCCTTGCTTTTGTATTTGGGGAAATTGTTGCGAAAGGGGATGCGCCAGTCAGGATGGAGGAATTCCGTAAAATCGCGGCCGATGACCTCGTCTCGACTGTAGCCGAGGATCTCGAGCCAGGTCTGGTTGACGTGGATAAAGAGCCCGTTCTCGTCAAGGGATTGATAGCCGAGCGGTGCCAATTCAAGCAACTGCTTCAGGCTCTCGTAATCCGTGCGGAAGCTTCCGGCTTTTTTCGTCGGCTCTTCGGGAGGCGGCGGCAGGACAATCGGCTCAGCCGGGGCTGCCGGGGAAAGAGGGGGAAGCCCCGCACCTTCGGCAAGGCCGGAGGATGCATGTCCGTTCAGCGTTTTCCTGTGTTCACATGGCATTGGGCGACCCGTGGTCGATATTGAAGAAAAGGACCGTGCTTGATGTTCGGTCCCGGACGAAACGTAATATAATCTCGGCTATTGTACATGAAATTACCTAGTGGGACCAGTGGGTAATTTGGCGCCGAATCGGGTGTCGGGAAAAAACGCCAATTGGGGCTGGAGGTGTGGTCAGGATGCGGAACGCCGCCATCCTGGCCGGGCCGGGAAAGCGCTGGCGAGCGGTGCGAAACGTGGGCTGGTTTCAGGTGAGAGACGGGGAAAACAGGGAAATCAACACGTTGAGGAGACGGGGCGGCCGGCCGCCGGAGCTGGCGTGCATCGGTCCGGGCATGCGCCTTGGGAGCAAGAGCTCGGTGCGGGGCAATATCTACGGCGCAAGCCGGAACGATGCGATGGCAACAGTCAAACCGGCACGATCAGGCGAAGATCAGGTGAAGTCGCTGTACAGAGCCTTGACGCATTCGGGACAAAGCCCGTGGGAGAACATGGTTTGGGTTTTGGCGGTGATGTAGCTTTCGATGGCTTCCCAGCTGTCCTGCTGTCCCGGATCGGCTCCTTCCAGCCTGATACGCTTACAGCTCGAACAGATGGGCAGGATGCCTTCGAGTTGGGAAATGCGGGACAGAGCGGTTTCCAACTCCGCTATCTTGATTTTGAGTTCCCTTTCGTTCCGATCGAGCGAGACGATCATCTTGTTGAATGCCTCGGAAAAATCACCCATGAAATCAATCTGCTGGCTGTAATCGCCCTGGGCGACCCGGCCTGCCTGCCATGTCAGGTGCATGAGGCGGGAGTGCAGCTCCTTGAAAGGCGAACTGAGGAAATTACGCGGTGGCGGCAGGGTGAGGTCGCTGATATTTCCCTGCGACAGGGGCACGATGAATTGGTGCACCTCCTGCATGTAAGTGAACAGTTCGTTCAAAAGATTGGCAAGTTGGCGTTCCTCTTCGGATGCGCAGTGCTCGGTCTCGAGAGCATCCGGAACCTTGCCCTGCAGGAGAACGGCCAATTTGTCGCGCGCTTCTTTAATCACGGGGGGCATCTCCAATTAACTTGGCGGAAAAGCGGCAGACTCTGGCACCGCTTGCCCAGCAGTCGGTCTCGGTGACGTGAAAGACCTTGCCGGTGTATTCTTCAAGAATGCCGGCAATGAACCCTTCGTCGTACTGGCAGACGACTTCGTCCGTGCAGGGCAGGCCGGAGCAATCGAGGTCTTCGGCGACGGTCAGGGTGAATTGCATGGTTTCCAGATCCACTCGCTCCATGCGCATGAGTCCGATACGCTGTTCCTTGAGCACCTTTTGCAGCTGCGCCACGAATTCGCTGAACGGCAGATTTTTGTCGAGCAGGTTGTGGCAGAACTCTTTTCCGGCCAGGTTCCCTGCCCGCCGGAAAAGGTCGTTGGCCTTTTCCGGCCCGAATTCGCCAATCAGCACATCCCACAGGGTGAATTGCATGAGGCGATAGGCCAGGACTGGCGCCATCGGTCCGAGGTTCGGCCGTCCAAGTTGCAGGTCGCCCAGACTTTCCCAGGAAAAGGTTCGTGTCGGTTGCGATGTGTTCATCTGTTTTCTCCGAGCTGGAGTTGCAGCGTAAAAAACATACGTCCAGCGGGCCGTCGTTTTACCCCTGATCCTGGGGAATCAGGGGACGCTTTTTTTTGATAATATCCGTACACACGACACAACGATAACGGTTCTCGGATGCATGGTGTCCGCGGCGCAAACAGGGGAAGCAATCAAGGGAAGGAACGATATTTCGAACTGCCGTGCCGGCCGTGGGAAGAGGGGGGATGACCACCCCTGGCACGTTTCTTTCGGGAAAATTCCGGTCCATCGGTACCGCACAACTACGCATCCTTGCCATCCGGGGTTTTCCGGATGAAAATTTCAAAAAACGGGGCACCCATCCCGGCCAAGGGCTGCCCGCGCATGGCCGTTTGCCAGGGGGCCGCGTAAGGAGCCGGACGGTAACGGGACCGTTTTCCGGCTGCTCGGTCGGGATCGTCGGCGCTTGTGACGCCTCGAACTCCACGGCTTCTGTTTGCCGATACCCGCTGGACAGAGGCGATTGTACCGGTGAGGACATCCCGACGGTCTATCGAAAACAAACTGAATTCATTCTACCACAAAATGTGTCAGTGGAGCTCAGCGAACGCGCTTTGGTTATTATTTTTCTGAAAATTTCGGTAAACGAATTGTCCGAGGAGCCGCGCCAATGCCAAGGCTCGGTGGTCGGCTGTCTCGGCGCAACGTGTCGGAAAACGGAAAGAATAGCGGCAAGGCCGAGGGCTGCCCCGCTGAAACGCAATCAAGCCCCAAAGTCCGGGGAACAGGGCTTGGGGCCACATCTTCATTTCACGCTCACTTGATGTCGAGTTTTTCCATAGCCACCGGGTCGCCGTTATAAATGCCGCAGCCGATTACCACGTCAACGCCGTTGGGCATGGTGCATTTCTTGATGTAGGAAACCTTGCGGACAATGTCCTTGGTGCCGGGAACCGGCCAATAGTACGCGACCCAGCCCTGGCCGGGTTCGTTGGCCACATCGTTCATGGCCACGAAAAAACGTTTGCCTCGCTCGTCTTTCAGCCCGATCAGCTCGTTGCCTTCCATTTTGTATTTGATCGGATGCATCAGCATCTTGGTGTTCTTCAGGCTGTGGATCCAAATATAGGTCCCGTCAAAAAGAAAAGGGCTGCCCTTGCCCTTGAACCGGGAAAAGGCAGCCGGTCCTTCCTTGGTCAGCAGAGCGCAGGCCTCGTCGACCTTGGTCACGATGGCCGACGGCGCGGTGGGGGTGTCTTTGGCGGTCGATCTGACATAGGCCTCGGATTCGGCGGCCAGTCGCTCGGGGGATGCTTCGGCAAAGGCGGCGGTGGCGAACAAGGTCAGCAGAAGGGAGCAAATCAGGGCGTTGACGATTTTCTTCATGACGACCTCCTTTGAGCGATAGGGAACAGAGGCTTTCCGCCATGCACGGAAAGGCAGCGGCCGACCTGGCCTTCCAAGTGCTGTCCGGTTGCCGTTACGCAGGCGGAAAAGTGGATTGAAGTTACCGAAAAATGTATAGCAACATAAATGGATCGGCGTCAAGCGGCTTGGCCCCTTGCAGGGACGTAAAGACAAGATTGGCTGGCCTCGGAGCCGAGGTGCTGCAACGAAGGCAACGCGATCCTGCGGCTCAGGACCGTGGCGGGGTGCGTCCATCCGTGGCCGGCAGCTCGATGTGGAGCTTTTTCAGTTTGCGGAACAGGGTACTTTTGTGCATGCCCAGTTCACGGGCCGCGGCCAGGCGGTTGTAGTGGTTGCGGACCAGGGCGTCGCGGATGGCCTCGGCTTCGGTGTTTTGCTGCCGAGTGCGGAGCGAGGAGGCCGCAAGAGGCGGGCTATCGTGCGGCTGCCGGGGTTCGAGCAAAGGCGGCAGGTGATGGAGCCCGATCCGCCCCTGGGCGCAGAGTACGAAGGCATGTTCGATGATGTTTTCCAATTCCCTGATGTTGCCCGGATAATCGTGGGCCATCAGCTGTTGCAGCGCGGCCTGCTCCAGGCCGCTCACCGCCTTGTTCCGCAACCGGTTGATCTTGTCGATGAAATGATCCATCAGCAGCGGAATGTCTTCCTTGCGCTGGCGCAGGGGGGGCAGCACCACCCGGACGATGTTGATCCGGTAGAACAGGTCGCGACGGAAAGCCCCCTGATCGACCATGGCGGCGAGATCGCGGTTGGTGGCGGCGAGCACGCGGACGTTGATCCGTTGGCGGGCCACCCCGCCCAGGGGCTGGAATTCCCTTTTTTCCAGGACGCGCAGCAACTTGACCTGAAAGGCGGGGGTGGTCTCGCCGATTTCGTCGAGCAGGATGGTGCCGCCATCGGCCAGGGAAAAATAACCCGGCTTGTCGCGCACCGCGCCGGTAAACGCGCCGGCCTTATAGCCGAACAGTTCCGATTCGAGCAGGGTGTCGGGCAGGGCGCCGCAATTGATGGCGACAAAGGGTTTGTCGCGTCGAGAGGAGAGATCGTGCAGGCATTTGGCCATCAGCTCCTTGCCGGTGCCGGTCTCGCCCTCGATCAGGACGCTGGAATCGCTCTCGGCGATTTGGGGCAGCACGGAAAAGATCCGCTGCATCAGGCGGCTGCGGCTGACCATGTCGCCCTGGCGGAAGGTGCCGTGCAGCTCGCGGCGTAGCTCCTCCACCAGGGTGTTGTCGCGGAAGGTTTCGACTCCGCCGAGAATGTCGCCGGCCTCGTTGCGCAGCGGCGCCGTCGAAACGTTGATCGGTATGCGCTTGCGGTCGCTGTTGATGATGTAGGTCGAGCTGCTGACAAAGGAGCGGCCCTCTTTCATGGTGCGGCGCAGAGCGCAGTCGCCCTCGCACATATTGGAGCGAAACACTTCCCAGCAATAGCGACCGATGGCCTCTTGGCGCGGAATGCCGGTGATCTCTTCGGCGGCCCGGTTGAAGGAGGTGATTCGCCATTGGTGATCGACGGTGAACACTCCATCCGAAATGCTCTCCAGGATGATGTCGGTCGCCCCATCCGGCGACGATGCCTTTGTTCTGTCCATGCCGTTGTGTTTCCTTGCGCGATGTCGAACCCCGGCGGCGTGCTGGCGGGCACGATATTCGTTTGCTGTAATGAAAACACTATAGGCCGCATCGATTGCAATCGAAATTCCGCCGGCTGTTTCTTTTTCGTCAGTGTCCGCCATCCGATGGCAGGACGGAGGCCCAACGAGGGTAAGGTGCGGTTGACGGGAAACGGGAGTTCTTTGAAGCCGTCGACGCTGCGCAAGGTTGCGTTCCGGCTTGGCAAGGAAGGGGAGAGAGGGGGAGAGGGAGCGCGGGCGGTTGCCGGGCTGCGATCGGGGCTGCCGGCACGATCCGCCCACCGCACTTGATTACTGGGTGATGGAGAAATCCTCGAACACGGCCTGGATGGGAATGGCGAAGCCTATGCCTTGGGTATTCCTGTAAATCATGTAGTTGATCCCGTGGACCCGGCCTTGTTCGTCGATCAGGGGACCGCCCGAATTGCCGGGATTGATGGGCGCGTCGGTCTGGAGCACAACCTCGCCGGTGTCCCGGTTTTGGCGGTATCCTGAGAAGATACCCGCGGTCACGGTATGGCGGAGGCCCGAAGGGTTGCCGACGGTGTAGACCTTGTCGCCTTCCTTGAGTGCCATGCTTCTCGTGGCGGCCTTGAGTGGCCTCGGCGATCCGCCGTAAACGGTGAGGAGGGCCAGGTCCCGCTTGGGGCTGATCTGGATCGATTGCGGATTGTGCTCGCTGCCGTCGGCGAGAAAGATTTTGATGTCCGTCGCCCTGCCGGGTTCCTCGCTTTGCTGCAGGCGCCTTTCCGCTTCTTCCTGCATGGGGATCGCCTTGGCCAGGGCTCGTTCCTTTTCCTGAAGGGTGAGGACCAGCTGACGGCGTGCCGGCCCTTCGGACATGGTCTTGAGCCATCCGCGGATCTGGGCGATCTGTTCCTGCTCCAGGGCGATCATTTGTCGAGCGGTTTGCACCTTGTGACGCAACTCGTCGAGATTGCTGTTGTCTTGCTCGACCACATGCCGGTTGGTGACCACGAGATTGGGGGTGAGAAAGAATCCGGAACCCACGGTACCCCAAGGGGTTTCGATGGCAACGGTGCCCAACTTGGCCTGTTCGATGGTATTGCCGACCGAAACCTCGGCCGATCTTTGTTCGGTTCGCGGTCCGGGGGGTGGTGCGCTCCGGGGCTGCGGTTCGATTGGTTGCATGTCCGTTGTCGGCGGAGCCTGCTGCATCGCCAGGGGAGCGTCGGCGGGCTGCTTGTTGCCGGCGGCGAACCAGTAGGTGGTGGCTGCCGTCGCCGCCACCAACACCAGGATGGTACTGATTTTTAGAAATGAACCGGATGAACGTTCAACAACGGGTTCGGCGGATTCCACGGGGCCGTCCGGTGCGGCCGGCGGGTTTTTCGCCTGACGTTCCCGCTCGCGCGCCTGCTCGAATCTGCGGAAGAGCAGACCGCAGGCCTCGCATTCGACCCGGTTGGTCTGTTGATGGGAACACTTGGGACAGCTGATTGTTTCCTGGCTCATGTCAATACGCTCGTTGTGCTGTGCGGCGGGGCGGTCGAAACCCAGCCCCTGTCGATCCGCAATCATGGATCGGCCTGCATGCCGAAGGACGGACAATTGAAGATATGAAAAAAGTATAGGGGAAAGAAAAAAACTTGTCCAAGAAATGGCGGCGTTTTTGCGTGAAAGGCGGGTGGACGGACCTGGGAGAGCTATCTGCAGGGGCGCAAAAAACAAACGTCGGCCGACGTGGAATTTGGCTGGCGCGGGTATGTAGGCAGATGAAAAGGACTCAACTGGGCGGATCGGGAGCTGGCGACGTGGGGCGAGCTTGCCTCGTTCAGTCCCGGTAGCGACGGATGAGATCGCCGTAAGCGTCGATACGCCGGTCGCGGAGATAGGGCCAGATGCGGCGGACCTGCTCGCTCCGTTGCCGGTCGAGATCGACCACCAGGACCTGTTCGCAATCGGTTGCGGCCATGGCCAACACCTCTCCCTGGCAGCCAGCGACAAAGCTGGAACCCCAGAATTGCGCGCCAGCGCCCGCACCTGAGGGATCGGCCTCGAAACCGACCCGGTTGACGCTGACCACCGGGATGCCGTTGGCAATGGCGTGGCCGCGCTGGATGGTCACCCAGGCCTCGCGTTGACGGGCCTGCTCTTCGGCATCGTCGTTGGGATCGTGGCCGATGGCCGTGGGGTAGACGAGGATCTCCGCCCCGGCCATGGCCATCAGCCGGGCCGCCTCCGGATACCATTGGTCCCAGCAGACGAGGATGCCCAAGCGGCCGAGGGAGGTATCGATCGGGGTGAAGCCGAGGTCGCCGGGGGTGAAATAGAATTTTTCGTAATAGCCGGGGTCGTCGGGGATGTGCATTTTGCGGTAGCGGCCGGCGATGGAGCCGTCCGCTTCCAGGACCACGACGGTGTTGTGGTAGAGGCCCGCTGCCCGTCGCTCGAACAGCGAGGTTACGATCACTAGGCCCAGTTCCCTGGCCAGGGCGCCGAAAATTTCGGTGGCCGGGCCGGGGATCGGCTCGGCCAGGTCGAAGCCGGCGGTGGTTTCGGTCTGGCAGAAATAAAGGCTGCAGTGCAGTTCCTGCAGGATTGCCAAGCGGGCGCCTTGCGCTGCAGCCGCGCGGATGCCGTGGATGCTGGTGGCGATGTTTTCCTGGCGGTTGCCGGTGCAGCATTGCTGAACCAGGCCGACACGGAGCGTGTTCATGGCAGGACTCCTCGGGGAAACTGCATGGTGACGCAATGGAGCGAACCATGCTGGGCGATGAGGGGGCGGCAGTCGATGCCGACGATCTCTCGGCCCGGAAATGCCCGGTCCAGGGCGGCTAGGGCCGCAGCATCCTGAGGGACGCCGTAGGTCGGCACCAGCACTGCACCGTTGACGATGAGGAAATTGGCATAGGTGGCCGGCAGACGGTGGCCGTCGCAACGGCGGCAGGCATCGGGCCAGGGCAGGGGAATCAGCCGGTAGGGCTCGCCGTCTTGGGTGCGGAATGCCCGCAGTTCGGCCTCCATGGCGGCCAGGGCGGCAAAATGCTCGTCGTCGGGATCGTCGCAGCGGACATAGGCGATGGCGTTCTCGGAGCAGAACCGGGCCAGGGTATCGATGTGGGCATCGGTGTCGTCGCCCGCCAAATACCCGTTCTCCAGCCAGAGTAGGCGAGAGGCGCCGAGCTGGGAACAGAGGGCCTGCTCGATGCCCTGGCGGTCCAGGTGGGGATTGCGGTTGGGGCTGAGCAGGCAGGCGGCGGTGGTCAGAATGGTGCCGTTGCCGTCGCTTTCGATACTGCCTCCCTCCAGGATCAGGCCGGGAATGCGTCGCGCGCATCGGCCGAAGGCGCCGAGCCGTGCTAGGTTGGCGGTGATTTGGTTATCGAGATCGGCGGCGAATTTCAGGCCCCAGGCGTTGAAGCCGAAGTCGAGCAGCACCGGTCCCTGCGGCTCCAGCACCGTGATCGGCCCGAAATCGCGGGTCCAGGTGTCGTTGGTGGCCATCGGGAACAAGGCGGTGCGGGCCAGGTCGACGCCGGCCGCGCCCAACTGTTCCCGGACCGGGGCAATGTCCGGGGCAACGATCGCCAGTCGTTCGAATCGGCTGACAGCCGCGGCGATCCGGACAAAGACCGGAACGACTTCCGTCAGGTTGTCGCGCCAATCGCTGTCCGCATGCGGCCAGGCGAGCAGCACTCCGTCCTGCGGTTCCCATTCTGCGGGTAAACGTCTGTTCATGGCGGTTGGTCGTGGAAAATTGGGGTCAAAGGACGGCGCATCCTAGCCGATCCCTGGCCGGTTGTAAACAGGCGCGCCGGAGCTGCGGCCGTGGGGAAATGTGCGAACAAATATTCGGCAGTTGACGCTTTTGAACTTGATAGTTGTTTTCAACTAGATTTTTTTGTATAATTAATAGTCTGTTATCCGAGCGCTACGCGTTTGCTGCTCTCACGAAGTGGTATCGCGATTTCCCCTTTCAAAAGAGAAAATATGAAAGCACAGCTCCTTGAACTGCTGATCTGCCCCCGCTGCCTGCCCGCGGAAGAATCTCTGGCCCTCGACATCCTTGACGAACACAACGGCGATATTGCAACCGGGTCGCTGCGCTGTCCGCAATGCGGCGCGCTCTACCCGATCGTCGATGGGGTCGCCCTGCTCGATCCGCAGGCCACCGAGGTGCAGCGGGCCGCCAACAAGTATGAAACCGACGAAGTGGTTTCCTCGTACCTGTGGAGCCATTTCAGCGACCTGCTCGGTGACGAGCAGGCCTCGCAAGCCTATGCCACCTGGGCGGGAATGATGGTGCCGCAGCCCGGCGTGGCCCTGGATGCCGGCGGCGCGGTGGGGCGGTTTACCTTTGAGATGAGCGCGCGCTGCGATTTCGCCATCGGCATCGACACCTCGCTGGCGTTCATCCGGGCGGCGCGGCAGTTGATGCGGGAGCGGTCGATGGCGGTGGCGCTCAAGGACGAGGGATTGCTTCGACAGGAGGCGACCATCCGCCTGCCTGATACCTGGCGCAGCGACCGGGTGGAATTCGTGGTGGCCAACGCCCTAGCCTTGCCGTTCAGGCAAAAGTCCATCGCCCTTTTTTCCTCGCTTAACCTGGTCGACAAGGTGCCCTCACCGTTGAACCATCTGCGCGAAATGAATCGGGTCACCCGGAACGAACGCGCCCAGTTCCTGCTCTCCGATCCCTTTTCCTGGTCCACCGAAGCGGCCCCGGTTGCGGCATGGCTGGGTGGCAAGGCCGAGGGCCGGTTCGCCGGCAAGGGGTTGGCCAACGTGGCGGCGTTGCTGGCCGATGCCGGCGGCGAGCTGGCGCCTGCCTGGCGGGTGGGGGCGCCCGGCAGCGTTTGGTGGACCATCCGCACCCACAGCAACCATTATGAGTTGATCCGCAGCTGTTATGTCCATGCCAACCGATAGGAGGAAGCGATGATCATCGATACTGTCTGCCGTTTCTGTTCTTCCTGCTGCCCCATCGAAGCCGAGGTGGAGGAGGGGCGCCTGCTCGGCGCCAGACGCAAATCGTTCCTCGATCCGGACAAGCGGCTGAGTTGCGCCAAGCTGGCGGCCGCCCCGGAGATCGTCTATTCGCCTGCCCGGCTGACCAAGCCGCTGGTGAAGAAGGAAGACGGCTCGGGTTTCCGCGAGACCGGCTGGGACGAAGCCCTTGAGCGGGTGGTGGCCGCGTTTCGGCATCACCGGCAGGCATCGGGGCCGCAGTCCGTGGCCTGGCTGCGGGGCATGGCCGCCGATTGGGGAGCGCCCTGGGATTATCCCAACCGGCTGATGCACGCCTTCGGCAGCCCCAATACCATCGGCAACGGCTCCATCTGTTTCGTTGCCCGCGATTTCGCCCATACCTACACCTACGGCTCCATGGCCTTTCCCGAGGCGAAGAGCGCCAAGTGCATCATCGTCTGGGGCAAGAACGACGGCAACACCGCTCTGGGAGCCGCCGAAGGCATTCATTGGGCCAAGGAACACGGCGCCACTCTAATCGTCATCGATCCGGTTCGGACCGCTTTGGCCCGCACGGCCGACATCTGGCTGCAGATCAAGCCGGGGTACGACGGCCTGCTGGCCATGGCCATGATCAACGAGATCATCCAAAACAATTGGCATGACACCGAATTCATTGCCAAATACACCGTCGGTTTCGAACGGCTCCGGGAAGTGGCGGCCCGCTATCCGGCCGAACGGGTGGCGGAAAACCTTTGGTTGACCGCGGACCAGATCCGGGAAGTGGCCCGGCTTTATGCCACGGTCAAACCGGCGGCCATCATCGATGGCAACGGTTTGGACATGCACCGCGAAGTGTTCGACACCACCCGCGCCGTGGCCATGCTCCGCGCCCTCACCGGCAATCTCGATAAGCCGGGGGGCGATGTGCTGCCCCAGCCGGTGCCGGCCCGCAACATTCAGTTACGGGAGCGGCTGGCAGCGGACGCGGTCCCCATTACCTGCGATTATTCCTTGTTCAACACCTTCAGCGAGACCTGGGGCAATCAGGTGCAGGGGTGTGTGGTCGACGCCATCCTCGAGGAAAAACCCTATCCGCTCAAGATGGTGGTGGTCCAGTCCGGCAATCCGCTGGTGACCATGGCCGACGCCACCCGTACCCACGCGGCCTTTGCCAAGCTGGAGACCCTGGTGGTGATCGATATGTTCATGACCGAAACCGGCAAGCTGGCCGATGTCATTCTGCCCGCCTCCAGTTGTTTCGAGAAGACCCAGCTCAATCGCTCCTCAATCCGGAATAATCCGATCATCCTCCAGAATGCGGTGATCGATCCGGTGGGCGATTCCTGGCCGGATTGGAAAATCGTGTTCGAATTGGGGCGCCGGCTGGGATATGGCGAGGAGTTTGCCTGGCAGACCGCCGAGGAGGCGATCGATTTTCAATTGGAGCCTGCCGGGGTCACGGTGGCGGATCTGCGCGCCAACGGCAAGGCAGGGCTGCGACTCGAGGCGGCCATGTACGAAAAATACCGCGACCAGCCGTTCAAGACGCCGTCGGGGAAGGTGGAATTTTTTTCCAGCCGGCTGGCCGAGGCGGGCTTTGCCGGGGTTCCCTTCGAATTCGGTTTGGGGGATGATCCGATCAGCTTTGCCGACCAAAGTGACGAATATCCGGTCCTGGGAGTCAGCGGCAGCCGCGACATCCGCTTCACCAATTCCCAGTTCCGTACCATTCCGGCCTTGCTGCACGGCGGGGTCGGATGCGTGGTCGATATCCACCCCGACGATGCGGCCCGGCAGGGGGTTGCCGAAGGCGACCTGATCGGCATCTCCACCCCCAAGGGTTCGATCGAGATGACGGCGCGCCTTTCGACCGCGGTCCGACCGGGAATGGTTCGTCTGGCCTGGGGGTGGGGCGATTTCGACCCGCGGGCCAGTCTCAATCGCTTGACCGAAGACGACAAACGTGGACCGGTTTCAGGGACCTCCACCAGCAGGAGTTTCATGTGCCGTTTGCAGAAGCTGGAGCGCGCCTCTGTAGCCAAAAGCCGCTGAAATGTTGCCCGGCAGACAGCCGAGATCCGCCTGGAGAGCATGCCCAAAACCCGCAGGCCGGGCGGTGGCAACGATCTGACCTGCCATGACGCGGAAACAAACAAGGCTCCCTCCAAAGGGGAGCCTTGTTTGTTTGCAGCGTGTCTATTTTGCTGGAATGTGGATCGCGGCCGCGAGACTTTTTCTTGCAAGCCCTTGACTCGCCACCCCTTGCGGAACCCTTGCCGCGGTTTCGGTTAGATCTTGAAAGTGTTGACTATCCCCTGCAGTTCGTTGGTCAGATCCTGCAAGCGGCCCGCACTGATGGCAATCTGCTGGCTGCTCCGGGAAATTTCGCCGGACGCCGTGTTCACGCCGGTAATGTCCCTGGTGATGGTGCCCGCCACCGCCGAACTCTGGCTGACATTTTCGTTCACTTCATCCAGCCCCTGCGAAGCCTGGGCGATATTGTTGGCAATCTCCCCGGTGGCTGAAGACTGTTCGCCGACCGCGGTGGAGATTGTTGCAACGATCTCATTGACATTATTAATGATTTTTGAGATCTGATTGATTTCTTCGATCGTTGCCTTGGTTGTTCCCTGGACGCCGGAAATCTGATTTTTGATATCCAGGGTGGCGTTGGCCGTTTGTTTGGCCAGTTCCTTGATCTCGTTGGCCACCACCGCAAATCCCTTGCCCGCTTCGCCGGCCCTGGCCGCCTCGATGGTGGCATTGAGGGCCAGCAGGTTGGTTTGTTCCGAAATTTCGGTGATCGCCTCGGTGACCTTGCCGATGGCTTGGGCCGCCTGCCCCAATTCCGCCATCTTTTCGGAGGTGTTGGATGCCTGGACGACCGCTTTTCCCGAGATGGAATGGGCCTCCTCCGCGTTCTGGGCAATTTGAGAGATGGTGGCGTTCATTTGCTCGGCGGCGCTGGCAACCATGGCAGCATTGGTGGTGGATTGCTCCATGGCCGCGGCCACGCCGGTGAGGTTGGCGCTCATCTCCTCGGTGGCGGTGGCAACGTTGCCGGCCCGGCCGGAAGTCTCTTCGGCGTTATTTGACAAGGTCACGGCGATGTCCGATAGTTCCTTGATTGCCTGGTTGACCTCCTTGGTGTTGTCGCTGATCCTGCCGATGATCGATTGCAGTTTATCGATGAAGGTGTTGAACCATTTTGCCAGTTCGCCGACCTCGTCCCGCGAGGTCACAGCGAGGCGCATGGTGAGATCGCCTTCGCCCTGGGCAATGTCCTGCAGGCCTGCGACCGCCTTGTTGATCGGCCGGACGATGGCGTTGGTGGCAAAGAAAATGAGCAATGCCGCTGCCCCGACCGACAGGAGGGTGATGATGGCAATGGTGTTGCCAAGCGTGGCGACGCTGGCCATAAATTCGCTGGCATCCTGGGTGGCGGCGACGCTCCAGCCTTTCAATTTGACCGGCGCGTATCCGGCTACTTTGTCGATTTCTTTGTAGACATAGGCTTCCGCTCCGATTTTCCCTGCCATCATCGCGGTATTGATCTGCTCCATACCCTTGAGCGTTTTGAGATCCAACTGCAGGACATTTTTGGTATCGGGGTGGGCGATGATGAGTCCATCCTTGTTGGCCATGAAACAATATCCGGTTGTTCCGATCTTTTTGACTGTAATCAGTTCGGCCAGCACGGACCCCTTGAGCAGCGTGCCGAATGTGCCGAGAAAGGCGCCTTTATCGGAGAGAACAGGACCGCACAGAAAGAGAACCGGCTCGTTGGTCGCTTTGGAGCGGATCATTTCACCGCTCAAGGTCTTTCTGCTGTTTTTGACTTCCTGGAACAAGGAGGAGTTACCGATATCGAAGCCCTTGACTTCTTCAGCCGACTCTGCCGCGGAGGCATAGATCCTGCCATCGGCATCGGTGAGGAAAATGGCGGTGTGTGTTTTGCGCAGCCGTTCGAATCGATTGCGCAGATCGTTGTTCATCGTCTCCACGGTTCCGGACTCGGTGGCCCCGGCAATCCCTTTGGTGGATACCGCTTCAGCGGCATTCTTGACCATGGTTCGGCCGGCAAAGGCCTCGGCAAATCGAATTTCGCCCTCCAGGGTTGCCGCCACCTGCATGGCCAATCCTTCGGCAATGGATTGACCATTGGCCTTGCTGTAGGTGGTCACTGCGGCGGCGGAATTGTTTCTGGCCACAATGCCGCTCACCGTAAGCGGAATGAGCACGATGAGGATACCGCCGACGATAAGTTTGAAACGAATGGACGAAAAATTCATGCAAATCCTCCCCGGAAAAAATAGCTGTTTCTGAATTTAATTCCGGATCGGCCGAAACCACCCCCATGGAGGTCGATCAGGAATTTTGGAGCCTATGGAGAAAATTGTATGGGATTGCCAAGGGAAGTCAAAGCAGAATAGGCAAAATTGCCTAAGCATTTTTTCGGAGGGGTGGAGGGCGGGATTTCAGAGGAGATAACCGGGAGGAATCAAACGAATAATTGCGTGCGCCACATCTTCCTGGTCCAGGCCGTCGCAGGCGATGGTCAGTTCGGCATGTCGCCTGTACAAAGCCTGCCGTTCATCGAACAGTTCCCGAAAGGTTTGATGCTTGGTCTTGGCGATGCCGCGGGTGGCAAAATTTCGGATGCGTCGTTCGATTTCCGCAAACGAGACCTCCAGGAAAACGATGAGGGAGATGCCTTGCAGGTGCGTCATGGCCTTGTGGCTGTAGGCGGCGCTGCCGCCGGTGGCGATGACATGGCGGCTGAGGTTGAGTTTGCAGATTTCCGCTTCTTCAATGGCCCGGAGGGCGAGGTGGCCGGAGGCGTCGAGAATCTGTTGCAGCGATTTCTGCTGGTTGATCTGGATGAGCACATCGGTGTCGATGAAGCCAAGCGATAGATTTTTGGCCAAGATGATGCCGACGGTACTTTTGCCCGCGCCGGGCATGCCGATCAGGGTCAGATTGGTCTTCATGGTGAGATGCCGGGAACTGGGAAAAGTGCGGACTGTAAACGGGAATCTTTGCCAAACTAGCGCGCGGGCACCCGAAAGGCAAGGCGTGAATGAAGGGTAGGGGGGCTGGCTGGGTGCAGCGGCAAACGACGATCCGGTCCCGGAACCGCCTGCCTCTCGATAAATGATCGGGGTAAACGTTCCGGAACCGGACGAAAAAGGGAAGGGGAGATGCTACCAAGTGGTCTCTTCCTTGATTTCGCCACGGGTGGATATCACCACCTGGCGGACCGGACAATCCGGTTTGGCTTGGTTCCAGGCTTTCCTGACGATTTGGAGCATGGTATGGCAACAGGGCACTTCCATGATCAGGATGGTCAGGGAGCGTAATTTCCGAGTGCGGAAAATTTCAGTGAACCGATCGACATACAGCTGCTGATCGTCGAACTTGGGGCAACCCATCATCACCACTCGGCCTGCCAGGAAATCCCTGTGGAAGCCCGCATAGGACACGGCGGTGCAATCGGCTGCCACCAGCAGATCGCAATTGTCGAGAAAGGCTGCAGTCGGAGGGATCAGCCGGATCTGCACCGGCCAGTGGGAGAGGGCGGAATCTGGCTGTAGAGCAGGCCTGTTGGCGGCCTGGCAGGGAGACGCCGCCTGAAAGGTCTGTAACCGGGCCGAAGGACAGCCGGATCCGTGCTGTACCGATGCCGGCGGCGTCTCTTGGCTGCCAAGCAAGGCATGAACCGCAGTTTCGTCGAACTCTTCGGCCTCGCGCTCAACGATGGTCAGCGCCCCGGTTGGGCAAGAACCCAGACAGGCGCCAAGGCCGTCGCAGAGTTTATCGGCCATAAGCCGAGCCTTGCCCGCAACGATTTGCAGCGATCCCTCGGCACAATCCGGCACGCAGAGGCCGCAGCCATTGCACAGTTCTTCGTCTATCTTTATGATTTTTCTCAATACTTTCATGATATTCTCAGCGCAATACTTCAATACCTATTGCAATGCTTATTTCGTTCAATCGAGCACCGCCTTTTTCAGAGCGTCGATGCCAAACCGTTCCATGAAGCGGGCAGAGCGGGTCTTGAACTTGGCCTCCCGGAGGTAATAATTCAGAGTTTTCGTTACCAAGGACACGGCATCGTCGTCGCTCAGGCCCTCGGCCACTAAATCGCCGATACGCGGCCGGCCGGCCCCGTTGCCGCCAAAGGAAAAGCGCCAACCTTTTTTTTCGGCGGTGAGTCCCACATCGCGGATCCATGATTCGCAACAGCAGAAGCGGCACCCGGAAATCCCCACCTTGACCTTGTACGGTAAAGGGCCGTCGAGCTCGATCGCCTTGATCCGCTCCCCCAATGCCAAGGCGTCTTTCTGCCCGAACGGGCACCAGGCACTGCCCGGACAGGCCTGGACATAGTGGACCCGGTTCCGGGCATGGGGCGGGGTATCGGTGATTTGCAATTCTTCTTTCATGGCGGCCAGTGCCTCGGGTTCCATGCCGAGAAAGGCCACCCGTTGGGCACCGGTGATTTTCGTCTTCGGGATACGGTATTTTCTGGCTAAGGCCGCTAGATGTTCCAATTCCTCGGGGGATAGTAAGCCAGCGTTCAAATGGGGCAGTACGAGATAGGTCTTTTGATTGTCATTCATGGTCTGGTTCCGGGCAGACCTCGGCCGGACCGGATAATCCGGCCGAGGTTTCAGGTTGAGTGTTGGGGTGTTGAAAGAGATGCGAGGTTAGCCGAGGATGGCTTTCAGGTCGGCTTCCGGGGTATCCACTGGCTTGATGTCAAAGGTATTGACCAGGAATTCAAGTACCGCAGGAGTGATGAAGGCCGGCAGCGATGGCCCGAGGCGGATGTCCTTGATGCCCAGGTACAACAGGGTCAAAAGGATGGCCACCGCCTTCTGCTCGTACCAGGACAGCACCAGGGAGAGCGGCAGGTCGTTGACGCCACAGTCAAAGGCTTTGGCCAGGGCTACCGCGATCTGGATGGCCGAGTAGGCGTCGTTGCACTGGCCGACATCAAGCAGACGTGGAATGCCGCCGATGTCGCCCATCTGTTTGTCGAAGAAGCGGAATTTGCCGCAGGCCAGGGTCAGCACCATGCAGTCGTTCGGTATCTGTTCGACAAAACGAGTGAAGTAATCGCGGCCTGGCTTGGCGCCGTCGCAGCCGCCGACCAGGAAAAAGTGGCGGATAGCTTTGGCCTTGATGGCGTCGATCACCTTGTCGGCAACGCCGAGCACGGTGTTGCGGGCAAAGCCGACCAGTACCTGGCCGTTGTCGATCTCATCGGTGAAACCGGGCATGGCCAAGGCCATGTCGACCACTGCCGAATAATCTTTGTTGCTGATATGTTTGACGCCGGGCCAGCCAACCAGACCGTTGGTGAAGACCCGGTCTTTGTAGTCGTCGCGCGGCTTCTGGATACAGTTGGTGGTGAACAGAATCGGCCCAGGGAAGTTGGGGAATTCCTTTTGCTGGTTCTGCCAGGCGGTTCCGAAATGGCCGTAAAAGTGCGGGTATTTTTTCAAGTTCGGATAGCCGTGGCAGGGTAGCATCTCACCGTGGGTGTAGATGTCGATGCCCTTGCCTTCGGTCTGCATGAGCAGCATTTCGAGGTCGTGCAAATCGTGGCCGGAAATGAGAATGCACTTGTTCTTGCGATGGCCGAGCGGCACGGGCGTGGGCACCGGGTGGCCGTAGGTGCCGGTATTGCCGGCATCGAGCAATTCCATGGCTCTCAGGTTAGTTTCGCCCGCCTTCATGACCAGGGCGACACCTTGGTCCAAGGTCAAGTCGGTCGAAAGCAGTGCGGTCAGGGCTTCGTAGCAGAATGCGGGAATTGCCGGATCTTTTTGGCCGAGGATGGCGGCATGGTCGGCATAGGCGGCGATACCTTTCAATCCGAAAAGAACGGTTTGCTTCAGCGAACGGATGTTGACGTCGGCATCAAGGTTTTCAAGCAGTTTGAGCGCTTTGCCTTGCGCTGCCAGTTCGGCCGCGGAATCGGTGGTTGGGATGAAAGTTGCCGGTGCTTGATTGAAGCCAGTCGGGCCCCCCTTGGCCGCCACCTTGGCTTTCATTGCCTCGCGCAGTTCAACCGCACGCTTAATCAGGGCCACGAAACGGTCCGGATCAAAGTCGACATTGGTCAGGGTGGAAAAGATGGCCTCCAAAACAAAGAGATCGGTGGCATCGTCAACGATGGACAGCTTGCGGCCTTCCAGGGCATAGAGCGAGAGTCCTTGCAAGGCGTGGGTCAGAAGATCCTGAAGGTCGGCGACTTCCTCATTTTTGCCGCATACCCCGACGATGGTGCATCCGGTACCCTTGGCAGTCTGTTCGCACTGATTGCAAAACATGGCATTTCTCCTTTTCTGTTTTTAGTCGCGTTTGACAACGTCACTCAGTAGTATGCCAGCACTGTACATTAAATCCATATTCTTTCTTTGACCTAGATCAAAAACAAAATATTTTTTTCAGACTAATGCAAAAAAAAAGTGAATTGCTCGCCACAAGTCTTCTGTTCAACGGATTGCCCGCAGAACAGCTGTCAAAGATTGCCGCCATCGCTGTCGGCAAGCACTATCCCAAGGGAGCTACGATTTTTCACGAGGGAGATCCAGGTATCGGCTTTTACCTCGTGGCCAATGGCAAGGTAAAAATTTTCAAGACATCGTTTGACGGTAAAGAACAAATTCTTCACATCTTTGGCGCGGGGGAACCTTTTGGCGAGGTGCCGGTTTTTTATGGCAGCCCCTTTCCGGCCAATGCCACCACCTTGAGTGATGCGGAATTATATTTTTTCCCTCGCAATGAATTTGTCGATCTGGTGACCGCGACCCCATCGCTGGCCCTCAACATGTTGGCCGTGCTGGCTCTGCGTCTGCGACGATTTGCCGCTCAAATTGAAAATCTTTCACTGAAAGAAGTACCAGGACGGCTTGCCTCACACCTGCGCTACTTGATGGAGGAACAAAAGCGACGCGATAAGGTCGTTCTCGATATTCCGAAGGGACAGCTCGCCAGCCTGCTCGGAACCAGTGCTGAAACCCTATCGCGGATTTTCGGCAAGATGAGCGAGGACGGCTTAATTCGGGTGGAAGGCAAGACAATCGTCATTTTGGATCCGAACGGGTTGCAGGAGCACTGACTCGCAATGCAATCAAAGGGAAGGGGACAGAGCGGATGGTACGAGTGGTGTGCGGAGGTATTTAGGAGAGCACTCTGCTGCTGCAGTACGGTACCAATGATAACAGCCTGTTGAAAAATACGAAACCATCGCAATCGAGCCACTACAGATAGATCATCCGTGAGAGCTGTTTCATGTATGCAGTGCAATGGATGCATGCGAAAATCTTTTTTCAACGGGCTAATAAAAAAAGCAGAGTGCTTTTGGGGCGGTTGCAGATAGAAAATCGCGACAGGGGGTTGGCCGCGATTTTAATCGCCGGGCTCAATTCATGTTGAATCAAGGCAATAATTTTTTGTAATAGTGGAAAAAAAAAGCCTCTGAACCGTTGGTGAACGGATCAGAGGCTTTTTAAGAAGGGACGGCGGCGACCTACTCTCCCACATAGTCTCCCATGCAGTACCATCGGCG
>JAITGO010000010.1 GCA_031280615.1 Desulfobulbus sp. | reverse complement strand
ATATTGAAGTTGATTACAACCGCATTCGCCGTCATAGTGCGAAGGCCGTATTAGTCCTATGGCGTTTGAAGCTAGCAAAGCAGCTTAACTGGATGTCCACTCAATACGGGCAGGATCAGTTGACGACCAACCTCAGAGTCCTTACTCCTTACTGTAACGGCTCGGTTGTCCATTTCCAATTGAGGAGAAACAAAAGGGCCTGACGGGCTCCTATTCCTCCTCGTTTTTCCTCAAGCCCCATTTTCTTCGTCAATACCCTCGGCCATTGCCATGGTAGGCATAACCGGCCGCACGCACCTTGTGCGGTTCGTAGACGTTGCGCAAATCAATGAAGATGGGCTGGCGCATCCTACCTTTCATCTTGCTGAAATCCAGCGCTCGATACTGATTCCATTCTGTCAGCAGCACCACCGCATCCGCGTTGTCAAACACCTCGAGCGGATCGTCGACATACACCATCGATGCGGGTAGCAGTTTCGCTGCCTCGTGCATCCCCTGTGGATCATGTGCCTGTATCTTTGCCCCTCGCTCAAGCAGGGCCGGTAGGATGGTCAAGGCAGGCGCCTCGCGCATGTCGTCCGTCTCCGGTTTGAAAGCAAGTCCGAGCACCCCGATCGTTTTGCCCGACTCGCTTCCACCAAGGGCATCACGAATCTTCTTGACCATCCGCGCCTTCTGAGCGGCATTCACTTCGACAGCCGCCTCGACGATACGGGCGCTGACCCCATGCTCTTGGACGGTACGCAACAACGCGACCGTATCCTTGGGAAAACAGGAGCCACCATACCCTGGGCCAGGATGCAAAAATTTTTTACCTATTCGGCCGTCAAGTCCTATTCCCTTGGCTAGGGCGATGGTGTCAGCCCCCACGGCTTCGCAGATAGCCGCCATTTCGTTAATAAAGCTGATCTTAACCGCCAAAAAGGCATTGGCCGCGTACTTGATCAACTCGGCGGTTTCAATGCTGGTAATCACGATGGGGGTCTCAATAAGATACAACGGGGTATAAATTTCTCGTAGAACCGAAGTAGCCTGTTCGCTTTCCACCCCTACGACGACCCGGTCTGGCCGCATGAAATCGTTGATTGCCGCCCCCTCTCGCAAAAATTCGGGGTTGGAGGCCATATCGAAGCTGGCGCCGGGATTGGCTTCGCGAATGATCCGTTCCACCTGTCGTGCCGTGCCTACGGGCACTGTGCTTTTATCGACCACCACCGTATATCCGGCCAGATGGACAGCAAGGCTGCGGGCGGCTTCGTACAGATAACTGAGGTCGGCGTAACCGTCTCCACGGCGGCTGGAAGGTGTACCCACCGCGAGAAAGACCGCATCAGCTTTCGGTACGGCCTGGCTGAGGTCGGTGGTGAACCGTAAGCGACCGGCTGCCACGTTCTTGGCAACCAGAGCGGCCAAGCCCGGTTCGTAAATCGGAATTTGTCCTTGGCAGAGAGTCGCTATTTTTGCCTCGTCATGATCGACACAAACGACTTCATGCCCGAATTCGGAAAAGCATGTACCACTCACCAGTCCAACATAACCGGTGCCGATAATCGTAATATTCACAAGTATCCTCCAAAAATTACTCAAAAAAAACTTACAGCGGAGCAGCCAACGGCATCAAGAGGGAAAAAGACAGGAAGACGTCCGGTAAAAGCGGAAAAAGCTTTCGCCGCCAGACAGTTTACGGATTTCAGGATCAGTCGTCTGTCATTCACCAGCGCCAGAGTTCGTGGCTGGCTCTCAAGGTAAACAATAGCTGGTGGTCGGTGTACTGGTCGTTGGCTAGGTTGCCATCGGAAACATAATAGCCATAATTCAGGCCGGCAGTGTACCAACGGCCAAAGGTATAGGTGCAGCCGATGCCGGCATCGTAAATATTCTTGTCGTAGCTGTTGCCACCGGTTTTCCCGGCTGGAGCCGCTCCACCGCCAGCCTCGACTTGATAAATACCCTGCGGTTCAAAGTTGGATTCCATGCTGTAACCGCCGTATACATTGAACGCCAAATTTTGGGTGTGACGGTAAGAAAACGTGGCCCTTGCACTGTAGGTGTCGGTCAAACCGCTATCCGCCGAGTTGCCGGAGAAATTGTTCGTCTGATATACCTTACTAAGTTCCAGCGAGAGCGAGGCGTGTTCATAGGTTCTCATCAAGGTGGCATAAGCATTGTATCCCCAGGTGCCATCCAGCCCCTCGGTTTTAGCAAAAGAAGGCCCCCCTCCAAGCGCTACCCGGGTACGGGAATCAAAGGCATGATCCCAGCCCAAAGACCACGAATGAATTTCGTTACCGGGGCGGGTATCGTCAGCGTATCGGCTTTCATTCAATGAATATTTGAAGGGATAAAAGTCATGGGGGGTGCGAACAAAATCGACCCCCACCCGAAAACCGTATTGATCGAGGTCCGGGGTGCCGTTGTCGGTTGCATTGGTATCAAAAAGCCCTTGAGTGCGGTCATACAGGCCCCGGGTGTAGTCCAGTCCCAAATTACCCCGCCAATTCTGGGTGAATCCATGGGTCAAATCGGTATAAAAGGTATGCCGGTCATAGTCTTCATACCCGCCGCCACTCTCGTCGTTGCGCAAAACAGAGTAGGAGTAGCCTCCGTTGATCCGGCTGTCTTTATCGAGCACATAGCTCGTCTGTACGCTGGCAGTGTTGGTCCAGTATTTCCGACCGTTCTGGTCCTGGGAGAGCTCTGTTGGCGTATCGAACGGCGACGTCTGTCCGCCGCTACGGGCAAACACGTCGGAAGTTTTGCCGCGGGTGGGCGTCCCCGGATCGTCGGAACGGATATAGTTCTCCGACACGGAAATCGACCAGGCCTGCGAGAGCCATCGTTCGCCTTGAAGATCGAGTTGATGGTCTACCTGATTATCCTCGATCACATAATCATAGCTGAGCGTAGGACTATACCGCAGGCTCAGGTAATCCCGAACATCCTTCGAAACGATCAGCACTTCGGGCTGAATGCCAATTTTCTTCCGGTCTCCGTCGTCGGAAAGCGTTCCGACCTCACCCTGCTTGTATGATCGCGAACGATAATCGACAACCGTTCCCGCTGTTCCGGTGACTATTGTTTCCCGAGCAAAAGCCGGGGTGGCACCGATA
Source organism: Desulfobulbus sp. (assembly GCA_031280615.1). GTDB lineage: Bacteria > Desulfobacterota > Desulfobulbia > Desulfobulbales > Desulfobulbaceae > Desulfobulbus. The sequence continues at coordinate 323,257 of JAITGO010000010.1, read as the reverse complement.
GCCAGGGGAACCAGGAAGCAGAAAACCGTCCGTCCCGACAGAGGAGAAGCAACTGTCCACATGAAAGGGCCTCGCTGTCAATGCACGACAACTACATCACCGGGTTCAAGCTGAATATTCTTCTCGGCATTCTTCCCTGCGACGAAATCGTCGTAATCAAACTGGAACTGCTGGACTTTCTTCGCCGGTTTATCGTTTCCTTTCTCTTTTTCTTTCTCGACAATCAAATCATTACCCTGGCGAATCACGGTGATATCTGATTTGGCCCATTCGGTTAGGCCACCTGCCTTGGCAATCGCCTTCACAATAGTCATCGGCTGATCGAGATGAAACAACCCCGGGGTTTTTACCTGTCCCATGACCGTGTATTGCCGGCTGTTGCTCTGCACCACCGAGGTGATCACGTTCGGCTCGCTGAATACTGTGCTATACAGTTTATTCAGGTATTGCGCCAGCTGAGGCAAGGTCATACCCACCACATACACATCGCCGATGTGGCGGAGCGAAACACGCCCATCCACGCCCACTTCCGCACCGGTACCGCGCCCGCGCAGGAAATCTTGGCCTTCCGCCTGAGGCGCTCCTTGGCTGCTATTGGACGGTCCGACCGCCATGGAGCCTTCGCCGTACACCTCCACATAGAGAATGTCGCGGTAGCCGATGACGTATTCCTGGTCTTTCGAGGATTGCCCCTTGCCTCCCAACACTTCCTGGCGATATTTTTCCTTGAGCTCGTCTTTGACGACGGCATCACTTCCCGATTCGGCCGCCCAACATGACCACGCCATGACAAAAACAGCGCCGATCACTGCCCAAAAATACTTCTGTGTGACGATGGAACATGTTTTCATGCCTCTCTCCTTTTGACTCAGCAGGATGAACTTATTGACATTTTATGCTACCGGCATCGCAGTGTTAGGTCAAAACAAAAAAAGGAATCCTTCTACTTTTCCCCCTTCTTGAGTATTTTTACGAATACGAACCGTTTTCCGGCCTTTTGAGAAAAAAATGCCTTGATCATGAGTGATCCTCGTTTTTTATTCCTCAAATGCACCCGGTGCGATATAAGAACTGTTGAAGAGCAGGCTCCTTAACCCATTTTCTGTGCCCAGCCCACTTTGCAAGAAGGAAAATTATGAAATCAAACCGTTTGTCTTTACTGGCCGCCTTTTCCTCGTTCTTGCTCTGCTCCACGCTTCTCACGGGGTGTTTTGAAGAGAAGAACAAGGAAGAGCATTATCAAAAAGCCATGTCCTACTTGCAGGAGCACAAGGACAAAGAAGCCATCATTGAATTGCGCACCGCCATCCAGATCGATCCCAAATACGCCCAAGCTCGCTACCAGTTGGGCCTGCTCTATCTGAAAAACGGTGACGCCCGTCAGGCATTTGAAGAACTGCAACGTACGGCGACCCTCGATCCCAAAAATCTGGATGCCAGCGTCAAAACGGCGGAATTCTATCTGTTGGGCCAAAAAAAGGACGAAGCCCGCAGCGAAATAGAAAAGGTGCTCAAGCAGGCTCCCGACAACAAGGAGGCCTTGGCGGTACTTGCCAATCTGGAATTGATCGACGGCAAGATCGACAGCGCGCTGTCCGCAATCGACAAAGCCATCGCTGCCTCCCCTAGCGAGGATCGCCTGTACATCATAAAGGGCCGAATTCTTGGCATCAAGGGACAATTTGCGGAAGCGGAGCAGGCGTACATCAAAGCGCTGGAGCTGGACGGCAAGAAAATGATCAATTTCGCCACGCTCGCTTCCTTTTATGTTGAACGCAAGGAATTTGACAAGGCGCGGGCCACGCTCGACAAAATGGCGGCCGCCTTGCCCGATTCTCCCCAGCCGTACCTGCAAATGGCCTCCATCGATCTCCTTGAGAACGATGTGGACAAGGCTGAGCAGCATTTACTGCAGGCTTTGAAACTCGATCCCAAAAACAGCAGACTGAAAGCTGCAGTCGCCGATTTTTATGTCAAGAAGGGAGCGCTTGATCAAGCTGAGCAAATGTTTAAGGATGCCATTGCTTCGGCGGACAAACCAGAGGAATTCGAAGCGCAGCTGGCAAATTTTTATTTTGACTACGGAAAGTTCGATCAGGCAAAAGAAATGCTGGCAAAGGTGGCCAAGGCCAACGACAAAAATGCCACCGCCGCCCTGGTGAATGCCAAGTTCCTGTTGAAGGACGGGAAAAACCAGGAAGCCCTGGATACGATCACGAGTCTTATCCGGGATTATCCCAAGTGGGGTGAGTTGTATTTCGTCAAGGCAGTGGCGCACAGCAATCTCAGGGACATGAAGCTGGCCAAGGAAGCTCTGCTGGAATCGATCCGGCTCAACCCCGGATTCGCCAAGGCCCACTCCTTGTTTGCCCTCCTCGCGCTCCAGGAAGGCGAATTCGAAATTGCCAAGAAAGAGGCCGCAATTGCCCTGAAAATCAACCCTCGCGACTTCCAGGCAGCCATGACCCTTGCCAAGGGTGTGCTGTTCACCAAGGAATACGACACTGCGGAGAAGATGTTTTCCGAACTCAACGCCAAGGTACCGGATAACGTGGAAATTCTAGGCAGCCTCGGCCTGGCCTACATTGGCCTGCAGCAGGAACCCAAGGCCAAGCAGGCATTTGAAAAGGTGACTGCCCTGCAGCCCGATAACGTCAAAGCTTTTGCATTCCTGCTTCAGATCGCCCAAAAGGGAGGCGCCAAGCAGGAAGATTTGATCAAAATGACCGAGGCGCAGATTGCCAAGGCTCCCAAAAGCGGCGGAATGCATATTCTGCTGGCGAATCTCTATCTGAGTGCGAATCAACCGGACAAGGCTCTCGAACTCTATCAGAAAGCACAGGATCTCGATCCGGACAATCCCCAGACCTATGCCATGAGCGCCATGATTCTGTCCCGGCAGGGCAAGACCGACCAGGCCATCGCCGAATTCAAGGACCTCCAGGCCAAGCAACCCAAATCCCTGGGAGCGTATATGGGACTGGGCAGCCTCTACGAGCAGAGCGGCAAGATCGATCTGGCCAAGGAATCCTATGCCAAGGCATTGGAGGTCAAGCCCGACTTTGCTCCGGCGGCCAACAATCTGGCTTGGCTGATCGCCGAAGGCAAGGATCCGGATCTGGGAGAAGCGCTGCGTCTGGCCATGATCGCCAAACAGCAACAGCCCGACGATGTTCATATCATCGATACCCTTGGCTGGGTGCATTACAAGCGGGGTTCGTTCGGTCTGGCACGCAACGAGTTCAACCAGGCGGTGCAGAAACAGGACAATATGCCTGTGCTGCGCTATCATCTTGCCTTGGCCTTGTATGGCGAGGACAAGAAACAGGAAGCGATCAAGGAGTTGGAGAAGGCCTTGGCCCAGACGCAACCCTTCAAGGAAAAGGACGAGGCGAGCGCCACCTTGAAAAAATGGCAGAGCGAACAGTAAGCGTCGCGTAGACAAGGGCATGGCACCATCGCACCCTCGGCGGGAACTGATCTTAAGTTCCCGCCAAATTCAGGAGCGCGTCCAGGAACTCGGTCGACAGATCACCGAGGATTACCAAGGGAAAAGGCTGGTACTCCTCGGCGTGCTCAACGGCGCCTTTGTCTTTGCCGCCGATCTGTGCCGTGCCATTGCCCTCGACCTTGAAGTCGATTTCATCAGGGTCGCCAGTTACGGCGCAGCCAAGGTATCCTCAGGCACCATCCGCCTGCTGAAGGAACCCGGTATCGATCTGGACGGCAAGGATGTGCTGCTGGTGGAAGACATTGTCGATACCGGTACCACCATGGCCTGGCTGCGGGATCACTTCCGGAAAAGCTCGGCCTGCTCGGTGCGCATCTGTTCCCTCATCGACAAAAAAGAACGGAGAACCGTACCGGTCGAGGTCGATTACACCGGTTTTGACCTCGACCACGGTTTTCTTGTCGGCTACGGCCTGGACTGCGCCGAGCAATACCGTAATCTTCCGGCTATCTATTCCCTGGAGTAGACTTCGTCCGTTGTTAAACTGTGCGAAAGGAGGCAGTGATGCGGAAAAAAAATTTTGCCGTAATTCTCTCAGGCTGCGGCCATCAGGATGGCGCCGAAATCCATGAGGCCACCCTCACTCTTTGGGCAATCCACAAGAACGGGGCGGATTTTCAGTGCTATGCGCCCGACATCAAGCAGCATCATGTGCTCAACCACATCACCGGACAGGAGATGAGCGAAAAGCGTAACGTCCTGATCGAATCGGCGCGCATCGCCAGGGGCAAGATTGCCGCCCTCGCCACCTTTGCCCCCGATTCGGCCGACGGCCTGGTGATTCCCGGCGGTTTCGGCGCGGCCAAAAATCTGAGCAGCTACGCCTTCGACGGAGCCCAATGCACGGTGAACCCCGATGTGACCACGGCCATCAAGGCCATGCATGCCGCCGGCAAGCCCATCGGTGCCCTGTGCATCGCCCCGGTCATCCTGGCCAAGGTACTGGGCAATGTCACCCTGACCATAGGTCAGGACCAGGGCACTGCCGACAATCTCGCCGCCATGGGAGCCCGGCACCAACCGACTATGCAGGGCGAGATCGCCATTGACTGGGAACGAAAAATCGTCAGCACCCCCTGCTACATGCTCAACTCCCGGGTTGACCAGATCGGCGAAGGCGCCGACAACCTGATCAAGGCGATGTTGGAGATGATGGTCTGATCCCCACCCTTCTTCCTCTCGACCGCAGCCCGAACGGGGCGGCTTTTACACCGCCCCGTCTTGACTGCAACCGCCCGCGGCTTATCGTTTAGGCCACCCCGCCAGAACGAGAGAGCCACCGCACGACACCCACCCCAAGAGAGAGGATATCAAACATGAATACCGCAAAGACCTTCATGCTCATGGCGGCCCTTACCGCCCTGTTCATGGTTGCCGGCCAAGCAATGGGCGGCCAACAAGGCATGGTCATCGCCCTGCTGCTGGCCCTTGGCCTGAATTTCTTCGCTTACTGGAATTCGGACAAGATGGCCCTGTCCATGAATCATGCCCGCGAGGTCTCGCCCGCCGAAGCGCACGATCTGCACGCCCTGGTGGCCGGATTGGCCGCACGGGCCGGGCTTCCGAAGCCCAAGGTATACGTGATCGACGAATCGACCCCCAACGCTTTTGCCACCGGCCGCAATCCGGAGCATGCCGCGGTGGCGGTCACCACCGGTCTGTTGCGCGTGCTGAACCGCAACGAACTCGAAGGCGTCATTGCCCATGAACTGGCCCATATCAAGAACCGGGACATCCTCATCGGCTCGATTGCCGCGGTCATGGCGGGCGCGATCTCCTATCTGGCCACCATGGCCCAGTGGGCAATGCTGTTCGGCGGCAGTCGCAACGATGAAGAGGGAGGAGGCAGCAACCCTCTGGTTCTCCTGGTGACCATGCTGGTGGCACCCCTGGCCGCGACCTTGATCCAGATGGCCATCTCCCGCGGCCGCGAATACATGGCCGACGCCACCGGCGCCGAGATCTGCGGCCATCCCAAATCCCTGGCCAGCGCCCTCAACAAACTCGCCAATTACAATGCCCAGCAGCCGATGGACGTCAATCCGGCATCGGCCCAAATGTATATCGTCAATCCGCTCAGCGGCGGCACCATTGCCAACCTTTTCTCAACCCATCCTCCCATGGAGGAACGGATTCGGCGCTTGCTCTCGATCTAGCGGCACCGGCTGCGGAAAAATCCGTGCCCTTCGCTCACAGCCGGTTGACCAAGGCGGCGAAAGCGGCCCCATCCAGACACCCCTGGCCGAGCATGATCCCGCTTAATCCCGCAAGCCGCCAGAGTTGCGACCCGTTCTCGGCAGTCACCCCGCCGCCGTACAGCACCGGCCGGTTATCCGTCTTCCTGGCGATCTGCGGCAGGATGGCGACAATATCCGCCTCGCTCCTGGCCATCTCGAAGGTGGCGGGGGTGTCGGGCGTATAGGCCCAGATCAACCGGTCCAATTCATCCGCTGCCATGGCGGCTGTCTGCGGCACCAGCAACTCCCGATCAATGCATACGATCGGGTGCAGATCTTCTGCCAGGGATTCGTAGGCTTGACGGGCCACATCCTGCACGGTCTCATGGAAATAGCGGCGTCGCTCCCGATGGCCGAGCAGGGTATAGTGTGCCAGGCCACGCAACCAGGCCGCCGGGATCGCACCGGTATAATTGCCCTGGGGATAGGAGGATACGCCCTGGCTGGCCAGACTCACCCCGGCAAGCGGCCGTATCCATTCGCCAACCCGTTCCAATACAAGAAACGGTACCGCCACCACTACTTCCAAATCGGTCCTGGGCCGATAGACGCCGGCAAAGGCATCGCACCATTGGCGGGCCTTCTCCGGCGACAAATTGGCCTTCCAATTCGCCAGCACTCTTTTTTTCTGCATTGTCTTTCCTCCTGTTGGCAACAAGGCCGAACCCAAGCTAACCCTGTCAATACTCCCTGCCGGGTAGCTCTCCCCGGCGCAGACTGTCGCGGTCGACTTGCCGGACAGGCGGCGCCTCGCGCTTCAACGCACTCTTTGCCACCCGATCCTTTCCTCCCCAAAGGGCCACCATTGCGCCGACCGCTGCCAACAGCAACGCCAACAGCCCCAGGACCCGCAGGATCGACCGTCGTCTTGCCATGGGCGTCCGCCTCCTTTCAGCAAGCACCTTTGTCGCGCAACAGGTCGGCCAGCACGGTGGCAAGCCGTTGGCTGTCGGCACCCGCAGCGATGCTGACCGTTTTGCTCCGGCTCTGGTGGCCGCTTTTGATCGTCAAGGCAGATTTGGGCAGATGAAACAGCTTGGCGAGATAGGCGATAACCGCTTGATTGGCCTTGCCGTCCACCGGCGGCGAGGTCAAACGGAGTTTGAGCATGTCCCCCTGCAAGCCGGCTACATTGTTGGTCGCAGCCCGGGGCTGAACATGGAGACGCAGCAACAAGGATCCGTCGGGCAGCGCTTGCAGGCAGGGGAGTTCAGTCTGAGCGAGCATGGCATCCTCTCGCGCCGGCGTGGATTATCCCCTAGCAGGTTATTGCAGGGTTTGGGCGATCTGTTGCAGGGTGGGGACAAGAAAGCTCTGGAGAAAAACGATGACCAGGATGAGAATCATCGGGCTTAAGTCGAGCCCGCCCATGATCGGCAGCACTCTGCGGATTTTCACCAGCAACGGGTCGGTCACCTGGCACAGGAAACGGACAATGGGATTGTAGGGATCGGCATTGACCCAGGTGATGACCGCTCGGGCAATCACCACCCAAATATAGGCACCGAGGACGAAATTGATCAATTTGGCCAAGGCCATGAGAAAATTCCCGAGCATGAACATAGAGGGCACCCACCAGATCTGTCTATTTATTTGCTATTGCGCCTACACAACCGAGGAGAACGAGGAGTTTCCCGGTCCTCAGGCCACCCGGCTGCCGGCCGCCACCGGACCGGCCACCGTGGTTACCACCAGCCGCTCGGTGCCGTTGGCCTGTTGTTCCTTGGCGGCCAGCACCATTCCCTGCGAGGGAATTCCCATCAGTTTGGCCGGCTTGAGGTTGGCGACGATGATCACTTTCTGGCCGACGAGCGCCTCCGGGCTGTAGTGCTGGGCGATACCGGCGACAATGGTCCGCTCTTCCGGCGCCTTGACGGTCAATTTAAGCAGCCGGTCCGACTTGGCAACCTTTTCCGCGGCCACAATTTCCGCAACCCGCAACTCCATTGTCTTGAACTGATCGAAACTGATCAGGCCCTCCTCCTGGACCGGGGCCGCCTCCTTCTTCGCCGGCTGTCCGGCAGCGGCCGGAACCGCGGCCTCCACCTTTTTTTCCACCCGGGGAAATAGTTGTCCGCCTTGGCCGACAACCGTGCCGGCGGGGATCTGCCCCCAGATCACGGCATCGTCGATGACCGCGCTGGCGAACCGGTCGCCCATACCCAGGGCTGTGGCCATCTTGGCGGCGGTTTCCGGCATGATCGGCCCCAGCACCAGGGTAATCTTCCAAAGCGCTTCGGCCAGAAAGGCGAGCACTGTCCGCAATCGCTCGGTCTGGCGTGGATGCTTGGCCAATTCCCAGGGGGCGTTGGCGACGATGTAGCGGTTGAGCAGCCCGATGACCTCCCAAACGGCCTGCAGGGCCTTGTGAAAGGCAAACGCTTCCATGTATTCACGATATTCGGCCACCATGGCGGACACCGCGCTCATCAGCTCGCGATCGTCCGGGGTAAGGAGGCTCGCCTTTTCCCGCGCCGGCACCTGCCCTTCCATATATTTATCGATCATGGCCAGGGAGCGGGAGAAGAGATTGCCGAGGTCGTTGGCGAGATCGGCATTGTGGCGGGCAAGAATGGCATCGCCGGAGAAGGAGGCGTCCAGGCCGAAACTCATTTCCCGGAGCACGAAATAGCGGACCGTGTCCACCCCATAGATCTCGACCAGCTCCCTGGGTCGGACGACGTTGCCCAGCGACTTGGACATCTTGGTGGCATCCACGTTCCAATAGCCGTGCACATGGAGGCGCTGGAAAGGTTCGAGGTCCATGGCCCGAAGCATGGTCGGCCAGTAAATGGCATGGGGTTTGAGGATGTCCTTGGCGATGACATGCTCGGACGCCCCCCAATAGAAGGAAAAATTCGGGTCGTCGGGATAGCCGATGCCGGTGAGGTAGTTGATCAGGGCATCGAACCAGACATAGGTGACAAAATTGGGGTCAAAGGGCAGCGGAATGCCCCAGATCAGGCGCGAGGTGGGCCGGGAGATGCACAGATCCTCCAGCGGTTCGCTCAGAAACGACAGCACCTCGTTGCGGTAGCGTTCGGGGGTGATGAAATCCGGGTTGGCCTTGATATGATCGATCAGCCATTCCTGGTACTTGGACATCCGGAAAAAATAATTCTGCTCGGTGATGGACTTCGGCTCGACCTGGTGGTCGGGACACTTGCCCTCCACCAGTTCCTTCTCGGTGAGGAACCGCTCGCAGCCCTTGCAGTACAAGCCCGAATATTCGCTGAAATAGATATCGTCCTGGTCATACACCCGCTGGAGGATGTCCTGCACGGTCTTGACGTGATCGGCATCGGTGGTGCGGATGATGTAATCCGGCTCGACCGAGAGGTGCGGCCAGGTTTCCCTGAAGGCCGCGGCGATCCGGTCGACATAGGCCCGCGGCGTCTCCCCGGCCTTGGCCGCGGCTTCGGCGATCTTCTCGCCGTGCTCGTCGGTGCCGGTCTGGAAGCGGACATCGTCACCGCAGAAACGCCGGAACCGGCTGTAGGCATCGGCCACGATGGTGGTGTAGGCGTGCCCCAGGTGGGGCATGGCATTGACGTAATAAATCGGGGTGGTGACGTAGGTTGGCATGCTGACTCGTTACGCGTAAAGAGGGCAAAAGGTTGCCGGAATATCCGGCGGCGAACGCCGGGTCATTGTCTGCGCAGGCGGGGACGAGATCACTCGTCGTCTTCGGCCGGCCCCTCCTGCACGCCCCAGATGTCGATGGTCGTGCGCCGGCTCTTCTTCACCGGTCCCTTGCGGCCGGTGCTTTTCGGGATCGGGTCGGCGGCCCGCCATTCCTCCTCGGAAAACAGCCGCTCCTCGCCATCGGGAGCAACCGCGGCCACCTTGCCGAGCAGCGGGATCAGGCGGTTGACCTGATAGAGCCGTCCCTCGAACTGGATCTGCCGCCCCACCCGGGGCATTCCCTTCTTCATCGTTTTGTAGGTCTCGTACTCGTAGGTCAGGCAACAGAGCAGGCGATTGCACAAGCCCGAGATCTTGGCCGGGTTGAGGGGCAGGTCCTGGGTCTTGGCCATCTTGATCGAGACCGAATCGAATTTGTTGAGAAAGGAGGTGCAGCACAATTCGCGACCGCAGGGGCCGAGCCCGCCGATCATCTGGGTTTCGTGGCGCACGCCGATCTGGCGCATTTCCACCCGGGTGCGAAATTCCTGGACCAGCACTTTGACCAGTTCCCGGAAATCGACCCGGCTTTCGGCGGTGAAATAGAAAATGATCTTGGAGCCGTTGAAGAACCGCTCCACCCGCACCATATGCATGGGTAGGGCAAGTCGCTCGATCTGCCGCTGGCAGAGCCGGAAGGCATCGTGCTCCAGTTGCGGCAACAGGACGTATTTTTCCTTTTCCTCGGCGCTGGCCCGGCGGTGGATCCGGTAGCCGTAGGTTTGGCCGACGTCGGCAACCGCCAGGAACCGGCCGGTGATCTTGGCGGGCTCGGCTCCCTGCTCGGCCCGGATCATCACCTGATCCCCCCGAGCCAGATCGGCCAGCTGGGCATGGCCGGTAAACTCCTGCCCTTGCTCACGAAAACGAAACTTATAGTAATGCAGTGCCGCTTCTTCGCCCCTGGCTTCCCGTGTCGGGGTTTCCGGGGAAGGCTGGACGGGTTGCGGCTCGCTCGGGCTGTCGATCATGGTGGTTCTGGTCAAAGGGGGCTGCAGTCAAACAAATCCAGGAGAAGCACTTCGCTGACCAGACCGCGGTTGCAGTTTCTGGCAAGTGCCTGTTCCGCAAAATCAATGGTTTTTATTTTAGCAGAAAGCCGGGTCAAATTCCAGCGTTCTCTCGCCTGCTCCACCTCGGGCGGCACGCCACGGCCGGAGGCGTAACCGGCGTGGGCGGCCATCGCGTTCTTGAAAAAAATCCGCAGCAGTGCCAGGAGGGGCTCCAGCCCTTCCTTGGCCTCTGCCAGCTCGACCGCCAGGGCCAGAGCCCGTTCCGTCCGGATGGCCGGCTTGTCCTGCAGGGTGCCGAACGCCGCCACGATCCGCCGGTACAGGAGCAAGATGCCGTCGGCCTCAAACGCAAGGGCCTGGCCGGGACAGCCGTCGGCCAAGGCCGCCAGGGCTTCGCTGCCGGCCGTATCCAGTTCGGGACGGCGCTGGCGGATGATCTCGGCCGCCAAGTCGAGCGGCAGCGGGGCAAAGGGAATCACCTGGCAGCGGGAGACGATGGTGTCCAGAATCGCCCCGGCCCCGGTGCCGGTGAGGATGAGCAAGTTGTCGGGCGGCGGCTCTTCCAGCACCTTGAGCAGGCTGTTGCCCGCCTCCCGGCGCATGGTCTGGACCTCTTCCAGGAGCACGATCCGCAACCCGCTTTCAAACGGCGCGAAATTGAGGGCTTTTTTCAGTTCCCGAACCTGGTCGATCTTGATGGCGGCCCCATCCGGCCGGATGCGCATGAAATCGGGATGATTGCCGGAGCGATACTTCAGGCAGCCGGGGCAGCGGCCGCACGGACGTCCCTCTTCCGGACGGCGGCACAGGAGCATGGCCGCCATGTCCAGGGCCACGGTGGTCTTGCCCACTCCGTCCGGACCCGAGAACAGATAGGCATGGGCCAGGCGGCCGCTCGCCAGGGCCCGGCTGAGCAGGGTCAAGGCCTTGGCCTGGCCGAGGATCGAGGAAAAGGCCATGGTTCAGAACAGGCTCTGCTGGCGCCGATCGATTGTCTTCCTGGAACGGACCGGCGCCGCGAACGGATGGGCCGTTTGCTCCCCGGTCTCGATCGCCTCCTCCAGGCCCATGCCGGCCGCATCCGGTTCAGTGGCATCGCCGGACGCCCTGAGGTACAAAAAGCGCTCCAAATGCCGCTGATACTCGGTCCACTGCCAGCCGTCGCCGTTCATTTTCGCCTGCAGCCCGGCCATGGAGTTCATTTTGGCGTCGATGTCGTCGAGATGATGGAGCAGGATGGCCTCGGGCGTCATCGGCAGGACCGGCGAGCCGTATTCGTACCGGCCGTGATGGCTGAGGATAATGTGGATCAAGCGGTCGACCTTGCCCGGATCGATGGCCGGCACCAGCGCCGCCGCCTTGCGCACCAGTTCCACGCCCAGGACCAGATGGCCGACCAGGCGGCCCCGATCGGTGTAGCCGAAGGCCGGGCTGCTGAAATCGAATTCCTCGATCTTGGCCAGATCGTGCACCAGTGCCCCGGCAATGAGCATGTCCCGGTCGATCAGCGGGTAATGGCCCGCCGCCTTGTCCGCCAGGCCGACAATCGACAGGGTATGTTCGATCAGGCCGCCGATATAAGCGTGATGCAGCCGTTTGGCCGCCGGCGCCCTCTGAAAGCGGGCCAGGATGTCGCCCTGGAAAAGGGTTTGCAGCAGATCTCGCAGCGGTTGGTCACCGATGGAGGCGATGACCGCTTCGAGCTCCACAGCCATCTCCGCCAGCGGCCGGGGGCTCGTTGGCAGGAAATCGGCCATGTCGATCTCCGCCGCATCCACCTGCTGCAGGGCGGTCACGCCCAGCTGCATCTGGTCGCGGAACGGCTTGGCCACGGCCTGCACCAGGACGTAATGTCCCTCCTCGGCCTGGGACTCGAATCGAAGGGCATTGTCCCACACCCTGGCCTCGACCTCGCCGGTGCGGTCCATCAGCGCCAGGGCCAGATAGGGCTTGCCCGCCTTGGTTTCGGCCAGGGATTTTTTCGTCACCAGAAAAACATCCTGGAATTGTTGGCCCCCGGTCAGTTGGGCGGCAAACACTTTTTTCGCATGGGTCGGCATGGTTATATCTCCTCGCCATCGGCAACGGCACGAACGGCAAATTTTCTGGGACAGCGGCAGGGGCGGCCGGCGCTTTGTCGCCGGCGCGATTTCGAGTATAGTTGGGGCCGAATGCCGCTTGAGCCGATTTTCTGTGATATACCATCCGCACCGGGGGTGCAAGCAGTTATGAACATCGAACGCCTCACCACCAACTGTGCCATCCTGCCGACTCCGAACCGCGACCCCTTGGTCGAATCCGGCTATCTCGCCATCGGCGCGCGGGCCGCATCCTCGCAAGCGGCCCCATGGCCGTCTGCCCCGAGGCCACGGCCACAACGGTCCTCGACGGGCGAGGCTAGCTGGCGGCCGCGGGAATGCTGTTCAACGGCACCACCATCGTGGTCGGCGGATATTTTCTGGAAGACGAGGTGGCGCGCGCCTACGCCGAGACCGGGCTGCGCTGCGAGGCGGCCCAAGACTAGGGAAGAAAAAGACAAATTACCGAGCCGTTGGTAGCCAGCCGATCGGCCATCTGGCGGCCCCGGCTCCAGCCCTGGCACGGCCCCGACCTGCTCGTCTACGGCAGGCCGGGTGCCTGCGTCCGCAACGTGATCGTCAACGGGCAGGCCGGTGGTATGTGAGCGACGGGGATTGCGGACCGTTCAGATGTTGAAGCGGATATTGAGGATGTCGCCGTCGGTGACGATGTAGTCCTTGCCCTGCACGTAGAGTTTGCCGGCCTTTTTCAGTTCCGCCTCGCTGCCCAGGGAGATCAGTTCGTCGTATTTCATCACCTCGGCGCGGATGAAGCCCTTCTGCAGGTCGGTGTGGATGGCGCCGGCGGCCACCGGGGCGGGCGAATTGACCCGCACCAGCCACTGGTGTACCTCGTCCTTGCCAACGGTGAAGAACGAAATCCGGCCAAGTGCCTTGAGGCACAGCAGTGCCAGCACCTCCAGGGCCGGCTGCTCGATGCCGAGGTCGCTCCGAAACTCCCGCCGTTCCTCCTCGCTGTCCAGCAGGGCGATCTCGGCCTCGACCTTGGCGGAGACGGTCATCGCCTCCATCTTACCCACGGCGCACAGGTCGCGGACTTGGGCGAGCAAGGCGGTATCGCCCACCTGGTCCTCGCCGACATTGAACACCAGGATCATTTCCTTGCGGGTGATCAAGGGGTAGCTGCGGATCAGCAGTTCCTCCTCCTCGGCCAACTCCATCAGCCGCAGCGGCCGCTCTTCCTCGAGTTGGGCCTGCATGCGCCTGAGCAGGTCGAGCTCTTTGGCCTGACGCTCGTCCTTTATTTTTTTCAAGCCGGTTTCAAGCCGTTCGATCCGCTTTTCCAGGAAAATCTGGTCGTGAAGCAGCAGTTCGGCATTGACCGTTTCGACATCGCGCAACGGGTCGACCGAACCGGCGGCATGGTAGATCGAGTCGTCCTCAAAGGCACGCACCACGTGGCAGAGGGCATCGACATCGCTGATGTCGCGGAAGATGTCGCCCTTGGCGATCGCCTCCTGCTCCATCTTGGGCAGGAGCACCAGATCGATGCGGGCCCTGGTCTCCTTTTTCGGCTGATACATGGCCACCAGCCGGTCAAAGCGCTGGTCGACGATATTGGCCGCTCCGGGGATGGGTTTGGCCGGACAGCCCGCCTCGTGTACCTCGCTGCCGGTCAATACCTGGAAAAGCGTTTTCTTGCCGGTTTGTGGCAAGCCGATAATACCAACTTTCATAGCGTTCTCGTTCCTTTCATGCTTCGAACCGGCGCCTGGTTCCGGCCGAGCCCATCAGGCGGCCGGCCGCAGGGTGCACCTCTTACAGCAAACCGGGGTGGCGGGAGATCTCGTCGTCGATCCGGTCGGGATCCGAGGAATTGAACCGGATGAGATTCTGGAGGTGAAACAGGCTTTCCGGCGTGATTTTGGTAAAGCGGACGCCCACCGTTTCCCCATCGCAGCGGACAATTTCGCCGAACACCTCCACGCCCAGCTCCGGCGAGGCCGCCTCGAACGGCAGCCAGAACCGGCAGGCAACTCCCAGCGGAAATTCGACGGTGGTTTTGAGCGAACACCCGCCCACGCCGAGATTATCGACCTGAGAAAAGGGGTAGACCATGCCGTCCACCGTCAATTCGACGGCCATGTTGAAACCGATGCGACTAAATCTTCTTTTTTCCATCAGTACCTCACGCCCTTATCGGCATCGATCCCGCCCGCAACCAAGAGATCGGACGTCGTTGCACCGGCACCCGGGTCGGCACGTTTGCGAAAAAAAAGGGGGCCAAGCCAACCGGCCCGACCCCAGCAACCATTGGCGCGCCCGGAGAGATGCATTTTCCCGGCCCGCGGTCCCGTAAACCGGCAGTCTCCGGCATGGACTCAGCGCCACCAGACAGCCTTTTCTGCGACTTTTTTCTTGCAGTTCACAACCGCCAAAAATGCGATCAGAAAGCATTTTTTATATCGCGGATAGCAGGAATAGTCAATGAGATATGAGCTAGTTCCCTGCTTTAACCCCGGCTCGCCGCACCGCTCTGGACCGGAGCCATATTCCGGCGGCCGCGCAGCCCGGCAAGACGCCCAAAACGCAGACTCCTGTCCAACCCGCCCGGCTGTATACCAAGGCCGACAGGGAAGAACCGGCAACACCGCCCGCAAAAAAACAGGCCATGTAGGCCGAAGTCAAACGGCTGCGCGCCTCGGGCCGGAGCCGGTAAATCTCGCTTTGGTTGGTGATGTGCAGCGCCTGAACGCCCAAGTCCAGAAAGAGGATGCCGGCAAGCAAAAGCGCCACCGACCGGCTCGCCAACCCGATCGGCCACCAGGAGACAATGAGCAGGACAATTGCCGCGCCGGTGGTGTAGCCGGCGGCACCCCGATCGGCCAGCCGACCGGCGGCCGAGGCGGCCAGGGCTCCCGCGACACCGGCAAATCCGAACAGGCCGATCACGCCCGGAGGGTAGTTGAACGGCGGCTGGGACAGCAAAAAGGCCAGCGGCGTCCAGAGGATGCTGAACAGGCCGAAGGCCAGCGCTCCGTACCACGAACGGAGGCGCAGCACCGGCTCGTCGCGGAACAAGACCAGAGTCGATTTGAGCAAGGCGCCGTAACCGGAACGAACCGTGGGGCGGCGAACCGGCAAGGCACGGAAAATCATTGCGGCCACCCCCAGCAAAACCGCGGCAGCCAGCCAGAACACGGCGCGCCAGCCGAACAGCTGGGCAAGCAGCCCTGCCGCAGTGCGGGCCAGCAGAATGCCGAGCAGCAAGCCGCTCATAACCGTGCCGACCACCCGGCCGCGTTCCCATTCGTGGGCAAGATCCGCAGCAAAGGCCACCAGAATCTGTGCGACCACGGACAGGGCACCGACCACCAGGGAAAACAGCAGAAGCATGACCATGCCGGAAGCACATCCCATGCCTGCCAGCCCCAGAGCAATACCCGCAGTCATGGCCACCACCAGTTTCCGACGCTCGCACAAATCGCCCAAGGGGACCAACAGGGCCAGCCCCAAGGCATAGCCGAACTGGGAAATCGTGATCACCATCCCCGCCCCGGTCACCCCCAATCCCAAGGCGGCGCGCATGGCTTCCAACAGCGGTTGGGCATAGTAGATGCTGGCCACGGTCATGCCGGTTGCGGTCGCCAACAGCAGAACCAAGGAGCCGGTCATGGCCGGAACATTCGATGCCTGCTCGCTAGCGACCGGCACGATGAGGCCGGGTCTCTGGAGCGCCTCTTTAACAGTGTCGTTGTCCATGGCACTTTTGATAACCATTGACATCAGGATTTGGCAATACCCGGCCAGGACATGGCAGGTATTTGTCTCAATGGGACGGTGGGCCGGACTTTTTCCAAGATGTCGATGAGTGAAACTCTGCAATCTCGATGGGATATCGGCGGATCGGCAGGAATTGGGCCGAGCGGCACCCGGGCGTTTGCAACTACCCGCCCAAAAAGAAAAAGGGTTGAGGAAAATTTCCTCAACCCTTGAATACGTGGCGCGCCTGGAGAGATTCGAACTCCCGACCTACGGATTCGTAGTCCGGCGCTCTATCCAGCTGAGCTACAGGCGCAAAACGGTTTTCTCATATACTCCGAACCGGTTGGGGATTCAAGTTCTTTTTTCTCCCCCGGCCACATCCGGGCGGGGGGCCGCTCATCTGCCCGAGGTATCGGTCTCGAAAAAATCGATCTGATTGTCGGCGGGCCGCATCTCCACTCGGGGGATGATATCGATCCGCGCCGAATGCCGGCTCTCCAATTCCGCCAACTCGGTCCGTTTCTTGTTGAGCAGGTACTGGGCCACATCCAGCGGCAGGCGGCATTCGATCCGGGCCACCTTCTTGCGGCTGATGCCGGTCTGGATGCGGCGCAGGTAATAGAGCGCCAGGGTCTCGACCGAGCGGACCACGCCCCTTCCCTGGCAATGGTCGCAGGTCCGGTAGCTGCCCTTCTCGATCGGCGCCCCCATCTTTTGCCGCGAAATCTGCATCAGGCCGAAGCGAGAAATCTTGCTGATGTCCACCTTGGCCTTGTCGCGCTTCATGCTGATCTTCACCTGCCGTTCGACCTCGCGGATATGCTTCTTGTTGCGCATGTCGATGAAGTCGACCACGATCAGGCCGCCCAGATCGCGCAGTCGCAGCTGGCGGGCCAGTTCGGACGCGGCCTCCATATTGGCCAGGAAGATGGTCTCGTCGAAATCGGCGTTTTTCGAGGTCCGGCCGGAGTTGACATCGATGGCCACCAGGGCCTCGGTGGGGTTGATCACGATCGATCCGCCCGAAGGCAGGATCACCTGCGGCTTGAAAACCGACTCGATCTGCTCCTCGATGTTAAACTGGTTGAAAATGGGTTTGGTGCCACGGTGGAGCTTGACCTTGACCTGCCGTTGCTTTTCCGGCAGCTGGCCGATGAAGGTGTTGACCTGGTTGAGCGATTCCTCGGTGTCGACCGTGATTTCCTTGATCTCGGGAAAAAAATGGTCGCGGAGAAAGCGGACCACCGTATCCTGTTCCTCATAGACCAGAGCCGGGGCCTCCATGGTCTGGCCGCGGTGCTTGACCTCCTCCCACAGGACCAACAGGTTCTGGAGGTCTTTTTCCAGCACCGCCTTGGTAATCTCGGCGCTGGCGGTGCGGATGATGTAGCCGATCCCCTCGGGAATCTCGAACTCGCTCATGATCTCGCGCAGGCCTGCTCGCCGCTCCTCGCCGACGATCTTGCGGGAGATGCCGGCGGAGTCGCTGCCCGGCATCAGCACCAGGCAGCGGCCGGGCAACGACAGGTACGTGGTCATGTTGGCGCCCTTGTTGCCGGTCACCTCCTTCACCACCTGGACCAGCACCTCCTGCCCCTTCTGGATCACTTCCTCGATCTTGAGCTTTTTCCACTGTTGCTGGGCAATGACCGTGCGGACCCGCTCGTTGACATCCTGGCGGTAGTACTCGGGATGAATTTCGTTGAACGGCAGGAAACCGTTCCGGCCGGTGCCGATGTCGACAAAGGCGGCCTGGAGATTGGCCTCTACCGAGACGACCCGGCCCTTGTAGATATTGTTCTTGGTCGGCTCGCGGTCGACGGTGGTGACGTGGAACGATTCGAGCCGTCCGTCCTCGACCAAGGCGATCCGGCATTCCTCCGGCTCCTCGGCGTTGATCAACAGCTTGCAGGTGACCGGTTTTTCCGGCACGTCGGACTCCACATCCTCGACATGGTCGTCGTCTTCCTCCGTGGATTCGGCGGCGGCGTCTGCGGGCGCAACCGGTTCGGCCTCCTCCACGGCCGGTGTTTCCCCGGTGGCTGGAGTTGCCTCCTCCTCGGGTGAGGCGACCTCGGCGGCAGCCTGCTTCGAGCGCCTCCTCCCGCCTCGGCGGGACCGGCGTTTCTTGGCGGGCGCAGCTTCTTCGGCCTGATCGGTTTGATCGGCCTCGGCTTGTGTCTCGGTGTCGGCGGCTTGCTCCGCCGGACCAGCATCAGCAGCCACGCCCTTGTCGGCCGGGACTGTAACATCGCCGGGCCATGGCTCCGGGGCTTTCGCCCGCTCCTGTGCAGGCATTGGAGCGAGGGCCTCGCCGCTGGCCGTGGATCCGGCTTCGGTCGTGCTCGTCTCTACCACGTCCGCCGCGCTGGCCCTGCTCAATTGCGGCTCGTTCGGCGATGCTGCCGCGGGCAAAACCGGCTCTTGCTCAATCGCATCTCCGTCGCCATCCGCCACTACTGGTGCGACGCCTTGCGGCAGGCCCGGCTGCCCCTTTTTTTCCTTGGCAACGCTTTTCCACCAGGCACCGGTTTTGGCCTTGCGCGCGGGCGGACTTTTCTCTTGTTTCTCGTTCTGTTCGTCTGTGGTCATTCGTTTCCTTTCCAGTCAATTTTTCCGCAACGTCTCGGTCCGCGCTTCTCCGCCAGGCAGACCGGAATCGGTCTCCTGTTCGCAGGATGCCCGCTGGTAGTACCAGCTGTCGCCATGCGCCTGCCGAAACAGGTCACCGGCGCGGATCAACGGGTCGAGCAGTTGCACAACCTTTTCCGGACCGCCGAGATGGAAGGTCCGGTCGATGTCAATGGCGGTACAGGGCCGCCGTTGCACCATGTGAAGAATATCGTCTCTGATCGCGGCCAACATCGCCGGATCGGTCATCGCCGCCGGGACCGGCTCCGCCGTCCGCTCATCCGGGTCGGCAAAAGGCAGGTCCACCGGCAGGCCAAGCTCCCGCCGCACGTGCTGGGCAATGGCAGTCAGCCTCGCCCGGCTCAACGGATGCGCCCATGCCTCGGCGGGCGGGCGCATCACGGTATTCAATTGTATCCTGTCGATCCGCATCCGTCCGAGGACAGCCACCAGGGCGGCAATGTCCTCAGGCGCGTCGTTCATGCCCTGCACCAGCAGGATTTCCAGCCAAACCTTGCCCGGAAAGTCCCTGGAAAAAAGGATCAGGCCGTCGATCACAGCCCCCAGTTCCAGGCTGTCGGCCGGCCGGTCGACCCTGGCAAAGCCTTCATCCCTGGCCGCATCGAGCGAAGGCACGACCAAATCGGCCGCCATCAGATCCCGCCGCACTTCCGCATCGGCCAGCGTAGTCCCGTTGGTGAGCACGGCCACCGGCTTGGCGGCCCGGGCCTTGAGATGCTCCAGGATCTCGCCCAGGCCACTGTGCAGGGTCGGCTCCCCCTTGGCGGTCACCGTCAGCACATCGGCTGCGGCCAGACGTCCGGGATCGGCGCACCACTCGTCAATCTCCTCGCAGATCAACCGAACGGGGGAATAGGCGGCGCGCCGGGTGACCGGCGAACATGTCGGCCCCACCTCGCAGTAGACGCAGTTGAGATTGCAGATTTTCCGGGGAAAGAGATCGATGCCGAGGGAGCGGCCAAGCCGTCTGGACTGCACCGGGCCGAAGATATAATCCATACAGCGCCACGGGGGTTGTTGCTGTGAAACGCTCAAACAAGCACAGGCTGGGGCAGGTATTGAAAAATCGAGTTATTCGGCAAGATTGCGACTGGCGATTTGTAAACCAAAATCCCCGGCTGTGCAAGGCAAATCTGCGACTTTTCGCTTGACACAACACATGGCGGCACGTACATTCGGGTGCCAGTTTGCCGGAGATGCTTTCTGTCTTGTTGTCCTCATCGCTCCAGCCGGTTGAGCCATATTTCCCGTTGACACGACACATTTCGTCCCGGCGCGGCCACTCCGCCGTTCTCATGCAACCCGAAGGAGCCGACCGAGGTGCATCTCCCCATTGTCCTTTCCCCGATTGTCACGTTTGTTTTCCCGTTTCTCCTCGCCCTGTTTTTGCTGCCCATCCAGGCTGCGGCCGTGTCCGTGGACGCCCGGCACTGGGAATTGAACGCCGACAAGCTCACCAGGCTCGAAGATCCGCCCACCTTGATCGCCGAAGGTAATGTCGTTTTAGAAAAGAAGGAACCGGTCGACGGCGCATCGGCGTCAAGCCATCCGGCCAAGGAAGGGCGGCCGGAGGCAAGCGCTCCGGACAGCGCCGCTGCGGCCGGCCGGCCGGCCACCAACCTGAAAACCGCGACCACGATCAAGGCGGACCGAGCCTCCTACGACTTGACCCGTGGCATCCTCACCTTGAAAGGCAAGCTGCTGATCGATATCGGCCCCGACCAGCTCACCGCCGACGCGGGCACCATCGACCTGGAAAAAAACACCGGTTCCTTTGACAACGCCACTGTGGTCCGGCAGGACAAGCAGCTGCATTTCGAAGGCAAGCTCATCGAAAAGACCGGCTCCCTCACCTACCATATCGAGGACGGCTGGGTCGTGACCTGTAAACTGGAACCGGGCCAGGTGCCGCCCTGGTCCTTCGCCGCCGCCGATGTCGACCTCACCGACGGCGGCTATGCCGTGCTCACCCACACCACCTTCCGCATCAAGGACATTCCGGTTCTCTACTCGCCGATCATGGTGCTGCCGGCCAAACGCAAACGCCAGACCGGCATGCTCTTTCCCTCCTTTTCCCTTTCCGACCGGGACGGATTCGGCCTCGAGACCCCCTTCTTCATCGACATCTCGCCGAGCGCCGACCTGACCCTGTATCCCCGCTACCTTGCCAACCGCGGCCTCATGGCCGGAGCCGAGTTCCGCTACGTGCTCGACGACAACAGCAAGGGCATGTTGATGGGCAATTTCCTCGCCGACCGGTTGTCCGACCCGTCCGAGGTCGACTACTACCGGGACGGCCAGTTCACCCACACCAATAGCGATCGGTACTGGATTCGGGGCAAGGCGGACCAGGACATCGGCTCCTGGACCACCCGGCTGGATTTGGATGTTGCCTCGGATCTCGATTATCTGCGGGAATTCAACGTCGGTTCGACCGGATTCGATGTCACCCAGGAAAAATTCACCGGGGTGTTCGGCCGAGGCTTCAACGACAAGACCAACCAGTTCCGGGAAAACACCTTTTCGGCCCTCCGCTCCTGGGACTACGGCGGCTCGCTGCTGGCCGAAGCCTCGGCGATCAACGATATCAGCGAGCAGATCTACACCGCAGACAACCCTTCCCGGGCCTGGACCCTGCCTTCGTTGACCTATTCCGGCCTGGTTCCCATCGCCTTCCTCGGCGGCGGGCCCGATTTCCAGTGGGATGCCAACTACTCCAATTTCTGGCGCGACAAAGGCGTCGGCGGCCAACGATTCGATCTCATGCCCATGATCACCACGGGCATTCCGCTCAGCCCCTATCTGGAGGCCAATGTCACCGGCGGCATTCGCAACACCTCCTATCTGATCGACGACAACGGCGCCTCCGAATGGCAGGACAAGGATACGGAAAACCGTTTCCTGTCCCACCTGGAGGGAGAGGTCGGCACCACCTTGATGCGCGATTTCTCGGTCAATTTCGGTGAGGCCAACACCCTGAGCCACACGGTGCGCCCGTTCGTGTCGTACGTCCACACCTCTATTCCGGACCGCGATCCCCTGCCCCAATTCGACGAGGTCGACGACTTGGAGGAGGAAAACGCCGTCTATCTCGGCTTCAACAACTTCTTCTCGCTCGCCGGCACGCGCAACGGCCGGGATTTCGACCGAGACTTCGGTTTCTTCAAGGTCAAGCAAGGCTACGACCTGCGCAGCGAGAAGAGCAATACCCCGCTGACGCCGCTGATCGTCGAAACCGGGCTCTATCCCACCGAACGGATGCGGCTCAAATACACCACCAACGTCGATTTCTACGGCGACGGCGCCTTCCTCCATTCCGTCGAAGCCGACTGTTTCACCAGCCGAGGCGACCGGTTTTCCCTCGATTACCGCTTCAACGAGCTGGAGGATGTCAACTCGGTCCGGGGCTCCCTCTGGTATCTGCTGCCATACAACCTGGCCGCCGGCTACAGCCTGGAACGGGCCATCGAACAGGACGAAACCATCGAGGAAATCGTCCGCCTGCGCTTTATCCAGCCCTGCTGGTCAGTGGAGCTCTCCGCCAACAGCACGCCCGGGGACCAGACCTTCATGATCACCTTCCGCCTGGCGAATATCGGCAATCCCCTGGGATTCGGCGTGCCCGGCCTCTGAGCCTCGGCCTGCGATTGCCCATGGCCGCCCTGGACCGGATCGATGTTTTCAACGGCGATGCGGACGGCATCTGCGCCCTGCATCAGCTGCGGCTGCACACCCCCCGCCCGGAGGCCCGCCTGATCACCGGCCTCAAGCGTGACATCGCCCTCCTGGAACGAATCGGCCCGGTCAGCGGCCAACGGATCGCGGTGCTCGACATTTCCCTGGACCGCAACCGGGACACCCTGACCCGGCTGCTGGCCTTGGGTAACCGCGTTTTTTACGCCGACCACCACTACAGCGGCCAGGCCATTGTGCATGACCTCCTGGAAACCCATCTCGATCCTTCGCCGGATGTCTGTACCTCGCTGATCGTCGACCGCCTGCTGGCCGGCGCCCATTGTCTGTGGGCCATTGCCGGGGCCTTTGGCGACAACCTGGACGACAACGCCCGCCAATATGCCCGGTCGCTCGGCCTTACGACGCACGAGCAGGAAATGCTTGCGGAAATCGGCCTGCTGCTCAACTACAACGGCTATGGCCTGAGCGAAGAGGATCTCCTCATCCATCCCGCCGACCTGTTCCGCGAGGTCCACCGTTTTGCCGATCCCTTTGCCTTCCACCGCCGCTCCGATTCCCTAGCCCGACTGCGCCGAAACCATGCGGCCGACATGGCCCGGGCCGCCGATCTGCGCCCGGAAACCGCCACTGGCGGCGGCCGCGTCTTCCGGTTGCCGGCCGCGGCCTGGGCCAACCGGACGGTGGGAGTGATTGCCAACAAACTCAGCCGAGAGCAGCCGGCCTTGGCCCATGCGGTCCTGCTCACCCGTCCGGACGGCAACTTGCGGGTAAGTGTCCGCGCTCCGCTGGCCACCGGACGGGGCGCTGACGAACTTTGCCGCCGGTATGTCTCCGGTGGCGGACGAGCCGCCGCCGCCGGGATCAACCGCCTGCCCCTGGCGGAGCTGGCCGCTTTTCTTGCCGACTTTGCCAGTCATTTTCCCCCTCTCTGAGGTGATTGCCGATGCCCTGCCCGATCCCCGCCGGTCAGCCTCCCGGTTTCCGTCCGATTTTTCTGTTCGCCCTGGCGCTTATCGGCCTGTTGCTGGCCGCCATCCCAGACACGCCGCGTGCGGCCGAGCCTCCGCCCCTGGCCGCCGACCTCGTCGAGGACGGCCAATCCATCGATCTCGCCCAGGAAAAATACCGCCAGCTTTTCGACGAACTCACCCAGAAATACCAGTTCCGCGACGATGAACTGCAAGCGATCTTCCAAGGTTTGACGATCAACCGGAAAATCCTGGTCCTGATGGACAAGCAAGGCGAGGCGAAACCCTACTACAGCTATGCCCCTATATTCGTCACCCCGGGCAACATCAAGACCGGCAAGGAAAAACTGCAGCAATACCAGGCGCTGCTCGACCGGATCGAGGCCACCTTCGGGGTCAACAGGGAGGTAATCGTGGCCATATGGGGGGTGGAGACCCGCTACGGCATCCGCCAGGGCAACTACGATATGCTGCAAACCCTCAACACTTTGTTCGCGGCCTATCCCCGCCGCTCCGATTTCTACCGCAAACAGCTGATCGACTTTCTCCTCCTGTGCCGGGAAAACGGCATCGATCCCCACGGGATCAAGGGTTCCTCCGCCGGCGCCTTCGGGCAAACCCAGTTCATTCCCACCTCGTTCCGCAGCTATGCGGTCAGTTTCGACGGCGATGCCAAACGCGATGTGTGGAATTCGGTACCGGACGTGCTGGCCTCGATCGCCAACTACCTCAAACGGGCCAACTGGGTGCTCGACACCCCGCTGTACGCCGACCTGGGCTACCGGCTCAACGATCCGCAGCTGATCGCCGCCGTGGACAAGGGTCGGTCGGCCCGGCTTGCGCTCGATCTGGTCAGGCAGAGCCAGAACCTCGAATTGCCGCCTTCGCCCCAGGACCGGCCGGTGACCATCATCAGTCTGGACCTGGAACCCGGCGGCCCATACCCCAAGCGCTATGTGGCCGGCTACCCAAATTTCCAGGCGATTACCGCCTGGAACCGCTCCAATCGCTACGCCATGGTCATCTGCGAACTGGCCGAGGCCTTCGGCCGCTGACCGGCCATGGTCGACGGATGAGCCCATGCGTACCTGGAAGGGATGGTTCGCCGGTCTGTGGGCCGGTTGCTGCCTGCTGCTCCTGGCCGTCGGTGCTTTTGCCGTGGCCGCGATCGAAGAAGAGCCGACCGCAACGGCCATCGACGATCTCTCCTGCCCCGGACTGGAGGAGGCCCTGGGCCGCAGCCTGAACGTTCTCCGCAAGATTCCGCCCGCCACCGCCTACCGGGTCGCGGGTCGCGCCATCACGGCCCGGCAGCTGACCGCCTCCATCCTTCACCTGCAGCGGTTGTTGGCCACCCATCCTTCTCCCGAAGCACTGGCCCACGAAATCGACCGGGTCTACGAACGCATCCAGGTCAACGCCACGCCCGGCCAACCGCCCGGCCGCCTGCTCGTCACCGGCTACTACCAGCCGGTCTTTGCCGGCCGCCTCGACCGGCAGCCGCCTTTCGTGTATCCGCTCTACCGGGTGCCGGACGATCTCCTCATCCGCCACAGCCAGGGCAAAAAAGAGGTCCTCGGTCGCCAAGTCGACGGCATGATCGTGCCCTATTGGACCCGGGGGGAAATCGAGCGCCTGGGCCCGCTGCTCGGCCAGGAACTGGTCTGGCTCAAGGACCCCTTCGACGCCTTTGTCCTCCATATCCAGGGCTCGGGCATCATCCGCCTGGCCGACGGCTCGCGGCGCGGCGTCCATTATGCGATCAATAACGGTCGGCCGTACCGGAGCGTCGGCGCCTTCATGGTCAGCAGCGGCCGGATGCAACTGGCCGACGTCACCATGGACAGCCTCCGCCGCTACATCGAGGAACATCCCGCAGAACGAGACCGGATCCTCCATCGCAACGATTCGTTCATTTTTTTCGATTGGAGCGAACCGGGGCCGGCAATCGGCAGCCTGGGCCAGCCCCTGACGCCCGGCCGTTCCCTTGCCGCCGACCATCGATGGTATCCGCCCGGCAGCCTGGTCATGATCGACAGCCGACAGCCGATCATGACCGATGACGGCCAACTCGAGCGCTGGCAGCCCCTGCGGCGGCTGGCCACCGTGCAGGATACCGGCAGCGCCCTCATCGGCCCGAACCGGCTCGACATCTTCTGGGGCACGGGCGATCGGGCCGGCAAGGAAGCGGGCCAGATGAAAGAACGGGGACAGGCCTGTCTGCTGCTGCTCAAGGTGAACGCCGGTCAATAGATCGCCGGAGTTTTACCTTTTTCATGGCCGCATTCAAGAAGAAACGGCCGGCTTGAAAAGCGAGATAATCCCGTTAGTTCGCACTGATCGGAACGGTTTCCGGCATGTGAAAATCTGAACGCTATACAGCGGAAAAATCTTGTGGTACGATTACGATTGACACTATCCGATAATACAGCATCTTCACTATGTTAACGCATAACATGAAGTTGATGGACAATTTGCAACAATGAGGAAATGAGGGTAACGCTGTGGCTTTTCTGCAAAAAGGCATTTCCCCGGAGAGACTGAGCCAGGCATTGGCGCACATTACCAAGACTCCGGCGCTGACCGCCGGAATTCTGAGGGCCGCGACCGAGGTCATCGCCAAGGAGGGTTGCCTGGCCCTGAATACGACCCGGGTGGGTATCTGGCGGGTCAATTACGAGAAACAATGCCTGGAAAATATCACCAGCTACACCCATGCCGACGATCTCCACATCGTGCAGGAGGATTTCCCTTTTCACGAACGCCTCTACTATATCGATTTACTGACCTCGGAACGCCTTATCGTCATCAATGACGCCAACACCGACACCGTACTGACCAATCTGCGCGATACCTACGGACCGGACCTGACCTCGCTGCTGGACGCGCCCATCCGCATCGGCGGCGCCCTGGTGGGCGTGGTGTGCATCGAACAAAATCACAGTTTTCGCAAATGGAGCAGCGAAGAGCAGAACTTCGCCAGTTCCCTGGCGGATTTTACCGCCCTGGCCATGGAGTCGGCCGAACGTTTCCAGGCCATGCAGGCCTTGGCCCTCAGCAAGCGGCGCACCGAAACCCTGATGTCCAATCTGCCCGGCATGGTGTACCAGTGCTTGAACGATCCGCCGGACTTCACCTTCACTTTCGTCAGTGAGGGCTGCCTGCCGCTGACCGGCTATGCCCCGGAAGAGTTGATGCACAACAACGCCTTGAAATTCTTCGACATGATCCACCCGGACGATGTGGGCCCCCTGGAAGAGATGAACAAGGTGACGCTTTCCGTCGGCCTGCCGCTGGAAACCACCTTCCGAATGATCATGAAGGACGGCACGGTCAAATGGATCTGGGAGCGGAGCCGGGTGGTGGAATTCAACCAAAATGGCGCTCCCCGCCTGCTGGAAGGCTTTTACACCGATATCACCGAACAGCGGCGCCTGGAAACCGCCGAGCTTGCCAACCGTGCCAAAAGCGAATTCCTTGCCAACATGAGTCACGAGATCCGCACCCCCATGAACGCGATCATGGGCATGGCCGATCTGGCCATCCGCCAGAGTCCACCGCAGAATATCCTGGAATATCTCAGCAACATAAAGACAGCGGCCACCTCGCTGCTCACCATCATCAACGATATCCTGGACTTTTCCAAGATCGAGGCGCGGGCGGTGACCATCGTGCCGGAACGGTACGAATTGCCCTCGTTCATCAACGATATCGTCACCATGATCGATATCCGCATCGGCGACCGGCCCCTCGATTTTATCGTCGAGGACAGCCCGAACATGCCCCGAGCCTTGATCGGCGACAGCATCCGGGTCAAGCAGATCATGATCAATCTGCTGACCAACGCGGTCAAGTTCACCGAGTGCGGGCACATCCGGCTGGCCATCTCCACCTCGCCCACCGGCGACCCGAATACGGTGCTGCTCAAGGTGACGGTGGAAGACACCGGCCGGGGGATCAAGCCGGAAGACCTGCCCCGCTTGTTCGAGACCTTTTCCCAACTGGACACCAAGAAGAACCGGAACATTGAGGGGACCGGGCTGGGACTGGCCATCAGCAAGAACCTGCTGGAACTGATGGGCGGTTCCGTCGCCGTAACCAGTACCTATGGTCAAGGCTCCCGCTTCTCGTTCGAGGTGGCGCAAAGGGTGGCCGATGCCACCCCCTACCTGCGGGGCGGCGACACCGGACAGCTGCGGGTCGGCATCTGGCTGAACAGTAGTGCGAAGGCAAAAAGCCTGGCGGAAAAAATGAGCAAGCTGGGTGTTGCGGCCGAGATCCTCGTCGACCCGAAGCGCCTGGAAGGCTATTCCCACCTTTTCTTCGATTACGCCTTCTATCCCCGCATCGACACGGCGGAGACACGCGGGACCAAATGCATAGCCCTGTCGCGCAATTACATCGAGGAACCCGCTCTTCCGGGCAACGTCAACACCGTCTACATGCCGCTTACCTCGGCATTGGTGGCGACCCTGCTCGGCATGGGCGGGGTGGAAACAACGGGTGCTGCGCCCGAGGAAGACAGGCGGGTGCTGAAAATCAACGGTGCCCTCTTGCTGGTGGTCGACGACAACGAGTTCAACCTGACCATCGCGGAAAGCGTGCTGATGGAATACGGCGCCCGGGTGCATACGGCGATTTCGGGCCAGGCGGCCCTGGAGATGGTGGCCGGCACCGACTACGACATCGTGTTCATGGATCACATGATGCCGGACATGGATGGGGTGGAAACCGTGGCCCACATCAGAAAAATGCCGGACGACAGGTTCCGCTCCCTACCGGTGGTGGCCCTGACCGCCAATGCGGTGGGCGACGTCCGCACCCTGTTCCTCGAATGCGGCATGAACGATTTTCTCTCCAAACCCATGGATATGCGCGAAATTGAGCGAGTGCTCAAGGAATGGCTGCCCCGCCATAAATGGGACTACGATGCAGCGCCGTGACGGCAGCCGGTACCGGAACTGAATTCCGCCGGCTTTCTTTCCAGGCCGGGCGGCGCTTGCTGTCGCCCGGCCTCATTCGTTCGCACACCTCAAGCATTCCCCCGCAACCGGCGTCCCGGACCTTCACCCGTTGCCGTCGCCCCGCTTTCCCTTACAGCCCGTATTTGCGGTCATAGCCCCTGGGGGTAACCATCTTGCCGCGCCAGACAAAGGTCTGGGAGTTGCCGACGATCACCGTGGTCTGCATGCCGATATCCTCGTCGAGCATCCGCGCCAGGGTGGTCAGGCGTACGGTTTCGTGCGCGCGGGTGGCGCCGGAGACGATGCCCACCGGCGTGTCGGGGGAGCGGTGGGCGAGCATGATCTCCCGAGCCCGGACAATCTGGTCGGTGCGTTTCTTGGACTTGGGATTGTAGATCACCACCACGAAATCGACCGGGGCCACGGCCTCGAGGCGGCGCTCGATCAAATCCCAGGGGGTCATCAGGTCCGACAGGCTGATGGCGGCGAAATCGTGCATCAGGGGCGCGCCCAGCACGGCGGCGCAAGAGTTGAGGGCCGCGATGCCGGGGATGACGTCGATCGGCACCGCGGCGTCCGTTGTCCGCGCCAGCTCGAACACCAGGCCGGCCATGGCGTAGATACCGGGATCGCCGCCGCAGACCAGGGCGACCCGTCTCCCCTGCC
Organism: Desulfobulbus sp.; assembly: GCA_031280615.1. Lineage (GTDB taxonomy): Bacteria > Desulfobacterota > Desulfobulbia > Desulfobulbales > Desulfobulbaceae > Desulfobulbus. The sequence goes on along the minus strand of JAITGO010000010.1, from coordinate 294,062 downwards.
CGGCCATCTCCAGGGCGGCGCGGCAGCGGTCGATCTCCTGCATCATCGAGGACGAAAGCACCACGCTGGCCGGGTTGAGGCAGTCGCGCACCAGGTCGAGATAGGTGCGGTAGCCGACCACCACCTCGGCCGTTTCCAGGGCGGCGCGGGCGCGGGGAGCCATGAGGTCGACGGCGCCGGGCCCGAGCCCGACCACCGCCAGGGAGCCGTTGATGCCATCCTGTGCTGTTGTCATGGTGTGCGTGTTCCTTGGGTTATCGTTGCAAACGGGTCCGCGATCTCAGCCACCGCGGTGGTGACGTCGGTCCATTTCATCTTGGCCGCCAGCAGCGCGGCACCCGGTCCGGCCCCGAGCAGGGCGGCCGGTTCGGCCACGGCCCTGGCGCCTGTGGCGCGCTGGACGATGGCCGAGCCGGCGATCCCCTCGACCCGGTTCAATGCGTCCTTGTCGTAAAAATCGATGGCCAGCCCCTGGCTGCGGGCATAGGCCAGCAAGCCCGCCTCGTCCCGTTTGAGGTCGATCGAGGCCAGGCGGGCGATGGCCTGGGGCGCGAGCCCGTGCGCCGCGCAGGTGGACTCGACCGCCGCGGCGATGCTCCCGGCGGCTGTCCCCCGGTTGCAGCCGATGCCGACCACCAGGGCCCGGGGATGCAGCACGACGCCTCGTTCGGCCGGCACCGCGCGGCTGTCGACGACCAACTCGGCCGTTGCCCGATCAAGGTGCGGGTGCAGATCCGGCGGCAGTTCGGGCAGCGGATAGCGGCTCCAGAGCGTGAGTGCGCCGTGGTCGACCAGGCGGCCCATGGCGCGGGTAAAGGCGGCCTTGTCGCCGGGAACGAGTCCGAGGTCGCGGCACCAGAGATCGAGCGCGGTGCGGCCCAGGACATCGGAGGCAGTGGTGAGCACCGCCTGCCCGCCGGTCGCGGCCGCCACCCGCCGGGCCAGTTGGTTGGCGCCGCCAAGATGGCCGGAAAGCAGCGAGATTGCGAAGTGGCCCAACTCGTCGCAGACCACCACCGCCGGGTCCAGGGCCTTGTCGCGCAGCAGCGGGGCCACGGTGCGCACGACGATGCCGGTGGCCATGATGCAGACCATCTCCCGGTAGTTGGCCCAGACCTCGGCCATCGTTCGTGCCAACCGCCCCTTGGCGGCGAAAAAATCGCCGTCCAGCGTCTCGGCCAGGCAACGGCCCAGGACGCAGCCGCCCCTGCTCACCGCCACCACGGCCAGGCTGCGGCCGGGACGGGCTTCAACGGTATTCGTGGCTGAAGCCGGCATCGTAGAGTTTGGAGACGATCCGGCTGTCTTCGGCCAGGGCCGGCCCGACCACGATCATCGCCGTCTTCCTGATTCGCGAATCCCGAATCTTGCCGGCAATATCGGCCAAACAGCCCCGCACGATCTGCTGATCCGGCCAACTGGCCCGCTCGACCACCGCCACCGGGGTGGCGGCCGGATAGCCGCCGGCCAACAGGTCGTCGACCACGGCGGTAATCATCGACACACTCAGGAAAATGCACATGGTGGCCTGGGCCGCGGCCAGGTGGTGCAGCGATTCGCGCTCCGGCACCGGGGTGCGGCCCGCCTGACGGGTGAAGATCACCGTTTGGGTGACCTCGGGCACGGTCAGCTCCTTCTTCAGGGCTGCGGCGGCGGCAAAGGCCGAACTCACCCCCGGCACCACTTCGTAGGGGATGCCGGCGTGATCCAGCCATTGCATCTGCTCGCGGATCGCGCCGTAAATGGCCGGATCGCCGGTGTGCAGCCGCACCACCCGCAGGCCCTGGCGGTGGCCTTCCGCCAGCAGGCGCATGATCGCCTCCAGGTCGAGCGGGGCGCTGTCGTGGCAGGCGGCCTTGATCCCGTCGAGCAGGGCGGCGTTGACCAGGCTGCCGGCATAGACCACCACATCCGCCGCATCGAGCAAGCGACGGCCCTTGAGAGTGATCAGTTCCGGGTCGCCGGGGCCCGCCCCGAGAAACACCACCGGATAAACGGCCGCTTCAGGAGGCATGCTGTTCGGTCCCATTGGACACCTGTACCTTTTTCTTGCGGATCACCATGGTGGAAAAATAGTGCAGCTTCCGGCCCCTGGCCTCGCGGATATCGGTGTAGACCCGCTCGTCCTCCATACCCGAACGCTCGGTCAGTACCGCGCAGCCGGTAAGCTCCAGCTCGTCGAGGAGGTCGATCAGAGCGTCGATCCGCCGATGTACCTTCATCAGCACCACCGCGTCGAGGGTGGTGAGGATGGAACGCAGCCGCTCGTCCTCAAAGGCGGCGGGCACCACCGCCAGGACATCGTCGCCCAGGGCAAGCGGGCTGGACTGCGTGGCGGCGCAGGCCGCCATGGCGGTAATGCCGGGAATCACGGTCACCGGGGTGTGCGGCCGCTGTTCCTGGATCATGGCCAGGAGATAGAAGGCGGTGGAGTAGAGGGTGGCGTCGCCCAGGGTGGGAAAGGCCACATCCTCGCCGCGGTCGAGATGGCGGATGACCTCGTCGGCCGACCGGCGCCAGGCCGCCAGCAACTGGTCGTCGGCCTCCTGGCCGAGGTAGACCTTCTTCATCGGGAAACACAGCGAAAGCACGGTGCGGCCATTGGCCGGCACCAGCTGTTCGGCGATCTGCCGGGCGCTGCTCTGGCCGCCCTTCCTGGCCGTGGGCACCGCCCACACCTTGGCCTCGCGCAGGATGCGCACCGCCTTGTAGGTCATCAGTTCCGGATCGCCGGGACCGACACCGACCAGATAGAGATGCCCGGTCCGCGAGCTGGGATTGTCGCTCATCGTTTCTCGCCTGTGATAAGGGTTATGGGGTTGAATGCCCGGACCTCGCCGCCGGGCAGCCGGCGGCTGACGGCCAGGGTGCTGGCCGAAACCCGCATCCCCAGCCGTTCGAGACAGGCCAGGGCGGCGGTTTCGGTCCGTTCGAGCACGGCATTGATCACCATCCGGCCGCCGTCGGCCAGACGCACCGCCGCCGCCTCGACAATCGCCTCCAGCCGCTGGCCGCTGCCGCCGATGAAGACACGGTCGGGCGCGGGCAGCCCGGCCAGGGCCTCGGGCGCCTCGCCGCCGACCAGCCGGATCGAGTAGGCGCCGAAGCGGCGGATATTAGCCCGGATGTTGGCCTGTTCCTCTTCTTTTTTCTCGACGACGCGGATGGCCAGATCCGGGCAGAGCCGGGAGGCCTCCAGCGAAATCGAGCCGGAACCGCCGCCGATGTCCCACAACACGCCGGTGGCGGGCAGCCGCAGCCGGTGCAGGGTGGCGGCCCGGACCTCGTCCTTGGTGATCAGGCCGCGGGAGTGGACGATTTCGGCCTCGACCAATCCGAAAGGCGGCAGTGGGCAGGGCGGCTGCTCGATCAGCATCATGTTCAAGGGTCCGAAGGAGCGGGCGGCGATCTCGGCCAGGCTGCCGCTGGTCAGACGCTCGTCCCCCAGTCCCAGATTTTCGGCCACCCGGATGCGAATGGCACCGATCCGCCCACTATCCTCGCAGGCGGCCAGCACGGCCAGCAACTCGGCCGCCACCCAATCCGGGCTGTTACGGCCGTCGGTGAACAGCATCGACCGCGGATAGCGAAGGATGCGGCCGGGCAGGTTGTCGGCCACCCGCCCGTGGCAGCTCAGCAGAGCCAGGTCGTCCCAGGGGATGCGGAAACGGGCGCAGGCCAGTTGCAAGGCCGACAGCGCCGGCCTGACCGTCAACCGCTCCGGGCCGAACCGGCCGATCAGGCTGCGGCCGATGCCGTAGAACAGCGGATCGCCGCTGGCCAGGACCGCCACGTCGCCCTCTGCCAGAGCGGTTTCCACCTGGCTGAGCATGGCCTCGACCGGGGCGATGTCGATCACCGGATGGGGGAGATCGGCCACCAGCAAACGATGGCGGCGCGAGGCAACAATGGCGGTGCAGCGGCGCAGGAGCGGCCATTGCTCGGCGGCCAGGGCGGTGCCGCTGACCCCGATCAGCTCAATCCTCGACATGGACCACCCCCTCCTCCGCGGTCACCAAATAGACCCGCACCGGCAGCCCCGACCATTGCCGGGCCTGCTCCTGCGCCCGGCGGCAGACCGCGCCGATCAGGTCGTCGCGGCGCATCGCCTTCAGCCGTTCGTATATTTCGCGCGCGGTGTTGGCGGTCTGCAAGTCGGCGGCACTCTCCCGGTCCAGACCGAGCCGGGCCAGCAGGTCGGCGGCCTGCCGAACCTCCAGGGCACCGTTGCGGACATGGGTTTGGGGCACGGCCAGGGACGCTTTGATCAGCTTGGCCCACATCGCGGCCAGGTGAACACGACAAAAGCCGTGCCGTCGGGCCGCCTCCAAGGCATAACGCAGGTAATCGCCCATCATCACCTGGGCCTCCTCGGGCAGGCGCAGCAGCCCCTGGACCATGGCCTCGGAGGTCCGGCCGGTGGACAAAATCGCCTCGGTGAGCCCCACCGCGCGGGCCACCTGCATCGAGGCCTCGATGGTGTCGGTCCAGGCCTTGGCCGATACCGGCCGCACGATGCCGGTGGTGCCGAGGATCGACAGACCGCCGATCACCCCCAAGCGCCGGTTGAGGGTCTTTTCCGCCAGGATCTCGCCGTCGCGCACGAAAATCCGGACCTCCAAGGCATCGTCCTCGCGGCCCGACCCTTCCAAGGCCTCGGCCACCGCGGCCCGGATCATCTGTCGAGGAATGGGATTGATGGCCGCCTCGCCCATCGGTATCGGCAGGCCCGGCTTGGTGACCAGGCCGACGCCGGGACCGTTGGCGAGGACGATCCGCTCGCCCCGGCCAGCGGCAAGCCAGCGCACCTCGGCCCCGATTTCGGCGCCATTGGTGACGTCGGGATCGTCGCCCGCATCCTTGACCACGGTGGCCATGGCCGGCTGCGCGCCGGTACGGCACAGGGCAAAGCCATGCCGGGAGCCGTCGGGAAAGGGAATCTCCACCGTCTCCGGACAAATCCTGCCCAGCAGACACAAGGTGGCTGCCTTGGCCGCCGCCGCCGCGCAAGCCCCGGTGGTGTAGCCGCTGCGCAGCGGTCTTTTCCTGCCCGGTGCAGCCATGGCCGAGGCGTTATGCCGCCAGCCTGAGCAGGGCGTTGACCACCGCCACCGCCACCGGGGTGCCGCCCTTGCGGCCCAGGGCAGTGATGTGGGGATACGGCTTTCCCGCCAGCAGTTCCTTGGACTCGGCCGCGTTGACAAAACCCACCGGTACGCCGATGACCAAATCCGGGGTAAAGAGCCCCCGGTCGATCAGCTCCATGGTCTTGAGCAGAGCGGTCGGGGCGTTGCCCACGGCCACGATGCCGATGCAATCGTCCACGCTCCGGGCTACGGCGGCATCGGAACGGGTGGTGCCGTCCGTCTGGGCCAAGGCCGCGGTTTCGGGTTCCGCCGCCCGGCAGAGCACCCGACCGCCGAACCGGGCCAACAGGCCGCTGGAAATGCCGCTGGCCGCCATGGTGACATCCACCAGGATATTCTTGCCCGCCCGGATGGCCGCCAGGCCCGCGGCAATGGCCTGGGGATGGAAACGAAAATTTTCGGCAAAGGCGAAATCGCCGGTGGCGTGGATGGCGCGCCGGACCACGGCGAATTCCTCGGGGGAAAACCGGGTGGGGCCGAGTTCGCGCTCGATGATCCGGAAACTCTCGGCCTCGATGTCCTGGGGAGCGATGGGTTGTAAGGTGACCATGGTCATTGCACTCTTCGTTTGCTCAAGCCGGGTCCGCACGATACGCGCGGCACCGAATCGCCTGAATAATTAACTGATTTATCTTGAAAAAAAATCAAACCTTGCCGAGTTTGCCGCCCCATGACCGGCACGCGGCCGCCAATCGCGCCGCCACCTCCGGGGTGCGGCCCCAGTGGAGATGGACATAGCCGGCCAGGGTGGCGGCTTGCGCCTGGAACCCCTCGGGCCGTCCCGCCTCCAGTTCATAGACCGCCGGCACAGGCCCGTCCCCGGTTTCGATGGTCGAGTAGTGGAATTCGTGGCCGTGGAGCACCGTGCCCGCCGGTCCCAGCAGGCAATCCCGCACGATCCTCGGCCGGCGGTAGCCGAGGCTGCGCAACCGGGTCTGCATCCGGGCGGCAAACGGATACAGGCCCGCCATGGCAAACACCTCGCCGTCCAGGTCGGCGATCGAGTGGCACAGATACATGAAGCCGCCGCACTCGCCGTAGACCGGCCGGCCGCTTTCGGCAAAAGCCCGCACCTGTTCCCGCATGGCACGGTTGTCGCTCAATCGGCGGGCATGCAATTCCGGATAGCCGCCGCCCAGATAGAGCCCGTCCAGGCTGGGCGGCAGTTGGCCGTCGTTCAGGGGGCTGAAGGGGATCAACTCCGCCCCGGCCGTCCGCAGCAGGTCGAGATTGTCCTCATAATAGAAACAGAAGGCCGCATCCCGGGCCAGACCGATCCGCACCGGCGCACCGGAAACCGCAATCGGCGCCGGGAGCTCCGCTACAGCTTCCCCGCCTCGCGGGCTTGATGCGATCCGCAGCAGTCGTTCCAAATCGACATGGGTTTCGATCAGCGCGATCAACCGTTCCAACCCCTCGCCGGCCAAGGGATGCTCCTCGCCCATGTGCAGGCCGAGATGGCGCGAGGGAATGGTCACCGACTCGCTGCGGGGCAATGAGCCGAGCACCGGCACCGTGCAGTGCCGGCCGACCGCTTCCTCCACCATGGCCCGGTGTTTGTCCGAACCGATGCCGTTGCAAATCACCCCGGCCAGCCGGACCCCGGCATCGAGGGTGGCGAATCCGTGCACCACCGCGGCCACGCTCTCCGCCGCCGAACGGACGTCGACCACCAGGAGTACCGGCAAATCGAGGGTCTTGGCCAGGGTCGCGGCCGAGCCCTCGCCGCCGTCGAACAAACCCATCACTCCCTCGACCACCGCGATCTCCGCCTCCCGGCCATGGCGGGCAAAGGTCCGCCGGACCCAATCGACCCCGCACATGCGGATATCGAGGTTGCGCGACACTCGGCCGGCCACCATCCGGTGCAGACTGGGATCGATGAAGTCCGGCCCGCACTTGAAGGGCTGGACCGCAAGCCCGCGCTTGGCCAGGGCGGCCATCACCCCCAGGGTGACCGTGGTCTTGCCGCAGCCCGAATGGGTACCGGCGACGAGCAGGGCCGGACGGTTCATAGCCGCGAGAGACCTTCCTGGCCGTAGTCGGGGTAGAGCAGCGAGCGGACAAAGCCGATGCCGTCGAGCAGGTTCATGGTCGGCCGCGACACCATTTCCTCGTCCACCAGAAAAACCTGGTTGTCGCGGACCGCCTTGATCACTTCGAATCCCGGCTCCTTGACGATGTCGTTCACACTCACCGGGTTCATCCGGCCACTCTGGGCCAGGTACAGGTCGATCCGGGCGGCCTTGGCCAGAATCCGCTCCTTGCCGTAGGCGGCGATGTTGGTTTCGCGCACCTGTTCGGCATCGGTGGCGATGTTGACCCCTCCGGCCGATTCCAGGACGAACATGGCGATGGAGGAGGGAGCGAAGGTCTTCATCTGTCGATGAATGGCCTCGAAATAGACCCGTTTGCGTTTTTCCTTGGGAATCTTCCGCAGCGGTTCGGTAATCGCGGCCATCCTCTTGGTAAAGGTCTCGACCATGGCCTTGCCCTGCTGCTCACGGCCGGTCAGCCGGCCCAGGGTCTCCCAGTAGGTAAACAGCTCCGAGGCGGCGGTGGGCTGCAGGGACACCACCCGCACGTTGTTCTTTTCCAGGATGCGCACCAGGTTGGGATAGCCGCGGCTGATCATCGGCCGGATCAGGACCAGGTCCGGCTTGAGGGCCAAAAGCCGTTCCGGATCGTCCTGGAATTGAACCACCGGCCGGCCGGACAGTTGGCTGTCGCCGGGCCCACAGGCGATGATCTCCCTGTTCAAGCCCAATTCGAGCAGGTTGGTGGTATGGGCCGGATAGAGCGAGATAATCCGTTTGAACGGCTGGGAGAACACCAGGGTGCGCTGCTCGCTGTCGACAATCGAGGCGGCGGCGGCAAGGGTGGTCAACAGGAGCACGAGGCAGGGGACGAACAGGAAGACTTTGATGCGCATGGGACAACGGATGGGTTGAAGGTTAATGGGAGGCAGGCAGCCTGAAGCTCACCTGCCGGCACCGGGTAAAGGCGTTGGCGGTCACCTCCGCCTCGACGCCGTAGACCGCATTGATGGTCGCAGGCGTCAGCACCTCGTCGGTCGGCCCCTGGCAGATCACCCGTCCCTCCTTGAGGAAGATCAGGTGGTCACAGAAAAAGGCGGCCAGATTGAGGTCGTGCATGACCGCCACCACCTGCATGTCCTGGCGTTCGAACCGATCGCGGATCAGGTGCAGCAACTCCAGGCTGTGGTGGATGTCGAGATTGGAGGTGGCCTCGTCGAGCAGCAGCACCGTCGGCCGCTGCGCCAGGGCGCGGGCCACGGCCACCCGCTGTTTTTCGCCGCCGGAGAGCCGGGTGACCGGTCGATCGGCCAGGGGGGCGATACCGGTGACGGCCAGGGCCTGGTCGATCAGGGACCGGTCGGCCCCGCTGGGGGTGGCGAAGCGATGGAGGTGCGGGTGGAGCCCCATCTCGACCACCTCGCGGACCGAAAACCCGAAGCGAACCATGAAATCCTGAGGCACCAGGGCCAGCAGCCGGGCCAGATGCTTTTTCGGCCAGGCCGCCATGGGCCGTCCCTGAAATTCGATGGTGCCTGATTGCGGCGTCTGCAGGCCGGCCAGCAGATCGAGCAAAGTGGTCTTGCCGCTGCCGTTGGGGCCCAGGATGCCGGTGCAGCGGCCGCAGCGCAGCTCCAGGTCGATATCGCGCAGCACCGGCGTGTCGCTGTAGCTGAAATGCACCTCGCGCAAGGACCAGAGCAGGCCGGTGTTCCGTTCAGAAAGCGGTGGTGCCATTCCGTTGCCGTCTTTTGAAGAGGAAGCAGAAAAAGGGGCCGCCCAACAGCGCGGTCAGCACCCCGATGGGCACCTCCACCGGCAGCACCGCCCGGGTGAGGGTGTCGGCCACCAGCAGCAGCAGCCCGCCGGTGAAAAAGGAGAGCGGGATCAGCAGGCGGTTGTCCGGCCCGATCAGATGGCGGAGCATGTGCGGCACGATCAGCCCGACAAAGCCGATGATGCCGGATACCGAAACCGCCAGGGCGGTCATCAGGGTGGACACCGCCAGCAGCACCAGCCGCAGGCGGACGGTATTGACGCCCAGCGAGGTGGCGGCGCGGTCGCCGGTGGCCATGATGTTGAGATCGCGGCTGTAATACACGGCCACCAGGGTGCCCAGCAGGGCCGTGGGCGCCAACAGGAGGATATTGGCCCAGGAAGCGCCGGCCAGGCTGCCCATCAGCCAGAAGATGATCAGGCCCACCTGTTCGTCGGCAAGGAATTTGAGAAAACCGATGGCGGCCGACAAGATGGCGGCCACGATCACCCCGGCGAGGATCAGGCTGGTGGAGGAAAGCCGCCGGTCGCCGGCGGCGAGGAACAGAACCACCGCCAAGGTGCCCGCCCCGCCGCCGAAGGCGAAAATCGGGATGGTGACGCCGGGCGGTAGAGCAAGGCCGAAAATCTGGAGAACGATTACCAGGGAGGCGCCGAAGGCGGCCCCGGTGGAGATGCCCAGGGTGTAGGAGTCGGCCAGGGGGTTGAGCAGGATCGCCTGGAAAACCGCGCCGCTGACCCCGAGCAAGCCGCCGACCAGCACCGCCGCCAGGATGCGGGGCATGCGCACGTCGGCGACCACGGTGGCGGCCACCGGATCGATGCCCGCGGGCATGTCCAGGCCGCGCAGTTTGGCGATGAGGATGGCGAACACATCCGGAATCGACACGTCGAGGTAGCCGAGGGTGGCCGACAGGGCCACTCCGAAGACCAGTACCGCAGCCAACGGCAGCATCCAGGCGGCAGCGGTCCGGCGGTTCATCAGCGCAGCTCCACGCCCGCCTCGACCGCTGCCTGGGCGGCATGGTCGACGAAGATACGGGCCACGGCCGGATGCTCGCCCAAGCCCTTGGTCACCGGCACCGCCTCGATTCCCTCCCGGGCGAACATCGACTGCCAGGAATCCTCCTGCGGTCCGGCCAGGTCGCGGGTGGCGTGCTCGCCAGCCACGATGAGCAGGGGCTTGACCACAACCCGCCGGACCCCGTGCAGCCGCAGATCGGCCAGCACCTCGGCAAAGGCGGGAAAGCCCTCGACCGTGCCGATCAGGGTCAGGATGTCGGGATACAGCTGGCGCATGCGGGCCGCGAATTCAAGATAGAGGCCGCCGGAAGGAAAGTAGCGGTTGCCGTGTCCCATGTACACCAGGGCGGCGTCCCGGCGGCCGGCCAGGGCGGCGTCGTCGGCCAGGGCCTGGGCCAGGATGCGAATGTCGTCGGCGTACGGGCGGTCGGGAGAATAGGCGCCCAAGAGCGGCCGGCCGAGGGCGATGGCCGCAAACGGCCGCCAACGCGGCTTCATGGTGCGGATCGACAGCAGGCCGCGGACATAGGCGGCGAGATCGTGGAATTCCTCGGCCGGGGCGACGTGGGTGGGCTGGACGACCAGGGAGGTGTAGCCTCGGTCTTGGAGGGTGGCGATGGCCGCCAAGATACCCTGGATTTCGAGGATTTCCCGTGGCAGTCCGGGATGCGCCGCCAGGTAGGCGCCATTGTCGGCGCGGCGGTGCCAGATGCGGCGGACCTGGTTGGAGGTAAAGGCCAGCTTGATCCGGGTGCGCGGAAAAGCAGCGGCCATGGTGTCCCGAATGGCCAGTATCCCGTTCAACGCGCTTGCCACCGTGGTTCCGAACGTGGCCAGCACAATCGCCGTGTTGTCGTGCACCGCTGTCCCCCGGTCGTTCGCGACAGATGCGGCGGGACCCCGCCTTGGTTGCGGCCCGGACAAAAAAAAATCCCGGACCAAAACTGATCCAGGATGTCCCTTTTTTACCGCTGGAGTCTGTCACCGTCCCGTTCGCCTGCGAGGCCGGTGTCCATGGTTCAGGCAGGTCTTCTGACTTCCGGCTCATCCTCCTTCCGCGCCTTCCCATCCCGTATCGGCATAGTGGCGGTCCTGCGGAATTCGTCCCCGGTTACAGCGGCGGGCCCGTTCCGGCATCGCACCGGATTCCCTTTTCATCCGTTGATACGGACACCTGAACCTCAATGCGGCCCATCCTACATGGGGCATGCGGCGAAGTCAAGTCGCGATTGCGGTCCACACGGGAAAACGGGTGGAAGCCGCGACAAGCCGGCCAGATGCGCCTTTTAGAAAACGTCCTCGCCGGTCATGGCGCCGGGGGCCGACTCCACCAGTCCCGGCAGCAGGGCCTGCACCTCCGGGACCGTCCACTCCGGATGGCCGGAGAGCGTGGCCACATTGATCTGGTTGAGCCCCCGGGCGATTTCGTCATAGCTTTTCCCCTTCCGCCGCAGCCGCTGGATCGAGGCCGAAAGCTGCTCCCGGCTGAACCGTTTTCGCATTCCGATCGGACCGGACCGAGGCGGTTCGACCTCGGGCGGTTCCGGCCGAGGCGGTGCAGGTGCAACCGGTTCGGGCTCGAACCGCACCGGTTCCGGGCGTGGCGGCACGGGCTCGACGGTCGGCAGCACCACGGCCTCGTAAATATCCGTTGCCGGCTCTTCCGCATGTCCGCCCCGAGCCAGTTCCTCGGCCGGGACCGGCTCGGCCACGGCTGCTGTGGCGGGCAAAGGCTTGTACTCCAGTTGCAGGCCCACCATCAACCGCATCAGGTCGTCGATCTGGCGGTCGCGGCGCGCCAGCTGCTCGCGCATGTCCTCCAACTGCTCGCGCAGCAGCTCGATCTGTTGCTTGTAGGCCAGCAGCAGATCGTCGAGAAAATCGATTCCGGCACCGACCGTCGACGCCCCGCCCGCTGCCCTGGCCTCGCCGGGCACGGTTTCCTCGCCGTCGCGGGCATAGGTGGCGAGCAGTTGCCGCCCCTCGTCCCATCGATCCAGGTCGGCATAGCGGAAGCGGACCTCCTGCTTGCCGGTCACCGGATTGAGCACCAGTTTGTAGGGCAGCCCCCGCTTGCGGTACCGACTGATGGATTTGGTCGAGACCTTGAGGAAATCGGCCGCATCTTTCTGAGTCACCGTATACTCGTTGTCACTCATGTCCGCCTCGTTTGTCGATCATGGCCGTCCACTCCTCTCGGCCAGCAGCTCCCGCCCGGTTGCGATAACCGATTGGAAGAAGCGGTCGATTTCGGGTTGGCCGACGTTGATATTGGTGATCAGCAACCGCAGCACCAACTGGCCGTTGACATAGCCCGTGCCGACCAGGGCGCGGCCGGCGCGGTGCATCCGTTCCCGCAGTGCTTTGTTGAACGGCTCGGCCGGAATGCCCTCCGGCGGCCGGAACCGGAAACAGACGTTGAAGGATTCCCTGGGCACCACCATCTCCAGCTCGGGCAGGCGACCCACCTGGTCCTCGGCATATCGGCACAGCTCCAGATACTGTTCCACCCGTTCGGCCAGGCCGGCCTGGCCGTAGAATTTCCAGTCGAGGAACCACTTGAGGCTGTCGACCCGGCGGCCGCATTGCAGGGACAGGGTGCCGAGATCGCGCACCTCGCCGTCCTCGCCCTGGCGGAAAATATAGGACTCGTCGCCAGCGCTGCACACCTCCCGCAGAAACGTGGGCCGGCGGTTGAACAGCAGCACGTTGCACATCAGGGCCGCGCCCAACATCTTGTGGAAATCGAGGGTAAAGGAATCGGCCTGTTCGAGCGCGGGCAAAAACTGCCGCCGCAGCCGGTCGCTGAAGATCACCGCCCCGCCCCAGGCGCCGTCGACATGCAGCCAGAAACGGTAGCGCTCGCGCAGCGCAAGCAATGGCTCCAGCAGATCGTAGCCCCCCCGCACCGTGGTGCCGGCGGTGGCCACCACGAAAAAGGGTTTGCCGCCCGCGGCCACCGTTTCGGCCAGCCGTTCTTCCAGGGCGTCGATGCGCATGCGGCCGTGGTCGTCCACCGGGATCTTGAGCAGGTGGCTCGCACCCAGACCAAGGATGTTGGCGGCCCGGTCCATGGAATAGTGGGCATCGGCGTTGACCAGGGCAAACAGCTCCTGGCCGCCGAACAGTCCCTGTTGCTTGACCTCCGGCAGCAGGCCGTTGCGGGCGGCCATCATGGCGAGCATGTTGGCGTTGCTCGAGCCGGTGGTCATCTGGCCGCATCCCCCCTGAAAGCCGACCAGGTCGAGCATGGTCTGCAGCATGTATTTTTCCATCAGGGTCGAGACCGGCGCGGTCTCGAAGGTGCAGGCCGAGGTGTTGGTGACCGCGGCGATCACCTCGCCGACCACCGACGGCAGATTAGCGCCGGCCCACATGCGATTGAGATAGGCGGGATTGCTGGTGTTGACGGCATGCGCCAGGTAGTGCTCCACCCAGGTGAAGAGCGCATCCCAATCGCCCCGGCCGCGCTCGTCTTCAAGGTTAAGCCGCTGGCGAAGGGCCCCGGGATCGAGATAGTCGACGAACTTTCCCTGGTCCCGGTCATGATAATAGCGGATGACGAGCTGCATCAGCCGCTCGAAGATTTTGTCCTGCTCCATAGATCCCGTGCCTGCTCCCAGATCGATCCAGGCGCCGTCAACCACGGATCAAGCGCGCCTCGCCCAAGGGTTGCGACCGGCCGACGCGCATGGTTGGCATGCCTGGCAAAGATATTCCACGGCAAAACGGGCCGGGGCGATTTTCGCCCCTCAATCGCCGTTTCGGCCATAGTGGAAAAATGATTGCTCTATACTACAGCAGCGATGGATAATCGAATAGAAAGTAGCCTTGCGGGCACAAGAATGGGAAGGAAAATCGATTGCAACGACGACGGGTCCGGAACCGGCCGGGATCAGGCGACGCCGTCCTCCTCGGTCGAGGAAACATGATCGATGTGCACCATGCCTTCGAGCAGCAGGCGATCGATCCGGCCGTACATTTGAATCTCGTCCGGAGCGGGTTCCTGGCCAACGTAAAACTTGAAGGAGCCCTCGTTCCAGGAAAGGGCCTCGAAAAAGGCCTCCTTGATCTGGTTCAGCAACGATTTATCCAGCAGATAGGGCTGAGCGTAGCCTTTGTCCAAGAGAAACTTGCCAAACCGCTGCCGCGATCCGGACTGCTTGTACGACTGCAAACATTCCTGCAACTGTTCCTCGGTAATCGCCTGGGCGTCGAGGAGAATCTGGCCGATCTTACGCTGGTTGGCCTTGAGCAGGCCATGGATGAGCATTCCCTTACGGAAGTAGAAAATGCCGCTGTTGTCCTTGACTTGGATCTCGAGTTTGCCGGTCAGGGCGGCGAAATCGAGCAACTGGAAGACGTTCTCGACCGGGATGGCCCCGATGTCTCCCTGGAGCGAGGCGACTGGACCGGAGGCGGCCGTGCGCGGCTGGACGGTGGGGATGGTCTCCTGCCTGGATTGTGGCTTACGGCCCGTGCGAAAAAAAGGATGCATAACGTCTTGATCGATGGTGTTTACTCGTTGAAAACATGCAAACCGCTACGTTCTAGCGTCTCGCAAAATCGACCTAAAGTCAAGAATATTTCCCGCAAGACGGCGGATCGGCCGGACGCCCTGCTCCTGGCGGAAAGCGGATCGACTCAAACCCGGATGATGGCCTCCGGGGCGTGGGTCAGTACTTGAGCGCCGTGCGCCCTGAGCACATAGGTGTTTTCGATGCCGATAGCCCCTTCGGCGAACACGAATTTCGGTTCCAGGGCAAAGGTCATGCCCTCGGCCAAGGGCATTTTCACTCCTTTGGCGAAGATCGGATATTCGTCGAGTTCCAGGCCGACCCCGTGGCCGATGAAGCGGACCCGGTCGTTGCCGAGCCCCATGAAATGCTCCTGAAGTCCCAGGGATTCGGCCAGTTCGACGGACTTGTTGTAGACATCCTCGCAGATCGTGCCCGGCTTGATCATGGCCACCAGTTCGGCCTGGATCTCCAAGGCCGCGGCGTGGGCCCGGCGCAACTGCTCGGAGACCGAGCCGAGCACGAACATCCGGGCTCCGTCGGCGGTGTAGCCGTTGATCACGCAGGTGTAGTCGATGTAGACGATCTCGTTGCGGCCGACGGTTTTCCAACCCGCGCCGTGCGGGTTGTTGGCCGGGGTCAGGCCGCAGCCGCCCACCGGGCCGTCGAAGTAGGTGGGCGCCGCGCCGCTGGCGCCGACGGTCACGTTGCCCATGAAGAAATCCTGGTTGAAGGCGCGCATCTTGGAACAGCCGCCGTAGCCCCGCCGCCGCATGCCGGCCTCGAACAGGCTGGCCAACTCGATTTCCGTCATGTTCTCGCGGAGCATGGACGGCACCTCGGCGAAGACCTGGTCGAGTACCTGGCAGGCCCCCTGCAGCAGGCCGATCTCATACTCGGACTTGACGGTGCGGATGCGCTTGAGCGCCTCGGAAATATCGCTGAAGGTGGTCTCCTTGAAGACCTTGCCGTAAAATTGCCAGGTATTGTAGGGGATGACATCCAGCTCCAGCCCGAGGGTATCGATCGCAAATCCCCGCTCCTTCAGGAGCTCCGGAATCATTTTCAGGCTCTTGACATCCAGGATATTGTCCAGCGGCGCTTCCCGGCAGGCGCGCTCGAAGCTCTTGCGCACCATCAGCAGCGGCGCGCCGGTCCGGGGGATGAAGAGGTGGCTCGACTGCGAGGTGCCGCTGAGGTAGAACAGATTGGTGTGATGGATGATCAGGGCACCGTCGAGCCCCATCTGGTCCAGGGTTTTCTGGAACAGCCGGATGCGGGCGTCGACTTCACTTTTGGGCGTATACAGCATGTCTTGCATGAATTCCTCTCTGTTGGCGAGTATGAAAACAACATCCTGTGTCGGCTGGCGGCAGCGATGCTCGCCACCCTATTCAAGAAATCGCCATCTGTCAATGACCAGGCATGGAGGGGGCGCTCGCGGTGCGACGGAGGCCGCGTGCGGTCCGGCTCAGGACAGCCGGCTTTTGAAGTCTTCGTAGCCGAATCGGCGGACCGGAAAAAATCGGTCGTCCTCCGGCCGGTACCGGACGATGGAGGGCAGTTGCACGCCGTTGAAGGTGTTGGTCTTGACCATGGTGTAGATGGCCATGTCGGTGAACACCAGCCGATCGCCGGGGACCAGGGGTTGGTCGAAGGAATACACGCCCGCCACGTCGCCGGCCAGGCAGGAAAGCCCGCCGATCCGGCAAGTCCACGTCTTTTCGCCCGCTTCGCCCGAGCCGACGATGTGCGGCCGGTAGGGCATCTCCAGGACATCGGGCATGTGGGCCGGCACCGAGGCGTCGACGATGGCCACCGGCATGTCGGCCCGAACCACGTCCAGTACCGTGGCCACCAAATAGCCGGCGTTGAGGGCCACCGCCTCGCCGGGTTCCAGGTAGACCCGGGTGTGCCAGCGCTCCTGGAAGCGGTTGACGATGTCGATCAGCAGATCGAGCCGGTAGCCCGGCCGGGTGATGTGGTGGCCGCCGCCGAAGTTGACGTAGGCCATGCGGGGAAGGATATCGGCAAAGCCGCGTTCCACCGCGGCCACGGTCCGCTCCAGGCAGTCGGCGTCCTGCTCGCAGAGGTTGTGCCAATGCAGGCCGCCGATGCCGTCGAGCAAATCCGTGCGGAAATCGGCCCGCCGGATGCCCAGCCGCGAGCCCGGCGCGCAGGGATCGTAGATCGGGGTCGCCCCTTCCGAATGTTCGGGGTTGATGCGCAGGCCAAAGGCGATGGCGCGCCCGGCCGCCCCGGCCTTTTCCTCGGCCAGGCCGCGGAACCGCTGCCACTGGCCAAAAGAGTTGAACACCAGGTGATCCGAGGTCGCAGCCAGTTGGGCGATATCGTCGGCCGAATAGGCGGCGGCAAAGCTGTGGACCTCGCGGCCGAACTCCTCCCGGCCCAGGCGCGCCTCGTGCGGCGAACTGCAGCACACCCCATCGAGCGTTTGCCGCAGGAGCGGAAAGACGCTGAACATGGCAAAGCATTTCAGGGCCAGCAGTATCTTGCAGCCGGTCCGCTCCTTGACCCCGGCCAGGATGGTCAGGTTGTCGGCCAGCAGGCCCTCGTCGACCACAAAGGCCGGAGTGGCCACCCGCGCCGGATCGAACCGACAGGCATGCCTGCCGTCATAGCGGGGCTCGCTCACAGCTCGACCACGGTCCAGGGCAGGCCATGGGCGTTGAGATCGGCCATGAACGGATCGGGATCGAATTCCTCCATGTTCCAGACGCCAGCCCGCTGCCACCGTCCCTGCAACATCATCTTGGCGCCAATCATCGCCGGCACGCCGGTGGTATAGCTGATCGCCTGGGAGCCGACCTCTCGGTAGGCCTCCTCGTGGCTGCAGATATTGTAGATGTACATCCGCTTGGCCTTGCCGTCCTTGACGCCCGAGAACACGCAGCCGATGCAGGTGCGGCCGCGGGTCAACGGCCCCAGCGAGGCCGGTTCCGGCAGCACCGCCTTCAGAAACTGGATCGGTACGATCTCGCCGCCCTGGTACTTGACCGGGTCGATGCGGGTCATGCCTACATTTTCCAGCACCCGCAGGTGGGTAAGATAGTTCTCGGAAAAGGTCATCCAGAAGCGGGCCCGCTTCAGCCCCTTGAGGTTCTGCACCAGGGATTCCAGCTCCTCGTGGTACATGAGATAGCATTTTTTCGGGCCGATGCCCTCGGGGAAGTCGTAGGTCATGGACCAGGAAAGCGGATCGGTCTCCACCCATTCGCCGTGCTCCCAGTAGCGGCCGCGCTGGGTGATCTCGCGGATGTTGATCTCCGGGTTGAAGTTGGTGGCAAAGTGCTGGCCGTGGTCGCCGGCGTTGCAGTCGATGATGTCCAGCTGGTGGATCTCGTCGAAGTGGTGCTTCTGGGCCCAGGCGCAGTAGACATTGGTGACGCCGGGATCGAAGCCGCTGCCCAACAGGGCCATGATGTTCGCCTTTTCAAACCGCTCCTTGTAGGCCCATTGCCACTTGTACTCGAATTTGGCCACATCCGGCGGCTCGTAGTTGGCGGTGTCGAGGTAGTCGACCCCGGTTTCCAGGCAGGCGTCCATCAAGGCAAGATCCTGGTAGGGCAGGGCAACGTTGAGCAGCAGGTCCGGCTTGATCCGCTTGATCAGGGCCACGGTGTCGGCAACTTTGTCGGCATCGAGCCGTTCGACCGCCACCTGCACGCCGGTGCGTTCCTTGACCGAGGCGGCGATGGCCTCGCACTTGGAGACGGTTCGGCTGGCCAGGGTGATTTTGCTGAACACTTCGGGAATCTGGGCGCATTTATGGACGACAACACTGCCGACACCGCCGGCACCGATGATGAGCACGTGGGACATGGGGAGCCTCTTGTGGTGATAAATGGATGAAGAAATAGTTCAGATGCCTTTATGACATGAAAGAGCGAGATGAATCCGAACCGCAGGATCTTGACGTTTTAAGGTGCTGCAATCATACGCTTGCGAATATCCCGGATTGCCGTTGGGTTTTGCTCTGCCTTGCAAAATGATAACGCGGACAAAATATTCATCATACCATCCTGGCAGGACAAGTGAAATCTTGTAACACAGCATACCTTGCCAAGGGAAAATGGGCTTTTTTTCAAGATTCCCCGGATTGAGAGAGACATTTAACCAAAACTATGTTGAACAACGTATTAAAAAAATTTCTACTCCCGAGAACAGCCTCATGACGCATCTGATTATTCTGGTTGCCATTATTCTTGCAGCCTTGGTTCTCTTTATCGGCGGCTGGATTGCTGTTGACGTGACCGGCCTGCTTGTACTCTCCGCCCTGGCGCTGACGGGGCTGGTGTCATCCACGGAAGCATTGGCCGGCTTCAGCAGTTCGGCGGTCATCACGGTAATGGGCATGTTCATTCTCACCGCCGGACTCACCCGCACCGGCGTGGCGTATCGTTTAGGACAGCCCATTCAGCGTCTTGCCCAAAACAGCGAAGTGATCATCATTGTTGCCCTGATGGCCGCAGCCGCTATTCTTTCGGCCCTGATCAATACCACAACCGTTGCCGCCATCATGCTGCCGACCACCATGGAACTAGCACGGCGTAGCGGCCGCTCCCCGTCCCGATTGCTCTTGCCCATGGCCCTGGGTTGTCTCCTCGGCGGGCCTTTTACCGGTATCTCAACCCCCTCGAACATCCTGGCTACCGAGGCGCTCGCGTCCGCAGGTTTCCCGCCTTTTAAACTGCTTGATTTCACGCCAATTACCGCGGCTCTCGTGGTTTCCGGCATTCTTTTTGTCATTCTTATAGGCAGACGGATACTCCCCGGATCCAGCAAGAAAAAGGATGTTGCCTATCAAGGCCCTCTGGAATCCTCCTATCAACTGACCACCCACTTGTTCACCCTCAGGATCCGGCACGGCTCCAAACTTGCCGGCCGCACTTTGATTGAAAGCCGCCTGGGATCAGCCCTTTTCTTGACCGTCTTGGGTCTTAAACGCCGGGGCGAACTGATTCTTGCCCCTCGGCCGCAAGAGAAACTCCAGGAAGGCGACACTATTATTGTTCACGGCCACCCCAATCATCTGCAATATTTCAACGGCCATCAGCATCTTTGCGTCGAAGCGAATCACGAAATGAACGAACAGATGCTGCAAGGCTTGACCATGGCGGAAACCGTCATCGTTAAGGATTCTCCCTTCATCGGCACCACGGTGGCTGAAAGCCGGCTGCGGCAAAAATATCGGGTCCATGTGCTGTCCCTGCACACGGCCCAGGGAGAGGCGGTCCAGAATGTGCGGCGGCGCCCTTTTGCCCTTGGCGACCGCCTGCTCCTTCAAGGAGAACAGCAGGCCCTGGAAAAACTGGTTGCCGACGGTCTTGTTGCCCCGCTCTGTTGTACCCCGGTAAACTCAATCGATCAACTGGTCACAGAGCAAACCTCGCTCCTGCCCATGCGCGTCCCTGACGGGTCGATCATGGTGGGGCGAAATCTTGTGGAAAGCCGGTTGGGCAATGCCTTTGGCCTGACCGTCATCGGCATCTTCCGGGAAAAGGCGCTATTATTCATGCCATCGTCCGAGGAAATTATCCAAAAGGATGATTTGCTTATCCTGCAGGGCACGAAATATGACCTTGAAGCGCTTGTAGGCTTGCAGGCCCTGCTCATTGAAAGGCCCTCTCCCGGCCTGGTTGCCGAGTTGGAATCCCAGCAGGTCACAGTGACGGAAGTCCTGTTGTCGCCGCGGACAACGCTGGCCGGCCAGACTCTGGCAAACCTGCTCTTCCGCGATCACTACGGGCTCAGTGTGCTGGCTATCTGGAGAAAAGGCCAGGCCCATCGGCTCCATCTGCAGGATATGCCGCTGCAATTCGGCGATGCCCTCTTGGTTTATGGACAACGCCAGAGTCTGGAGGCCGTGGCCCGTGACCCTAACTTCCTTGTGCTTGACAAGGAAGCGACCCAGGTGCCGTTGATGAACAAGGCGCCCTACGCAATAGCCATCATGATCGCAGTCCTGCTCAGCGCCATCCTCGGCTATGTCCATATCTCCATCGCCGCCCTCACGGGCGCCGCCCTTATGGTGCTGTTCGGCTGCCTGACCATCGACGAGGCTTATCGCGCCATCGAATGGAAGGTCATTTTCCTGGTTGCCACCATGCTGCCGCTGGGCGTAGCGGTCCAAAACACCGGCGCTGCCGAACTGGTGACCAGCCACCTGATCCCCATGGTCGGTGGTCTCGGTCCTCGCTGGGTGGTGGCTGTTCTTTTTCTGGTAACAGTGATTGGAACCCAGGTTATTCCCACCGCCCCCCTGGTGGTTCTCATGTCGCCTATTGCCCTGAGTACCGCGGCATCTCTCAATATTTCACCGCATCTCCTGATGATGACCGTTGCCATCGCCGCCTCATCAAGCTATGCCAGCCCCCTCTCCCACCCTGCCCATCTGTTAATTATGAGCCCGGGCGGGTACCGCTTTATCGACTATATCAAGATAGGAGTTCCCCTGACTCTGGTGATCATGGCAGTTGCGATCTGGCTTCTGCCCATACTCTGGCCGGCCTGAAACGCTTTGCAGCCAAAGCGCTGCCCTATTTTTTCCGGTTGCGGACGAACCCGGATGCGGCCGTCTCGCGCCGATCCGCTCCGGAGATGCCCCTTGAGGGCTGGTGGACCGACCTTGCGCTGGAGCCGGAAGATGTGGACGAACTCTATCGGCAGCATGCCACTTCGGAGCAGTTCCACAGCGAGTTCAAGACCGATCTCGATCTTGAACGCCTGCCGAGCGGCAAGTTCGCCACCAACGCCCTAGTGATGGCTTTGGCCGCCTTTGCCTACAACATCCTCCGCTTCATCGGGCAAACAGCCTTGATCGCTCCCTTGGAGCCGGTGCGGCATTCGGCCAAACGCCGACGGCTGCGCACCGTAATCCAGGAATTGATGTATCTGGCCGGCCAGCTAAGGAAGATGTACGAGCACAAATCGGCACGATGCAGGATAACTGCGCCTTCGCTTCGCCAAACGACGGATTTTTCAATGATCAAGACGCCGAAGTGACCGTAGCGTTCGGTTGACAAGCACCAGTATCAGCCCACAAGGCTTACAATCGCCCCTGACAGGCCTAAAAAAAGAAGCCTGAATCTGTGAAGACAATAAAATAAAAGTGCAATAATCATATTGATTTTACTCAGCCATTTCGATGCATAAAAATTCATCCAACAGGTGAGTTTTTATAGTGATCAAAAAACGATATAAAATCATCACATCGGGAGCATTTTCACCGCACTGATATCACGGATTCAGGATGACGATAAAAATACACTTCACTGATTCAACAACAGGACAAGTTATTTACCAAGACGCAGCCAGCGCACATTATCTTCAACTTTCATCAATTTCAATTGGGATCTTAAATCACTTCTCAAGCTGTTAATTAATGGATCCAACTCGAACGGCCCACCTGACGCCACATCGTCAGCAAGATTTTTAACCAATGATATCTGTTCCACAGAACCAAATAGTTGAATATCAGAAATTAAATTTTCCAACTCAATCATTCGGTTTTCACTCAATTTTCTGTGAGATATATCATGTGTCAACACACGATACGCATCAACCAAATGCTTGATGGAAATTTCTCGCCGCTTATTATTTACTTCTCTCCTGGACGTAAAATAATGTACAACAATCCATCCCGTTACAGCGAGGGCAACAGTTACAAATATTTTAATGTAATCCATTTCCACAATCATCTTGATTCAGAATATTTAGAGACAGTCCGCTCTACCTCTCAAAATACGTATACCCCCTCAATCCCGCCTCATAGGCATCGACGATCTCCCGCCGTTCCTGGGCGCTGATTCTGCCGGTCCGCACCGCCTGCTCGGCGGTCTCGCGGAAACGGACGAAGAGCCGCTTGGGGTCGTACTGCACATAGGAAAGCACCTCGGCCACGGTGTCGCCTTCCTGCTCGCTGACGAATTCGAACTCGCCCTTGTCCTGGATGCGGATGGTAACCACGTTGGTGTCGCCCAGCAGGTTGTGGAGGTCGCCCAGGGTTTCCTGGTAGGCGCCGACCAAAAAGACGCCGAGGATGTATTCCTCGTAGGGCCGCAACTCGTGCAGGGGCAGGTAGCGCTTGACGCCGCGCTTGTCGATGAACTGGTCGATCTTGCCGTCGCAGTCGCAGGTGATGTCGGCCAGGATGCCCTTGCGGGTCGGTTCCTCGTCGAGCCGGTGAATGGGCGTGATCGGGAAGAGCTGGCCAATGGCCCAGGAGTCGGGCAGAGACTGGAACACACTGAAATTGCAGTAATAAAAATCCGACAGCACCCGGTCGAGATCGATGAGTTCGGCGCTGGGGTTCTTCAATTCCTTGGCCAGGCGGTTGATCTCGTTGATCGTGGTCCAGAACAGCTGCTCGGCCAGCGAACGCTCGCGCAGGCTGATCTGGCCGGTTTGGAACAGCCGCCGGGTCTCGTCGCGGTAGAAGATGGCGTCGTTCAACACCTCCTGGATATTGCGGATGGTCAGGCCCTTGAGCGCCTGGTGCATGTATTCCAGCTGCGACGGGCAGTTTTCCGTCAGTTTTTCCGGCAGGGGATCGGCATGGAAGCGGGTGACGTCCAGGATGTTGAACAGCAAGATCGAATAGTAGGCCACCAGGGCCCGTCCCGATTCGGTGACGATGATCGGGTGGGGGATGCCGTCGTCGGAGAGCGAGGTCATCACCGCCTCGATGATGTCGGTGCAGTATTCCTTGAGGGTGTAGTTGCGGCTGGAAAGGAAGTTGGACTGCGAGCCGTCGTAATCGACCGCCAGGCCGCCGCCGAGATCGAGGTATTCGACCTGGGCCCCCTCCCTGATCAGGCCGGCATAGACCCGGCAGGCCTCGTTGACCGCGGTGCGGATCTCACGGATATTGGAAATCTGCGAGCCCAGGTGGTAGTGGACCAGCTTGAGGCAGTCGAGCATGCCGGCGCTGGCCAACAGGTCCACCGCCTGGATGATCTGGCTGGTGTTGAGCCCGAAGATGGAGCGTTCGCCGCCGGACTCCGACCAGTGGCCGCCGGCCTGGGCCGACAGCTTGATGCGGATGCCGAGGATGGGCTTGGCGTTCAGCGCCTTGGACCGTGCAATGATCAGCGGCAACTCGTCCGGCATCTCCACCACCAGGATGCAGGTGTAGCCGATCTTGGTGGCGTAGAGGCCCAGGTCGATGAATTCCTCGTCCTTGTAGCCGTTGCAGATCAGCACCGCCTTCTTGTCGCTCATCATGCCCATGGCGGCGATCAACTCGGCCTTGGACCCGGCCTCCAGGCCGTGGTGGTAGCGGGAGCCGAACTGGGCGATCTTTTCCACCACCTGCTGCTGCTGGTTGACCTTGATCGGATAGGCACCCATGAAGGCGCCGGTGTAGCCCAGCTCCTCCATGGCCGAGCGGAAGGTTTCGTTGAGGCTGGTGATCTGGGCGTCGAGGATGTTCTCGATGCGCAGGAGCACCGGCATGTCGAAACCCCGCTCGCGGATGCCCTTGGCAATCTCGGCGATGCTCACCGCCCGTTCCACCGCGCCGGGTTCGGGCATGACCATCATGTCGCCGTTCTCGGCCACAAAGAAATAACCGCCGCCCCATTCGCTGACGCCGTACAGATCCGCCGATTTGTTGATATTCCAACGTTCCATCGTGTAATTCACCGATCTTGCTCCTCCACAGGCTTCGGATCTTTTCTGTATACTCAACGGCATGGCGATGCGTCAAGCAAGGCGCGCCGTCCTCATCCATCGCCCACGTGGCGCAGAAGCGCCGCAGGCCCGGCGCTCAGGTCAGCGGTTCAGGTCAGCAACAGGGGGCCGTCCTGCTCGCCGTCCGTCATGGGACGCCGCAGGACGATCTTGCGGCCCGCGGCCACCGCCTCCTGGTAAGCGGCGCGGTCCATGGTGCCGCCCTGTTTCCGCATCCGCCGCAGACGGGGAAAACGGAAGGACACGAAGGCCTCCAGCCGCTCCTGTTGGCGCAGGACCGGCAGCTCCCGTCCCTGCCGGTCCTGCCGACATGCCGGTTTGGATTCGGCCGGCTTGGCAGCCGGACGCCGGGACCGTTCTAGGGTTTCCCTGAACCCGGCCAACAGGCCGAGAAAATAGCTCTTCCTGGCGATGCGGCCATGGCCGGCGAATTCTTGACGATGGCGCTGCCACAGGGTGTGCAGCCGGTTCTCGAGGAAATGGTAGCAGTGCTCGGCAACGGCCACCTCTTCCTCGCGGCCCAGCAGCTCGATGGTCTTGAACGAGCAGTCGGCCTGCGGGTCGTAGAGCGAGGCGCAGATCACCCGCACCCCGAAGCAGCCCTCGAGGATGGCGCAGATCGCCTTGCGATACATGGCCAGGGTCCGACCGCCGGTATTGATCGTCCGATGCACCAATTCCTGGTCCTCGGCCAGGCCGTCGAAATCGAGCCGATGCCGGGCAAGCAGCTCCTCGGCCCGCTGCACAGCCAGGGCCGCCTCGTGTTCGTTGTCGGAGGCGCCCAGGGCCAGCAACTTGCGCACCCTGGCGATGATCTGCCGTCCTTTTTCGGTGGAGGCCGAACCCGAGTCCAGGGCGGCGATGCCCTCGGCCAGGTCGCCGCTGGCCCGATGAAAGGGGGCATCGAGCCCGAGCTGCAGGCAGCACTCGCGAAACAGCGCGCCATGGCCGGCGTCCTCCCGGCCGTGGAGTTCGCTGCACATTTGGTGGGCCATCTCGTGCTTGAGCACCTGGAGGGTGACGTTCCAGGGGTGGCGGCCGATCAGGACCGGGCTGAGGGCCAGGCGCCTGTCAGCGGCCGACCAACTGCCCAGCTGCCGTTCGCCGCCGCCGATAGCGAGCACCGGCAGGCGCAGGCCGATGCCGTACTGGTAGCAGATGTCGCGGTATTCTCGCGCCAGCTGGCTCAGCCAGGCGGCGTGGAGGCGGCTGTCCACCGGGGCCATGTCAGCGGTCCGGCTGGACGGCGGTCCGCCGCAGGGCTTCGATCCGGGCCAGGATCGGGGGATGGCTGTAATTGAGCGCCACGTGCAGGGGGTGCGGGGTCAGGTTGCTCAGATTGCTGACACTCAGCCGCTTGAGCCCACTGATCAGGTGCTCGCCGCCAGCTCCGGCACCGTCGGTCCGGGCGGCGAACCGGTCGGCTTGGTATTCGTTGCGGCGGGAAAAGGCGTTGAAGCCGATGGCCAGGATGGTCGAGATCGGGGAATAGAGAAAGCCGAAAAAGACCAGGGAGGCGTAGATCGATACCTGCTCCATGCCAAAGGCGGCGAACAGTCCCGGATTTTCGAGGAAGCGAGAAAGGATGAAGAACATGATCCCCATCTGGGCGATGGAGAGCGCCATCATCGTCGGAATATGCTTGAGTTTGTAGTGCCCCATTTCGTGGGCGAGCACGGCCACGATCTCGCTGGCGGCGAGTTGCTTCATGAGCGTGTCGAAAAAAACGATGCGCCGGAAGCGGCCGAAGCCGGTGAAAAAGGCGTTGGCCCTGGTGGAGCGCTTGGAGCCGTCCATGGTGTAGATTCCTTGGATGGCAAAGCGCTGGGCCGCCGCGTAACGGGTGATCGCCTCCTTGAGTTCGCCCTCGGCCAGGGGAGTGAATTTGTTGAACAGCGGCATGATCACCACCGGCGCCAGGAACTGGACCACCAGAATGAAGGCCACCGCCGCCACCCAGCAGTAGAGCCAGGCTTTCGGCCCGCTGGTCTCGAAAAACCAGAGGATGGCGGCCAGCAACGGCCCGCCGAGCAGCACCCCGAGCAGCAGCCCCTTGACCGTATCTAGGAGAAAGGTGGCCACGGTGGTGGTGTTGAAGCCGAACCGCTGCTCGATGACAAAGGTCGAATAGGCGGAAAAGGGCAGATTGAGCAGGCCTACGAGCACGGCCAAGATCCCGGTGAACACCAGGCCGGTGGGAATCGACGAAAAGTCGAAGCCCCTGGCCGCCACATCGACCAAATTGAACCCGCCGGCAAGGATGAAGGCCAGAGTGGCCAGCAGGCCCACTGTCGACTGGACCAAGGAGAACCGGGTGTTGACCCGGGTGTATTCCTGGGAGCGGGCGTACTCGTCGCGGTCGTACACCCCGGCGAATTCGTCCGGCAGCACCGGGCTGAGCGAACGGAGGTTGAGCAGGGCCACGGTCAGTTCGAGCAGGTAGCCGAGCAGGAGAATCGCCAGAATAAAAATGAGATAACCGTTCATCGCCGTCAAAAGCCCATGGGAGTGTCGAGGAGTGCGTTGCTGGAAGTGCGATGCACATACAGGAGATTGGCCGGCCGTGCAAGGCAATAATTGCCCCCTATTCGTATCGATCTGTTTTTTTGTCGGTTCCGGGGAAAAATCGTCGCCGTGCAGGCGGCGTTTGACAGCGGCCCGGAGGTGCCGTATAGAGGAGAGGAAACAGAAAAAATACGCGCCTGGAGGCGACATGGAAAACGATCCCCCCAAAAAACCGACCGGCCTGTCCGGAGCCAAGGTGGCCGGCATTGTGATCCTGGCCATGCTGGTTACCATGGTGGGCACGGTATTCATTGTCAAGAGCTGGCTCTTTCCCAGCCCATTCGAACCGGTAGTGCTCAGCCAGGCCGAAGAGCAGCAGCTGGAACGCAAGCTAGAGCGCTTCGAGCGGCTCGGCGACCGCCAGGTACGGCACGACACGGAGCAACGGCCGCGGGAAATGCCGACGGCGGAGGACCTGACCCCCGAACCCTACAGCGAGAAAGGCGCTTCCCGCGAGATCCGGCTGAGCGAGCGGGAGATCAACGGCATGATCGCCCAGAATACCGATCTGGCCACCCGGCTGGTGGTCGATTTCGCCAACGACCTGGTCAGTGCCAAGCTGCTGATCCCGCTCGATCCGGATTTTCCCATCATGGGCGGCAGGATTCTCAAGGTCAGGGCCGGTGCCGAACTGGCCTTCCGCAACAGCCGGCCGGTGGTCATTCTCCGCGGGGTGTCGGTGATGGGCGTTCCCCTGCCCAATGCCTGGCTCGGTGGCCTGAAAAACATCGACCTGATCCAGGAATTCGGCACCGACCCGGGTTTCTGGAAGAGTTTTGCCGACGGGGTCGAAACCATCGAAATCCGCGACGGCAGCCTGCGGGTCGTGCTGAAGGAGTAGCGCCCGCTCGCATCTCTGTCCTCACTTCCACCAGGAGGTCCCTCGATGCTCCCAGCTCCATCCAGCGAAGTCAATGTGGTACTCGGCGGCGAGGCCGGGCATGGCCTGCAGACCGTCGGCCTGGTCCTGGCACGGGCCGCTGTTGCCGGCGGCCTCCACGTCATGGTGGTCAACGAATTCATGTCGCGCATCCGCGGCGGCAGCAACTCGACCTGCTTGCGGATCTCGCCCCAGCCGGTGCGCGCCTTTTCCGACCGGGTGGACTGCTGCGTCCTGTTCGACCGGGACGCCCTCGACCGCCTGAGCGGGCGCTGCACCGCCGCCACCCTGCTGGTCGGCGACCCGGAGGTGTTCGGCCAGCGGCCCGACATCCAGCCCCTGCCCCTGCGCGAACTCGGCGTCCGGGCCGGAGGCGCCCTGTTGGCCAACAGTGTTGTCTGCGGCTTTCTGGTCCGCCTGCTCGGCTGGGAAATGACGCCGCTGGCAGCGGCCCTGCACCGGACCTTCGGCGAAGGCGATATCCTGGCCCAAAACCTGGAGGCGGCCCGGAGCGGCTGGGAAGCCGGTGCGGCCGACCACGGCCGTTTCGCCCTGCCCACCCGGCCCGCCCCCACCGGCCAGCGACTGCTGCTCGACGGTTCCCAGTCCGTGGCCCTGGGCGCCCTGGCCGGCGGCTGTACCTTTGTCTCGTCCTACCCGATGTCGCCGGCCACCGGGGTGCTGATCCATCTCGCCAAACAGGCCGAAGCCCACGGCCTGGTGGTCGAACAGGCGGAAGACGAGATCAGCGCGGTCAACATGGGGCTCGGTGCCTGGTATGCCGGCGCCCAGGCCCTGGTCACCACCTCCGGCGGCGGCTTTGACCTGATGGCCGAGGGCATGAGCCTGTGCGGCGCGATCGAATCCCCTCTGGTCGTCCACCTGGCCCAGCGGCCCGGTCCCGGAACCGGCCTGCCGACCCGCACCGAACAGGGCGACCTGGAAATCGCCCGCTATGCGGGCCACGGCGAATTTCCCCGCGCCATCCTCGCCCCCGGCTCTCCGGAGGAGGCCTTTGCCTGCACGGCCCACGCCTTTGCCATGGCCGATGCCAGCCAATCGCCGGTCATCGTGCTGACCGACCAATACCTGCTCGACTCGCTCTGCGATCTCGATCCCCTGCCGCTGCCGGCAGCGCCGCCAACGGCTCGCATCGTCGCCACCGCTCCGGATTACCGGCGCTACGCCCCCGGCCCGGACGGCATCTCGCCGCGCGGCATTCCGGGCCACGGCGCCGGGCTGGTCTGCGCCGACAGCGACGAGCACGACGAAGAAGGCCGAATCACCGAGGAGTTCGAAGTGCGGACCGCCATGGTCGACAAGCGCCTGGCCAAATACCGCCCCTTGCGGGAAGAGTTGGCCCTGCCGCCCCGCCTGCACGGCCCGGCCGATTACCGGCGGCTGTTGATCGCCTGGGGCTCCACCGGACCGGCGATCGTCGAGGCCCTGGCGCGGGTTCCACTGGAGCGGACCGCCTTGCTCCACTGCGTGCAGGTCTACCCGCTGCCCGCGTCGCTGGACCAATATCTGCGTGGGGCCGAGCGGATCATCGTCATCGAGAACAACGCCACCGGCCAATTCGCCCGACTGCTGCGGGGCGAAACCGGCTGCGTTATCGCGGATCAATGGCTCAAGTACAACGGCCTGCCCTTCAGCGTCGAGGACATCGCAGCCCTGCTGCGCAAGGAGGAACAACGATGAGTGCCCATTCTTGGATCCGCCGGGGCTGCGATGTCGCCTGGTGCCCCGGCTGCGGCAACCACGGCATCCTGAAGCTGGTCGGCGAAACCCTGGCCGAACTGGCCCTCGACCCGCAACGGACCGTACTGGTTTCCGGCATCGGCCAGGCGGCCAAGTTGCCGCAATACTGCAATGCCCACTATTTCAACGGCCTGCACGGCCGCGCTCTGCCACCGGCCACCGCCATCAAGGCCAGCAATCCCGGCCTGACGGTGATCGCCGAAAGCGGGGACGGCGACATGTACGGCGAAGGCGGCAACCATTTTCTCCACTGCATCCGCCGCAATCCCGACCTGACCAACATTGTCCACAACAACATGGTCTACGGCCTGACCAAAGGCCAGGCCTCGCCGACCAGCCAACGCGGTTTCGTCACCCCGCTGCAGGTCGGCGGGGTGATCCTGGAGCCGTTCAATCCCCTGGCGGTGGCCATCGCCCTGGGTGCCTCGTTCGTCGCCCGCGTCTACGTCGGCCAGGCCGAGCACGCCCGCACCGTCCTGCGGGCGGCGATCCGCCACCACGGCTATGCCCTGGTCGATGTGCTCCAACCCTGCGTCACCTTCAACAAGCACAACACCTACCCATGGTTCGCGGCCCACACCGCGCCTTTGCCGGAAGATCACGATCCCACCGACCGAATCCAGGCCTTTGCCCGCGCCTGCGAGGAAGAGCCGCTGCGCCTCGGCATTTTTTATCGCCAGGAAAAACCGGTCTTCGAAGAACAGCTCGCGGCCTATGCCGGCGATAGGCGGCCGCTGTACGAACGCCGGGTCGATCTCGCCAAGCTGGCCGAAACCATGGATGCAATGGGATAAATCCGCCGATTCGACGCAAAAAAGCCGCGACCGGTATTCGGCCGCGGCTCTTTTTTCGCTGGATTTCCCCACGAGGCAAGGCCGGCCATGCCGGCACTTTTCCCCTGGCGACGGATCAGCAGCAGGCCTCCACCGGCCTCACGCTCCGATACCTGGCATACAGGTCGTGGATGCGCCGGCGCAGGTTACTGATCCTCCGGGAATCCTCGTCGGTGATCCAGCGGGGTTCGCTAATCGAATAGATCATCTTGGTCAACTCGTCGAGGTTGTGTTCGGTGGCCATGCACCATTCATCGGTGCAGAGACTTTCCATTTCAACGGTTTCGTCGATGTCTTTCTCCAGCAAACCGATCGAGCTTTCCAAATTGCTCATGAATTCGCGATGGGCCATGGCAAACGATGCCATCATCTCGTTCTGACGCTTCATGATTCCCTCCCACGGCGCGGCCCGGCGCCGTCAACCGGTTTTTCTCATTATTGCAATCGCCGCTACGGCGAAGAACATCTGGCCTCAAGCCGGGATGCGCGCGAACGCCGTGTTGCTCGCCCGCGCCATGTAAATTTGGCGGTCTCCCGACACTTCAACTATAGCAACGAAGCGATGGCTTTCAAGTGAGAGTCTTTCCCAAAAAAAGAAATGGCATCAGAACAACAAGGAGATTGAAAAGCGGCAGAGGCATCCATTTTCCGGCGCAGTTGGTCCGGCTGTTGCCGATCAGGCCACAAGGTTTCCGATGGACTCGGCCACCGCGCCCCCCAGTTTGCGATGCTCTTCCCTTTCAAAATGGATGCCGTCCAGCGGGCTGGAGACCACCACTTGCCCGGTATCTAAAAAGGCACAACCCAATTCCTGGGCCAGAAGGGCAAAGTGCGCGGAAAACTTGCGCGATTTTTCCGCCGCGCCCGCAAACATTTCCCCATAGGCGACAGGCGGTGCCAGCGGCGGCGGCGCCAACAGCAGCACTTGGGGCGGCCGCCCCAGCCGGCCGGCCTGGCTGGCCTGCACCACCCGCACCAACACCCCCACGCCCTGGGCAACATCGTAGGCCGAAAGGCTGAACCGTTGTTTGAGATCGTTGATCCCCAGCAGCAGCACGACCGCATCCAGCGGCCGATGCGATTCCAGGCAGGGAATCAGGTAGTCGCGCCCGTTCTTGTAGCCTTCGATGGGGTCGTCCCAAACCGTGGTCCGGCCGCCCAGGCCCTCCTCGATCACCTCCCAGCCTTGCCCCAACGCCTGCCCCAGCACCCTCGGCCAGCGGGTTGTTTCGTCGAAGCGGTCCTTGGTCACCGGATCGTAGCCCCAGGTATTCGAGTCGCCATAGCACAGGATGCGCCGGATCATGTTGTCCTCCCCTTGCGGAATCGATCCGGGACGCTCCATGGCGGCCATCCGCCCTGTCCCCGGTCCCGGCTCCTCTAGTCACATAAACAAAGCCGGGCCGTAAAAGCAATGCCCTGTTCCTGCACATTTTTCCGAAAATTGGCCCTTCTGCCATCGCGGGGCGAAATACCGTTGACGTGGCCAAGCACTTTTGCATAGATTGACCCAACTATCCAAAGCACACCGTGGCGCCTTACTGTTCGCCTCGGCCGGGCGGCCTTGCCAGTTGCCGCAATCCGTTGTTTTCCCTCATGTTCCTCAAGAGTGCATGTCGAAAATACTGATCATTGACACCCAGGAATCGTTCGTTGCCGTCCTGGCCAAGGAAATCGTCCACGCCGGCCATCAGGTGGTGACCGCGCGGACCCTGCTCCAGGGTCTGGAACTGGCGACCGCCAGTCCTTTTGACGTCATCTTTCTCAATGCCGAGATGCCGGACGGCAACAGCATGGGCGTCTTGCCCGAGCTGATCGACACCCCTTCCCTGCCCGAGGTGATCATTCTCGCCGATGCGGGCGATGCCGACCAGGCCGAAAATGCCATCAAGATGGGCGCCTGGGATTACGTGGAACGCCCCGGAACCGCCCGGGCCATGACTCTGCCCCTGGTCAGGGCCATGCAATACCGGGCCAAGAAAATCCTCAAACAGCCCCATACCACCCTTAACGAGGAAACGCTCAAGGACATTGTCGGCAACAGCCTCCAGATGAAACGCTGTCTGGACCGGCTCGCCCTGTCCGCGGGCAGCGACGCCAATGTGCTCATCACCGGGGAAACCGGGACCGGCAAGGAACTGTTCGCCTGGGCGATCCACAACAACAGCCGCCGTGCGGGCCAGCGATTCGTGGTGGTCGACTGCGCCGCCCTGCCCGAGACCTTGGTCGAAAGCATCTTGTTCGGGTACGAACGGGGGGCGTTCACCGGTGCCGATAAGAGCCAGAGCGGCCTGATCAAACGGGCCGACGGCGGCACCCTTTTTCTCGACGAGGTGGGGGAATTGCCCCTTTCCGTGCAGAAATCCTTTTTGCGGGTCCTGCAGGAGCACAAATTCCGCCAGGTGGGCGGAGGCACGGTGCTACGCAGCGATTTCCGCCTGATCGCCGCCACCAACCGCAACCTCGACACCATGGTCCAGCGGCACCGCTTCCGCAAGGATTTGCTGTTTCGCCTGCGGTCCTTTACCATGGAGCTGCCCTCCCTGCGCCACCGTATCGAGGACGTCCCCCTCATCGCCGCTCACCACGTCGACAAACTCTGCCAGAGCTACGGCTTGAGCGGCAAATCGTTCTCCCCCGATTTTTTCGAAGTCCTTGGCCGCTACGAGTGGCCGGGCAATGTGCGCGAGTTGGTCAACGCCCTAGAGCGGGCCGTTTCCGCGGCTCGGCACGAACCGGTCCTCTTTCCCAAACACCTGCCGATCTATATCCGGGTCCATCTGGCCCGGGCCTCGGTCGAGCAGGGCCAGGCCGTCGCCGAACTGCCCCTGGTTCGCGGCGACGGCGTCAACGCCCTGGCCCTGCCCCGGCTGGTTGAAGCGCGGGAGGTCACTATCGCCCAATTTGAGCAGCGCTATTTGCGGGAGTTGCTGAACCTGGCCGACAACATGGAGGCGGCCTGCTCCATTTCCGGATTGTCCCGCTCCCGCCTTTACGCCCTGCTTAAGAAGCACAACCTATCCCCCTCTTTCCGCCTGTCCGCCTGAGCGGCACCAATTCCTTCCCAGCAGGACGATTCCTGCACGAGAAGACAAAGTATTGTCAAACAAGACAATCGCGCCCTCCCGCCCTGCCCAACGGCCGGAGACCTCCCGCATGCGGCGCCCCTTGTCGCTGCGCGCATCCACGCCCGGAGCCATCGCTCAAAACTAATTGAAATAACGTACTATTATTTCTTGAAGATTTATCACTGCGCCCCTTGTCGCAGATAACGGACGCTCGCTTGCTCCTGGCATCCACCACCGGACAAGGACCTGGAACGATTGTTGGAAACATATCTTTGCGGTCGCCCAGGGAACACCGTAGCCTCCCCTGCAGAAGGGGAAGCTACGGGTGGTGTCGGTGGCGACCGATTTACGCCAGGGACCGTGACCGGACCATGCCGCTCCTCCCCTGCAATCGCGACAACTCACGATGTTCGTGCATCGTCAACAAGGGACACTCCATGATCGACAGACCGTTTTCCATTTTTTGTACCGGCTTCTTTCTCTCCGCGCTGCTGGTCTGCGGCATCGCCTCGGCCGAGGCGAAAAGCATTGCCAAGGACCAGGTCAACATCCGTGAAAAGCCCGACCTGAACAGCGCAATTCTGTACACCGCACCTCTGGGCTATCCGATCGAAATCAAAAAAGAAGAGAAGGGCTGGGTGTATTTCCACGATTGGTTGGATAACAGCGGTTGGGTGCACAAACCGTTGGTTTCGGATATCGATACGGCGGTGATTCTTGTGGAAAAGGCCAATATCCGCGGTTCGGCCTCGGCGAGCGCCAACGTGGTGGCCAGCGCCGAGCAGGGCGAGATCTACACCATTCTCGCCAAGGAAGGCGACTGGGTCAAGCTGGGGTACTACCAGAGCGGCACCGCCGTCGGCTGGATCCGCAACGACCTGGTTTTTGGCGACTGATCCTCGACCGGTCGCCATCGCGAGCGGCTGGCGATCGTCGATCCCAGCCAGTACCGCGCCATCGAGGATTTGCGCCAGGAGCTGGTCAGGTCATCGAGGAACGGCTCGCAGAAAGCGAATGGATCTCCTGGCCGCGCTCCAACCAGCGCTTCAAATTCATCCGCTCGCAAATCGTGATCTTCGACACTGGCAAGCGGATCGTTCGCCCGGAGGAGATGGCCACCCAGATCGCCGGCCTCTCGCCGGGCTCGGTTTTCTATCATTTCATCGATGCCCGGCGGCGAACCGCAAGCAGGCGCAGCGACTTCGCCGAATGGCTGCATGCAGGCGACGCGGAGGAATATGCCGAATCGATCCGCCGACTCAATGCCATCGCCCCCTACTTCACCACCCTGTCCGATCTCAGGCGGGAAGTGGCATTGTTTTTTCAGCCCCTGCACGGAGAAGGAGCGCCACCATGACGGCCATTCTCGACGAATACGCCACCATTGTCGACGACGCGGTCATTGACCATCTCCGGCAACTCGCCGCGCCGTTGAAAGGCTTGCGGGTGGTGCACGTCAACTCGACCCGGGAGGGCGGCGGCGTGGCCGAAATCCTCAAGTCAGCACTCCGGAAGGAGCGGCCCTACGCACCCGCAACCTGCTCAACTACCGGGATCCATTGGCAATCATGGGACACAAGACCAAAGCGCTGGTGCTCGACAATTTTCTGGTTACGCGGCATTTGCGGCAATACCTCACGCTGATGTTCGCAACCATGCATCCGGGAACGGATCGGATCGAACTATGACCAACAACTTCGGCGACGACGGCTTCCCGTTCGCTGACATCCCGGATTTCTGGCGGCAGGTCCGCAATGCCACCTCTCGATTCCTCGGCCTGGATTACGATGGTACTCTGGCGCCGTTTGCAATCGAGCCCATACACGCACATCCCCTCCCCGGTGTTGCGGACCTGCTCCGGAATCTGGCGGCCTCGGGCACGACCGAAATCGCCATTATTTCCGGCCGGCCGGCGCATGAAGTGGCTGCCTTGCTCGCCGACCCGCCTCTGACGATCGTCGGCAGCCACGGCTTCGAGTGGTGGCCGCTCAATGGCGACAGACAAACCCACCGCCCCACCCAGGTGCAGCAACGCGGTCTCGACACGATCCACGATGCCTTGATGCGATGCCGCTACGGCCAGAAAGTGGAAACAAAGGTTGCCTCCATCGCCATGCATACCGGGGGAATGACCCCGAAGGCCGCCGCGGTCCTGGAGCGGGAAACCGTGGCTAAATGGGGCTTCTGGGCCATGCAGCACGAACTGGAATGGCGCATGTTCAACGGAGGGGTCGAGGTGCGCTGCCAGGGCCGAAACAAGGGCGATGCGCTCGTCAAGCTGCTCGGTTCCCAACCCAAGGATACGCTGGCCGTTCATCTCGGCGGCGACGATACCGACGAAGATGCCTTTGCCGTCCTGCGCGGCCGCGGCTTCGGCATCAAGGTGGGGGATTTCGGCAAAGCGACCGCTGCCCAGGCACATCTTGCCGACTGCTCGGCCGTGGTCGGTTTTCTGCAAACGTGGCTCAAGGCCACTGCATCCACCTGACACGGACATCGCCATGAAAGCAACGCGCCTGACCGTGGTGTCCAACCGCCTGGCCATCGCGATCGATCGACAGCACAAGGGACAGTGGACCATCAAGCCCGGTTTCGGCGGGCTGGTGACCGCTCTGGGCCCAGTCCTCCGCGACCGCGGCGGCCAATGGATCGGCTGGACGGGCACCAGCGGGCACACTCCGATCGACACGGCATTCCTGGACGAATTGCTGGCCAACGGATCACGCGAAACCGGCTACACGCTGCGCCCCGTGCATCTGAACGCCGAAGAGATCCAGAAGTATTACCACGGTTTCTCCAACGAAATCCTCTGGCCCCTGTTTCACGATCTCCCCAGTCGCTGCAATTTCGACCCCACCTACTGGCAGGTCTATGACCGGGTCAACGCCAAGTTCGCCCAGGCGGTCGCTGCCCACACCAATAGCGAAGATTACGTCTGGGTGCACGACTATCACCTGATTCTGGTCGCGCACTACCTGAAAACCATCGGGGTCGAACGGCGGACCGGGTTTTTCCTGCACATTCCGTTTCCGCCACTTGACGGGTTCATCAAGCTGCCGTGGCGTTTCCAGATTTTCCATGCCCTGCTCCGCTATGACCTGGTGGGTTTCCAGACCATGCGCGATCGCCGCAATTTCATGGATTGCGCCCGCATGCTGATGCCGCAGGCGCGGATAACCGGCCACAGGCATATTGCCCACTGCCAGACTCCGGAGCGGGAGGTGCTGATTGGCGCCTTTCCCATTTCGATCGATTTCAAGCAGTTCGCGGAATCCGCCACCTCAGTGGAGGTGCAGGATCAGGCCTGGATCATCCATGCCAATCTGCCGGAACGGCAACTGGTTCTGGGAGTCGACCGTCTTGACTACACCAAGGGGATCCCTCTTCGATTACGGGCGTTTGCCGATGCTTTGGAACGATACCCCGAACTGCGGGGCAAGGTCACCTTGATCCAGGTGGTGGTGCCCAGCCGAGAGGAAGTACCGGAATACGAGGCGCTCAAACGGGAAATCGAGCGGTTGGTGGGAGAAATCAATGGCCGCTTCAGTCAAGTGGAATGGCCCCCATCCACTACATTTACCGATCGCTAAGCCAAAATGAACTGCTGGCCTACTATCGCACCTGCGAAATAGCGTTGATCACGCCGCTCAAGGACGGCATGAATCTGGTGGCAAAGGAATTTTGCCCTGCTCCATCGACAACAACGGGGTGCTCATTCTCAGCGAATTCACCGGGGCGGCAGCCCAGCTCCACAACGGCGCCTTACTGGTCAATCCCTTCGATATCGTGGGGACGGGCGATGCCATTCGCCGGGCCTGCTTCATGGATGAGGGCAGTCGGCGCAACCGGATGGTCAAGATGCGGCGAGCCATCCAGCGGCACGATATTTTCCAGTGGGTCAACGCCTTTCTCCGCACCGGCATCCACAAGGATCTCGATCAATTTCCCAGAGTTGAACTCTTCCTGCCCACCACCGAGCATTGCGGAGCTCACGGCAAACTCGAAAATCCGCCGAGCGGGACCGGCAGCGGCAGCCGGTCTCTTTCCAGGCAAACACCCTCTCCTGACGCCTCAACGGTTGATTTTTTCGAAATCAAAGCCAACTCCGCAATTTCGCCACTCTGAACAGGTTGCGGCAAGACGGCAAAGCGGAAACTGGGTGCTTTGCTTGGCATCCGAGCATGCGGCAAGGGATGAAACGACCTCGCCTGCTCGCCGTGCCCCCTATTGCTTGATCAGCCGTTTCACGTCTATCTCCACGCTGTTCCAGTCTTTGTCCACTTCGCCGTCGATCTTGACCGTGTCCGTCGGGCCGATGATTTGCCCGTTCCAGATGTCATGATCGATATCCACACGGATGGTTCCACTGTCATCCTTAAAAAGATAGGTATCGCCGCCAATGTGTTGGATAATATTCCCGCGCAAACTGACCGGCACGTCGTCGCGCAGATTCTGCGCCTGGTCAACCGTGCTGAGTGCCGGGCCAGGACCGGTGAAACCGCCCACCGCCTGTTTGTTGTTACCGCTAAAACCGCCCTGTTGTCCTGGCTGGGCAGCAAAGAGAGAACTCCCTCCCACCAAGAAACCGAAAGCCAAAACCACCGAAACAAAGGGCAGCAGTGTCGGTACTCTCGATTCGGTGGATGGCAATTGGGTCTCCGTCATAATTTTTCCTCCAATGGTTGTGGATAGGTTATTGCCCTTTTTCACCTTGCAACAATCGGGCCATTCATTGCAAACACTCCGACGAACTCCTGCGACATTCGACAGCTTGCCGCATACATACGGCATTGCGGGGAGTGATTGCCGTTTTCATCAATCCTGCTCTTTGGATGGCACGCCATTGGGCGGGGAACCCCAAACTAGCCGACAGAACGCAAAAACTCAAGAGTACTCACACAGATATCGTGATCGCCGGCACGCCAAAACACCAGCTTGAGCCACTGGCAGGATTTCCAGACTCGTTTGGAAAACAAAAAAACCCGCAATCCTTACAGGATTACGGGTTTCCATATGTCGCCGGACAACTCCGGACTTAGAAATGGTGGCGATGCAGGGACTTGAACCCCGGACACTACGGATATGAGCCGTATGCTCTAACCGACTGAGCTACATCGCCAGTATCTAAAAAAGCCGGGTGGCTTGAACGCGGCAATATTCTAGATTTCCCGTTGTTTGTCAACAAGAAAACTCCGTGGCGACCGGCCCGCGTTTCCGTGGGACATTCACCAAAAGCAATGCCCTTTCCCGCGAAAAATCAGCGAGAAAGGGCATCTTGAGCAACGAATTGTTGCGTCGGTGGGACGGGATCGGCTTACATCATGCCGCCCATGCCACCCATACCGCCCATTCCACCCGGAGGCATACCGGCGGCGCCGCCCTTGTCTTCGTCGGGCAGCTCGGCGATCATGCACTCGGTGGTCAACAGCAGGCCGGACACGGAAGCTGCGTTCTGCAGGGCGGAACGAGTCACCTTGGCCGGATCGATGACACCCGCCTCGATCAGATCTTCGTATTTCTCGCTGGCGGCGTTGAAGCCCATGGGGCCTTCCAGGTTCTTGACATGCTCGACAATCACTGAACCTTCGCAACCGGCATTGGTGGCGATCTGGCGTACCGGCTCCTCAAGGGCACGGCGGATGATGTTCCGGCCCAAAGCCTGCTCACCTTCGAGCTTGATGGCATCCAGAACCTTGAGGCAACGCAGGTAAGCCACGCCGCCGCCGGGGACCACACCTTCTTCCACTGCGGCGCGGGTGGCGTTCAACGCATCCTCGACCCGGGCCTTCTTCTCCTTCATCTCGACCTCGGTGGCCGCTCCGACATTGATCACCGCCACACCGCCGATCAGCTTGGCCAAACGCTCCTGCAGCTTTTCACGGTCGTAATCGGAGGTGGTATCCTCGATCTGGGCGCGGATTTGCTTGACCCGGGCAGCCAGTTTTTCCTTGTCGCCGGCACCGTCGATGATGGTGGTGTTATCCTTGTCGATCACCACGCGCTTAGCGGTGCCAAGGTCGTTGATGGTGACGTTCTCGAGCTTGATACCGAGGTCTTCCGTGATCACCTGGCCGCCGGTCAGAATGGCGATGTCTTCCAGCATGGCCTTGCGGCGGTCACCGAAACCCGGCGCCTTGACCGCGGCGACGTTCAGGGTGCCGCGCAGCTTGTTGACCACCAGGGTGGCCAGCGCTTCGCCGTCCACGTCCTCGGCGATGATGCACAGCGGCTTGCCCATCTTGGCAACGGATTCGAGGATCGGCAGCAGATCCTTCATGCTGGAAATCTTCTTCTCGTTGATCAGGATCAGCGGCTCTTCCATGCTGACTTCCATCCGCTCCGGATCGGTGACGAAATAGGGGGAGAGATAGCCGCGATCAAACTGCATACCTTCGACGACATCAAGGGAGGTCTCCATGGATTTGGCTTCCTCCACGGTGATGACGCCTTCCTTGCCCACCTTGTCCATGGCCTCGGCAATGATGTTGCCGATGGTCTCGTCGTTGTTGGCGGAAATGGTGCCGACCTGGGCGATTTCCTTCTGCTCCTTGGTCGGGCTGGCAATCTTGCCGAGTTCGGCAACCACGGCGGCGACCGAGGCATCGATACCGCGCTTGATTTCCATCGGGTTGGAACCGGCGGCCACCAGCTTGGCGCCTTCGGTGTAGATGGCCTGGGCAAGAACGGTGGCGGTGGTGGTGCCGTCACCGGCGACGTCCGAGGTCTTGGAAGCGACTTCCTTCACCATCTGGGCGCCCATGTTCTCGAACTTGTCCTTCAACTCGATTTCCTTGGCCACGGTGACGCCGTCCTTGGTGATGACGGGCGCGCCAAAGGATTTCTCGATCAACACGTTGCGGCCCTTGGGCCCGAGGGTCACTTTGACAGCGTTTGCCAGGGTGTTGACACCGGTCAACATCTTCTCCCGAGCCTTGGCACCATACTTCAAATCTTTTGCAGCCATTATTTTATCTCCTCAACAATTCGTTTGGATTGATCCTTTTTTTACGCCTGTACCACACCAAGGATATCATCCTCGCGCATTATCAGAAAATCCTCTCCGTCCAGTTTCACCTCGGTGCCACCGTATTTGGAGAACAAGACCCGGTCACCGACCGCCAGGTCGATGGCAACGCGCTCGCCGGCATCGTTCCGCTTGCCGGGACCAATGGCGACGATTTCGCCTTCGGCCGGTTTTTCCTTGGCCGAATCGGGGATAATGATGCCGCCGGCGGTTTTCTCTTCTCCTTCCAATCTCTTGACCAGGATACGGTCATTCAATGGACGAATCTTCATGAACATTCCTCCTTCTTCTTTTTTAGATGTAAACACAGAAACGAAACGCTTGAACCGAGAGGGGTGGTTTGATGTCCGACGGTCGGTTCAAACCGCGTTGATGGACGAAAACGAAGCTTCAGTCTTCAAACTGCGCAAAATAATAGGTTCGGTTAATGAAAAATCAAGGGAGGGTCGGACGAAAAAAATATATCGTCCAACCCTGCAAAATGACTGGATTTAAAAGAGGGGGAAGCAACAGGGAAATCGCTTCAACCGACCCGAACTCTCCACTTGTGCGGATCTTCGCGCTCTCCGAATTGAATGGCCTGCAACTCGTCGTACAGCCGTTTTGACAGAGTGCCGGCGACGCCGCCGTTGATCTGGACCAGCTCTTCCCGATAGCAAAATTCGCCTACCGGACTAATCACCGCCGCGGTGCCGGTGCCGAAACTCTCCTGCAGGCTGCCGCTCTTGCCGGCGGCAATGACCTCGTCGATGGCAATGCGGCGCTCCCTGACCGGATAGCCCCAGTCGCGCGCCAGCTGAAGGACCGAATCCCTGGTGATGCCGGGCAGGATGGAGCCCTCCAGCGGCGGCGTGATCACTTCGCCGTCGATCAGGAAAAAAATATTGGAGGTGCCCACCTCCTCGACATATTTGTGTTCGACCGCATCCAGCCACAGAACCTGGGTGTAGCCCTTGTCATGGGCAAGGTCCTGGGCCTTGAGGCTGGCCGCATAGTTGCCGGCGGTCTTGGCGTTGCCGACCCCTCCGGGGACGGAGCGGGCAAAGCTGTCCTCGACATAGATTTTGGTGGGGCTGAAGCCTCCGGAATAATAGGCGCCGACCGGGCAGCAGATGATGTACAGCAGATATTCCTCGGCCGGCCGCAAGCCCAAGGCCGGTTCGGTGGCGATCATGGTGGGCCGGATGTAGAGGGTCGCGCCAGGGGTTTTGGGCACCCATTCCTGATCGAGATAGACCATGGCGCGCAGGGCCTGAAGAACCCGATCCTGCGGAAAACGGGGCATGCACATCCGCAGCGCCGATTGATTCATGCGGTCGAAGTTGTCCTGGGGCCGGAAAAGAAAAATCTGGTCGTCCTTGCCGCGGTAGGCCTTCATGCCTTCGAAAATGGCCTGGCCGTAATGGAACACCATGGCGGCCGGATCCATGGCAAAGGTCCGGTAGGGCTCGATGGTGGCGTCATGCCAGCCCTGTCGCCGATTCCAGCGCATGGTGAACATGTGGTCGGTGAAGAACTGGCCGAATCCCAAATTGTTCTGATCCGGTTTCGGTTTCAGCTGATCGGCCGTGGCTTTTTGCAGTGTTACTTCAAGTTCCTGATTGAACATCTTTCCACCCTGCGTACACCGGTTCTGTATCACCGGTCTCCGATTTTCGAAATGATGGGTTGAGGCTTGCGCCGGGAAGGCCGAGGAAATGCGGCCACCCCAAGCGGGTGCGCTCCACCCGCAACGGTTCCGGGAGCATAATCGATTGACCTGCGGGAAACAAGCAGTAGTCCGGCCGGGGCACTGAATTTTCTTCGCAGCCGGTCGAGTTGGCACGCAGCCGATCAGGCGGCAAGGGTTCGCAGCAGTCGCAGGTTTTCGACATCCTCGGCCAGGTCGTCCCCCTTGTCGGTCTCCAGGATCATGGGCAGGCGAGCCAAGCGAGAATCGCTAAGGAAAAAACGGAAGCCTTCCCGGCCGATGCGGCCCTCGCCGATGTGCTCATGCCGGTCGACCCGGCTGCCGCACTCCTTTCGGGAGTCGTTGAGGTGCAGCAGGAAGATGCGATCCAGGCCGACATGCCGCTCAAGCAACGCCATGGTGCGGGCGTAGCCCTCGGCGGTACGGAAATCGTAGCCGGCGGCAAAGATATGGCAAGTATCGACGCAGACGCCGAGATGTTCGGGAAAACGGCTTGCGGCCAGCAGCCACCCCAACTCTTCGAAGCGACTGCCTAGCGAGGTGCCCTGGCCGGCAGTGGTTTCCAGCAACACCTTCAGATCGGCCCCAAGCGCTCCCGCGCGCTCCAGGGCCAGATCGAGGAGTTGCGCCGCCCGTTCCACCCCGGCATCGACGCCGGCGCCGCCGTGGCTGCCGGGGTGGATCACCACCATATCGATGCCCAGTTGCAGACAGCGCCGCAACTCCTCGGCAAAGCCGGCCACCGATTGCTCGGCCTTGTCCGCTCCACCGGCCAGATTGATCAGGTAGGAGGCATGAGAGGCAACCGGCATGGCCTTGCTCCGAGCCCATCGCTCCCTGAACCGATCAATGGCTTCTGGCTGGAGCGGGGCGGTTCGCCATTGACGCTGATTGGCGGTGAAAATCTGCAGGGCCTCGCCGCCCACCCGCTCGATCCGGTCAAAAGCCAGATGCAATCCGCCGGCAATGGGTTGGTGGGCGCCCAGCAACGGCATCAGCGCACCTCCCATTGCGGCGAGTACGCAATCACATTTTCCATTGCCGCGCCAGGTACGCCAAGCCCTCGTGGTTGGTCAGGTCGAGCTGAATCGGGGTGACCGAGATATAGCCGTTGCGCACCGCCTCCTCGTCGGTATCGTCGCCGCCGGACCATTGGACAGTACCGCCTCCGATCCAATAATGCTTGCGGCCCCAGGGGTCGAAGGTCTCCTGGATGGAGTCCTGGTAGAACCGGCGGCCCTGGCGGGTGAAACGGATGCCCCGGATCGCGCCGGCGGGCAGGGGCGGGAGGTTGATATTGAGCAGGGATCTGGGCGGCAGGTGCATGGCCAAGGCCATGGAAGCCAGCTTCCAGGCCACCGCCGCGGTCACCTCGAAATCGTAGGGCGGATTGCCGCCCAGCGAAAATGCCAGCGAGGGGATGCCGTACATGGTGCCCTCGATGGCCGCCGACACCGTGCCCGAATAGCTGATGTCGTCGCCCAGGTTGGCCCCGGGATTGATTCCCGAGACCAGCAGGTCGGGCTTGCGGCGCAAAATCTTGTTGATGGCGATGGTGACGCAGTCGGTGGGCGTGCCGTCGATGGTATGGATGTGATCCTCCACCCGCACCACCCGCAGGGGCCGGTTCATGGTCAGGGAATGGCTGACCGCCGAATTGTCTCGCTCGGGCGCAACGATGACCGCCTCGCCCAGCGAACTGACCGCCTCGTGCAAGGCGCGGATGCCCGGCGCATAGACGCCGTCGTCGTTGGTGACCAGAATGAGCGGCTGAGACATGATGGTACTCCGGGGTTATGGATTGCGGAAGGCGGCGGCAAAGGAACAAATCCGCTTGGCATTGGTGCCAAAATCGCCGACCCCGGCCCGCGAGGCGGAACGGAGATCGATACGGCTGCCGTCGCCGGACGCGACGATGCGGATGGCGATGTCGTCGGTGAAGCCGAACACCAACGTCCGGTCGATCGCTTCGATCATCCCCTGGTCGCGGTTCTGTCCCACGATGGTCCAGCCGAGCCGTTCGGCCACACCCAGACACCTGGCAAAGGCCTCGGCCGGGGCAAGCGCCACCTCTATCGGCACCAGGTCAGGATAGGCCTTGCGTTGCACGCCGGCCACCGCCTCGCCAGGATAGGCAATCAGATTGTCGCCCTCACCGCGAAGCTGCGCCGCGGCCGCAAACAGGGGCGGATTGCCGGGGTCGGTCGTGATGTCGTGGATCGGCGGCGCCTGGGCACCGCGCAGACCGACCAGCAACAGGCCGATCAGGGCAACCAGGCCGATCCCGGCGGCCGGAAGACAGATGGCCGGGCCTCCCGGACGCCCCGATCGCAGCAACCAAAACAGTGCCACCAGGCTGATGAAGCCGGTCAGCACCAGGCCGCCAAGTCCTACTGCCACCAGCATGAGCGCCGGCCGCCAGCCCAACAGCGATGCCCGGAACCCGAGCGGACCTGCTAAGGCCAAAACCAGCCACAGCACTTGGCCTAGCAGCAACCAATGCCTCCTTCGAATCATTTTCCCCTCGCCGGCAGCACGATCCCGTCACCTTCCCGAAATTGAATGCCGCCTCATATCAAAATCCTAAAAATAACGGCCATGTCTTGAACCGGGAAACGCTTCCCCGTATAATTTCTTTTGTGGGCAGCTGCCACGGTCAGCCTTCCATCGACAACGATCAAGATGCTTCCGGCTCATTTTTCCCAGACGGCAACCATGCAGACCAGCAAAGGCTTTCTCATCCTGACGGCACTTTCCCCGACCGCCGATGAGCCGCAACTCATCGCGTATCTCGAGAAACGGGCCAAAAGCATCCCCCGCGGCAGAATTCCGGCCCTCCTGCAT
The DNA here is from genome assembly GCA_031280615.1 of Desulfobulbus sp. Classification (GTDB taxonomy): domain Bacteria; phylum Desulfobacterota; class Desulfobulbia; order Desulfobulbales; family Desulfobulbaceae; genus Desulfobulbus. Next base: position 249,184 of record JAITGO010000010.1, on the reverse strand, counting down.
AATTTACCGGTAGTACTGAGCCGCAACGTCGCCGAAGAGACCAGCATGCTCGTCATCGACAAACTGAACGAACTGGGCGCCGAGGCCAGGTTTGTTCCCCTGCCCGGCGACGGTGCCCCCGACACGCCTCTGCCGGAGCCGGGCGAGCCCGCCGCCCCTGCCGAACGCGGTCGAATTAAGCTGCCCTTTGCCCTGCCCTCGAAGCTGGCCGTCAAGCTCCCAGCACAGCCTTGGCGCTCCGGCCCCTTGACCGATCATTCTTTGAAGCAGATCGGCAAGACCCTGCTGATCGTTGTTGCCATGCTGGGGATCGCCTGGACGCTCAATTACGTCGTTGCCCCGCCATCCTCGCTTCTCAGCGTTTTCACCCTGCCGGCCGTGGTTGCCGCCTATTTTTTCGGCCGGAACTGGGCGCTGTTCGCCGCTTGCGCCGGCATCTTCCTGATCGGGCTCGGGAACGACTGCCCATGGCTCCATCTCCTTTCCTGGGGATGCGTCCTGCTGGCAACCGCCTTTGCCATGGGCACCTTGTACGAGAAAAACCAGAGCAAAGCGAAGGAACTCAGGCAAACCTACCAAGGGTTGCTGCTGATCCTACGCCACGTCACCACCCATGACGTGGAACGGGAAAACCACTGTTTCCGCGTCTCGATCTATGCCACGCGCATCGCCGATTACCTGGGGCTCGACAAGAACAGCATCGAGGATATCCGCACGGCCGCCTTGCTGCACCATCTCGGACGGATGCAGCTCAGCCGCTCGATCCTGCGCAAGGCCTCGGCCCAATGGCTCGTTCAGGACGAAGCGTCTGGCGAACGAGCTGCTACCGACGGCGACGCCATCGACGAACGCCTTCTCAGCGGGCCGGTGGGCCGCGTCCTGCCTCTCCTGCTCGGTCAGCAGAAAACCGCTCAACAGGATCAAGAAACGGAATCGGGAGAAATCGCTCCCTTGGGAAGCCGTATCCTGGCGGTTGCCGATGCCTACGACAGCCTGACCTTCGGCAACGACGGGCAACCAGCGGTGTCGCCCGCGGAGGCCCGCGATATCGTCGTCGCCAAGGCAGGCACCGAATTCGATCCCGAGGTGGTCACGGCCTTTGCCACCGCCTTCGAGCGCATGGAAATGGAACTGCCCACCTTCATCCTTTAAGACGAGGCGAGCAAGGATCGCCCGCCTTCCGGCTATTCATCCCACTTCTGCAGCCTGAATCTTTCAATCTGCCCCTGGTAGTAGGCCTTGTTGTCCGGATCGAGGCGAATGGCCTTGAGCTCGGTGGCCACCGCCTCCTCGGCCAAACCGTTGGCCCAGTAGGCCATGGCCAGGGTGTCGAGCACATAGCCGTGTTCTTTCAGGAGCGCGGCGGTGTGGGCAAGGGACAGGGCCTGTTCCGGGTCGCGCACGCTTTTGTCCTGAGCGGTGACCAGCAGCCAAGCCAGGTTATTGTTGAGTTCCGCGTTCAACGGCGCCAGCGCCAGCGCCCTTTCATAGGCTTCGATCGCCCGCTGTTCCATCTTGCGGCTTTGCAAGAAGTCCCCCAGATACATCGGCCACAGACTGTTGCCCGGCTCGAGGCGAGCTTTTTGGAGCAACACGGCCTCGGCATATTTTGTTTCGTAGCCCTCGGACAGTTTGCCGACATCGATCCGTTGCAGGAAGAAGACGCCCAGAGCAATGCAGAGGCAGTAGGCGATCAGATGGAGCCGCAGCCTGTGGCTGTGCCGATCGATCAGGCTTCGATCGTCCTCGCAGCGCTGGAGAAAGTCGATCCGCTCGCCGATGCCGAAATGGTGCCAGTTTTTTTCCTCCCGGCTGCCGCCGCCGAACAGGACGATTTTCTCAAAGGCACGGATCAGGGGGGCGCCCGTTCCCAAGGCGCGAAAAACGTACACATCGGCCTGACGCTCGAAATTGCGGACAAAATAGCCGAAAACGAAACGAAAATAGACCAAGAGCAGAACCAGCAGCGGCAAGCTCGCCAGCACACCCAGCAAATTGCCGGGGGTGATGGACAGGTGGGAAAGCAGGCGATAGAAGAAATCGCTGGACAGGATGAGATGGGGCAAGAGTTTGGCCACCGCTCCGGCCAGCAGGCTGAATCCGAGGAACAGCAGGACGTACAGCAGCAAATGCCGGTGCTTGACATGGCCGATCTCATGCGCCAGGACGCTGTCCAGTTCCTCCTCGTTCAACGTCTCCAGCAGCGCGGGGGTAACCAACAGATAGCGCAGTTGGGGCACGATGCCCATGATGCCCGCGGTCAGCACCTGTCCCTCGAAAAGCGGCCAGAGATACATTTTGGTGTCGAACTGCTGGGACCGACAAAAGGCCTGAAGCCGATCACGCCGTGGCCCCGGCGGCAAGGGGGTGCATCCCCAGAGGGTGCGGACCAAGGGGGGAAAGACCAGGACCAGGAAAAAGAGAAACAGGGCAAACAAGACGAGATCGCCCCAGGACGAACGCAGCACGCCCGCCAGTCCGGGAATGGGCAAGAGCAGCAGGCAGTCGAAAACCAGCGACAGGGTCAACCAGGGCAGGACGATGGGGAGGTTGGCCTTGATGTTCGAGCGGACAAAGGCGCTCCGGGAATACGAGCACTGAAAAAGCCGCAGGTAACTCGGCCTGGCGGCCAGCCACATCATGACCAGGAGGAGGAAAAAGCAGCCCAGTCCGGCGGCATCGGTCAGCACCGGCAGTGCGCCGCCCAAGGACAGGGGTTTCAGGTAATATTTGAGATCAAGCAAATAGATACAGGCCGCAAACACCAACACCGCCAGCAGCGACAGTTTTTTTTCCGTCGAAAAATAGCCGCTCGCCCCGGCGGCCGGCCGGTTGAACATCCGGGCTGCCAAACGGGAAAAGCCCCAATAGACCGCGGCCAGGGCGGCCAAGGTCCACAGGAGCGGCAGAACCGGCCGGGCCACGGGAGTGTTGGTGGAGAAAACGAAAATCGCCACCAGAAAATAGAGCAGGTTGGTATACAGCATCAAAACACCTCTTGTTGTTTCCCGCTGCACCGCAACACACGGTTCGGTGCGGTCCGGAATGGAACACGGCTTGCGGTCTACCCTACGCACACCGGGCGCAATATGCCAGGAATCGTTTCCCATGCCCCTGTTTTTCTCGGGCCGCGCTCTGCTTTTTTAGAAAAAAATCAAAAAGCGACTTGACCTTTTTCTCGCAATTAGTATTATATCATGTTTACTGTAATACTTGGGCCTATAGCTCAGTTGGCTAGAGCCACCGGCTCATAACCGGTCGGTCCCTGGTTCGAGTCCAGGTGGGCCCACCATCATTTCCAAAGAGCGGAGCGAATGTTCCCGGCCCTCGCCCCTTTACCCCTGACATTGAAGACATTGACCAGTTCCTGGCTGCCAGTGTTGCAACAACGCGGGGCATTACCGACAATGCCTATGAAGAGGTACATCCCCACAAGGATGTACCTCTTTTTCTTTACAGAGTAACACGTGCCTACCATTCGAGACTTCCTGACAATTCTCCAACAGATCGTCCCGACCGGCCTAGCCGAGGAGTGGGATAACGTCGGCTTGCTGGTCGGCGACCCGAATCAACCGGTACAACGCGTCCTTCTGGCGCTCGATCCGACTATCGCCTTGATCGAACAGGCTGCGGCCGAACGGTACGACCTGGTCGTCACCCACCATCCCGCTATCTTCCGCCCCTTGAAAACGCTGCGCACCGATACTCCTACCGGCCGGTTCGTCGCCTTGGCCGCCCGCAACCAGATCGGCGTCATCGCCTGCCATACCAATCTCGATTCGATCCAGAGCGGGGTCAGCGATCATCTGGCCCAAGCCCTTGGTTTGGTGGATACCCGGCCACTGGTGCCGTCGCGCGGGGAATGCGCGCTGGGCTGCGGCCTGGGCCGCATCGGTATATTGCCCACTCCTACAGACGCCCGCGCCTTTCTCGACCGACTCCGGCAGGCGTGCTCGCCGCCCTGGATCCTGGAAGCCGGAATACGGCCCGAGCGGGTGGAGACGGTCGCCGTTTGCGGCGGTTCCTGCTCGGACCTGACGGAAGCGGCTTTCAATATGGGCGCCGAGGTCTTTGTGACCGCCGAGGTCAAGCATTCGGTGGCCCGCTGGGCGGCGGACGCGGGCATTTGGCTGCTCGACGCCGGCCATTTCGCCACCGAGCAGCCCGCCATGCCGATTTTTCGCGACATGCTGCGGCAACATATCGAGGCGCGTTCCTGGAACATCGCTGTCGACCTCGCGATCCAGCAACCACCGCTGCATCTGGCATGAACGTCCACAGCCACCCCATCGCCGTTCGGACCGTCATGCAATGTGCCCGACTTCTTACCACTCGTTTCCTTTGCTAACTTCAGACCCACCGACCGAGGAGTTCATCATTGAAAGAGGAAATACTCAAACTCATCAAACTGCAAGCAATCGACAGTGAAATTGCCGGGTTCGACCATGTCATCGCCAAGCATCGAACCGCGATCGCCAACCGCGAGCAGGACATCGCCGAGAAACAGGAGGCGATTACCCATTTCCGCAACAAGATTGAATTGCTCAACCAAAAGCAGTCGGAAACCAAGGCCGAGCACGACGACGCGGGAGCACGGGTAAAAGATCGGCAGAACAAAATGATGCAGGTCCAGACCAGCCGGGAGCACCAGGCCCTGCTCAAGGAAATCGAAGAGAACAAGCGGCTGGTCAAGGAAACCGAAGACCGCATCCTCCAGTTCATCGAGCAGATCGAGCAACTGGAGAACGAGTCCTCCACCTTGGAAAACCTGTGCTCCGGCGAGCAGCAACTGCTGGCCGAAGAGATCGAGAAGGTCGACCAGGAAATCCAGCGCATCGAGGAAGCCAAGAAGTCGGTGCTCGGCAAGCGCGAGGCCGAGACCGCAGCCCTGCAGGGACCCTACCTCAAGCGATACACCATGCTGCTGACCAAACGCGACGGCCTGGCGGTGGTGGCCGTCAACGGCAGCGTTTGCCAGGGTTGCCATATGGCCCTGCCTCCGCAACAGGTGATCGAGGTGCGCAAGGCGGAAAAATTCAATCTCTGTCCGACCTGCCAGCGCATCCTTTATTACCAGGAAGCCGAGGAAACCGAGAGTGGGCAGTGAATTGCCGGCCCGGGACCACATCCTGCGGCAACTGACGGACCATCTCGATGACGACACTCTCCGGCGGATTTTCCCGGATCAACATCCAGCTGCCATTCGTGACCTGCTCCTTGGCCGGCAGCCGACCACGGCGGTAAACCGCGCGACGGCCGCACCGACCGCCCGGAGTGCGACGGCCGGCAAGGCGGCCGCCGCATGCCGCTTGTTCACCGACGGTGCTTCCCGCGGCAATCCCGGACAAGCCGGGGCCGGAGCGGTGCTCCTGGGCGAGCAGGGCGAGGAACTGGCGACCTGCTCGGTGTATCTCGGCACGTGCACCAACAATGTCGCCGAGTACAAGGCGCTGCTCGTCGGTCTCGAAGAAGCGCAACGCAAGGGATGCGGCCAACTGGCCATCTTCCTGGATTCGGAGTTGATCGTTCGCCAGGTCCAGGGACGCTACAAGGTCAAAAACGAAACGCTTTTGCCTCTTTTTCGCCAGGTGAAAGAACGGCTGGACCGGTTCGACACCTGGTCGATCGCCCATGTGCCCCGCGCCCAGAACGCCCGAGCCGACCAATTGGCCAACCAGGGCATCGACCGACAAAACGGCTGACGCCGGCCCCTGCCCCTGGGGCTGGCGGTGTAGAATATGGGGGGTGAATGCATGATCGCTCCGGCGCAGGCCGGGGAGGAAAGTCCGAACACCGAAGGGCGCGGTGGTTCGTAACGCGAACACCGGGAAACCGGGGGAAAGTGCCACAGAAAAGACACCGCCGATGGAACGCGCGAGCGCTCACAGGCAAGGTTGAAATGGCGAGGTAAGAGCTCACCGCCCTCATGGCGACATGGGGGGCAGGGCAAACCCCACCGGGTGCAAGACCAAATAGGGAGACGTTTGAGGGCGGCCCGTCCGAAGCCTCCGGGTAGGTTGCATGAGATGCCGGGCGACCGGCATCCCAGAGAAATGATCATGGTCCGTCCTCGGACGGAAACAGAATTCGGCTTATAATTCACCCCCCTTTTTCTTCCGTGAACGACAACTCGTTCCCATTGCTGCCCGCCGGCGTCGTCATTCCGGCCGGCGGTACCGGCTCCCGCTTCGGCCATGCCCAACCCAAGCAGTTCCTGGAATTGGCCGGCCTTCCCATCCTGGTCCGGACCTGCCGGGCCTTTTTCGCCGTGGAGGCCGTCCGGGTCGTGGTGGTGGCGGCTCCAGCCGATCATCTCCACCATACCGCCGACCTGCTGCAAGCCCATCTGCCTGCCCACCATCTCGACAGGCTGCGCATCACCGCCGGCGGCACCACCCGCCAGGATTCGGTGCATGCCGGCTTGCTGCAGCTGCCTCCCGCAATCGAATTGGTGCTGGTCCACGACGCGGCCCGGCCGTTGGTGGATCCGGCAACCATCCTCCGCTGTCTGGAGGGAGCGGCTCACCACGGCGCGGTCATCGCCGCGGTGCCGGTCAAGGATACCTTGAAACGGGTCGACCGCGATGGCACGATCATGGCCACGGTCGACCGCAGCCATCTCTGGCAGGCGCAAACGCCCCAGGCGGCTCGGCGCCACTTGCTGGAACGGGCCTTTGCCGCCGCGCAGCGCACCGGCTTTGTCGGCACCGACGAGGCCTCGTTGCTGGAAGCGGCCGAGATTCCCGTGCGGGTGGTCGCGGGCAGCGAATGCAACGGCAAAATTACCCATCCGGAAGATCTGCGCGTGGCGGCGGCTCTGGCCGCCGGGGAGGCAACCATGAAAATTGGTCACGGGTTCGACGCCCACCGGCTGGTGAGCGGCCGCCCGCTGATTCTGGGCGGGGTGAGTATCGAATACGAACTGGGCCTGGAGGGGCATTCCGATGCCGACGTCGTGGCCCATGCCCTGGCCGACGCGCTGCTCGGCGCCTTGGGTGCCGGCGATATCGGCCGGCATTTCCCCGATTCCGATCCGCAATACAAGGGCATCGACAGCCTGCTCTTACTGGCCCGGATCTACGAATTGGCGGCGCAGCGGGGTTTTCGTCTGGGCAATGCGGACATCACCATTGTCTGCCAGCGGCCCAAGCTGGCGCCCCACCTCGCCGCCATGGCGAGCAATCTGGCCCGGTGCTGCGCATCGGACCCCGCCGCTGTCAACATCAAGGCAACCACCACGGAAAAAATGGGATACACCGGACGAGGCGAGGGCATTGCCGCCCATGCCGTCGTCCTGCTGAGGTCGAATCATGAATGTGCATAGGGAACGGCTGGCCGCCACTTTCACCGAACTCTGCGAAATCGACAGTCCTTCCCGCCGGGAAGGCCGGATCTCGCAACGCCTGCAGCAGATCTTCCGCGAGCTGGGAGCCGCGGAAATCGTCGAGGACGATTCCGCCGCCCGCACCGGCTCGGAATGCGGCAACCTGATCGTTCGCTTTCCCGGCACCCTTGAACTCGCGCCGATCTTCTTCAGCTGCCACATGGACACGGTCCAGCCCGCCGAGGGCGTGCGGGTCAAACGGAGCGGCGACCTGTTCACCAGTGCCAGCGACACCATCCTGGGCAGCGACGACAAATCCGGCATCGCTGCCTGCATCGAAGCCATGCGGGTACTGCGAGAGAGCGGACGGCCCCACCGGCCGGTGGAATTGGTGATCACCACCTGCGAGGAGATCGGATTGGTGGGGGCTAAGGCCCTGGACCCGGTCCTGGTGCGTGCCCGCGAGGGCTACGCTCTGGACTCCAGCGGCTTTGCCCGGGTGGTGACCCATGCCCCGGCGGCCAACCGGCTGACCGTCACCGTCAGCGGTGTGGCCGCACATGCCGGCCTGCACCCGGAATGGGGGGTCAACGCCCTCATCCTTGCCGCCAAGGCCCTGGCCCAGGTGCCCAACGGCCGAATCGACGAGGAAACCACCACGAACTTCGGCACCGTCAAGGGTGGGACCGCCGCCAACATTGTGCCGGAAAAAGTGGTGCTCGAGGGGGAAGTGCGCAGCCACTCCATGGCAAAACTGGAGCGAGTGACCGAGGAGATCCGCGAGATTTTCACCGCGGTGGTGGCGAACTGGACCGATCCCACCGGATCTGCCAAGGGAATGCCGGCGGTCGAGATCGAAGTCGTGCAGGATTTTCCAGCAATGCAGTTGCGGCGGGAAGATCCGGTGCTGAGGCGGGTGGAAGCGGCGGCCCGGTCCATTGGCATGGAGCTGACCTACGAGAGGGCAGGTGGCGGTTCGGATGCCAATATTTTCAACGGTTACGGCCTGACCACGGCGATCGTTGCCACCGGCATGACCAACGTCCATTCCACCACCGAGCAGGTGGAATTGCAGGACATGGTCGACCTGACTCGGCTGCTCATCGCCCTGATGACCGAAGCGTCCTGCTGAGCAGGTCAGGCCAGGTGGATCAGGCCGGATTCGCCGGGCAACACCTCGCCGATGATCCGGCACTCCGGCAGATAGCCCCGCTGGGCCAGTTCCTCCAGCAGCTGCATGGCGGCATCGCGCTCCATGGCCAACAGCAGGCCACCCGAGGTTTGGGGATCGTAGCCGAGCATTTCCAGGGAATCCAGCTCGGGCTGGCCGGAACGGACCCATTGCCGGTAATAACCGCGGTTGCGGTAGGCTCCTTCGGGGATGATGCCCATGTCGGCAAAACCGAGCACTTCCGGCAAAATGGGCAGCGCTTCCCGGTCGAGACGGATGGAGGCGCCCGAGGCTGCGGCCATCTCATGCACATGGCCGAACAGGCCGAACCCCGTGATGTCGGTACAGCCGTGCACGCCGGACCGCAGGGCCTGGTCCGCGTCGACGATCTCCATGGGCAGCCGGTTGAGAGTGACCAGCAGGTCCACCAATTGCTGCGCCATTGCCGCCGAGGCCAGGCCGCCCTTGATCGCGGTGGACAGGATGCCGGTTCCCAGGGGCTTGGTGAGCACGAGCACATCCCCCGGCTGGGCACCGCCATTGCGCAGGACCCGTTGCGGGTGGACCAGGCCGGTGACCGACAGCCCGTATTTCAGTTCCGCATCCTCGATGGAATGGCCGCCCACCAACAACGCCCCGGCCTCCCGGATGACGGCCAACCCGCCTTCGAGCACCCGCCGGAACACCGAGGAGTCCATGGATTTGACCGGGCAGGCCAGGATGTTCATGCACAACAGCGGCCTGCCCCCCATGGCATAGACATCGGACAGGGAATTGGCGGCGGCGATCCGCCCGAAATCATAGGGATCGTCGACGATCGGGGTAAAAAAATCGACGGTCTGGATCAGGGCGGTGTCGTCGTTGAGACGGTACACCCCGGCGTCGTCGCTGGTTTCGGTCCCCACGAGCAGATTGGGATCTGTCGGCAGCTCAAGCCCGCACAATAACCGGCCCAGGTCCCCCGGGCCCAATTTGGCGGCTCAGCCTGCGGCCTTGACGGTGGCGGTCAGTTTGACGGGTGCGGTGGTCATGGATTTTGCGCCTCTGGACATGCTGAAATCATGGTGCGATTTTATTCGCTCAAGCTACCCGATATTTTATTGAAAAAAAACGTGCAATCTGGTTGTAAATAAACTTCTTTGCATCAAACGGATCACCCCGATACAGGCACAAGGAATCGTTCTTTGTGCCTGTCGGCTTTTGGCGTATCCGACATTATTACCGGCAAATGTTATGAATACCTTCGAAACGGACCAGCAATTTTCGGGCAAACCCCGGCATGAATGCGGGATTTGCGGAGTTTACGGCCACCAAGATGCGGCCAAACTCGTCTACTTCGGCCTGTACGCCCTCCAGCATCGCGGCCAGGAAAGCGCCGGCATTGTCGCCGGCGACGGCAAGAAAGTCTTGATTCACAAGGACATGGGCCTGGTGGCCGATGTCTTCAGTGAAAGGACCTTGCAACGGCTCACCGGCCACTTAGCCATCGGTCACGTCCGCTACTCCACCACCGGCCAATCGAATATCATCAATACCCAGCCGTTCATGGCCACCCACAAAGGGATGCCGCTCTGCGTCGCCCACAACGGCAACATGGTCAACTCCATCGCCCTACGGCAACACCTGGAGCAACAGGGGTCGATTTTTCAGACCGCCATGGACAGCGAAATCGTCATCCACCTGCTGGTCCGCCATCTGGACAAGGGCCTACATGAGGCGATCAAGACCACCTTTTCCTGCATCCAGGGTGCCTATTCCCTGCTGCTCATGACCCAGGACACCATGATCGCGGTCCGCGACCCCAACGGCTTTAGGCCGCTCTGTCTCGGGATGCTCGACAACGGCGCCCACGTGGTTGCCTCCGAAACCTGCGCCCTTGACCTGATCGAAGCCGAATACATCCGCGATATCGAACCGGGCGAGGTGTTGATCATCAACGAGCAGGGGTTGACCTCGCTCTTTCCCTGGGCACCGGTCCGTAAGAGCTACTGCATTTTCGAGCACGTCTATTTTGCCCGGCCGGACAGCAATGTTTTCGGCTTCAACGTCTATGCCGCCCGCAAGCGGATGGGAGAAATCCTGGCCAATGAGGCGAAAATCGAAGCCGATTTCGTCATGCCCTTCCCGGATTCGGGCAATTACGCGGCCATCGGCTATTCGAACGCCTCGGGTATCCCCCTGGAAATGGGGATGATCCGCAACCACTACGTCGGCCGCACCTTCATCCAGCCGACCCAGTCGATGCGCGATTTCTCAGTCCGGGTCAAGCTCAATCCGGTCCGGTCGCTGTTGCAGGGCAAACGGGTCATCATCGTCGAGGATTCGATCGTCCGCGGCACCACCGGCCGCAGCCGGGTCAAGTCGCTACGTAATGCCGGCGCCGCCGAAGTCCACATGGTAGTCAGCTGTCCTCCGACCCGCCACGCCTGCTATTACGGCATCGATTTCCCTTCCAGCGACCAGCTGATCGCAGCCGGCAACACGGTGGAGACCATCCGCGACTACCTCGGCCTCGATTCGCTGCACTATCTGAGCGAGGCGGGATTGGTCGAGGCAACCGGCCTGCCGCACGATCATTTTTGCCTGGCCTGCTTCAGCGGCAACTACCCGATTAAACCGGACAAGAATTTCACCAAGGAGGCTTTTTCCAGCTGCGGCTGCTGATTGCCCGCAACGTTGCTGCCGGGACACCGCGCGAGAGCCTGAGGCGGGCGGCACGAGGCTGTTTTGGTTCAAGGGGAATAGGACAACGAAGCATCTCCTTGATACGCCAGGCCTTGGAGGTCCGCATATTTTTTACGATTGACAAAAACAGTTCTTTGAAAAAGGGGTCTCAGCATTTGCCCATGAAGGAAAAAGCAAACAGCAGGCTGAAGAGAAGCGCATTCGTGAGCTTGAGGAGAAATTGCGCCGGGAACATGAAGTGATACCGGAGTCGCTGGAGGAACATATCCAGTTAAAAAAAGAAGTTGGGGAGCTCTGAATGGCGGTTGTGTTCCCCATGACACCCGCGATGCGGTGATTGATTTCAGCCGCCAGTGGAGTAGCAAAGCGGAAATACCCACCAACAGGCTCATCGTTTGGCTGGGAGTGGCACGGAGTAAATATTCTCTCTCCAATTCCTTCATGCGCGCCATCAGCGTGGCGTCCATGCCGCCGTACTTCGCCCGCCATTTGTAAAAGGGGCGTTTTGCTCATGCCGTGTTCCCGACAAAGCTCGGCTACAGGAACCCCGTTCTCGGCCTCCTTCAAAATCGCCAAAATCCGGCTGTCGGAAAATCGAGACGTTTTCATGCAAAATCTCCGTGGTGCTCATTCTCGGAAATTCTACTTCAAAATGCTATTTTTTTCGGAGAGATTGTCCCAGGAGGTCCCGGTGCTGATCCCGCGGAAATTGATGCTGCGATGATCGAGCATGGTTTTGCACCATCTCCTCGGGTTCAGAACGTCATGATAACCCCGAATGTTACCGCGTGAGCGCCTCCGTCGGTAAAACGACCGTCTATTCCCGACAGATTGGCATCGGCGGCTTCCACCGACCGGCTGCGCGTCCGATAATACATGTAGGAAAGGCCGAATTCCGTGCTGGGCGAATAGCGGTAGCGTGCTCCAGCGCAATAGACCGTGGCGTCCGCATCCGGCAACTCATATCCGAGAGAGTGTGTGGGCACCGGGGTTCGGTCATAGGTAAAGCCAAGTGTTGTGGTCCAGCGCTCATTCCAATCGTAGGTGAGCCCTATGCGATAGGCATCGGAATCATCCCAATTTTTCACGCTCACCGCATCAAAAGGTGCAAACGGCGAATTCAGGAAGTTCACGGGGTACGAAAAATCCAGATTGCTAAAAGACGACCAGTAAGTTCGATCCCAGGCGAGTTCCACGGTGAGTCGATCAAACGAAAACGCCGTAGCCAGACTTAAAACAGCCGGTAGGTTGACGGACACCGATCCATCCCCTGAATAAGCCGCCAGTGGCATTGAGCCGGCCATGGCCTGCATGTCGGTATGACCATCCAAGTCAAGCTTGACTTCAGAGCGGTAGGTGGCGGCCATGCTCCAACGCTCGTTGGGGCGAATCGACACCGCCAAATTGTATCCCAGCTGCGTGTCGATTCCATCCGAGGATCGTGACAAAGTAGCCATGGGTGACAGAGGTGCGCCGATTTCATTGTCAACTTCACCTTTGCCGTAAATTAAGCGAACACCTCCGCCGATGCTCAACCAATCGGTAATGGAACAGGCAACCGTTGGGTTTGCTTCCACTGTAAGCAGGGAAAACTTTTCAGCAAAAGCCTTGGGATAGGGCTGATCCCACTGCTTGGCAAGGCCAAAGGGATAGGTCAGTGAAAATCCGTAGCGCATTCGCCCGTATTGTGGGGAAGTTACATGCAGTAGCGGCATCCAAAACAGTTCCTCATCAGACGTTCCGTTGAACATCGGGGATCGGTTATCGGTGTACTCTACTGCTGGTAACTGCAAAACCGTCAACGAGGTTTCTACCAGCCAATGGTCAGGCAAAAAACTCATGTTTGCTGGATTATAGTAACTCGCATCAGGCCCCGGCGTATAGGCAGTACGCGCCCCAGACAGCCCTATAGCACCGAGAGATTGATTGGCAATGCGAAACCCGGATGCATCTGCCAGTTGGACGCAAAGCACCGAAGAAAAAAGTAATCCAACCGCCAAAAAATTTACTTTTCGACTATCTAGTCTCATATCGCCACAATAAATGTCATTTTTGGATATAGAATGGAAAGTACCAGTATCATTCATGCAAATGCATGAGGCAAAGGGCATTGTCAAAAATCATGGAATACGTTTCAATTTTGGTGCATCCCTTTACTGTCGACCTGCCGCTGCATGAGTGTATTGACGATGGTTAATAAAAAAAGAGCTGGAAAAAAAATAGGCAAGGCTGCACCCGCAGTCTTGCCTATCGAGCAATGGTGATGTGAAAATCAACGCTTAGCCCTGATAACCGGTGGCGGTGGCGGAACGTTGTAAACCACCTGGGCGAAATTATCGATCAAAGTACTGATGGCTTTTTCCGTGGCTTTTTCAAAGAGGGCATCATACTGGTAATCAGCCAAAACAGATTCGGGTGAGACCTGAACATTGACGCGATTGGTCCATACTACATTGCCGGTATAGGCATCCTGCACCCAAATGCGGAGCTGCACGACCGCTTGCGGAATCTTGCCCGAGTGATGGGCCATATTTCCTAAAAACGCACCGGCTGCCCCCCAGGCTATGGCATGATTCAAATCGCCATCCGTAACACCCGAGATGAAGGCGGCATCGGCTCCGCCGGCAACAGTAGTGTTCAATTCATCGTATACTTCTGATTCTGCATGCCCGAAAGCAATCTTGCTGGTTACCCCACTTACAAACGTCAATAACCCTTTCTTAGCAGGATTCCAAGAAGGATCTTGCCTCTCCTTGTACTGTATGATCCGACCGCGAACGATATAGTCCGAAGAAAAATGCCGGCCAATCTTAACGATTTCTTGTTGTGTCAAACCTCGGGTAACCGACGCTTCATCCCCCATGTCTTGTTGCTGTGCTTTATTAGCCAGATCGATATAACGTTGCAGCTCGCTCTTCATCAATGCCGACCATTCGCCTTTCAGTTCCTGCTCCAGAGTATCTGTCTTTGCTCTGGTGTAGGATTGAGCCTTAATTATCTTCTGATCGGCCAGATAAGTGAAAACATCATCCTGAACAGGGACATGAAAACCGTAATTGACAAATTGGTCCGTTATATTTTCAGTCACAAAAAGTTGGCGGCGATACGCACGTTCCAAATTATCAGCCTCAGAATAATCTGCAAACGGCAAAATAACGACCGTCCTACCCGAACCTATTGAGATCTTGCTCCCTTGCTGGACTTTCAGGGATTCATGAACGGTTGTACCGCAACCACTAAGAAAAAGTATTGACAAGCCTGCAAGAAGAAGGCGACTGTATTTCATATGGATCTCCTATGCGTACAAATTCGTCAATAATCTTAAATAATCTTTGGCGAGAGAAGAATAACGAGCTCCCGCTTCACTAATCGTTTTTCTTCTACACCAAACAAATATTTAACTACAGGTATACTGCCTAAACCAGGAATGAAATCTGCATTCTTAACTTCGAGGCTATCAATCAGTCCTCCAATAACGAGCATCTCTCCATTTTGAACCTCAACCATGGTTGACATTTCACGGACCTTGACCTGGGGCAAACCTAGCTCTATGGCACCCTCAGCCAATGTAGTCATGGCAATACTGCCATCAGGCATCAAATTTTCAATGTCCGTTGTGATGGGAGTTAAATGCAAAACAACTTTATTGTTATCGACTATTGACGCCATAACACCAAGCGCTATTCCTTGCACAACATTTCCGACTTCAGCTGTAAAAGTAACTCTGGGACTGCCCCCAGTACTTTCCGTCTCATCGCGCGTTATAGACTTGACGTAAGCAACATCTTTTCCAACACTGATGAGCGCCGGTTGCCCATTTAATACGGTGAGTTTTGGGTTAGCCAAGACATGAGAATCGCCTTGTTCGTTTAAGGCATTGAGTAACACATTGAAATTGAAGGAATTCAGAGTTATACGACTGACAAATCCTCCGGGGGTATCAGGATAGACTTGGCCGGCAGTGCCGAAGTGAACAGTGCCTGAAAGGGGACTATCTTTAAAAACTGTACTCCAGTCAATACCAATTTTTGAATTATCTTGCAAAAAGACCTCAACAATCTTGGCTTCAATATTTATCTGTCTAAATAAATGATTTTTCAAATTATCAAGGTATTTTTCGACAGTATCCAATAACGCCGGTTTAGCGGTTACTGTTATCAAGCCAACGCTTCTATCGATCACAAATGAAGGTTCATCTTTTGCAGAATAGCGGGCAACAGAACGCTCCACAGTGGATTCGGTATCCGATACCACAGCTGCGGGCTCTTTCGCAGGTGCACTCTTATTCGCTTCACCATTTTTCTTACCATCGGGTGAAGCAGAAGATCCAGTCACATCTTTCCGTTCAACGGAAGAGGTTTGCAGGATACTCTTTAAATTGGTTTCAATATTTTCCCACACATTGAATTTGTTATCTGCACTGGCAATTTTGACCGATCCCTCTGTGCCCGATGCAGCATCCTTATTTGCAAGGAAATTACCGCCAACCGTCGAAGTGTATCCACCTTGCATGAATGGAACTGCCATCTTGAAAACTTTTGTCGTTTTGTTACGGATGACAATATTTTTTCCATTTATTTCGTGAAAATAATCAGCTTGGCGCAGCAAATTGCTAATTGCATCGAAGAAATTGTCCGTTGCGGAAATGTCAACATCAACCAAAGCATTTTGATCGACATCGCTTGCCCAGCTCACCGTCATGCTTTTCAGGTTTGCTAAACGTTTCATAACGTCCCAAAGGGGAAGAGGGCCGTTTGTCGAACGAATTGTCGCTCCCACCTTCATCTGGAATTCACCTGAAGTATCGCTACTAGTCAAAGATGTATCCAGCTTATCTTTAGGCAAAACATACCCAGCAGACTGATAACGGACCGGGAGCTGTGCCGGCGTAGTTGGTGAAGGAGTTGCAAAAGAACCAGCCTTATCAAGGGTATCTTGTGTTTTGGATTGCTCTCTCGATTTTTTGTTCTGGGCACACCCGATCATGCCGCCAATCAAACAAACCGATACAGCGAAACATACAAATAACTTAGTAAATTTCATCATGAACGCCTCGGTAAGTACAATCTATTAAAGGCTCATCAATTAATAGCCACACGACCTTTTATATATCTCTCCAAATCTGGTGGCACTTGGAATCCGGACGAAAGCAATTGATTATATTTTTCTATAGCCTTTTGCCCTTGACCCATTTTATCATAAATTCTTGCGGCACTGATCATTGAGTCCAAATCTTCTCCATAAAGTGAATTATATCGTGTTAGATTATCTAAAGCGCATTGATAATCTTGACTGCCTTCGCAAAACGATGAATAACTCATCAGTGCTTCTTTAATTGGCTTCTTAACGCTTGTGCATTTCGAAAAATAATGCGCAGCTTTATCCTTATCTTGCATATTAGCAGCTGAAATGGCTGCCAAAAGCATCGCTTCATTATTATCCTTATCATTTTTCAACGTCATACTTGAATAATAAAGAGACTTAGCATATTGTCGTAAATGGACTAAATAAATTGAAGCTATTTTATTGGTCAACTGAGTATTGGATGACCATTTTTCGTACGCTCGTTCATAATGAGTAACTGCCAGATCATAATTTTCATTCTTTTCAGCTTCACTTCCAAGGCTGATTTGCTTTCTAGCTTCAGGATTTTCAACTGTTTGCCGGCCCTGCTGTCGGATCGTCAAAGATTCGCGAGCGACCACCTTTGAATCCGCCTGAAAGCTGAGATTATTTTGACTTTTATCCGGCCATTTAAATTCTTTTTTCTTAGGGTAAATAACCAAGGTATTATAACGCTCTTCCTTCTCCAAATCTTTGAGATTCAAAATGATATCAAGGGCAAAATCCCATGGCACATCATCGAGCACTAAAGTAAGTGCCCCCTGCACCGATTCATCAACAACAATGTTTACCCCACTCACTTGCCTAAGAAAATTAAACACGTTGTGAAGATCCATTTTTTGGAATTCGACAGTTATCCTCTCTTTGTTGTATCCAGAGAAATTAAAAGAATCCTCCATTTGCTGAGCTTTACCCTTGGACGGGTGCTTGGCTTCAAGAGGGTTAATGTCGGGAAGTTGACTGTCAATGCTTTTCGAAGCCCCGATCATAGAACCAATTTTATCGCCCGAGCGTTGATTTTTCGATACAGATGCTTCTTTTCCTTCCTTTGGACCTTCTGCTGCCGGATTGGTAGCGTTATTTTGCTGCGCTGCACTCGTATCGTTGGCGGCAGCACCAGCCAACTTGAGGACTAACTTGAGCTCGTTGTCATTTTTTTGCGTCTGAAAGTCTGCTTTTCCCGGCAGGGCGAATTCAAGCCTAAGAATTGCCGGCTTGCTCTCAGCTAATAGCTTGGTTTGCAGTGATATACCAGTAACGTCAATTTTACTTATAAAATTGTTTGCCAAAACGGCATCGGCGAGATCAACGACAATCCTGTCGGGATTAGGCAACTCATATACCGTCGAAGCAGCAGCATTGGCACCAGAAATTTTAATTTCAACGGATTCGCCAATTCGAACCACATCAACCGTTTTTACCTGAACCGCATCATCTGCCAAAAGATAATTTGCAGAAATAATTAATGAATATCCAATAAAAATCGATAAGAATGAGATGATATATTTCTTTGCATTTGAGATAACTTGCAACATCATCATTTATCTCCCTCTCGCTTTATCTTCATCGTTATCGTTTCTTTCATTTCCTGTCCACCACGTGTACGAGCAGTTTCCGTTATTATAATTTCGTGTTCGTTGATCAAGGAAACCACTCCTCTTTTTCCTATGAGATCACCGGCCTTTAGCATATACCCCTTTTTAGTCTGATCCTCAACCATTGCGATAAAACCACGTGAAGTTGCCATTATACCGACAAGATTAAGTTGGCCAGGCTCAAATAATTGCATACCTGAGTATTCAATATTTTCATCGACAATTTCATTGGGATCAGGTGATGCCGATGAAGTTTTCGGCGAAATAAAGGGCTTGAAAGGATCGGAACGCCCTTCTGAGTTATATGCATATTGATCTCCGCTCAAAGCCTGCGCTGATGAATTATCATTAGTTGGGCTTTCATCACGAGCGAAGCAGCTTAGGGACGAAAAGCATAAAATTATCAAGCATAATGTTATTTTTCTTCCAGCTTTATTCATTCTCTATCTGCACGATAATAATTAATTTAATAAGACATTATGGTTTATTTTTTCTTTTGCTCAAGCTTAACGTTCGTAAATCGATACGTTATCAACCTACAACTTGAGCTTAATAAAATCTCGTTTTTATCCAAATCAACCTTTTCTGTCTTTATATTATTGACCGTAACAATTCTTTCAAGCTTACTCACTTTATCGAGGAATAGTCCGAGATTATGGTAAGGCCCTCTGATCTTTATATCGATAGGAATTTCAGCATAGAAGTCTTTGGGAATCTCTTGACCTGGAGTAAAGGAAATGAAATCTAGGCCTGAACTTCTCCCTAAATCAGAAATATTTCTAAGTAAATTCGGAATTTCCTGGCTTTTAGGAAGCAATGTCGAGGTTGTCTCAAATTGCAACCGGACTTCTTCCAGTTCTTTTTTATGTCTTGGCAAATCCTGAGCAGCCTTTCTCACCTTTCGCAATTCTTCGTTCGCCGCCGATGCCTGCTGAGTCAGCCTATCTATTTCCTCTTGATTGGGCTGATAGAAGACGAAAAAGAAAAGCCCTGCCACCAAAACCACGAATAAACCGATCCCCAATAGTTTATTACGGTCGCTGACTTTAGCATATTGCTCATCAAGAAAAATATCAATTTTGCTCTTTTTTGGGCTATAAATCATACCGTTAATCCAGCGCAGTAAATATCGGTTGCTTTCTCACTTCTTAGGCATGTCAACATTCGCTGTAATCGAAAAAGCCTTTAAACTTCTTTCTGCATATGTCTCCAGCGATGAACCTGCAAGACGGACATTTTGAATGTACGCTGACGCTTCCAAGTCATCCATGTACCGGGCTATTGTTTGATCATCAAGCGCCATCCCCTTCAATTCAAGTTGTGCGCCGTTCTGGGTGAGACTTTTGAGCCACATCCTATTAGCAGGCGTAAGATTGGCTATTTCGTCGAGAGCATGTACCGTAAGAGAAGATGATTGCTTTAATTGATTAATGACTTCAATTTTTGTCGTCAGCACCTTTTTTTCTTCTTCTATTTTTTTAATTTCAGCCAAAATTTTTGTATACTTCGCTTTTTCAGTCTCTATATCGGCAAGCTCTTCTTTCACCTTACCAATCGAAGCTAATTGAAATAGCTCAATTACAACCAGTAGGCCAACAATGCATCCGACACCAATCAGGGTCGCAATTATTTGCTTTAAAAATTTCTGGCGCCGGACGATATCTCGGACAGGTAAAAGGTTAATTCGTATCATAATTAAAATGATGCAGATCTAATTGCAAGACCGGCTGCAATAGCCATCTCAGGAGCAACATTAGAAATATAATGACTATCTAATTTTTTCCTGTCATAGCTCATCGTGTCAAAGGGATTAAATGCCACAACTTCAAGCCCCGTTTCGTTAACCAAATATTCCTTAAATCCATTCACTTTCGAGCCGCCTCCACTCAAGGCTATCGATTGCAAAGGCCTATCTGGATTGTTCGCCTGGTACAGATCAATGGCTTTCTTGATCTCAAGCACCCATTGGGTACACACGCGATTAAAAATATTTTCCAGAATTTCCTGATTTTCTCCGGGTGGAATGATACCTAGCTTAATATTTTCAGCATCCGCATATTCAACCCCAACGGAACTCATGATTTTGTCGGTTAATTGTTCGCTCCCAGCCGCAACATCGCGTGCCAGAACCGAAACTCCGCCCGAAATAATGTTAATGTTCATCTTCGACGCCCCAACATCGACCAAGGCCACATTTTCCGAACGGTTCGAAACCGTTTCCCAGATATTTTCCAGGGCAAAGCCATCCACATCGACCAACACCGTGTTCAGCTTCAATCCATTAAGCATTTCCAGATAATCGTTGACGACTTCCTTTTTTGCGGCAACCAACATCACATCGCATCGGTCAACAGTATCTTTTTTGGGCGGCAGCTTTTGGAAGTCGATGTAAACATCGTCAATATCAAACGGAATATATTGCTCAGCTTCCGATTTGATATACTCGGCGAGTTCGTCATCCGTCATCTGCTCAAGGTTGATCTTTTTAACGATAACCGAGTGCCCCGATATTGATATCCCTATTTTGGTATTCTTTATTTTAAGGTTCTTGATCAGCGTAGAAAGTACCTTGCTTACCTCCAAGGGTTCATGCAAAATTCCATCTTCAACCGCACCAGCGGGTAAGGCTGCTGATCCTAGCGATTCAATCTTGTAACTATCGCCTACTCGTTTGAGCTGGCATACTTTTACTGCGTATGAACCGATGTCTATCCCGGTAATCAGCTTTTCTTGTTTGGCAATTTTATTCAATTTCATAATCAGCTATCAACTCAAATTCTCTTTGCCGGCAGATTATCCACAAAACCCATTCTATTTTAGAAAATGGCGCACTTCACTATCATTTTTTATATATGGAACCATCTTAAATCACGATATTTCCATTCATTCATCCCTTGATTATGCACCGATGAATCAACCGGCCTGCTTTCCATCTCTGATATCTTCTTTCGTTTTCGTGTCCAGACTGGCTAGCCCCAAGATTTCAAAGACTATTTTTCATATGATATTAAGCACACAAAAAACTTTCTTTGTCAAGTTGAGAACTTATTTTTTTATTTTTTTCATCGTTATTTAATTGGTTCAGTTTCCGGCATTCCTCTCTCTCATATCCTGAATATCTTGTCGTAGATATCAGATTATTTACCTAGACACTCTCCCAATGCTCACACGTTTCCTGCCTGATTTTTTGTTCTTTTCCTTTATTGTTACAGAGTTGCCTCACGCTCACTCCATTTTCGAGAAACGCCTCCACCATACATTGGCGGTTTTTCAACGACGTCGTGCTTGACATCCTTTTTCAGCTTCGATTACCTCTAGCCATGTGCATGTCCCACCAGCCTTTGCGCCGGGCGATTACCGATCTCATAAATTTTATCAGTTCAGGTCATATTGCATGAAATTGCGATTCGTATTTTTGCTTTTGCTCACCCTATACCTTGCCCCCCCTCTGAGCTCAGCAATGGCGCAGGACGACGGGACCTCCCTCTACGCGCGCACTTTGCTTGAGCAAATCAACCTGTACCGTCGGAGCAACGGGTTGGGACAGCTCCGGTTTGACGCCAACCTCAACCGGCTTGCCAAGCATCACAGCTTTGAGATGTTCCGACAAAAAATGATGAGCCATCGCAATTTCGATCAGCGCTTCGAGCGCTCGGGCAGCCGAATGTGCGTTGAAAACGTCGGTTGGAACTTCACAACGCCCCTCAAGCAATTCGACTCCTGGCGTCAGTCGAGCGCCCACGACCAGAACATGCTCAAGGATGAATTGACCAAAGCGGGCATAGCAGAAATCGGAAGCTATGTCACTTTTTTTGCCTGCAAGTAATCTCTCTGCTCCAGCGACCGGGTCGCGACAATGCGCAGGCCGTAACTTGCCCCTATCTTTTTTGATGCGGATTCGCTATAACAGCCTACGGCTGAGCCAGCCATGGGCTTTTTATGTAAATTCGGAACGTTACCTTGATTAGCCCAGCGCATGACCAAGCTTATCCTCTCCGCGTGCGCAACTGAAACCAAAACTATTTTTTTTCGATGAAGGTGAAGGATGGGGCGTATTCTTCTCGTCACCGGCGGCGCCAGAAGCGGCAAGAGCAGTTTTGCCGAGCGGCTCGTTACCGGCCTCGGCCCGGATATCGCGTATATTGCCACCGCCAAGGCCCTTGACGAAGAAATGATCGACCGGATTGCACAGCACCGGCATCAGCGCCCTGCTGCTTGGCATACCCATGAGGCGCCCGATTTTCCTTCGCAAGTGATTGCCGATCAAGGCCAGTGCTGCGACGGGTTATTGCTCGATTGCCTCACCGTCTTGACCACCAACAAAATTCTTGCCCAATCCGTTGATTGGGACCATCCTGCCATGGCTCGGCTCAAGGAGGTTGAAGCAGCGGTGATGGTTGAAATCGAGGCGATCGTGGCTGCCGCTTCGGCAAGCCGGGCGGACGTAGTGGCGGTGACCAACGAGGTCGGCTGCGGCATTGTGCCGGGCTCAAGCATGGCCCGCTTTTTTCGCGACTGCGCCGGCCGGGTCAACCAGCGCATGGCCGCTGCCGCCGCCGAGGTCTACCTGGTGGTTTCCGGCATTCCGGTCCGCATCAAGGGATGAAAGGGGACGGCATGCGGGCGTTTATTCTCATGATCCAATTCATGACCCGTTACCCGGTCCCGATTGCCGTCGAATTCACGGCCGACCACTTTGTCCGGGGCATGAAATGGATGCCCCTGGTCGGGTTGCTGGTGGCAGTGCCCGCTGCCGTGGGGATGATGCTGGCCGATGGCCTGCTTGGCCGCGACCTGGCCGCACTGATCGCGGTGGTCCTGCTGATCGGCATCACCGGCGGCCTGCATCTCGATGGCCTGGCCGATACCGCCGACGGGTTGTTCAGCTACCGTTCGCGTGAACGGATGCTGGAAATCATGCGCGATTCGACCTTGGGCGTCAACGGGGTGATTGCGGTGGTGCTGGCCATCCTAGTAAAATACGCCCTTTTGCGCGCCATCGCGCCGGCCGGGGCCGCGCCGGCCGTGCTCGTTGCGCCGGTGTTGGGCCGGATGGCCCTGGTCTGGCATTCGGCATCGGCCCGCTACGCCCGGGAGGAACGCGGTATTGGCGATTTTGTCAATCAGACCGGGCTGACACAGGCCGCTCTAGCCACCTTGTCGTCCCTTGTTCTGGTCGGTGGCATCCTTTTTTTGTGGGGGGTCCCGCCCAGCGTAATCCCCTGGCTGACCCTGGTCTTCCACCTGCCGCCCATCGCGCTGGCAGTTGGTTTTGCCGCCTATGCCAGCAGACGGCTGGGCGGCATCACCGGCGACACCATCGGGGCTTCCATCGAACTGTCCGAACTGCTCTCCTTTTTTGTCGCTCTTCTTGTCTGGAAATATTGGCTTGCATGAACACGACCAAACTCTACCTCATCCGCCACGGCGAAACCGAACAAAACAAAACCGGGGTGCTCATGGGCAGCACCGACACCCCCCTGAACGACCATGGCCGCTTTCAGGCCCTGGCCCTGCGCGAGCGGATCAACGCCCTTGAAGTCGATTCCATCTTTGCCAGCCCCCTGACCAGGACAGTGGAAACAGCCACCCTGGTGTTCGGCGACCAGGCCCGGATCGTCACCGATTCCAGTTTGCAGGAATTCCATTTCGGTGAATGGGAAGGCATGCATTTCTCAGCGATCGCCCAACAATATCCGGAGATCTGGCAGATGTGGCTCACCGACTGGGAGAAAACCCACATCCCCGGTGCCGAGGCCTTTGCCGCCTTCAAGTACCGGGTGATCAGCGTGGTCGAGGAAATCGTCCGCACCCATCCCGGCAAAAAGGTGGCGGTGGTGTCGCACGGTGGCTGCATCCGCTCGCTGCTCGCCCATTTTTTCTGCGAATCGGTGGCCAAGGGATATTGGCAGTTCAAGGTCGACAACGCCACCTTGAGTGAAATCGAATTCATGGGCGAGTTGCCCATTCTCATCCGTTTCAACTACCGATAGGATTTGCATGCAACTGCTCAAACAAACCCTGGACGCCATCCAGCCCATCGACCGGGTGGCCATGGCCGCCGCCCAGCGGGAGATCGACTACTGCCTCAAGCCGCCGGGCAGCCTCGGCAAGCTGGAAAGCATCGCCCGGCAGATCGCCGGTATCACCGGCCAGGTGCACAACGCGATCAAGCAAAAGGTCATCGTGGTCATGATGGCCGACAACGGCGTCTATGTCGAAGGGGTGGCCATGTATCCCCAGGACGTCACCCGTATCGGCGCCGATTTCGTCACCTCCGGCCGGATGGGAGTCAACTTCCTGGCCCGCGCCGCCAAGGCCGACATTCTGGCCGTGGATATCGGCATCCAGGTCGATGTCGACCTGCCCGAGGTCATCAAGCGCAAAATCCGCCACGGCACCGCCAATTTCCTCCGGGAACCCGCCATGAGCCGCGAGGAGGCGATCCGGGCAATCGAGGTGGGCATTGAGGTCACTCTTGCCGCCATCGACCAGGGCTACGACCTGATCGGCACCGGCGAGATCGGCATCGGCAATACCACCGCCAGCAGCGCGGTACTTTACGCCTTCACCGGCGCTCCCATCGACCGGGTGGTCGGCCGGGGCGCCGGCTTGACCGACAAGGCCCTGGAACGGAAAAAAAACGTGATCAAGCAGGCGGTGCAACTGCACCGGCCCGATCCGGACGATCCCATCGACGTGTTGAGCAAGGTGGGCGGCCTCGACATCGCCGGGCTCGCCGGCACCTATCTGGCCTGCGCCGCCCGGCGTGTGCCGGTGGTCACCGACGGCCTGATCTCCAACGTCGCCGCCCTGACAGCCATGCGCCTGAAGCCTGCGGCCGTGGAATACATGATTCCCTCGCATCTCTCCTTCGAGCCGGGAGCCAAGCTGCTGCGGGAGATCACCGGCCTGGAGCCGATGCTCAATATGGACATGCGCCTGGGCGAAGGCACCGGCTGCGCCCTCATGTTTCCCATCATCGAGGCCGCGCTCCGCATGATCGAGGAGATGGGAACCTTTGCCATTCTGGGGAAATCGCGCGATGAAATTGGGGACCACGTCATGGCTTATCGGGGAAAATTTCCTCGATAACGCCCGCCTGGTGGAGGGGAAGGCCGATTTCGTCGAGCTCCTGGTCTACACTTGGGATGCGCCGATGCAGGCCAAGGTGACATCCTGGCTCGACGGATTGGCCGCGCTGAACCTGGAATACACCCTCCACCTCCCCACCGACCGGACCGAACACGCACTGGCCGCCGCCGAATTTTTCGTCGCCTGCGGGTTTCCCCTGCTGAACATGACCCTCCATCCCCTGCCCGGATGGCGGGATGCAGCCTGGCCCGATCTGGTGGCCCTGGAAAACCTGATCGATCGGGCCGAATTCCATCACCGCTACACCTTCGACCTCACTCACAGCCTCCTGGGCATCCCGCTACCCGCCCATTATCACCCCCACATTGTCGAGCTGCACCTCTCCGGCACGGACGGGCGCATCGATCACCTCCCCCTGGACGACGCCACCCTGCAGGCGGCCGTCCCCTTCCTGCGCAAGAACCTATTGGTTTGTTTCGAGATCTTCGACCCGAATGACGCCCTGGCGGCAATCGACCGGACGCGGGCCCTGACGGCCGACTTAGGAAACAACGGCGTCGGCTGACAGCCGTTCGCGGAGAAAAGCCGGCACCAACCGGTCGATCAGGCAGCCGGTCCGCCAGGGAAATCGCCCCTCGACGAACCCGACATGGCCACCGTGTTTCTGAATGGCCAGGCGCACTCCCGGCCCAACTTGGTCGGTTCTGGGGACATTGTGCGGATACATGAACGGATCGTCGAGGCTGTGGAGAACCAGGGTCGGGGTGGTGATGCCGGCAAGATAGCCCATGGAGCTGCATTGGGCATAGTAATCCTCGGCTCCGGCAAAGCCGTTGAGCGGCGCGGTGATGTGCTCGTCGTACTCCCACAGAGTGCGGATTCGATCGAGGTCGACCCGCAGCGACGGGGGAATGACGTGGAATTTCCGTCGATAGGATCGCTTCAGTCGGCCGAGCAGGTAGCGCTGGTAGAGGCGGGAGCCGCCCCGTTCCAGGCGACGGCCGGCATCGGCCAGGACAAAGGGGACGGAAACGGCCACCGCTGCCCGCAAGCGGGAGGCATTACCGGTCATGCCCAGATAGCGGAGCAGGAGGTTGCCCCCCAGCGAAACACCGATGGCCGCCGCCACCGGCCGACCGCTGGTCCGCAACAGGGTCAGCACTTCCGCCAAATCCTCGACCGCGCCACTGTGGTAGGAACGAACCAGTCGATTGGGTTCGCCGCTGCAACCGCGCAGGTGCATGAACACCGGCTGAAAACCGGAGCGGAGCAGCGCCGCCATCAGCGGCAGGACATAGTGCGAGCGCAGATCCCCTTCCAGGCCGGGCAGCATCAGCACCACCGGCCCACGCCCATGCGCCGCCCAGGCCAGATCGATGAAATCGGAATCCGCCAGCTCCAAGCGCTCCAATTCCAGCGCCAGGGCGGGCCGCCGGCGGAACAGTTTGGGCCACAGGGTCTGCAAATGGGGATTGCGCAGCCACGGAGGCGGCTGAAAGGTGATGCCAGGCATGCAACGCTCCACAAACCGGACGCGAAAACAATCGACGGCAACCGACGACCGTAAAACGGAGAAGGCGCCGGCGCCGATTATTCGCTGAACAGGTGGTAGAAAATATCGGACATGTAGATCACCCCAACCAGTTTACCCCCGTCCACCACCGAAATCCGCCGGATACGGTTTTTGATCATCCGATCGAGTACGGCCATGACCGGTTCGTCAGGTTGGACGTACAGGACGTTGTCGTTCATGATCTGCGCCACTTTCTCCTTCTTGACCTCGCGGACGAAGCCGTCGATTTCTCCCCGCCAGTTGAGGTCGTTGCCGTTGATGCCGTAGTTCAGGTAGGACGGAGATGGTACAGGTGTAGTACATGCTGATGGTGCCCACCAACGCGTGCGCATCGTCGACCACCATCAGGCTCACGGTCTTGTGGCCCGTGGGCCGAACCTTGGCGTTGAGAATTTTCGTGACCGCCGTTTCCACCGTGTCGTCCCGGTGAATGGTATCGAAATCCTGGCCATGATGTCTCTGGCGAACAGCTGAAGCCTCCTCCTTGTCAGGATCGATGGACAGGATCGATCCCGGCGCGGGAGCGATCCACCGTCCTTACTCTTGGGTCAATTTGTCGGGATAATCAAGGGATTTGAATACGAAAACTGATCGCAAGCCCACAGGTTCCCTTCCTCTGCAGCCAGCTAAAACGCTCCCATCCCCCACGACTCCAGTCATTTCCCGCAAAAAAAGATCGATTCCAGCCGGATGTTCCAGTCGGCAAGGCATTCCCCTTGAGCCCTCAACCATTTGACAGGGTCAACAACCTGTTTCTCAAGGAGAAGATCAATCCTCTCCTCGGAGCGGCCGGGGTCTCCGCTGTTCCCGGTTCGGCAAGGGAAGTGCATGTCATGGGACAGAAGGCCGATCCGACCAATTTCCTGCTCATGCATGCCATGGCCTGCAACTCCTCGGGCGTCATCGGCTCGGCGGTCTGCGCCGGCGTCCTGTGGAGCTTTCTCATGGGATAACCGCCCGAGCGGCGAAAGACGGTCCGACAACAAAAAAAGGCGGCCGGGGCACCTCGCTCCCGACCACCTTTTTCCGTTGTCAAATTAATGATGAAAATGAGTTTTTCTGGTTTGTCAACACGGCGCCGCTCAAGTATTATTACACTTTTCACCAAGATTCGTCCGGCCCGAACAGCGTGTCCCCCTCCGGCACCGATCGACCGTCCAGAAGAGTACGGCCAAGCCGACCGGCTGCAAGAGGATCGTTTATTATCGTGAACCCGTGCCCGCCCTCGTCTGGGAACGCGCCGGTTCCACAATCAGGTAATGCCCATGGATACCCAATACAACACAACCCTTGAAACCCTGGAACGATTACGGGCGGAATCCAGAGCCGCCGGAGGCGAGGAAAAGAAGGTCGACCAGCACCGCAAGGGCAAACTGACGGCGCGCGAACGGCTCGAATTGCTTTTGGACAGCGGCTCGTTCGAGGAATTCGATATCCTCAAACTGGGCCGCGGCAGCAGCTTGGGCGAGGAAAAAAGCTATCTCGGCGACGGGGTCATCACCGGCCATGGGTCCATCGACGGCCGCGAAGTCTTCGTGTTCAGTCAGGACTTCACCGTGCTCGGCGGCTCGCTGGGCGAGGCCCATGCCCAGAAAATCTGCAAGGTCATGGACCTGGCGGTCAAGGTGGGTGCGCCGATCATCGGCCTCAACGATTCCGGCGGCGCGCGTATCCAGGAGGGCGTCGACGCCCTGGCGGCCTACGGTGAAATCTTCCATCGCAATGTCCGGGCCAGCGGGGTGGTTCCCCAAATCTCCTGCATCATGGGACCCTGCGCCGGCGGCGCGGTCTACAGCCCCTCGATCACCGATTTCGTCTTCATGGTCGAGGATTCCTCCTACATGTTCGTCACCGGCCCCAGCGTGGTCAAGACGGTCACCCACCAGGACATCACCTCCGAGGCCCTGGGCGGCGCCAAGGTGCATGCCAGCAGGAGCGGCGTGGCCCATTTCACCGTGCACAACGATGTGCTCGCCCTGCGCGAGGTGCGGCGGCTGATCAGCTACCTCCCCTCCAACAACCGCCTGCGGGCGCCGATCCTCGATCTCAGCGACGCCCCGGACCGAACCGATCCGGCCCTGGACTTCCTCATTCCGAGCAACTCCAACCAGACCTACGACATGAACGTGCTGATCCACTCGATCCTGGACGGCGCGGAGTTCATGGAGGTCCACGCCGGTTTCGCCCGCAACATCATCTGCGGTTTCGGCCGGCTCGGCGGCCAGACCGTGGGTCTGGTGGCCAATCAGCCGGCGGTGCTGGCCGGCGTGCTCGACAACGACGCTTCGTTCAAGGCCGGCCGTTTTGTCCGCTTCTGCGACGCCTTCAACATCCCGCTGATCTCCCTGGTCGACGTGCCCGGCTTCATGCCCGGTCCGGATCAGGAGCACGGCGGCATCATCCGCCATGGCGCCAAGCTGCTCTACGCCTTCACCGAAGCCACGGTGCCGCGCATCTCGGTAATCATCCGCAAGGCCTACGGCGGCGCCTATCTGGTGATGAACTCCAAGCACATCCACTGCGATGTCAACTATGCCTGGCCGACCGCCGAAATCGCGGTCATGGGCCCCAAGGGCGCGGCCGAAGTCATCCACCGCAAGGAAATCTATTCAGCCGAGGACCCCGAGGCCGTGCTCAACGAAAAGATGGAGGAATACCGACGCACCTTCGCCAACCCCTTTCTTGCCGCACAGCGGGGCTACATCGACGACGTCATCTTCCCGCGCGATACCCGCTCGCACCTCATCCGCACCCTGCAGATGCTCGACAGCAAGAAGACCAAGGGCCCGGATCGCAAACACGGAAATATTCCCCTGTGAGGCACGCCATGTTCAATAAAATTCTCATTGCCAACCGCGGAGAAATAGCCATCCGCATCATCCGTACCTGCAACCGTCTGGGCATCAGCACCGTGGCCGTCTATTCCGACGCCGACAGCCGCAGCCTGCACCGGCACCTGGCCGACGAGGCGGTGCATATCGGTGAGTCGCCGTCGCAGAAATCCTATCTCGACATCGGCAAGATCGTCGCGGCGGCCAAAGCCACCGGCGCCCAGGCCATCCACCCCGGCTACGGTTTCCTCTCCGAAAAGGCCGATTTTGCCAAGGCGATCCAAGATGCCGGACTGGTGCTCATCGGCCCGCCGGCCGAGGTCATCGACGTCATGGGCGACAAGATCACCTCCAAGGAACTGGCCAAGAACGCCGGCGTACCGGTCATCCCCGGCACCATCGAGGCGATCAAGGACGAAAAGGAAGCCATTGCCATCGCGGCCGAGATCGGCTACCCGATACTGCTCAAGCCGGCGGCGGGCGGCGGTGGCAAGGGCATGCGCATCGTCCGCAAACCCGAGGACATGAAAGACGCCCTGGCGGCCAGCCGTAAGGAAACCCTCAAGGCCTTCAACGACACTCGGGTCTTTGTCGAGCGTTACATCGAGCAACCGCGGCACATCGAAATCCAGGTTCTGGCCGACAGCCAGGGGCATGTGGTGCACCTGGGCGAGCGCGAATGCTCCATCCAGCGGCGCTACCAAAAGGTGATCGAGGAGTCGCCTTCGCCTGCGGTTTCCCCCGAACTGCGCGAACGGATGGGCCGGGCTGCCTGCGACCTGGCCCGCCAGGCCAAGTACGTCAACGCCGGCACGGTCGAGTTCGTCATGGATGCCCAGCACAATTTCTATTTCCTGGAGATGAACACCCGCCTCCAGGTGGAGCATCCGGTCACCGAGATGGTCACCGGGCTTGATCTGGTCGAACTGCAACTCCGGATCGCCGCCGGTGAGCCGCTGCCTTTCGACCAAAGCGGCGTCACCTTCAACGGCTGGGCCATCGAGGCCCGGATCTGCGCCGAGGATCCCACCCGCGGCTTCATCCCCTCCACCGGCATGATCACCCGCTACGCCGCCCCGCGCGGCAAGGGCACCCGGGTGGATTCCGGCGTCAACATCGGCGGCAAGATCGACGTCTACTACGATTCGATGCTGGCCAAGCTGATCTGCCACGGCAAAACCAGGGAGGATGCCCGGCGCATGTTGATCGAGGCGCTGAACGGCTACCACATCGAAGGGGTCTCCACCAACATCGACTTTGTCACCAGCGTGCTCTGCCTGCCCGAGTTCGCCGAAGGTGCGCTGACCACCGGCTTCATCGACCAGCACTTCGACGGTGGCGTGTCGAAACGCTCGCCCTCGCTGCAATACCTGCAGCTGGCGGCCCTGGCGGCCACCCTCATTTACCACACCCGCACGGTGGCGGTCCGCGAATCCCTGCTCCACATGGTTTCCGACATCGGCGGCAAGCGCGATCTGGGCCGGATGCATCAGTACAAGGTCCGGTGCCAGGAAGATCTGTTCGAAGCGGCCCTGGAAGGCACGCCGGTCAGCGGCGAGACCTGCACCATCCGGGTGGATGGCTCCACCTATCGGGTCGAGATCCCCACCTTCGAA
Organism: Desulfobulbus sp.; assembly: GCA_031280615.1. Taxonomy (GTDB): domain Bacteria; phylum Desulfobacterota; class Desulfobulbia; order Desulfobulbales; family Desulfobulbaceae; genus Desulfobulbus. The sequence goes on along the minus strand of JAITGO010000010.1, from coordinate 218,170 downwards.
TTCTTCCGCCGCCGGCTGAAGCTGAACATCAACGGCCAAAACTACCGGTTCCGCATCCGCTTCGAGGAATCGTTCATCTTCATGAGCTTCAACGGTATTTCCCGGCTGTTCGAAGTCTATACCCCGAAAGAATGGGAGATGATGCGGTTCATGCCCCAGAAGGCCGATCAGTCGCTCAACAACATCCTGCTCTGCCCGATGCCGGGCCTGGTGGTGGATGTGCTGGCCCAGAAGGGCGAGCGCGTCTTCCGTGGCCAGAACTTGGTGATCCTGGAGTCGATGAAAATGGAAAGCGGCGTGGCCTCACCGGTGGACGGCGTCATTGCCGAGGTCCTGGTGAACAAGGGACAGGCGGTGGAGGCCGACGAGGTCCTGATCAAATTCGAACTGGAGAAATAAGCCGTCTGCCGCCGACTGCTCGAGGGAGACGGGCAGCGGCGGCTTTTTTTCGGCGACAACCGGCATGGCCTGCAAGCCGGCCGTTCTGTCCGTAGTCCTCTGCGGCCGAAACGGTCGACGGCTTTCGCAGCCGGCGGTGCCATGCCTCAAGTCCTTGCCCAAGGCCCGTGCCATGATCAAACTCACCAAGCTCAACAATTCGGAATTCTACCTCAATCCCGACCTGATCAAGAGCATGGAGGAGACGCCCGACACCATCGTGGTCCTGATCAATGGCGACCACATCATCGTTCGGGAAAAACCCGAGGGGATCATCGAGAAAATCATGGCCTACCGCGTTCGGCTCCTCCGGCTGTCGCGGCAGCAGCTCGACCTCGGCGACGCCGCTGCCGCAGTGCCCGAGCCGCCGCTCTGACCGGGAACGGATCGAGCAAGGGATCGGGCGGAACGCACCTTATTGGCCTCTGCCCGGTGCACGGCGAATGGACGGACGGGCCTGCCGGTTCGTTTTTTCCTTTTGTATCGCCCCTGCTTCTCATACAATGGGCATATCGTAGTCTTTCCGAGACAATCGGCGGGCAACGACACGCTCGCCCCTTACAATCGGTACACGCAGCAACGCTATGGATATTGCAACCATCATCGGCTTTGTCTTGGGCTTTGGCGCCATCATCGGCGGCGCCGCCCTGGAAGGCCTGCATCTCACCGCCCTCGTGCAGCCCACCGCCGCCATGATCGTTCTGGGCGGCACCTTTGGCGCGGCCTTCGTCAGTTTCCCGATGGAAGTCGCGATCAACGCCCTCAAGGATGTCAAGAAGCTGATCGGCAACTCGCCCAAAAACGACGAACTCATTACCGAAATCTGCGGTTATGCGGCCAAGGCGCGGAAAAACGGCATCATCGCCCTGGAGCAGGACGCCCAGAACCACAAGGATCGGTTCATGAAAAAAGCCATCTCCCTTTCGGTCGATGGCGTCGAGCCGAAGGATATCCGGGAGCTGATGGAAATCGATCTGTCCGCATCCGAAGAGCACGCCAAGATGAGCGCCGAATTTTACGAGGCGGCCGGCGGCTATGCGCCGACCATCGGCATCATCGGCGCGGTACTCGGTCTGATCCACGTCATGAGCAACCTGGAGGATACCTCCAAACTGGGCGCCGGTATCGCCGTTGCCTTCGTTGCCACCATTTACGGTCTGATCACGGCCAACATCGTCTGCCTGCCCGCCGCCACCAAGATCAAGCACCGCATCAAGGACGAATCGGTCCGCAAGGAGATCATCATTGCCGGCATCGTCGCCATTCAAAATGGGGAAAATCCGCGTTTTATCGAGGAGCGCCTGAAATCGTACCTGGGCGGCCACGGCGGCAAGGCGCCCGCCGACGAGGAAGGAGGCAAGAAATAAGGTGGCCCGCAAGAAAGAGCCGGAAAAACCGGCCAACCACGAGCGCTGGCTGGTCTCCTACGGCGACTTCATCACCTTGCTGTTTGCGGTGTTCGTCACCCTCTACGCCATGTCCCAAACCGACAAGAAGAAGGTGGACCAAGTCGCCGCTTCCTATCGGACCGCGTTCGGCGTTACCACCGGCACCACCTCGGGCAAGCCGCAGATCATGAATAAAACCGACATGATGCCCATTCCGTCGATGCGGGTTCAGCCGAAAAATATCGAGAAGCAGAGACCCAAGGGCGACACTACGACCAAGACCCAGGCCACCAAGAAGGATTTCAGGGAGATGCTGGTCACGCTGGAGAAATTCGTGGTCGAGAAGAATGCCCAGGACAAGGTCAATGTCGAACTCACCAAGCGGGGCCTGGTGATCAGTATGAAGGAAGCCGGGTTTTTCGATTCGGGCAGCGCCACCATCAAGCCCTCTTCCTACGAGTTGCTGGCCAAGATGGCCGAGACCCTGTTGCCCTACAGCAACGAGATCAGCTTTGAGGGGCACACCGACAATATCCCCATGCATTCGGCCGCTTTCCTGTCGAACTGGGAATTGTCGACCGGGCGCGCCACCAGTATTGCCCGCTACTTCATGGACCGGCACGGCTTGAGCCCGGAAAAGGTATCGATCACCGGCTTCGGCGAATACCGCCCGGTTGCCGACAACAGCACCGAGGATGGCCGGAAGCAGAACCGGCGGGTCGATCTGGTCCTGCTGGGTGCCGCCACCGCCACCGGCGGCAGTGAGCCGGAGGAGCAGGAGCCAACGATCACGACCCCGCCGCCGCGGTTCCCCAAAATTCCTTTCTGAGCAGGCGACCCGTCTGTTGCCGGTCAACTGGCCAAGGCCGATCCCTCAGGGGATCGGCCTTTTTTCTTTCGAGTCCGCCGGCCGCAAACGCTCGAGCCGCCGCCGGGACGATCACTCGCCGGTCTGGCTCGTCCGGCAATCGCGCGAGTGATCCTTAGCCACCAGCATATAGATCGAGGGGATCACGAACAGGGTGAACAGCGACCCGATGGCCATGCCCCCCACCAGCACCAGACCGATCGAGTTGCGCGCCGCCGCGCCCGCCCCGGTGACCAGGGTCAGGGGAAAATGGCCGGCAATGGTGGCGCCGGTGGTCATCAGGATCGGCCGCAGACGGGTCATGGCCGCCTCCAATATCGCCGCCTGCTTGCTCAAGCCCTGCGCCTGGAGCTTATTGGCGAACTCGACGATCAGGATGCCGTTCTTCGACACCAGCCCCACCAGGGTCACCAGACCCACCTGCGAGTAGATGTTGAGGGAGGTGGTCCACCCGTTGGTCCAGAACGGGACATTGGGATCGGGCATCTTGAGAAAGGTGAAAATCAAGGCGCCGAACATGGCCAGGGGCACGGAGCCGGCCAGAATCACGAAGGGATCGCGAAAACTGTTGAACTGGGCGGCCAGCACCAGAAAAATCAGGACGATGGCCAAGGCGAAGGCAACCAGGAAGGTGTTGCCCTCCACCCGCAGCTGGCGCGACTCGCCGGTGTAGTCGAGCGAATAGCCTTGGGGCAGGACCTTGGCGGCCTCGTCTTCGAGGAAACGGAGGGCCTCGTCCAGGGGTCGGACCGGATAGGCGCTGAGGGTGACCGCGTTCAACTGCTGGAAACGGTTCAGGGAGCGCGCCTCGGTGGTGTTTTTGAGGGTGGCCACGGTGGAGAGCGGCACCAAGGTTCCGTCCGGTCCGGTAACATGGATATTGTTCAGCTGGTCCGGGTTGAGCCGGTCGGTGCGCACGATCTGGGGCACCACCTTGTAGCTCCGGCCGGCGATATTGAAGCGGTTGACGTAATTGCCGCCCATCATACTGGCGAGATCGACGCCCATCTGCTGGAGATTGAGGCCGAGCGCCGCCACCTTGTCGCGGTCGATGACAATCTCCGCCTGGGGTTGGTCGATCTTGACGTCCATCAAGGGGGGGAAGGCGAACATCTGGCTTTCGGTGGCAGCCAGCTGGATCTTATTGGCGAATTCAAGGATTTGGTCGAGCTCTGCGGTGGAAGCGATGACGAATTCCACCGGGAATTGGCCGCCGCCGGGTAGGGCCGGAGGAGTCACCGGCAGGACGCGGACCCCGGTGATCCCGTGCACCTTCTGCGCCACCTCGGGCATGATCTCGAAGATGGTCCGTTGACGCGCCTGCCAGGGCTTGGTCACCATGCCGCTGAAGCCGGAACTGGGTTCGGTGACCTGAAACACGAAATCGGTTTCGGCAACCCCCATGAACACCTTGTTGACGGCATCGCTGTACAGTTGGTTCTGGTCCAAAGTGGAATTGGCCGCCGACTCGACAATACCGAAGATGACGCCCTGGTCCTCGGTCGGGGCCAGTTCCTTGGCCGACATCTGGAACATCGGCACCGCCAGCAATCCGAGCGCGATCCAGACCAGATACACCGCCGGCCGGTTGCGGAGCGTTACGCCCAGCCAACGGCCGTAGGCCGCGCGGATTCGTTTGAAATCGCGTTCGATTCTGCCGGCCAGCCCCTGTTCGGTCATACCGGCCTTGAGCAGCCTGGAAGACATCATCGGCGACAGAGTCAACGCCACCACCCCGGAGATGACCACGGCCCCGGCCAGGGTGAAGGCGAATTCCCGAAACAGCGAGCCGGTCAGGCCGCCCTGAAGACCGATGGGCGCGTAGACCGCAGCCAGGGTGATGGTCATGGAGATCAGGGGGCTGACCAGTTCGCGGCCGCTGAGCAAGGCCGCCTCCATCGGCGTCTTGCCCTCGGCGAGATGGCGCTCGACGTTTTCGACCACCACGATGGCGTCGTCGACCACCAGTCCCACCGACAGGACGATGGCCAGCAGGGTCAGCAGGTTGATGGTGAAGCCGAAAACCTGCATCAGGAACATCGCCCCGATCAGCGACAGGGGAATGGTGACCACCGGGATGATGGCCGCGCGCATCGAGCCGAGGAAGAGAAAGATGATGACAATGACGATCAACAGGGTCTCGCCCAGGGTCTTGACCACTTCCTTGATGGCGTTTTCGATGTAGTCGGTGCCGTCGTAGGCCATCCGGGCGGACAGGCCGTTGGGCAGCTGTTTGTCGATCTCGCCCATTTCGGCGCGCACCCGCTTGATCACGTCGAGCGAGTTGGCGTTGGGCAGCGGCCAAATCCCCATGAACACCGCGGTCTGGCCGGAAAACCGCACCTCGGTGTCGTAATCCTCGGCACCCAGCACCACCTGGCCGATATCCTCGATGCGGACAATGGCCCCCTGGTCTTCGCGGATCACCAGTCGCTTGAAATCCTCCACGGTCCGCATGTCGGTGTTGGCGGTCAGGTTGACCTGCACCAACGCCCCCTTGGTCGTTCCCACCGCAGCCAGGAAGTTGTTGTTGGCCAGGGCCTGCCGCACCTGGACCGGACTGACGTTGAAGGCCGCCATCCGGGCCGGATCGAGCCAAATCCGCATGGCAAAGGTCCGCGCGCCCAGAACATCGGCCCGCTGCACCCCGGCCAGCGCCGAAAGCCGGGGCTGAACCACCCGCACCAGATAATCGGTGATCTCGTTCTGCTGCAGCACGTCCGAGGTGAAGCTCAGATAGGCCGAGGCGAACTCGGAATCCGCCGATTCGACGTTGATCATCGGAATTTCGGCTTCCGGCGGCAGATCGCGCCGCACCTGATCGACCTTGGAGCTGATCTCGGACAGGGCCTTGATCGGATCGTAGTTGAGTCGCAAGCGGGCTTTAATGATCGATTTTCCCTGGCTGGACTGGGACTGGAGGTAATCGATGCCGTCGGCGGCGGCAATGGCCCGCTCCAAGGGCGTGGTGATGAAGCCGCGCACCAGGTCGGCATTGGCGCCGGTGTAAATGGTGGTCACCGTGACCACGGCGTTGTCGCTGCGCGGGTACTGCCGGACGTTGAGCGAACCGATGGCCTGCAGGCCGGCAATGATGATCAGCAGGCTGGTGACGATCGCCAGCACCGGCCGCTGGACGAAAAGGTCGGTGAATTTCATGTTCAATCGTCCTTGGGTTGCGGCGCCAACTCGAATTCCGGCAACAGGCTGTTGTCGACGGCCACGGCCTGGCCGTTGCGCAGCTTGAACACCCCGGTGGCGACCACGGTCTGCTCCGGCGCCAGTCCCGAAGCGATGGCCACGAAATCGCCTCGCTTCTCGCCCAGGCGGACGAACTGCTGCCGCACCACCTGACCGTCGGCCGGACCGCCCTCCCCGGCCTTGGCCTGCTCGACAATGAACACCGAGTCCGAGTACGGGGCGTACAGCACGGCCGTGGCCGGGATCGCCAAGACCGAGCTGGACTGCGGCTGCACCACCGCGACATTGACAAACATGCCGGGCCGCAGCAATTCGCCCTGATTGGCCACCGTGGCCTGAACCCGGAGGTTGCGGCTGGCGGTGTCGACCTCGGGATTGACCGCGGTAATCGCGCCGGTGACCACCTGGCCCGCCGGCAGTCCATCGGAAGCGATCCGTACCGGGTAGCCCGGCCGTACCTGGTCCAACTGCTGCTGGGGAACCAGAAAATTGACGAAGATCGGATCGAGCGCCTGCAGGGAGACAATCGGCGTGCCTTCCTTGATGATCTGGCCGATATGCACCTGGCGGATGCCCAGCCGCCCGCCGAAGGGAGCACGGATGGTTTTCTTGGCGATGATCGCCCGGATGGTGTCGGCCTGGGCCAGGCTCTGCTTGAGCTGGGCCTCGGCATTGTCGTAGTTGGCCTCGGCCACCACCTTGGTTTCCAACATCTTTTTCGCCCGCTCAAAGGTCACCCGCGCCAGGGCCGCGGCCGCCTCCGCCGCCCGCAGTTGGGCGGTTTCCTGGGCGATGTCCTGCTGGACCAGCAGGTCGCCCGCCTTGGCCTGGGCCCCCGGTTCAAAGGCGATGGCCACCACCTTGCCGGTCAGTTCGGCGGCAACGGTCACGCCCTGGACCGCTTCAAGCGAACCGACCGCGGTCACCAGCGACTCCCAAGTCTGTTGCTGGACCCGGCTGATGGCCACCACTTCGGGCGGAATCTTAGTCTCCTCGCCCTGTTTGATGAGGGTGCCGATCTGCAAGGCCTTGGCGCCGGCCAGCAGGCCGACCACCACTACGATGCCTCCGATGCCGAGCAGCAGGGGCTTGATCTTCATCTCTGTATCTCCACGCAAGAAAAGCGGTCCGCTCACCGAGAGGACCGCTGGAATTCGACATCTTCTGCCAATGAATGCCGGTCCGCCGTCCATCCGAAACCGGCATTCGGCCGGCAGCGGCAGCTTACGGGCCGGGAACGGCTATTCGGCCACGGCAAAGCCCTTGGCGGCAATGGCCTGCCGCACCGCCGCGCCATCGAGCGCCCCCTCGAACCGGGCTTCGCCCTTGTCCAGGTCGATGACGACCCCGGTGGCGCCCAGGTCTTCCAGGGTCTTTTTGGCCGTGGCCGCGCAATGCTGGCACTTCATTCCTTGAATACGAACCGTTGTCATGGCTAACCCTCCTGGCTGCATTTCTGGGTGGAGTTACAAGTGAATCACGAGGACGTTCTGATTCGGTCGATCAGGCCGGTGGTCGAGCGATCATGCTCGAAAGCGATCCGCACCACCCGGCCACCGGCGGCCTTGACCTCCGGCGCACCGACGATCTGTTCCTCGCGGTAATCCGCTCCCTTGACCAGGACGTCGGGCATCAGGGCGGTGATCAGTCGCATCGGGGTGGCCTCGGCAAAGAGCACGACAAAATCCACGCAACCCAAGGCCGCCAGCACCCGTGCCCGGTCGGCCTCGGTGTTCATCGGCCGGCCCGGTCCCTTCAGCCCGCGCACCGAATCGTCGGTGTTCAACCCCACCACCAGGCAGTCGGCGGTGCGCCGCGCCGCTTCCAGATAGCTGACATGGCCGGCATGGAGGATATCGAAACAGCCGTTGGTAAAGGCGACGCGGCTGCCCTGGTGGCGGACAAGGGCCAGATCGGCGCGCAAGGCCTCGAGTGAACGGATTTTTCCGCAATCGGGTGCGCTCCACGATTGGTCGCCGGCCGCATAGAAACGGCGGCGCTGTTCGTCGATCAGGTTGTTGTCGAGCGGACAGCCGATCACCATGGGCACGGTGCCGGCCGCCTGCATCACCGTGCCGTCGGGCGCCACGATCATCGAATGGCCGGCCATCTCCATGACGCCGGTCCGGCCGCAGCCGTTGGCAGCGGCCACGAAAACCTGGTTCTCGATAGCCCGGGCACGCACCAGGGTCTGCCAGTGATCGACCCGGCTCAGCGGCCATTCGGCCGATACCGCCAGCAGCCGGCCGCCGGCAAAGACCAGCCGCCTGGCCACCTCGGGAAAGCGGAGGTCGTAGCAGACCAACCCGGCCAGCGGACCGTGCGGGGTCCGGATCGGGGGGGCGGCCTCACCGCCCCGGTAGTAGCGGTCCTCCTGCCAGTGGGCGAACAGGTGCTGCTTGGCCGTGCGGCCGATCACTCCCTGCGGTCCGACCACGGCCAAGGTGTTGGCCGGCAAGCCACCGTCGTCGGCCGGATCGGTCAGGGTGCCGGCCACATAGACGCCGTAGCGGGAGGCGATCCGCTGCATGGCGGCCAGGATCTCCGGGGCCCGTTGTCCCAGCTCCGTTGTCCGCTCGTAGTCGAAGCCGGTGGCCCACATCTCGGGCAGCACCAGCAAGGTGCCGGGTGTGGGCTTGAATCGATCGATCAGCCGCTCCGCTTCTTTGAGGTTGCGCTCCACCGCCCCGAGGGCGATGGCGAACTGCACGCAGGCGACAGCGGGAAAAAGGGGAGGTGCGGTCATCGATGCATCGACTCCAGGGCGGATCGGGCTAGGCCGCCGACCGTGGTCGCATCGAACCGGCCGTCCCGGTACAGGGTCAGGGGCGCCGGGTCATGCGCCATTGCCTGCAATATCGGCCCAGTGGCGGTCAACCGGAGAAGGCCGGCCGCCAGGGCGGCAAGCCCGCGCACGGTGGCGTCCTCCGCTCCCAGGTACGGGGAGATATGGTCTCCGGCACCCTTGTCGAGCAGGAGCCGGGTCCGGCAGCCGCTCAACCGGGCCACGCCCCACAGCAGCCCGCGCTGCAGCAAGGGATGCTCGATATAGTTGCCGTCCTGGCAAATTTCCGAACCGTCCTCGCGCATATAGGAAATGAGCATGTGAACATATTCCCCGGCCAGGCCGGCATGGCGGCACATGGCCTCGGCCATGGATTCCGGGGCACCCCAGCCGATGCCGCCGGATTCGTCGTTGAGACTCCAGAGAAAGCGGCGCATCACGATCCGCGCCGCTTCCATGTCCGCCTCCGCCAACCGAGCCACGGCCTCGCCCATGCAGCTGACCGCATACCACCGCAGGTGTTGTTCGTCCCGGCAGATCAGGGCGAACAGGGCGTTGACCGCGTCCTTGGCCGGATAGCGACGCATCGCCTCCATGACGGCGGCAAGGTCCCGGCCCTGCAGCAGCGCGGCGACCTCGTGCTTGATTTTCCGGCTGCTCAAGCCGAGAGCCCCGGTTTACTCGGCGGCAGGCGCAGGCATGGTAAAGACCCGTTTGCCCAATTCGGCGTCCATCATGAACAGGCCCGAGGTGTCGCCCTTGATCAGTTTGAGTTTCTCGACGATCTCGCCGGCGCTGGCCTCCTCTTCCACCTGCTCGGAAACGAACCATTGGAGGAAATTGTTGGTGGCGTGGTCTTTTTCGCCGATCGCCAGATCGACCAGGTCGTTGATCAGGCTGGTGACATGTTCTTCGTGCTTGAGAACCGCCTCGAAAACGGCCAACGGCGAGTTCCAGGAGGTTTCCGGCTTGGCAATGGCTTCCAAGGTCACCTTGCCGCCGCGCTCATTGACGAAATCGTAGAACTTCATGCCGTGCATCATTTCCTCTTGCACTTGGACCCGCATCCAGGCGGCAAAGCCCTTGAGGCTGATCGACTGAAAATAGGCCTCCATGGCCAGATACAGGTAGGAGGAATACATTTCCGCATTGATCTGATCGTTCAGCGCCTTGAGCATCTTCTTTTTCAGCATGGTGGCCTCCTTGGAAACCGGTTGAACTTGACGGGATGTCCCCGATGACAACGATGCGTTCAACTATAAACACAACCATGAGGGATTCCAGACTTTTCTGGAAAGAGGTTGTTTTTTGCAGGCAAACCTGGTTCCCTATGGCCTTTGGGAAAACCGCATTAATTGGAGTAAATCATGCAAAAAACCGTTTGTATCACCGGAGCGACCTCCGGTTTCGGTAGGGCCTGCGCCGAGCGATTTGCCGCCGAAGGCTGGCGGCTCATCGTTACCGGCCGGCGGGTCGAGCGGCTTGAGGAATTGCGCGGGCAATACGGCGCCGTTCCGATCCACGCCGTCGGCCTCGACGTCCGCGACCTGGGCGCGGTGGAGGCCATGGTCCGCGACCTGCCCGAAGGATTCCGCGACATCGACGTCCTGGTCAACAACGCCGGCCTGGCGCTCGGCCTGGAAGGTGCCCACCAGGCCAGCCTCGCCGACTGGGAGGATATGATCGACACCAACATCAAGGGGCTGTGCTATCTCACCCGCTGCCTGCTGCCGGCCATGGTGGCGCGCAATCGCGGCCACATCGTCAACATGGGCTCGATCGCCGGCATTTACCCGTATCCGGGCGGCAACGTCTACGGCGCCACCAAGGCCTTTGTCAAGCAGTTTTCCCGCAACCTGCTCACCGACCTGATCCACACCAAAATCCGGGTAACCAACATCGAGCCGGGGCTCTCGGAAAGCGAGTTCTCCATTGTCCGCTTCCATGGCGACAAGGACAAGGCCGATGCGGTCTACAAGGGCACCCAGCCGCTGCGACCGGTCGATATCGCCGAGATCGTCCACTGGGTGACCACGGTGCCGCCGCATGTCAACATCTGTACGGTCGAGGTCATGCCGGTCTGCCAGAGCTGCGGCCCGTTGGCCGTGCATCGGGAACCCTGAAGACGGAGAGTGGCATGCGACGAGTAGCAATCACCGGCATGGGCATCGTCTCGCCCCTGGGCGACTCCACCGCCGAAGTCCTGGCCTCCTTGCGGGAAAGCCGTTCGGGCATCCGCGCCTATCCGTCCTACCGCGACATGGGGCTGCGCTCTCAGATCGGCGGCTTCACCCGGGTGGATCTGAAGGAACAGATCGACAAGAAGAACCTGCGCTTCATGGGCAATGCCGCCGCCTATGCTTCCATCGCCCTCCAGCAGGCGATCACCGATGCCGGTTTGGGCGAGGACGAGGTTTCCCACCCCCGCACCGGCTTGATCATCGGCTCCGGCGGCACCTCGGCCGAAAATGTGGTGGCCACCGCCGACATCATGCGAGAGAAGGGATTGAAGCGGCTTTCGCCCTTCATGGTGCCCCGGACCATGAGCAGCACGGTTTCCGCCTGCCTGACCAGCACCCACCGGATCAAGGGCCTGTGCTATTCGATTTCCTCGGCCTGCGCCACCGGATCGCACTGCATCGGCGCGGCTATGGAACAGATTCAGCTGGGCAAGCAGGACGTAGTCTTTGCCGGCGGCGCCGACGAGGAACACTGGACCCAGACTGCCATGTTCGATGCCATGGGTGCCCTGTCCACCCGGTTCAACGACACCCCGGAGCAGGCCTCCCGCCCCTACGACCGCGACCGCGACGGCTTTGTCGTTGCCAACGGTGCCGGCCTGGTGGTGCTGGAGGAATACGAACGGGCCAAAAAACGCGGGGCGAACATCTACGCCGAGGTGGTAGGCTACGGCGCCACGGCCGACGGTTCGGAAATGGTGCAACCCTCGGGCGAGGGCGCGGTGCGCTGCATCCTCCTGGCCTTGGCGACGGCTCCCGGCCCCGTCGACTACATCAATGCCCACGGCACCTCCACCCCCATCGGCGACCTGGTGGAACTGCGGGCCATCCGCGAGGTGTTCGGCGCGGACAACCCGCCGATCAGCTCGACCAAGTCGCTCTCCGGCCACAGCCTGGGCGCGGCCGGGGTGCATGAGGCCATCTACAGCCTGCTGATGCTGAACCACGGCTTCATTTGCGGTTCGGCCAACATCGAAGAGTTGGACCCGGAAGCGGAAGGCCACAACATCGTCATTGCCAACCGCGACGCCCGCCTCGCCACGGTGATGAGCAACAGCTACGGTTTCGGCGGTACCAACGCCTGCCTGATTTTCAGCAGGGCGTGACCGGCGGGTGAATCGTTCATCTTAAATTTCAAAAAAACTCACACCAAGACTTTTCCCAAGGTTGACTAACGTCAAAAGTCGGCTTCACTTCTTTGCCGATGGCTGATCAAGGACGATGTACCCTGCGGTTTCAGCGGAATGTTTTATTTCGCCGCCCGCAGCCGGCTCAACCCTGAGTTGGAATCCTGTCGCGGTCTGGTTCTGCACCCGCAAAGCAGCGGGACTGGCATCATTGGTGGTTTGCATCTCGGCCAGAAGCAGTGGAGGTTGGTGAAACGCACTCGTATAGTGTTCACTGTACCAAGCGTTAGTCACCGAGTTGACTGTCTTGCCTACCGCATACCGCAACGTACCGAGCATGCCGCTACCCGGCTCCCAAGCGATGTAATGGACGGTTTCGTCCAAGTGATTGTTGATGCTCCCTTCCTCCTGGTACGAGTACGCGAAACTGGATGGCGAGATGTACTTGAGGCGGCTGCTTACAGTTGTCGCATCATTCATTGTGGCAACAGTGGTGAGCACGACCGGACTCTTGGCGAAAAAGGATTTGAAAGCCATTATTTTGAACCTGGCGGCTCCCGTAAAACTGCCGACTTCGACGGCTGTGCCATCGGGCAGATTATAGTGGCCTTGCTCCATCACCAGGTAGCTGACTGTTTCCGGCGGATGGATGCCATCCAGGTAGTCCCATTCGGTCAGCCTGATATCAAAGCCGGTTGGATTGACATTGCGGATACGAACCGTGCAGGGTTCCGTATCGTTGAAACTCGGCGGGCCGGCGACCACGATCGGGTTGGTGAACGGTGTGGCCAAAGGAACACGCACCCATTCGCCATCAACCGCAACCTCGCCGGCTTCTATTGCAATACCTGGCGCCCACTGTTCCTCATCTACGACAACGGTGATACTGGCGGTGTCGGTCGCTCCTCGATCGTCCGTTACCTGCAAGGTCGCAACGAATGAGCCTGCCACGGTGTAAGCATGGGTGGCCGATTGACCGGTGGCCGTCTCGCTGTTGTCGCCAAAATCCCACACATAATTGACGATCCTGCCGTCGCTATCGGTCGAACCGCCTCCGTCGAAGGTGACGGCGAGCGACTCCGGACCGACCGTTTCCGTCGCGTTGATCACCGCCCGAGGCGGTTTGTTGCTCGTTTCAGGCACGGTGACGGTCACAGGAGTCAGAGCCCAATTGATGCGCCCCTTGCTATCGATAACAAGCAAAATAACAAAGTACGTGCCTGCCGTATCGTAGGTATGGGAGACCGTGACTCCGGTTCCCCCGGTGCCGTCCCCGAAACCCCAGGTATAAAGGGCAAGGGTGGCGTTGGTGGCCGTCGAGCCCGATCCATCGAAACTGACAGTGAGCGGCGCGGGCCCCGATGCAACCGAGGACGAGATGACAGCGGTCGGAAGGGGGGGCACCACAACAGGATTGGAAGCCGTGATGGCGACGGTTGCCGTGTCGGTTGCGCCGGTACTGTCGGTAACCGTCAATGTGGCCGTGTACGTGCCTGCCGTGGCATAGGTATGGCCAGTGGTCGCGGTTGTCGAGGTGGAGCCATCGCCGAAATCCCACAGGTAGCTCGTCACTCTGCCCGTTGATGCGGAGGCGTCGAAGGTAACCGGCAACGGCACCGGGCCGTTGACGGTGTTGACGGCGATCGTGGCCTTGAGTTCCCCGGTGCCGGTGTCGCCCGTATAAGCGATGGTGTTGGAAAAACTGGTCTCGGTGTGGTCGGCATTCACCGCGGTCAAAGTGAAACTCGCCGGAACGGCCACAAGATCGGCGGTGCAGGTCAGTTGCCGCGCGCTCGGGTCGTCGGTTTGGCAGATCAGGTTTGAGTTCTGGTAAATGCGGAATCCCTTGACAGGGGCCGTCTGATTGTATTCCCAAAAAAAGCCGAGCTGCTTGCTGACGGCTGTCTCTTGTCTTTCCGGAAGACCTTGCGTATCCAATGTGTTATCGGATGCTGCAAAAGGAAAGGGTGCGGAGCGCGGACTTTCAGTGCCGTCGTTGAAGGTGGCGGTCAAGGTGAAGTCGGTGGCAGTGCCCACAGGCAACTCCACCGCGCAGTCCATCGAGGTTGCCTTGGCATTCGTGGTTGTGCAAACAGCATCGTTCCCCCCCTCCTGATACAGCTTGAATCCGGTCACGGCCGGCGAACCAGGCGGGGTATATCCCCATTCAACATGGATTGTTTGGGGAGTCGCCGCCAAGACCAACCCAGGCAGGCAACAACTGAGCAGGAAAAAAAGGCGGATGATTTTGGTCTGCATCCTTAACCGTATGCCGTATGAAAAAATCAAAATTTTGATGTCACTTTGGTATCAGCACAAAACGAATGCATGGTGCGTGCCATGTGTTTATTGTCTTTCACTGTGCAACCGTCTGATTTACATCGCGTTGCCTTGAGCGCGAGAGCTGCGCGGTTAACCGTCGGCTCTCGATTACGCTCCATGCTTCCTGCCCACAACCAGTCACACGCATGCAGTTGCGCTTCGTTGCACTCGCTGTAACGAACTTGCGGCAAGATTGCAGCCGCAGGAGTACAACCCTCCCATGCTGGGCGCTCCCCAAAAAAAACGGCGGACAGGCGTTTTGCGTCTGTCCGCCGTTTTCTTTTTTGCTGCGCATGAACCGGGCGCCACCTGCCTCGATTCAAATAGCCATCAAACAGTCAGCCTTATATTCCTCATATTGATCATATCGATCACAGCAACCGTCGGGCGCCTCATGCGTCCTTTTGCGGCCGCTGGGCATTGTCGTAGAGGGCGATGAAGTTGATCGGCTCCATCAAGAACGGCATAAAGCCGCCATCCACCGCGGCCTGACAGACGACCTGGCGGGTGAAGGGGAAAAGCATCAGGGGACAGTCGACCGCCAGCACTCGGTCGTGGTGCTCCTGGGGGATGTTCTTCATCAGGAAAACAGCGGCATGCTCGATCTCGACGATGAACATCACCGAGTCGTCGTTGTTCTTGTCCAACACCTTGGCGGTGATGGCAATGGAGACCTCGCTGTGGTCGTCGTCGATTTTCTGGTTTTTCAGTTGCAGGTTGAAATCCACCTTGGGGTCCTGGTTGCGCGCCAGGAACACCTTCGGGGCATTGGGGCTCTCAAAGGAAAAATCCTTGATGTACATCTTCTGCATACGGAAAATCGGGATTTCCTGCTGGTTGGGGGTCTGCTCGGCCATGGGTTGTCCTTGTGGTAGAAGTCATTCAAAGCCGGTGGGTTACGGAACACCGGCGGGTTATTCGGCCAGGGCATCCTACCAGGGGATGCGACGGAAAGACAATGAAAAAACCGTTCCCGTTCAATCGCCGTTGAGGAACTGCTTGAGGAACATGCCAGTATAGGACCGGGGAATGCCGGCGATCGTCTCGGGGGTGCCGGTGGCGACCACCTGCCCGCCCCCGCTGCCGCCTTCCGGACCGATATCGATCACATGGTCGGCGGTCTTGATCACATCGAGATTGTGCTCGATCACCACCACGGTGTTACCACCGTCGACCAGCCGCCCCAGCACCCGAAGCAAATGCTGAATATCGGCCGGATGCAGGCCGGTGGTGGGTTCGTCGAGGATGTAGAGGGTCTGGCCGGTGGATCGGCGGCTCAATTCCTTGGCCAGCTTGACCCGCTGGGCCTCGCCGCCGGAGAGCGTCACCGAGCTTTGTCCCAGGGAAAGATACCCCAGGCCGACATCGACGATGGTTTGCAGCCGGCCGGCGATCGGCGGAACGTTCTGGAAAAAGGCCAGGGCCTCCTCCACAGTCATCCGCAGGATCTCGGCGATGTTCTTGCCCTTGTAGCGGATGTCCAGGGTCTCCTGATTGTAGCGCCTGCCCTGGCAACGCTCGCAGGTAACGTAGATGTCGGGCAAAAAATGCATGGCGATGCGGATGACGCCGTCGCCCTCGCAGGTCTCGCAGCGGCCGCCCTTGATATTGAAGCTGAACCGGCCCGGCTGGTAGCCCCGGGCGCGCGATTCCGGCAGGCGGGCGAGCAACTCGCGGATGGGCGTCATCACCCCGGTGTAGGTGGCCGGGTTGGAACGCGGCGTGCGACCGATGGGGCTCTGGTCGATGTCGATCACCTTGTCGAGCTGCTCCATGCCGTACAGCAGGTGGTTTCCCTTGAGATAACCCTTCTTGTCCGCGACATACCGTTCGGCCTCGCGAAACAGGGTCTCGATCACCAGGGAGCTCTTGCCCGAACCGGAAACTCCGGTGACGCAGGTCATCACCCCCAACGGAAAGCGCACGGAGAGATCGCGCAGGTTATTGATGGAAGCGCCCCGCACCTCGATGGCCCGGTCGCCGGCCGGACGGCGGGACGCCGGCACCTCGATCTTCAGCCGGCCCGCCAGGTAGCCGCCGGTCTGGGAGGACTCGCAGTCGAGCAGGCCGGGCACCGGACCGGAATAGATGATCTCGCCGCCGTGCACGCCCGCGCCCGGGCCGATGTCGAGCACGTGGTCGGCATGGGCGATGGTGTCCGAATCGTGCTCGACCACGATCACCGTGTTCCCCAGGTCGCGGAGGTTGACCAGGGTTTTGATCAGTTTGTTGTTGTCGCGCTGGTGCAGGCCGATGCTCGGTTCGTCGAGGATGTACAAGACCCCGGCCAGGCCGGAGCCGATCTGCGAAGCCAGGCGGATGCGCTGGGCCTCGCCGCCGGAAAGGGTACCCGCCTTGCGATCGAGCGACAGATAACCCAACCCAACCCCCCGCAGGAAAAAAAGCCGCTCGCGGATCTCCTTGAGGATGGGCTTGGCGATAATCGCCTGCCGCGGCTCGAAATCCAGCGTGTCCAACTCCTCGATCAACTGCTCGATGGCCATCCGGCACAACTCGATGATCGACCAGGCGCCGACCCGCACCGCCAGGGCCTCGGGCTTGAGCCGGGCACCCTGGCAGGCCGGGCAGCCCTGCTCGTTCATGAACCCTTCCACTTCCTCGCGCAGGCGGGCGGAGGTGGTCTCGCGAAACAACCTGTTAAGACGGGGCACGATGCCCTCGAAGGCGATCTGCGAGGCCAGGATGCGTTTGCCCCGGCTGTGCACGAATTCGAGCTTTTCCCGGCCGGTGCCGTGCAAAAGCCCCTCCTGGACCTTGGCCGGCAGGTCGGCGAAGGGAATGTTCGGATCGAACCGGTAGTGGCGGGCAAAGGCCTCGATCCATTGATCGGCCAGGGTGGAGAGCCGCCGCCGAGTCCAGGGCACGATGGCGCCGTCCACCAGTGAGAGCGATTGATCGGGCACGATCAGGCGTTCGTCGATAAACTGATTGACGCCCAGACCGCCGCACACCGGACAGGCGCCTTGAGGATTGTTAAAGGAAAACAGCTGGGTGGAAAGTTCGGGCATGGAGATGCCGCACTGGTGGCAGGCGGCTGACTCGCTGAACAGTATCTCTTCGCCGGTGTCGGGGAAATGGGCCAGCATGGCGCCGCCGCCCAAGGCCACGGCGGTGCTCACCGACTCGTCCAGACGCCGCCGGATCGAGGACTTGATCACCAGGCGGTCGATCACCGCCTCGATGGAGTGCCGCTTGTTCTTGTCGAGGACGATCTCCTCACTCAACTGGCGCACCTCGCCGTCGATCCGCACTCGGACAAAGCCTTCCTTGCGCAGCCGTTGCAGCACCTGTTCGTGCTGGCCTTTTTTCCGGGTTACCAGCGGCGCCAGCAAAATCACCTTCTCGCCTTCCTGACGGGCCAGCAGGGATTCGAGCATGTCGTGCACCGACTGGGAGCGGATCGCCTGGCCGCATTGGGGGCAGTGGGGCTGGCCGGCCCGGGCGAACAGCAGGCGGAGATGGTCGTAGATCTCGGTCACCGTGCCCACGGTCGAGCGTGGATTCTTGCTGGTGGTTTTCTGTTCGATGGAGACCGCCGGCGACAGCCCCTCCAGCAGATCGACGTCGGGTTTGTCCATCTGGCCGAGAAACTGGCGGGCATAGGTCGAGAGCGATTCGACGTAGCGCCGCTGGCCTTCCGCGTACAGGGTGTCGAAGGCCAGGGTCGATTTGCCGCTCCCGGACAGGCCGGTGAAGACGATCAGCCGGTTGCGCGGCAGATCGACGGAGATATTTTTCAGGTTGTGCATCCGCGCCCCGCGGATGCGAAGAAATTGTGGTTCCATTGTGCCTTGCCCTTCTTGGGGACAGCCTCGTCCCCTGCCCGCACGTCACCGAATACCGGCCGTGCCGCGCACGCCGCCGTCCGACAATTTCGTTTACCGAGGTCCTGTCCTGTGGTAGATTGCCGCATACTTGTAGCCACGATCCCGGAACAATCAATACTGGAAAGATTGCACCATGTACTTTCAGGACATTATCGCCACCTTGAACAGCTATTGGGCATCCGCGGGCTGTGTCGTCATGCAGCCCTACGACATGGAAGTCGGCGCCGGCACCTTCCATCCGGCCACCCTGCTCCGGGCCCTGGGGCCCGAACCGTGGAAGGCCGCCTACGTCCAACCGTCGCGGCGGCCGACCGACGGCCGCTACGGCGAGAACCCCAACCGGCTGCAACACTATTACCAGTACCAGGTGGTGATCAAGCCCTCGCCCAAGGACGTGCAGGCCATGTACTTGGAGAGCCTGAAACGGTTCGGCCTCAACCTGCTGGAACACGACATCCGTTTTGTCGAGGACGACTGGGAATCGCCCACCCTGGGCGCCTGGGGACTGGGCTGGGAGGTCTGGCTGGACGGCATGGAAATCACTCAATTCACCTACTTCCAGCAGGCCGGTTCCATCGATCTCAAGCCGGTCACCGCCGAAATCACCTACGGTCTGGAACGGATCGCCATGTATCTCCAAAAAGTGGATTCGGTGTACGACATCGCCTGGAATAAGGAAGCGACCTACGGCGAGATCTTCCACCAGGCCGAGAAGGAATTCTCCGCCTTCAATTTCGAGGAGGCCAATGTCGCCGAGCTGTTCCACGCCTTCGACACCTACGAGCGCGAGGCCCTGAAACTGGTCGAGAAAAACCTGATCCTGCCCGGTTACGACTATTGCCTCAAGTGTTCGCACACCTTCAACCTGCTCGATGCCCGCAAGGCCATCAGCGTCGCCGAACGCACCCGCTACATCGGCCGCATCCGCCACATTGCCCGCCAGGTGGCGCAGCGCTATGTCGAACAACGAGAGGCGATGGGGTTCCCCCTGCTCAAGGAAACCGCAGCGGCCTGATCCGACGCGTCCGGGTCGACATCGGGAAAACCCCGCGTAAATAAAAAAACTTCTGGCATTTCAAGGGAGTTTACGGTAGAAAATTTCCTAATTGTTCATACGTACAATACGTTTTTTCCTCACTCAGGCAGAACTGTTCGAATATCTGTGGTACATCGTACTTGTTCCTCGTCCTTGTTGGCTCCATTTGCCGTCGAACACCTCCCTTTTGCCTGCGGCACCGATATTTCCCTGCGCCTCTCCACTGAATGAACGACATCCCCTCCCTTGGCCTTCTTGTGCCCCATGCCCCTGAGCGGCCGTCCTTTTCGGCCTGCCCCGCATCGCGTTGCCACGATTTCGGCCAGGCACGACACGAGAAAACGTGTAAGGATACGGACGGGAACCGGACATGGACAGGGGAAGATACGATTTTTCCAGGGGATATACCTTACAGGTACCGGACAGAGCGCTTTTCCGGCGTCGAATTCGGCTATCTAGCGTATAAACCCGCATCCCAAAAATGACCTGCACCTCAGGTCAGAGTAAAGTCGTTGACACAAGGAGGAACGGCGATGGCAGAAGGAACGGTGAAATGGTTCAATGATTCCAAGGGATTCGGCTTCATCCAGCAGGATGGTGGCAAAGATGTCTTTGTCCACTATTCCGCGGTTCAGGGCCAAGGATTCAAATCCCTGAAGGAGGGTGACCGGGTTAAATTCGAGGTCGTCAGCGGTGCCAAGGGTCCGGCTGCCGAAAACGTGGTCAAGCTGTAGTCAACGTCTGCTTTCGTCCACGCACGCGCCGACCAGGCCGTGCGTGGAACAATCTCTTCCGGGCCACCGCCCCACCTCCCCATCTTTCCAGCCCCGTTGCCGCCCGTTCCGCCTGATCGATGGCGGGTGACGCGGCCGTAGGACACCACCCGCACCATCCCTTCCACGCGTCGATGATCGCCGCACTTTGTTGACGATCCACGGTGTTCGCTGCTGTTTTCCCCCGTCCGTCCTCTTGCCCGACGCCATTACGGCACCGGGCCCCTTTGATACGTTGCCCGCCTCGGTGCCAAAAGCAAGGGGGATCGGCCGCGCGTTGGCGGACGATCCCCGGGGGTGTCCAGACGCCGCCGGGACGGCGACGGGCGGTCAGATGTCGAGCAACCGAACCGCGCCCTGGTCGGCGGAAGCGGCAAAGCGGGCATACACCTGCAATGCTTTCGATACCTTGCGATCCCGCTTGGGGGTGAAAGCCAGGACGCCGCGGGCTTCCTCCTCGCGGCGGCGGGCGGCCAGCTCCCGGTCATCGATCAGCAACGAAATGGTCCGCTGCGGGATATCGATATCAATGCGGTCGCCTTGCCGGACCAGGCCGATGGCGCCGCCACCGGCCGCCTCGGGTGAGACATGGCCGATCGACAGCCCGGAGGTGCCGCCGGAAAAACGGCCGTCGGTCACCAGGGCGCAGGCAGCCCCCAGGTGTCGCGATTTGAGATAGGAGGTGGGATAGAGCATCTCCTGCATCCCCGGACCGCCCTTGGGGCCCTCGTACAGGATGAAAACCACATCGCCGGCCTGGACAGCGCCGCCCAGGATGGCATCGCACGCCTCTTCCTGGGAATGGTAGACCTTGGCCACGCCGGCGAAATGGAGGATCGAGGCGTCGACCCCGGCCGTCTTGACGATGCACCCCTTCTCGGCGATGTTGCCGTACAGGACCGCCAGGCCACCGTCCTGGGAATAGGCGTGGGCAATGTCGCGGATGCAGCCCGCGCTCCGGTCGATGTCCAGCTCGGGAAAAAGGGTCTGCTGCGACCCCATGACCAGGTTGCGCTTGCCGGCCGGGGCGCTGCGATACAGGCTTTTTGCCGCCTCGGTGGCCGTGGGCCGCGTGATATCGTACTGTGCCAGGGCCTGGGCCAGGGTCAGGCCGTCGACCCGATGCACGCTGGCGTCCACCAGCCGGCCGCGGTCCAATTCGGCCAGGATGCCGAGGATGCCGCCAGCCCGGTTGACATCCTCCACGTGATAGGAGGAACTGGGAGCCACCTTGCACAGGTTGGGTACCCGCCGCGACAGGGCGTCGATGTCGGCCATGGTGAAATCGACCCCGGCCTCGTGAGCGATGGCCAGGATGTGCAGCACGGTGTTGGTCGAGCCGCCCATGGCGATGTCGAGCGCCATGGCGTTCTCGAAGGCGGACTTGGTGGCGATGGATCGGGGCAGCACCGAGGCGTCGCCGCGGCCGTACCAGGCCTCGCTCATGGCGACGATGCGCTCTGCCGCCCGGTCGAACAAAGCCAGGCGGGCCGCATGGGTGGCGACCACCGTGCCGTTGCCCGGCAGGGCCAGCCCCAGAGCCTCGTTGAGGCAGTTCATCGAGTTGGCAGTGAACATGCCCGAGCAGGAGCCGCAGGTGGGGCAGGCGGAACGTTCGACCTCGGCCACCTCGGCATCGCTCACCGTTTCGTCGCCGGCCATGATCATGGCGTCGATCAGGTCCAGGGCCTTGTTGCCGGCCCGGCCGGCCTCCATCGGCCCGCCGGAGACGAAAATCGCCGGAATATTGAGCCGCATCGCCGCCATCAGCATGCCGGGAGTGATCTTGTCGCAGTTGGAGATGCAGACCATGGCGTCGGCCTTGTGGGCGTTGCACATGTACTCCACCGAATCGGCGATCAGCTCGCGGGAGGGCAGCGAATACAGCATGCCGTCGTGGCCCATGGCGATGCCGTCGTCAATGGCGATGGTGTTGAACTCGGCGGCAAAGCAGCCCGATGCCTCGATTTTTTCCTTGACCCGCTGGCCGATCCGGTGGAGATGCACATGTCCGGGAACGAACTGGGTGAACGAGTTGACCACCGCGATCACCGGCCGGCCAATCTGTTCCTCCCGCATGCCGTTGGCTCGCCACAGGGCACGCGCCCCCGCCATTCTTCTTCCTTCCGTCGTCACCGCGCTCCGCAGGGGGTTGGCCATCTTACACCTCAATGTAATTGAATTTTTTTCTTGTCTTTTCTCGCCCGGAAGCGATAGAAACTAACAAAGATATTTCCGCCAATTCTATAACGGGATGCCGCATGAAACAACAGGAGATTAATTATTGGATCACCGCCATGCTCAATAAGCACGAGCGGGTTTCCGATCTCAACGTCACCGTGGGCAAGACCCTGCAGGTGGAAAGCGATGGCGTGCTGGTGCCGGTCGATGTCAGCCCGCCGGTCACCGAGCTGAGCCCCTTCCAGGCCGAAGTCTTCGCCCTCAACCTGATCGGCGGCAACCGCCGTCTGATCCGTGACCTGATCACCAAGGGCTCCTGCGACCTCTCCTATGCCCTTGACGAAAAGCACCGTTTCCGGGTCAATATATTTTCCCAAAAAGGCCATTATTCGACGGTATTGCGAAAGTTGGAGACCAAGATTCCCTCGATTCAGGACTACCATTTTCCCGATGCCTTCAAAAAGATGGCCCGCGAACTCAACGGCCTGATTCTGTTCACCGGCGCCACCGGCACCGGCAAGACCACCTCCATGGCCGCGATCCTCAACAAGATCAACGAGGAGCGTCCGGTGCACATCGTCACCTTGGAAGACCCGATCGAATATGTCCATCCTCACAAGAAGGCCACTTTCAACCAACGGGAGATGGGCGACGACTTCGATACCTTTGCCAACGGCCTTCGGGCCGCCCTCCGCCAGGCGCCCAAGGTCATCCTGGTCGGCGAGATCCGCGACCGGGAAACCTTGGAAATCGCCCTGACCGCCGCGGAAACGGGCCATTTGGTCTTCTCCACCCTGCACACCATCGACACCGGCCAGACCATCAACCGCGTGCTCGGCATGTTCGAGCAGGACGAGCAGCCCCAGGTCCGCAACCGGCTGGCCGACACCATCCGGTGGGTGGTCAGCCAGCGCCTGCCGCCCAAAGTCGGCGGCGGCCGGGTCGCCGCCCTGGAAATCCTCTGCACCAGCATGCGAATCCGCGACCTGATCATCAATGGCGAGACCGAGGAAAAGACCTTCTACAGTGTCATCCGGGACGGCTCGGCGCGTGACATGCGGACCTTCGACCAGCACCTGCTGGAACTTTTCGAATCCGGCCTGATCACCGAGGATTCGGCCGTGCTCTACGCCTCTCACCGCAGCGAGATCAAACGGGGCATGGACACGGTCAAGGCCGCCCGAGGCGAACGGACCTCCAACATCGACGGCCTGCGCATGGAGCAGCAGGAGCCAGACGACCCCTACAGGCGGTGACGGCGCCGGCCCAGCCCGACCTTCGCCAACGACGACTCAACAAGACGGACACCACTTACCGTTTCCATTGCCCGAGGCTTCGCCACCATGCTGACCCATTGCCCTTCCTGCAAAAAGCCGCTTCAGCTCACCCCCGACCAGACCGCTCGCCTGGAACAGGCCCTGGCCCAGCTGGCGCCCGGCAAAGTGTTGACCATCAAGTGCCCCATGTGCCGCGGCGCCATTTCCCTGGATAAAAATGCAGCCAATAATGCGGTCGCGCCGCCCAGCCAATCCCGCCAGGTGCAGCCGCCGCCGCCGCCGAAACTGGACTGGCTTGAACAGGGCCTTTTCCAGGATGCGGACAAGGTGGAGGACGTGCCCACGGCCCTGGTGCTTCACCAGGAAAACGACCAGCGCAAAAGTATCGAAGAGGCGTTGGAATCGGTGGGCTACCAGGTGATCCTGGCCGATTCGGTGGCCGATGCCCTGGACGGGATGCAATTCGTCAATTTCGCCTGCATCGTCTTCCAGGCCGACCTGGAAGGCCCGCTGGAACAATCCACTTTTCACACCCACATGCGCAAGCTGACCATGGACCGACGACGCTACGTCTTCTACATCCTCATCGGCGACGAATTCCACACCCTGTACAATCTCGAGGCCCTGGCCCACAGCGCCAATCTCACCGTCAACAAGAGCGACCTGCGCCACCTCGACGTCATCCTGCGCAAGGGCATTCCGGCCTATGAGGAATTGTTCGGCCCCATCCTCGAGGAATTGGGCGTTTACGGCAAACACTGAGCAAGCCGCAGCCCCTCCCGCCAGCCGCCCCACTCTTGGGGCGGCCCCACCAAGAAATACCTTTTTTCAACAGGAAACAGTTGTTTTCCGCGAAGATTTCTGTTAAATAGGCTTGTTTTTATCCATCACAAGGGAAAGTCCACCTTTTCCCCTTCATCAACCACTTGCCAAAGACCGCCATCGGTCATCACAGGGAATTCCATGACAAAAAACGGAACTCAACCCGCTTTTGCGGCAGCTGACCCCAGCGACGAAGAAATGAGCTTTGCGGAACTGTTCGAACAGGAAGACAACAACACGGTCATCAACGTCGGCGAGGTTGCCCTCGGCACCGTCGTCGGGTTGAGCAGCGACGCGGTCCTGATCGATGTCGGCGACAAGGCGGAAAGCTATATTCCGCTTGCCGAATTCCGCCATGAGGACCCGGATCGGGTCATCAAGATCGGCGACCAATTCGAAGTGTTCATCGAGAAACGCAAGGAGGAAGGCGGCTTGCTGCTTTCCCGCGAAAAGGCCATCGCCATCAAAGTCTGGGAACAGATTGCCAAGATCCAGGAAGAAGACGGGACCATCGAGGGCCGTATCGATAACCGGGTCAAGGGCGGCATGTCCGTCGATATCGGCGTTCCCGCCTTCCTGCCCTACTCGCAGATCGACCTGCGTCCGGTCAAGGATCTCGATGCCCTCATCGGTCAGACCTTTGAATTCAAGATCCTCAAATTCAACCGTAAGCGCAACAACGTGGTCATCAGCCGGCGGGCCATCCTGGAAAATCAGCGGACCGCCCTGCGCGAGCAGATGCGCACTTCCCTGGAAGAAGGCCAGATCATCCGCGGCGCCATCACCAATATCACCGACTACGGTCTGTTCATCGACCTGGGCGGCATGGACGGTCTCTGCCACATCACCGACCTCTCCTGGGGCCGGGTTTCGCATCCGTCCAAGCTGTACAACGTCGGCGAGGAGATCGAGGTCAAGATTCTCAAGTACGACAAGAACTCCGACCGCGTTTCCCTGGGCGTCAAGCAGCTCAAGACCGACCCGTGGGAACGGGTTCCCTCCCAGTATCCCCCAGGCTCCAGGGTCAAGGGCAAGGTGGTGTCGATCACCGATTACGGCGTGTTCGTCGAACTGGAAGAGGGCGTCGAGGGCTTGGTGCACATCTCCGAGATGAGCTGGTCGAAAAAGCCGCGCCATCCGTCCAAGATCGTCGGCGTCGGCGAGGAGATCGAGGTGCAGGTGCTCAAGGTCGAAGCCGAGACCAAACGCATCTCTCTGGGTATGAAGCAGCTGCAGCCCAATCCCTGGGATGTGGTCGAAGAGAGCTACCCGGTTGGTTCGGTCATTGAAGGCAAGATTAAAAACATCACCGATTTCGGTATCTTCATCGGTATCGAAGAGGGCATCGACGGCCTGATCCACGTCTCCGACCTTTCCTGGACCGAGCGGATCAAGCATCCGTCCGAGAAATATGCCAAGGGCGAGACCATCCAGGCGGTCGTACTGAAGATCGATAAGGAAAACGAGCGGTTCTCCCTGGGCGTCAAGCAACTGGAGCCCGATCCGTGGCAGGCTGCGGCCAACAACTATCCGATCGGTTCCACCGTTGAGGGCACCATCACCAACGTCACCGACTTTGGCGTTTTCGTCCAGTTGGAGGAAGGAATCGAAGGCTTGGTGCACGTGTCCGAAATTTCCAAGGACAAGGTCAAGACCCCGGTTGGCATGTTCAATGTCAATGAAACCTTGAAGGCCATGGTCATCAACGTATCCGCGGACGACCGCAAGATCGGCCTGTCGGTAAAGGCCCTGCAGGAAAAAGAGGACAACAACGGCGCCATTCCGGAAGAATA
The DNA here is from genome assembly GCA_031280615.1 of Desulfobulbus sp. GTDB lineage: Bacteria > Desulfobacterota > Desulfobulbia > Desulfobulbales > Desulfobulbaceae > Desulfobulbus. Next base: position 192,071 of record JAITGO010000010.1, on the reverse strand, counting down.
CCTCCAGAAGGCCCAGAGCGCTGCTCCCTCCACCTTCGGCGACCTCCTGAAGGCGGCCGCCGGCGAGGACAACAACAAATAAGCGCGGAAGCGTTTCTTCGATGAAACCTACGGGGTGTTGCCCCGTCCGTGTCTCCGGCACGGGCGGGGCCGGCACTCCCCTACTCATCTTTCCGCGTCCGGCCGGGCTCAAGTCCGGCAGGCGCGGTCGGTCAAGAAAGGATACAGATCATGCTCAAGCGTGAATTGATCAATCAAGTTTCCGAGCAACTTGGTGACTATTACAAGCAGGACATAGCACAGGCAGTTGACATTATTCTCGAAGAAATCTCCCAGGCCCTGGCCGAAGAACGGCGGGTGGAGATCCGGGGCTTCGGCAGTTTTTCCGTGCGGACCCGCAGACCGCGGACCACGAAGAATCCGAAGACCGGCAAGATGATGAACATCCCAGCGCGCAAGACACTCCACTTCACCATGAGCAAGTCATTGAAGGAAGTCCTGATCGACGAAGAAGCGGAATAACCGCCGCTCTTATTGCAGATGCAAGACCGGACCCCATCGGGTTCGGTCTTTTTTATTTCGCGCTTTTTTCGAAAACGGGCAAGGCGCTAAACGAACGGCTCGATGTCCCCTTTGCCGGCGCGGAGGACTTCGGGCTGCTCGGTCAGCAGCGAAATTACCGTGGAAGGAGCGGGGACGATCTCGCCGCCGTCGATGATCAAGTCCACCTGCCGGCCGAAAATCCGGTCGACATCGTAGCAGGTGCAGACCGGCTCGTCCTCTTCCCCGAGCGAGGCGGAGGTGTTGAGCAGGGGATTGTCAAGAGACTCGAGCAGCGCCAGGCAGATCGGGTGGTCGGGTACCCTGATGCCCACGGTTTTCTGCCGGGTCAGCATGATCTTGGGCACCAGCTTGGTGCCGGAGAGGACGAAGGTATAGGGTCCGGGGAGGTTTTTCCGCATCAGCCGGTAGGCGGTGTTGCCGACATGGCCGTATTGGCTGATGTTGGTCAGGGAGGCGCACATGAAGCTGAAGGGCTTGTCCTTGGGGCGCCTTTTGATCTGGTAAACCCTTTTGACCGCTTTTTGATTGAAAATATCGCAGCCGATACCGTACATGGTATCGGTGGGATAACAGATGACCCCGCCGTGCTGGAGAATTTCCACGGCCTGGCTGATCAGCCGGGACTGCGGGTTTAAAGGATTGATCGCTACAATTTTGGCCATCGAACAACGGGCGGCAAAGGAACGGGCAACACACTGAACCGGCCGATGCCCGGCGTGGGCCGGCCTGTGGCGCCGAGGGGAAAAGCAGATCACTAAAGCAGGAACGCTTGGAAAAATCCAGCTATTTCTCCGCACCATTCCCGGCCATCTTGGCGGCATGATGCCCCCCGCGCATTCCCAGATCCCTGGAAAACGAGACAAAGCCGCCGTACATCGGGCCGGCTTTTCTTTTTAACCGGAACATGCTACCTTATGCCGATCAAAGTCGACCAGAATCCAGCCTGAACCCGAGCGCGACGACCACATACAATCCCGTGAAAATCCCCACAAGAGCAGCGCGTCCCCTCCGCTTTTTTCGGAAACAGGCGGCCATCGGCGGTTCGTTCCCCGTCTCCTGCTCCGGACCGTGGGACCGTACCGACGAATCGCAACGGGCCGGCTGCTGACAGGCGGCCCGGTTTTCACTCCAGTCAACAAGGAGACCCTATGTTTCAGCAAGACATCCCCCTGGCCCTCACCTTTGACGATGTCCTTCTGGTCCCGGGCGCTTCCGAGGTCCTGCCGTCGGAGGTATCGCTCAAGACCCGGCTCACCGACACCATCGATCTACAGTCGCCGCTGCTCAGCGCCGCGATGGACACGGTCACCGAGCACCAGACCGCCATTGCCATGGCTCGTGAAGGCGGCATCGGCATCATCCACAAGAACATGAGCATCGAGATGCAGGCCAAGGAAGTGGAGCGGGTGAAGAAATCGGAATCCGGCATGATCGCCGATCCGATCACCGTTTCGCCCTACCAGAGCGTGGCCGAGGTGCAGCAGGTCATGCGCACCTACCGCATTTCCGGCCTGCCGGTGATCGATGGCGGCAAGCTGGTGGGCATCGTCACCAACCGCGACCTCCGCTTCGTGTCCGACGACGGTCTCCGGGTCAACGACGTCATGACCAGCAAGAACCTGGTCACCGCGCCGGTCGGCATCGACCTGCCCCATTGCAAAGCCCTGCTCCACGAGCACCGGATCGAGAAATTGCTGATCGTCGACGACACCGGCCGGCTCAAAGGCCTGATCACCATCAAGGACATCGAGAAGATCAAGCAGTATCCCAACGCGGCCAAGGATTCCATGGGCCGACTGCTGGCCGGCGCCGCCCTTGGGGTCGGCCCCGATCTGCTGCCGCGCACCGAGGCCCTGGTCAAGGCCAAGGTCGACGTGGTCGTGCTCGACTCGGCCCACGGCCATTCCGCCGGCATCCTCTCCGCCCTGCGGGAGATCAAGGCCCATTTTCCCGAACTGCAGGCCATCGCCGGCAACGTGGCCACCGGCGAGGCCACCGAGGCTTTGATCAAGGCCGGCGCCAGCGGCGTCAAGGTCGGGGTCGGGCCGGGGTCGATCTGCACCACCCGGATCGTGGCCGGGGTCGGCGTGCCACAGCTGACCGCCCTGCGCAACTGCGTCGAGGCCGCCTCCAAGCACAATGTCCCGGTGATCGCCGACGGCGGCATCAAGTTCTCGGGCGACATCTGCAAGGCCATCGGCATCGGCGCCCACTCGGTAATGATCGGTTCGCTCTTTGCCGGAACCGACGAGACACCGGGCGACACCTTCCTCTATCAGGGGCGGAAATACAAGGGATACCGGGGTATGGGCTCCATCGGCGCCATGAAGGACGGCTCCGGCGACCGCTATTTCCAGGACAGCCAGAGCAGCAAGCTGGTACCCGAGGGCATTGAAGGCAAGGTGCCCTACCGCGGCCCGATTTCGGAGATGATCTACCAGCTGCTCGGCGGCCTGCGCTCGGGCATGGGCTACACCGGCGCGGCCACCATCGAGGAGTTGCACCAAAAGGCCCGTTTTGTTCAGATCTCCTCGGCCGGCCTGCGCGAGTCGCACGTCCACGACGTCATCATCACCAAAGAAGCCCCGAACTACCGGACGGAAGGACTGTAAGCCCCCGTTTCCCCGCTTTCAACCCGAGAAAGGCAACCTATGTCCACCCATACGCAAAAGATCGTCATCCTCGACTTCGGCTCGCAGACCACCCAGCTGATCGCCCGCCGCATCCGCGAACAAAAAGTCTACAGCGAGATCCACCCCTATACCCTGCCCCTCGACAAACTGGCGGCCATGCGGCCCACCGGCATCGTGCTGTCGGGCGGCCCGGCCAGCGTGTACGATGACGACGCCCCGATCAGCGATCCCGGCATCTATCAACTCGGCGTGCCGGTGCTGGGCATCTGCTACGGCGCCCAACTGATGGTAACTCAGTTGGGAGGCCAGGTGGAACGGGCCGAGAAACGGGAATTCGGCAAGGCGCAGCTCCACATCGAATACACCGGCGGCCTGTTCGCCGGCATGGAAGTGGCGCCGGCCCACTACCAGGTGTGGATGAGCCACGGCGACCGCATCGAGACGCTGGCGCCGGGCTTTTCGGTCACCGCCACCAGCGCCCATTCGCCCTACGCGGCCATCCGCCACGCCGAAAAACCCTTTGTCGGCGTGCAGTTCCATCCCGAGGTCGCCCACACCCTGATCGGAACCGATGTACTGCGCAATTTCGTCTTCGGCCTCTGCGGCTGCACGCCCGACTGGACCATGCACTCCTTCATCGACGCGACCGTGGCCGAGATTCGGGCCAAGGTCGGCGCCGACCGGGTGATCTGTGCCCTATCCGGCGGGGTGGATTCCTCGGTGGTCGCGGCCCTGGTTCACCGGGCCATCGGCGACCAACTCACCTGCATCCACGTCAACAACGGCCTGATGCGGACCGGCGAATCGGAAAGCGTGCTCCGCTTCTTCCGCGAGAAGACCAAGCTCAAGGTCGTCGATATCGACGCTTCCACGTACTTCCTGACCGCCTTGTCCGGGATCAAGGATCCCGAGGAGAAGCGCAAGCGGATCGGCTACGGCTTCATCGAGATCTTCGAAGCCGAGGCCAAGAAGCTGGGGCAAGTCCGCTATCTGGCCCAGGGCACGCTGTATCCGGACGTGATCGAATCGGTGGTATTCCGCGGCAAGGCGCCGATCAAATCGCACCACAATGTCGGCGGCCTGCCCGAGCGGATGCAGCTGGATCTGATCGAGCCCCTGCGCGAACTGTTCAAGGACGAGGTGCGCGAACTGGGCCTGGAACTGGGCCTGCCCGAGGAGGCCATCTACCGGCAGCCCTTCCCCGGTCCGGGCCTGGGTATCAGGATCATGGGCGAGGTCACGGCCGAACGGCTGGCCATTCTCCGCCAGGCCGACGTGATCGTGCTGGAGGAAATGAAGGACGCCGGCTGGTACCGCAAGGTCTGGCAATCCTTTGCCGTGCTCCTGCCCATTCAGACCGTGGGGGTGATGGGCGACGGCCGCACCTACGAGCATGTCGTTGCCCTGCGCTGCGTGGACAGCAAGGATGCCATGACCGCCGACTGGACGCATCTGCCCTACGAGTTGATGGGCCGCATTTCCAACCGGATCATCAACGAGGTGCGCGGCGTCAACCGGGTGGTGTACGACATCTCCTCCAAGCCGCCGGCGACCATCGAATGGGAGTAAACTCGGACCGGCAACCCTTTGGAATTACCTCAACATCACCATTGTTTCATGCTCAAGACAGCAATCTACGTTGACGCCGAAAACATCAAGATGAGCGGCGGCTACGGCATGCGCTACGACGTGCTCGTCGGCCTGGCCAACAGCAGCAACTCGGTGATGCTCCGAGCCAATTGCTACCTGGCCGAGGATCACGAGCGCACCCAGCGCGATCCGGAGTACCGGCAGAAGGTCTATTCTTACCACAACATCCTGCGCAACTGCGGCTTCAAGATCATCAAAAAGTATGTCCGCCGGTTCAAGGACGAAGACGGCAATATCACCACCAAGGCCAACGCCGACATGGACCTGGCCATCGACGCCCTGCTCCAGGCCCGCAACCTCGACCGGATCATTCTGCTCACCGGCGACGGCGATTTCCTTCGCCTGATCATCGCCCTGCAGAACATGGGCTGCCGGGTGGAGGTCATCGGCTTCCACAATGTCAACAAGGAGCTGCGCGAGGTGGCCGATTCCTACATCTCCGGGTTCCTGGTGCCGGGCCTGCTGCCGATCGCCGGTAGCCACAGCGACAACGGCGACCACTGGCAGCGGGGTACGGTAGTCAATTTCAACCAGGACCGGGGCTTCGGCTTCTTCCGCTACTACCGGCTGCAGGAAGGCGCGCTCCAGCCGGAGACCGTCTTTTTCCACCTGTCGAAGTCGACGCTTTCCTCGGACCATGTCTTTCAGGAGCCGTACCGGATCTTCGAGTTCAAGATCGTCGACAACCCGGCCAACAACAACCGGTCCGAAGCCTGGGACATCCGGCTGCTCAAGGACGGGTGAGCAACCATGACCGCGACCAACGAAGGCGGTGGCCTGCTCCTTGCCGGCGATCTCGGTGCCACCAAGACCGATTTGGCGCTGTATCGGGCCGACTCCTGGCCCGGACCGCCGCTGCGACAGCAGACCTTCCGCAACCGGGACTTCGCCGAGTTCGACGGCCTGCTGGCCGCCTTCCTCGCCGAGCGGACGCGGCCTGCGGCCATCTGCCTGGGCGTGGCCGGGCCGATTCTGGACAACGCGGTCCACATGACCAACCTCTCCTGGTCGATTGCGGGCGCAGCCTTGCAGGCGCGCTTCGGATGTTCCCAGGCCCTGCTGATCAACGACCTGGTGGCCACCGCCGCCGGTATTCCCTGGCTTGCACCCGCAGATGTGCGGTCGCTCAATCCGGACGGGCAGCCCGCCGCTGGGGCGGCCATGGCGGTGCTGGCGCCGGGCAGCGGCCTGGGCGAGGCCTTCCTCGTACCGCATGGCGATCTTTTCCTGCCCTTTCCCTCGGAAGGCGGCCACGCCAGCTTTGCCCCCAGGACAGCGGAACAAATCGAGCTGTTGAGCTTCATGACCAGCCTGCACGGACACGTCTCGGTGGAACAGGTCTGTTCCGGCCTGGCGATCCCCGAGCTTTTCGCCTTTGCCGCCGCCAACCGGCCGGTGCCTGCGTGGCTAGCAACCGAACTGGTGCAGGCCGTCGACCGAACGCCAGCCATTGTCCAGGCGGCCATTGGCGCCGTGCATCGCGGCAAGCCTTGCGACCCGGCCGTGCAAGCCCTGCATCTCTTCCTCGATATCCTGGCCGACGAGGCCGCCAATCTCGCCCTCAAGACCCTGGCCCTGGGCGGCGTCTTCATCGGCGGTGGCCTGGCGGCCCGGGTGCTGCCGTTGATCGAGGCATCCCGATTTATGGCCGTCTTTGCCCGGGGAGTCCACCGCCAGATGCTGGCCCGCATCCCGGTCCAGGTGATCCTCAATCCGCAGACCGCACTGCTCGGTGCCGCCGCCTTGGGTATCAGAGCCCTGGGGAGCGATTCCGCGGCCACCTCCTCCACCTGAGCGTCGCTTGCCCGCTTCCCAGGCACCCGGCCGGAGGCCGCCATGTCGCTGTTCGTCCTGTCCCAAATCTTGGCCGCCATTGCCATCTGTTTTGATCTGGCTTCCTGCCAATTCAAGGAACGCCGTCGAATCATCGCCTGCCTGATCGTCTCCTGCCTGCTGATCGCCGTGCATTTCGCGCTATTGCAACACTGGACCGCCATGGGCGTGGCCGGGCTGGCGGCGGTGCGTTTCATCGCCAGCTATCGGACCACCTCGAAAAAGGCGATGGCAGCCTTCATCGCTGCCTCCTTGCTCGTCGCGGCCTTCACCTTTCACGGCCCGCTCAGCGTGCTCAGCTGCCTGGGTTCCATTTTCGGCACCGTCGGCTCGTTCTGCGCCGATGATAAACGGCTGCGGCAACTGCTGATGGCGGCCAGCAGCCTCTGGTTGCTACATAACATCCTGGCCGACACTCCGGTCGCCGCCCTGATGGAAGCCTTGTTCCTCACCAGCAATCTTTTGGGCTACTACCGCTATTACGGGCATGGAAAGGGCAAGACGGAATTGCCACCGTCGGCCGGCCCGTTACGGTAATAACCAGTTGAGGGAAAAATCGGGGGCTCATGCCCCGGCTGGAGCCAGGGCCAGCAGCTGGCGGTAGATTTCGCGGCCGATCCAGGCATCGGTGGCCGCGTAGCGGATCTGGCGGGCGGTGAGTTCGGGACTGGCCCAATTGGTGGTTCGCGCCGACTTGGAAATGCGAAACCCGCAGACCACTGCGGCCAAGCCCCTGAGGCCATGGTGGCGGATGCCCCGACCCTTGGCCATCCGCGCCAGGTCGACAAAGCTCGCCGGCCGGAAGGGATGCAGTCCCTGCAGGTTTTTCAGGTCGAAATCAGGGGCCACCCCGGCCTTGACAATGGCCGGATCTTCGAGCAAATCCCGGAACGGGGCGGGCAGGCCGCATCGCTCCAGCTGCACCAGCACCACCTCGTCCTCGGCTGCCAATTGGAGCAGGCTGGGCGCAAATTTCTGCCCCTTGTGGAACGCCGGCCGGGTTTCGGTGTCGAACCCGAGCAGGTCGGCGCGCGCCAGGCGTACGGCCGCCTCTTCCGCCTCCCCGGCGGTGCGGACGCAATGGATAGTCCCCTGCCAACATGCCAGCGGCAGGGCATTGATAGCCTCTTTGCTCATCCGAATTTCCGGTGCCGAATCCACGCTTCGCTTCCTCCCCGTTCCATGGCCGCGCCTACACTCCATGACTCGGGCATGGCCCGATTTCTCGACAATGATTTTTGCTTTGGAGCGCGACACGTTGTGGGGCTATGGTTGCACAAAAACCGGATGAATGCAATTTTTCATATTGTTCTTCTCACAGAGTCGTCTACAATCCGGGGTGCCGACAACCGGTCAATCCGCACGATTTCTCCCATGGGACAATGAAAAGCCTTTCATTGTCCCTGCTTTTCTTCTAGATTGAAAATTTAGTAACTATTCCCATCAGCTTTCCTCATGTCAGCCCAGGAGTGCCTCCCGTGAAACCGACCAACATCGAGGACCCGGAATATTTCCACAAGGTGATCGACTGCCAGTTCGCCTGTCCCGCCCATACCCCGGTACCGGAATATATCCGCCTGATCAGCGAAAAACAGTACACCGACGCCTACATGGTCAACTGGGTGTCCAATGTTTTTCCCGGTATTCTGGGCCGGGTCTGCGATCGGCCCTGCGAGCCCGCCTGCCGCCGGGGCCGGGTGGAAAAGGAGCCGGTGGCCATCTGCCGATTGAAACGGCTCTGCGCCGACAACCGCAACCTCGGCCTGACGGACCGGTTTCCGGCCATTCCCACCGAGAAGAACGGAAAAAAAATCGCCCTGATCGGTGCCGGCCCGGCCTCGCTGACCGTGGCCCGCGACCTGATGCCGCTCGGCTACACCATCGACCTGTACGACGAACAGGCCAAGGGCGGCGGCTTCATGCGCAGTCAACTGCCCTCCTTCCGCCTGCCGGAGCCGGTGCTGGCCACCGAGGTCAACTACATCCTCGACATGGGTGTGCACACCCATTTCAACCACCGGATCGAGAGCATGAAGGCCTTGCTGGCCAAGGGCTACGATGCGATTTTCGTCGGCACCGGCGCACCGCGCGGCCGCGACCTGCCCGATCTTCCGGGCCGAGAGGCCGGCGGCCAGGGAATCCACATCGGCATCGACTGGCTGGCCGGGGTAATTTTCGGCCATGTCACCTCGGTCGGCAAGCGGGTGTTGGTGATCGGCGGCGGCAACACCGCCATGGATTGCTGCCGCACCGCCCGCCGCCTGGGTGGGAGCGACGTGAAAGTGATGGTGCGCGGCCAGCGTTCCGAGATGAAGGCCTCGCCCTGGGAGATCGAGGATGCCCTCGGCGAGGACATCCCGATCATCGACAACCACGCCCCCGTGGAGTTTGTGATCGAGCACGGCCATCTGGTGGGCATGCGTTTTGTCAGGACGCACGCGGTGCCGGATGCCGCGGGTGAGATGCGGGCCGAGTCGGCCGGCGAAGGGCCGGTGTTTTTCCCCTGCGACGAGGTGCTGCTAGCGGTCGGCCAGTTGAATGCCTTCCCCTGGATCGAGCCGGATGCGGGCATCCAGTTCACTCCCCAGGGGCTGCCGGAACTGGACCCTCGCACCCTGCAATCGTCCCTGCCCCGGGTTTTTTTCGGCGGCGACGCCGCCTTCGGCCCGCGCAACATCATCACCGCCGTGGCCCATGGCCATCAGGCCGCCATTTCCATCGACCTTTTCTGCCGGGGCCTCTCCCTCCTCGACCGGCCCGCCCCCAAGGTGAACCTGGCCGGCCAGAAAATGGGCGTGCACGACTGGCTCTACCACAACCAGGTGGCGGTGACCGAGCGTCAGGCCGTGCCGGTGCTCGCCAAGGCCAAAACCTTGAAGGATCGGCTGCTCGAGGTGGAACTCGGGTTCGACCGACAGGTCGGCCAGGCCGAGTCGCTGCGCTGCCTCAACTGCGACGTCCAGACCGTCTTCCGGGCCGAGCTCTGCATCGAATGCGACGCCTGCGTCGACGTTTGCCCGGAAAGCTGCATCAACTTTATCGACAACGGTACGGAAGAAGAGCTCCGGACCCGGCTCAAGGCACCGGCCGTCCACCTGGGCCAGAGCCTCTACCTGGCCGGGCCGGTGGCCAGCGGCAAGGTGATGGTCAAAGACGAGAATGTGTGCCTGCACTGCTCGCTCTGCGCCGAGCGCTGTCCGACCTCGGCCTGGGAGATGCAGAAGTTCCTCTACCTTTCAGCACAGGCGGGACAGCCATGAAGCAATTGGAAAGCATCAACGATTTTGTCGTCCGTTTCGCCACGGTCAACGGTTCCGGCTCGGCCAGCGCCAACAACCTGTTCGCCAAGGCGGTGTTCCGCATGGGCGTGCCGGTCAGCCCCAAGAACATCTTCCCCTCCAATATCCAGGGATTGCCCACCTGGTACGAAGTACGGATTAACGAGCGCGGCCACGTGGGCAGGCGCGGCGATGTCGACTTGGTGGTGGCGATCAACGGCCAGACCCTGCGGCAGGATTACGACGGCCTCGTACCGGGCGGCTACTTCGTCTACGACTCCTCCCGGCCTTTGCCCGAGGATTTTTGCCGCGACGACGTGACCACGGTCGGCATCCCCATGACCACCATGTGCAACGAGGCCTTTGACAACGCCAAGATGCGGCCCCTGTTGAAAAACATCATCTATGTCGGCGCGCTGGCGGCCTTGCTCGACATGGAGCCCGAGGTGCTCGTCGAGTCGCTGCGCAAGCAGTTCCGCAAGAACCCGGCCCTGGCCGAACCCAACATCCGGGCCCTGGAGCTCGGCTACGCCTATGCCCGCGACCACCATGCCGGCGCCTGCAAGCTCACGGTGCGTCGCAGCGACCGGGTGGGCGACGCCATCATCATGAATGGCAACAACGCCGCCGCCCTGGGGGCGATTTTTGCCGGCGCCACCGTGGTCGGCTGGTACCCGATCACCCCTTCCACCTCGATCATCGAGGCCTTCGGCCGCTATGCCGAGCAATTCCGGACCGAGGAGGGCACCGGCCGCATCAAGGCCGCCATTGTCCAGGCCGAGGACGAACTGGCCGCCATCGGCATCGTCATCGGCGCCTCCTGGAACGGGGCCCGCGCCTTCACCGCCACCTCCGGCCCCGGCATCTCGCTGATGACCGAATTCCTCGGCCTGGCCTATTACGCCGAAATCCCGGCAGTGCTGATCGATGTCCAGCGGGTCGGCCCCTCCACCGGCATGCCCACCCGCACCCAGCAATCCGATCTGTTGGCCTGCGCCTACGCCTCCCACGGCGACACCAAGCATCCGCTCCTTTTTCCCTGCGACCCCAAGGAATGCTTCGACATGACCGCCGATGCCTTCGACCTGGCGGAACGGCTGCAGACCCCGGTGATCGTGATGAGCGACCTCGACCTGGGGATGAACGATCATTACGGCCCGCCGCTGGCCTGGGATCCGCAGCGGCGCTACGACCGGGGCAAGGTCCTCGACGCCGCCCAGCTCGACGCCCTCACCACCCGGTGGGGCCGCTACCGCGACGTCGACGGCGACGGCATCTGCTATCGCACCTATCCCGGCACCCATCCCGACAAGGGCGTCTACTTCACCCGGGGCAGTTCGCGCGACGAATACGCCGCCTATACCGAGGACAACGCCGCCTACGTCCGCAACCTGGAACGGCTGCGATTGAAATGGGAGACCGCCAAGCGACTGCTGCCCCTGGCCCGGATCAAACTCAACGATGCCGACGCCCGCCTGGGAGTGGTGTTCTACGGCAGCACCACGCCGGCGGCCTACGAGGCCATCGAACTGCTGCGCGACCGAGGCATCGCGGTCAACAGCATGCGCATCCGCGCCTTTCCCTTCCAGCGGGAGGCGTTCGACTTCATCCTGGCCCACGAGCTGGTGTTCGTCATCGAACAGAACCGGGACGGCCAGATGCGGACCCTGCTGATCAACGAGGGCGGCCTGCCGCCGGACAAGCTGGTGCCCATCGCCAGCTACGACGGCCTGCCCGTGGCCAGCCGTTTTCTCACCCGCGCCCTGGAGGAAGCCCTGGCGGAACGCGGCGTCATCCTCCCCAAGAACACTCCCGACCGAGGAGGCACCCCATGACCTTTTTCCGCCCCACCTTCCGTCATCCCGAATTGCCGCCCAATGCCGCCGGCTACCGTCGCCAGGATTACGAGGGCGGCATTTCCACCCTCTGCGCCGGATGCGGCCACGATTCCATCTGCAACGCCATCATCCAGGCCTGCTTCGAACTGGCCCTGCCGCCGCACCGTGTCGTCAAGATGTCGGGCATCGGCTGCTCCTCCAAGAGTCCGGCCTATTTCCTCGCCAAATCGCACGGCTTCAACTCGGTGCACGGCCGCATGCCCTCCATCGCCACCGGCGCCAACATGGCCAACCGCGACCTGATCTACCTGGGCGTTTCCGGCGACGGCGACACCGCCTCCATCGGCATGGGCCAGTTCATGCACGCGGTCCGCCGCAACCTCGACATGCTCTACATCGTGATGAACAACGGCTGTTACGGCCTGACTAAGGGCCAGTATTCGGCCACCGCCGACAAGGGCTCGAAAAGCAAGAAGGGCGGGATCAACGAGCTGGAATCCATCGATCTGTGCGAACTGGCCATCCAACTGGGCGCCGGTTTCGTGGCCCGCAGCTTTTCCGGCGACAAACAGCAGCTGGTGCCGCTGATCAAGGCCGGTCTGGCGCACAAAGGGCTGTCCTTCATCGACGTGATCTCCCCCTGCGTCACCTTCAACAACAACCCGGAATCGACCAAGAGCTACCACTGGGTGCGCGAGCACAGCGAGGCCACCAACACCTTCGACCTGGTGCCCTTCCAACAGACCATCACCGCCGAATACGACGGCGATACCGTCCAGGAGGTGGCCTTGCACGACAACTCGGTGATCCACCTGCACAAGCACCACGACGCCCCGGACATCACCGACCGCCGCCAGGCCATCGACAATCTCGAGGACCACAAGGCCCAGGGGGTGATTCTCACCGGCGTGCTGTACATCAACCCGGATTCCGCCGATACCCACGAGATCCTCCATACCTGCGAGCGGCCGCTCAACAGCCTGGCCGAGGCCGATCTCTGTCCCGACGGCCAGATCTTGGAGGCGATCAACGCCGCTCACCGGTAAGCGCGGCACTCCATGCGCGATTACGCCTTGCTGCTCGCCGGTATCGCCTGCGCCGGGATGGGTGGCGAGCTGTTTGTCCGCGGGGTGGTCGGACTGGCCGACTGGCTGCGAATTTCGCCGGCAATCGTCGGCGCGGTCGTGGCCGCGTTCGCCACCTCAAGCCCGGAGCTGTCCGTCGCCGTCAACGCCGCCCTGGCCGGCCGACCCCAAATCGCCTTGGGCGACATTCTGGGTAGTAACATCGCCAATGTGGCCCTGGTGCTGGCCCTGGCCCTGACCATTGCCGGTATCCGCTGTCCGCGCGGCAGCATCAGGCGCGATTTTCCCGTTGCCCTCCTGATTCCTCCCGGCATCGGCCTGCTGTTACTCGACGGCACGCTTTCCCGAATCGACGGCATGGTGCTGCTGGCCCTGTTCCTGGCCTGGCTGGCGGTGGCGGTGGCCGATGCCCGACAGCAGCGCAGCGCCGCGTCCGAGCTACCCGGCGAACGGAGCCGGTGGCGGATCGTCTGCTGCTGCGGCGCCGGCCTGGCCCTATTGATTTTGGCCGGCGACCTGGTCGTGGCGGGTGCCGGGGGGATCGCCCTGTCGCTTGGCATGGACTACTTCACGGTCGGGGTCACAGTGGTGGCCATCGCCACCTCCACCCCCGAACTGGCGACCGCAGTGATCGCCAAGCTGCGCGGCCACGACGAGGTCGGCCTGGGGACCATTTTGGGCAGCAACATCTTCAACGGCTTGTTGATCGTCCCGGTGGCAGCCCTCATCAGCCCCATCACCGTGGCCGATTCCGCCGGGGCGTTCATTTCCCTCTGCTTCGGCTTTCTGGCCATGGCGCTCACCTATCCCAACCGCGCCGGCCATATTCACCGGGCCCGGGGTTGGATCCTGCTGCTGCTCTACGGCTGTTCCCTGTATCTGGTGCTCATCTTTGGCGGCTGAGCGCCTCCATTCCTCTTCCCCAACAGGAAAATTTCCTTTATTTTGATGGGGATCGGCGCCGGCACCGGCGCATCCCACCCAAGCCCAACCCTTTGGACGACCGTCTCGCCATGGACACCCATTCGCACGACTCTTGTTTGTTGCCCGCTTCTCTGGCCACGCCCCGGTATTTGCTGCCGCGGTTTCGTTTTTCCCGGTGGTGCCAACCCCTTTTCACCTCCTGCGCTCTGCTGCTGACACTCGGTTGTGCCGGCTGCGCCGAGCAATCGAATCGGCTGGCCTTGCCGCCGGCCGCCGGCCGTCCCAACGCCGCTTTAGCCACGGAGCGTCCGGCCAGCCGCGCCTGCGTCGGCGCCTACCGTGCCAGGCAGCTCACCGGCGATTTCGCCGGTTATGCCAACCTGCAGCAATTCGTCGACCAGATGGTCCGCAAGCACGGCTTTGAAGAGGAATACCTGCTGGGTCTCTTTTCCCAGGCCCGGCGCAAGAATTGGACCCTCAACTACCTAGCCAAGTCGGACCAGGAATTAAAAGGCCCGCCGTCCGCCGGCGGTTGGAGCCGTTACCGGGCCAAATTTCTCGACGAGCGCCACATCGGCGCCGGGGTCGAATTCGCCAACCGCAACCGGGCCGCCCTGCAGCGCGCCACCCGGCAATACGGCGTGCCCGAGGAGTACATCCTCGGCATCCTGGCCGTGGAGACCACCTTCGGCGGCTATGTCGGCAAGGATCGGGTGCTCGACGCCCTGACCACCCTGGGGTTCGATTATGCCCGGCGGGGCGACTATTTTCGCGGCGAACTGGAGAATTTTCTGCTGATGGCGCGCAGCGAGAGGCTGGACCCGGCCGCACCGGTGGGCTCTTACGCCGGGGCCATGGGGCTGGGACAGTTCATGCCCAGCAGTTTTCTGCGCTGGGCAGTGGATTTCAACGGCGACGGCCGGCGGGATCTGTGGAATGCGGAAGATGCCATCGGCAGTGTTGCCAACTATTTTTCCCAACACGGCTGGCAACCGGGCCATCCGGTGGTCACGCCCCTGCAGGCCAACGGTCCAGTCAGCCTGGAAGCGGGCTTGGCGCCCCAATACACCTTGGCCGCCCTCCAACAGGCCGGGCTGCAGCCGGCGCGCCCGTGCAGCAGCGACGGCCCCCTGCGCCTGGTACGGCTCCGGTACGTCGGCTACGATCAATATCTGATCGGCCATCCCAACTTCTACACCATCACCCGCTACAACAACTCCACCTATTACGCCATGGCCGTCCACGAACTGGCCCTGTCGATCAAGCGCAGGCTGTAGCCGGAGGCGGGACAATCTCTCATCCCATAAAAATTCGTTTACCGCGGAATGTTCGACAGGTTTCGGCGAACTTTGGATAGGGAGGGCTGCGTTCATACAACAAAGCCCGGCAGGAAATCCTGCCGGGCTCGGGTAAAGCAATGAGATGATTCAGCTGATAATTCAGTGAGCGATTTTCCTGCGGGCAACACCTGACAGACCAAGCAAGCCGGCGCCAAAAAGCAGCATGGTCGCGGGCTCGGGAACGGGTGCGGCAGTACCGGCCATGGCATTATAATGGGCATTACCATTGAAATCTTTCAGGAAAGTTCCGAAATCTTTCATCGGAAAACCGCTATTGATCCACATCGCAACACCAACTGCCCCTGCATCGTAACCAAGGAATGCATCTATGAGGGCAGAGTCTCCCATGGTATAACCAGCTCCAATCTGAAAATTGGAAAGGTTGACATCAAGATACGGATTGAATGATGCCATGCTGCCAGTTTGGCCAAGTGATTCCACCTTCAGATCTGCGGAGAAGATAGTTTGCCCACCGCTGTTCTTTACGGTGAATCCACTTGCATAAAAATCCGTTGCCAGGGTCAGTGTGCTGAAATCAGTAATGGTAAAATCAGAAAAACTTACAGTGGCTCCGTGATCGGTGAGATAGCTATCCTGTGAAAAATTGACTCCGATATTCTGGATTCTGATGGTCTCCAAGCCCTTGTTTCCATCAAGATTCAAATATTGAGCCTTGGTAGTACTTGCATCTCCGCTCTGAAAGCTAAAATACAGACTATCTGCCATTGCACTTCCCGCCACCAGTCCGATTCCTGCCACTGCGATCAACGCGCTCTTCAATAATTGCCTTTTCATGATTTCCTCCTGTGAGATGTATGTTACGAAGACGAGGTGTTTTTTTTCGTTACCCTCTTGTTTCACCTTTCGTGCCAATTTCTTCCCATTCACCTAGAGGCAGCCGGAATCTTTTGTATAAAATTATTAATTTTAGATAGTTACCTGCAAAAAATAACCGCATCCCGGCAGCAAAAAAATATTATCCTCCCCTTACGAATCCATTTGTCCGCACAAGCGGACAAATTCGGGCCCAAACAAACAAATCGTCGCATTTCTCCCTATGGCGAAGCGGAAACCCGCTCCTCACTCGAGTTATTCCAGCATGTTATGCCCAAAACCTGTTTCCGAAATTTCGGAAACAAACCGGAAAACATATGCATTTTGTCGTATATTTTCTACATGAAAAACGGAAACTCTCTTATATTTTCAATTATTTCAATATGTTAATAAAATAATTGCTCTGCGCCCAGCAGGGCACGAAACAGGCCCCGCAATACGAGCTTCGGGATTACGTGCTTACTGAATCTGATTGCCCGCGAATTGTAGCCCAGTTTTGGCAGGCACCGCAGAATCGGCTGTAGATGGAATGCGACACCACAAGCCAGTTCATCAGGACATGGGGATTGAACCGCTGGCAGAAGGTGTTGAGGATCGGAAGGAGTGGTTTGCGTCGACGGCGCGAGGGGTGCTGCGGGAAGCATCCTCGCATGCTCACGAAGAAGGCCGCCCGGCATGGAGAATATCCGGCTGAGTTGCAGTGGCGATCGGACAAAAAAAGGCGTACCGGCAATCGGCACGCCTTTTTTGCTGGCTCAAGATCGCAAGTTCACAAGAACAGATAGGTTGCGGCCAGGCCGGTGAGCGACATGGTAATGGTGTAGGGCAGGGCCAGCCAGACCATGCGGCCGTAGGACAGGCGGATCACCGGGGCCAGGGCCGAGGTCAGCAAGAAAAGGAATGCCGCCTGACCGTTGGGGGTGGCGACGCTGGGGATGTTGGTGCCGGTGTTGATGGCCACGGCCAGCTTGTCGAATTGGTCCATCACCGCCTTCACCTGGACCGCCGTGGCCTGCGGCAGGGTGGCCAGCACGTCGGCCCGGGCCGTGTGCGGGTCGGTGAGCTTCTTCATCAACTCCTGGCCGGTCATGCCGATATCGGGAATGGCGGCCAGCATGCCGATCATGTGGGTTTTCGTTTCCGAAATATAGACCGTGGCCACGAACACGTTGTCGGAGATGGCGGAAAGCACCCCGTTGGCAATGTAGTAGGCCGCCAGCTGGGCGTGGCCCTTGAGGCTGAGCACATAGTCGATCACCGGCGTGAACAGATGCTGATCGTGGATAACCGCGACGATGGCGAAGAACACCACCAGCAGTGCAGTGAAGGGCAGCGCCTCCTCGAAGGCGTGGCCGATCCGCTGCTCCTCGGTGATGCCGTTGAAGGCGGTGAGGAAGACGATCACCGACAGGCCGATCAAGCCGACCGCGCCCAGATGGAAGGCCAGAGCGACGATCAACCAGAGGCCGGCGATGGCCTGAACGACCAATCGCATGGTGCCCCGGGTGCCGCGTTTGGCCTCCATCTGTACCTCGGTTTCCAGTAGGTGGGAGCGGATGTGTCCGGGTAGCTCGACGCCGTAGGAGCACCATTTTTTCTTTTCCACGTAGTAGCAAGTGGCCAGGCCGACCACCAGCACCGGCAGGCTCACCGGCGCCACCTTGATGAAGAACGTGGCGAACTGCCAGCCCATGACGCTGCCCACCAACAGGTTCTGCGGCTCGCCCACCAGGGTGCACACCCCGCCGAGCGCGGTGCCGACCGCACCGTGCATCATCAGGTTGCGAAGAAAACCCCTGAACTGCTTGAGATCCTCCTGCTCCTTCTCCTTGAGCGCCAGGTCGCTGGTCAAGTCGTGGATGGCATCGCTGCCGTCCTGGCCGGAAACGTAGCGGTGGTAGATGTCGTAGAAACCGTAGGCCACGGCAATGATCACCGCCGTAACGGTGAGAGCGTCGAGAAAGGCGGAGAGAAAAGCGCCGGCAAAGCAGAACAGCAGCGAGATTTTGTATTTCGACTGCACCTTAACCAGGATGCGGGTGAAGGTGAACCGCAGGAAATCCTTCATGAAAAAGATGCCGGCCACCATGAAGATCAGCAGCAGGATCACCTCGAAATTGGTCAGTGCCTCCTGAAAAACGGTCTCGGGCTTGGTCATGCCGATGCACACCGCCTCCAGGGCCAACAGGCCGCCGGCCGGCAAGGGATAGCATTTGAGGGCCATGGCCAGGGTGAAGATGAATTCGCCGATCAGCACCCAACCGGCGACGAACGGGCCGTAGACCTTGAATAGAACGGGATTGGCGATCAAAAACAGCAGGATGACCAGCTTATACCAGAGCGGCGCCTTGCCGAGAAAATTCCTGGCAAAGGCAACGGGATAGGACCAGAACATGGCAGGTTCCTCCGTGGATGAGATGAAAGACGGGATGAGGACCAAGGGCGGTGACGGCCCCGGCGGTCCGACGGGTGTTTCGCGGCGCGTCCGGAAGCGAATCGTGCTGGGCGACGGATGGACGATCGGGGTCGGGCGCGGCGGTCAGCCGCCCGCCCGTTTGACGGTGTAACCGAGCTGCTGGAGGGTGGCCACCAGAAGATCGCGATGTTCGCCTTGGATCTCGATGGCCCCTTCCTTGACGGCCCCCCCGGCTCCGCATTGCTTTTTCAAGCGGCTGGCCAGCTCGCGGAGCTGCTCCTGGTCGAGGGCAAGTCCGGTCACCACCGTTACCCCGGTGCCCTTGCGTCCCTTGGTCGCCCGCCCCACCCGGACGACGCCGTCGCCCTTGGGGGCAGCCGATTTCGTCTTGCAGGCGCAAGCGGCGGCCGGCTGGCCGCAGCCCGGACACAGCCTGCCCTGTTCGGTGGAATAGACCGGGACTGCGTGTCGCGGAGCCTTGGTTACCATCTTCCCTCCTCCGTTTCAATCAAAACCGGTCCGAATGCGACGCCTTCACCCGCCAACCGATTGTTTTACCGGCAAGAAAGGATGCGACCTCCCCGTAGCGATCCGGCACCTGCCATGCCACCGGCTCAAGGCACACCGTTTTGGCCGGCGGCTCGATCCGGTAGAAGCGGCGGGCATTGGCCGCAACAAAGGCGCCCAGGTGTTCCGGGCAGTTCGCTTCCACGAACAGCTCCGCCAGGGCCGGCAGGGCCACCGGAGCGGAAAACACCCCGGCCGCGCAGCCGAGGCATTCCTTTTTGTGGCGGGGATGGGGAGCAGAATCGGAACCGAACATCAACCGGGGATGGCCGGCCAGCACCGCCTGCCGCAGGGCGTCGCGGTCACGGGGCGTCTTGGCGATCGGCTTGCAGAACAAATCCGGCCGCAGCAGGCCGCCGGCCACGTCGTCCAGGGTGATCAACAGGTGATGAAGGGTGATTGTGGCCGCCACCCGGTCGAAGCGGTCGAGAAAGTCGATGGCCGCGGCGGTGGTGATGTGCTCCATCACCAGTCGCAGCCGGGGAAAGGTCTCGGCCAGCCATCGGTAGACCGTCAGGAACTCCTGTTCCCGCTCCATGACGAAGCCGCCGGTCTCGCCATGCACCAGCAGCGGGATGTCCAACTCCTCCAGCAGGGCCACGGTGGCGCCGATCCGGTCGAAATCGCGCACCCCGGCCTCGCTCTGGGTGGTGATTCCGGCCGGATAGAGCTTGACGCCGATGATCTCGTCCTTGGCCCCGACTAACTCCTTCCGGTTATAGTCACGGAAGAACAGGGTCATGTAGGGGACAAAGGCAGCGGTTCCGCAAGCGGCGGCAATGGCGGCCCGATAGGCGCGCACCCGCTCCAGACTGTCCACCGGTTGCATCAAGTTGGGCATGACCACCCCGCCGGCGAACTGGGCGGCGCTGAAAGGGGCGACCAGGTCGAGCATCTCGCCTTGGCGCAGGTGCAGGTGCATGTCCAGGGGGGTGTCGAGCATCAAATCCATGGCCGTATCCCTATTGTGTTCGTTTTCTCGGCCTGGCCGGCAGCAGGTCGGTGACCGAGCCGCAGACCGCGCCGGCCGCGCCGGCAAAGGTCTCGGCCAGCGTGGGATGGGCGTGCACGGTACGAGCGATGGTCTCGGCGGTGGCGCCCGTCTCCAGGGCCAGCGCCGCCTCGTGGATCAATTCGCCGGCGTTGAGGCCGCAGATGCCGGCCCCGAGCAGGCGGCCGTCGGCAGCGTCGAACAGCGCCTTGCTCACTCCGTTGCCGGCCCCGGCGGAAAGCGCCCGTCCGCTAGCCCCCCAGGGGAACTTGCCCTTGGCGCAGACGATGCCCTGCCGGGCCGCCTCCCGTTCGGTCAGGCCCACCCAAGCCACCTCGGGATGGGTATAGGCCACGGCGGGAATGGCTGCAGGCGCAAAGGTCGCGGGCTGGCCGGCAATCGCCTCGGCCGCCACCTTGCCCTGGTGGATGGCCTTGTGGGCCAGCATTGGCCCATCGGTCACATCGCCGATGGCAAAAATCCGGGGCATGGCCGTTTGCAGCCGCGCATCGACAGCAAGGCGGCCCTGCCGGTCGGGCGCCAGGCCCAGCGTTTCCAGGCCGATGTCCTCGAGGTTGGGGCGGCGGCCCACCGCCACCAGCACGGCGTCGAACAGTTCAGTGGTCTCGGTGCCGCCGCTCAACGCCACCTCGATGCCCTCGGCTCGCGCCGTCATTGCCGCTACCTTGGTCCCGGTCCAGATCCGGTATTTGTTCTTCACCTGCAAAAAGAGCGGCTGCACCACGTCGCGGTCGGCAGCCGGAATAATCTGGGGCTCGGCCTCGATCATGGTGATGCCGGCGCCCAGGGCGTGGTAGACCTGGGCCATCTCCAGCCCGACGATGCCGCCGCCCACGATCAGCAACCGTGGCGGCACCGCCGGCAGGGCCAGGGCATCGGTGGAATCCCAAATGCGAGGATCGCGCGGGGCGCAGGCCAAGGGAGCCGGGCGCGAACCGGTGGCGATGATCGCCTGGCCAAACCGCACCCCGGTGCTTCCCTCCGGGTCGTCGACCACCAGGGTTTGGTCGTCGACAAAGCGGCCGCGGCCAGTGATCCGGGTGATTTTGCGGGCCTTGACCAGGCTGTCCAGACCGCCGGCCAGTTGTTCGACGATTTTGATTTTATGGCTCCGCAACGCGGCGATATCGAGTCGCAGGCCGTCGAACCGCAGACCGTAAACCTCGCCGGCCCGCGCCTCCTCGAAGGCCGCCGCCGCATGGAGCAGGGTCTTCGACGGCATGCAGCCCGCATGGAGGCAGACGCCGCCCAGCCGGGGGCCCTGCTCGATCAGGCACACCGCAAGCCCCAGGTCGGCGGCGCGGAAGGCCGCCGTGTAGCCGCCCGGCCCGCCACCGAGGACGGCGAGATCGGTTTCAATCGCATGTTCCATCCACAACTCCTTCTCGTGCAAAAAAAAGAAACGCAGGCCGAAAAAGCGCCTGCCTTGCAACGGTTAAAACAGGTGTTCGGCCAGTTCGGCCACGGTGCGCACCGGCACCAGCCGCATGCCGTCTTGCTTCTTGCCCCGCAGTTGCCGGGCAGAGGATTCGGGCATGAAAAAGGTGGAAAAACCCAACCGTCCCGCCTCGCGCAGCCGCATCTCCATCTGCCCCACGGCCCGGACCTCGCCGGCCAGGCCGATCTCGCCGCACACCACCGTGGCCGGGTCGATGGGTTTTTCGAAAAAGCTGGACAACAGCGCCGCCACCACCCCCAGGTCGAGCGCCGGTTCGATGATCCTGATGCCGCCGGCGACGTTGAGGAAGATGTCGTGGTCGAACAGGGTGACGCCCAGCTTCTTCTCCAGCACCGCGGTGAGCAAAGCCAGGCGCTGGGGATCGGCACCGATGGCAGTCCGCCGGGCCGTGCCCAGGCTGGAGCGGCTGACCAGGGCCTGGACCTCGACCAGGATCGGCCGGGTTCCCTCGACACTGGGCAGGACCACCGAACCCGGCACGTTGACCGGCCGCTCGGCCAGAAAGAGCGCCGAGGGATTGTCCACTCCGGCCAGCCCGCTTTCCTGCATCTCGAACACGCCGATCTCGTTGGTCGAGCCGAAGCGGTTTTTCACCGTGCGCAGGATGCGGAACACCTGGCCGCGGTCCCCCTCGAAATAAAGCACGGTGTCGACCATGTGCTCCAGCACCCGAGGGCCGGCGATAGCGCCGTCCTTGGTGACGTGGCCGACCAGCAGGATCGGCAGGTGGCTCGACTTGGCCAGGGCCAACAATCGGGCCGTGGACTCGCGCACTTGGGTGACCGACCCCGGCGCCGACCCGACCTCCTCGCTGTACACGGTCTGGATCGAATCCACCGCCAAAAGCGCCGGCAGCATGGTCCCGGCCAGGTCGATCATGGCCTCGACACAGTTCTCGGTGGAGAGGAAAATAGCCTCGTTCCCGATCTTGAGTCGGTTGGCCCGCATGCGGATCTGGCGCATGGATTCCTCGCCGGTGACGTAGAGCACCTGCAGATCCTTGGCCGTCAGCGAGGCGAGCAATTGCAGAATCAGGGTGGACTTGCCGATCCCCGGATCGCCGCCGATCAGCACCAGGGAACCGGGCACGATGCCGCCGCCCAGCACCCGGTCCATCTCGGCGATGCCGGTCACCAGGCGCAGGCACTCCTCCTCGTCGGCCGTGGCCAAAGGCTGGGCGGACGCGGGCACGCGGCCCGGCCGGAACGCGGCCGGCTTGCGCTGTTCGCTCAAGCTGTCCCAGGCACCGCAGTCGGGACAACGGCCAAGCCATTTGCGGCTGGCAAAACCGCACTGGCCGCAGACAAAGAGCAGGGCCGCGTCTTTTTTCGATGCTTGCATGGACGATCCCCAATCGGGTGGCTTGGGCGCGCGGTTCGGCGCACCGGACGGCAGCACGCCGGATCGCCCCATTTTCCCGTGGCATTCCGGCGTTGAATTCTTATGATAGCCTTATACAATGCGCCTTGGCCGGACGCAACCTGTTCGCCGGCGGACGCACCGTCCATTCCAGGAGCACTTTATGCACTATGTAGCCACCAAAATCTGTCGCACCAGCGAAATCGGGATCAACGGCAACCTCTTCGGCGGCACCATGCTGTCCTGGCTGGACGAGGCCGGGGCGGCCTTTGCCGGCTATCTCAGCCGCACCCAATCGCTGGTCACCCTGAAAATGGAGGAGGTGTTGTTCCGGCGACCGGTCAAGATCAGCCACCATGTCCGCATCTACGCCAGCGTGCACCGGCTCGGTACCACCTCTCTGACCATCGATGTCGAGGCCCGACGGTTCGATTTCGACCGGGACAGCGAGGAACTGGTCTGTTCGACCCGGATAGTCTTTGTCAAGATCGACGACCAGGGCAACCCGATCCCCATCGACAGCCAGCTGCGCACCACCATCGACCAATCCCTGGCGGACTTTGCCCGGCCGCGCTGAATACCAGGAACATCCTATTGAAACCACGCGACATTCTTGCTACAGTTCGCCAAGCCGCAGGCAACGGCGAGTGCCGCGACGGCGGCCCGATGCCTGCGTTCGGTGTCGCTTGACAATACAGAGGGAACCCGCGCAGCGCCGATTGTTCGGCCTGTTGGGCGGGCGGCCGGTTGCCGACGGGCAATCGGTCTTTTGCCCTGCCGCTCGGAAGACGGTGGGCTCGCACGGAATGAATTGAACACACATCTCCCCAGGGCGCGGTCGTACCCGGGCGCCGTACGGCCGGCCTCCGAGGGAGAGGAGGACACATCGATGGATATGAAAACCGTCCGGGAAGATGCCCGGAAAAAACTCAAGGGCTTTTGCCGGGTCTGTCCGGTCTGTGACGGCCGGGTCTGCGCCGGCGAGGTCCCGGGCATGGGCGGACTGGGCACCGCGTCTTCGTTTCGGGCCAACATCGAGGCCCTGGCGCGGATTCGCCTGCAGATGCGAACCATCCACCCGGTGAAGGAGCCCAAGCTTTCCTTCTCCCTGTGGGGTAGAACCCTGGCCATGCCCATCCTGGTGGCGCCGATGACCGGCTCCACCTATAACATGGGCGGCGCCATGACCGAGGAGCAATTCGTGGCCGAACTCGCGGCCGGCGCCCTGCAGGCCGGCACCATCGCCATGACCGGCGACGGCGCCGATCCGACCATGTTCGGCAGCGGACTGACGGCCGGCAAGGCCAACCGGGCGAGCACCATCGCCATCATCAAGCCGAGGGCTCAGGAGGCGATCGTCAGCTACCTGCGCCAAGCGGAGGAAGCCGGCGTGCTGGCCACGGGCATGGATGTCGACGGCGCCGGCCTGGTGACCATGGCCATGAAGGGTCAGCCGGTGGGACCCAAGACCTTCGAGGAATTGCGGGAGGTAATCGGTGCCACCCAATTGCCCTTCATCGTCAAGGGGGTGATGACCGTCGACGAGGCCGAGGCGGCGGTGCGGGCCGGAGCGGCGGCGATCGTGGTTTCGAACCACGGCGGCCGGGTGCTCGATTCGGTCCCCGGAGCGGCCGAGGTCCTGCCGGCGATCGCCGACCGGATCAAGGGCAAGGCCATCGTCTTTGCCGACGGCGGCGTGCGCAGCGGCACCGATGTGCTGAAGTTGCTCGCCTTGGGAGCGAATGCGGTGCTGATCGGCCGGCCGATGATCACCGCGGTCTACGGCGGCGGCCGGGAAGGAGTCGCCCTGGCCCTCAACCAGCTCAAGAACGAACTGCTCCAGGCCATGCTGCTCACCGGCACGGCGGACGTGGGCCAGGTGCCCCGCTCCATCCTGGCGCCCTGACCGATTATCCCCGGCTGCCTGCGCCGATCCGGCCAGGCTTGACCGGCTTACATGCCCGCAGCCCCGCCTTCGTGCAGGACTGCGGCCTTGTGGGGACGGCCCCGCGCCCGTTTCGCGGCCGGCCGTCCCTTTCCACTCACCTCTTATCGCGGACGATCCCATGAACAGCGCCTTCACCCTGCCCCTCTGCAAAACCAAGCTGGTCTGCACCATCGGCCCGGCCTCGGATTCCCCGGACATGCTGCGCCAGATGCTGGCAGCCGGGATGACCATCGCCCGACTCAATTTCTCCCATGGCGATTTCCGGGTGCATGGCGTCACCATCCAGCGCCTCCGCGAGGCCGCCGCCGAGATGGGACGGCCGGTGGCGATCATGGCCGATCTGCCGGGTCCCAAGATCCGCATCGGCGTTTTGGGCGAGGAACCGGTCGATCTGGCCATCGGCAGTCGTTTCACCCTGACTACCGAGGAGGTGGTCGGCACCGGCGAGCGGGTCTCGGTGACCTTGAAGGAATTGCCGCAGGCCGTGTCGGCCGGCAACATCCTGTTCATCAACGACGGCCTGATCCAGGTGCAGGTGGAAGAGATCGAAGGCAACGACGTCCGCTGCCGTGTGCTGGTCGGCGGCAAGCTGCGCTCGAAAAAAGGGCTCAATCTGCCGGGCATCGACCTGGGCATCTCCGCCTTCACCGAGCACGACCGGGCCTGCATGCAATTCGCCCTGGAAAACGGCGTCGACGCCATCAGCCAGTCCTTTGTCAACAGCGCCGCCGACATTCGCGCGGTGCGGCAGGCCGCGGCGGAGATGGGCTATTCGCCGTTCATCATCGCCAAGATCGAGCGGGCCTCCATCCTGACCCGGATCGATGAAATCATGGAAGCTACCGACGGGGTGATGGTAGCCCGCGGCGACCTCGGGGTGGAAGTCCCGATCGAGGAGATCGCCATTCTGCAGAAAATGATCACCGCCAAGGCCAACCTCTTCGGCAAGCCGGTGATCACCGCCACCCAAATGCTCGAATCGATGACCAACAACCGGCGACCCACCAGGGCCGAGGCCACCGACGTGGCCAACGCCATCCTCGACGGCACCGATTGCGTGATGCTTTCCGAGGAATCGGCCATGGGCAGCTATCCGCTGGAAGCGGTCCGGATGCTGGTGCAGATCGCCAGGGCCACCGAACCCCACCGTACCCGGCAGAGCTACCGCAAAACCCCGGAACATCCGATTTTCACCGATATCCGCGAGGTGGACTTCATCGCTTCCAGCATCAACAGCATTGTCAGCCAGACCGACAGCGTGGCCGCCATTCTCGCCCCCACCGACAGCGGTTTCACCGCCCGGCGGCTGTCGCGCTACCGGCTGCCGACCTGGATTCTGGCGGTCAGCTCCAATAAAAAAACTTGCCGGGAGCTGCTCTTTTCCTACGGGGTCTTTCCGGTCTACGAACTCAACCATCCGGCGGACTGGACCGACTATGCCCGCGATTACGCCCTGAAATACCGGCTGACCGGCAGTTGCATCATCCAAACCGAGGGGCCCTCCCCCGAAGAACCGGACCGTAACCACAAGATGGAAATCATCGATTTGAGGGAGATTTTGTAGGATTTGCGCTACATCGAGAGACTATCGATTTGGCGCCAGGAGGACCAAGCGCTATGAACAGGATCAATCTGATTTGTCTTGGGGTCAGGGATATAAAAAAATCGCTGAACTTTTATCGAAACATTGGTTTCAGTACCCATGAGAATGCGGATGAACCGCCCATCGTGTTTTTCGATAATCAGGGCACCAAACTGGAATTGTACCCTCTCGACGAACTGGCCAAGGATATAAACGCCGAAACTCCACCGCCGCTATCGTCAGGCGGATTTGGCGGCATGACCTTGGCGTGCAACATGAAGTCCAAAGAGGAAGTCGATGCGGCCATGGAGAGGGTCAAACAGCATGGCGGAGTGGTTGTCAAACCGCCGCAAGATGTCTTTTGGGGTGGCTACAGCGGCTATTTTCAAGATCCGGACGGGTATTACTGGGAAGTGGCGTATGCCTCGTCGTGGAAATTCGACAGGAACGACATGCTGATTATCGAAGCCCGGACGTGATCGCCGGATCGAATCCAAACCCGGCATCATGGAAACTTCGGCATTCCAATCGCTCAAACTGGCCGTTGTTTCGGCTACCGGCTTGTCGAAAGATGCGCTTCACGTCTATGTCGGTCTCGCCGTTTTTCTCGCAACCTCGGTCGCATTGCGCAAACCGCTTCGGTCCGCCGTTCCCTGGCTTGCGGCCATTGCCGTAGCCCTCGCAGGAGAAGCGCTCGACATGCGGGACGATATTGCCAGCTTCGGCCACTGGCGCTGGGCGGCAAGTATGCACGATATCCTCAACACCCTTTTCTGGCCCACCGTACTCCTGCTCCTGGCAAAGTTCGGGGTGCTCCGGAATGCGAAATGATCCCGGCACCGGGAGGTGATGTAACTATGCCTGCCATCCAAGCGAATGTAGGCTTGATTGCCCGTTGCGGACTCTATTGCGGTGCCTGCAAATCCTACTTGAAAGGCACATGCACAGGCTGCCATGAAAACTCGAAAGCCACCTGGTGCAAAGTGCGCTCCTGTTGTGCCGACAAACGGATCGAAATCTGTGCGGATTGCACCGAATTCGCCGACCCGCGGGCCTGCTCCAAGTTCAACAACTTCATGTCCAAGCTCTTTGGATTGGTGTTCAATTCCGATCGCGCGGCATGTATCGCGCAAATCAAGCAAATCGGCCGCGACGGTCATGCAACCGCCATGGCCGAGCTGAAAAGGCCTACCCTCAAGCGCTAAACGTCTCTACACCACTGCGAAAATTCCACCTGCCCGCCGGAACGCTTTTACGGCCTTCCGACCATGCACCAATGCGCGCAATCGTTGTTCACCGCAAAACGAAAGCCACGGGGCACCCATGCTGGGAGCAACCTCTATGGCTTTTCGCAACGCACCATTGACAGTTTTGTTCGTGCCACGGATTGCGGACAATGCAATACCATCAAAGACCAACGATGGGGAATGGGCCATTCTTGACCGGTGCGAACATCATGAATACAATGAAAACATATTCCCGTTTCAACTCATTTTCCCTGTGATTTGACGTTTCCTCCTTGTCGAAGGAGACAACGGAGGCCGTCCATTGCAATTGTTCGTTTCTCAAGCAATTGTTTACTGCCCTTGAGAAAAGAGATTTCAATGCGAGCCGACACCTCGTGCGACAAATTCACAGATATTTTCCGGAGAGTAGTTGAACAGTATCATTCAACCTTAAGGAGAAACGCATATGAAATATTTCATTGTCGTGCTCTCGCTGTTCATGGCAAGCATGGCACACGCTGCTGAACAAAGGGAGTTTCATGTAAAAAATGCGGAAGGCCTTGTGGATATATGTGGAGTTTCCAATCAAGACCCGCAACATGAAAAAGCCAAGGCTTTTTGCCATGGATACCTTGTCGGCGCCTACCAATATTACAATGCTACCGTGGAGGAAAAAGACCGATTCGTTTGCTCGTCCAATCAAAATCTTTCCCTTTCCGAGGTGACAAACAACTTTGTTGCCTGGGCGAAAAGACATCCCGAATACATGAAGGATCAAGCGGCGGACGCGCTTTTCAGGTACCTGGGGGAAAACTATCCCTGTGGCAAGTAACGCCGAATGCGAATTTCATGGGAGGAGATCGATATGAATCCTAAACCGATTATTATTTGCTGCTTAGTGGGCATGATGGCCATAACCGGTTGCGCCGGCATGACCGACACACAAAAACGCGTCACCACTGGAACGGCCATCGGCGGGGCGGCGGCGGGAATCCTTACGGGCGAATGGGGCTGGGCCGCAGCCGGTGCCGCTGCCGGCGCCGCTGGCGGCTACCTGTATGACAAGAGCAAGAAAAACGAGCAGAAGGCCTACCACCAAGGCTACAAAGACGGCCAATCGAAAAAGACGAATTGATATAGTATTGGCTCTGGCAGACCGTCAAACGGGAGTCGGCGACCGGCACCTGGATAACGGGCCGTATCCCGTTTGTATGCCTGCTCGCCGATTCATATCTATCGCGCTATATTTACAGTCATACCGTCACAAGATACAGCGTATCGCCGCTGTCTCATGAAAACGCTCGATGGAACGGGCCATGGAAGGCCACCAGCCCGTTTGCCCTTGAAGGCAAGCGTCGGCTCGCTGCTGCCGAAGAGGCGATCACTGACCTCCACCGCGTCACCGACTGCCTTGTTGTCATACCGAACAGCCAAATTCAGCTTGCGGCCGAAGGGATAACTCTCGAAGGCATGATGCGCGAGGCCGACGAAGCCATGCACAGCGCGGTCAGGGGTATCAGCGACCTGCTCGTGCACCTGGGCCTTATCAGCCTAGACCTTGCCGATGTGCAAGCCATTTTGAGGAAAGCGGGCCTGGCTGCCATGGGCACCGGATCGGCCTTTGGCGCGAAACGAGCCAGCCAAGCCGTCCTGTGCGCCCTCGACTCCCCGCTGTTGCGCGGCGCGGATATCGGCCAGGCCCGCCGTGCCCTGGTCAACATGAGCTGCGGCGACGAATCGTCAATCGGCGAACTTGCTGAAATTTATTCAGGCCATTAACGCAAGGATACACAAAGACGGCAGAATCCTTTTTGGGGTGCTTTGCCGGAACGAGCGAGGTGACGGCAAGCTGCATGTCACCATTCTTGCCACGGACATGGGATAACGCCTCTGCAGGCAATAGAGGCACGGTTCTTCAAGGCGGGTCGCTAACTTGTAAATCCTTGCGGGCCACGGTCCACAGCAGGCCGAAGACCGGGCCGAGCAACAACCCACCGGTTCAGGCGGCGGCCCCCGACAGGCTCGCGGCCTCGCGATCGACCAGCCACAGCAGCCGGCCTTCCGGCCGGATCAGATGCACCGGTAGCGACGGCAGCTCACCGGCCAGGGCGGCGCGCAGCATTTCGGCCTTGCCTTGGCCGCTCACCAGAAACACGGTCGTCTCGGACCGATTAAGCAGGGGCGCGGTCAGGGTGACCCGAACGAACGGCTCCTCGACCCGTCCGGTCACCGCGGTCCAGCAATGCCTCTCGGCCAGGGCGGCGGAACCGGGCAGGAGCGAGGCGGTGTGGCCGTCGTCCCCCAATCCGAGGAGCGCCAAATCGAATCGGGACGGCCTCTCGCCGAAAAACCGCCGCATTCGCTCGGCATAGTCCGCGGCGGCCCGTTCGGGGGCGACGGCGCAATCGATGACATGCACCTGGTCGGGCACGACCGGCACCCGGTCGAGCAGCGCCCGGCGGGCCATGGTCTCGTTGCGGCGCGGATCGCCCGCCGGCAGGCAGCGTTCGTCGCCCCAAAAGATGTGCATCTGCGGCCAGGGAACGCTGCCGACCAACGGCTCTTCGGCCAACAGTCCATAGGCTCGGCGCGGCGTTTCGCCGCCGGCCAACAACACGCCGCACCGGCCGCTTTCGGCCACCGCGGCGCGTACCACCTCGGCAAACAGTTCCGCCGCCGCCCGGCCGAGCGCTGCCGCATCGGCATACACCCGCACCTCGCCCCGCCCGCTCATTCCTGCACCGCCGAAGGTTGCAGCCAGCTATGCCGCTGCCGGGCCACCATCAGGTCGGCCGCTTCCGGACCCCAGGAACCGGCGGCGTATTCGGAAAATCCGGCGGCAGGGACCGATTCCCAGGCCTCCAAAATCGGGCTCACCGCCTGCCAAGCGGATTCGATCTGATCGGCCCGCATGAACAGGGTGGCGTCGCCGCGAATCACGTCGAGCAGCAGGGTTTCGTAGGCCTCCGGCGCCGGGGTGCGGAAGGCCTCGTGGTAACGGAACCGCATCTCGGCCGTGCCGAGCAGCATACGCGTGCCCGGCTGCTTGACCTGGATGCGGGTACCGATCCCCTCTTCGGGCTGGATGCGGATGACAATCCGGTTGGGCTGCCAGCTCTCCACCGCGGCCGAGGGAAAGAACTGGTGCGGCGGCTCGTGGAAGAGCACGTTGATCTCCGACACCTTGGCCGGCATCCGCTTGCCGGTGCGCAGATAAAAGGGCACGCCCTGCCAGCGCCAGTTGTCGAGGTGGAAGGTGAAGGCGGCAAAGGTCTCGGTGGTCGAATCCGGCGCGACCTTGGGCTCCTCGCGGTAGCCCTGCACATCCCGGCCAAGCACGATCCCCCGCCGGTATTGGCCCCGGACCGCCACCCGATGGATCGCATCCGGATGAAAGGGCCGGATGGCCCGGAGCACGTCCACCTTCTTGTTGCGGACGTCGTCGGCGGCAAAGGAAATCGGCGGTTCCATGGCCACCAGGCAGAGCAGCTGGAGGAGATGGTTCTGGACCATGTCGCGCAGGGCGCCGGCCCGGTCGTAATAGTCGCCGCGCTCCTCCACGCCCACGGTTTCGGCCACGGTGATCTGCACCTGGTCGATGTAGCGCCGGTTCCAGATGGGCTCGAACAGGGAGTTGGCGAACCGGAAGGCCAGGATGTTCTGCACCGTTTCCTTACCGAGGTAGTGGTCGATCCGGTAGATCTGTGATTCGACGAACAGTTCGCCGAGAAAGCGGTTCAAGTCCCGGGCCGAGGCCAGATCGCGGCCAAAGGGCTTTTCCACCACCAGCCGGTCGTGGGCGCAGTCGCGGCAGACCCCCAACCGCTGGAGCATGGCCGCCGACGGCTCCATCATCTGCGGCGGCACCGCCAGGTAGTGGATGCGGTTGGCGCGCAGATCCCACTCCTGCTCGATGGCGGCCAGACGGCCGTTGAGCGCCAGGCCCGAGGCGGGATGAAGCACGTCCTCGGACAGATAGGACACCCCTTCGGCAAAGGCCCGCCAGCTGGCCTCGTCGACGATCCCGCGCCGGGAAAAGCTGGCTACGCCCTCTCGGAGGCGGTCGCGGAAGGTGTCGTCGTCCATCGGCCGCCGGGCCACGCCGACAATGGCGAACCGCTCGGGCAACTGGCGATCCAGGTGGAGGTTGTAGAGGGCGGGGATCAGCTTGCGCCGGGTCAGGTCGCCGGCCGCGCCGATGATGACCAGAATGGTGGGCGGCAGGGAGGCGGTCTGTGCCATAATCAGCCCTCCGCCGGTCGTTCGTGGTGCCCGCCGAACTGCGCCCGCAGGGCCGAGAGCAACTGATCGGCGAAATCGCCCTGCCCGCGCGAACCGAAACGCTGGAACAGAGCGGCGCTCAGCACCGGCGCGGGCACGCCGGCCTCGACAGCGGCGTTGACGGTCCAGCGACCTTCGCCCGAGTCGGAGACCCGGCCGGCGAAACCGGCCAGGGTCGGCTGTTCGGCCAAGGCCCTGGCGCTCAGGTCGAGCAGCCAGGAGGGGATCACCGAGCCCCGTCGCCAGAGTTCGGCGATATCGGCCAGGTCGAAATCGTAGCGGAAATGCTCGGGATGCGTCAGCGGCGCGGTTTCGGCATCGCTCGCCCGGCCGTCGCTGCCGATGTTGGCGTGGCGGAGGATATTGAACCCTTCGGCGTAGGCGGCCATCAGGCCATATTCGATGCCGTTGTGGATCATCTTGACGAAATGGCCCGCCCCGCTCGGGCCGCAGTGGAGATAGCCCTGCTCGGCGGTCGAACCCGCGGCTCGGCCTGGCGTGGGCGCCACCTGGCCGACGCCAGGTGCCAGGGCCAGGAAAACGGGGTCGAGCAGCCGCACGGCCTCGGTCTCGCCGCCGATCATCAGGCAGTAGCCGCGTTCCAGTCCCCAGACGCCGCCGCTGGTGCCGACGTCGAGGTAACGGATGGAGCGGGCGCGCAGGGCCTCACTGCGGCGGAGATCGTCCTGATAGTGGGAGTTGCCGCCATCGACCAGAATATCGCCAGGCTCCAGCAACGACGCCACCTCGGCGATCACCCCGTCGACCGCGGCCGCCGGCACCATCAGCCAGACCACCCGCGGCGCGGCCAGGCGGGCGACCAGCTCGCGGTAGGTGGCCATCGCCACGGCCCCTTCCGCCACCAGTCCGTCCGCCGCTCCGGCCCGGCGGGCGTACACCACGCAGGCATGCCCCCGGTGCAGCAGTCTCCGCACCATGTCTCCCCCCATCCTGCCAATTCCGATCATTCCCAGCTGCATGGTTGCCTCCGTCTCTCTTGTTTTTTGATATATGGGTTAGATGCGAACGCCGGTATCGGCCGGCAATGGCCACGGGCTGCAGATCAGCACCACGACCAGGGCCAGAGTCACTCGACTTCCCATTGCCGCTGCCGCCGATCAGGCAGATCAGTTCACCCCTGCCCACGGTCAGGCTGAGGTGGCGCAGGACCGGACCCGCCTGGTCATTATGAGTAAAATAATGCGAAAGGTCGACAAGTTCAAGAATCGGCTTTACTGCCATGGCTTCCTCCGCCAACCCTGCCGCCAAGCGCCCTTGCACAGGCAGCGCACCAGCAAGACCAGCAGGCAGTCGCAGTCCCTGTCGATCAGGGCGATGAGGAAATGTCCGGTAAGGGTAAGCTCAATTTGGCCCACGATACGGGCGCAAACCGGTTTTATGGCAGGATGTAAGTGAAGGAGAGGATGGGCACCCTGCATCCGTTTTGTTTTTGGGGGATCATACAAGTGTGGCCGCTGGACTAATCGGGGTTGCGGTACAACCCTTTCAATCTCAAACCACTGTAGCCTGTTGCAGCGGCTGTCGGAAGTCCGAAGCTGAGCCAGAATGGCCAATTCAGCCCAAAATAGAGTACGAACATGGCCGCCAGGGCTGTCACCGAAAGCACAATGCCCAGGAAATACATGTTCGCCATGTCGGCGACATCATGTTCAAGTTGATGTTCCTTGAGGCCTCGGGCACGGCGCGCGCGTCGCAAAAGAAAGACATCGATACTAAACTCTAGAATTTCAACCAAAATACTCTTCATCTTCGCTTATTGAAGGCAAGCCCTGATCTGACAGCAACCAATCAAAATTGGCAGCTGCCAGATCAATCTCTAACCACTACATATTCTTTATTTTTTCCTCATATCGTCTTTTTTGTCCATGCCGTCTTTTTTATCCATACCGCTTTTGTGCATCTCGTCCTTCTGCATCATACCGTCTTTTTTATCCATATCACCTTTGTGCATCTCGTCTTTTTTGTCCATGGTGTCGTGCTTCATCATACCGTCTTTCGCCATGTCATCCTTCATCATCGTATCGGCAGCAAAGCATGCACCGCCGACCAAAAGAGACATTGAGAAAAGGACACTTGCAATCGTTCTTGTTTTCATGCTGTTCTCCTATGCAAATAAAATTCCCCGGCGTTCTTGCCGGCCTTATCGGAGCAGTCGCACCCCTGCGCTCAACTGCCTCCAAACCAATTATAGCCTTGATCTTCCCAGTATCCCCCCGGGTTGACGTTGGTAACGAACATGGCATGGATGTGCTTGGGATTTTTGTATCCCAGCTTGGTGGGCATCCGCAATTTCAGAGGAAAGCCATACTGGGGCGGTAGCATCTCTCCGTTGTACGTAAGCGTGAGTATTGTTTGCGGATGGAGCGCGGTCGGCATATCAATGCTGGTGTAGTACTCATCGGCGCACTTGAACCCCACATATTTTGCCGTCAGGTCGGCACCAATCCGACGTAAAAAGGTGGAAAACTGGATACCGCCCCAGCGACCGATCGCGCTCCAGCCCTCGACACAGATCAACCGGGTAATTTGGTCGACTTGCGGCAAGGCACGCAACTCCTTGAGAGTCCAGGATCGTTTGTCGGCAACCATACCGGTTACTTCCAATCGAAAGTCTTCCTCCTCGATTTCGGGAATATTATTTTTTCCGTAAAATGCATTGAACGGAAACGGCTGGGTGATCATCGATTGCGGGTATGTCGGGGCCAAACGATTTGGATCGAACAACAGCGCCTGGACCTTATCGTTGAAGCGCGAAATGGCCATCAAGGCGTTTTCAATGCTGTTTTCATCAACCACAGTGCAACCGCTGAGCAAAGCCAGTCCACCAAGAGTCAACGAATGTTGCAAAAAAATGCGCCGTTGTGGCTGGTGAATGAAACGGCCCATATCCTTTCGGATATCCCGCAGCAACGTTTCGTTCGCACTGGAGAGTAACGGTTTTTTCGAGTGTTCGTTCATGGTGGGCAATACTCCTTGTTCAACGTCCACGGATCATCAGCAGCAAGGCGCGCGGCGACAACGCAACCATGAGCAGATGAATCGGAAAAAAAACGACCACCGCAGCCATGGCAAAGAAATGGACCCGGCGAGCGCCTTCGTATCCGCCGAGCATCTCACGGAGTAGCGGAAATTGAACGGACTTCCAGAGGACGAGACCCGAGAGCACCAGAATCACCAGACTGGCAATAATGAACAGATAGGCAGTGCGCTGCATTGCCGTATAACGGGTGAGGTCGTCGGAAATAAATTTCCCCCTCAGGGCAGCGGCGATATCTTTGAGGACTTCGCGGGGTGATAGCGGAAAAAATTTCTTAAACAGACGTCCTGTCAGGAGGTTGCAAAGGAGATAGGCGATGCCGTTGATTGCCAGCAGCCACATCGCGGCAAAATGCCATTGCAGGGCACCGGCCAGCCATCCGCCCAAGGTGAGCTCTTTGGGAATGACGAAACCGAGAAAGGGGGAGGCATCATAGATACGCCAACCGCTCAAAACCAGCAAAATGACTGCCAACGCATTGAGCCAGTGCATGAGACGTAGCCAAAGCGGATTGACGATCGCCGAGGAATGCTTGCGGACAAAGGCTTTTTTCTTTAGGCTGAGCAACTTTTCCTCTTCATGTTAGATCTCCCGGCCTTTCAAGAGGAAATCCCCCTCTCATTCCACACGAAGTGCACTCTGAGCCCATCACTGCTTGCCCGACCGGAGATCGTGCTGGATGGTTTTTTTCAGGCGCTCCCGGCCGTGTTGAGCGAGTCGAGCCAGAATGCGTCCAAGGCCTTGAGGAATGCATTCCTGATTCTTTCGAATTCCTGCATCAAGGCAAGAGCCTGCTCCCGGTCATCTCCCTGCATAGCCTGTATAACCAACAGGCCATAGTCGTGAATCTTTTTATGCTGGGCCACGACCTCCGCATAATGAGCGCTTCCGCGCAACGCCTCTCCTTCCGACCCAAACAGCCACTTGCCGAATGCGCAGTCGCGATCGGAGGCCACGTCCTTCATGCTTGGGGCCTGGTGTCCGTAAACAATCTCCACCAAACGGGATCGCCACTGCATGTGGGCGGCGCGGACGCTTGCAAGATCGAAACCAGGGGGCGAGGTTTTGAACTGGGCGACAGCCTCCTTCAGGTTCGACGAAAAATCAATAACATCGCGCAACTGGGTGTTAACTTCCGAGGCCAGGACATTCATGTGCCGGGCATTCTGGTTCACCTCGGTGATATCGAAGGAAATGTTGCCCGCAGTGGTCGTGGCTTCCACAACATTTTGGGTCGCATCCTGGATGCCCAGAGATGCCTGGTGCAGGTTCATGGTGATTTCGGCACTTTTTTGCGATTGCCCCTCCACCGAGGCCGCAATCACGCCGACAATTCCATTCACTTCCTTGATGACCGCCACAATCCGGCCGATTTCGTTGACCGTGTCGTTGGTCGTACTTTGGATCAATTCGATTTTATTCTTGATTTCCCCAGTTGCCAGAGCCGTTTGCTTGGCAAGTTCCTTGATCTCGTTGGCCACGACCGCAAACCCCTTGCCGGCGTCCCCGGCCCGGGCCGCCTCGATGGTGGCGTTGAGCGCCAACAAATTGGTTTGTTCGGAAATCTCGGTGATCACTTCGGTGACTTTGCCGATTTCGCTGACCACGTTGCCCAATCGGTCGATGTGCTCGGTGGCGTCTCCCGCCTCGGAAGACGCTTTTTCGATGATGATGCGCGCGTTCTCCGAATTCGAAGCAATCTCCTTGGCAGTGGCGGCCATCTCCTCCATGGCCATCGTCACCACGTTGACGCTCGTCGATGCCTGGTCGCTGGAGACGGCAACGACGTTCATGGTACTGTTCATGAGTTCGGCACCTTCAACCACTCCCTCCGATCGATTCGAGGACGCAGTCGCACGGTCCATCATTTGCCTGACAAAGGTGTCGAGATCGGCGGCTGAGAGTTGCAGTCCATGGGACCGGGAATTGATTTGGCCGATAATGAACTCCATTCGATCGAGAAAGGCGTTAAACCAATGGGCCAGTTCTCCGACCTCATCTCTTCGGATAATTTGCAGGCGCTTGGTCAGGTCTCCCTCCCCTTGTGCGATGTCCCGCAAGCCTTCGGCGGCTTTCTTGATGGGGGCGACAACAAAAGAGGAGCCATAGAACATGGCCAGCGCGGCGGCAAAAAGCGAGATCACCATGACCAAGATGATCTTGTTGCGCAGAACCGTGACCTTTTCCAAGAATTCTTGCTCGCTTTCGGTAATGACGACCCGCCACGTGGTGTTCGGCACCGGTGCGAAGCCCGCAACCATCTGCTTGCCTTCATGGAGATAGTCCTTGATCCCGGTTTGCCCCGAGGTGACGAGCGGCATCAGGTCACGCATGCTCGCTATGGACGAAAGATTCACTTTCAGGATCTGTTCTTCCTGGGGATGGGCAACGACAAGTCCCTGGTCGTTCACCATAAACGCGTAGCCCGTCTCCTCCAGTTTGAAATCGGCGATCAGATGATTCAGCCGTGTTGCATTGAGCGAAAGCCCGAGAACACCGCCAAAAGATCCATCCGCAAGCATTATGGGAGCGGCGATAACGCACATCGGTTCGCCGGTCTCTTTGGAGTGCACCATGTCGCTCGCAGCCGCCTTGCCACTTTGTCGGACTTTTTTGAAATAATCCTGGTCCGATACATTGATGCCTTTATATTCGCCGCCGTTTTCCAGTTCGCCGGTATACAGATTGCCGGCCTGGTCCGTGACGAAAATGCCAAGGTAGCCTGGTTCGAGTAACTTGTACTTAGCCTTCATTTCCTGCCGCAAGGCACGGATAGTGCCCTCTGCGTCCTGCAGGCCAACCTTATGGATCTCGTTGGTCGTCTTCTTGATCAGGTAACCGGAAGCCATGCCCGCGGCGGTTTTCATTTCACCCGCCAGCAAACTATCGAGGCGCGAGGCAAGCCCTCGGGCCAGGGCTTCCTCGCTTTGCTTGGTTTGGGAAATCAGAGCATGGGATACGTCCCTGATCACCAGGGTCCCATTGATGAGGAGAAGCAGCACGAGCACAAGGCATCCCGCGCCCAACAGTTTAAAACGAATCGATGTATGCCGCATATTGATGTCATCTCCGAAAACTGGGTTCGCTGTATCCCATCATCATGTAAACGCCGGGCGAATCGCCCGCAGGTCCATGTCCGCCACGCCGATAGAGGCGCTAAAGCTTGGACATAATGACAAGCGCTAAACTTTTTTATTATCCTGTGATGGTATTTGGCGATCAATACACGGAGCGGCAACCATGCGTTCCATAAATAGAACAATCGTGCCGTCTGCGGAGACGCGCTCTCCCAAACCTGGGGGTGGGACTTTCCTCCTGTTCAGCGTCCACGAATCATCACAGCAGACCCGCCGCGTCAGAGAACTGTGAACAGCCGTCATGGCAAAAAAATGGACTCTACGTGGCCTCCGTAGCCATGCGTTCTTCGAGCGATCTGTCTGCAAACTGGAAAATCGAACGCTCTTCGCTCTTGTCCGTTGCCACAAGCTCGTGTCGTTCTTGAATGCAAATTGCACTCATTGAAGCAGATGAACAAATTCGCCCAATCCTTCTTTTTCCAGGTCTTCGGCGGGAACGAAGCGGAGCGCGGCCGAGTTGATACAGTAGCGGAGGCCGGTGGGCGGCGGCCCGTCGTCGAACACATGGCCGAGATGGGAATTGCCGCCCTTACTTCGCACTTCGGTCCGTACCGCAAACAGGCTTCGGTCTTCATGCTCCACGATGTTTCCCGGGACCAGCGGCCTGGTAAAACTCGGCCAGCCGGTGTGCGAATCGAACTTGTCGGTGGAGCCGAACAGCGGTTCTCCGGAGACGATGTCAACGTAGATGCCCGGCCGCTTGTTGTCCCAGTAGACGTTGTTGAAAGGCGGCTCGGTACCGTTTTCCTGGGTAACCTTGTACTGGAGCGGGGTGAGCCGGCTCTTCAGGTCGGCGGGTGCGGCAACATCCGTTTTGACGTTTTTCCATGTCGTTGCAAAAAAACTGTCGCGTCCGGAGTGGGAGCGGTACTGGGTATAGCGCATTGGATTGTGCTTGTAATAATCCTGGTGATATTCCTCGGCGCGGTAGAAAACCGGGGCCGGGAGGATCGGGGTCACGATGGGATTTTTGAAAATGCCGCTGGCCGCCAGCTCCCTTTTCGATGACTCCGCCGCCTCACGCTGCTGCTGGTTGTAAGTGAAGATGGCGGTGGTGTAGGCATGGCCACGGTCAACGAACTGTCCGCCGTTGTCGGTGGGATCGACCTGGCGCCAATAGGTTGCCAGGAGTTGCCCGTAGTTCGCCACCTGGGGATCGTAGACCACCTGCACGACTTCAATGTGACCGCCGTTCGCATAATTTTCATAGGTGGGATTGGCCGTGGTGCCGCCGGCGTAGCCGGATTCCACCGATAGAACGCCATCGAGCTGTTCGAACGACTTTTCCATGCTCCAGAAACACCCCCCGGCAAACAGAGCCCGTTCCGTGTTTCGCTGATCCGGGGCTGTCGGCGTCATGCCGGATTCTCCGGCAACACCGTTGCCACCTCGCCACGTCGGGAGTACCACGGTCAAGAGCACCAACACGCTCGCCAGGGAAAAAAAGGCCACGAATTTCATCGTTGTTCTCCAGATGGTTGTCCTGCCCCTGCTGTGCGCACGCCAGGCTTCCTTTCGGCAAAGAAGGGAAAGAAGAGTCAGATTTGCTGTCCAAGGTCCGCCCCAAACAAGGTCGAAGGTTGTTCGGCCCACCTCGGTTCACTGTTTCTTTTTGCATATGGTCGAGCGAGTCGAACGCGGATGCGAGATGAGGGCCGGCCACCGTTTCACGCTCGCGGCGGGGGCGGTCCCGCCTTCGGCAGCCGGCCGGGGGATGCGCAATTCTAGCGCTTCGGGGCCATCGGCTCCATGGCGTCGCCGGTTCGGCCTTTCTCCATCGTGGACTCAGGCGGCTTCATCGAGTCCTTTCCGCTCATGCCTCCGGACATGCCGGTCTCCGTTGCCGGCACCACCGGGGTCTTTTCCTCGGGACCCGACGACGGCATCATGGATCGGGGCGGATCGCCGCCCATCTCCGGTTTGGCCATGGTACCCGCCGGCTTGTCCGGCATGGTTGCCATCGGCATCGTCCGTTCCGGACCCGATGTCATCGGTGCCTCTTCCACAGCCATGGCGGGCGCGCCCGTCAGGCTCCACAGCAGCACCATGCTGCCCAAGGCGATCAAATAGTTTTTCATGGCGTCCTCCTCTATCGTTTATGTTAAGGGGGATTGGTTGCCATAACTCTAGGAAAGCAATGTAAAGATCGGATAAAGACGAGTTAAAGAAGTCTTAAAGAATGATGCCCAGGTGGAACACCTGGACAGGCGATAACGTCAAGACAGAGGCAGGGCAAACCAGACCGTGGTGGTTTCCCGATCGCTTTCGGCACCGACCCGGCCGCCCTGGGCCTCGATCAATTCCTTGACGATCGACAGCCCGATGCCGGCGCCGCCGTCCTTGCGCGAACGGGAACGGTCGGCGCGAAAAAACCGCTCAAAGATGAAGGGGAGATCCTCGGCCGCAATGCCGGGCCCGGAGTTGTGGAACGCCACCCGCACCTCTTGGCCGTCATCGACGACCTCCAGCCGGACCCAACCGTCCGTCGGCGTGTATTTCCAGCAATTCTCGAAAAGATTGCGCAGGGCTTGGAGCAGCTTGTCGCGGTCGGCCATGAGTTGGACGGTGGATTTCAGATCGGTGGCCACCGCGATCGACTTGGCGGCAAACTGCTGCCGATAGAGCCGCAGCATCCGTTCCAGCTCATCGGCAGGGGTGACCGAGGTGCGGTGGAGCAGAATCTTGGCCGCGTCGGCCCGGGCCAACTGCTGGAGATCGTCCACCAGCCGCATCAGATGCAGGCTTTCCTCCTGCAGGATACGCAGGGTGTCGCGGGAGGGCGGCAGCACCCGGTCGTTGAGCGCCTCCAGGTAGCCGCGCAGATTGGTCAGGGGGCTGCGGAGTTCGTGCGCCACATCGGCCACCATGTTCTTGCGCAACTGCTCCACCCTGGCCAGGCTGTCCGCCATCCGGTTGAAGGCCCGCCCCAGGTCGCCGACCTCGTCGTCGGTGCGGACCAGCACCCGGCCGGTGAAGTCGCCGGCGGCGATGCTCTCGGTGATCCGCGCCATCTGCGACAGGGGCCGCAACACCCGCCTGGTGAGGAGAAAGCTCAACAGGGTGGCCACCACCAGGGCCACCAGGCTCGCCCACAACAGATAATGGTGGATCGAGGTGAGGAACATCGCGTGGAGCTCGGTGGGGGAGATGGCGTAGTTGTCCATCAACTCCATGAAATAGGAGGCCGCCAGGTGATCGATCGCCAACCAGATCACGCCGATGATCACCAGAATCACCGGCACGATGTTGATCAGCAGCAGTTTCCACAGCAGGCGGTGCGTCACGGCCGCGGCTCCTCGGCCGCCTCGGCCAACCGATAGCCGAAGCCGCGCACGGTGAGGATGTACGTCGGCCGGGCCGGATTGGGTTCGATTTTCTGTCGCAGCTTGCCGATGTGGACGTCGATCACCCGGTCGATCACGGCCTCGCCGTATGCGTAGAACTCGGCCAGGAGTTCCTCCCGTGAGAAGACCCGGCCCGGCGAACGCATCAGGGTGCGGAGCAGTTTATATTCGCTGCCGGTCAGTTCCACCGGGACACCGGCCAGGGTGACCTTGTGCTTGGCGTCGTTGAGCACCAACGCGCCGTGGCGCCATTCTTCTTCGAGAGGCGGAGGAGGGTGGGTGCGGCGGAGGATGGCCTTGACTCGCTCCACCAGCTCGCGGGGGCTGAACGGCTTGACCACGTAATCGTCGGCCCCGATCGACAGCCCCATCACCCGGTCGATTTCCTCTTCCCTGGCGCTCAGCATGACGATGGGCACGTTCGATGTCCGCCGGATGCGGCGGCAAACCTCCCAGCCGTCGAGCTTGGGCAGCATGATGTCCAAGATGATGCAGCACAGCGGCTGCCGGCCGGCGATGTCGAGGGCGCTGCGGCCATCGGCTGCGGCCAGGGTGGCGAAGCCTTCCCGCTCCAGGTAGGTTTTTACCAGGTTGGCGGTATGGCCGTCGTCTTCGACGATCAGGATGGATCCCTTGGATGCTGCGGACGCCATGGCAACAGGACCTGAATGGTTGGCAAAATGTGGACCGCGCATCCGTTCACGACGGCGCGAACAGGATGCGTCAGCCGCGATCCGCCCTCACCCCAGGGCGACGTCGAGGATCATCATGGTGGCGAATCCGGCCAGGGTGGCCATGGTCACGAAGTCGATGTTGGCCTGCTTGCGCTGGGATTCGGGGATCAATTCCTCGACCACCACGAAAATCATGGCCCCGGCGGCGAAGCACAGCGCATAAGGCAGCACATGCTGCATCTTGAGGACAAAGCAGGCGCCGAACACCCCGGCGATCGGCTCGACCACCCCGGAGGCCTGGCCCAGGAAAAACGACCGTCCGCGGCTTAGGCCCTCGCGCCGCAGGGGCAGAGATACCGCCGCGCCCTCGGGAAAGTTCTGCAGGCCGATGCCGATGGCCAGGGCAATGGCCCCGCCGAGGGAGGCCGAGGGCAGATCCGCCGCCACCGCGCCGAAGGCCACGCCCACCGCCAGTCCCTCGGGAATGTTGTGGAGGGTAATGGCCAGCACCAGCAGGGTGGAGCGCTGCCACGAGGTCTTGATGCCCTCGCTCTCCTCCAGGGCCAGGCCGGGATGGAGGTGGGGCAGGAACCTGTCGGTGAGCCGCATGAAGATGCCGCCGCCCATGAAGCCGATGGTAGCGGTCAGCCAAGGGACATGGCCCAGTTGCTCGGCCATCTCGATTCCCGGTGCCAGCAGCGACCAGAAGCTGGCGGCGATCATCACCCCGGCGGCAAACCCGAGCATGCCGTCGAGCAGCTTCGGGCTGATCTCCCGTTGCAGGAACACCAGCGCCGCGCCGGCAGCGGTCACCCCCCAGGTGAACAGGGTCGCCAGCAAGGCCTGCATAATCGGATTGAACTGCTGTATCCACTCAACCATAGCCACCTCGTTCCACTTGCCGCGGCCGGCACCGTCGGGCGTCCCGGCCGCGAGCGGTTGCCCGGTCAGCCTTTCTTCTTCGGCTTATCCAAATAGTCGATGCCCTGGTCGTGGAGTTCCTTCAGCTTGGCCTCGACCCGGTCGCACACGGTTTTCAGCACCTTGATCCGGGCAAAATTCTTGCTGTTGGCCTCCACCAGCGTCCACGGCGCCACCAGGGTGCTGGTCCGGTCCACCATGTCGCAGACCGCCTGCT
Organism: Desulfobulbus sp.; assembly: GCA_031280615.1. Taxonomy (GTDB): domain Bacteria; phylum Desulfobacterota; class Desulfobulbia; order Desulfobulbales; family Desulfobulbaceae; genus Desulfobulbus. The sequence goes on along the minus strand of JAITGO010000010.1, from coordinate 148,891 downwards.
CATACTGTTCCCATTTTTCCCGGTTGCGCCAGTCCTCGTCGGTGATCTTGAAATTCTTGAAGCCGGTCTTCTGCCGGTCTTCGAACCGCCGCAACTGCTCCTCCTTGGTGATGGTCAGCCAAAACTTGATCACCAGCAGGCGATGGCGGACCATCTGCGCCTCGAACTCATTGATTTCGCTGTAGGCCCGCATCCAGTCGAACTCCGAGCAAAAGCCCTCGACCCGTTCCACCAGCACCCGGCCGTACCAGGAACGGTCGAAAACGGTCACCCGGCCCTTGCGCGGTAGGTGGCGCCAGAACCGCCACAGATAGGGTTGGGCGCGCTCCTCCTCGGTGGGGGCGGCGATGGGGATGACCTGGTAGTAGCGGGCGTCGAGCGCGCCGGTGATCCGGCGGATGCTGCCCCCCTTGCCGGCGGCGTCGTTGCCCTCGAACACCGCAATCACCGACATGTATTTGAATTTGGGGTCGCGGGTCAGCTCGTTGAGCCGGCCCTGCAGCTTGTCCAGTTTGACCTTGTAGTCCCGCTTGTCGATCTTCTGGGTCATGTCCAGGGTTTTCAGCAGGTGCAGGTTGTCGATGGGCGGCATCAGGGGCGGGGCCACGGTCCGGGGCGGCGGCACCGTCGCCAGCTCCAGCCGGTCCCGGATGGCCTTGAGGATCACCTTGCCCACGGTCAGGCTGCGGTAGCACGCGTCCTCGCCCTCGATGACCAGCCAGGGGGCCTCGGCCGTGCTGGTGAACCGGATGACCTTTTCGTGCACGGCCTGGAAGGTATCGTACTGCTTGAAGCGCTTCCAGTCGCGCTTGGTCACCTTCCAGCGGGTCAGGGGATTTTTCTCCAGTTCCTTGAACCGCTTCTCCTGCTTGGCCTTCGACAGATGCAGCCAGAACTTGAGCACCAGCGCCCCTTCGTCCACCAGCATCTTCTCCAGTTGCACGGCCCGCTCCAGGCTTTGCTCGAGATCGGCGTCCTTGGTGCGGCCATTGACCCGGTTCAGGATCGGCCAGGTGTACCAGGAGCCAAGGAAGACGCCGATCTTGCCCTTGGGCGGCAGGGCCCGCCAGAAGCGCCACATCATCGGCCGGTCGAGTTCCTCGTCCGAAGGCTCGCCCATGCCGTGGGTCTGGATGTGGCGCGGGTCCATCCACTCGTTGAGCAGGTTGACGGTGGCGCCGCGGCCGGAGCCGTCCAGGCCGCCCACCAGGATGATCACCGGGAAGGCCGTCGATTTCGCCAGCTCCAGCTGGACCTCGAGCAGCTCCTCCCGCAGGCCCGGCACCTCTTTCTCGTACACCGATTTCTTGATCTTGTGGCCTAATTCCGCTGATTCAAACATCGTTGTCTACCCTCCCTAAAACCGCGGCCGCCGGTGCTCTCCGGGCCGGGGTCGCATGGTTCACCTTGGTTCGATTCTGGCATCGATCGGCAACAGCCGCAGGTTGCCGGCAAAATAGCCATCGATGATCCGCTGGTCCGCCTCGAAGGCATAGCCGATGCCCGCGTGCGCCCGCCGATCGATCCACTTCAACTCCTCCAGGTCGTCCCCGGGTTCGGGTCGGCCGGCCAGCACCTCCCCGAGCAGCACGATCACCAGGGTATGGTGGCAGTCGTCGAGATGGTTGGACACCACATTGACGATGCCCGCGATCCGCACCGCCAGCCCGGTCTCCTCCCGAACCTCGCGATGGGCGGTGTCGATGAACGACTCCTCGTACTCGATGTAGCCGCCGGGCAGGCACCACATGCCGCCGTAGCGGGCCGTGGCCCGGCGCCGGCCGATGAGGATTTCGCCGGCCGGCGACTTGACGAGCATGGTGATGCCGGGGGCGGGATTGAGATGATGGACATACCCGCATCGGCCGCATCGCTGCCGCTCGAACCTGGCCAGCACCCGGTCGGCGAAGCGAAGGCCGCATTGCGGGCAATGCCGGGCCCGCCGGTTGTTACCGGCCAGCGGCCCGGAATGGCTGAACACCTGATACAGATTCACCCCACTCCCTCTCGAGGATTTTCCGGGTTGCATCCCTTTTTGTCACCTTTGTTGGTTGCGCCAATTTTTGCAATCACTATTTGCAGTTCCACGCCTGGAGCCGCCATAGTTTGTCGGCGGCAGGGGCGATAAGGCTTGTCTTGACCGCATTCCATGGGATAGACTTGGCCCACTGCCTTGCCGGCGGCGCCCGACGCCGGCAAAGGGCCGCGCCAGCGGCGGCCCGCGCAATCCACCCGAGGACGCCGCCGGCGCTTCTCGTCCTATCCGGGCGGATGGGGCATCCTCATCCGCACCCGCGCTTTTTTCCCCGGAGAGTCATGGGAATGAGACGAACGATCCCCTTGCGAATACTTCCCCCTTTACTCTCCCTGCTCCTGTTCGGCGGAGCGCTGTGGATCCTGCATCGAGCCCTGCACGAAATTCATTACCGCGACATTCTCCACCACCTGCATGCGCTGCCGCCCCGGCAGATCGCCGCGGCCCTGGGCCTGACGGTCTTGAGCTACCTGATCATGACCGGCTACGACTGGCTGGCGATCCGCTATGTGCGCCACCCGCTGGCACCCCGCAAGGTGATCCTGACCTCGTTCATCAGCTACGCCTTCAGCAACACCATCGGTCTGTCGCTGCTGACCGCCGGCTCGATCCGTTACCGGCTCTACTCCGCCTGGGGCCTGTCGACCGAGGAAATCGCCCGGGTGCTCTCCTTCACGGTCGTCACCTTCTGGCTGGGGGTCGGCACGGCGGGCGGCGCGGTCTTTGTGACCCAACCGCTCGCGCTGCCGAGCCAGCTGCACCTGCCCTTCCTGTCCGTTCGCCTGCTCGGGCTGGTGTTCCTGGTGCTGGTGGCGGCCTATTTGGCGGCAACGCATGTCCGCACCCGGCCCTTTGCGGTGGGCGGCTGGCAGTTTTCCCTGCCCCGGCCCGTCCTGGCCTGGAGCCAGATCCTGGTCGGCGCCATCGACTGGATATTGGCCGGCAGCGTGCTGTACGCGCTCCTGCCCGCCGGCGCCCATCTTTCGTTCGTGCATTTTCTGGGAATTTTCCTGCTGGCCCAGGTGGTGGCCCTGATCAGCCATGTCCCCGGTGGGATCGGCGTGTTCGAGTCCATGATCCTGCTCAGTCTGCCGCAACTCCATCTGGACGCCCTGGCCGGCAGCCTGATGATGTACCGGGCCGTGTATTACCTGCTGCCGCTCACCGGCGCCAGCCTGCTCCTGGGCGGGCTGGAATTCTTCCGCCAGCGGGCCCTGGCCGGGCGGATCGTCAAGGGGCTCGCCCGCCTGGGCGGCACTTTAGTGCCGCAGCTCATGGCGGCTTCCACCTTGGCCGGTGGGGCGGTGCTGCTCTTTTCCGGGGCAATGCCCGGCCATCCGGGACGGCTGCATTGGCTGCACGGCATGTTACCCATGCCGGTGATGGAATTGTCGCACTTTCTCGGCAGCCTGACCGGCGCCGGCCTGTTGCTGGTCGCCTGGGGCCTGCTGCGCCGTCTCGACGCCGCCTACCTGCTGGCCGTCATCCTGCTGGCCAGCGGCTCGTTTTTTTCCCTGCTCAGGGGGGTGGATTACGAGGCGGCCATTGTCCTCGGCCTGATGCTCCTGGCCCTGCTGCCCTGCCGCCACGCCTTCTATCGCCGCTCTTCCCTGCTCAGCGAGCCCTTGAGCAGAAAATGGACCATGCTGATCCTGCTGGTGATGGGCTGCGCGATCTGGCTGGGCTTCTTTACCCATAAGCATGTGGCCTATTCCCGCGATCTCTGGTGGCATTTTGCCATCAGCGGCGACGCCCCCCGCTTTCTCAGGGCCACGGTCGGGGCCGTGAGCCTATTGCTCTTCTACGCCACCGCCCACCTACTCAAACCGGTGCGGTTCGCCGGCCCCTCGCCCCATCCAGCCGGTTCGGACCAGGCCAGGGCGGTGATCGTCGCCAGTCCGCAGACCAGGGCCAACCTGGCCCTGCTCGGCGATAAATCCCTTTTGTTCGACCCAACCGGCACCGCCTTCATCATGTACGCCATCGAGGGAAGGAGCTGGGTCGCCCTGGGCGATCCCATCGGTCCCCAGGCCGAACACCAGGAACTGATCTGGCGGTTTCGCGAACTCTGCGAACAGGCCGAATCTTGGCCGGTGTTCTACGAGGTCGGCCACGATACCCTCTACCTGTACCTCGACCTCGGGCTGACCCTGCTCAAGCTTGGCGAGGAGGCCAGGGTGCCGTTGGCCGGGTTCTCCCTCGAGGGCAAGGCACGCAGCGGCCTGCGCTACTCTCACCGGAAGGCGGAAAAGGAGGGCAGCTCCTTCGAGTTGGTCGAGGCCGCCGACGTCGCCGCCCTACTGCCCGAGCTGCGGCAGATTTCCGACGGCTGGCTGATCGGCAAGAAAACCAAGGAAAAAGGCTTTTCCCTGGGCTTTTTCCACCCGGAATATCTGCAAACCAATCCCGTGGCCCTGGTGCGGCACGGCGGCCGCATCGTCGCCTTTGCCAATGTGTGGCTGGGCGCGGAACGGGAAGAGACGTCGATCGACCTGATGCGCTTTCTCCCCGATGCCCCGAACGGAACCATGGACTATCTGTTCATCAGCTTGATTCTCTGGGCCAAACAGCAGGGCTACGGCTGGTTCAATCTCGGCATGGCTCCCCTGGCCGGCCTAGCCAACCGGCCGCACGCCCCCCTGTGGCACCGAGCCGGCTCCCTGCTTTACCAGCACGGGGAGCACTTCTACAACTTCAAGGGGCTGCGGACCTACAAGGAAAAATTCGATCCGGTGTGGGAACCGCGCTACCTGGCCTCGCCGGGCGGCCTGGCCCTGCCCCGGATCATGACCAACCTGGCCACCCTGATCTCCGGCGGGGCCAGGGGCATGGTGGGCAAGTGAGCCGGGCCGGCGCTTGCACCCGAAACAGAGGAGGTGCGCATCCATGCACAGTGTGAACACATGCGGAGGGGAGCGGCTGAGTCGCAACGACGGGGACGGTCTCCAGCGACGGCCGGGAACTTGGGGGCTGGCGACAGTGGTGTTTTGGAGTCTGCTGGCGGTGGCAACGGTGGGACATGCCGGGCCGCAGCTCGGACCGCGGACCGGCCAGGAGGCGGTGCAAGTGGGCGACCTGCCCCTGATCGAACTGCCGACGACGGACCGCAACGACGTTCTGGCAGTGATCCTTTCCGGCGACGGCGGCTGGGCCGACCTGGACAAATCGTTCGGCGAAGCCTTCCAGAAGCGGGGCATCGCCTCCGTGGGCTTCGACTGCCTCAAGTATTTCTGGAAAGAGCGCGATCCCGCGGAGGTCTCGCAGGCCCTGGCCGCGGTGCTCAGGCATTACCTCCAGGCCTGGGAAAAAAAACGGGTGCTCCTGGTCGGCTTTTCGTTCGGGGCCTGCTGGCTGCCCTTTCTCGTCAACCGCCTGCCCGACGATCTCCTCGCCCGGGTCGATTACTGCGTCCTGCTCGGGCCGAGCACCTTCGTCAATGTCGAGATCCACGTTTTGGACTGGATGAAGGACGAGCGGCGGCCCGGAGCCCTGGAGGTGCTCCCCGAGGCGGCGCGCATCAAGGGGCCGGTGCTGTGCGTGTACGGCACCGAAGAAACCGATGCCATCTGCCCGGCCCTGAAGGGCGGCAACTTCAGCGTCCTGGCCATGCCGGGCGGCCATCACTACAACTACCGCTACGATCCGGTCATCCAGGCCATTTTCAAGGGGCTGGAGGCCGCCCAACAACAAAAGCCGCCTGCCCGCTGACCGGGTCTTCTTTTTTTACAGTTGATGCCGGCTCTGGCGCCGAGTGAGGGAGTCGCCCAGGTCGCGGCGTTCGCCGGGCTGCCGGGTGACGTGCGCCATGACCGCGGGCGGCAGCACCCGGCCCTTGATCCCCAGGATGTCGGCGGCCAAGGCATCGGCCACCTCGGCCTTGTCTCGGTTCAGTTCGGCGGTGAGATACTCGAACAGCAACTCGGCCAGACGCGGCAGGCCGATCTGCCAGGTGGCGCGGGTCCGGGCATGGAGCCAGGCGCAGAAGGCGCGAAAGCCCCGGAACACGCCGCCGTCCGGCCACAGCAGCGGGGCGGTGCGCTTGCAGTTGCCGCTGTTGTAGACCAAATCCCAGAACCGGGCCAGCCGCTTCATTTCCTGCATTTCACCAAAGGCGATCAAATCGTTTTGCAGAATTTCATAGGGCGGATCGGCGGCATACACCATGCCGTGCTCCCGATCGTGCCGGTCGATGGCGGTGCCGGAGAGTTTCTTGAGGATGCCGATCTGGATCTCGCCGGAGGTGAGCGCCACCAGGGCGTCGAGGTGTTGGCCGAACCGTTCGAGGGACTCGCCGGGCAGGCCGACGATCAGGTCGAGGTGGAGATGGGCGCCGGTCCGCTGCTCCAGGAAGGCCAGATTTGCGCGGATGCGGTCCATGTCGAGCCGGCGGTTGATGTTGGCCGCAGTCCGCGCATCCAGGGTCTGGATGCCGACCTCGAGCTGCAGGGTGCCGGCCGGAAAACGGGCGAGCCGCTCCTTGAGGCTGTCCGGGAAATGGTCGGGGATCGCCTCGAAGTGGGCATGAAAAGGCGGCTCCTTGGCGAGGAAAAAATCGAGGATCCGGGCGGCGGTGGCCGGGTTGGCGTTGAAGGTGCGGTCCACGAACTTAAAGGTCCGCGCCCCCCGCGCCCAAAGCCCCTCCAGCTCCGCCAGGAAGGCATCGGCCGGAAAGGGCCGAACCCGCCGGTCGATAGAAGAAAGACAGAACTCGCAGGCAAAGGGACAGCCGCGGGACGCCTCCACATAGACCAGGCGATGGGCCAGGTCTTGGTCGGTGTAGAACCGGTAGGGCGGCTTGAGGGTATCGGTCTCGACCGAAGCGGCGGGAACGATCCGCTCCGCCGGCGGCCGGCCGGCCAGCAGGCTCCGGCAGAGCTCGCGGAAGCTGTGCTCCCCTTCCCCCTGGAGCAGGTAATCGGCCTCGCGCAAGTCCACCCGCAAGGGCAGATGGCTGACCTCCGGTCCGCCGAGCACCACGGTGGTCGCAGGCTCCACTCGCTTGAGCACGCCCACCAGGCGTCGCACCTCGGCCGCATTCCAGATATAGACACCAATGCCGACGATGGCCGGCCCTACGGCCAGGATGGCCTCGGCGATGTCGCCGGGCCGGTCGGTGAGGCAGTATTCCTGGATGGTCGCCTGGGCCTGCAGCTCTTCCAGGTTGGCGAACAGCCAGCGCAATCCCAGGTTGGCGTGGATGTAACGGGCGTTGACGGTGGCAAGGACGATGGCGGGCATGTTGGATGCACTTCTTGCGAAAGGGGTTGGCGAACTCGGGCCTGGGGGTGCCTGCTCGGCTTGCGGGTCAGGCCCGGCGCGACGGCGCGGTCATCGTGCGGCCGGCGGCGGACCGAGCGGCACCGGGTGGCGGCTCCAGGCCAGGATGCTGCGGTACGGCACGATCCGGACCTCGGGCTTGGTCAGCGCATAGGCGATGAACTGCGCCAGTGCCCGGCGCATCGAAGGCAGGGTGATGTTGGGCGGGGAGATGCCGGCGTCCGCGCCCTGCCCCGCGTAAAACTGCGAGTGCGCGCCGAACAGGAGCGGTGCCCGGTTGCCGCGTAGCCGCTGGTCCAGGCTGTATTTCAAGGTTTCGAGGTATTCCTCGGCGGTGAAGCCGGCGCCGCCCAGCTTGGGTTCGACCACCATGTTCCAGTCCATGCCGGTGATCTTGCCGCTGTTGACGTCGAAATCCCGCAGCCGGGCCTGGACGGCGGCGCGGAGCCGGGGCGGCACGGTCAGGGCGTAGACCGGCATCTCCCACAGGCCGGGCTGCGGCCCGATCCGGGGATCGTCCGGGCTGCCGTGATCCAGCGGATAGGGCCAGCGCAGGTCCGTGCCGTCGGAACGATCCGCAAATCCGTGCTCAAGGGAGCAGTCGTAAGCAAAACGGAGCTCGCGCAGGGTGGCGAAGGCGGCGCGATTGGTGAGCAGGAAGGGGGCGCGGAAGCCGGCGATCGACCCCGACGGCAGGCCGAGGGCAGCCAAGTCTTGCCGGCAACCGCCGATCTCCTCCCGCCACCGGGCGGGCGAGGTGGCCGCCGAGGTGTCGTGGCGCCGGGTATGCGCGCCGATTTCGTGGCCGTTGGCCGCGGCCCGGACGTAACTGCGCCCCAACTCGTTGCCGGGCCGGGCCGGCCGGCCATTGTCGGTGTTGTTGAAAAAGGTAGCCCGCACCGGGGCGCCGTCAAAGGTGGCGGCATTGCCCGTGCCCGGCGGGTTGCGCAGCTCCATCAGGGTATCGACCACCCAGTCCACTCCGGCCGGCGAATAGTTGTCGTCAAAACCGATGCCGACGAACTGGGGCGTCCTCTCGGGCGGCAGCCGGCCGGGAATCGACTCGGCCGCCCCCAGGACGGACGGGAAGGCAACCACGGCCACACCCAAGAAGGCGATCAGCAAAGATAAGGTATCCATCGCGCGGCAAAGGGCTCGATCAATCAACTCGGCTACAGGCGGCAGAGGGCGGGACGGCTGCCGGAGCGCTCACCGCCCCTGCAGCCGCTGCCTGAGCACCTTGTGGAGAATGCCGCCCTGGCGGTAATAGTCGATTTCCATGGCATTGTCGAGCCGCAGCCGGACCTGGACGGTTTCGCTACGGCCGTCGGCCCGGTCGATGCGCAGCGAAACCTGCTGGCCCGGCGTCAAATCGCCGTCGACACCGGTGAGGCTGACGGTTTCGCTGCCGTCCAGTCCCAGGCTGGCGGCATCCATGCCTTCCGGGAACTGGAGGGGCAAAACCCCCATGCCCACCAGGTTGGAACGGTGGATGCGCTCGAAGGAGGCGGCGACCACCGCCCTGACCCCGAGCAGCAGGGTGCCCTTGGCGGCCCAGTCGCGCGAGGAGCCGGTGCCGTAATCCTTGCCGGCAAAGACCACCAGCGGCACCTCCTCCTGCCGGTAGCGCATGGCGGCCTCGTAGATCGGCATCTCCCCGCCCTCGGGCCAGTGCTTGGTCCAGCCGCCTTCCCGGTCCACCATCCGGTTGCGGATGCGGATGTTGGCGAAGGTGCCGCGCATCATCACCTCATGGTTGCCCCGCCGCGAACCGTAGCTGTTGAAATCCGCCGGCTGGATACCCAGATCCTGGAGATAGAGGCCGGCCGGGGTCTGGGGTCCGATCGAGCCGGCCGGGCTGATGTGGTCGGTGGTGATCGAATCGCCGAACAGGGCCAGGATACGGGCGCCGACCACGTTGCCGACGGGCCGGGGTTCCGGGGCCAGGTCCTGGAAGAAGGGCGGTTCGCGGATATAGGAAGACTCCGCATCCCATTGATAGAGATGGCCGCTGCCGCCGTGCAACTCGTTCCACTCGGCGTCGCCGGCAAACACCGAACCGTAGCTGACCGTGAACAGGTCGGGCTTGAGGCTCTGGCGCACCGCCGCCCGGATTTCCTCCGCCGAGGGCCAGATCTCCCGCAGGTAGACCGGCTGTCCTTGGGCATCGGTTCCCAGCGGCTCGCGCTCCAGGTCGATCAGCACGGTCCCGGCCAGGGCGTAGGCCACCACCAGCGGCGGTGAGGCCAGGTAGTTGGCCCGGACCTGGGGATGGATGCGGGCCTCGAAATTGCGGTTGCCGCTCAGCACTGCGGCCACCACTAGGTTGCGGTCCCGGACCTCGGCGCCGACCGCCTCGTCCAGCGGTCCGGAGTTGCCGATGCAGGTGGTGCAGCCGTAGCCGACCACATGGAAGCCCAGGGCCTCGAGATCGGTCAGCAGCCCGCTCTGCTCCAGGTAGCGGGTGACCACCCGGGAACCGGGGGCGAGGCTGGTCTTGACCCAGGGCTTGCTGACCAGCCCGCGCGCCCTTGCCTTGCGGGCCAGGAGGCCGGCGCCGATCATCACGTCCGGGTTGGAGGTGTTGGTGCAGCTGGTGATGGCGGCGATCGCCACCGAGCCGTTGGTAAGCCCGGCCGCATCCGGTCCCGGCGAGGAGGCCGCCACCTGCTGGGCGAACTGGCGGGAAAAATCCTCCCCCACCCCGGCCAGCGGCAGCAGATCCTGCGGCCGTTTGGGACCGGCCAGGCTGGGCACCACCGAATCGAGCGGGATGTCGTACACCACCGAATACGAAGGCTCGGCGCTGTCCGGCGTGTAGAAGAAGCCCTGCTGGCGGCAGTAGCTTTCCACCAATTCGACCTGCGCGGGCGTGCGGCCGCTGGCCCGCAGATAGCGCAGGGTTTCGTCGTCCACCGGGAAAAATCCCATGGTGGCGCCGTATTCCGGGGCCATGTTGGCGATAGTCGCCCGGTCGGGCAGGCTCAAGTGCGCCAGGCCGGGCCCGAAGAACTCGACGAAGCGGCCGACCACTCCCTTGGCCCGGAGGAAGCGGGTGATGGTCAGCACCAGGTCGGTGGCGGTGGTGCCGGGCTGCAGGTTGCCGGTAAGGCGCACGCCCACCACCTCGGGAATCTGCAGGGAATAGGGCTGGCCGAGCAGCACCGCCTCGGCCTCGATGCCGCCCACGCCCCAGCCCATGACGCCGAGCCCGTTGATCATGGTGGTGTGGGAATCGGTGCCGAGCACGCTGTCCGGATAGATCGCGGTCTCGCCGTCCTGGGCGCCGGTGGTGACCACCGAGGCCAGATATTCCAGGTTGACCTGGTGGACGATGCCGGTGCCGGGCGGCACCACCCGGAAATTGTCGAAGGCCTGCTGTCCCCAGTGGAGCATGGTGTAGCGCTCGCGGTTGCGGGTCATTTCCAGGCCGACGTTGACCGCCAGCGCCTCGGAACTGCCGCAGCGGTCCACCTGGACGCTGTGGTCGATGACCAGATCCACCGGAATGAAAGGATTCATGGTGGCCGGATCGCCGCCGTGGCGGGCCAAGGCGGAGCGCATCGCCGCCAGGTCGACTAGGGCGGGCACGCCGGTGAAATCCTGGAGGATGACCCGGGCGGGCATGAAGGGAACGGCCGCATCCGGAACCGCTCCCGGCCGCCAGGACGCCAGATTGGCGATGTCGGTTTCGTCGGCCAGCCCCCGGGCGGCATGGCGAATCAGGTTCTCCAGGAGAATGCGCAGGGAATACGGCAGCCGGTCGATCGCGCCGTACCCCAGCTGCTCCAGGGCCTTCACCGAATAGACGGTATATGTTGTATTGCCGGCCTGGAGGGTTGTCCGGGGGGTGAAGCGGGAGAAATCCTTGGTTGCGGTCATAACGCATGCCTCCTGAAGAAATAATGGGGAATGATTCTCCTTACACGATTCATCCGGCTCAGCACAAGCAGGAAGGCGGCCGGCCGGGCCGCAAAGCACCGGGGCCGGGGTTTTTCGTCGTCCCCCGTTGCGGCAACTTGCCGTTTTGCTCCATTTATCCTATAGTAGGCACTTTCCGGCGAATCTAAAGAGCCCTTATTTGCGAGAATGTCCCATGAGCAAGACCTATGCGGAAATCAACGAAAAAATAGCCTCCGGCAAGGCCGTGGTTCTGACCGCCGAAGAGGTGATCGACTATGTCGACAAACGGGGCTTGGAAGCCGCGGCCAAGGAGGTGGACGTGGTCACCACCGCCACCTTCGGCCCGATGTGCTCCTCGGGCTGCTTCCTCAACTTCGGCCACAGCAAGCCCAAGATGCGCATCTCCGAGGCCTGGATCAACGATGTGGCCGCCTATTGCGGCATCGCCGCGGTCGATGTCTATCTCGGCGCGACCCAGCTGCGCCACAACGATCCGGCCAACATGTACCCTCCCGGCGAGTTCCGCTACGGCGGCGGCCACGTGATCGAGGAACTGGTGGCCGGCAAGAAACTGCAGCTCTTCGGCCTCTCCTACGGCACCGACGACTACCCCCGCCGCGAGGTCCGCACCCTATTCGACATCAACGACCTCAACCAGGCGATCATGGTCAACCCGCGCAACTGCTACCAGAACTACAACGTGGCGGTCAATGTCTCGGATAAGCGCATCTATACCTACCTGGGCATTCTCCGGGCCAAGATGCGCAACATGACCTATTGCTCGGCCGGCCAGTTGGCGCCGCTGCTGAACGATCCCCTGTACGAGACCATCGGCGTCGGCACCAGCGTGTGGCTGGCCGGGGCGCGGGGCCATGTCTATGCCGAGGGCACCCAGCACTGCTCGCTGGTCGAGCGCGGTGAAAACGACGTGCCGGTGGAGGGCGCCGGCACCCTTGCCCTGACCGGCAACATGAAGGAGATGCTGCCCGAGTTCGTCCGCGGCGCCAGCTTCAAGGGCTACGGCGTGTCGCTGGCGCTGGGAGTGGGCATCCCCATTCCCATCCTCAACCCGCAGGTCCTCAAGCGGACCACGGTGCGCGACCGCGACATCTCCGCCTGCGTCATCGACTATTCGGCGGATTATCCGGAAAAAACCGGCAAGGTCCTGGGGCGGTTCTCCTACGAGGAATTGCGCTCGGGCGAAGTCGAGCTGATGGGCAAGAAAATACCGGTGACCTCGCTTTCCTCCTACAACAAGGCGCTCAAAATCTGCAACCTGCTCAAGAGCGAGATCCAGGACGGCAAATTCCTGCTGGCCGAGCCCAGCCAGCGCCTGCCGCTCAACCAGGGCATGCAATCCATGAACATCACGGGACCGGTCAGATGATCACCAAGAAAATCTATCTCTATTTTCCCAAGAGCGAGACCGAGAAGCCGATCGTCTACCAGCTGGTCAAGGACTACGATCTGATCGTCAATATCTTCCGGGCCAAGGTAACGCCGGAAGAGGAAGGGTATCTGAGCCTGGAGGTGACCGGCACCCAGGAGAACATCAACCGGGCCTTTGCCTATCTCACCACCTTCGACGTGGTCATCCACGCCGGCAACAAGGGCGTGCACTGGGACGAGAGCCGGTGCGTCCACTGCGGCGCCTGCGTGGTCCACTGCCCGACCGCGGCCCTATCGATCATCGACCGGCCCACCCGGACCGTGACCTTCAACGAGGAGAGTTGCGTCGAGTGTCTGGCCTGCATCGCCGCCTGCCCCTTCGGCGCTTGCTCCTCGACCTTCTGAGGGAAACCGGGCCGCCTAGCCGCCACCGATGCGCGTCTACCGCTCTTTTGCCTGGAAGGAAACCAATTTACGGGTGGCCTGCGAGGCCTTTGACCTGGTGACTCGGACCGTGGTCGAGGAACGGCGCAAGCTGGAACGCTATATCGGCCGCCACCCCGAATTCCTCACCGCCCTGGTGCCGGTCGCCTTGCTGGACGATCCGCCCGAGGCGGCCCTCCGCATGGCCGCTGCCAGCGAACTGACCGGGCTCGGCCCCATGGCCGCCGTGGCCGGCACCCTGGCGCAGCTGGGAGTCGAGGCCGCCATGGCCGCCGGGTGCAGCGAGGCCATCGTCGAAAACGGCGGAGACATCTTCGTCCATTCCGACCGCGAGGTCACCATCGGCCTGTACGCCGGCGACAATGCCATCGCCGGTAAGCTGGCCCTGCGCCTCGATCCGGCGGACCTGCCCCTGGCCCTGTGCTCCTCCTCCTCCAAGATGGGGCATTCCTTAAGTTTCGGCCGGTGCGACCTGGCCACCGTGGCGGCCAAAGATGCGGCGCTGGCCGATGCCGCCGTCACCCTGGTCTGCAACCTGATCACCAAGGAGCGCGACTTAACCCCGGTGCTCGACCGGGTCGGCGCCATTGCCGGCATCGACGGCATCCTGGCGGTCAAGGACGGCAAAATCGGCCTCTGGGGCCGTCTGCCGGAGTTGGTCCGCAATCAGGACGCCGAAGCCAGCCGCAAAATCACCCGCGATCTCCGTTCCGATTTCCAAGGATAGCCAGAGCTTCACCTAGCGCAGGGCGAACCGCACCGGGACCAGCACCGTGGTGGCCACCGGCATGCCGCCCCGCCTTCCCGGCTCGAACAGCCAGTTCCGGACCGCCCGCAAAGCGGCGGCGTCCAGCAGTTGATGGCCGCTGGAGGCGTGCACGGCTAGATCGTTGACCGTGCCGCCGCCGTTGACCTGGGCTTCCAACACCACCGTGCCTTCCAGGCGAAGCCGCCGGGCGGGCTCCGGATAGGGCGGCGGCGGATTGTCGCGGTAGCGCGGCTTGGCCGGTACCTCGGCGGTCGCGGCTCCGGATGTTGCCGGCGACGTGGTCGCGCCACCGCCATTGCCGGCCGAAGCCGTGGCCGGCGTTTTGGCAGCCGCCACTGCCTCCGAGGGGGCGACAGTGGCGGTTTCGGCCGGGGCCGGAGCGGAGGACGGGGTCGGCTGCGTTGGCCGCGCCGACTCCGGGGACGGCATTGCCGGCCGCTGGCGATGGGTGGGCGCGGCCGGCCGTGGAGCGGTTTCCCGCGGCTTTGGAGCCTTGGCCGCCGTCGCAGGAGCGGCAGCCGGCGGGTCGGCGCTCGGGGCCTCGGCAAGCAGGGCTACCTCCACCACCTCGGCCGAAAACAATGCCGGCGGTCGGGACGGACCCGGCGTGGCCTGGAGCAGCACGAACAGACCAACGTGGATAGCCAGCGCCCCTGCCAGGGACAGCCGCCAACCCGCCGGCCGTCGTCCTCCAGTCGGTACCGGCTGCGCCTCTTCCCGGGCCGCCGCCATCGTCGCGATTTCCCGTTCCGCCAGAATATGCTCCATGTCCGCCCTCCGTTGCCGTGCGTTCTTGTCGACAGGCCGATGCGCCGCCGTTCTACCAGGTGTAGGCCAGGGAGACGAACAGGCTCCGGCCGGCCCCGGGATAGGGTTGCTGGGTGTTGACGCCGGTTCTTTGGTCGAAAAATCCGGCGAGATAGGTGTCATACTCCTCGTCCAGCAGGTTGGACGCCAACAGGGTCACGGTCCAGTGGGTGGCCAGGATCTGCTGGAGCTTGACGTCCACGGTCCAGTAGGAATCCAACTCGATGGCTGCGTCACGGCTGGCGTCGTTTTGGTAGTAGCCGGGCCGGGAATTGGTGTAGCGGGCGGTCACGGTGGAGGTCAGCCCGAAATTACTGGCATGGCTCAATTGGGCCTTGATCTGGGTATCCGGGACGTAGACGGCCGGCCTGGTGGCCCCGTGGTTCTTTTTTTCTTCGGCATCGATCAGGGTCAGGGCGAAATCGGCCAACACACTGTAAAAAGGACCGACCCTGGCACTGAACTCCCAGCCGTCGGCCCGATAGGTGTCGACATTGGACGGCGTCCAGTAATTCCCACCGAAGGGGTTGGGCTGGTTCGGATCCTCGGCCCAGCTGATCTTGTCGTCGATATCCCACTCAAACCAGGAGACCGAGGCGAACAGCTTCCCGTCCAGCAACCCGCCCTGCTCCACGGTCACGTCGGTGTGCCAGCCGGTTTCCGGCTTGAGGTTGGGATTGCCCTTGGTGGACAAGTCGTCGGGCCAGAATAAATCGTTCATGGTCGGGGCCTTGAAATGCTGGCCCCGGTTGAATTTGATGGCCGTGTCCGCCAGGGGCGTCAGCACCAAGCCGTAGCGGGCGACGTCCTCGTGGCCGAACAGGGAATGGGTTTCGTAACGGTAGCCGCCCACCAGCTTCAGCAATTCCACGGGCTTGAGGCTCAACTCGGCAAAAGTGCCGTTGGTGAAGACCCGGTGCTCCCCTGCCTGCAGGCTGTCGGCCATCTCCCGGCCGGCGGTGTCGAGGGTATACATCTCGTTGTCGTAGTCGTAATTGCGGTACTCACTGCCCACCAGCAAGCCTATCCGGCGGGAAAAGGCGTGGAAATCGAGGTTGCTTTCCAGTCCCTTGACGGTATTGGTGACATCGGTCTTGCTGCCGCCGCCGTTGAAGCTGAAGCGGCTGAGGGTAGTGGCGTCCAGGTTCACCCAGTCGCCCTTGACCCGCCAGTCGAGCCACTCGGCGCCCTGCCCCTTGAAGGTCAGGGCCGCGTGGCTGTTGGTGTCCTCGCTCCAATCGAGCAAGGTCGCGGAATCGCCGTTGTAAAACGGCAGATACGGGACCGTGCCGGCAGGCGGCTGCGGACCGGGCAGGCCGTAGTCGCGATCAACTACGCCCGCATCCAGGCTGCCCTGGAATTGCTTGCCCTTGTCGAGCAGCAGCTTGACGGTGGCATCGTTGTGGGTCAGGTCGCTGTTGTCGCGGAATCCGTCGGTTTCCTTGCGGTTGAGGGTCAGGTAATAGCCGAAGTCGCCGATGACGAAGCCGCCGTTTTCCGCCGCGAGATGGTAGGTCTGCTCGGTGCCGTACCCGGCCTCGACCTTGGCGGCAAATCCCTCCCGCTTGGGCTCTTTGCCGATGACGTTCACCGTGCCGCCCATGGCGCCGGAACCGTACAGCAGGGAGCCCGGTCCCTTGACCACCTCCACCCGCTCGATGCTGTTTAGGGGGATCTGGCTCACATCCGCCGAACCGAGCGACGGAGAATTGAGCACCACTCCGTCCATGAGCACCAGGGTGCCATCGCCGCCCATGCCGCGCAGGTGGATTTCCTCGGCGGCACCGCCGTAATTGCCGCGGGTCCGCCAGTCGATGCCCGGCTCGTTGGCCAGCAGTTCGCCCAACGAGGTCGCCGGCGCCTCCTCGATATCGTAGGCGTCCTTGACCACCACGCTGTTGACGATCGCCCTGCGGGTCTCCTCGGTCTTGGTCGCGGTGACCACCACCTCGTCCATGACGGTCGGCTGGTTGTCGGCGGCCCAGGCCAGCGACGACTGCGCCGCTGCCAGTGACAATGGCGCCAGGAGAAAAAGTTTCGTGTTCCTCATTGCAACCTCCAGGTGATTGGAATTGTGCGTCCGAGGCGTGCAACTCCCCGGACCGAAACATAATCGATCTGGAGATTCCCTGTTTCTCCGCGAGATCCGCCAGCCGGCCCGAGATCCGCGGGAAGGCGTGGCATGTACGTGCGTATCAGGCAGGTATTCTGACTTCCGGCTCATCCTACTTGCTGCGTCTTCCCGGCCTGGAGGCCAGTGACACGGTGCAGCGTTGGTCCCCGGTTACAGCGGCGGGCCCGTCCCCGACTTGCACGGGGTTCCCTGCTCGGCTCGTTGCCGAACACCTGATAGGCGTTGTCGTCTCCGGACACGGAGGCCCGGGCTCCGGCCGATTGCATTTCAAGCGCCGCATCGTCGGGCCGATCGACGGTACGGCGGGCAGCGTTGTCCGGCCGGCACGTGGCCGGCAGGGGAAAGGGGCGCCACTCTCCTTCTCTCCCTTTCCTTTCCAAAAAAAAATCCCGGATCGATGGAGATCGATCCGGGATAGCCCTTGTTTTATCCACAGACAAAAATGTCGAAAGCGTGCCGTCCTCGCACTCGTCTTTCGCGCGTTCAGGCAGGTCTTCTGACTCCCGGCTCATCCTACTTGCTGCGTCTTCCCGACCTGGCGGTCAGTGACACGGTGCAGCGTTGGTCCCCGGTTACAGCGGCGGGCCCGTCTCCGACTTACACGGAGTTCCCTTTTCAGTTCACGAATGAACACCTAAACGGTCTCTCTAGAACCCATGCGAGGGTTCTCGTCAAGGGAAAAATGGCGACGATGCCCGGCGGGAAAGTGGCTGGCCACACCTAGTCTTTGACGGCCGACACGGAAGTCTTGCCCGAGCGGACAGCACCGAAACCATGGGGGATATCGACACCTATTCATATAGCCCCGCCCCTGTTGCGGTGTCTCGGATAGCACCTTCTCCGGCTGTCGGACAAAAAAAGCCGGCATGGTTGCCCTGCCGGCTTGTTCAGCCGTGATTTGCGGATCGTGCAGTCTACTTCAACTGCAGAACCACATATTGGCTTTGCTCGCCGGAGCGAACCCGCAACAGGATCTGCTTGGCGCTGCCGGCCTTCTTCAAGGTTTGCTGCAACTCCTTGAGATTACGGACCCGGGCACGATTGACTTCCTCGATCAGCATGCCCGACTGCAGACCCAGCTCGGCGGCCGGGCTGTCGGCATCGACATCGGCGATCAGCACGCCCTGGTCCTTGGCATAACCGAACTGTTCGGCGACTTCCTTGGTCAGATCCTGGAGAGTCAACCCGAACTCGCCCAGGGTGGTGCCGGTCATCTTCTTGGCGAGTGCGCCCATGTCCGCCGGTTGCTCTCCCACGGCCACCACCAGATCCTTTTCAGTGCCGTCGCGCAAGATGTGCAGCTTGAGGTCGGTGTTCGGCGGGGTCATGGCGATCTTGTTGCGCAGGTCGGCCACATCCGCCACCGGCTCGCCGTTGATGGACATGACGATATCGCCCTGCAGCAAACCGCTCTTCTTGGCCGGGGAATCGTCGCTCACTTCGGTGATCAAGGCACCGCCGGCCTTGCCGCCAAACGATTTGGCCAGCTCCTCGTTGACGTCTTGGATCATGACGCCCAGCCAGCCCCTGGTGACCTTGCCGCTCTTGCGCAGCTGCTGCTCGATCGACTTGGCCATGTTGATCGGAATGGCGAATCCGATGCCCATGTAGCCGCCACTCCGCGAAAAAATTGCGGTATTGATACCCACGGCCTCGCCGCGGATGTTGAGCAACGGGCCGCCCGAATTGCCGGGATTGATGGCGGCGTCGGTCTGGATGAAGTTTTCATAGTCGGTGATGCCCATGCGGTTACGTCCCTTGGCGCTGACCACCCCGACGGTGACGGTCTGGCTCAATTCAAAGGGGCTGCCGATGGCGATAACCCATTCGCCGACCTCCAGCTTGTCCGAATTGCCGAGGGGAAGAACCGGCAGATCCTTGGCGTCGATCTTGATGACCGCCACATCGGACTGGGGATCGGTCCCCACCACCTTGGCCTGGAATTCGCGCTTATCCGCCAGACGCACGGTGATTTTGCTGGCCTCCTCGACCACATGGTTGTTGGTCAGGATATAGCCGTCGCCTGAAATAATGAAGCCGGAGCCGGCGGCCTGCTGCTTGAAGGTCCGCTTGTCCTGCTTGGGATTGGTCCGGGGATGGCGGAATTGGGGGCCAAAGAACCGTTCAAAAAAAGGATCGTTGAACATGTCGGGAAATTGAGGCATGCCTTTGGCGGAAGTTTCTTTTTCCACCCCGACATACACCACCGCCGGTCCGGCTTTTTTCACCACCGAGGAAAAAGCCTTGGCGGAACGGTCGAGCAGGGCCAGGTCGTCATCGCTTTGGGCAAAGGCGGCATGGTGGCCTCCGGCCAGCAGCATAAAGCAGAACAGGCAAGAGGCGAGGATGAAAAGACGTTTGGATTCGGTGCGTTTGTGGGATTGGTCCATAATGGTTCTCCATTTGAGCATGGAAAGGAAGGAGGTCATCCCGCAGAATGGGGACAACGGTTTGGCGCGGCTGAAAGCCGATTTTGACGATGCTGGCAACACCATTATACCGGGCTGTTGGTTCGTCAAGAGGTTGTCGACGGAATTGAATCCTTCGCCAACGGCCTCCTGGAAGGGTTCGGCAAAATCGAGACCCTGAACCGCCAAACCGACCTACAACGCCATGGAATACTTCAAGTTTCAGGCGTTATAATCTCCACAACTCCGGGTACGTGTTTACCGGATGAACCAAAATGAGGGCCCTGATTGCCCCACAGGAATCGAAAAATTTCGGCTCATGCATCAATCAGCCACCATCGGCACATTGCACATCAAAATCGACATGATAATGTTCATCGTGCCGCACCCAAGGCTTTTTGACGGAAAAGCGCATCAATGCAGGTAATTTTTTACCTGTAGGGCTTGCAAAAAGCATTTCTTGAAAAGAATTGTCAAATATGATGACGCTTATTCCGACCTCGTGCGCATCGGCTGCTTGTTTTATTGCGAGCAGGTGCCGGGCCATTGCCTCAAAATCGATGGTCATGTCTTCGTATTGAGCGTTTCTGTCAAATTCGATATCGTAACCAAATTTATTCAATGGGCCCATTGGCAATTTGACCGAAACACCAGCAGGATTAACAACAGGCACGAAAAAATCCACCGACAAGCCATTGGCATGTGTCTTGTGAGGCCTGAAACGGCCGCCATCTTCCAACCCGGTCTCGCCATAAACGAACATCTTTCCAGGAGCTGAGGACTCAAGCATTTTGTAAGCAGCCACTACAACTGCATGCACCTTGCTGTGAACATAATTGCGGCCGAGAAACACACCCAAGGAACTATCGGCTTCGAAATTCTTGCCTGAAGATGGCAACTGCCAACCATTTTTCAGGCGGCCATCCTTGGTGGTGCCGTAACAGGTACTGGGAGTTGTTTCCGCATATGCCCACTGGCAACACGAAAGAATCAAGATTATGGCGGTGAATTTTCTCTTCATTTTTCCGTAAACGTCTGATCTGAGCCGCGACGTGAAGCGGACTCCCATTGAATGAACACTCGCTTTTCAGCGCCACCACCGATGGACAGGATCACGAAAAAAGCCGGCCACCTCGTCTGGCCAGGCAATACTTTTGTGGCTATCGCGATTAGCGGGGTTTTTCCTTTTTTTGGGAAGAGCATCCAGCAGCACCGGGTCGACCGTCATCTGGCCACCGGTCCTGCCGAAATCACCGCATCCTTGAGGTCCGCGATCACAGCATCTTGAGCAACCAGTAACCGAGGTGCAAGGTCAGCAGGGCATAGAGCCCGGCGACCACATCGTCGAGCATGATGCCCAAGCCGCCGTGCAGGTGGCGATCGATCCAGCCTGCGGGGAAGGGTTTGAGGATATCGAAAAAACGGAAGAGGAAAAAGCCGGCCACAGGGGCGGCAGGGTGCGGGGGGGCAAAACAAAGGGTAATCAGCTGGCCGACGATCTCGTCGATGACCACGATGGAGGGATCGGGTCGGTCGACGATTTTCTCCGCCGCCCCGGCCCCGAAGACGCCCAGGACGAACAGCACCGCCACTACGGCGAGATAGGGAATCGCCTCCAGGCGGGAGAGTGCCAGCCAGAGCAGGACGCCGACCGCCGAGCCCCAGGTGCCCGGCGCCACGGGCAGATATCCACTGCCGGCCCCGGTGGCGATGAACATCAGCACCCGATCCATCAGACGGCCGCCTCGGCAGTAGGGGGCATAGGGCTTGTCCGCCCCGATGGGCGAAAAGAGGACGGCGCCGGCACGGCCGGTCGGTTGCCGCTCTCCACATAATCAACGGGATGCTTCATGGTTCGTCCTTGCGGGGCAACGGGTGGCGGCCGACCGCGGCATACACCGCCTGCAGGGGCACGCCGTGGCGCTCGGCCACTTCCCGGCACACCTCGTATTCCGGTGCGATGACCTCGCCGGCTGGGGTGGCGATTTGTTTTGCCGCCAGCTCCCCCCAGGGGGTGGGTACGGTGATGGTTTGCCGCGGCAGGGTGATCCGCTCCTCACGGCGCAGCCGCAGGCCGATGGTGCTGGTCTCGCTGAACAGCGCCGTGGTGACGGCCAATCGGGCTGCGGGTTCCGCGATCACCCGCAGCAGGAAGCCGGGCCGCCCCTTTTTCATCTGGATCGGAATCAGGCAGACATCGAGGGCACCGGCAGCCAGCAGCCGCTCGCTGGCAAGGGGCCAGAATTCAGGGTTCCAGTCGTCGAGATGGGTCTCGATCACCTCGACCGTCCGGGCTTCGACCGCCTCAACCGCCTCGCCGAGCATCAGGCGGAGCAGGTTGGGCCGTCCGTCGTGCCGCACCAAGGAACCCGCGCCATAACCGGTCCGGGCAAGCCGCATCGGCGGCATCGGCCCGAACTCGTGCGTCAACTCGCAGACCAGGGCCGCCCCGGTGGGGGTGACCAGTTCCTGCGCAAGATGCTCGCCGTACACCGGCACCCCGGCCAAAAGCCGGCAAACCGCCGGACCGGGCAGGGGAATTTCGCCATGATCGCAGGTTACCCAACCTCGCGCCAAAGGCAGGGGCGAGCAGACCAGCCGCTCGACGCCAAGGAAGGCAAAACCGGCCACGGTGCCGACAATGTCGACGATGGCATCCACTGCCCCGACCTCGTGGAAATGGACGGTATCGATCGCGGTGCCATGGACCGTCGCTTCGGCCTCGGCCAAGCGGGTGAACACCGCCAGGGCCGTGTCCCGCACCTGGGGCGGCACGGTGGCGGCCGCAAGCAGATTCGCGATGTCGGCCAGATGGCGATGCTCATGACCATGCTCATGCTCGTGGTGGTGTTCGCCGTGCCGGTGTCCGTGGTGATGGTGATGCCCGCTGCAGGCCACCGAGACCTTGGTGGCGGCAAAACCCTGCACCACCTTGCGCTCCACCCCAAGTTCGACCCCGGAGAGCCGCAACCCGGCCACGATCTCGCGTAGATAGTCCGCCGGCACGCCGGTGTCGATCAGCGCCCCGAGCAGCATGTCGCCGCTGACGCCGGAAAAACAGTCGAGATAGGCCGTTTGCATCAGGTGATCGGAGTATTGGGGAGAATACGGAGGCCACGCAGACAGGAACCGGCATCCATCCGTTTTTTGCCCTCCGGCTGGATTTCCCGGATGAGCAGGCAGTCGTCGCCGGTGGCCACCAGCAGGCCTTGACCGTCGGCCCGACAGATGGCTCCGGGCGGGCTGCCAGCGCGGACCGGCACGACTTCGGGGGAGAAAAAACGAAACCGCTTGCCGTCGATGAAGCCATAGGCCGAGGGCCAGGGGGCGAGCCCCCGGATCAGGTCATGGAGGCGGCAAGCTGGCAGGGTCCAGTCGAGGTGCCCCATCTCCTTCTTGAGCATCGGCGCGTGGCTGGCCAAATCGTGCGCCTGCGGCCGCGCGGCCAGGGCGCCTTCCTTGAGGCGGGCAACGGCGTTGCCCAGCACTTCCCCGCCCAGCAGGGCCAGGCGGCCGAACAGCTCGCCCGCCGTTTCCTGCCGGCCAATGGGGACAACGACGGCCAGCAGGATGTCGCCGGTGTCCATGCCCGCGTCCATCTGCATGATGGTGATGCCGGTTTCGGTCTCGCCGTTGATCACCGCCCACTGGATCGGGGCCGCGCCCCGGTATTTGGGCAACAGCGATCCGTGGACATTGATCGCGCCCAAACGCGGCAGGTCGAGCAGCCTCTGGGGCAGAATTTTGCCGTAGGCGGCCACCACCAGCAGATCCGGCGCCAGGGCCTGCATTTCCTCCAGAAAGGAGGCGGTGCGCACCGATTCGGGCTGCAGCACCGGAATACGGTGCCGTTCGGCCAGGACCTTGACCGGGGGTGGGCTCACCTTCTTGCCCCGGCCCCGTTCCCGGTCGGGCTGGCAGACTGCAGCCACCACCTCTTCCGGACCGTCGAGCAAGGCTTGAAGCGAAGGCACGGCAAAATCCGGCGTGCCCATGAAGACGATCCGCAAGGAAGCGCTCATTCCCGTTCCTGGAGGATTCGCTTGAGCTTCTTTTTATACAGTGCGCGCTTGAGCGAACTCAGCCGGTCGATGAACAGGGTGCCGCGCAGGTGGTCGACCTCGTGCTGGATGATGCGGGCATAGCGGTCTTCGGCGTCGAATTCCAGGGGATTGCCTTCCACATCCCGGGCAGTGACGTGGATCTTGCGAAACCGCTCGACCTTGGCATAGCACTCGATCACGCTCAGGCAGCCTTCCTCGTCGGTGACGCTGCCCTCGCCGTCGCTGATCTCCGGATTGACCAAGGTGATATAGGTGCGTTCGCTTTCGGCGGTGGAGCGGTCGACCACCACTACTTGCCGGGCAACCCCGACCTGGTTGGCCGCCAGACCGACGCCGGGGGCCTGGTACATGGTTTCCGCCATGTCTTCGACCAGGGTTTTGAGCTCCTGGTCAAAAACGGTGATGGGCTCCGCTTCCTGGCGCAGGACCGGATGCGGATAGGTGACGATCGTTCGTAGGGCCATATGTGTCGGTGTTCCTGGCGCCGGGGCGCCGTCATTGTGCTGAGGCATCGAGGTATGTAATCAGTTTGCGGACCAAAGTAAAGGTATCTACGGCTTGTTGGGCGGATTTTGCACGGTGGCCGCTTGTTTTTCGGCTTTTTTTTGTGTAGGGTGCGGGCCATTGTGAATGGATGCGAGATGATTGAACAAGATGCCCTGGCACCTGGGCTGGCCCTGCTGCGACAGCCGGTTCTGCCCCTGGTGGCCATTGTCCAGTTTCTGTATTTGACCGGCGACTTCGGCTCGGTGGCCGAGGTGATCGGCCAGCTGACCGAAGAGATCGAAACCCCCTTTGCCCGGTATCCGCATCCGGCCGCCGACCTGGGTCCTTACGTCGATCTGCTTGCGCCCCTGGAAACATTCAAGGCCGGAGGACCGGTATCGGCCCAGGTAGTCGACGCCGACGACCGACCGGTGGACCCCATGACCGCAACCGCGGCCCTGGTGGCCCAGCAGGTTCTCACCCGCGAGCTGGAGCGGATCAACAGCCTGCTCTGCGCGCCCTGCGGCTGCACGCTCTGCTGCGTCGGCCCGGAGGCGGCCATGGCCCACGGCTATTTCGAAATTCCGCTGCAACCCGAGGAAACCGGCCTGTTTCCGGTGGCGCGGGTCGAATCCGAAACAACGAAAACGCGGCGGCCGGACGACGAGCCGCCGCTTCGGCTGGATGGCCGGGACTTCTTCGACCGGACCGCGCCGGTGCTGATCCGCTGGCAGCCCGGCTGGAGCCTGATCCTGCCCAGGGAAAGTCGCTGTCCCAACCTCGCGCCATCCTCCGGCCACTGCCGGATCTATGGCGACCGACCCCAGGTCTGCCGCCGGCCGCAGATTTTTCCCTATGTGCTGGAGCCGGCAACCCTCGGGGACCAGCCGGTGCTCCGCTTGCGCCAGACCCTGCTGGCCGTGGTGGATTGCCCCTATGTGCGCCAACTCCGGGAGGACATCGCGGCCTTTGCCGCCGCCTGCGAACTGGACATGCTCTTCCGGCACAACAAGGCCTGATTTTTCCGACCAACCCCTGTCGTTCAACAAAGGAACACCATGCTTTTCACCGCACCCGCGTGCATCCTCGGCTCCTACCTGATCGGAGCCATCCCCTTCGGCCTGCTGTTGTCCCGGAGCAGCGGCATCGACATCCGCACCCAAGGCAGTAAGAACATCGGCGCCACCAACGTGGCCCGCCTGCTCGGCAAGAAAATGGGCACCCTGACCCTGGTGTGCGATATGCTCAAGGGCTTTCTGCCGATGTTTATCGCCTCCCTGCTGCTGCGTGCCGATTCCAACCGCGACCTGTTGATCGCGCTCTGCGGCGCGGCCACGGTGCTTGGCCACATGTTCCCGGTCTACCTGCGCTTCAAGGGCGGCAAGGGCGTAGCCACCGCGCTGGGCGCCTTTCTCTACCTGGCGCCGCCGGCGGCGCTGAGCTGCCTGCTGGTCTTCCTGGCCTGCGTGTTTTTGTCCGGCTATGTCTCGCTCGGCTCGCTCCTCGGTTCGGCCTCGATCCTGGTGGTGCTGCTGGTGCTCCAGGTCCCGGCATGGAAATTCTGGCTCGCAGCCTTCATTGTCCTGCTGATCTGGATCAAGCATTACCAAAACATCGGCCGTCTGCTCGGCGGCACCGAAAAAAGTTGGCAGAGAAAGGACCGCGCATGAACGCCGGGGAGTGGCAGGCCATCGAGCTGGCCAGGGAGGTGCTGCGACTCCCGGAGCGGGCGAGTTTGGCCGAGATCAAGCGCAACTACCGCCGACTGAGCAAGCAGTACCATCCGGACGCCGCCGAAAGCGGTTCGGCGGGCAGCGGCGAACAGATGTATCGGATCACCGCGGCCTACGAGCTGCTGATGCGGTATTGCACCGAATACCGGTTTCCCCTGAAACGGGAGGAAGCCGAAGATGCCGGACTCGACCCGTACGACCCCGAGGACTGGTGGCAGGCCCGGTTCGGGCCGAATCCGTTGTGGGGCAACCGCAAGCCCAAAAGGCGATGAGGCCCCGCGGCGCCGAATCGTCCGTTCATTCGAATCGTTTTTTTTGCCGTGCCGTTCGGACCGGGTGTCCCGGCGCGGCCAGCCATAAGGAGGGTGGGATGCGAATTCCTCAATTGATCGAAAAAATCGGCCCCTTTGTCTCCCTGGAATTTTTCCCGCCGAAGAAGCAGGAGGAATGGCCGGATTTCCTGGCAACGGCCAGAGAACTGAGCCGACTGAGGCCGCTGTTCGTGTCGGTGACCTACGGCGCCGGCGGCTCCACCCAGTCCAATACCCTGGAGATCTGCGAGCGGTTGATCGACACTTGCGGCTTCGAGGTCATGCCGCACCTCACCAGTGTGACAGCCAACCGGGAGAAGATCGACGGCTTCCTCGAGGCGATCCGCGCGCTGGGGATCGATAATGTCCTGGCTTTGCGCGGCGATCGCCCCGCCGGCTACACCGGCACCGATGCCGAGCTGTTCGCGACCTTTCCCCATGCCGCGGACCTGGTGACCCACATCCGCGCCCGCTATCCGGACCTGGCCATCGGAGTGGCCGGGTTTCCCGAAGCCCACGCCGAGGCGCCCTCCCTTGCCGCCGACCTGGACGTGATGCGACACAAGGTGAAGTGCGGGGCCAATTTCGTCATCACCCAGGTGTATTTCGACAACCGGGTCTACTTCGACTATGTCGACCGCCTGCGCACCCGGGGCGTGACAGTGCCGATAGTGCCGGCCATCTTGCCCATTCGCAACCTGACCTCCCTGCGCTTTATTCTGGAGATGTGCAACGCCCGCATTCCCGGCCGTTTGATCAATGCTCTGACCAAGGCCCATGAACAGGGCGGCGCCGGCGCGGTGCACGAAATCGGCATGGCCTATGCGCGGGAGCAAATCAAGGAGTTACTCGACGGCGGCGCCCCCGGCGTCCATCTCTACACGCTCAACAAGGCCGACATGTGCCTGGCGGTCCTGGACGGCCTCCTCTGATCCTGCATTTTTAGCACAAGCCCTGGGGGCGACCCGGTCACCGCCGAATGCACGCGGCATGCCCGGATTGCCTCCGGCTGCTATCCTTCCCCCTGTTCAACCGACGGTTTCAACCTTTTTCCGGACCAATAAATTCCTTGTGATTCTTGTCCGGCGCAATATATTGCCCGCACCAAATGCCCGCGCGCATCGCGAAATGCGCCGGGCCGACACTTCATTCCCACAGAGGCACGATGAGCGACTCAGACGGCAGTCACAGTTGCTGGTCAACGGATCAGAAACACGAACAGTTGCAACAACCCGAACACCCTGGATCGCGGTGCTTGAGCGGCGCGGCGGGTAGACTGGACAGTCGGCGCTCCGTACACCTTTAGCCGTCGGTTCACTTCCGGCCGCCCCTCGATCGCCGCGGCCCCAACGGAGGTGAACCATGCGCATTCCCATCTTTCTCTTCATCGCATCCATCCGCCGTCCCTTCTTGTGCGGGCCAAGGCGCCGGCCCTGCCCGCTTCCCTCCCATTCCTCGCCCCTCTTATGTAATCGGCTGCGCGCGTTTTGACGGGAGGTGCAAGCATGAACCTCTTCCGTTCTTTTTCCTCCGCCGCATCGCCGGCAAAAAACAAGTTTGCCCCTCAACATGAGAACGAGCAGCACCTGCTGGCCAACTGCATCGCCCCCTTGGCAGCCATGGCGGCCGGCCTGGGCGTCCGTTACCAGGGGTTGACCGCCCAGGAGGCCGAACAACGGCTGGATCGCTTCGGCCCGAACGAATTGACCCGCAGCCAACGGTTGAACGTCATCATGGATCTCGGCCACCGATTGAAAAGTCCGCTGGTGATCCAACTGCTGGTGATCGCCCTGGTATCGGCCCTGATCGGCGAGGCCAAGTCGTCGGTCATTGTCGGGGCGATGATCGCGCTCAGCGTCGGTCTCTCGTTCATCCTCGACCGTCGGTCCGGCAATGCGGTCGAGACCCTGGGCAAGCGGGTCCAGTCGCGGACCTTTGTCCTGCGGGACGGGGACGAGGCCGAAATCAAGATGTCGGAGGTCGTGCCCGGCGACATCGTGCTGCTCCAGGCCGGTTCCATCGTGCCGGCGGACCTGCGCCTGATCGCGGCCAAGGATTTCTTTGTCAGCGAATCCGCGCTCACCGGCGAATCCATGCCGGTGGAAAAGACCAGCCTGGCGCCGGCCGTGGCACCGCCCACGGTCCTGGAGTTGCCCAACGCCTGCTTTCTCGGCTCCTCGGTGATCAGCGGCACGGCCCGCGGCGTGGTGGTCAACACCGGTGCTCGCACCGTGTTCGGCGCCATTGCCGAACGTCTGGCCGACACCCGCGAGGAGACCAGTTTCGACATCGGCGTCCGGTCGTTCACCTGGCTGATGATCCGCTTCATGCTGGTGCTGGTCTGCGCGGTGTTTTTCATTGTGGGGATGACCAAGGGCAACTGGCTCGAGGCCCTGCTGTTCGGCCTGTCGGTGGCCGTGGGTCTGACCCCTGAGATGCTGCCAATGATCGTGACCGTCAATCTGGCCAAGGGCGCTCTGACCATGGCCGGGAAAAAGGTGATCGTCAAGCGCCTGCCCTCGATCCAGAATTTCGGCGCCATCGACATCCTCTGCACCGACAAGACCGGGACGCTCACCCAGGACAAGGTCGTGTTGGAGCGCCACGTGGACATCGTGGGTCACACCAGCGAGGAGGTGCTCAACTACGCGTTCCTCAACAGTTATTTCCAGACTGGGCTGCGAAATCTGATCGACCGGGCCGTGATCGAATTCGCCAATCTCGAGGTCGATGCCAACTGCCGCCTGGTGGACGAACTGCCCTTCGATTTCCAGCGCCGCCGCATGTCGGTGGTGGTGGAATACGAGGGCGACCACGTGCTGATCTGCAAGGGTGCGGTCGAGGAAATCTATTCCTGCTGCAGCCATTACCAGATCAACGAGGAGATTTATCCCTTGATCGACCTGCTCCGGGCCGATCTGTTCGAGGAAGTCGACAAGCTCAACGCCGAGGGCTTCCGGGTGCTCGGCATTGCCTACCGCGAGTTTTCCGCGGAAAAATCGGTGTTCACGGTCGAGGACGAGAGCCGGCTGGTCCTCCTGGGCTACATCGCCTTTTTCGATCCGCCCAAGGTCTCGGCCACCGAGGCCCTTGAAATTTTGCCCAAGGCCGGGGTGACCGTGAAGGTGCTCACCGGAGATAACGGCCTGATCACCCGGACGGTTTGCCGCAACGTCGGCCTGACCGTGCGGCACATGATCTCCGGCGCCGAGCTGGCCGCGCTCGATCAGCCGCAATTTTCCCGGGCCGTGCAGGAATGCAACGTGTTCGTCAAGCTCACCCCCACCCAAAAGGAACAGATTGTCCGCGAGCTCCGCCGCTGCGGCCATGTGGTCGGGTTCATGGGCGACGGCATCAACGATGCCCCGGCCCTGAAAGCGGCTGATGTCGGCATTTCGGTGGACTCCGCCGTCGACGTTGCCAAGGAGGCCGCCGATATCGTCCTGCTGGAGAAGAGCCTGTTGATCCTGGAAGAGGGCATCATGGAAGGCCGCCGGGTTTTTGCCAATATCATTAAATACATCCGCATGGGGTCCAGCTCTAACTTCGGCAATATGTTCAGCGTGGTCGGCGCCAGCTACCTGCTCCCTTTCCTGCCGATGCTGCCGGTGCAGATCCTGGCCAACAACCTGCTCTACGACTTCTCCCAGACCGGCATCCCGGCCGACACGGTCGACGAGGAGCAGATCGCCCAGCCGTTGAAGTGGAATATCGACAATATCAAACGGTTCATGGTGTGGATCGGCCCGATCAGCTCGCTGTTCGATTACGCCACCTTTGCCCTGATGTGGTTCGTGTTCGATTGCTCACAATACCTTGTGCCCGGCACCTCGCCGGCGCAGCAGGAGCAATGGGCGCGGCTGTTCCAGACAGGATGGTTCGTCGAGTCGTTGCTGACCCAGACCCTGATCGTCCACATCATCCGCAC
Organism: Desulfobulbus sp.; assembly: GCA_031280615.1. Classification (GTDB taxonomy): domain Bacteria; phylum Desulfobacterota; class Desulfobulbia; order Desulfobulbales; family Desulfobulbaceae; genus Desulfobulbus. Next base: position 119,203 of record JAITGO010000010.1, on the reverse strand, counting down.
CCGCCGTATCCCCTTTTTCCAGAGCAGCGCCTCCCTGCCGATGACCATAACCACCCTGGCGGTGATGGCGATCGGGGCGTGGCTCCCCTATTCCCCCTTTGCCGACGATCTCGGCCTGGTGGCCCTGCCCCCGGCGTATTGGACCTGGATCGCCGCTTTCCTGGTCGGCTACGGCGTCCTGGCCCACGGGGTCAAGACCTGGTTCTTCCATCGGTACGGAGGCAATTGATTATGGAAACCTTGCTTGATGCCCTCCAAGAAGGGCGGCTGTTCGAACTGCCCGAGAACGACAAGACCCATGCCTTGCAGTTTTTGGCGCACATCATCGAGGCGTTTCCCGAAATCCCGGCCGGCACGGAAATCGTCGAGCTGGTCATGGCCCGGGAACAGGCCACCAATACCGGCATCGGCCAGGGTTGGGCCAGTCCGCACGCGGGCGTGCCCTTCGACGGCGACCTGGTCTGCGTGGTCGGCTGGAGCCCTGCCGGGATCGCCTACGGCACCAAGGACCGGCAGCCGGTCCGGCTGGTGGCGATGTACCTGGTGCCGACCAATCAGCGCAGCCATTACCTGCGCGAAGTCTCAATCATGGCCAAGGCGGTGGAGAGCTTTCCCGACAACGGCAGGCTGGAGTCGGCCCGGGACCTGAACGATGTCCGCAACTATCTGCTCGATCTGATCGCGGCGGCCAAGGAGACCGCTGTCCCGGACACCAGGGCACGAATGATCCGGCTGCAGGCCAAACCGGCCGTCGGCCAGCCGGTCTTGAAGGATCTTTCCAACCTGGTAGTGGAACCGGTCGCTCTGGTCAGCGGTGCGGGCCTGCGGCAGATCGCGCTGAGCCAGAATGCCGAGTTGACCCTCATGCTTGACCAGGCCGACGGGCTGATCGACAAGCTTGAGGCCGACGGATTCTGTCAGATCAAGGATTGGCGGGTCCTGCGTCGCAACACCGCAGCCTACGAGGGAGGGCGAATCGTCTACAAATGTCTGGCCATTCGTATTCTGCCGGAAAAAACGCAGCGAAATCGTGACATTTGATCAAGAAATGGCTATGTATGGCTCGCACGCACAGCCCCTGTCCCCTTGCCGGCCCGTTGCGTCCGGGTTGTCCGGCTGGAAGGCGGGCCAGGCCCGGACGATCCCCTTTTTTTCAGGCTGAAAAAAAGGGGACTGCCGAGCGGACGCGCCTTTGGCAGCACTTTCCGGGAAGCCGATGTGCATTCTCTTTTTTGTCTGTTGACGACTGCGAAAAAAGAACGAAAATGGGAAAAGGCGGTAGTAATCTCCGTGTCCCCAAAGCCGGCCCGGCACCGAGCGGCCTCCGGGACACGGACGAGACAACCGGTCTTGCCCGCAATGGATCGTGCGGCCCCTGTTCTGTTCGGGGCGCATGGGACGAATGACCGGGCCGAGAGGGAGCGAGCGGGGCTATGCGGCGCCGGCCGACCGGACGGTTTGTTCGCCTTTTGCTATTTTTCCCGGTACGTGAGCGAGGTTGGGCCCGATAGCCACATATGCCTCTTGAGCAGACACAAGCACCTTCAAAAATAAAACGCATCGTCCGCCTGGTGTGGAAATTGGTGGTCGGGCTGTTCGTATGCGGTTCCATCTGGCTCTTGTTCAACAAGCTGCAGGTCGAGGTTGCGAGCGATCCGGCCACCAGGGCCCTGTTGGACAACGGCGGCATCTGGAGCGACATTAAGGTAATCGCCACCGCTATCGCCTCATATGTACTTGATGTCCCGATAAAATCCCATCTCTTCGCCGGTCTGTCCGCCTTGGCCGCCTACCTGGCCTTGGCGTGGTACGACCGGATCGCCCTGATGCACCTCAACCGGCTCAAGGGCATCTCCTGGCCCTATGTCGCCATCTGTTCGTTCGTGACCTATGCGCTCGGCCACAACCTGGGGGCCTCGATCCTCTCCGGCGGCATCGTCCGGCTACGCGCCTATTGCGCCAAGGGGCTCAAGGCCACCGAAGTCGCGGCACTGGTCGCCATGTGTTCGTTCACCTTCCTGTTCGGCAGCCTGCTGCTTCTGGGGGTGGTGCTGGTGTTCGAACCGGAGATCGTGCTTTCACTCTCCGACCTCATTCCCCGGATGACCCTGCCGGTCTGGCTGGTCCAGGCAGCGGGCGTTTTCCTGCTGATTTTATGCACCCTCTACGTCCTGGGATCGTGGCGGACCTACAAGCCCTTCCGCGTGGGCACGCTCGATATTGTCTACCCGCGGCTCGGCATCGTGGGCAGGCAATTGCTCGCGGCCCCGCTGGAAATCATGTCGGCGGCCGGCATCATCTACTTCGTTTTGCCCGAGGCCAGCAATCCGGGCTACTTCGTGGTGCTGGGGGCGTTCATCCTGTCCTTTTCCGCCGGTCTCGTTTCCCAGGCACCGGGCGGTCTCGGAGTGATGGAGGCCGTCTTCCTGGCCATCATCGACACGGTCCCGCCCACCGGGGTGATCGCGGCCCTGCTCATCTGGCGCCTGCTCTACCTCATGCTGCCGCTCGCCCTGTCCATCCCGGTCATTTTGATTTTCGAACGCTCGCAGGCCTCCAAGTACTGTCTCCTCCAGGATGACGAAGATTAGCGCGGCCGGGAGAAAATCGTGCATCGGCCTTGCCCACGCGGTATAAGGAAGAGGAAGATATTGATGGAGAAATGTCTGATTACTGAGCAGTTACGGATAACGAGAGCACGGTGGAGCGGACGCCTTGAACTGGCGACCTGCGACAGGGAGACCAATGGCAGGATCGAATGTCGCTTCCGATTGATGGCAAGGGACGAAGGGTTCTTTACACCGACTTACTGAAAACGGTTTTTCCTGGACGTTCAACCACCTAGCAGTCGCATATTCTTTCGATGGCGCCTCACATAAAAGGCAAAATAAAGAAAACTCTGAGCAGCCTTGCCGGACAAAGCGCCCAGAGCCTCTTTCCTGATCTTTTTCAAAACGAATCAGCGAAGGTGGAGTCTTCCACGGTCATTGCCCCGCCGCCACCGGATATGAGCTGGCTGGCGCACGCTGACTTTGGCGAGCAACAGGAGCGTGCCGGCAACGCACCTCCCGCGCTGCTCGTCCTCGGTGGGAATCCCCAACAGGAGTTGATAGCACAACAACTGGCTCGGATGGGATATGCCGTAACAGCGGCGAGTTCGGCCACACAGGCCCTCGAACGATTGGGTGCGACCAAATACCGCCTGGTTTTCTGCGGCGCGGATGCGGCCTTCGAGGAAGTGCGCCGGTTCGTCAACCAGTTGACATCCGACCTGCGGCGGCACACGTATTTCGTGCTGGTGGGTGCCGATCTGCACACCCTTTACGATCTGGAAGCGTTAGCTCTCAGTGCCAATCTGGTCATCAACGACCGCGATCTTCCCGCTCTCGAATTGATCTTGGACAAAGGGCTCCGCGATTACGAACAGCTCTTTCGCCCCCTGCTCGACATCCTCGGCTCCGCTCCATAGCGCCGACCATGGCGGGCAATCCCTTGCCGCCCGCGCCGTTGCCTCACGGTAACAAAAATTTCCTCAACAACTGATCATAGGTCAGGCCTAGCCTTTTCGTATCACTGTAACTCGCTATCGTGTCGTTGGTTTGCGACAGATCGACGGTGAACGGGGTGAGCTGTTTCTGTTTCTTTTCATCGTAGAGGATCTGGACGATTGGCCGCGTCATATCTTCGGTGGAGCCGATCACCACCCCACTTCTGCCGTCGGCCAATACCACACAGGTGCCGACCGGATACATGCCGATGCACCGGATAAAATCATTGGCCAATTCCTTGTTGAAGTGCCCACCGCCACCTTCATAAATTATGCGCAACCCCAGTACCGACTCCATGCCGGCCTTGTAGCACCGCTCCGAGGTGACGGCATCGAATACGTCGCAGACGCTGGTAACCTGCGCCGCAAAGCTGATCCGATCTTTTTCCAGACCATGGGGATAGCCCTTGCCGTCGTATCGTTCATGGTGATGCAAAGCAATGTCATAGCCCTCCAAAGGAATATTCTTTGCTTTGGAAAGCATGTCCATGGACAACTCGGCATGCCGTTTCATCTCATCGAATTCCGCCTCGGTGAGCTTGCCGGGTTTATTGAGAATAGTCTGCGGCACCAGGGCCTTGCCAATATCGTGGAACAAAGCGCCAACCGCTATGTCGAGACTCAACTGCTCCGGGATTTCATAGTAATGGCACATATTCAGGACATGGGAACTGACACTGACCGAATGATACAGCGTATACTCGTCCTTTTTGCGGATGCGGCTCAAAAGCGAAAGAGCGTCTCGGTTTCTTTGAATCGAAACCTGCATCTGTTTTGCCAGATCATAGAAAGGCCCGACTTCGGGCATGTTCCCTTCCATGGCCTGCCGATAGGTCTGTTCGACAATCTTGACCGCATCCTCCGTGATTTTCCTGGATGATTGCAATTCATTTTTCAAAGGCACAGCGGGCCGCTCACGATGGCGCTTCACTCCGAAGGGAGTAATGAAACTTACATCTTCAACAACAGATCTCGACGGCTCTGCGTCCAGCCCTCGGTCTGTATCGATGAACACCTCTTCGATATTCCAATTTTTAAGTATTTCAATCGTATTTTCACTCTTGATGCAACTGGGTTCTATGTAAATACTGCTACCATGCCAACCGCAGTTGAAATCGTGAACGAAAACACCCACCCGTAAACAATCGACTTTCACTTTTTTGATCATAAATTCACTTAAAAATAATACGGCAAAATACGTATACACACGTCGTATTATTTCCCTTCATGCAACCATGCATCATTCCTTATCAATTCAATGCACCACCCTGCCCATCTCCCGACCCATATTGTTCATCAAGGGAGCGAGGCGACGATGCGCGGCAAGGTGTTGCAGATCATAAAAAACAACAAATTACCCTGAACAATCTCATAAAAACAGTGTGCCACGGGCACGTTGAATTGCAAGGTCTTTCCAGTGGAAGAGGGAAGCACTGGGTCCCACTTCCTCTGGAAAGAGGCAGGAGAGCCGTTGGCGGAAAGGACTCCAGCGAAGCCGCCGGCGATAAACATCAAATGGAATGCTTCAAGCTCCGACTCCATAGCCACCACAGCTCCAGGTACGCGGCAGCCGGATGGACAAAAAAATCCCCCCGGCCCGTCAGGACCGAGGGGATTTTTTGGGCTTATCCGGCCGTAGCCGGAAACTCATGGCAGTGGGTGTTTCAGATGATCGGCTTCATCGCGCCCATGTGGGAGCGCAACTCCTCGCCCACCTGCTCGACCAGGGTGTAGCGAATGGCGGCGTTGACCCCGATCAGCTCGATATTGTCCACTGTGTTGTCCCGCGCGTCCATACCCTTGCCGATGACGTCGGTATCGACGGCCTTCATGAAATCGGCCAGCAGCGGCACCGCCTGATGGGCGAACAGGTAGCAGCCGTACTCGGCGGTGTCGGAAATGACCACGTTCATCTCATAGAGCTTCTTGCGGGCGATCAGGTTGGCGATCAACGGCACCTCGTGCAGGCTCTCGTAATAGGCCGACTCCTCCTTGATGCCGGAGGCCACCATGGTGTCGAAGGCCAGCTCCACGCCCGCCTTGATCATGGCCACCATCAGGATGCCTTTGTCGAAATACTCCTGCTCGCTGATTTCGACATCGGCGGCCGGGGTTTTCTCGAAGTCGGTTTCCGCGGTCTTGGCACGCCAGCCGAGCAGTTTCTTGTCGTTGTTGGCCCAGTCCTTCATCATGGTCTTGGAAAAAAAGCCGGACATGATGTCGTCCATGTGCTTCTCGAACAGCGGGGCCAGGATCTCCTTGATCTCCTCGGAGAGCATGTAGGCCCGGATCTTGGCCGGATTGGAAAGCCGGTCCATCATGTTGGTGATGCCGCCGTGCTTGAGCGCCTCGGTGACGGTTTCCCAGCCGAACTGAATCAGCTTGGTGGCGTAGCCGGGATCGATTCCCTTCTTGACCATCTTGCTGAAGCAGAGCAGGCTGCCGGCCTGGAGCATGCCGCAGAGGATGGTCTGCTCGCCCATCAGGTCGCTTTTGACCTCGGCGACAAAGGACGACTCCAGCACCCCGGCCCGATGGCCGCCGGTCCCGGCGGCATAGGCCTTGGCGATATCCCAGCCTTCGCCTTTGGGATCGTTTTCGCGGTGGACCGCGATCAGGGTAGGTACGCCGAAACCGCGCTTGTATTCCTCGCGCACCTCGGTACCGGGCGATTTCGGCGCCACCATGATGACGGTCAAATCCTCGCGGACCTGCATCCCTTCCTCGACGATGTTGAAACCGTGGGAATAGGAAAGGCAGGCGCCTTGCTTCATCAACGGCATAACCGCGGAGACGACCTTGGTGTGCTGCTTGTCCGGGGTGAGGTTGATCACCAGGTCGGCAGTGGGGATCATCTGCTGGTAGTTGCCGACGGCAAAGCCGTTGCCGGTGGCGTTTTTCCAGCTCTGGCGCTTCTCGGCGATGGCGGAGTCGCGCAGGGCGTAGGAAACGTCCAGGCCGGAATCGCGCAGGTTGAGTCCCTGGTGCAGCCCCTGGGCGCCGCAGCCGACGATGACGATCTTTTTGCCCTTGAGTTTGTCGACGCCATCGGCGAATTCAGATGCGTCCATGAAGCGACATTTGCCCAGTTCCTCCAGTTGCAGGCGCAACGGCAGGGTATTGAAGTAGTTTTGTCCCATGATTTTTCCTCTCTTGTTGGGGTGGGTGGGCGAAAGATAGCCAGCCGCGGCGATCTCACTGCCGGCTCGCAATTTCCTTCACCATAGCCGAAATTTTCATTGCGGAAAGTGAATTCTCCGCAATTCATTATTGCAAAAAACGCAATACGCCTCCACTATGGGCGCAGGCTTGCCTCATACCACGGAACACATCTTCTTTCCGCAATTTTTATGGACATCCGCGCCCTCAAAATTTTCAGCCACCTGGCCGCGACCCTCCATTTCGGCCGGACCAGCCGTGCCTGCCACCTCACCCCCTCGGCCCTGACCCGCACTATCCAGCGGATCGAGGAGCAGGTGGGCGCGCCCCTGTTCCGGCGCGACAACCGCACCGTGGCCCTCACCCCGGCCGGGGCCGCGTTCAAGCGGTATGCCGACGAGGTAGTGGAACGCTGGCAGGCCCTGCAGCGAGAACTGGCCGACAACGAGGTTCTGGGCGGCGAAATTTCGCTGTTCTGCTCGGTCACCGCCGCCATGTCCATTCTGCCGCCCATCCTCAAGGCCTTCCGCCTCCTGCATCCCGGAGTCCAGATCAAGCTGCAAACCGGCGACGCCGCCGAGGCCCTCGACCGGCTCGACAACCGCCAGGCGGAGGTGACCATCGCCGCCCTGCCGGAGCGCCTGCCCGCCACGATCGTGTTCGTCGAGCTGGCACTCACCCCCTTGGTGTTCATCGCCCCGGCCGACGGTGCCGAATTCCTGGAGCGCGAGGGCGAACGGATCGACTGGGCGCGCATTCCGGTCATCCTGGCCGAACGCGGCCTGAGCCGGGAGCGAATCGACCGCTGGTTCGGGGCCAATGGCATCCGGCCCAATATCTATGCCGAAGTGGCGGGCAACGAAGCCCTGCTGGCCATGGTCAGCCTGGGTTGCGGGGTCGGGGTGGTGCCGGAACTGGTGCTGGAAAAAAGCCCGTTGCGGGATCAGGTGCGCCTGGTCGAGGTCGAATCGGGGCTCGCGCCCTTCGTCATCGGCGCCTGCACCCTGGAAAAGCATCTACTCAACCCGGTGATCCGGGCCTTCTGGACCGCGATCGCCCCATCCGGCCGACAGGAGCGACCGCAATAAAAAACCCCGGTGCCGACGAGCGCGGAACCGGGGTGACACGGCAAGACGCGAGGCAGGGCTACTTTTCGGCCATGGGAACCAGCAGCACCGGCACCGTCGTATGCCGGGAAACGCGGCGGGCAGTGGTGCCCATGATGGCGTTGCCGAGAAAGGAGCGGGTCGAGGTGCCCATGACGATCATGCCGACATCGCATTGTTTCGCCGTTTCCAGAATTTCCTCGGCAGGATTGCCGGAGGCCACCATGACCTCGGTCACCGGGGTCCGGTCAAGTCCGAAGGCCACCAGCTCCTCCAGGCAAAAGGTCTCGACCCGTTGCTTCATGATGTCCAGAATTTCCTCGGCCATGTCTTTGTTGATCCGGTCGGCGGCCACGCCGGACAGATAGTTGGCGATAATCGCCGTGCCGGTGCTGCCCAGCGGCTCGACCACATGCAGGATAAGCAGGCGGGCATTGTAACGGCGGGCCTGGCTTACGGCCAAGCGGAAGACCGACCGGCTATTCTCGCCCAGGTCGGTGGCAAAGAGAATGGTCTGCATATTGGGCGCGGGAATCATCTGCTCCTCCTCGATGGGGGCCGGAACATGCCGGCGGGTTCTTCACGGCGGACAGGAAAGGCGCTGCCGCTCACCACATAACTCGCAATATTTACAAAATATTTTCCACAAACTGTCAAACCTTTTCACGCGCCATCGCGCTTTCCCCGGCAGGTCAACCCTCGCCTTCCTTGATCCCGTCGATGATTTTCCTGCCGCCGGCGGCCAGGGAATCCAACACCTCCAGCAGCCGGCGCTTGGCCTTGTGGGCCCGCCGCAGTTCGGCAAGCAGCGCCTCCCATTCGGGCAGGCGTTGCCTTTCCTTGAACACCTTGTACATCATCCGCAAAAACCCGCCGGCCTCGGCATAGGCCCTGGGCTTGACCTGGGCGATCAGGCCGTCGACCAGCCGCCGCCAGATGGTCAAAGCCACTTCGGGGTGGGTTTTGGCCACGGCCCTGGCCACGGTTTCGTCGACTCCCATGGTCCCGGACGATCCCTTGGCCAGGGCTTGATACAGGGCCACCACCTCGTCGAACCGCTTCTCGAAAATGGCGATGTCGATCAGCACCGGTCGATTCGGGAAACGGTCGCGCGGACCGGATTTTGTTTTTTCCTGGGGATAGCGGACCTCGGGTGCAGGCAGGGGCCAGACAAGGGGCTCACCCTTTTTGGCCGGGACGTCGGGCCGACGGCCGTTCTCCAGGTAGCCGAGCGCACCGGACCGGACCGGCGGCCAGCAGGCGAGCTTTTCCGCAGCCCGGCGCAGTTCCTTGTAGCTCTCCAGCCAGGGCCGGCGGAAAAATTCCTCGGCCCGGTAGGCGGCAACCAGCGCATGCTGCTGCTGCGTCTCGGCGATGCGCCGTAACCGCTCCTGCAGACCCGCGGCAGTGCCGGTCCTGTCCTGGACGCTGCGGCCAAATCCGTGGATACACCAGTGCCGAGCCCGATCCAGGTCGCCGGTCTCGACGAGCAGGTCGGCCAACTGGGCGTAATTGCCCAACCGGTCGACGTTTTTCTCCATCAGCGGCACGATCTTCCCGGCTTGGCCGCTGCGCCGGTAGGCGACAACCAGGCGCTCCTGCAATTCAGTCTGCCCGACCAGGGCGGAAAAGGTCGCGGCCTGGGAGCCTTTTTTCACCGTTTCCGTCCGTCCTTCCAGGGCCTCCGCCACCTGCCGCCATTCGTCGGGACCGTAGCGGTCGTCGTCCAGCACCTTTTCGCCCGATTGGAGCAGACCGAACTGGTCTTCCAGCAGGCGGTCGATCACCCACAACAGCTGCGCCGCCTTGGGCAGGGACGAGGCCGGCAGGGCGCGGAGCACGATCTCCAGGCAGTCGGCGATGGTGTCGCCGGTCTCGCCTTCGTCGTCGGACTGCTCGACCTGCTCGCTGCCCCGCCGCCAAAGTTCGTCGCCCAACTCCAGCAGGGCATCGGCATGGCCGGCGGCCTGCAGGAGGGCGAATTGCTGGCGGACATGGGAATAATCGGGAATATCGCTCTCGTCGCTCCAGGGACTCGACCAGGCCTGCTCGTCGGTCAGGTTGCCGATCTCCCGGCGTAGGGCCCGCACCAGCGGCTCGATCCGGCCGCTCCGCAGTTGCTCGGCCTCCAGCAGGGTGCGTTCCACCGCCGGGAAATTGGCGGCCAGGCGGACCACCATCTCCACCAATTCCTCCCGGCTCTTGTCCGCAAGCAGCTTGCGCACCTTGGAATGTTCCCGCTTGCCGCCCTTTTCTCCAACCTCGGGCCGCACGCTTTCCGGCTCGCCATCTTTCCCCCAAACCGCATCGTCTTCCTGGTCGTTGAACAGTATCAGATGCAGGTCGTCCTCCTCGCTCAGCAGGGGAATTTCCCGCTTGCCCTTGACCTGGCGAACCGCCGCCAGGATCACCGCCACCGCGTGCTTGCACGGGCCGCCGTCGTAGGGACAGGTGCAGAACCAGTCGTGGTCCCCTTCCTCGTTGAGATGCACCAGGGTGGCGTAGTCTTCGGTCCCCGAAACCCAGGCGGCCAATTCGTCCCCGGCGGTACGGTGCAGCCCGTCCACCCGACCGATGTAGGCCTTGCCCCTGGCGCGAATTTTTTCGCCGGCCCAGCGATCCAGGTCATCGTAGGTCAACTCGCTCAACAGGGCGCCAAGTGTTTTCATTGTTCCCCCTTGTATCGTTTTCCTTGTCTCTACCGCAAGTTGCGAAATCAATTCTGCAAATTAAACGGACTTGCGCCGGAAAGACAACGGGAATCTGCCCAGTCCGTGCCCCAGCGAACGGGAATGGAGTCATCGCGGGGGAATCGGTGGGATCGGCGGGACCGGATCGAGGCCGACGCCGGCCTGTCCGGACAGCACGGAGGATGCCGCTGCGGGCGGCCCGGGAGTTAGGGATCGATCGGCTCAATCCGGGTTTGATCGGTGCCGGCCAGGCCATGCGTTTCCCGGTAGCCGAGCAGGAGACCCTCGCCAAGCCGGAACCAGTATTCGTCCTGCTTCGGGCCCGCTCGCTCGGCCGCAGAGGCGCGCGGAACCGGTCGAAGGCACCGGTGCAACCGGCAGCCCCGGTGCCAGAGGAACGGAGAAGAAGGAGCAAAGCAAATGGCGTAGCGCATAACCTGTTAGAATGGTTCACGATACGGGCGAGGCCCCCTTCGCTACCCTTGCCACCATCGTACCGGCGTGCCATTTGTCTCGCGTTACGAAGCGGTTACGATTCGATCGGGAATACCGGCCCGGCAATGCCGCTGACCATCGGCCATTCTCCCTGGGTGGGTACGCTTTTTCTTGACCATGTCCGTTGGGGTATGTTTTTTTGGAATCGAACAATAAAATCGGAAAGCCCCGCCCCTGCCAGGCTCTCCAAAAACCGTGAGCGCTTTCCTTCATGACCGTACAACCACCTGTCGGCCGTCTGTATGCCACTGTCCGCAAGCACGCCTACAGTATTTGCTTTCTGCTTCTAGCCTCTCTGACCGCCGTTCTACTCGCTTTTTTCCTCTTTGTGAGCTACCGCCAGACCGGGCGGACCATTGCCATCAATTCGGCCAACGAGGCAAATGTTCTCGCAAGCCAGCTGGAGGCGGCCCTGCGCCGCATCGACGCCACCTCCGACCTGATCGCCCAGAACCTGATCCCCGAGTTGCGGGAGGGGCACTTCTCGCCGCAGGCCATCCAACACGCCACCAATCATCTCCAAACCCTGTGCCGGGAGTTCCCCGAAATCCGGGGACACGCCTTCTACGATGCCGAAGGCCGGCTGGTGTTCAGCAGCAACCCGGACGAGGCCCCTGCCAACATCGCCGACCGGCCCTACTTCCTGCAGAGCAAGCAATCCCCCACGGAAAGCCTGCGCTTTTCCCAAACCCTGCTCACCAACCCCCTGATCATGATCGCCTCGCAGGCGGTCCTGGCCGCCGACGGCAGTTTCCAGGGCCTGATCGTCACCCCGATCGACCTGGGATTCTTTGCAAGCCTATTCGCCCAGATGAACGTGGGACGGGACGGTGCGGTCGGCATCCGGCGCAACGATACCAGCGCCCTGGTGCTGCGGTGGCCGCCGATGGAATCGAAACTCAACAGTCCCGCCGAGGATATCCCTCCCCAGCGGCTGATCGAGCGCGGCATCCTCAAGGGCGTGGTTCGTTACCCCGGCATCACCGACGGCGTCGACCGCATCTTCGCCTTTCATTGCCTCACGCCCTCCCCCTTCTATGTGCTGGTGGGGCGGGGTGCCAGCGAACAGTTCGCGGATTGGTGGCGGATGGCCGCCATCACCACGTCGCTGACCGCGATGGGCCTGGCGGTGATGGGTCTGTTCATCAAACGAATGCGCAACAGCAAACAACGGCTGCACCTGAGCGAACAGCATTATCAGGCGATCATCGAAAACCAGCCCGATGCGGTTTGCCGCTGGCGGCCCGACACCACCTTGACCTTTACCAATAGCAAATATGCGGAATTGTGCGGATTCGTCAACGAAGAATCGTTGCTCGGCCGTCGTTGGATCGAGATGGTTCCGGCCACGGAGCGGCCCGCCATCCTGGCCGCCCACGCCCAGTTGATGGCCTCCGGCATCCCGTTTTCCCGGGAAAGCCTCGTCACCCTCGACAACGGTACCTCCCGCCATATCCATTGGATGGAAGCGCCACTGCTCGACAGCTCGGGCCGCTGCGTCGAAGTCCAATCGGTCGGCCGCGACATCACCGAATTGCGGCGCTCCGAGGCGGAGCGGCAACGCCTGCACACCCAGCTCATCCAGGCGCAAAAGATGGAGGCCATCGGCACTCTGGCGGGCGGCATTGCCCACGATTTCAACAACATCCTCGGTGCGATCATCGGCTATACCGAGATCGCCCTGGATGCCTGTCCGCCCGATTCGGCGGTGGCCCGCGACCTGACCAACGTACTCAGCGCCGGCTACCGGGCCGTGGACCTGGTCAAGCAGATCCTGGCCTTCAGCCGCCAGACCGTCACCGAGCGGACCACGCTCCAGCCGGCGCCGATCGTCAAGGAGGCGGTCAAACTCCTCCGCCCCACCTTGCCCTCGACCATTGCCATCGAAACCCGGATCGACGACGCCGGCCGCAGCATCCTCGCCGATCCGGTCCAGATCCAGCAGATCGTGATGAACCTCTGCACCAACGCCTTCCACGCCATGGAGACCACCGGCGGCACCCTGACCATTACCCTGGCCGACCGGGACATCGCCGCGGACGAGGTGCCCGACCAGGCCAAGGTGCTGCCCGGCCCCTTTGTCGAACTGACGGTTGCCGACACCGGCACCGGTATTGCCCCGGAAATCCGGGACAAAATCTTCGAGCCCTTTTTCACCACCAAGAGCGTGGGCAAGGGGACCGGCATGGGGCTGTCCATCATCCACGGCATCGTCACCTCCTACCAGGGCCTGCTGAGCTGCGACAGCACGCCCGGCAAGGGCACCTGCTTCCGCGTCCTCCTGCCGGCCAGCGGCCCGGCGGACGAGGCCGAACGGGAGACCTCCGAACGGGTGCGGTCCGGCCGGGAACACGTCCTGTTCGTCGACGATGAACCGATACTGGCCGAACTGGGCCAGACCATGCTGGAACGGCTCGGGTACCAGGCCACGGCCTGCACCGACAGCGCCGTGGCCCTGGCCGCTTTCCGCAATCATCCCGACCTGTTCGACGCCGTGGTCACCGACCATACCATGCCGGGCCTGACCGGCATGGAAATGGCCCGGCAGATGCTGGCGATCCGGCCGGATTTACCGATCGTCCTCTGCACCGGCTACAGCAGCCTTGTGACCAAGGATGCGGTCCTGGCCGTGGGCATCAAGGGCTTCGCCTTCAAGCCCCTGCCCCGGAAAGACCTGGCGGCCCTGCTCCGCCAGGTGCTCGATGCCGACGACCGGCCCACCGCCTGACTCCCTCTCCCGAGGCTACTTTTCCCGCTCGTTCCCGTTCCATCTTTCCGATCAAGCCATTCTTGCCGGCCCGCTTTGACCTTGGCCGTCGCGTTGCCCCGCTTCTTTCGGGGCGGCGACTTACCGGCAGAATCTGGCCCGGCCCAGGCCGGACAAGCGCAAAGCGTTATTCCATTTTTAAAACGATGTGACTTCGAAGAACGGGACGCGACAGAAAAGGCCGGTCATTCCGGCCGGAGGGAGCACTCTTTTCCAGGGATGCGACTGGATATTTCACAGTGTTGAAAATGGAACGATCCAGGGGATTCGATGCCAAAACCTGAGCAGGGATCGATCGCCGAGATGCGGGGATCTTGGCCGAAAGCAACGGGCGACCTTACTACTTTTCCACCTGGTCGATCCGTTCGGCCGTTGCCGGGTGGGTGGAGAGATAATCGCCCAGCCGCGGCTGGGAGTCGTTTTTTTCGTTCTTTTTGCCTTTTTCGTCCTGCTTGGCGCGATGGGCCTCCTCCAGGCGGGCCAGGATGCGGCCGAAATGTGCCGGATCGAGATGTGCCTCCCGCATCCGCGCCACTGCAAAGGCATCGGCTTCGCTTTCGAACCGCCGGGAATAGCCGGCCTCGACCAGGAATACCGGAGCGGCGGACACCAGCGAGGCCACCGAGGAGACATCGCCGGTAACGGCGACGATCACCGCCGCCAACGCCGACTGCTGCAAGATGCCGCGCATGGCGTGCCGCCATTGGACATGTCCGGCCTCGTGGTAGAAAATGCCCAGCAACTCCTCGTCGTTTTGCGCCAGGCGCACCAGTTGGTCGGTGAAGACGATGGTCCCGGAAGGGAGTGCGAAGGCGTTGGCGCCGATGCTCTTGTCTGCCTCGCGGAACTCGACGGACAGCGGAATGCCATCCACCGTGCCGACACCGGCGAGGAAGCGGCCGCGCAGGCGCTCCTGCTCGGCGAGCGGCAGGCCGCTGGGGGAGAAGATCGCCCTGTCGAGCGCCTCCAGCGCCCCTTGCCCGATCCGGCGGTTGTTTTCGGCGGAAATGGAAAAGGCGACCGCTCGGGCAAGCAGCGGAATGCCGTATTGGATCGAGCCCCAGGTGAACAGGATCGTCACCACCAGGCCAATGGCGGCATAGCGCAGCCGCGACTCCAGGCGATGCGTCAGCCCGGAACCGGGCCGCAGCGAGGCCGCCAGGCGGTCGACGGCGTCGTTGTCGCCGGTTTCGAACACGCCGCCGTCCGGAAACCGCACAAATCGCTTGGTGTCGCCGACCCGGGAGGCGATGTCCAGGCCAAGAGCATCCTCCACCCAGGCCAGGCGGGTTCCCGCCGGATCAAAAACGCCGGCGCCCTTGCCGGTACGGCACAGTACCGCCGGACAGGGGCGAGAAGAATGACCATCAAAATAATTTCCTGAAATATCCACGAGATCGCAATCCGAATACAGCGCGGCTCCTTGATAGTTTAAAAGCCGATGTCAATATCGAAGAAATCGGCGGCCTCGCCGCCCAGGGCCGAAACCCCGGCTTGGTGGCTGGCGACGAAGTCGTCGAGATCGCCCTGAACGATCATCTCGGTATGTGCAGCGGCATAGCGGGCGGTGCGGACCTTGGCAAAGGGATAATACAGCCCCAGGCTCAGCATGATGCCAAGGGTGTTGGTCAGCACCAGCCACAGATACGAGCCGAAGGCATAGCTGGTAACGATTCGGTGCGGGCCGATTTCGGTCTTGCCGAAGCGCAGGTTGACCATCCTGACCTTGTACAGGGCGGACACCACCATCCAGGCCAGGGAGGCCAGCACCACGCCCGCCAAGGCCGACATTTGCCGGATTTCCGGCAGCAGCTCCTGCGCCATTTGGCCGAGTGCGGCGAAAGCCATGCCGCCCGCCGCGCCCAACGCCAGAGCGAGCATCGTCAGGATGGCAAAGGCGACGAAAAAATTTCCCACCGTGCTGCGGTTGGCAAACCTGGCCGAGCCGTAGCAGGACTGATCGATCAGGTAATGGGTCTGGCGGTGCCAGATCACGGGCAGGAAAAACAGGAACGCGGTCAGCATCGGCCAGAGTAAAAAGGCCCGGAAGGACTCCCCGAGACTGCCGACAAAGGCGAAACGCACCCCCCGCCAGGCCGTGTAATGGCGTTGGAACCGCAGGCTTTGCCGTACGATCCACGGTGTCAGGACCAGGAGGATCAAGCCGCCGATCGGGTTGATCAAGGGATAAAACTGCGCCACCGCGGAAAAGGCCGCGAACACGGCAAAAACCAACAGCCGCCCCTTGAGGATCTTCACCGGTTCGGCCAGGTATTCGAACGCGTTGCCGCCGAGGGTGGTGTTGCCGTAGAAATAACGCATGGTCCGCACCTTGGCCCAGGCCGACCAGATGCCCAAGGTGAGGATGGTCAACAGCACATTGACCACCCAGATCTTGTAGAATTCGCCGCCGCTGCCGCTGAAGACAAAGGGCAGCCGCCGTTCCCCGGTCGCCGTGGGCCGGGGCGGACGAGGTGGCCGGGGCGGTGCTTCGGCCGGGTTTTCCGGGGAGATCGACAGGTCGGCCGCGGGCGCTTGTTCTTCCGTGACCGGCGCTGGCATCGGCGTGGACGGGGCGGTCTTCTTCTCGACCGCGACGACCTCCATCACCATCCCCAACTGCCGCAGCCGCGCCGCTCCCTGCTCGGCCGCCTCCCTGGTGGGAAAGCGTTTGACGATGATCCGGCGTCCGACAAACAGCGCCTCGGTTTTGGCGGAATCGCAACGCATGAACGCCGCAAAGCGCGTCTTCACCTCTTCCACGTCCTGTCCTTCGGCCACCTGCCCTTGGAAAACCAGGGCGTATTCCCTCTCGTTCGTCTCCATGCGCCGCTCTCCCTCGTGATGTTTGTCCGTCGCCTTCGATCCATGCCGACGGCTTGCCCGCGTCTCTTCGATTGTAGCCTCTGTTGGCGACGAAACAAAAAAAATATGGGCGCAAGGTCGTTTCCGGTTGGCAACGGACGGCATCGACGCCAGGACCGAGGGAACCTGTCCGCTTCTGTCCCGGCCGGTCCCTGTCCGTCCGCACGGGGCGGCGGCGCGTCCGATGTACCGCCCTGGCAGCGGACAAGGCATCAAGGCATCGAAAGAAAGACGGACACGCGGCATGGCAAGCGAACGACGGCTAGCGCACGCAGGGGATGGCGCTCCAGTTGGTGGTGTAGGCGGGGGAGAGATGGTTGCGGAACATGGTCCAGGACGGGTCGATGCCCTGGTTGGCCCAGAAGACCCGGCCCCGGCCGCTGTGGTTGATCCGGTCGAGGGCCGCCATCAAGGTGTCGCTGGCGTGCAGCCCCTGCTTGCCCAGCAGGGAAAGCTGCAACGGCGTCGTGGGACAGCAGTCGTGCAGCATCACCCCGGCCTTGACATAGGCATGGCCCTCTTTCCAGATCGATTCCAGCAGCCGGCGGGACAGCCGGTGGAAATCGCGGGTATCGCCGCTGGGACCGGGCAGGCTGCCATGGGCGGCATTGCCGTAGTAGGGCGCGGCGGCGTGCGGGCTGGTCTGTATGAAGACGCTCATGCTCCTGGCGTACTGGCGCCCCCGGCGCAGTTTCTCGCAGGCCGTGGCGGTGTAGGCGCAGACCGCCTGGTGCATGGCCGCCAGGCCGGTCACCCGTTCGCCGAAGGAGCGCGAGGAGATGATCTGCTTGCGCGGCGGCGGGGCCTCGTCCAGGCCGAAGCAGGGCACGCCGTCGAGTTCTGCGGCCGTGCGGGCCAGCGTCACGCTGAAGCGCCGGCGCAACTCGCCCTTGTCCCGCGCACCGAGATCGAAGGCGGTTTCGATGCCCATCAGCCGCAGCCGCCGGGACAGCCGCCGGCCCACGCCCCACACCTCTTCCACCGGCATGATCCGCAACAGGCGCAGCTGCCGCTTTCGATCGCGCAGGTCGACCACGCCGCCGGTGGCCGGAAACCGCTTGGCCGCGGCGTTGGCCAGTTTGGCCAGAGTTTTGGTCGGCGCCATGCCGATGGCCACGGTGATGCCGGTCCATTGGCGGACCGTGGTGCGCAGCCGCTGGCCAAAGGCCTCCAGATCGGCGATTCCCCCCACATCGAGAAAGGCCTCGTCGATGGAGTAGAGCTCCACCTCCGGCGCCAATTCGGCGAGGATGCGCATCACCCGTTGGGAGATGTCGGCATACAGGGCATAGTTGGACGAAAACACCTCGACGTCGTGCCGGGCGATGGCCTCCCGGAGCCGATAGGCCGGCTCTCCCATGGGAATGCCTAGGGCCTTGGCGGCCGGCGAGCGCGACACCACGCAGCCGTCGTTGTTCGACAGCACCACCACCGGCCGGTGCCGCAGGTCGGGGCGGAACAACTGCTCGCACGAGGCGTAGAAATTGTTGCAGTCGACCAGGGCGAACACGGCTACTTGAACCGCCGGACCAGGCCGGTGACCTTGCCGACGATCTCGAAATCGTCGTGTTCGCGCAGCACGATCGGCTCGTAGGCGCTGTTGCGGGGGATCAACCGGAGTGTGGGAGTGGTGGCCAGTTCCTTGACGGTCAGTTCGCCGTTGACGATGGCGATGACGATGTCGCCGTGGCGCGCCTCCCGGGAGCGGTCGACCGCCAGGATGTCGTCCGGATGGATGCCGGCCTCGACCATCGAGCTGCCGGCGACCTTGACGAAAAAGGTGGCGGGCGGATTGGTGACGAGCAGGTCGTTTACGTCGAGGGCCTGTTCGATGTAGTCCTCGGCCGGCGAGGGGAATCCGGCCGACACCGACTCCGTTGCCAGGCGCACGAACGCCCCGGCCGTGGCCTCCGGCCGGCCGACGATTTCGATCTCCTTGATTTTTTGTATCTGCATCGCCATTTCCTCTCGAAGCGCCGTTTCCCCCGACATCGCTCCACTCTACCAGGACGGGCGGTCCGGGTCGAGCCTGGAATGATACCACAACACGGGCGGTCGCATCCGTCCCGCCATTTTGCTTGACAAACATTTCTCCAACTGCTCAGCTATCGCATAGTTTGCCGCATTTACCGGACATTTCGCCCCAAGGAGTTCATCACCACCAGAGCAGTCGAGTACCCACATTCACCATAAGCCCTGAGCTACAAACACGGAGGAAGACGCGATGCACATCAATCGACGGCAGTTCTTCAAAGTTTGCACAGCCACCGTCGGCAGTTCCAGCCTGGCCACCCTGGGTTTCAGCCCGGACGAGGTCCGGGCCGAAGTTCGCGAGTTCAAGCTGACCCGCACCACCGAAACCCGCAACACCTGCCCGTACTGCTCGGTGGGCTGCGGTCTGCTCATCCACAGCTTGGGGGATTCCTCCAAAAACGCCGTTGCCGACATCGTCCATATCGAGGGCGACCCGGACCATCCGGTCAACCGCGGTACCCTCTGTCCCAAGGGAGCCGGCCTTTTGGATTTCGTCCACAGCCCCAACCGACTCAAATATCCCGAATACCGCGCCCCCGGCAGCAAGCACTGGCAGCGCATCACCTGGAACGAAGCCTTCAGCCGGATCGCCACCCTGATGAAAGCGGACCGGGACGCCCACTTCATCGCCAAGAACGATAAGGGCCAAACGGTCAACCGCTGGCTCTCCACCGGCTTTCTCGCCGCCTCCGCCTCCAGCAACGAAACCGGCCACCTGACGCAGAAAATCGCCCGCAGCCTGGGCATGCTCGCCTTCGACAATCAGGCCAGGGTCTGACACGGCCCCACGGTGGCAAGTCTTGCCCCCACGTTTGGCCGCGGCGCCATGACCAACCACTGGGTCGACATCAAGAATGCCGATCTTATCCTGATAATGGGCGGCAATGCCGCCGAAGCCCATCCCTGCGGCTTCAAATGGGTGACCGAAGCCAAGGCCCATCGCAAGGCCAGGCTGATCGTGGTCGACCCCCGCTTCACCCGCTCGGCGGCGGTGGCCGATGTCTACGCCCCACTGCGCGCGGGCACCGACATCGCCTTTCTGGGCGGCGTGATCAACTACCTGTTGAGCAACGACCGGATTCATCACGAATACGTCAAGAACTACACCGATTTCTCCTTTCTGGTACGGGAGGATTTTTCCTTCGACGACGGCCTGTTCAGCGGCTACAACCCCGAGAAACGGAGCTACGCCAAGACCAGCTGGGGCTACCAGCTCGGTCCGGACGGCTACGTGGTCACCGATCCGACCCTGGCAAACCCGCGCTGCGTCTACCAGCTGCTGAAAACCCACTACGGGCGTTATACCCCGGAGGTGGTGGCCTCCATCTGCGGCACGTCCAAGGAGGATTTCCTCAAGATCTGCGCCCTGATCGCCGAGACCGCAGCAGCCGACAAGACCATGACCATCATGTACGCCCTCGGCTGGACCCAGCATTCCCAAGGTTCGCAGATGATCCGCACCGGGGCCATGGTCCAGCTATTGCTCGGCAACATCGGCGTTGCCGGCGGCGGCATGAACGCCCTGCGCGGCCACTCCAATATCCAAGGCCTGACCGACCTTGGCCTGCTCTCCAACCTGCTGCCCGGCTACCTGACCCTGCCCGGCGACGGCGAACAGGACTACACCGCCTACCTCGACGCCCGGGCCTCCAAGCCGCTGCGGCCGGGCCAGCTCAGCTACTGGCAGAATTACGGCAAGTTTTTCGTCAGCGTCATGAAGTCCTGGTACGGCGATGCCGCCACGGCCGAGAACAACTGGTGCTACGATTGGCTGCCCAAACTCGACAAGGGCTACGACATCCTCCAGGTCTTCGAGGACATGCACCGGGGCCAGGTCAACGGCTACGTCTGCCAAGGCTTCAATCCCCTGGCCTCGGCCCCGTGCAAGATCAAGGTCGCCGGTGCCATGGCCAAGCTGAAATACCTGGTGATCATCGATCCCCTGGCCACGGAAACCTCCGAATTCTGGCAAAACCACGGCGAATACAACGATGTCGATCCCGCCAAAATCCAGACCGAGGTCTTCCGGCTGCCCTCCACCTGTTTTGCCGAGGAGGATGGCTCCCTGGTCAATTCCGGGCGCTGGCTGCAGTGGCACTGGAAAGCGGCCGAGCCGCCCGGCGAGGCCAAGGGCGACCAGGCGATCATGGCCGGCATTTTCCTGAAGATCCGGGAAATGTACAAAAAAGAGGGCGGCGCCTTTGCCGACCCGATCCTCAACCTGAGCTGGAAATACAAACGGCCCGAGGAGCCCTCGCCCGAGGAACTGGCCCGCGAGTTTTCCGGCACCGCGCTCAAGGACCTGGCCGATCCCAAGGACGCGGCCAAAGTGTTGCTCAAGGCCGGCCAACAGCTGAACGGGTTTGCCGAACTTCGAGACGACGGCTCGACCGCCTGCGGCTGCTGGATCTTCGCCGGCTGCTGGTCGGAAAAGGGCAACCTGATGGCCCGCCGCGACAACTCCGACCCCTACGGCATCGGCCAAACCCTGAACTGGGCCTTTTCCTGGCCGGCCAACCGGCGCATCCTCTACAACCGCGCCTCCTGCGATCCTGCCGGCACGCCCTACGATCCGGCACGCAAGCTGATCGCCTGGAACAAGGCCGCCGGCACCTGGTCCGGCTCCGACATCCCCGACTACAGCGCAATCACCCCGCCGGAAAGCGGCATGGGACCCTTCATCATGAATCCCGAGGGGGTGGCCCGGTTCTTTGCCGTGGACAAGATGGCCGAAGGCCCCTTTCCCGAGCACTACGAGCCCTTCGAGTCGCCCCTGGCCGCCAACCCGCTCCACCCGAACAACGCCAAGGCTCGGTCCAATCCGGCGGCCCGGGTGTTCAAGGACGATTGGGACAGCTTCGGCACCGCCGACCAGTTTCCCTACGTCTGCACCACCTACCGGCTCACCGAGCATTTCCATTTCTGGACCAAGCACGCGCCCCTGGACGCCATCCTGCAACCGGAACAGTTCGTCGAAATCGGGGAAGAGCTGGCCAGAGAAAAGGGCATCAGGCCCGGGGACAGCGTCCGGGTCAAATCCAAGCGCGGCTTCATCGTCGCGGTGGCGGTGGTCACCAAGCGGATCCGCACCCTGGACATCGCCGGCCGCAAGGTGCATACCGTCGGCGTGCCGATCCATTGGGGCTTCATGGGGGTGGCGAAAAACGGCTACATCACCAACACCCTGACCCCCTTTGTCGGCGACGCCAACACCCAGACGCCGGAGTTCAAATCGTTCCTCGTCGCCATCGAGAAGGTGTAAGGAGGTGAGCCATGGCACTACAATCTCTTGATATCAAAAGACGTTCCGCCACCACCACGCCCTCGCCCAGCGTCCGCAAGATCCCGGAGGTCGCGAAACTGATCGACATTTCCAAGTGCATCGGCTGCAAGGCCTGCCAGGTGGCCTGCATGGAATGGAACGACCTCCGCGACGACATCGGCACCAACCGGGGGGTCTACGACAATCCGCCCGACCTGTCCGACCGGTCCTGGACGGTGATGCGATTCGCCGAGGTCGAGCCCACGCCCGGCCGGCTGGAATGGCTGATCCGCAAGGACGGCTGCATGCACTGCGCCGATCCGGGCTGCCTCAAATCCTGTCCCGCCCCCGGCGCGATCATCCAGTACAGCAACGGCATCGTCGATTTCCACCAGGAGGCCTGCGTCGGCTGCGGCTACTGCGTCATGGGCTGTCCCTTCAACATCCCTCGGCTCTCCCGCAAGGACGGCAAGGCCTACAAATGCACCCTCTGCTCCGACCGGGTGGCCGTGGGCCAGGAACCGGCCTGCGCCAAGACCTGTCCCACCGGGGCGATCGTCTTCGGCTCCAAGGAGGACATGCTCGAACACGCGGCCGGCCGCATCGCCGATCTCAGGGAGCGCGGCTTTGCCTTGGCCGGGGTCTACAACCCGACCGGGGTGAGTGGCACCCACGTGATGTACGTGCTCCAGCACGCCGACCGGCCGACACTGTACCAGGGCTTGCCCAGGGATCCCGGCATCAGTCCGCTGGTGGTCCTGTGGAAGGAGATCGCCAAGACTCTGATGAGCATCGGCCTGGGCGCCGCCGTGGTCGGCGGCATTGTCCACTACCTGAGCCAGGGACCCAACGAGGTTCCCGAGGAAGAGGAGGAAACGTCATGAACACGCACGCACTCATCCAGCGGCACAGCGCCAGCGAGCGGCTCAACCATTGGCTGGTGGCCCTGACCTTCGTTCTTGCCGGCCTGTCCGGGCTCGGGTTCTTTCATCCCGTCTTCTTCTGGCTGACCGGCCTGTTCGGCGGCGGCACCTGGGCGCGCATCCTGCATCCCTTTTTCGGAGCGGTCCTGGCCCTGTCCTTTTTCGTCTGGGCGGGCCGGGAATGGAAGGACAACCGGATCGTGGCCGCGGACTGGCAATGGGCCAAGCGCATGGGGGATGTCCTCCGCAACCGGACCGACAACCTGCCGCCGCTCGGCAAGTACAACCTGGGCCAGAAGCTGCTGACCCGGACCATGCTGGTGGCGATCCTCCTGTTGTTGGCCTCCGGCATCCTGATCTGGCAGCCGTGGTTCGCGCCCGAGTTTGCCATCGCCCAGCGCCGCATCGCGGTGGTGGTGCATGCCGGCGCCGCCTTTGTCGCCCTGATCGGCTTCATTGTCCATGTGTACGCCGCCTACTGGACCCGCGGTTCGATCCGGGCCATGACCAGGGGCACGGTCACCCGCACCTGGGCTCGGCACCATTCCGCCGACTGGTACAAGAAGATCGCGGAGTAACGACAAAAACGCTCCATGGGGTGAAGCGGCGGCCATCTCGTTGACCGCTCTTCGCCCTGTCCCCTCACCATCGCCTGCGGGTGCGCCATGATCACGACTCCCATCCTGGGGCCTGGCCAAGTCGAGGCTCCGGTCGGCGGCATTCCGGCCCTGTTTCTCCCGGCGGCGGACCTGTTTGTCCTCCGGTCCCGGCGCTTTGACCGCCTGGCGCCGGGGCACGGACTGGCCGACTATCTCCTGTTTCTGGCGCGCCTGGCGGAATGGCAGCAGCAGGAGCTGGACAGCCCGACCGACCTGGACCTGCCGGATGTCCATCTGCTGGCACAATGCCGCGAGCACGCTATGCCGCCGTTGGCCCCGGCCGGGTGGCCCCGTCATCCCAGCTGGCGGGATGCGGTCTTCCGCGCGGTCGATGCGGCCGCCCATCTGCTGCCCGCCAAGGGCAGACAGGCATTGACGCCGCTGCTGCACGGCGATTTTTCCTGGCTGGACACCCAGGCGCATACGCTGCTCAACGGCCCGGCCGCCGAACTCGATCTGGCCTCGGCCCCGTTCATCGGCGCGGCCCTGCAGGTGCAATGGACCCGTCTGGCCCGAGGCCTTCAGCCGGAACAGCTCGGCCGGCCAGAACACCCGGCCATCTGCCCGGTCTGCGGCAGCCCGCCGGTGGCAGCGGTCATCCGCACCGAGGCCTCGGCTCGCGGGCTGCGCTATCTGCACTGCGCCCTCTGCGGTTCGGAATGGCACCTGGTGCGCGCCAAGTGCGTCCAATGCGACAACACCAGGGAGATAGGCTATTACGGCCTGGAAAACGCCCACCCGGCGGTCCGCGCCGAGGCCTGCCCGGAATGCCGCTGCTATCTCAAGGTCCTGGTCCGGGAGCACGATGCCTCGGTCGACCCGATCGCCGACGACATCGCCACCCTGACCCTTGATCTGCTGATGGAGGAAAAACAGGAATACGCCAATATCGGAACCAACTTCTTCATGATGTAAGCCCGCGGCGGCTCGCCGCAAGCGGCCGCCGCCTTTCCCCTTCCCGCCCAAGCCGTCCGCAACCCCGTCCCTGCCCATGACCGGCAACATCCTTAAGCTCAACATCTTTTCCGCCCTCAAGATGACGCTCTTCCCCATGGCGATCATCACCGTGTTCTGGAAAGACCAAATCGGCCTGTCGCTGACGGAGATCCTGTTGATCAACGTCTTTTTCTCCACCGCCACCTTGCTGATGGAATACCCTTCCGGCTATGTCAGCGACCGGCTCGGCTACCGCCTTTCCCTGATCGTCGCCTGCGGCTTCTCCCTGACGGGTGCGATCGCCTATCTCTTTGCCCACAACTTCTGGCACGTGATCGGCGCCGAGATCCTGCTCGGAATCGGACACGCCTTCATCAGCGGCTCGGACAGCGCCCTGCTCTACGAGACCCTGCGGGCCGACCGGCGAACCGAACTCTACATTCGCTGCGACGGGAGGATGGCAGGGTGGGCCCAGATCGGCGAGGCGGGCGGGGCGCTTTGCGCCGGCCTGCTCTATGTGGCCGACCCGCTGCTGCCGTTCGCGGTCCAGATCGGAGTATGGCTGGTCGCCCTGGCAATGGCCCTGTCCCTGCGCGAGCCCCAAGGGGAGAAAAGCCCCTATGTCGCCTCTCACCTGCACGAGGCCCTGCGCATCAGCCGCTTCGGCCTGGTCGAACAGAAGCAGATCCGGGCGACCATGGTGTTCGGGGTGCTGCTCGGCCTGGCCTCCTTCTACCCGGTCTGGCTGGTGCAGCCGTTCATGCAGCAGTGCGGGGTGCCGCTGGCCTGGTTCGGGCCGGTCTGGGCCGGCGCCAACCTGACGGTGGCCCTCTGCTCCTCGATCAGCCACCGGCTGCTCGACCGGCTGGGCCTTGCGCGCCTCTGCCTGCTCTTCATCGGCCTGACGGTCCTGGCCTTTGCCGGCCTGGGCTTGACCTCCATGGCCGGCAGCTTTCTGTTCTACTACCTGCTGACCGCGGTGCGTGGGCTCCAGGGCCCGATCATCCGCAATTTTCTCCAACGGGATGCCACCCGATTCATGCGCGCCAGCCTCCTCAGCCTGCACAGCCTGCTCTTTCGGATGGGCTACGTGGCCAGCGGCCCGTTGATCGGCTGGGTCAGCGACGTCCAGGGAGTGCAGGCCGCCTTTCTCGCCCTGGCCTGCCTCTTCGCCGTCGCGCTTCCCTTGGCGGCCCGCAGTTTCCTCCACCATCAGGACAGGGCCGACCGCAGCCGGCCCTCCGCCACGGCCTGAACCGGCCGACCGCCATCGAAAAAAGCAACATTCCGGAAAGTTGCCCGCACACCGGTGCCCTGTCCAGCGCGGACCTGACGAACAAATACAGCAAAATACGTATTCTTGTCTCGCCATGGCCGCTGGAAGGCGAAAATGCTTGCGCAACTTTTGCAAATGCTCGTTAAATGGCATTTTCAATCGACAGCCACAGCAACGAGCCACCCAGGCCAACACCACCCCGCGCTGCTTTCGGCGTGCCTGCAGCCAATGCCGCCGAAAAAGCCGGCGTCGACCGCGCGGCCAACCGCCGGATTCGACCCAAAGCGCCACGCCCAACCAGGAGGAAACAATGACGGACGACAAACAACATCCGGCCTTGGACCAGACACCCGACGACGAACAGCCGGAGATTTACGGAATCGTCAAGGGTAAAGACGGCATCGGCCTGAACCGCCGTTCCTTTCTCGGAGCCATTGCCGCGGCCGGAGCCCTGAGCGCCTGTTCCGGCTCGGTGCCCGAACCGGCCGGGTCCGTACCCAAAAAAACCGCACCCCCGGAAACGACCGCCACCTGCACCGGCGCGCCGGTCAAAACCGCGCAGACCTGCGGCCAGGCGCATGAAAAAGGGATCGAGGCCATCGCCATCGGCAAGGACGGCAAATCGATCGTCTCCTGGGACCCAACCGCGATCAAGCTGTGGAAGCTGCCGGACTGCAGCCTGAAGAAAACCCTGCCGCGCGATGCCGACGCCACCCTCAGCTCCGACGGCAAGTACCTGGTCGCCTGCCGGGGCGGCCAGCAATCCACCGCAGTCAAGGAACTGCCGAACGCCACCTCGCTGCGCACCCTGCCGGTCCGGGTGGGCGCGCCGATGGCCCACGGCCCGGACGGCAAGACCCTGGCATTCGTGGGCCAGGAGGGCATCGAACTGTGGGGCCTGGCCGACGGCAAACGCCGCACAATCATCAAGGAGGCCGCGCCGCCGATCCGCTCGCTCGCCTTCAGTCCCGACAACATCCTGCTCGCCGCAGGCTACAAGGACGGCTCGACCAAGGTGTGGCGCCTGCCGGAGGGCGAACCGATGCAGACCGTGCAAGGACCTGCCTCGCCCGTGGCCGCGGTCGCCATCGGCCCCCAGGGCGCCCTGTTGCTCTCGGCCCACGAAAACGGCACCGCCAAGATCTGGCGCCTGCCGGAGGGCACCCCGGTGCAGACCATGGCCTGCCACAGCGGCAAGATCCTGCTGGCGCGCATCGCTCCGGGCGGCGATCTGGCCGCCACGGCCAGCGCCGACGGCACCGTCAAGCTCTGGAAAATGCCGGAAGGCACGCTGCAGGCCACGCTCAAGCATCAGCAGAACGAAAAGATCACCTCGATGGCCATCGGCCCGGACGGCCAGGTGCTGGTCACCGGCTCCGACAGCGGCCGTATGCACCTGTGGCGGCTGCCGGAGGGCGAATTGATCGGCTGCATCCTCGATCCGGCCCTGACCTTCAAGGGGACGCCGATGTCCCACTACCGCCAGACCGGCCAGCAGACCCTGGTCCAGCCCTGCACCACCCCCCTGCCGGCGAACGCCACCTGCGTCTGCGATTGCGTGGCCAGCGACCGGTCGTACCGCAGCAGCCAGACCGTCTGCGTCTGCGACACCATTGCCGTGCCGGCCGGCTATGCCGTTGCCGGCGGCGGCGTCTGCACCTGCAACACCATCGCGGTCGGGAGCAAGAGCCTGCCCAAGGGCCACAAGCGCACCATGTCCGGCACCACCTGTTCGTGCGACACCATCTGTACCTGCAACTCGGTGTGCTCCTGCGTGGGCAATGTCTCGCAGCAAAGCCACTACTGGCGACCCAATTGATCGAGGCCGGAAAGGAGCAAAGGACAGCGGAACACGATCCGCCGGACCGGGTTATGGAGCTGCACACCATTCCCTATCGGGATAAGATCATCGTCTACAGGCCGTTGCAGCAACTGGCCTTTATCGGCAATCGGGCCATGGCGCGGCTGTGCGAGCGGTTTGCCGCCGGAGAGGTGCCGCCGGCCGCCGATGACCAGCCCACCGGCTTTCTCCGGGCCATCGGTTTTTTCGAGGAGGACCAACAACCGGAGCAACAGCCGATGGACGCGGACCCGTTCCGGCCGGCGGTCTGCGTGTTGTTCCTCACCAATACCTGCAACCTGCGCTGCATCTACTGCTATGCCCACGGCGGCGGCGAGGCCCCGGCCAAGCGGCTGCCCCTGGCCCTGGCCCGCGCGGCCATGGAGACGGTCTGCAGGCATGCCGCCGACCGGGGGCAGGACCACTTTTCGCTCTGCTTCCACGGCGGCGGCGAACCGACCACGGCCTGGACCCTGCTGACCGATTGCGTGGCCCTGGCCCGCCAGGCGCCGCTGCCCGCCCGGATCAACCTGACCAGCAACGGCGTCTGGAGCAAGGAGCAACGGGCCTGGATTCTGGACAACCTCGACGAGATCAGCCTGTCTTTCGACGGCCCGCCCGCCATCCAGAACCGGCAGCGGCCCACCCGAAGCGGGGACGAAAGCCATCGGTCGGCGATGCGCACCGTGCAGGAGCTGGACCGCCGGGGAATGGCCTACGGCATCCGGGTCACGGTGGTCGACCGGAGTATCGAGCGTATCCCGGAAATCGTCGAATACCTCTGCCGGGAAACCGGAGCCCAGGCCTTCCAGGTCGAACCGGCCTTCGACCACGGCCGGGCCCGGACCGACCGGGTGGCCCTGGCGCAGCACGCCGCCTTTACCGAGGCCTTCATGGCCGGCTACGACATCGCCTGCCGGCACGGGCGGCACATGTACTATTCCGGGGCGCGCCCCTGGCTGCTGACCGACCGGTTCTGCGGCGCGTTCGCCAAGGCGCTCATCGTCGGCCCCGACGGCTTCCTCACCTCCTGCTACGAAATCTGCGACCGACAGCACGAGCTGGCCGGGGATTTCATTTTCGGCGACATGCAGCCGGACGGCGCCATCGGGATCGATGCCGGCATCAGGCAGGCCTTTCTCGCCAAGATCGAAGAACGCCGGCAGACCTGCCGCACCTGTTTTTGCTTCCGCCACTGCGCGGGCGATTGCCCATCCAAGACCTTTTCCGCCCGGACCGGCGGCCATTTGCACCATGGCAGCCGCTGCGAACTGAACCGGACCTTGACCAGGGAGCTGATCGTCCACTCCATCGCGGCGGGCAACGGGCTGTGGCGGGGACGGGCCCAGGCTGTGCCGGGCCCCTGCGGCCACACCGGGGAGACGGCATGAGCGAGGGCGGCCGGAGAGTCTACCTGCATTCGCTGCTGGCCGGGGCGGTCGCCGCGGTCGATGAACTGCGCGGCAAGCCGCATTTCAGGCTCGACCAACTCGAAACCCTGCCGGAGGCGGTGCTGCACGACATGGTGCCGGTGGTGCACCGGGGCAAACGCATCCGCATCGAGGACGGCTGGCTGCTGGTACGGGAGCAAGCCGAGGCGGACTTCACCCGTTGTTTGCGGCTGGACGCCCAGCAGGAGTACGTCGTCAACCGATTCGACGGCCAGCATGCCCTCAGCGGCATCTGCGAGCTGTTGGCGGCAAAATTCGGCCTTCCGCGCCAGACCGCGGCGGCAACGGTCCGCCAGCTGTTCGTCACCTTGGCGCAGCAGGGGATCTGCCATCCCGCCGGGAGGCCGGAGTGAACGCGGCCGGGGTCGACTGCATTGCAACGGACAAGGCGCGGCCCTGCCTGTTCGTCCTACCGGTCAACGACGCCTTTTTGGTGTGCAATCCGCCGGCCGGGGTCGCCTCCCTGGTCAACGGGCCGGCCCTGCACCGGCTGCGCCGGGCTGTCGGCCAAGTGCCTTCGGCGCCTTCGTATCCGTCCCTGTCGGACGATTTGCACCAACTCGCCGTCCTGCTGGCCCAGAAGCCGGAAGCACCGCCGGCGGCAACCGGGCCGCTTCATCCCCTGTTCCTCGGCCTGCTGCCCACTCGAAGCTGCAACATCCGCTGCGCCTACTGCGACTTCGGCGCCGACGGGCCGCAGGCCGCCGCCATGTCCCCGGCCCTGGCCAGCGCGGCGCTCACCTGGTACGCCCGGTTCCTCGAAGAGGCCGGTCACGGCCGGATGGAGGTGCATTTTTTCGGCGGCGAGCCTTTTGTCGCCCGCGAGGTCGTCGAAACCGCAGTGCACCGGAGCCGGCTGCTGGCCGACCGCCATGGCCTGGCCCTGCATCTCGAGGTGTCGACCAACGGGGTGTTCGAGCCGGAATACGCCCAATTCGTGGGGGATTATTTCCAGGCGGTGGTCCTGTCGCTGGACGGATTCCAGGAGGTCCACGACCGGCATCGCCCCGCCCGCGCCGGCCGCGGCAGCTTTGCCCAGGCCCGCCAAACCGCGGCCCTGCTCGCCAGGACGCCCACCGAACTCTGCCTGCGCTGCTGCGTCTCGACCTTGAATGTCCACCGGCTGGAAGAAATCGCCCTGTGGTTCTGCAAGGAATTCCAGCCCTCGGCCATCAATTTCGAACCCCTGACCGGCAATTCCAGCACCCTGGCCGCCGGTCTGCTGCCGCCGGATCCATACCTCTTTGCCCGCCAGTATGCCAAGGCCCACGCTCAAACCCTGCGCCACGGCGTCAAGCCGGTGTACGCGGCCACCGAAGGCGAGCCTTCGCGGACGAGCTTCTGCCCGGTCGGCAAGGATGCGCTGATCGTCTCTGCCGACGGCCGCATCAGCAGCTGCTATCTGCCGCAAGAGGCCTGGCTGGAGCGCGGTCTCGACCTGGATGTCGGCCGCCTGGACGCACAAGGACACCTGCGCATCGATACGGACGCTATTGTCCGCCTGCGGCGCCTGCCCGAAGACAAACCCCGCTGCGCCCGGTGCTTCTGCCAGTGGGTCTGCTCCGGGGGCTGCCATGTCCATCACACCTATCCGGGCAGCCCGCTGGCCTACGAACCGTTCTGCATCCAGACCCGGCTGCTCTCGGCCTGCCGGCTGCTGGAGGAAATGGGGCTGGGATCCGTGGCCGAAACCCTGCTCGACGACCGCCAAGCCATGGAGGCCCTGGCGCAACGGCCTTCGGACCTGTTCGAAGATCTGCCTGAAAATCCAATGCCGGAGGCGGCATGAAGACCGTCGGCGGCCACGGACTGCAATGCGCGGCCCGCATCTTCCAGCTGGTGGAGCGGCAAGGAATCGTACTGCTCGATCCCCAACGGAACCGGCAACTCCATCTTGCCTATCCCGAGGCCGCGGTGTGGGATCTGCTGATTCGGCGATGGCCGGCAACAACCATGCGCTCCATGCTGGCGGTCATTGCCGGGATCGGCGAAGACGAGGCCGACCGGCTCATCGCCGTCTGCCTGGACAGGTGGAGGACGGAAGGGTGGCTGGAACCGGGGGCGGCGCCGTGAGCAATCTGTCCGTCACCCTGCTGTGCAACCAGGCTTGCGGCTACTGTTTCGCCCGCTCCCTGGACCGGGACAGCGGCCACATGCAGCCGGAGGTCTTCGCCCAAGCCCTTGACCATCTCGAGCGTTCGGGCATCCGCCAGGTGCGGATGCTCGGGGGCGAGCCGACCATCCACCCGCAGTTCGGCCTTTTACTCGATGCGATCGAGGCCAGGGGGCTCGACCTCCTGCTGTTTTCCAACGGCCGCATGCCGGGCCGGGCCATGGACCGGCTCAAGCGCTTTCCCGGGGAGCGCCTGGCCATCCTGCTGAACATCGATCCCGCAGCCTGCCAGCCGGATATCCGCGACCGCCGGGTGCGCCAGGTCGTGGAGCGTTTTGCCGGGGCGGTGATCCTGGGCTGCAACATCCATCATCCCGGCCTTTCGCCCGCGCCGCTGCTGCCGCTGGTCGATCGCTTCCAGCTGAACCGGACGATCAGGCTCGGCCTGGCCCACCCTTGCGTCGGCGCGGAAAACCGCTTCCTCCATCCGCGCCATTACCGGACCGTCGGCCACCGGATCGGCGCCTTTGCCCGCGATGCCGCGCGCCGGGGAATCCGGCTCGTCTTCGATTGCGGCTTCGTGCCCTGCATGTTCACCGAGGACGATCTCGAACTGCTGACCACCTTGGGCGATCCGCCGGGCAGCCGCTGCAACCCGCTGCCGGATTTCCTCCCCGACGGCCGGTTGATCCCCTGCTATCCCCTGGCCCATGTCTGTCACACCGTGCACCGCCCCGGCGACACCGCCGAAACCGTGCAGGCGCGTTGCAGCGAGCAATTGGCGATCTACCGGACCGCCGGCATCTACGGCGAATGCAGCCACTGCCAACTGCGCCGGCAGCAACGCTGCAACGGCGGCTGCCTGGCCGCGGCCATGCAACGGCTGCGTCCCTCTTTCCCGCGAGGATGCGCCGAACCGGACAACAGAGAGGCCGCAGCCGACCAGCTGCCAAGCCAACGGGCCGGACAAGCCGCAGCTCCCCGGCTCCGCGCCGCTTCGGCCACCGGCGGCAAGCAATGGGCCATCCCCTATATCGACCAGCCGCTTTCGTTCTGGCAAGAGGTGCACCGGCGCTTCGGCTCGGCGATCCGGGAGGTCTATCTGCCGCTGCCCCGCAACCTGCTGGCCTCCGGCCGGCCGGAGCAGGGAAGCGAGCATCTCGAGGACTTCCTGCGCCACACCCCGATGCCGGTGGCGGTGCTGCTCAACCCGGTGGTGCTGCCGCAGCCGGTGGCGCAGATGGCGCCGCAGCTGATCGAGGCGCTAGAGCGCCTGCGCTCGTTCACCCGTTTAAACGGCGTCACCGTCGCCGACTGCACCCTGGCCCGGATCCTTAAGGAACACCTGCCGGACCTGGCGCTGACCGCCTCGGTCCTGATGGATGTCGCCCAGCCCCATCAGGCGAACCAACTGCGCGGTCTGTGCGACGCGCTTGTTCCGGCCAGCCGGATCATGCGGCATTACGCGGCGCTCCGGGCGCTACGCCGGGCCTTTGCCGGCACCCTCCGGCTGATGGTCAACGAAGGCTGCCTGCCCGATTGCCTGATGCGCACCCAGCACTTCTTCGAGATGGGCTATGCCGCAGAGACACCGCTGTCCCTCTGCGGAAAGCTTGTCGCCGAACAGCCCTGGATGCGGTTGACCAGCTCCTGGGTGCTGCCGCAGCACCTGCACCTCTTCGACGATCTGGCCGACGAGTTCAAGCTTGCCGGCCGGGCCACCCTGCAACGGCCCGAGCAGTACCTGGAGGTGCTCGATGCCTATGTCAACCGCCGTCCCCTGACGCCGGACGTCATCGGCGGCGGCCCGGCCTCGGTCGCCACCCCGCTCAAGATCGGCGAATCGTACTACCGCACCACCTTGCACTGCGACAAGCAATGCCATGTCTGCCCGATCTGCCGCGACTATTACCGCCAGGCAACGGCCCGCCTCAATCGCCATGTGCCGGGCGAACGGCAGCAGGGCCGGGCCTGAGCGGACGCCATGCGCATCCATCCCCAACTCCCCATCTATCGGCTGGCAGGCCCCGGCGAATCGGTCCTCCTCTACACCCCCGGCACCCTGGCCACGGTCAACCAAATCCAGGCCGAGCAGCTGCAAGCGGCGTGGAACGGCGATATGCGCCTGCAACAGGAACCGTCGCTCCAGGAGCCCATCTCCTGGCTGGCCGGCCATGCCCGCCGGGCCGCCGCAGCCAGGGAGCAATGGCGCGAAGCGCCCTACCGGCCCGAATGCCTGACCGTGTATCTCGGCAACCGGTGCAACCTGGGCTGCGGCTACTGCTTTGCCGCGCCGGCCCGACACAAAACCGCGGCCGATTGGTCAGGCCGCCGCCTGGATCCGGCAATCTTTGCGGCGGCAGCCCACCTGGTCGGCCGCCATTGCGCCGAAAAAAACCGGCCGTTCCAGCTTGGTTGCCATGGCGGCGGCGAACCCACGGTCCACTGGGATCTGCTCCTGCTCCTGGTGCGAATCAGCCGGGAGATCGCCGCCCAACACGCCGTGCCCTGGCAGGGCTATATCGCCACCAACGGCGTGCTGCCGGCCGACAGGGCCCGGCATCTGGCCACGCTCTTTTGCCGGGTCGGCCTGTCCTGCGACGGTCCCCCCGACATTCAGGACCGACAGCGCCCGACCGCGGACGGCGGCCCCACCTCGGTGCAGGTGCGCCGGACTGCGGCTCTGGTGAAACAGGCCGGGGCCCGACTGGAGATTCGGGCGACCATCACGCCGGCAACCGCCAACCGCCAGGCCGAAATCCTGCGCTATCTGGTCACCGAACTCGGCGCGGACGCGGTGACCTTCGAACCGGTTTACGGCCGGAGTCCGGCCACGGGATCGAACCGGCAGCCCGCGCCCGATCCCGGACTGTGGGCCGAACATTTCCTGCACGCCAGACAGGAAGCGCTGCGGCACCGGATCGTCCTCCATTTTGCCGGATTCCGGCCGGACGAGCAGCACGGACCGCACTGCAATGTCCTGCGCCAATCCCTGCACCTGACCCCGGACGGCAAGGCGACCAATTGTTTTCTGGTGATCGACGGCGACGATTCCCGCCATGCCGCGCAAATCGTCGGCGGATTCGATCCGCGCTCCGGCCGCTTTCTGCTCGACCAGGCCCAAATCGACCGGCTGCGCGCACAAGCGATGACGATCGGCGCGGCCTGCGAACCGTGTTTCGCCGCCTGGCATTGCACCCGCTCCTGCCCCGAAACCTGCCCGGCCGAGGACGCGGTTTCGCCGCCCACCGAAGAGAGCGCGGCCGCCTTCCGCTGCCAACTGCACCGTGCCATCGGCCACGGGCTGCTCAAGGAGGCGGCCCTGGAGATGCTGCGCCAGGAGGCGCATTCCCTGCCCGCTTCTTTCCCGGCCTCAGCCGCCGCGTCCCCCCTTGACGAAACCCTTGCCGCAACCATGGCGGAGACGACCCGCAGCCTGGCACCGATAACCGGACAGAAAGCGCTTCGGGCCTGGGAGGCGTCGCGCCGCCACTATCGCCTGGAGGACCGGGGGCTGCCTGCGCCGCTCTGGCAAACGGAAGGTTTTCGCTACGACGGCGACGAGACCTGGCGACGGTTGCGTCTGCTCGTGAACCAAAGTCCCGCTCGCCCGCTTTCCCTGTACCTTCACATCCCGTTCTGCGCCGGCCGCTGCGGCTTTTGCGACTGCTACACCCTGCCCATCAAGACCGGTCACCGCCTGCATGCCGACTATGTCGACCGGCTGCTGCTCGACCTGCGGCAGTGGTCGGAGCAGACCGCCCTGGCGGCCTGTCCGGTGACCACCGTCCATTTCGGCGGCGGCTCGCCCAATGTGCTTGCCCCCGAGCTGTTCTCCTCGCTCGTCGCCGCCCTGCGTTCCCGCTTTGGCATCCGGCAGTCCACGGAATGGGCGGTGGAAGCCACCGCCCGGCTGCTGAGCCGGCCGCATCTCGAACGGCTCCGCAACCTGGGATTTAGCCGGCTCCACCTCGGAGTGCAGACCCTGGAAGAGCCGCTACGCCGCGACATCGGCCGGAGCGAGCCGGCCACAATCGTGCTCCAGCGGCTTGAGGACTGCCTGGCGCTGGGCTTTATCACCACCGTCGACCTGCTGTACGGACTGCCGGGCCAGACGGCCGCGGGCTTTTTCGCCGGCATTGCCCGGCTGGTCGATCTGGGGGTGCACGGCCTGTCCCTGTACCGGTTCAACCGCTCCCTGCGCAATCGCGGCTTTGTCCGCCGGTATCGCGATCAAGCCGATCAAGCCGATATGGCGCGGGACTACAGCCTATTTCTCGCCGCGGACCTCGAACTGGAGCGGGCGGGCTACCGCAAGAACCACTTCTGCCATTATGCCCGGCCCGAGGACCGCAACCTGTACTACACCCATGCCAGGCGGGGCGAGGATTTGCTCGCCCTGGGCGCCACCGCCGACGGGGTGTTTGCCGACCTCCACTACCGCTGCCCGCCCCTGACCAGAACCTTTCTCGACCCCACCCGCCCCCATCCCCTGTTCCAGGGCAGCGTCGCCGCCCCCGGCACCGACCGCCATCGGGCAGCCGTTGCCGCCCACCTGATGACCGGCTCGGTCCCCGGCCATCTGCTCCGGGCCGCCGGTCTGGCCGAAAAAGCGACCCACTGGCGTCAGTGCGGGCTGCTCCGCGCCCGGAACGACGAGCCCGATCTGTTCAGCCTGACCGGCAGCGGCTCCTGGCACCTCTGCGCCATGCTCGAGGAATTGAAAACCAGCGATCCGAGCTGACCGCGTAGCCGCGACAGGGTCGCATAATCGCACCCCGCAGAGTTGCACACAGTTGCCAAAACGCAACCCTCTCTCCTTTCCTCTCCCTGTTCCATTGACAGCCGTTCCTGTTTTTTCGACTCCCGTGCCCATCCCGTAAGAGCGGAGAAATCCGATCCATGTCCGCGACCGCAGCCGGCCAAGCCACGGCTGGCGCACGTCTTTTGCCTTGTTGGCACGCCGTATGCTTTTCCCTGGCATGGAAGCGCGGGACAGAAAGCGAAAAATCGCCGTAACCGTTTGGGAGCATCGGGTCTCGCCGGTGTTCGACGCGGCCCAAACCCTACTGATCGCCGAAATCGACGGCCACAGGCTGGGCACCGTGGTCCACCGGAGCTTCGATCCGCAGCGGCCCTTGGAATTGCTCCGACTGCTGCGCGCCCTGGAGGTGGAAGTCATCATCTGCGGGGCGGTTTCCGAGGAGCCGGCCACCATGCTCGAAGCCGCCGGAATCAGGCTCATCCCGTTCGTCACCGGCAGGGTCGACCGGGTGCTGGCGCACTACCTGCACGGCCGTCCCTTCGAGGGCGAATTCTGCATGCCCGGCTGCGGCCACTGCTGCCGCCAGGGCAAGCGGCACGGCCACGGCCCGTCCGGTCCCTGCGAACGCCCCGTTGCCACGGAGAGCGGCGCACGATGCCGGAGCGCAAACGGAGCCGGCCGCGAAACCCAGGCGGCCAAGGACGAATCCGGCGGGCATCCGGCCCACCGGCCCCGCGCATAACCGATACGGGAGGTACCCCATGCCAGAAATGAACGGACAAGGCCCCATGGGCCACGGCCCGCACGGCTCGCGACCGGGCCGATGCGGCCACAGCACGGCCGACCAGGAGCGGACGGCCGGAGAATCCGCCCAAACCGCCAGCCAGGGCAAGGGCCGGGGCACGATGCATTGCCACCGCCGGTGCGCGGGCCACAGCGGGCACGGCGGCAACGGACAGCGGCACGGCAGGCGCTGATACGTCTCCACCATCACTACCGCCTGCCGCATAGGCCGGCAGGCGCACATTTTTTTTGAGAGGTTGCTTTGATCATCGCATGCGTTGCCAAGGATTTTGCCCGTTGTTCGGCCCTGAGCGCCCGTTTGTGGCTGGAGTCGGGGATCGAGCTGGTTCTGGTGGTCACCGGCCAGAAAGACGCGGAACCGGGGTGGGAACAACTGCGCCATCAGCGCCTTGACCTGGCCATTGTCGACGAACAGCTCGACGGCATGAGCGGCATCGACTTTGTCCGCCAACTGATGCGGGTCAACCCCCTGGCCAACACCGCCATCGCCGGCACCATGTCCCCCGAGGACTTCCACGAGGCCACCGAGGGGCTGGGCGTGCTGGCGCAGCTGCCGCTCAATCCCTCCGAAGCCGACATCAGGGCCCTGCTCCTGATCCTGGCCAGGATCAACGGGCTGATTGCCCACACCTCCCGGGTTGTACGGCCGTGATCGTCAGCGTGGCCAGCGGCAAGGGCGGCACCGGCAAGACCACCCTTGCCGTCAACCTGGCGGCGGCACTGGGCCGAAAGGCGCAGCTGCTCGACTGCGACGTCGAGGAACCCAACGCCCATCTCTTTCTCCGCCCGGAGATCAGCCATAGCCGCAAGGTCGGCACCCCCGTGCCCCTGGTGGACGCGGACCGGTGTACCCTGTGCCGCAAGTGTGCCGAGATCTGTCGGTTCAACGCGATTGCCGTGGCCGGCAGGCAGGTGTTGGTATTCGCCGATCTTTGCCACGGCTGCGGCGGCTGCACCCTGGTTTGTCCGGAGCAGGCCATCGCCGAGGTCGACCGCGAGCTGGGCGCCATCGATTTCGGCACCTGCGCGGGACCGGACTATGTCGGCGGCCGCCTGCGGGTGGGCGAGGCCATGGCGCCGCCGCTGATCAAGCAAGTACGGGCCGCGGCCGATCCACGGCGCATCACCGTCGTCGACGCGCCGCCGGGGACCTCCTGCCCGGTCATCGCCGCCATGCACGGTGCCGATTTCGTCCTCCTGGTCACCGAACCCACGCCCTTTGGCCTGCACGACCTGCGATTGGCGGTCGAGGCGGTCAGGCTGCTCGGCATCCCCGCCGGCCTGGCGGTCAACCGGGCCGACCTGGGCGACGACGCGGTGTTCGCCTACGCCGAGCAACAGGGCCTGCCCCTGCTGATGCGCATTCCCTTCGACCGGGCGATCGCCGAGGCCTACTCGCGCGGGCAGTTGCTGGTGGATGCCGATCCCTGCTGGCGCGGCCAATTCCAGGCACTGTATCGCGCCATCGAAACCCTTGTTCGCCAAGGCGGGGCAGTGCCATGCGCGAACTCGTAATCGTCAGCGGTAAGGGCGGCACCGGCAAGACCAGCCTGACCGCGGCCTTTGCCGCCCTGGCGGCCCAAAACGGCGGCCTGGCCTTGTGCGACGCCGATGTCGATGCCGCCGACCTGCACCTGCTGACCCAGCCGGCAATCCGGCAACAAACCGACTTCATGGGAGGCGGCAAGGCCCTGGTCGATCCCGATCTTTGCACCGGATGCGGCATCTGCCGCGCCCACTGTCGATTCGCCGCCATCAGCGAACGGTTCGCGGTCGATCCCATCCGGTGCGAAGGCTGCGGGGTCTGCGTCCATTTCTGTCCGGAGCGGGCCATCGCCTTTGCGCCCCAACGCTGCGGCCAATGGTATGTCTCGGAGACCCGCTTCGGCCCCATGGTCCACGCCCGCCTGGGTGTTGCCGAGGAGAACTCGGGCAAACTGGTCAGCCTGGTGCGCCGGGAGGCCCGGCAAGTGGCCGAGGACCGCGGCCTGAAGCTGCTTATCACCGACGGGCCGCCGGGCATCGGTTGCCCGGTGATTGCCGCGGTCGGCGGGGCCACGGCCCTGGCGATCGTCGTCGAGCCCACGGTTTCCGGCCTGCACGACCTTGGCCGGGTGCTCGACCTTGCCGCCCATTTCCGCGTGCCCGGCCTGGTCTGCGTCAACAAGTTCGATCTCAACCCGGAGATGACCGGGGCCGTCGAGGACCTTGCCCGGTCGCGCAACGTCGCCCTGGCCGGCCGTATCCCCTTCGATCCGGCCTTTGTCCGGGCCATGGTCCAGGGCCAAACCGTGCTCGAATTCGACCAAGCCGATCGGGCCCGGCGGGCGGTGCGGGCGGTCTGGGACAACATCATCCGTTCGCCGGCCATGAACCCCGCGAGGATCGTGGATTTCAGGCAAACGATACGCTGACATCAGCACCCTGACATCTAATGAAAAGGAGTAGCACAATGGTACGATTAGCGATCCCTTCCGAGGGACAAGGCGGTTTGGACGGCATGCGCGCGGGTCACTTCGGCCACTGCGAGGTCTTCACCTGTTTCGACCTGGAAGACGGGCGGATCACCAAGGTGACCATCCTGCCCAACAAGGAGCATGTGCAGGGCGGGTGCATGGTGCCGGTCAGCCTGCTGGCCGAGGCCGGGGTCAACGCCCTGGTGGTCGGCGGCATCGGCATGCGGCCCCTGATGGGCTTCCGCCAGATGGGCATCGAGGTGTACCACGACGCCCTCCGTCCGGAGATCCGGTCGGTGGTCGAGGACTTCCTGGCCGGCAAGCTGTGCCGGATCGGCGACGACCAGGTCTGCGGCGGCCATCACCACTGATCTGAAGGAGACGACATGAAAGCGGCCGTGACATCCAAGGGCGTTGCGCTCGACAGCGAGGTCGATCCGCGATTCGGCCGGGCGCCCTATATTCTCATCGTCGACACCGAGACCATGGCCTTCGAGGCGGTGGACAACAGCGCCAACGTCAATGCCTTCAAGGGCGCGGGCATCCAGGCCGCCACCCTGGTCGCCGACCGGGGCGCCGCGGTGCTGATGACCGGCTATTGCGGCCCCAAGGCCTTTGCCGTGCTCCAGGCTGCCGGCGTCAAGGTGGTCAACGACATCGACGGCACCATCCGCCAGGCCATCGCTACCCTCAAGGCCGGCACGGTCACCTACGCCAGCGCCGCCAACAAGGAGGCTTACTGGTAACACCGGATCGGAACGGCGGCCAACCGCCCGTTCGCCCCGAAACGAGCGTAATAAAAACAAGGGGGTTGCAATCGACGATCGCAACCCCTTGTTCTTTTTCCCCCCTCCCTTCACTTCGCCTCGCGCCCGCCTCCGCACCCATCGCCCCTTCCCGGTGTAAACACCCGCATTGTGGCCGACAAAAGCAGGGCTATTTATTTGATTGTAGCCGATATTGCTTTACATCATGCATGGTTACACTATAGACAACAGAGTGTGGCCACCGGTGCCCACCGGCGGCTGGCGCCAATCACCTCTGCGCTCCTGAGCCCCATGCACCACGAGACGAATAACCGGCACACACGGCAGACCATCGACGCCTTCCTCGACGTGTTGCGCGTCTGCGGCATCGCCTTGCCGCCGTTTCTGACAGCCGGTCCCCTGGTCGACGCCGATCTGCCGCCCCAGGCGCTGGCATGGATGCGCGATTTCATCCGTCTGCACCAAAGAGCCGCCCCGGCCGCTGCCAGCGGCTGCGTGCCCGTAGCCGGCCGGGACAGCGACCTGCTGCCGCCGCTGTTTACAGCCATCATGGCCTTTCAAGGGCATGAATACGCCTGGCACACCCCGGGCCATGCCGGTGGCAATGCGTTTTTAAAGTCGCCGGCCGGCCGGGCCTTCTACCATTATTTCGGCGAGTCGCTGCTGCGTTCGGATTTTTCCATCTCGGTGGGCCGATTCGGCTCGCTCCTGGACCATTCCGGGCCGATGGGCGAGAGCGAGCGCTATCTGGCCCGCGTTTTCGGCTCGCACCGCTCCTACCATGTCACCAGCGGTTCGTCCGAATCCAACCGGATTATCCTGGCGGCAAGCGTCGCCCGCGGCCAGATCGTGCTGGTGGACCGCAATTGCCACAAGTCCGTCAAGCACGGAATCATCATGGCCAACGCCATCCCGGTCTACCTGCCGCCCTCGCGCAACCGGTACGGCATGATCGGGCCGATCTGCCCGGAGCATTTGGCGCCGGAGGCCATCGCCACCGGCATCGCGCAGAATGCGCTGGCCGCCCGGGCCGCGGATCCTCGGCCTGTCCATGCGATCGTCACCAACCCCACCTACGACGGCCTCATCTACAATGTGGCCCTGGTGGAGGAACTGCTCGGGCGCACCGTGGACCGCCTGCACTTCGACGAGGCCTGGTTCGGCTATGCCCGCTTTCACCCCCTGTATGCCGGCCGCTTCGCCATGCACGGCGATCCCCAGAACCATGGACCGGCCCAACCGACCGTGTTCGCGGTCCAATCCACCCACAAATTGCTGACCGCCCTGTCCCAGGCCTCGATGATCCACGTGCGCGACGGTCGCAACCCGGTGGAGCATGCCCGCTTCAACGAATCGTTCATGATGCATGCGACCACCTCGCCGCTGTATCCCATCATCGTCTCCAACGAGGTCAGCGCCGCCATCATGGACG
Source organism: Desulfobulbus sp. (assembly GCA_031280615.1). Taxonomy (GTDB): domain Bacteria; phylum Desulfobacterota; class Desulfobulbia; order Desulfobulbales; family Desulfobulbaceae; genus Desulfobulbus. Next base: position 77,856 of record JAITGO010000010.1, on the reverse strand, counting down.
GCCGGGACGGCCAGGCCCTTTTGACCGACACCATCGCCGAGGCCGTGGCCTTTCGCCAAGCCATGGCCCGTCTGCACGCCGACTTTGCCGCCCGGGATCAATGGTTTTTCAACTGCTGGCAGCCGGACCGGGTGCGGTTGGACGGGAAATCCGTGCCTTTTGCGGAGGTTCCGATGCACGACCTGCTGGAGCGCCCCGAACTCTGGACCCTGGACCCCGAAGCCCAATGGCATGGATTCACCAACTTTCCGGCCAACTATGTGATGCTCGATCCGATCAAGGCCACCGTGACCACGCCCGGTATCGCCGCGAACGGCGGCATGGAGCAAACCGGCATTCCCGCGCCCTTGGTCGCGGCCTATCTGAACGCCCGTGGCATCGTCCCGGAAAAAACAGCGAACTTCACTCTGTTGTTCCTCTTTTCCGTCGGCATTGCCCCCGGCCAGTGGCAGACCTTGACAGACGCCTTGCTGGCCTTCAAGAAAGACTACGATGTCAACGCGCCCCTGGCCCGCACCGTACCCGAGTTGACGCGCGTTCATGCACAATATGCCGGTTTGGGGCTGCGCGACTTGGGCGAGTCGATGTTCCGGGCCATGGCCGAGTTGCGGCTGTCAGAATTGATGGCCGAGGCCTTTGCCCTACTGCCCCGCCCGGTCATGACTCCGGCCGTCGCCTACGAGAAACTGGTGCGTAACGAGGTGGCAAGCCGCAGCTTGAGCCAGGCGGCCGGTCAAGCGGCGGATTGCGTCGCCGCCACCGGCATTGCCCCCTACCCGCCCGGCATTCCGATGCTGATGCCGGGAGAATCCCTTTTCCCGGAACCGGGCGGTGCGCCGCAGACTGCCCCTGTCCTGCGCTATTTGCAAGCCTTGGAGGCCTTTGATCGGCGCTTCCCCGGCTTTGGCCACGAAACCCATGGCGTTGCGGTCGCGCAAGGCATCTACCGGATACTGTGCGTCCAGTGAGGTGCAGGGGCCGGATGTTGCGGCCAACCGGCATATTCAAACACATCCCGCCCGAGCGGCGCAAACACGCGTTCCCAAGCCCATGCCGACATTGAAAAAAATATGGCCACTGATGGAAGAGGCCTTTCCCGCCTGCGAAAGGCGAACCTTGGCCCAACACCGGCAAGCGGCGGCAAACCCCTTGTACCGCCTGGAGCCGATCCGCTCGGGAGAAGCATTTGCCGGATTTCTAGGCTGCTGGCACGTCGAGGAATATCTTTTCGTTGAACATTTCGCTCTGGAAAAGCGGTTCCGGGGCAGTGGCCTGGGGACGAGCGCCCTGAAGTATCTGGTCAATCAGGGACGCCCGGTGGTGCTTGAGGTGGAGCCGCCCAAGGGGTTCGACGCGGCGACGGTTGAAAATCGGAGAATACGGTTTTTCGAACAATCGGGCTTTGTCCGCCAGCCATATTCCTACTACCAACCGGCGTACGACGGCTCGGACGCGCGGGTTCCCCTCCTCTTGATGGTCCACGGCAAAGGACGGTTGCCGGAAGAGGAATTCGTCCGCTTGCGCGATGCCCTTTTCCGCATCGTCTACGCGATACCGACGCCATAGCCGTTGGCCAAGGTTTCTTTCGGAGGAGCGGCTCGCGATGGAGGCAGCGATGGGCGCAGGCTCCGACGCCACCCGCTATCTCGTTTGTTCAGACCCGGATACATGCCGTCTGCCGGATGCATCCATGTGTTCGGTTTCCCCCCCTGGCCAGGCAATGAATCTGGCCAGGGGGGAATACCGCCAGCTCCCCTGAGCGGCAGTCAACCACTCCGGTGCGGGGAGCGCGGGGAGCCAGCGGCCAGCCAGAGCATCAGCGTGTTTTTTTTGAATGAAATCGCTTCCGCAACAAATGCGCGGGCGCCGATTACCAGCTCCAAACCTTACCGAGCTTCACTTCGATACGGATATCGTCGGAAGCGGTTGGAATGTCATAATCTCTCAGCACCGGGAAGAGCACGTTGACACCCAGCCACATATTCCACTTGGGCAGACAATAGTTAGCCGCGGGCCCCACGTACATCTCGGTGTAGCCATTGCGCATGGTGACCCCGTTTCTTTCAGAGTCCTGGGTCTTGTCGAGGGTGAATTCCAGGCCGACATCGAAATTATCGTTGAAGACGTAATGATAGCTGCCTTGCCATGTCAGTGTCGTATCCTTGCGGACACCTCCATTGCCTGTTTCCGTCGGCTGGACAAAGCCAATATCGGTGTCAAAGCGATGGTTGGGATGCCAAACCTTGGTCATGCCTATTTTTGCCTGGTAGGACCAAACATCGCTGCCGGCTGGATGATTTGAACCTTGCTGCCCGGTCGGCATATTAACCGCAAAGGTGACAGCGGCACTCAGCGGATCTCCCTGCCGCTGTCCCAGGAACATGTAGGTACCACCGAAGCCAAAGTCCGTGGGACCGTGAATATCTGTCGATGGCGTATTGCTGAAGGAGTCCAACTTATTGTTGATATAGCCAGGAACCATGAAAAATTCCACACTATCTGTAAAACCATAGCGCAACTTCAACAAATATATATCGTTACTCAATGTCCTTGCCCCCTTCCCATTGTCGTCGACTATATTGCTTTTATCACGAAACGAGGCATTGAAAACGGTAAGCAATTTTTTCTCCGGAGCGGATAAACCTCCACTAATAGCCGTATTCACCGGTGTCCCGCTCAATCCACCCATTTTTTTCGTTTGTTGAACAGTATCACTCGGCTGCTCTTCAACTGCAGATGCAGCCTGAACATTCGAGAGACAGGAAATCGACAGTCCACACAAAATAATTTGATGCAATCTCTTATTTGTCACAACCATTCCCTCCACTTTATTTTTTTAACCAACCATCGCCATAACCGACATACCGTTCGACGGTATATCAATTTGCACCTTCTTCATCAGTGCATCTGTTATTTCGCTTTGAACTTAATCCACATCAATCAATGCATCTGCAGCGCGCGTTAAAAACACCTTCGCTCCGTACGACTGTCCTCGACGAATTCCTATTCGGGAAAATCCCCCACGCAGCGAAGGCGGGGCAAGCAAGCGTTCTCCCTCCGCATCGCCGCAAAAAAACAAAAATGACAAAGATAACCGCCCGTATTCGGCGTCGATCCTGTCAGCACGGCGGAAAACATCTCCGGACCGAAACACCCGCAACCTCAAGATTCAGCACCACATTGTGGTCCCAAGCGGGCCGCAGTTCGGCGTTCAGCGCCACGATAAAAATCGTGTGCACAGGAAACAAAAATCACAAAAGAAAACTTTTTTACTAAGTAATCTCGCTGAGTTAAGTCGGTCAAAAGCGGGCCGACAATCCTCTGGGGGGCCGCAAAAACACCAATCCCCACACAGCGAAAAACCCAAAGCGTCACGGGCAGGAACAATACTGCAAACGGAGCCCCTCTTACCTCCGATAGACGGCGCAACGCCCCGCGCCCAGCATCGCAATCCTTATTCCAGCAGGAGTGCCAGCAAAGAGCGCTATCACTATAAATTCGGAAATTATAGCGGAGAAAAACTACTGAATTGCTCAGTATCAATCGAATTGCATGCAACTATTGGCAATTAAATACATTCCAACTTCTTCAACAGTGCCGATTCATCCAAAGCAGGATCTACCCTTTCGAACACATTTCCCCTCTCAATGGCAACAATGGCCGGAACGGTGGTCACACCATATTTCTTGAAAAGATTCTTTTTCATCGATACGTCAATTTTCACCACATTGAATTTTGAATTCAATGTGCCATTGACCCTTTCCATCATAGAGAGAAATTCCAAGCTTTCGGCAAGCTTAGGATCGAAAAAGACAAGCAATACCGTTTTTTCACTATTGCTTATATTGTCATTAAACTCTTTCACCTCGTCTATATATCTTTCCGCAGCAACCGCAGCCGTTGCACCATCTCCAGCAGCAGAAACGATCTGTCTTAAGTATTTCACCCTGTTATCGCCAACAGCGTAAACGCCATCGACAGACGTTTCCATCATTTCATTCGTTAAAATGTATCCCCTCTGGTCAGTATTTATTCCGGCATTATTTATGAATTTAGTGGACGGAACCATACCGACCCAGAAAAATATCCCTTTACATGCAATTGTTTTTGAATCGCCAGTTTTGATATTTTTAATTTTTACTCCATCGACCTCCTCATCTCCAATGACTTCTTCAACTGTAGAATTCCAAATAAATTCCATTTTTTTATGGGCAAGCGCTTTTTCAGCACTCACCTTGTTACAGTCCAAAATTCCTTCATCATGCAAAACAATTACTGTTACTTTTTTTGCATATTTTGTTACATACATCCCCTCTTCAATTGCTTGATCTCCACTACCTATTACAACTACATCTTCGCCCTCAAAGCACTCGGCATCGCATGTGGCGCAATAAGCAACACCGCTCCCCCTCAGTCTTCGCTCCCCAGGTATATCAAGAAGTCTCGGCTCGCTGCCGCACGCGATAATCACAGCTTTAGCCTGAAACTCCTTCTTTTTTTTGGTGCGAATACTTTTTTCTTCCTGCGAAAAATCCACCTCAACGACTTCATCTTTTAAAAACTCAACGCCAAACGATTCAGCGTGCGCCTTGAAGTCCTTCATCAAATCAGGACCGGTAACATTCACATACCCGGGATAATTGACTATTTCTCGGGTGGTAGTCGCCAGCCCGCCGACGGCCCCCTTATTGATCACTAAGGTATTCAGCTTGGCCCTGCCCCCGTAGATGGCAGCGGCAAGCCCACCGGGGCCTCCGCCAATGATGAGTAAATCGTATTCTTTAGCCATGTTCACCACGCTCCCACTGAAATTCAGCCCATTACTTCTGCAATTTTTTCTTCAATATCATCCCGTTCAGCCAATCCAGCGATCTTGCCCCGATATTCCCCTTTATTAAAAAACAACACCTGGGGGACACTTTTCATAGTAAAACGCTGGAACAGGGGCCTTTCTTCTTCAATATCCACGGAATAAAACAAGAATTTATCTTTGTACTCAGGCTCCATTTCCTCGAGCTCCGGGATTACCTCTTTACACACATGACAATTTTTCCTAAAAAAAATCACCAGGCAGGCGCACTCTTGTTCATATATAATTTCTTCGAATTTTGTAGAGTTCAATTTTTCAATATTCATGTCAAAATCTCCTTACGGTAAAACAAATAAATAACTAAAATTATCAATCAAAATGACACTGGCATTGTACTTCACAAACATCGATTGATGTTAATTCCATCACTCGCGTTCACTCAATCATTTGCTTTTCAGCAAATGACCGATAATAATTTGCCGTTGGGCCATTGGCAGTCCAATAGCTTAAGGCCAGCAAAGAATGAACGCGCAGCTTTCTTGCCTTCTCATTTCTCGGGTCGCCGGCAAGAATCATCTCGCACAGCTCCAGAGCCGCCTGATGTCGACCTTGTTGCTGCGCCTTTTCGGCGTGATTCAGCACTTTGTCCGCGGAACCGGCAAGAGCAATCACCTCGTTTGCCAATTCTCCCCGCGACAGAGGAGAAAGATTCGTGGGATTGCCATCGAACCAACCGACATAGCTGTTGATGATGCTTTTTACGCTGTACGGAACGCAGCCATAGGACTGGATGAGATACGGCAGATGGGCCAGATGATCGGGCAGGCAAGCTTTCTGGACGGCCTCATCCACGGGCAGGAAGCCCTGTACCGCTTCAAGCGCTACATTGTGCACATGCTGAATCGCTTCGCGGTAATGGGAGAGCACGGTTTTGATTTCCGCTTTGCCCCGGACCGGGAACCCATGCCCTTGCAGCAGATATTCGGGCTGCAAAGCGATAATCCTGTTTTGGGCTTCCGCCCAATCCTGCACCGGGCGGGGGCTGCAGCCTCTAATCGTGTAAAGATTCGGAAAACTTGGATAAAAAATATCGCCACAGGCAACCGCATCCATCTGTCGGATGTGGACGACGGTGTGGTCCGGCGTTTCTCCGGGGGTATGGTAGAGAGTGAACTCAACCCCTCCGACGGTAAAAGACGCCGTGTTGCCGGCAAACATCTCGGTGGGCTTGACGATGCTATCCGGCTTGACGGGCTCAAAAATGAATTGCACGGCCACCGGCGACGGATAGGCGCTGATATTGGGGGCTACTCGTTCGGATTGCAGGAGCATTGCGCCAAACATCGCCGCGCCGCGTTGCGCACCGCTCATTCCCAATTGCCCTTGCAGTGACAACTCCCGGATAAAACTCTCGTGGGCGTAGACTTGTACGCCCTTCTCATAAATCGCCTTGCAGCCGAGAATGTGGTCGGGATGGCTGTGCGTGTAAACGATGGCCTTGACTGATGCCTTGGAAATAGCCTTGAAGTCGTCAAGGACCTTGCGGGCAACCCTTTGATTGTCCGTGGTATCGATGATGACAAGCCCATCGCCCGTGTCCACCAGGATCATGTTGGAGACACCGTATCCAACTGCGGCATACAGACCTTCCCGGATCGTCACGATATGCGGACCGGTATACTGCTGAACGATCCGCTCAAGCAGCTGGCGCTCCGGTGATTGGGGAAAATCACTCTTTTTCACAGGCGATGCATTACAAGCAACAGACATGGTCAGATCCTCTGGCGCCCTCGCCGCAAGTACGGCGGGCAGGTTTAGTTATCTTAATTTTTGCTCTTTTTCCCGATCCGCCCCTGGGACCACCATGCGTCCTCAGGCGTATCGATCACCTTGGTTTGCTCACTCATTTCGATCATTTTTTCAAAAATGGCCTTTCCATTCAACCCCTTGACATCAAGCCTGTTAATCCAGACGTCATACATGGGTTTGATAGCCTGCTTCCATTTCGCGACTTCTTCCACAGGAGGGGTGTAAAACAGGTCGCCGCGCTTTTTCAGCTCTTCAAGCACCCACGCACCTTCATTGGTCAGCGTATGGCCACAAAGACGGGCAAATGAAGGGGTGAGTTCGTCGAACACACGCTGCACCTCGGGGGGCAGCGCATTCCAAGTCTCCTGGCGCATGGCGATGATCATGGGATCAACTTTAAAATTTGCTATAGTATGGGCGTTCGTCAGTTCCGTGACCCTGAAAGAACGAAGTGGAGCATTGGGAAAAAAGGCCGCACTTGCAAGGTCGCGCTGAAGAGCCATATAAACTTCAGGATAACCAACTAGTTGAGGCTCCATGCCAAAAAGCTTTCCCATTTGTGCAACCGAGCCGCTTCCCACGGCGGCACGGATATTTTTCATCTCATCGAGCGTTCTAAAGAGCCTGCCATCGGTTGAATGCAAGTTAAGGACATCACTGGTAAAAATACCCAAGAATTTGAAACCTTTCATTTCTTGCTGCATCTCGGGTATTGCCTTGTACATTTTCCATGCTACATCAGCCGCGTGCGCCGAGTTATGCATGGTGAAGGGTAAACTCAGACCTTCTGTAATGGTAAAATCATCTGGAAATAGATAGGCAGCGACTATAACCAGATCGACAACTCCGGTGCGAAGGGCTTCGTAGGATTGCGATGGCTTGATCAGACTATCGCCAAAAAACCACGTAAATTTCACCTTGCCATGAGTGCGTTTTTCCACCTCATTGCCAAACAGTTGATATGCATCTTTCGACAAGCGGTGCGTTATGACATGTGGCGGTGTAGCTGCTTTAATTTGGATAACCCCGTTTTCTTCATATGCGGAATGAACAACAGATGCCAAACACATCACAGCTACTATGGTATATAAAATTGTTCTCGCAGCCAGTTGATTCAAAATCATTTTTTTCATAGATTCCTCCAGAATTCAACAAGCATGGCTGCAGTACCAGCTCACCCGCCATGCCCTCCTTCTTTATACGGTGACTATGAGAGATAGTATAATCAACTCAGATACCCTGCGAGGGGAAACACTACATATTCTTTCTATTTTCAACCTTCTTGCTTGAGAAGGCTGCCAGATGAAAAAGATCATTTTCTTTAAATCCCTCCTGCCCTATAGCTGCGCTCCAGCAGAAGCTATGAAAGCAGGAGGAGAATGTTTGAACCTATTTGCGAAGAACTCTTAAAATGCTTTAATCGAGAACCTCCTTGGCCCCAAAAGATATTCCAGAACCCAATTCTTCGTGCATCTCCTCAAGATTTCTCCCTGCGGTTGCCAGCCCAAATATGCAACATTGCAGGCCCACGGCAAGGAGTATGCCGCCAACAATCATGAAGTAGGAAGTATACCCCACAGATGCAAACAGCATGGGCACCACCAAATTTCCGATTGCCGGCCCTATCCGGCTCATCATGTAGGCCAGGGAATAGGCCGTTCCGCGTACACGGGTGGGATAACTTTCGGCACCATAGGATGAAATCATCGAAAAACCCGCAATATGCGATGCGGCCATGACAAAACCCAGTGCCATGATCAGCGTGCTGTTGGTCATCTGCCCATACAACATGCCGCAGATGCCATACAGCATGAACGCACCGCCGAGAGGCAACTTTCTTCCGCCCTTGTCAGTGAGAAAAGACGAAAGAATTCCGCCCAGCGGCATGCCCATGGCAATGACGGAGCCGATCTGCAAGCTGAGCTCCAGGCTCATGCCATTCTTGGTCAGCAGCGTTGGTGCCCAGGAGATAAACATGAATGCCCCGGCGCAACCGAAGAAGAAGACATTGGTGACGACCGTGGTTTGCTTGATGTAGTTTTTGTGGAACATGACGCGCAGGGCTTCAAAGTAGCTTGCTCCTTTCGCCACTTTTGAAGCATCCATATCTTCCGGATTGATTATCAAATCTTTACCGGTAAGAAGTTTGAAATTCTTCTTTGCCTTGTCATACTTGCCGTGGGCAACAAGCCATCGCGGCGATTCGATCAGGAAAATACATCCCAGGATAAAAACGATGAATCCTGCACCACCAAGAAAGAAAATGATTCTCCAGCCATAGTCGAACATGGGAATGATGATTTTCGAAACCCATGCCGTGATCGGCGCGCCGAACAGGCCAACGCCCAGCACGATCGAAAACCATTTGCCGCGCTGATTGGAAGGAGTGATTTCCGTGACATAGCCGATTTCAGTAGAAATCAGCATGGCAATGCCGAAGCCCGTGATCGTGCGGAAGATCAAGAAAGAATAATAGTTCCAGGCAAGTCCATTGCAGATGGAAAAGATGGAGAAAATGAGGCAGCCGGTGAGCAGGGCGGTCTTGCGTCCGTAGCGATCCGAGGCATAGCCCCCGAAGAGACCGCCAAAGAGCATGGTGAAAATCATGATCGAGTTGATCGAGGCGAGTTCCCCCATGGTCATGCCCCAATTTTTCAGAAGCGCCGGGCCGACAAACGACATATTGTACAGATCCATCTGATCGAAGAACGTCCCCAAAACGATCAGAAAGAACATGAATTTATGCCTGCGACTGAGCGTTAGCCCGTCAAAATAGGTAGAGGTCGACGGCTCAATTCCAACTGTCGCGGCGCAAGCCGGTCCACAGCTGGAAGATGGAAAATCATTATGGATAGGCATTGGATCGTTCTCCTTTTGGTCGTGACAGCAAATAAGAAGATGCGCTATTTTCTTATTTAGATTTCTTCCTATATCTCTTGATTTACTCCGAATGGACGGGGCGCCCCCTTTCCACCTGCGTGGAAAAGGAAGCGCACCGTCTTTAAGAAAGGCAGGCCAACCAGGTTAGAATTCTTCTTCGAAAATCTGGTAGACCGGCGCACCTTCGCACTGCTTGGGGAATCTCACTCCGCCCAAGGCAGCCGCAGTAGCAGCCACATCGATCTGACGGATTATGCGATCGGTTTTGAAATTCTTCTTGATGCCCTTTCCGGCGGCAACAAAGAAGGGCGAGACAGAGGTGTCACACTCACCCCAGGAGGTTGAGAGACTGTCGGCATGATCCCACTGATAGCCCTCGGCCATGAAGTAGACGATGTCGCCGCATTCAGGCCCGCCAAGGCCAAAGTGAACGGCATCCTTGTTGCGAACGGCAAGGGCGATGACCCGCTTGCCCGTCTGGGGATGGCGGTAGCTGTAGAGGCGGCTCATGATCTCTTCCTCTACTTCATACTTATCCGCGGGATCGACGATTCCATGTTCGTCGCGTCCCTTCAGGTTAACGTAGATGTTCGTTTCCCTTTGGGCGATGGCAAGGGTATTTTCCCAATCGATCTCGGGCAGGCGATTGCCGTTTTCATCCCGCTTGCAGCGGGTAAGGCCGATTTCTTCCATCAAGCCGACGTTGATGCCGAGAACATCGCCCATCAGGATGAAATCGTGCTTCGAACAGACTTGAGCGTGGTCGGAAACAAGCAGGATGCTCCATCCCTCGTCCAAATATTTCAGAAATTGCCCAAAATACCAGTCGGTTTGGATATAAATATCCTCCATGTATTTATGGTATTCCTCCGGCGGCAGCTTGTTGTAGCCCTTGTCGGTCATGTAGCGAATGAACATGTGCTCCTGAAGATCGATGGCGTGGAAGTGCGAGAACACCACTTCAACCCCTTCATTGTCGATCAGGTGCTTGATTGCCTTGGCCTGCCAATCTGCATTGACATACCAGCTGTTGAGCATGGCATCGTTGATCAACTCTTTGCTCTGCTGCCCCAGCATGGCGGTGGGCGGCGCATAGCCGGCCTTCTCGACAATGCCGTCATAGATGCTGACAGGATGGATGCACTTGCGGATATCCTTCTCCATGGAAGCCGAAATCCAAATGCGCAGATTGGAACCGTCCGGGGCCATTTCCAGCAGCTTCATGTTGCGGACGACCTCGACCCGTTTATCGTCCCGGATGCCCTCGTCTTCGATGCGGTCGACGAATGTGCCCACCGACAGAACCGCGATGGGCTCGGATTCCTTCTTGGACTTGTAGATAGCGACCCGGTCATAGGTGCCCGCTTCGTTTTTGAGAACGAGGCAGGGGCGACGAAGCAAGCCGCCGGACAGCAACATGGTGATTTCCTTGGCGCCCGCAGGAGCATTGGCCCAGCCGGAAGCATCGGCAATGGGCGACTGGGCGATATTGATCGGCGCATCGGGAGTGGCCTGCGATCCATGGAATTTATCGACAATGATATTGTGATTTTCCATTGCCGCCGTTTTTTCCAGGATGTTGTAGACATCCGCATCGGGGATATCCATGCCGGTGATCGAACAGGGGGTGATGGCGCCTTCGCTGACATTATTGAAGAAGGTTGCCTCGGTGACCTTGGTGTCGGCCCCAAGTACGGTATCGCCATCGAATTGGGCGAAACTCATGCCCACGGAACCGGGGCTGGTACCATCGACGACAAGAAGATTCGGGCTGTCCGAAGAAGGCGGCCAGGAGGAGCCGGGCCAATGCCAAACCAGGGTCTTTTTCCCTTCCTCGGCAAAGACGTTCCAGAGTTGCTCGGCCTTGCAATTGCTTGAATCCAAACTGTAGCGGATCCAGTCGAGTCCCTTGGGAGAGGAGATGTCGAAACCGGTGATGCCATGCACGTTGGAATAACAACCGGTGGCAAGGGTGGTCCACATCGGCGGGGTAACAGTAGGATGCCCCCCAAGAAGCATCAAGTCATCACGACAAGCGCCAGCATCGATAAATTTTTTAAGATTAGGCAGCTTTCCTTCATCGATATATTTTTTCGCCAACCTTGGATCGAAACCATCGCTCCCAAGAACTAAAACTTTTTGCGATATAGCAGGTCTTTTTACCTTCGACATGATAACCACTCCTGTAGTTTTATTTTATTAAATTTGTAATTACGATCTACATATCGGTTTTTTCATTTTTTTTGCTATATTCCCTGTTTAAAATATTCCTCCTCCATTTCATGGTGTTCACATTTAACAACTAAGTATCAGCAAATATTCCGTTTATAGTGGCAATTACTGGTAACATGAACAATATTTCCACCAGCGCTGCCATGCCTTAGCAAGCGACATGCCACTTTGCGAGCGTCAATATTTACACGAAAAAACAGGCAAAAATGATGCAACACCCCCTAGCGAATCCGGATCAGCCACTCACTCAAGCGCATCGATTGATCAAATTCTGTACACACTGTTCAGATATTGATCAGGCAAGTGGCCAATTTACGAGCACCCCACACATCGAATGCCCAAGGAAATGCAGTACGCGTGAATTTTCAGCCCGGACAGGCGAAAGAAGAGGTAAGGCGGGACAACGGAACTCCGATTACCGGCGAATTTCGGCGAGGTTCCCGCTCTGACAATCGGCGGTGTGCCTCACGTCACCGAAACCGGCGGAACGAACGGGATCTCTCGCTGCGTTCGGGATGCCATGTACCTGGAATTGTCTCTGCACCGAACCTGGCCCGCTTGTCGTTGCGACGAAGTCAGAGAGGAATAATATCTTTAAATTTCAGAGAAATAGGGCCGAAAGGAAACCGGCTGGTTTCGCACGGGAATCGGTACGGAAAAAGATGTCTTCGCAAGAGGCGAGACGTTCACGGTACCAAGAAAAGAAGGGAGAAACGAAACGCTGCGCACCCGAGCTGCGCCTCGGGAAGGGGCATCGGCAATGGCCGCTCGACGCATCGAACGATCCAATCAGGTACGGTTTATGCTAAAAATACACTATCCGCCTCGCAAGCCGAAGAATCGAGGAGCCGGTAGCAGTTTTGAGCTGCCCATGCCGACCACGGCGACCATGGCATCGCAAGAACAGTTCTTATTGAGGGCGCGTGCTCGCGGCTCAGAATGCCGCGCGAGAAAACAACAAACAAGAGGAGCCCCCATCGACAGGAGCACGGAAAGACACCACGGGGCGTACGCGAACCGGTATTGCCTCCCGATCCGACCAGGTATACGTTATTTGGGAAATCTCTTGCAGTTTTCCCGCGCCGACTCGCGCCGGAAGGTAAATCTCTCGCGCGGATCTTGATACGACAATAACGATCGCCTCTTGAACCGGCGCCCTATCGCCTCATATGTACTCAATAATGCCGAATACTCTTCCTTGGATGCACGAATGCCACCCAGAATAGTCAACCAGTCGCCCTGGCGTCGTAACCTTTGGTTAGCACGCCTGATCTTGCTCCTGTTGCTCATGCTGCACGGGGCATGCACTACCCATGCGACCGAACAGGAACACCTTGTGGTCGCTGGCCTGATCCAGGCATACCCGTATTCGTATCTCGATGAATATGGCGAACCGGCGGGCATACATGTCGAACTTGCACAAGCCGTTGCCGAAGCCGCAGGGGTACAGGTAGAGATACAGCTGATGGCATGGGACGAGGCCCTTCAAGCCCTTGAAAGCGGCCGGGCAGACGTTCTGTTAAGCGCGTTGTATGGCGAGAGTAAATCTTGGGAATTACTGTTTTCCGATGCGCATTCCACCATGGACATTTCTTTTTTTTCAAAGAAACAAGCCAATCTTGCCTATGAAAACATGACAAGCAGCCATCACGGCATGAGGCATGGCATCTATGCTTTTATTTCCGATTACGAATCACTTAATTACATTCCAACATCTTCACAACTGAAAATATTAAAAATAAATGAACTGTTCAACAATCTCGAGGAAGATAAAATTGACATAGCCATATGCCCTCGAGAAATAGGATTGGAGTATATCAAAAACAATAAACTGACAGATATAAATTTAAACAACTATCCCATAATAAACAGAAAAGTTTGTTTTGCCGCAAAAAAGAAAAATCAATTGGCAATCGACAAATTAAATAGTGGTTTAAGAAAAATACAGAACACTAAAAAGTATTACGATATAATAAAAACAAAATCAAAACCGATTGAATCGGAACATGGTCATGGCTTCTCTGTTGGAAACTTTTTATTTCCTCTGCTTTTTACGATTTTTCTCGTAACCGGATCTATTTTCATCGAGAAAAAAAGAAAAATATTTGGCAGAGGACCAGGAGCGATCCTGCTGACAATCTGCTTTTTCACTCAAATAGCCTTTATTATTTCAACATATTACAACGCAAGAAACGCCACGATCGAAAAAACATCCGAACAAATCCATACAATGGCCAATCTCAATGCAATGTTGCTTGTCAACCGCATCGACAGGGCCAAGGAGGGGGTCAAGTCCATTCTCGCCGACCCTCTCTTCATCAACACGATTGCTTCGCTCAAGGAAAACGAAACGTCGCCGTTTGCCACGGACGATCAAATCGGGGGGCAGGCCATTTACGCAATGAGGCTCAGGCTCGTCGAACTCACGAGAGGGTGGAGGCGCAGCGAAGCCTCGCTTTTGGACAGCGCCGGCCTGGTATTGCTCTCTTCCAATCCAACGCAAGACGGCAGCGAATTGGGAGGATTCGCCGCACCATCAGAGAACTCGGGAGCCCAAGAGGGACGGGTGCATGTCGACATCTATCGGCCCGACGCCATGAAAGAGGCGTTTATCCAGCTGTACATGCCGCTGGACATGGGCAGGCACGATTCACCGGAGGAGAAAAGCCGTAATTTCGTGGTATTGCGCATTCCGCTCAATGAATTTCTCGTGCCGTTGCAATGGGAGCTGCAGAGCATGGGCGGGTCCGGCGAGATTCTTCTATTCCAGAACAACAGAGAGAAGCAGCGTTATGAGTGCATGAACGATGCCCGGTTGATTCCGGATGCGCTTTCAGCCTTGCAGTATCCATACACCCCTTTGTTCGGGCTAAGCGCGCTGATCCAGAAAACATTCCTCGGTAAAACGGGAGTTTCGCTAACCGAGGATTACAGGGGCACCGAGGTGGTGTGCGCATACCAACCCATCTCCTTCAATCAAAACGAGATACTTTGGGCAATGCTAGTGAAGCGGGATAAGCAGGAAATTCTTTTTCAGGAGAAACAGTCGCTGCGAAACAGTATCATCCAAATTTTTTCTTTTGCGTTGGCCGTATCTCTCGTCGGTGTCTTGGTTGCCCGCTCCATGAACAGGAGGATTCAAAAACTCGACGAGGTTGTGGCAAAAATAACCAAGGGCAACATAGAGCTGGAGCCCACCATAGAAAAAAATGATGACTTGGCCCGCTTGGCACGGTCGCTGATGGAGCTGAACGCCTACTGGAAAAAACGGTTTTCATTTGCCAGCCACCTTTCCGGAATGGGCCAGTTTGCAGCAGGCATGGCACATGAGGTGCGGACACCATTGACATCGATCAAGGTGATTCTCCAATCGCTTGAAATGCAGCTCTCGCTCGACGACGACCAGAAAGAAGATTTCATCATCATGCAAAAAGAGATTAAAAGGCTTAACGATCTGGTGACCAAGTTTCTCATTCTTTCAAAACCCCCGGAACTCCACATAGGGATTCTCGATTTAAATGCCTTGATGCAATCAATCGTCAAGTTAATTTCTTCAAAAGCGGACCAGAATATCCATATTATTTTTATCTCTTTCCGGGAAGCTATATGGATTACGGGTGACGAGTCCCAACTGTCGCAAGTTTTTTTGAATATATGCACCAATGCACTCGAGGCGATGGAAAATGGCGGCGTACTCAAGATAGAGGTTATAGACTATACCAGTGCCTGCGCTGAATTCTACCCAGACAGAAGTGAGTTCGAACAAGATCAATTTATCTTCCAAGGTTTCTGCGAGGTAGCAATTTCAGACACTGGATGCGGTATCCCCGAAGAAAATAAACTTGAGATTTTCAAGCCTTTTTTCACCAACAAGAGAGGGGGAACCGGACTAGGACTTGCCATTGCTTCGAATATAACAGAACGGCACGGCGGATTAATTACTGTTGAAAATAACCAGAATGGCGGATGTACGTTTAAAATAATGCTGCCGTCGCAAAACAGGACCAAACATGAGAAAAATATTAATAGTTGACGACGACAACATCTTGGCAAATTCACTGCGCAAGGCGTTGTCAAGGCTGAATTATGACGCAGTCATCAGAGAAGGAGGCAACGATGCATTGTCATTTATAAAAAGCCAAGAGACCGATTTTATTCTTTTGGACAATAAATTGCCGGACATGACCGGACTTGAAGTCCTTTCGCATTTGAAAGAAATGAATGTGAAAGTTCCTGTCGTGATAATGACTGCGTACGGTACCGAAGATACAACTATTGAATCCATGAAGCTAGGGGCATATGACTACATAACCAAGCCTTTCGACCTGAAAGAACTGGAAGGAATCATGGAAAATGGGTTCAATACCTATCGTCTCATGCAAAACACCGACGAAACGATCCCTTGCCTAGAACGAGAAACCCATGACGACCAAAGAATGATCAGTGTCAGCAAAAAAATGCAAAAAATTTGCAAAATGATCGGCCAGATTGCAGAGACCGATCTCACTGTACTCATTCGCGGAGAGAGCGGGACCGGCAAGGAGTTGATAGCGCAGTCAATTTATCAACACAGCCTGAGAAAAGATAAATATTTTCTTGCCGTTAACAGTGCGGCCATTCCGGAAGCGCTCCTGGAAAGCGAGCTTTTGGGCTACGAGCAAGGAGCTTTCACCGGTGCCGTTAAACGGAAAATTGGCAAATTTGAGCAATGCGACAAAGGAACACTCTTCCTGGACGAAATCGGCGATATGCCGCTTCCCATCCAGGCAAAGCTCCTGCGTGTTTTGCAGCACGGAGAGTTTGAGCGCGTAGGCGGGACCGAGAAAATCAAAGTCGATGTACGAATTATTGCCGCAACCAACAAACCTCTTGAAGAGTATATCCAGAAAGGCCTCTTCAGGGAGGATCTGTATTATCGGCTGGAAGCAGTAACAATTAACGTGCCGCCACTCAGAGACAGAACAGATGACATCGGGCCCCTAACAGAATATTTTTTCAAGAAACATTCACAAAAAATAAATAACGGGGTAAAAAATATCCACAATACAGTTTTCAAAAAACTTGAATCATACAGTTGGCCAGGAAATATACGAGAGCTTTCAAACACAATAAACAGAGCCGTAGCTTTAACAAAGGGAGACATTTTAACGGATGAAAACATTATCCTCGGTGGCTTGAAATTAAATACGGACAATATTGACCCATCTATAAAATTGATAAATGAGGTTGAAAATAAAATCAAGCATGCCGTAGAAATGGAGTTAAAATTATCGGAACACGATATAATGAATAAAATTTTGCTCCCACTGGAAAAAATAATAATATATTCTGTGCTTGAAAAATGTAACTGGAATCAGGTTCAAGCTGCAAAAATACTCGGAATCAGCAGAACGACTCTTCGAGAAAAAATAAAGTTTTTCAAAAATTAGCTTATCGTTTCAAAATCAAAGGATGCCTTCTACGCCAACCGATCCACAATGCAGCTATAATATTTAGTTCCTCTTTTTTGGTGTGAATTTGAAGTCCACAGAGATCAAGCCCATGCCAAACGACAGGAGCCGAATTTTCTCCGTATCGTTTTTTCGCGTGCGAAGCTTCCCCTGATCGGAGACCGCTCTCGGCTTTGCGTTCACTCCTGCCGTATCGGTTCAGCAGGCTCAACCCGGGCTAACCACGTTCACTGTCCGGCCGCCTCGAAGCGGCAGATCATCCCGGCCATGCCGGGGCGGCAGCGCTTGCCGAATGCCCGGCGCAGGGCTTCGACCGCCGCCTCTCCGGTGCAGTGGCAGGGGACGATCAGGTCGGGTGCCAGCCGATGCAGGGCGTCGATGGTCTGTTCAAGTCGTTCGACGTTGGCATTGAGCAGATGGAAACCGCCGATCACCGCCTGGATGCGCATGCCGCCGTTGAGGCGCTGCACTTGTCGCAGGGTGTTGATCAGACCGGCGTGGGCACAGCCGACGCAGACGATCAATCCATCCCTGGACCGCACCCACAAGGCCAGGTCGTCGTCGACCGGGTCGGGCCGGTGCCCGGCTCGATCGAGGAAAAAAGGGCCGCCGGCATCCTCGAAGATCGTTTCGCGGCCGATGGGACCGGTCAGGCCCACGGTGGCACCGAGCTGGACGGGCTGCTGAACCCAGCGGAGCTGCCCGAGAGGAAAGCGCTCTAGGGCGGCCAGCGCCTTGCTGGGCATTTGCAGGGATTTGGCAGTGCGATTGCGGATGGAATAGCGAGGGCTGACCACGCCGGGGTGGCAGTGGAGCGTGCATCCATGCCCTTGCTGCAGCAGCGATGCCAAACCACCGCTGTGGTCGTAGTGGCCGTGGCTGAGCACGAGGTGGTCCGCCCGGGTCGGATCGATCCCCAAGATGGGGGCGTTGACCAGCAAAACC
Source organism: Desulfobulbus sp. (assembly GCA_031280615.1). Lineage (GTDB taxonomy): Bacteria > Desulfobacterota > Desulfobulbia > Desulfobulbales > Desulfobulbaceae > Desulfobulbus. The sequence continues at coordinate 59,730 of JAITGO010000010.1, read as the reverse complement.
CCGCCCTGACCGGTATCGAACAGGATGCGCCGGCCGTCGGTTTCCAGCCACAGGGAAAAACCGTGTTCTGCCTCAAGCCCTGCTCCGGCCTCGTTATCGACCAGGATGGCGATCCTGGTTTCCCCACCCACCGTATCCGAGTGCATATCCGCCTCCCCGCCGCATCCGCGCCTGTTGCCTTCGGCCTGAAGTTTCGGTGAAACGCCGCAGGCGGAGCGGGGGAAGGAAAGACATGCAACCCACCGACACAGCCCGGGGCTCGCGGCGAAGCGGCCGGTGTCGTGTACCGGCCTTGCCGTGATGCCCGATATCCTACTTCCGCGGGTTTCAGGTTGCCACAAAAATGTCAGCACTTCGACGTACCTGCCGCATCGATGTCAGTGCGGCTCGGTATCGTATGCCCGACGGCCGAGGCGGCCGGCCGTGGCGTCGTCGACCTCGTCCTGCCAGCCGTTGCGGGTCAGGGCGATCCGGTCGAACCGGGCAGTGTACGGTTTGATGTCCAGCAGCGGCGTGCGGTCGAGGATGTCGACCCCGTTGAGGTGGAGGACCAGGCCCTCGACCGCGATCAGCTCGACAATGCTCAAACCGATGGAGTTGGGCCGGCACGGAGCCCGGGTGGCAAAGACGCCGCGCTCGACATCCTGCAGAAAGGGTTTGACGCGCAGCCGCGCCGGCGTCGCCCGATCGAAATGATACAGCAGGTAGAGATGGGAAAAACCCGCCAGGTCGCGCAATCCTTCGGCGAACTGAGGGAACAGCTCAACCCGCCCCGGACAATCCCGGGCGTAGATCGGCTGGATCGGCGTTCGGCCGGCCTCCTGGTGTTCGCTGCGGATAATGCCGATGGGAGAAAAGACGATGCCCTGGCCCGCGATGTCCTTGTCGCCCCGCTTCCGTGTCTCGTTGTCCTTGGTGTTCATGCCTTCGTTGCTCCCGATGATGCGGCTGGCGCGGTCCGACCGGTGTGCGGCCAGACCCTTGTCGGCCTCTGTCCGGCCTTGTCGTCCTTGAACGCCGGCCGCGGTTGTTATTGATCCTTGTTCCCTGTTCCCGTTTTGCAATATCGACGCCATGCCATCTCCAGGGCGGCCGGCTGTCCGTCCATGGCACATGCCTCGTCGAAAATCGATGGAAAGACTTGAGACTCAAGGCAAACTCTGGCAAAATACGCATTCTTTGTGCACCTGATCCGACAGCCGCCGGTCAAACCGGCGAAAACGGTCCCTGCCGCATACTGCCGGGTTGCCCCCTTGGTCGACACCGCAGGCCGCCATGATTCCATTCGATGTCCTTTTGCTGTTCACCGCCGCCTCCGTGGCGCTGGCAATCGCACCGGGCCCCGACAACATTTTCGTGCTCGCCCAGTCGGCCCTGTACGGCCGCAAGACCGGCTTGCTGATCACCTTCGGCCTGTGCACCGGGCTGCTGGTCCATATCGGCGCCGTGGCCCTGGGCGTGGCCGCCATTCTGCAGAAATCCGCACTGGCCTTCAATGCGCTCAAGCTGGCCGGCGCCGGCTATCTCCTCTATCTCGCCTGGCAGGCCTTCCGGGCCGGCGGCATCGAGCCGGACGGGCGGGAAAACGGTCCCAGGGGCAATTGGGCCCTGTATGCCCGAGGCATCGTCATGAACGTCACCAATCCCAAGGTGGCGATCTTCTTCCTGGCCTTCCTGCCCCAGTTCGTCGACCCGGCCCGTGGCCCTGTATACCTGCAGATCGTTCTGCTGGGCGCGGTCTTCATGGCCAGCGCCCTGGTGGTCTTCGGCTGCATCGCCTGGGCCGCAAGCCACATCGGCGAATGGCTCAGGCGTTCGCAGCGCGCCCAACTGGCGATGAATAGGGTCGCCGGCTCGGTATTCCTGCTCTTAGCCGGCCGCCTGGCGCTGAGCAGGCAGTGAAGGTGCCGCGCCACCGGGGAAGATTCGTGCCCACCAAAACGCCCCTGCCCTCGACCGAGGCTTGAGCGGCAACATCCATCCATTGAAAGGCCATGCCCACCCCACTATCGCAGAAATCCACCCTGGCTGAAATCGAACAACGCTTCGACCACGATGTCGAACGCTTTTCCAATCTGGACACCGGCCAGGTGGCGACCATCGACGCCCCTCTAGCCATGGAGCTGATCACCGCCGCCGCCCTGGCGGCCACGCCGGTTGTCACCCGCATCCTCGATATCGGCTGCGGCGCGGGCAACAATACGATCAAGCTGCTTCGCTGCCATGGCGGCAATTTCGACTGCGACTTGAACGACCTCAGCATGCCCATGCTCATGCGGGCCCAGCAAAGGGTCGGCCGCGAAACCAGCGGCCGGGTCGAGATCGTCCAGGGGGATTTCCGCACAGTTCCTTTTGTCGACGGGGGCTACGACATCATCCTGGCAGCGGCGGTGCTCCACCATCTGCGCGACGATCAGGACTGGCTGGCGGCTTTCACCAAGATTCACAGCCTGCTCAGGCCGAAGGGTTCGTTCTGGGTGACCGATCTGGTCAGCCACGAAATCGACCCGGTGGAGCGGCTCATGTGGCGCCGTTACGGCGACTATCTCGAGGCCACCGGCGGCGAGGCGTATCGGGAAAAGGTGGTTCGCTATATCGACCGGGAAGATTCGCCCCGGCCGGTCACCTTCCAGTTGGACCTGATGCGGCGCGTGGGATTCAGCTCCGTGGATCTTCTGCACAAGAATTCCTGCTTCGCGGCCTTCGGCGGCGTCAGGGAATAAGCAGCGAAAAAACAAGCAAACCGCTCCCCGGACCGTCCGGTACCTTGGGACGCCATCGACAATTATCGCCATCCATCGCTATGCACAACCAAGCATCCGACAGCAAATACCTGGAAGCCGCCCGGCGGATTTTCACCCATGTGGCCGAAACAGCGGACGCCCGCATCAGTGTCCGCCTGTGGGACGGCTCCTTTGTCCGCCTGGGAGACAACGCCACCGAACAATGGCATATCGCGATCAAGGGCCCGGAGGTGTTGGGGACGATCCTGCGGAAACCGACCTTGGAGAACCTGATCCGCCAGTACGCCTCGGGCAATATCGATTTCAATGGCGGCCCGCTCATCGATTTTTATGAAATGCTGCGCAGCCGCGGTTCGAGAACGCAGGGCGTGAGTTCCAGCCGGATCAAGAAACGCTTGCGCAAATGGTACTTGTTCAAGCAGGCCCTGCCCCTTCTGTTCGCGCGCCAAGGCGACACCGCCATCGCCCATCAATTCCGGGGCGACGACAGCGGGCGCGTCCAATCGGCCAGGGACGAAAAATCGTTCATCCAGTTCCACTACGACCTGTCCAACGAGTTCTACCAGCTCTTCCTGGATCCCGAAATGCAGTATTCCTGCGCCTACTTCACCTCCTGGACCGAAGAGTTGGAGCAGGCCCAGCAACACAAGCTGGACATGATCTGCCGCAAACTCCGCCTGCAGCCGGGCGACCGCTTCCTCGACATCGGCTGCGGTTGGGGCGGTTTGCTGTGCCATGCGGTCCAGCATTTCGACGTCATCGGCCACGGGGTCACCCTGTCTCAAAAGCAGTACGATTTCGCCGTTGAAAAGATACGACGGCTGGGCCTGGCGGATCGCGTCACCGTTGAACTCCGCGACTATCGCGAGTTGAGCGGTGAGTACGACAAAATAGCCAGCATCGGCATGTACGAGCATATCGGCATCGCCAATTACACCACCTATTTCAACAAGCTCTCTTCTCTGCTCCGCGACCGCGGCATCCTGCTCAACCACGGCATCACCCGGCGAGCCAAGCACAGCAAATGGCAATTCGCGCGCATCACGCCGGGCAGGCGATTTATTCTCAAGTACATTTTTCCCGGCTCGGAGCTGGACCACATCGGCCACACCCTCGCCAAAATGGAGGCCTGCGACTTTGAAGTACACGATGTCGAAGCCTGGCGGGAACACTATGCCCTCACCACCAGGCTGTGGTGCCAGCGCCTGGAGGCCAGGAAGGAGGAAGCGGTGCGGCTGGTGGGCGAGGAGCGCTTCCGGATGTGGATCGCCTATCTCGCCGGGGTTTCCTTCGCGTTCCAGGACGGCTCGCTGCGGATCTTCCAGACCGTGGCCACCAAACACGACCGGAAAGGTCCCTCGACCATGCCGCCGACCCGGGAGCATCTCTACCTGCCCGCCACCTGAACGCACATCGCCCGCGAACCACTTTTTTCATGCCGGCCCGCTGCTGCGGCAGCCCGGACGGCGGTTGCGGCGTCCAAGGTCAATGTCGTGACAATCAAACGGAAAAATTGGTTTTCTTTCGGATAAGCCCCAAGCATCCCCTGCCGCGCCGACTGCAAACAATATCGCAATTTAACTGAATTAAGAAAAAAATTCCCGAGCATCGACGCACTCCGGCCCATTTTTGGGCACGGCTTTGCCATATAAATCGTTGCCCAATGCATCGATATTCAATAAAATCAATAAAAATGACGCAGTTACCCAAGCGTCTCCCCCAAGCAGACCAACCATCCCGCACCGGACCCGGGCCGGTATTGCCATGAAGGTCAAACCAACCATTTGCCTCAAGCTCTTTTTAAGCCATGTACTGGCCGTGCTCATGGTATCGGGCAGCATTGGCACTTATTTCTACACCAGCGCGGCCAACACCTTAATGCACGGATTGAAAGAACGCCTCCAATCGAGCGCCGCCCTGATCAGCCAGATGATCGACGCCGAGACCGTCGGCACCGTTGCCTCCCAGGCGGATGTGTCACAGCAGGGATATATCGACACCCTGGAGAAATTGCGTTCCTTGAAGCGGATGAATCCGGACATCTCCTTTCTGTATGTCATGCGGCAAGCGGGCGAAGAGGTGTATTTCGTGGTCGATTCGGACGAAACCGCCAAACAGGCCCGGCCCGGCCCGGCCAAAAATACGACCATGCCTTCCCCAACCTGATCAAGGGGTTTACGAGCGTCACCGTCGACGACGAAATCACCCTGGACGAATGGGGCGCCTTTTTGTCCGGCTATGCGCCCATCAAGCACGGCGGCGGCAGATATTTGGTGGGCATCGACATGCGGGCCGACCAGGTCTACGAAAAATACAAGGGCCTGCGCGTATCGGGGCTCATTTCCCTGCTCGCTTCGATTGCCCTGGCTTTTCTTTTCGCCAGATTTCTCTCGGCGAAATTCATTGCGCCCATCCACTTGGCCATTGACCGGTGCACCGCCATTGCCGCGGGCAAGCTCGACGAGCAGATCACACTGCGCACCCATGACGAACTCGATCACTTGCTCAAGGCCTTCAACGACATGTCGGCCGCGCTGGCCCACACCGAGCACAAGCGGCGCGAGGCCTTCGACGCCCTGCAGCGCGCCAAGGACGAACTCGAGATCCGGGTCAGGCAGCGGACCGCCGACTTGAGCGAGGTGAACAACCGGCTAAGCAATGAAATCGCCCAGCGCATCATTGCCCAGACCGCGCTTCAGGAAGCGGCGACCGTCGACCCCCTGACCCGGCTCTACAACCGACGGGCGATGATGGAGCATTTCGACCACGAAATCGGCCGCAACAAACGCAACCAACTGCCGTTTTCGGTTTTGTTCATCGACCTCGACCATTTCAAGAGAATCAACGATGCCAAGGGCCACGAAGCCGGCGACTGCGTGTTGATCGAGATCAGCATCCGCATGAAGAACATGCTCCGCAGCCAGGACTCCATCGCCCGTTGGGGCGGCGAGGAATTTGTGGTGCTCCTGCCGGAGACGACCCTTGCCGAGGGCAGGATCGTGGCCGAAAAAATCCGCCGTGCCATCGCCGACACCCCGTTTTATGCGCATGGCGTGGAGCTTTTTCTCACCGCGAGCTTTGGCGTGGCGGAATTCAGACCGGGGTTGGACATCAGCCAGACCATCAACGCGGCCGACGCGGCCGTCTATGCGGCCAAGATGAACGGCCGCAACCGGGTGGAGATCGAGGGGGCGGTCGCAAGGGGCACCCACCAGGCTTAAATGTCGGCGCTGCCCGCGATTTGGCGCGCCTCCCGATGTTCATGGCCCACATTCCGCCTTTGGCCGATCTTTCGTAGCCGCCCCTGTTTGCGGCGGTACGGTGCACGCGGCACAACCAGGGCATTTCCGTGATGACCGAGGTGCCGTCCAAGAAGACAACCCGTTCAAGGAGGAGAGCCATGCCCAACCCCAACACCCCGTTTCATCCCATCATCTATGTGCGCGGCTACGCCATGACGGCCGAGGAAATCGAGGAGACGACCGCCGATCCTTTCTGCGGCTTCAACCTGGGGTCCACGGTGTTCCGGGCGGTTCCGGACAAAAAGCGACCGCCCCGCAAGTTCATTTTCCAGTCGCCCGTGGTGCGTCTTGCCTCGGATTTCAACTACGAGAACGTCTACCAGAACGGCTGCGACATCCTGGACGAGGAATGGGAAATCGACGCCACCGGCAAGCCCACCGGCAACCAGCTTTCCAGCCGCTCCATCATCATCTTTCGCTATTACGACCAGGCCTCGATGATGCTGGGGACCGGCAAGACGCCGCCCATCGAGGATTTCGCCCGCCAATTGGGCGATCTGGTCCTGCGCGTGCGGGATCTGGTCTGTAAAAACCCGGCAAACGGCGTAGCCGAAGGAGATTTCCGCTGCTACCTGGTGGCCCACTCCATGGGCGGCCTGGTCTGCCGGGCATTCCTCCAGAACCCGGCCAACGACCCCAAGAAGGCCAGCCGCTACGTCGACAAGCTCTTCACCTACGCCACCCCCCACAACGGCATCGACATGGCCGGGGTAAACGTCCCCAAATGGTTCGGCGTGGATGACATCAACAACTTCAATCGCCAACGGATGGCCCAATACCTGGGTTTGGCGGCACTCAAAAGCAAGCTGCCGGACGACCGGGTGGACTGGCTGCCGGAAAACCGTTTTTCTCCGGACCGGGTCTTTTGCATGGTGGGGACCAACCGCATGGACTACGAGGTCGCCATGGGCCTGTCCCGGACCTTTGCCGGCCATGGCAGCGACGGGCTGGTGAAAATCGACAACGCCACCCTGCGCGGGCTCAAAAGCAACGGCCAGCCGGGCCAGCCCTGCGCCAAGGCCTTTGCCTACCGTTCCCATTCGGGGCATTACGGGATTGTGAACAGCGAGGAGGCCTACCAGAATCTCACCCGCTTTCTGTTTGGCGACGTGCGTGCGGACATCTGGCTGGACATCGCGGACATCCGCCTGCCCGTCGAGGTGCAGCAGCAGCAGGACGCGGGCAAGCAGATCAACGCGCTCTACCAGTTCGAAATCCTGGCATCCCCCCGGGGCAAGCTCTGGTATCTCACCCGACGCACCGCCGTGGAGGATTCGGTCGCGTGCATGAGCCAGGCCAACTGGCTGGCTTCGCCCAAGGAGAACGGCAGTCTGTACGTGTCCTCGGTGTTCCTTGCCAACCGGGCCAAGGTGAATCCCAATCGGGCCACCCTGGCCTACTGCCTGTCCCTTAACGTGCGCGTCCCGGACTATGAAGTCGAAAAGAAGCTCTGGATCAACGAGCATTACGAGGGGAGCTACCTGTTCCGCAACCAAATCCTGGTGGAATTGGCTCCGCCGGCCACACCCGGCGCCAAATGGAAGATCAATTATGCCTGGCAGGGCACGTCCCTCAATCGCGAAACCACCGAGTTGGACGCCAAGACTTTGAGGACCGGCAAGGTGGAGGTGAAAATTCCGCTCCCCTCCGACGGCAAGACCCTTCCCCGCGTCGAGGGGCAGCTCCGCTTTGTGGTGTCGGCCTGGAACCCCGACGCGGAGATGGAGGAGTAACGAACTGTCCGGATGTCCGGGCTCTTCGCCATGTGGCGCGGAACCCGGACAAGATATACCCGTGTTCCGGCGCGGGTGGCGGCCGGTTACAGAGCGTGGCCGCTGTCGCCATCGATTTCGCTCATCAAGCGGACCGCCTCGGTCACCGCGTCGCCATCGTTGGCGGCACCGAAATCGACATTGAACCCACCGCGACGGACCAGGAGATATTCCTCCTCGGCAATGCAGACCAATTGCCAGCCAGCCCATTGCCGTACAATTCGTTGACTGTTTTTCATCGCTCCTCCACCGACATGAAGCCGGGCGTTTGTCAGGGATCGATTCGTTTCATCGAACAGGTACTATAGAAGTTTTTCAGTATATCATTGCCTTGGGATAAATCAATCCCGCAAGCTTGTTGACCGGATTGTCTGTACCGCTATCTTTTGGACGATTCTCCCCAAGGCTTCTCGCGCCTGCCAGACTGGTTCGCGACCTGAGCCACAACATCGTGCTTTTCCGTAGATACCAAGGCATGCATGCTTAATTTCACCGATTGACCGGTGGCTTTGCCCGCACCGACCGATACATGCCTTGCCAACCGATTTCTGCCTCGGAATCGGCAAAAAGGACCACAAATTGCTTGCAAACGAGAATCATTCTCTGTTTAGTAATGCGCACACCAGCAACCCCGCTACAACGTCGACCAACCCAACTTGGATCAGGAGGAGAGTATGAAAAAAGCCTATCTTGTCGCCCTCATTTTTACCCTTGCCGGCAGCGTTGCCGGATATGCCGCGGAAAAGGAGGATAGCCTGCTCAAGGATGCTCAGGCCGCCTTCCACCCCGTCCCGGACAAGGCGCCGGCCATCAAGGACAACGAGGCCACCCCGGACAAGATCGAACTGGGCAAGATGCTCTATTTTGAGCCCCGACTCTCCAAAAGCAGCCTGATCAGCTGCAACACCTGCCATAACGTCGGCCTCGGCGGTGCGGACTATCAGCAGACTTCCACCGGCCATGGCTGGAAACGCGGTCCGCGCAACGCCCCCACGGTGCTCAACTCGGTGTTCAATGTCGCCCAGTTCTGGGACGGCCGCGCCAAGGATCTGGCCGAGCAGGCCAAGGGACCGGTCCAGGCCGGAGTGGAGATGAACAACACCCCGGACAACGTGGTCAAGACCCTCAACAGCATGCCCGAGTACGTGGAGTTGTTCAAGAAAACCTTTCCCGGCCAGACTAACCCGGTGACCTTCGACAACATGGCCAAGGCCATCGAAGTCTTTGAGGCCACCCTCATCACCCCGGACTCCAAATTCGACCTCTTCCTCAAGGGCAACGCCCAGGCAATGAATCAGGAAGAAAAAGAGGGGTTGAAGCTGTTCATGGAGCACGGCTGCGTCTCCTGCCACGGCGGCACCAACATGGGCGGAGACGGCTACTACGAGCTGGGCGTGGTCAAGAAACCGAGCGATGCCATCCTTGCCGGCGACAAGGGACGTTTTGCCGTCACACAGGCCAAGAATGACGAATTCTCCTTTAAATCTCCATCGTTGCGCAATATCGAACTCACTCCGCCCTACTTCCATTCCGGAGTGGTCTGGGATCTGAAGGAAGCGGTGTCGGTGATGAACGACTCGCAGCTCGGCGCCGACCTGAAAACGGGCGATATCGACAAGATCGTCGCCTTCCTCAAATCGACCACCGGCAAACAGCCGCAGGTACTGTACCCGATTCTCCCGGCACCCACCAACGCAACTCCCAAGCCATCCTTGGAGTAATCCGTTTGCGTCGACCGGCTGCCTCCGTTCCCAGCCGAACCGTTCCTCGATGAGACGGGGTAGCCGGTCGACGCGCTCCGCAAGGTCCGTGCACGTCGCACCGCTTCCCGTGCAGGATTCCAACAAGCTGATCCGCAAATTTGCACGAGCGGGTGAGCAATAAAAAAGGGCTTGCAGAACACGATCTGCAAGCCCTTGATCTTTTGGCTCTTCGTCATTTGCCGTGGATTCGATGCAATTGGGACCAAATCCATCCCAAATGACGGGAGAATATAGCCTTTGATTGAGAAATTATCCGTGAAACATCACAACCAGTTGTGCCGGAAATGGAAGAAAAGGGGAAAATTCATCCCGAGATGGACTTATCGCTTAGCCAAAAACGACTGGAAACAATGAATGCGGGCCAGCTCGAAAGTTTTGTCTCAATCTTTACGGTGGAAAGAAGATACGTCTAGACACCTCTCGTCAAAAGGGGCATACTTATATCAAAACACAAAAATATCAGAATTTTTTGAAAAAATTGCCAGAAATAAAATTTTTTCTGTTTCATCATATCAAAAATATAATAAAAAATCGGTACTCATCGTTTTAAAAAATAATAGTTATAAACGATTATAAGCTTACCTCCGTTCCCTAACAAGGGAAGGATGTTCAAGTTTACACAGTACAAAAATATCAATCAAGAATACAACTCACATCAACTCCTTTATCGAGCCACAACGGAGCAAAGTCGATATGGAACCAATTCAGTTTTTAAAGAAATTGATCAACGAGAACGGCAATTCCGATACACTCAAGGAGCACCTCGAAATCCTATCCGCTCAATTATCGAGAATCGAGAATAAAGTACAAGATCTTGAGACTGAAAATGCGGAACTCAAAAAGCGTCTTAATGAACAAAAAAACCGTACCGAATCGTTTGCGAGCAATCAACATCATTCAAGCCATTGTGGTCATTGCGGAAGTGCCTTGCTCAAAAAAACCGAAAGTTCGGATAGCCCGTCCTTCAGCGAAGCGGGCATAAAAGATACCACATACCAGTGTTCAGCTTGCGGTGAAAAAGTAGCCTTTTAATTGAAAATCGAGTAGTTAATTCGGGGAAACAGACCAGTCACACTGCAACATGAATATTCCTCTATATATCGTTTGGAACGAAGAAAATAATCTAGGAATACCAATAATAGACGAACAGCACAGGGCAATCATATCAACCATCAATACGTTGCATTATTTCATGCGAAATAAAGATGGAACAATGATCACAGCTTCAACAATTACAATTTTGAATGAATATACAAAATTTCATTTTATTACAGAGGAAGGGATAATTAAAGACTGGAACTATCCAGAAGCTGAAGCCCATATAAAATTACACAATGAATTGTATATAAAGACTATCGACATGGCCTCAAAACTAAAAATTTACAATGATACCGGTGAATTATTGCAATTTTTAAAAAACTGGTGGATCAGGCATATATGCGTTGAAGATAAAAAATACGCCTCATTCATATTGAGACGATCGTTACCTGATACTGATGCCGATCGCGATAAATAAACCTGCAGGTCGGAAAAGGGGATACCCCCGAAAGACAATCTCCGTATCACAGCGGTGACAAACTATATTTTTTTCCAATCAAAATAAAGCGATTTAACCGGAAAAGTCGGGGCAAATCCCGATGTTGAAAACTCCTGAAGATGGCAGAAAAAGCTCGCATTAAGGATATGCAAGTTCATGCAAGCGAACAAAAAAAGGGCTTACAGGGGTGAATCTGTAAGCCCTTGATCTTTTTTTGGTGCCGGAGGTCGGAATCGAACCGACATGGGGTTGCCCCCGCTGGATTTTGAGTCCAGTGCGTCTACCAGTTTCACCACTCCGGCGCGATGAGGGTTCTTTTTACCGTATCGTCCTTTTTGCTGTCAAGGGGAAAGCAGAGGCCAGGAGAGCGCAACCATTCGAAAAAAACGTTGCAATTGACGGCAAGCATGGCATTGTGCGACCACAATGGCGATTGCTTCGAGTCCTTTTATTTCGCCAAAGATTCCGCGATATTTCCTGCCAAGCCATCACCGCATCGCCATGGCCCCCTCTCCACCGCACCCCACGCCCCGCGCCACCGCGGTCGAAATCCTCTGCCTGTGGGCCACGACCCATAACTCCGTGGATATTCTCTTCCATGCGACAATCGAGCGCCTGACCGACCTTGATCGGGGCCTGGTCAAAACCCTCGTTTACGGGGTGCTACGTCAGAAAGAGTATCTCGACCATATCCTCCGATCCTTTGCCCGACACCCGTTGCGCAAGATGAAGCCGCGCACCCTGATGACCCTGCGGATCGGGGTGTACCAGTTGCTCTTCCTCAACCGCATGCCCGAATCCGCGGCGGTCAACGCCACGGTCAACACCCTCAAGGAGGCCGGCCAGCCGCCCTGGCTGATCGGCTTTGTCAACGGCATCCTCAGGGCCGTGGCTCGCAGCCGGGCGACCCTGCCCACGGCGGATCAACTGGCCGCGGCCGAACCGCCGTTGCTCAATCACCCGGCCTGGATGATCGAGCGCTGGCAGGCCCGTTTCGGCCAGGAAACGACCCGGGCCATCTGCCGGATCAACAATGCCGAACCGCCGCTCACTCTGCGAATCAACACCCGTCGCACCGGCCGCACCCTGTTGCTCGAGGCCCTGACCAAGACCGGCATCGCCGCCCGCAAGGGAGTGTACAGCCCGGCGAGCCTGGTCGTCGACACCTTCCCCGGCTCCATCGCCGCCCTGCCCGGCTACGAGGCGGGCCACTTCCAGGTGCAGGATGAGGCGGCCCAACTGGCCTCCCTGCTAGCCGGCCCGCTGCCAAGCCGTTGCCGGGTGCTTGACGGCTGCGCCGGCCTGGGCGGCAAGACCTCGCATCTGGCCGAAATGCTGCCGCCAGACGGGAGCATCGTTGCCGTCGAGCCGGACCCGCGCCGCTATCGCCTGCTCCGCGACAATCTCCGCCGCCTGGGCCACAGCCAGGCAGTATTGCCGGTGCGGACCGATCTGCGCGGCTATGCCGCCGGACGCCCCCAACCGTTCGATGTCATCCTCATCGACGCCCCCTGCTCGGGAACCGGCGTCATCCGCCGCCAGCCGGACATCCGCTGGAATCGCCGACCCGAGGATTTGGCAACCTACCGGCAAACCCAGGTCCACCTGCTGGAAATCGCCGCCAGCCTGCTCAAACCGGGCGGCGTTCTCATCTACGCCACCTGTTCACTGGAACTCGAGGAAAACCAGGAGGCAATCCGGCTGTTTATCGAGCGCTGTCCCCATTTTGCCGCGGAAAACGCCACCCTCTTCCTTCCCGAAGCCGCGCACCGGCTGGTCGACGGTTCGGGATATTTCAGTCCCAACCCATCCGACGGCCTCGACGGCTTTTTCACCGCCCGCCTGATCGATGGCCGCGGCTTGTAGTTTGCGCCGACAATGTTTATAGTCGCAAGCCACAGCGACCATCCCAACCCACCAAGGAGAACCCGTTCATGGCAGGAATCAAGTCAACCATGGATCTGGTCATGGAGCGCGCCGCCCGCATGGGCGTTGCCACCCCGGACGAGATGCGCCACGAGGAAAACCTGAAAAAGGGCATGCACTGCACCGCCGAATTCCTCAACGGCACCCAACCTTCCCTGCTTGCCCTGCTGGAAGAACAGGAGCCGGCACAGCGGGCCGCCATCCGCAAGGGCATGCTGGCCTCCCTGCTGCGCAACCTCTTTTTGCCCCGCGATGACGACGGCACCGGTCGGCTGGGCAAGGCCGTCCAGGGCATCGTCGAACTCAATCGGGATTCCGCCGACATCTCCGCCCTGTGCCGGGAATTGCAAACCATTGCCTCCCAATATGGCCAACACCGCACCCAGCTGTACGAACAGCTCAAGGAACAGATGCGGATGCAGATCGAACAAATGCTCATGCGCAAGGGCATGAAAGCCGACGGAATGAAGATCGACCCCACCATGGAGCCCCAGTTCAAGGACCAGTGGGCCCGGCTGGAAATGGATCTCGACCGCCAGTACGGCCAGGCCCTGGAGCAGTTCAAGGCCCAATTGCAGGAATGGACCGGGGCCTGACCATGGGCGGGGATCTCCAGGCCGACCGGCTCAACCGCCTCCAGGCCTATCTGCGCCGAAAAAAGATCGATGCCCTGCTGGTTTCGCAGCCGCAGAACCGCCGCTACCTGAGCGGCTACACCGCCCCGGACCACGGCATCCAGGAGACCAGCGGCTTTCTGCTCATCCCCTGCGAAGGCCAGCCCTATCTCCTCACCGACTCCCGCTTCACCCTGCAGGCCGAGGACGAGGCGCCGCTGTACCGGGTGGAGCTGTATGCCAAGGGCCTCATCAACCTGCTGGAGCGGCTGCAAAAAAAAATCGGCTTCCGCACCCTGGCCTTTGAAAGCGATTATTTCCTCCATTCGGCCTTCATCCGCCTAGCCGGTTTCTGCGCCGGCAACGACTTAGCCCTCCACCCGGTCAGCGGCTTGATCGAACAGATGCGGGTGATCAAGGACGAGTACGAACTGCGCCTGCTGCGCCAGTCCACCGCCCTCAACGAAAAGGTCTTCCAGTCGGTGCACCGGACCATCGAGCCGGGCATGACCGAGCGGGAGATCGCCCTGGCCATCGACCTGACCATGCGGGAAATGGGCGCCGAGGGACCGAGTTTCGACACTATCGTCGCCTTCGGTACCAATGCCGCCCGGCCGCACGCCGTGCCCACCGACCGCGAACTGCAAGCCGGCGATCTGGTGATGATCGACATGGGGTTGGTCTTCCGGGGGTACTGCTCCGACATGACCCGCACCTTCGTGTTCGGCAAGCCGAACCAGACCTATATCGACCGCCACCGGCTGGTGCGGCGGGCCATGCTGGCCGGCATCGGCGCCATCCGCGCCGGCGTGACCGGGGCGGCGGTCGACCGGGCCGCGCGCCAAGTGCTGGCCGACGGGGGATACGGCAATGCCTTCGGTCACGGCCTGGGCCACGGAGTGGGCATCGCCGTCCACGAGGAACCCCGCCTGTCGCCGCGCTGGCGCAAGCAATTGCACGCCGGCATGGTGGTGACCGTGGAACCGGGGCTGTATCTGGCCGATTGGGGCGGCATCCGCCTGGAAAACATGGTGGTGGTCACCGAAGAGGGCTGCGAAGTCCTCAACCGCGACACCACCGGTCTCGATCTCTGACATTCCGCATCCCTGCAAACCTAACCCGCAGAAAAAACGTATGTCCGACAAGTTCTTCGTTCTCGACACCAACGTTCTCCTCCACAACAGCGAGGCCATCACCAGTTTTGCTGACAATACCGTGGTCCTGCCGATGACGGTGATTGAGGAACTGGACAAATTCAAGAAGAACAACGACGAGTTGGGCCGCAATGCCCGCGGGGCCATCCGCTGCCTCGACCGGCTGCGCGGCCAGGGCAGTCTCGGCCAGGGAGTGCGGACCGGCGACGGCGGCGTAGTGTGGATTACCATGGAAAAGGAAGGGGATTGCGGCACCTGCATCGACCTGGACATTCCGGACAACCGCATCATTGCCACCGCCTTCCGGCTTTTCCGCGAAGGCAAGCGGGTGATCTTCGTCTCCAAGGACATCAACGCCCGCCTCAAGGCCGACGCCCTAGGCATCGAAGTCCAGGACTTTGAACGGGAAAAGGCCAACTTCGACCAGCTGTACACCGGTTGGCGAACCATGATGGTCGAGCGTGCCGTGATCGACAGCCTGCATCGGGACAGGGAGGTGGAACTGGCGGACGAGTCCTTCCAGCCCAACGAATTCGTCCTGTTGAAGGAGGTCGGCAACGAGCGGCACACCAAGGTCGGCCGGGCGGTGGGCGCCACCCGGCTGCAAGCCCTCGATCCCCGTTACGACAGCGCCTTCAAGCTCCGCCCCCGCAGCCTGGAACAGCGGGCCGCCCTGGAGCTGCTGCTCAATCCGGACATCTCGCTGGTGTCGCTCATCGGCCAGGCCGGGACCGGCAAGACCCTGTTGGCCCTGGCCGCCGGCATGGCCAGCACCCTGAAATCCGATCGGTACGAAAAACTGCTGGTTTCCCGCCCGATCATCCCCTTGGGACGGGATATCGGCTACCTGCCCGGCACCAAGGACGAGAAGATGAAGCTATGGATGCAGCCGATCTTCGACAACCTCTCCTATTTGATGGGCCTGACCAACGGCGGCAAACAGGACGCGGCCGCCGAGCTGGGCATCAAACGATTGCTCCGCGAGGACCGGATCGAACTCGAAGCCCTTACCTACATCCGCGGCCGCTCGATCTCCCGCCAGTACGTCATTGTCGACGAAGCCCAGAACCTGACCCCGCACGAGGTCAAGACCATCGTCAGCCGAGCCGGCGAGGGCACCAAAATGATCCTCACCGGCGACCCGGAGCAGATCGACAACCCTTACCTCGACGCCAGCAGCAACGGCTTGAGTTACACGGTGGAACGGCTCAAGGGCCAGGAGGCCTGCGGCCACATCACCCTGACCCGCTCCGAACGCAGCCATCTGGCCTCGCTCGCCGCCGAATACCTGTAAGACAGCTGTTTTTCGCCACACCAAGGATCACGCCCATGCGCCAATACCTGATCGACGAGATCTCCTTCCTCGAACGCGACAACCTAGACAGCTATCTCAAGCGGACCCTCAAACCGGGTGGTCTGGAAGGGGTTTTCTTCCTGACCATCCCGCCGGATCTGCTCGGCGCGGACCAGTTGGGGCATGAGGACTGCGGCCCCTTCTATGGCACGGTGCTTTTGGAACAGAGCTCGATCCGCTTTGAATTTCTGATCCGCAGCGCCAGCAACATGCATTGCTCATGCATTGCCCAGGCCACCCCGGCCCAGCGCCAGTTCATCCTCGATTTCGCCGACCGTATGCTGACCGAGGAGATGATCAAGGCATGAAAACGCATCCCATTCCCTTGTCAGAGCGCATCATCTTCGCCCTGGACCTGGCCGATCCCCGCCAGGCTCTGGAGCTGGTGGATCGGCTGGCCGGCCGCATTCGCTTCTTCAAGGTCGGCTTGCAGCTGTTTTTTGCCGGCGGCTGGCCGGTGGTGGACGCCATTGTGGCCAAGGACTGCAAGGTAATGCTCGACCTCAAGCTCCACGACATCCCGGCCACGGTGCGGCTGGCGGTCCGCCAGTTCGCCGACCGGGGGGTCACCTTTGCCACGGTGCACGGCTACGGCCCGGTGGTGGAAGCGGCACTGGCCGCCGACACCGGCGTGGGAATCCTGGCGGTGACCGTGCTCACCAGCTTTGGCCCGGAACAGGTCAGCGAGCTGAATTTCCAGGGCTCGGTGGACGATCTGGTGCTGCAGCGAGCCACGACCTCGCTGCGGGCCGGTGCCCATGGCGTGGTGTGCTCGGCCCGGGAAGTGGCCCTGCTCCGCAGCCGCCTGGGCAAAGACTTCGCCGTGGTCACCCCCGGCATCCGTCCGGCGGGCGGCGACCCCGGCGATCAACAACGCGTGGCTCTCCCCGGCCGGGCCATCGCCGACGGTGCCGATTATCTAGTCGTCGGTCGTCCCATCCGCGACGCCGCCGATCCCGATGCCGTCATCGCCGCCATGCACCAGGAAATAGCCACGGCCCTGACCTGAAGAACCCCTTTTCATCCCAAAGAGGCCCTGCATGCTGATCGATCTCTTGCGTACCCGCCGAAGCATTCGCAAATTCACGGCCCAGCCGATCGAACCGGAAACCATCGATCTCCTCCTGGAAGCGGCGCTGCGCTCGCCTTCGTCCAAGGGCACCAATCCCTGGGAGCTGATCGTGGTCACCGCCCCGGAGACGATGCAGCAACTGGCGCAGTCCAAGGCTCACGGCGCCACCTTCCTCAAGGACGCGCCGCTGGCGATCGTGGTTTGCGCCGACCCGGCCAAGAGCGACGTCTGGGTGGAGGATGCCTCCATCGTCGCCACTCTCCTCCACCTAGAGGCCGCCGACCTCGGCCTGGGCAGTTGCTGGGTGCAGATCCGCCTGCGGCAGCGTGGCGACGGCAGCGATTCGCAGGCCTTTCTCGCCGATCTCCTCGGCGTGCCCGGAGGCCTGAAGGTGCTGGCCATTGTCGGCATCGGCCATCCGGCGGACACCAAGAGCGGACATCCTCTCGCATCTCTGCCTTTCGGTCAGGTCAGCTACGAGCGGTTCGGTCGGCGCAAGTAATCCTGTCGCCTCAGCCTTCGTCCGTCCTTGAAACGCCATTGTTGCCGGACCGATCGCTGACGCAGGAATTTTGCGGTTACCGCGATATTTTTGGTTCGCATCTTGATTTTCTCTTTTTTTCTATGCGATAATGGGTGCACCCATCGAGTGCCGCACCCGTTTTGCGTGCCCGGTACCGTTCGACTTTCTTCACGAATAAGGCGAAAACTATGCGTTGCCCCAAATGCGGCTTTACCTCCTTCGACCACCTGGAAACGTGCAAAAAGTGCCACAAATATCTCGGTGACCTCTGTACCGAAATCAATGGCACGGCCTATGACGCCCCTCCCCCCCTGTTTTTGACCTTCGCCGCCAACCAGGAAGAAGAGCTCCCCGTTTCCGGCGAGTTCGCCGAGGAACAGGACGAATCTTCCTTGGCCGAAAGCGCGACCTTGTTTGCCATGGAAGAGGTGGAGGCGAGCGAGGCAACGCCGGAAGAAGAGGAAGAGCAGCCGCAGGAGGCCGAACGGTACGAAATCGAGTTTGCCGGCTTTGGCGATGAAATGAAGATGGACGAGGAAAAAGCCATCGAGATGTCGGACGACGAGGACTTCATGCTCGAAGCGGATGAACCCGCCGATGAACCCCGGTCCGCCATGCCTTCCGTGGATTTCGGCGAACTCGATATTTCCGATTTGGCGCCACCGACAGCGGAACAGGCCGAGCCCATCCGCTTCGAGCAACCGCCGGCGCTGGTCGATCTGGAACCGGTGGCCGCACTTTCCACCACCCCGCTACCCACACCGCAGACTTCCGCCGGCAAAGGCGGGGCACCAGGTCTCGAAGATCTCAACATCAGCGGCCTGGATCTCGATGCCCCGGCCAAACTGGTCACCGGCAGCGCCGCCGGCAAGCGCTTCCTCCCCTCGGTAAAAACCGGAACCGCCCTCGACAAATTCGAAATCGACCTCGGAGATCTTTTCTCCGACAACAAAAAATAAAAAAATGTTGACAATAAACCTGCATCTTTGCTAAGTATGCAGGCCTTCAAATTCGGGTGCCGAGATAGCTCAGTCGGTAGAGCAACGGACTGAAAATCCGTGTGTCCCTGGTTCAAATCCTGGTCTCGGCACCAACACAAGCAAAGGGTTGCGGCGTATCGGCTGCAACCCTTTTTTTGTGTCCCGGCTATGGCGGCCACGCCCATCTTTTGATGCAAGGAGCGTTCGGCATGATGACCGGATACACATGGCTGATCGTCATGGCGGGCGGCAGCCTGGGAGCGGCCAGCCGCTACGGCGTCGGCCTACTCACCGCCCGGCTGTGGGGAACTTCGTTTCCCTACGGCACCCTGGTCGTCAATCTGGCGGGTTGCTTTGTCATTGGCCTGCTCTTCGGCCTTGCCGACCGTTCCCGCCTGCTCACCCCCGAGGTGCGGCTGTTTTTGATCACCGGCTACCTGGGCGCCCTGACCACCTTTTCCTCCTTTTCCCTGGAAACCATCACTGCCGGCAGAATCGGCCTGGTCCAGCAGGCCGTGGCCAATATTCTGCTCAACAACCTGGGGGGCCTGGCGCTCACCTATCTGGGCCTGCGCCTGGGCGGACTGCGCTAGGAACGCCGCGATGCTCGACTACAAAACGATAGAGATTTTCACCAACGAGGAGGCCCGCCACCAAGGCCGGCCAATCGCCGATGCGGTGATCCAGTACGTTCGCGGCCTGAAAATCGCCGCCCGCTGCATGGTCTTCCGGGGCATTGCCGGTTGCGATGAAAGCGGGGAGGTCGCCACTGGCCGGCTGGAGGTGCTTTCGTTCAACTTGCCGATCCGCATCGCCATCGTCCTGCCGGCCGCCGCCGCCGACCAGGTGTTGGCCGGATTGGACCCCTTGGTCGGCAGCGGCATCATCGCCGTCCACGATCTCACCGTGGTCAGCCACAAGGCCGCCACCGCCTTTTTCCCCCGACAGCTCGCGGTGCGGGACGTGATGACCGCATCCCCGGCCAGCATCACCGCCGAACGTCCCGCCAGCGAAGCCGCCCGCCTGCTGCTCTCCTCGATTTTCACCGGCCTGCCGGTGGTGGACGGCAAAGGCTGTCCGGTGGGGGTGGTGACCCAGGGCGACCTGATCGGCCGGGGCGGGTTGCCCCTGCGATTGGGACTGCTGACAGAATCTGCCCGGGCAGGTATCGATGCCGCCATGGCTGCCCTGGCCCGGCGCAGGGTCGAGGAGATCATGACCGCTCCGGCCGTAACCATCGACAGCGACCGCCCGCTGGCCGAGGCCGTCGAGCTCATGCTCGCCCGACAGCTGAAGCGGCTGCCGGTGGTGGACAAGATCGGCCACCTGGCCGGCATGCTGTCGCGACTGGACATCTTCAAAACCGTGATGCGCGAGGCTCCCGATTGGAACGCCTTCCGGGCCCAGAACATAGCCGTGCCCGATCTACGGACCGTGGGCGACATCCTCCGACGCGACACCCTGGCCGTGCCCGCCGACACGCCCATCGATCGGCTGATCCCGGCCATCAACACCAACGATCTGCAGCGGGTGGCCGTGGTCGATGCCGATGGCAAACTGCTCGGAATGATCGCCGACAGCGACCTGCTGGGCTACTTCAAGCCGGATCCGGAGGGGCTGCACGCCCTGTTTTCGCGCCTCGCCCTCCCATTAGGCAAAGACCTGGCCCATCGGCTGGCCAACACCACGGCCGGCGAGATCATGCGGACCGATCATCCCACGGTGCGGGAAACCGTGGCGATCGAGGAAGCGATTCGGCTGATGATCGAGCAACGGCTGAAGCGCCTGCCGGTGGTGGACGACAACGGCCGGTTCCAAGGGATGGTCAGCCGGGATTCGCTGCTGCGAACCGGATTCGGGCAGATGCGACACCGGGTCTGACCCCACGCGCCTTCTCTATTCTTCCCGTTGTATTCATGGTTTTCCCCTGGCAAAAAAACAAAAAAACACTTGACCCTGAAATATTGCCGCATTATAAAGGTAAGATTTACTAAAGTCTGGCACAATTAAGCTTTTCCGCCTCCTGGCGACCCCAGCTAAGGCGCGAACAAGCTTTTTCGGAGCACGAAGATTCCCTTTCCTTTCCACCCGTTGCCAGCTCACAGCATAACGCATGGAGTTGCAGAATCTGCTGTAACTCCTTTTTTTATTTACAGTTGAATAGTGGCCCCGCATCACAGTGCAATGCGGGGCAGGCGACCAGCAAGCGGTTCGAGGAACGCGTCATGAAAAAAGATTTGACCAAAGTGCGGAATATCGGCATCAGCGCCCATATCGATTCGGGCAAGACCACACTGACGGAACGTATTCTGTTCTTCACCCAACGGATTCACGCCATTCATGAGGTCCGGGGTAAAGACGGCGTCGGTGCCACCATGGATTCCATGGATCTGGAGAGAGAACGCGGCATCACCATCCAGTCGGCTGCCACCTACTGCACCTGGAAGGATTACGATGTCAACATCATCGACACGCCCGGCCACGTCGACTTCACCATCGAGGTCGAGCGCGCCCTACGCGTGCTCGACGGTGCGGTGCTGATCCTCTGTTCGGTGGGCGGCGTCCAATCGCAGTCGATTACGGTCAATCGGCAAATGACCCGCTACAAGGTCCCCCGCATCGCCTTTGTCAACAAATGCGACCGCACCGGCGCCAACCCCTTCCGGGTGACCCAGCAGTTGCGCGACAAGCTCGACCTCAACGCGATCATGCTTCAGCTGCCCATCGGCCTGGAAAGCGACCTGCAGGGCATGATCGACCTGGTCAGCATGAAGGCGATCTATTTCGAAGGCGACCAGGGCAACGAGATGCGGCAGACCGAGATTCCGCCGGAATTGAAGGAAGAGGCCGAAGCCAAGCGGGAAGAGCTGCTGGATGCGGTTTCGATGTTTTCCGACGAGTTGATGGAAGCCATGCTGGAAGAAGGCGAGATTCCGGAAGCCATGATCCACGACGCCATCCGCAAGGGCACCCTGAGCCTGGAACTGACCCCGGTCATGATCGGCTCGGCCTACAAGAACAAAGGGATCCAACTGCTGCTCGACGCGGTCACCTCCTACCTGCCGTGCCCGACCGACATCGAGAACACCGCCCTGGACCTCAACCAGAACGAAAGCGAGGTGGTGGTCAGCAACGACCCCGCCGATCCGCTGGTCGCCCTGGCCTTCAAGCTGGAGGACGGCCGCTACGGACAGCTGACCTACATCCGCACCTATCAGGGCGTGATCCAGAAGGGCGACACCATCATCAACAGCCGCACCGGCAAGAAAGCCAAGATCGGGCGTCTGGTCCGGATGCATGCCAACGAAATGGAAGAGATCGACAGTGCCGGCGCCGGTGACATCGTGGCTCTGTTCGGCATCGACTGCGCCTCGGGCGACACCTTCTGCAGTCCGGGCCTCAACTGGTCGATGAGTTCGATGCACGTGCCGGCACCGGTCATTTCCCTGGCGATCAATCCGGTGGACAACAAGGCCCAGATCAACATGTCCAAGGCCTTGAACCGCTTCACCAAGGAAGATCCCACCTTCAAGACCTACGTCGATCACGAGACCAACGAGACCATCATCTCCGGCATGGGCGAGCTGCATCTTGAAGTCTATATCGAGCGGATGAAGCGCGAGTACAAGGCCGAGGTCGAGGTGGGCGCGCCGCAGGTGGCCTACCGCGAGACCATCACCCAGCGCGCCGGGTTCGACTACACCCACAAGAAGCAGACCGGCGGTTCCGGCCAGTACGGCCGGGTGGCCGGTTTCATCGAGCCGTTGCCGGAGGGCGAATACGAATTTGTCGACCAGATCGTCGGCGGCGTGATTCCCCGCGAATATATACCCTCCTGCGACAAGGGCTTCCAAAAATCCCTGGAGAAAGGTACGCTGACCGGAGCGCCGATCACCGGCGTACGGGTGGCCATCAACGACGGCTCCTTCCATGCGGTCGACTCCTCGGACATCGCTTTCCAGGTGGCCGCCATCGGCGCCTTCAAGCAAGGATACGCCAAGGCCGCGCCGGTGATTATGGAGCCGATCATGAAGGTGGCTGTGGAAGGCCCCTCCGAGTTTCAGGGATCGGTCATGGGCAGCCTGAACCAACGCCGCGGCGTGATCATCGGTACCTTCGAGGAGGGCAACTACACCGTGGTCGAGGCGGAAATGCCGCTGGCCGAGATGTTCGGCTACTCCACAACCCTGCGTTCCCTGACCCAGGGCAAGGCCGAATTCACCATGGAATTCGCCACCTACAAGCAGGTGCCCAAGGGAGTTGCGGACGAGTTGATCAAGGCCTTCGCGACCCAGAAAAAAGACGCGTGAGCCGCGCCGACCGGTTGCCTTCAACACAGAACAGCATGAACCGAACGAGGTGAGTTATGGGATACGAACCACTGGTACAACAAAACCCGCTGCGGGTGCTCAACATGAGCCGGGAGAACAATCAACTGGGCCTGGTCATGGCCCGGGCCGGACTCGGCAAGACCGCGCTCCTGGTGCAGATCGCCCTGGACGCCATCCTCCGGGGCAAAAACGTCATCCATGTCAGCATCGGCGAAACCATCGATAAGACCAAGAAATGGTATGACGACATCCTCTCGACCATTCTCCAGGGGCATAGCGTCACCCGGCCGCACGAGCTGGTCGACATGGTCGCCCAACACCGGATGATCATGACCTTCAAGGTGGCCGCCTTTACTCGATCGCGCCTGGAAGAACGCCTGAACGACCTGGTACTACAGGATATTTTCCGGCCGAACTGCCTGATCGTCGACGGATTCAATTTCGACCAGACGGACCGGGAGGCCCTGGAAGACCTCAAGAACCTGATGGAAACCATGGACATGCAGGCCTGGTTCTCGGCCATCTGCCATCGCGGCGACGACCGGGTTTCGCCCACAGGCGTGCCCGCGCCCTGCCACGAAGTCGACGACCTGTTCGACATGATCATCCTGCTCAAGCCCGAACACGATGCCACCATCCAGCTCGACATCATCCGCAACTCCGGCGAACTGGTCACGGACGGTAAGGGTCTGCGCCTTGACCCCACCACGATGATGATCAAGGAAATGTAATCCGCTCGCACCACAGGGGCTGCCGATTCGGCCAGCCCCTTTTTCTTGTGTACCCCGCATGCGCTTCCGCCCCTGTATCGACCTCCATCAAGGCAAGGTCAAACAGATTGTCGGTTCCACCCTGGTTGACGATCCGGCCGAGGTGCGGACCAACTTCGCCTCCGACCTGCCTCCTTCCCACTACGCCGCCATGTACCGACGGGACGGCCTGGTCGGAGGGCATGTCATCATGCTCGGTCCGGGCAACGAAGCGGCCGCTGGCGATGCCCTGGCCGCGTGGCCCGGCGGCATGCAGGTGGGGGGCGGCATCACCGCGGACAATGCGATCCACTGGCTGGAGCAGGGGGCCTCGCACCTCATTGTCACCTCCCATGTCTTCCACGACGGCGAGCTGGACCGGGCGCGTCTTGCCCGGCTGACCCAACTGGTCGGCAAAAAACGGCTGGTCCTCGACCTCAGCTGCCGCTGGCGGCAGGACGGGTACTATGTGGTCACCGACCGATGGCAGAAATTCACCTCTCTGCGGATCAGCTCGGAAACCCTCGAAGATCTGGGGGGCTACTGCGACGAATTCCTGGTCCATGCCGTCGATGTCGAGGGCAAGTGCATGGGAATCGACGCGCGCCTGCTCGACCTGCTGGCCGCTTCGGTGCCGGTTCCCACCACCTATGCCGGCGGAGTCGCCTCCTTTGCCGACCTGGAGTTGATCCGAAACAGCGGCCGCCAGCGGATCGATGTGACCGTGGGATCGGCCCTCGATATCTTCGGCGGCTCGGGGCTGCACTATCGGGAGGTGGTGGCCTACCATGCCCGACTCGCCTCCGCCTCCTGAGACCGGCCTGCCGGAACTGGCCGAATTGAAGCTGCTGGTTGCGGCCGACCTGCACCGGGCCTTCCAGCGCTGCCTGTGGATCCGGGTCAATGAGGCCGGCC
Source organism: Desulfobulbus sp. (assembly GCA_031280615.1). GTDB lineage: Bacteria > Desulfobacterota > Desulfobulbia > Desulfobulbales > Desulfobulbaceae > Desulfobulbus. The sequence goes on along the minus strand of JAITGO010000010.1, from coordinate 34,994 downwards.
AAACACCGCTGCAGGTCATGGACGAGGTGGTTCGCGATTTTCTCAAAAAACACGGTTGTTAATCAACTTGGCAAAAACAGCACCGTCTGCTTGACCTCCCCCCCGCCTTCATTTATTATAGCCCGATCTCAAGCCCCCCGGTGTTCCGGGTACTCCGCCCTTTTTTGCGTGTCGTGTCGATGAGCGAACGGAAAACAAAACTGGAAAAGATCCGCGCTTTTGTTGACAAAATGCCGAGTCTGTCGACCACGGTCAGCAAAGTCCTCGAGATCTGCAGCCGAACCGACACTTCTCCCAACGATCTCAACAAGGTCATCTCCCTCGACCCCGTTTTGACCGGCCAGGTTCTCAAGCTGATCAATTCCGCCTACTATTCCCTGGTCAACAAGGTCACCTCCCTGACCCGGGCGATCATCATGCTGGGATTGAACACGGTGAAGAACCTGGCCCTGTCGACTGCCGTTATCCGCTGTGTCGGCCAGGCCAAGAAGTCCAAGGCCTTGCCGATCAAGGATTTCTGGGCCCATTCCATCGGGGTCGGCGTCATGGCCAAACTGTTGGCTGCCGAGCGCGGCCTGCCCTTGGCGGAACGGGAAGAGTACTTCGTGGCCGGCCTGCTCCACGATCTCGGCAAGATTCCCTTCGGCGACGAATACATCGAGGTTTTGGCCCAGGCGAAGAATGAACAGCTGCCGTTGATCCACCTGGAGAAGCAATGCCTGGAGATCGACCACGAGGAGGTCGGCGAGATGATTGCCTCGAACTGGCGGCTCAATCCGGTGATCACCGACGCCATCTGCCACCACCACTCCCCCGAGCAGGCGGCACCGGAGCATCAGGCCCTGGTGGCAACGGTGGCCCTGGCCGATTTTTACATCTGCCTGTTCGACATCGGCTATGCCGGCAACCGCTATCCCGATGAGGAACAATTGCCAACGCTGCTCGCCATGTGCGATTTGGAATGGTCGGCCGTGGTCGGCCTTTCCGGGCTTGTTGACGAGGAAATCCAGAAGGCGGAAATTTTTCTCCAGGTCTGAGCGACCCGGCCGCATGCGTGCGCAAGGAGCGGTATGATTCAAGTCAAATTTTGGGGAGTGCGCGGCTCGATCCCCTGCCCAGGTCCGCGCACCATGAAATACGGCGGCAACACCGCCTGCATCGAACTGCGCTTTCCGGAGGTCAACCGGCACATCATCATCGACGCCGGCTCCGGCATCCGCGAACTGGCTAACTACATGCTGGCCCACGATCTGCCCAAGGGACCGATTTCCACCGAGATCTATCTCTCCCACACCCATTGGGACCATATTATGGGATTCCCCTTTTTCGTGCCGGCCTATATTCCCGGTACCCGCCTCAAGGTCTTCGGCCCGGTGACCTATGAAGACGAACCCCTGGAAGCCGTGGTCGGCGGCCAGATGAAATACCGCTATTTCCCGGTCAACATGGGCGAACTTGCCGGCAATATCAAGTATCTGCGGCTGAAAGAGGAACCTCTCATCGACCTGGGCGACGGCATCACCCTGGCGACCGCGATCATCAACCATCCCATCACCACTTTGGGCTACCGCTTCAGCTTTCGCGGGGCGGTCTTCTGCACCGCGTACGACACCGAACCGTTCCGCAACCTTTTCGTCACCGATCCCGATCATCCCTCCTACGACGAGTTGATGGCGTTGGAAGGCGAGGAAGCGGCCCGGGAGCAGAACCAGGTGCTGGAACATTTTTTCAAGGGAGCCGACCTGCTGGTGCACGATGCCCAGTACACCCGCCAGGAATACGAAAAAGGCAAGGTCGGTTGGGGCCACACTCCGATCGAGGATGCCATCGCCGCCGCCAAGCGGGCGGAAGTCAAACAGCTGGCCTTGTTCCACCACGACCCGGAGCGCAGCGACGACCAGCTCGACCAGATGGCACTCACCTACTGCGCGGCCGAGCATTGCGGTTCCATGCAGGTCTTTTTTGCCCGGGAAGGGCAGGAAATCATTCTGTAAACGCTTGGTCCGCCGGTGGTTTCTCGGCGGGCAGGGCAAGGAGTTTTCCATGTCCCACATCACGCTCGATTGCATCGGACTTCCCTGCCCCCAGCCGGTCTTGCGCGTCAAGGACGCCTTGGAACAGGGCGCCCGCCAGCTTGAAGTCCTGGTCGACAACGAGGCATCGAAAAACAATGTCCTCCGTTTCGCCCAACACCAGGGGCACACGGCGGCCAGTACCGATCGGCCCGAAGGCTGTTTCGCAATTCTCGTCACTGCGGCCGAAACCCCGGTCCCGCAAGCCGACGATCCGGATCTGTACCGGTGCGCCCCTCCGGCAGCAACCCGGCTGGTGTACGTCATCTCCTCCGACTCCATGGGCCGGGGGAGCGAGGAGTTGGGCTGGGCTCTGCTGCAGACCTACATCCAGACCATCAAGGAAATCAAGCCGCTACCGGATAAAATTCTTTTCTACAACAGCGGCGTCAAGCTGGTGACCGCTGCCTCCGGGGCTCTCGAGGCCCTCAAGCAGCTGCAGGACCAGGGGGTGGAAATCCTCGCCTGCGGGACCTGCCTGGATTTCTTTCAATTGAAATCAGCCATGCGGGTTGGCCAGATATCCAACATGTATACCATCATGGATGCCATGGCCAGCGCCGACAAGCTTGTCAGTCCTTTCTGACGCTCCATCAACCATTCGCCGACACCGTGAACGCCCCATGGCTTTCATCCACCTTCCGGATTTGACCTGCCAACCATTATGACACTGCCCACCCGACTTTCCTTCCGGCGCCCGTGGCTCTTCGCAGCCGTCTCTTTCCTGCTCGTCCTGGCCCTGACCGCCCCGTGCGAGGCCAAAAAGGCGGCTCCCGAAGAGTTCAACGCCGAGCGCGACCAACTGATCGCCCTGATGCTCAGCCAGCAGCTTCCAGCCCAGCATTTCAGCCATCATCCGTTGGACGACGCCCTTTCCCGCCGGGCCTTCGACCTCTATCTCCGCCAGCTCGATCCGCGCAAACGGTTTCTGCTCCAAGCCGACGCCAAGCAGCTCCAAGCCTTTGCCGACCACATCGACGAAGAACTGTCCAGGGGCAAGATCGTGCTGGCCGACGCCGGCATGACCCTGCTCAACGACCGGATCGATCAGGTGGACAAGATGATCGATCCGATCCTCAATCAAGGCTTTGACTTTGACCTGAAGGAATCGCTCGAAATCGAACCCAAGAAGCTGGAATTCGCCGAAAATATTGATAAATTAAAAGAGCGTTGGCACCTGTCCCTGAAAATGCAGGTCCTGGAAGCCTATTTCGACCTGTTGGAAACCAAGGCCAAGCAGCAGCCCGATATCCTGAAAAACATCCATCCCAAACAGCATCCGGCCGAGATCCAGGAAGCGATCAAGAAGGTACGCGAATCCACCCACCGGGCCCTGAGCCGGCTGGCGCATCAATCCCGCCAGGATCACTACGACCGCTATTTCGATGCGGTGGCGCGGGCCTACGATCCTCACAGCGACTACATGGCACCCACGTCCAAGGAGGATTTCGACATCCAGATGAGCGGCTCGCTCGAAGGTATCGGCGCCCTGCTGCGGGAAGACGAGGGCTTGATCAAGGTGGTCCGGATCATTCCCGGCAGCGCGGCCGAGAAGCAGGGGAAACTCCAGGCCGAGGACACTATCCTGGCCGTGGCCGAGAAGGACGGAGAGCCGGTGGATATCTCCGAGATGCGCATCCGCGAAGCGGTCAGCCTCATCCGCGGACCCAAGGGTACCGAGGTCCGCCTGACCGTGCAGAAGCCCGACGGGACCAAGCGGGTCATTCCCATCATCCGCGACGTGGTCCGGATCGAGGAAACCTATGCCAAGTCGACGACGATCAAAAATGGCAAGACCACCATCGGCTACCTGCGCATCCCCAGTTTCTACCGGGATTTCACGGCCCAGAGCAACGGCAAGGAGAGCCGCAATGTCAGCGACGACACCCTGGCCGAACTGATCAAGCTGAAAAAGCAAAAAATCGGCGGTCTGATCGTCGACCTGCGCAACAACGGCGGCGGGGCCCTGGCCGACGCGGTCCAGATTTCGGGGCTTTTTCTGCCCGGCGGTCCGATTGTTCAAGTCAAGGATTCGCAGGGCTCTATCCGGGTGCTCGAGGACGAGGACCGCGATGTCGCCTATGGCGGACCGCTGATCATCCTGGTCAATCAGTTCAGCGCCTCTGCCTCGGAAATCGTCGCCGCCGCCCTCCAGGATTACGGGCGGGCCTTCATCATCGGCAGCGAGCACACCCATGGCAAGGGAACGGTGCAGGCCATGATGGACATGAATAAGAATCTGCCGCTCCTGCATCTGCAGGACTACGACGATCTCGGCGCCCTGAAGCTGACCATCCAGAAATTCTACCGGGTCAACGGCGGTTCCACCCAATTCAAGGGTGTCGAACCGGATCTGGTCGTGCCCTCGATCTTCGATTATCTCGAAACAGGCGAAAAATACATGGACTATTCCCTGCCCTGGGACCAGGTGGACCGGGTGGATTATACCCGGTGGCGGGGCAACCGCATTCCCCAGGACCAGATGTGGCTGGCCGGGAAACAATGGATCGACAACAGCGCCGCCTTTAAGAAGATCAAGGAGGAAACGCAAAAAACCAAGATCCGAGCCAAGCAGACCACCGTCACCGTGGCCCTCGATTCCATGTGGAAGGAACGCGAAGAGGTAAAAGCCACTCGTAAGGAAGCAAAGGCAGCAGGACTGATGCAGGAGGACGGCGACGACGACGAGAGCAAGCAGGAGCCGCCGGAGCAGAAGCTCGACAAGCAGGTCGCCACCGACCCATACATCCAACTGGCTGTATTTTTGTTAAAAGAAGGGCGTGCCGGCAACGGCTCCGCCGGAGCGGTTCGCTAACTTTTATCTTGAAACAAATCGGTAATCGTGCTAGAGCATGCGGTGCATGAATCGTCATTCATTTTTCACGAGTGAGAGATGATTGATATACTGACAGAATTGCATTGACTGCTCCGGTCCGCTCGCGGGCTTGAGAGCCGTTGTGACCGTGAGCGATGGAAGCAGTAATCGAAGCACTGGCCCGCAAAAAGCGGGAGATCTTGTCCCTGTGGATCGAGCGTACTCTTGACAGCTATGTCGCGCCCGGTTTTTTCAAAACGGCCAAGGATCCTTTCGCCAATCCGGTGGGCAGTAACATCACGACCGGATTGACCGCCCTATTCGATCTGCTACTGGCCGACGCCGAGATACAAGCCTTTGCTCAACCGCTGGATCAGGTGGTCCGGATTCGGGCGGTCCAGGAATTCACCCCGGCCCAGGCCGTTGCCCCGTTTCTGGAGTTGAAATGGGTGGTGAAGCAAGTGTTTTCCGGCGACCAGGGCCTCAAGCCACTGCTGGCCAAGTTGGATGAGCTGGATTGCCGGATCGATCGGATGGCGCTGACCGCTTTCAATATATACAGCGAATGCCGGGAGCAGCTGTACCGCAACCGGATTCGCGAGTTGAAAAGCGGCAGCTCCATACTCACCGATGCGGCCTGCCCATCCGCCCTCATGCGCCGGGCGCAGCAGGGGGAGAGCGCCGGGCTTGAAAAATGAACGAGTGTGACCCGCCGGAGGGCTTCAAAGCAGGATTGGAGCGCACTCCGGCTTTTATCGTAACTTTTTTTTAAGTTTCGTTAACCTGAATGCGAAGGAGTGATCGATGAAGTACGCCTTCCCTTTGGCGGCAGTAATTGCCCTGGTGTTGTGTGCGCTGATTCTGGTGCAGATACCGGGAATGCAATACCTTTTTGGCGTTGTCATTCCGTATCTGGCCATGGCGCTATTTTTAGGCGGGTTTTGTTACCGGGTCATTCATTGGGGCAAATCGCCGGTGCCTTTCAAGATTCCCACCACCTGCGGCCAGGGGTATTCGCTGCCCTGGATCAAGCATGACAAACTTGAGGCTCCGGTCAACGCCGGCCAGGTCGTGGCCAGGATGTTTCTGGAGATCGTCCTCTTTCGTTCACTCTGGCGCAACACCAAGGCCACCGTCTACGACGGACCGAAACTGACCTACGAGTCCAGCAAGTGGCTGTGGCTCTTCGGCATCATGTTCCACTACAGCTTCCTGGTGATCGTCGTCCGCCACATGCGGCTGTTTCTCGATCCGGTGCCGGGGCTGGTCTCCTTCTTGGAAATCGGCGATTCGCTCCTGCAGATCGGCGCGCCGGCCATGTACATGACCGACGTGACCATCGTCCTCGCCCTGCTGTTCCTGTTCGGCCGCCGACTGATCAATCCCCAGGTGCGCTACATCTCCCTGGTGAACGACTACTTCCCACTGTTCCTGATTCTGGGCATCGTGCTGACCGGCATCCTGATGCGCTTCTTCCTCCGGACCGACGTCGACATCAACGCCATCAAGGAACTGGCCGTGGGCCTGGTCACCTTTTCGCCGACCATTACCGCCAAAATCAGTTCCCTCTTTTATGTCCACCTCTTTTTGGTGTGCACTCTGCTTGCGTACTTTCCCTTCAGCAAGCTTATGCATATGGGCGGCGTCTTCCTCAGCCCGACCCGGAATCTGGCAAACGATTCCCGGATGAAACGCCACATCAACCCCTGGAACCCGGAGATCAAGCCGCACTCCTATGCCGCTTATGAGGACGAGTTCCGCGAGGATATGGTCGAGCAGGGCATTCCCGTCGAGAAAGAGTTGCCGTCGCAAGGCTAATGACTAACGCTGGATAATTCAAGAGGACAAGGACAGAGCAATGGCAGTAGTAAAGGTAGATAAGCTGGCACGGAGCGTTGCCGAGGGACCTTCGCTGATGACGGGCTCCATCCCGACCAAGAATTGGATGGATGTACCTGCCGTTTTCAAGCCCGGAAATTACGCCTACCCGGCCAAGGCTGAGGTTATCAGATATCTGGACAGCCAGAAGGGCGTCAGTTTTCCCAATGCCCGCGAATGGAATCCGGAAGACGACGATTGGAAGCTTCCCGAAAATTGGAAGGAAATCATTCTCAAGGGCTTGGCGGACAGGCTCGATCGTTTCCGCTCCCTGAAGATATTCATGGATTGCTGCGTTCGCTGCGGTGCCTGCGCCGACAAGTGCCACTTCTTCATCGGCACCGGCGATCCCAAGAACATGCCGGTGCTGCGCGCCGAGCTGCTGCGATCCGTGTACCGCAAGGAGTTCACCCGAGCCGGTAAGATTCTGGGCAAGATGGTCGGCGCCCGCGAGATGACCGCAGGCGTGCTCAAGGAATGGTTCATGTATGCCTACCAGTGTACGGAATGCCGGCGTTGCTCGGTCTTCTGTCCCTACGGCATCGACACCGCCGAGATCACCATGATGCTGCGCGAGTTGCTCCACATGGTCGGCGTGGGTATCAACTGGGCCATGGAGCCGGTCTCCAACTCCAACCGGACCGGTAACCACATGGGCCTAACCCCCCAGGCCTTCAAGGGCAACGTCGAGTTTCTCTGCGACGATATCGAGAACCTCACCGGCGTCCGGGTCAACCCGACCTTCAACCGCAAGGGCGCCGAGGTGCTGTTCGTCACCCCCTCGGCCGATGTCTTCGCCGAACCGGGCATCTTCACCTGCATGGGCTACCTGCTGCTGTTCGAGGCCATCGGCCTGGACTACACCTGGTCGACCTATGCCTCCGAGGGCGGCAACTTCGGCCTCTTCACATCCAACGAGATGATGAAGAAGCTCAACGGCAAGATCTACGCCGAGGCCAAGCGCCTGGGCGTCCGCTGGATTCTGGGCGGCGAGTGCGGCCATATGTGGCGCGTCCTCCACCAATACATGGACACCATGAACGGGCCGACCGACTTCCTCGAGATTCCCCGTTCGCCAATCACCGGCACTGTGTTCGACAACGCCGCTTCCACCAAGATGGTCCACATCTCCGAATTCACCGCCGACCTCATCAAGAACAATAAAATCAAGCTCGACAAGAGCCGCAACGCCCATGTCGTCGCGACCTTCCACGATTCCTGCAACCCCTCGCGTGCCATGGGCCTGCTGGACGAACCGCGCTATGTTCTTGACAATGTGGTCGACAACTGGTTCGAAATGCCGCCCAACACCATCCGCGAGCAAACCTTCTGCTGCGGTTCGGGTACGGCGCTCAACACCGACGAGATCATGGAGCTGCGCATGCGTTCGGGCCTCCCGCGGGCCAACGCCGTCCGCTATGTCCACGAGAAACACGGGGTCAACACCCTCGGCTGTGTATGCGCGATCGACCGGGCAACCTTGACGACCCTCATGAACTACTGGGTACCCGAGGTTCAGGTGGCCGGTTTGAGCGAGCTTGTCGGCAACGCATTGGTGATCGAAGGTGAACAACGACAAGACCTGACCGAAGGGCTCAGGACCTTGGTTTAACTGACCCGCAGGAAGGGAGGAAGAGCGATGTATGACAGCGGTAAAATAATTCCGGGACTGATCATTTTCGTCCTGTTCATCACCATACCCATCTGGTACAACCGCGGCGGCGGGACTGAACCACCCAAGCCCGTGTTACCTAAGGATGCCAAAGCCTGCGTGCTGCCTGCGGCCGAAATCCGCGCCGAGCACATGAAGCTGTTGAACGTCTGGCGCGACGAAGTCCTGCGGGACGGCCAGCGTGGAACGGTGACGGTGGATGGCAAGGAATACCCCAAGAGCCTGATGCTGAACTGCATGAAATGCCACACCAGCAAGAAGCAGTTCTGTGACACCTGTCATACCTACGCATCGGTTCGTCCCTATTGCTGGGACTGCCACTTGGCCCCTGTTGAGTGAACGGCGAAGGAGGAAAAAACACATGGATACCAACAGAAGAAATTTCCTCAAGGTTGCCGGCCTTTCAACCCTGGCGGGCCTTGGTGGAACTGCAGTAGTCGATCGTTTGGTTGCGGGTGCCGGGATGGCGCAGGCCAACACCGGTGCAAGCCAAGAGACGGCCGGTGCCGCTCCGGGCAAGCCGGGTGCCATCCGTTACGGTATGATCATCGATATCAAGAAATTCTATCAGGATCCCGGACTGGGCGAGAAAGCGGTCCACGCTTGCCACCAGTTCCACAACGTGCCCAATTTTCCTGAAAAGCGCGATGAGATCAAATGGATCTGGATGACTAAGTTCGAAAACGCCTTTCCCGAACGGCCCAATCTGTACCCGGACGAGGAGAGCGCCAGCAAAAAGTTGCCGATCCTGTGCAACCACTGCGACAATCCGCCCTGTGTCCGCGCCTGCCCGACCAAGGCGACATTCCGCTATGACGATGGTATCATCGGCATGGATTACCACCGCTGCATCGGTTGCCGTTTCTGCATGGCCGCCTGTCCTTACGGCAGCCGTAGCTTTAACTGGCGCGATCCCCGGCCGTTCATCGAGCATCTCAACCACGATTATCCCACCCGAACACGCGGTGTCGTGGAAAAATGCAATTTCTGCGTGGAACTGGTTCAAGCCGGTAAAATGCCGGCCTGTGTCGAGGCCGTCGCCGACAGCAAGGCGCTCGTCTTCGGCAATCTCAACGACCCGAGCTCCGAGATCCGGAAGATCCTGAAGGAGAATCACACCATTCAGCGTAATCCTTCCCTCGGAACCTTACCTTCAGTCTTTTATATCGTGTGAGGCCCCCATGTTTGAAAAAGCATTAAAAGGAAATAATTACTACTGGATGTGGCTGGCCTTCCTCGGCTTTTTTATTGCGGTGGCGGCTGTCTGTTATCTCCGCCAGTACTTCTACGGTCTCGGTATCACCGGCATGACCCGCGACGTTTCCTGGGGAATCTACATTTCCCAGTTCACCTTCCTGGTCGGCGTGGCCGCGGGAGGTGTCATGCTGGTGCTGCCGTATTATATCCATAACTTCAAGGCATTCGGCAGAATTACCATTCTTGGTGAATTCCTGGCCATCGCCTCCCTGCTGATGTGCATGATGTTCATCATGGCCGACCTTGGCCAGCCGCTGCGTGGCTTGAACGTCCTGTTCTACGCGACTCCCCATTCCATGCTGTTCTGGGATATGTGCGTGCTGTGGGGCTACCTGATCCTTAACGTTTTGTGCGGCTGGGTCATCCTGACAGCGGAGCGCAAGCAGGTGCATCCGCCCAAGTGGATCTACTTTTTCGTTTATCTTTCGATTCCCTTTGCCTTCTCCATCCACACCGTCACCGCCATGCTCTACTGCGGTCTGCCCGGTCGCCATTTCTGGCTGTCGGCGATCGTCGCCCCCCGCTTCCTAGCCTCGGCTTTCGCCGCCGGTCCGGCGTTGATCGTGGTCATGGCCCTGATCCTGAAGCGGGTCGCCAACTTCGATGCCGGCAAAGAAGCCATCGACAAAATGGTGACCATCATCACCTATGCGGCCATCGCCAACATGTTCTTCGTCGGCCTGGAGTTTTTCGTCGGCTTCTATTCCAGCATCCCCGGCCACAAGCACACCTTGCAATACTTGTTCTTCGGACTGGAGCACCATGGTCATGTCTACAATAACCTGGTGCCCTTCATGTGGGGTTTCGTGGTGCTCTTCGTCGCAGGCATTGCCCTGATCACCAACCCCTATACCAGAAAGAAAAGCGACCTCTGGCTGGGGCTCGGTTGCGCGTCTATCTTCCTGGCGTTTTGGCTGGACAAGGGTATCGGCTTTGTACTGGGCGGCTTCGTTCCCACGCCGACCGAAGAAATCGTCGAGTACTACCCGACACTCAACGAAATCTTCATTACCATCGGCGTCTGGGCTGCCGGCTTCTTCATCCTCACCATCCTCTACAAAATAGCCATTGGGGTGGAACACGAGGTGGAAGCGTAAGCCACCTGCCTATCCGCAAAAAAAGCCCCGAGATTTTCTCGGGGCTTTTTTTTTGCCTGCGGGTCGATTCGCATTCACTGCAGGCCGGTGTAGGTCAGGTACAAACGCCACAGCAGGTTGATCTGCTCCAGGAGGAAAAGATAGGAGAGGGCGGCAAGCGCCAGGAAGGGTCCGAAAGGGATGCGGGTCAGGCCGCCTTTTTTCTGCTTGAACATGGCGGCGACCCCGGCCACGCTGCCGACCAAGGAGCTGGCAAAGACCACATAGAGCAGGCTCTGCCAGCCGAGAAAGGCGCCGATCATGGCCAGCAGCTTGATATCGCCGCCGCCCATCCCGTCACGGCCGGTCAGGGCATAGTAGCCGTAGGCGATCGCGTAAAGCAGGCCACCGCCCAGCAGGATGCCGAGTCCGGACTGCTGCCAGCTCACGGTATGGACAAAAAAAGAACCGATGAAACCGATGACAATGCCGGGCAGGCTGATCTGATCGGGAATTATTTGGTGATGGATATCGATAAATATGATAACCAGCAGAGCAGCGCAGAAAAGAAAATAGAGCAGCGACTCGACCGCGAGGCCGAACCGGTTCGCAACCAGAACCGACAAAACCGCCATAGCCAGTTCTACCAGCGGATACTGCCAGGAGATGGCTGCCTTGCAGGACCGGCACCGCCCCCGCAGGGCCAGGAAACTGAGCAGGGGAATGTTCTCGTACCAAGCCAGGGGATGGAGGCAATGGGGACAACGGGAGGCGGGGAAAACAATGGACTCCCCCTCTTTCGGCAGCCTGAGAATGACCACGTTGAGAAACGAACCCACCACGGCACCGAGCACCGCGGCCACGATGAGCAAAGCTGATTGCATCATTGATAACCACCTGTTGATTTTTCAAAAAACGCGGTTTACCCGTGATCTGTTGTATCGCTTTCCATGCCCGAGTACCAGGAAAATTCCATAATCGACACCATCGACCGGCTCGCCGAAAACTTTTATCGGCTGAGCCTGCGTGCGCCGCTGATCGCCTCCGCCGCCCGGCCCGGACAGTTTGTCATGGTGTCCTGCGCCCCCTTTCTCGATCCCCTGCTGCGCCGCCCCTTTTCCATCCACCGATGCAATGGGTCCGATACCCTCCAGCTCCTGATTCGGGTGGTGGGCCGAGGCACCGAGCTGCTGGCCCGATGCCGCCCGGGCCAGAGCCTGAGCCTGATCGGACCGCTGGGCCGCGGATTCAACCCTCCGCCGCCCGCTTCATCCGTCTGCCTGGTCGGAGGCGGTATCGGTATCGCCCCCCTGCTCTTCTGGGCTGAACGGCTGAAAACACCCCGACGCTGCACGGTTCTCCTGGGCTCGCGCACCGGTAAGGAACTCACCCAACTGGCAGCGGAATTCAGCCAACTGGGATGCCGGGTCGAAACCGCCACCGACGACGGCTCGCTCGGCCACCGCGGCCTGGTCACCGATCTGCTCGCCGCCCATCTGCCCACCGCGGCCAAGACCTACGCCTGCGGGCCGATGCCGATGATGGCGGCGGTGGCGCAAACTTGCCGGGACGCCAAAGTTGCCTGCGAAGTCTCGCTGGAGGCGCACATGGCCTGCGGCCTGGGCGCCTGTCTGGGCTGCACCGTCCATGGCGACGGCGGCCGCTATCTTCATGTCTGCAAAAACGGGCCGGTGGTGAATGCCGAAGAGGTCGCATGGCAGCGCTGAACCTTCCCATCGATCTCTCGGTTTCCCTGGGACCGCTGGCGCTGACCAACCCGGTCCTGACCGCCTCCGGCACCTTCGGCTACGCCGCCGAATTCGCCCATCTGGTCCCGCTTGCCCGCCTGGGCGGGGTGGTGGTCAAGGGTATCTCGCTGGCACCCCGACCGGGCAATCCGCCTCCGCGCATCGTCGAGACGCCCTGCGGCATGCTCAATGCCATTGGTCTGGAAAATGTCGGCGCGGATCGGTTCATTGCCGAAAAAATGCCCTTTTTGCGGACCTGCTGCTGCCGGGTGATCGTCAACATTTTAGGCGACTCCATCGAGGAGTATGCCGTCCTGGCCGAACGCCTGACCGGCGTGGCCGGCATCGACGCCCTAGAAGTCAATATCTCCTGCCCCAACGTCAAGAAGGGCGGCGTCGCCTTCGGCACCGTTCCGGAAATGGCGGCAACGGTCACCCAAGCGGTCAAGGCGGCCACAAATCTGCCAGTCATTGTCAAGCTTTCCCCCAATGTCACCGATATCGTCGCCATGGCCCGTGCGGTTGAAACCGCCGGCGCCGACGCAATCTCCCTGATCAACACCCTGATCGGCATGGCCATCGACGCCCGCACCAGGCGGCCCTGGCTGGCTAATGTGATCGGCGGCCTGTCCGGCCCGGCGATCAAGCCCGTGGCCCTGCGCATGGTCTGGCAGGTGGCCTCCGCGGTCAAAATCCCGGTGATCGGCATTGGCGGCATCGCCACCACCGAGGACGCGGTCGAATTTCTTCTGGCCGGCGCCACTGCGATTCAGGTGGGCACCGCCAATTTTTTCAATCCGGCGGCGACCGGCCAGATTGTCGACGGCATCGAAGCGTACCTGCGGCACCAGGGCGAATCCGCGGTCCGGGACATCGTCGGCTCCCTGCGCCTGGGCGCATAAGCCATGGCCTTGGCAAGGGGATTGATCTGCGTCTCGGTGCTGGCCGAGAGCAACGCGGCGGTGCTGGCGGCGGTTGCGCCGGTGGCCGGTCTGGCCGATGTGGTCGAGATCCGGCTCGACGGCCTGCGCGAGCCGCTTACCCCCGCCTGTGTAGCCGCTCTCGGCAAACCGGTGCTGGCGACCAACCGGCCGATCTGGGAGGGAGGCCGGTTTGCCGGCAGCGAATCGGAGCGCATCGGCTGCCTCGAGACAGCCCTGCGTAACGGCGCCCACCAGGTCGACATCGAGCTGCGGACCGCGCCGGAATTCCGCGACCGACTGCTGGCAACGGCCCGCGCTTGCGGTGCCCAGGTGCTCGTCTCCAGCCACGATTTTGCCGCCACCCCCGCCGCCGATCTGTTAAGCGCCATTCTCGGCCAGATGGTTGCCAGCGGCGCCGACATCGGCAAGATCGTCACCACCGCCGCCACGCCGGCCGACGCCCTGCGCGTCCTGGCCCTCCAACAGGAAGCCGAGGCCGTCGCCTTTCCCCTCTGCGCCTTTGCCATGGGCAAGGCCGGGGCGATCAGCCGGCTGGCCACCCTCTACCTCGGCGGCCACATGACCTACGCCGCTCCAAGCCCGGAACAGGCAACCGCGCCGGGCCAGATCACGATCCACAACCTCCATCGGCTACTCGCCCTGCTCGATTGCCCCCAATGATCGACGGACACACCCAACTCTTCGGTATCATAGGCGATCCGGTCGAGCATTCCCTGAGCCCGGCCATGCACAACGCCGCCCTGGCCCACCTGGGACTCAACGGCGTCTATGTGCCGATGCGCCCGGCGGATTTGGCCGAGGCCTTCCATGGACTGCGCAGCCTCGGGTTCGTCGGTGTTTCGGTCACTGTGCCGTTCAAGGTGGCGATCATGGACCTGCTCGATGCCATCGACCCCGTTGCCCGCAAGATCGGCGCGGTCAACACCCTGGTGTTCGAACGGACCGGTACCGCCGTCCGCTGTACCGGCCACAACACCGATTGGCTGGGATCCAACCGGGCGCTCGCCGAGGTCATCGACCCTGCCGGCCGCACCGTCCTGCTGGTCGGCGCCGGCGGCGCGGCCCGGGCCGTGGGGTTCGGCTTGATCGAGGCCGGAGCCCAGGTCCTGCTCACCAACCGCACCGAAGCCAAAGGCCGCGAACTGGCCGGGCAGCTGGGCTGCCCGTTCGTCCCGGCCGCCGACTTGGCCGGGATCCGGGCCGATGCCCTGATCAACACCACCTCGGCGGGCATGGCCCCGCACATCGAGAGCATGCCGATCGCCCCCGAATTGCTGCCCCATTTCCCCGTGGTCATGGACATCGTCTACGCGCCCCTGGAAACGCGGTTGCTGCGCGAGGCCACTGCCCGCGGCTGCCGCACCATCGACGGCCTGACCATGCTCCAGTATCAGGGCGCGGCCCAGTTCACCCTCTGGACCGGCCGCGAAGCCCCCCACCCGGTCATGCGCCAGGCCCTGCTTGCCGCCCTGCACGGCCGGCATTCCTCACCTTTTGCTTGATGCCCCGAGATGATCGCCATTACTCCCATCCGCACCCTTGATGCCGTGGTCACGGTTCCCGGCTCCAAAAGCCTGACCCAGCGCGCCCTGATCGCCGCCGCCCTGGCCGAAGGCCCTTCGCAACTGCTCGGACCGCTGACCAGCGAAGACACCCGCTATACCATCAACGCCCTGCGGGCCATGGGCATCGACTGCGACGACAGCACGCCGGACTGCTGGCAGATCCACGGCACCGGCGGCCGGGTCGAGCCGCCCGCCGCCGACATCTTCCTCGGCAACAACGGCACCGCCACCCGCTTTCTCACCTCGGTGGCTGCACTGGGCCACGGCCGTTTTCGCATCACCGGCAGCGAACGCATGGCCCAGCGGCCGATCCTGCCCCTGATGGAGGCCCTGCGCGGCTGGCAGGTGGCCATCGACAGTGATGCCGGCACCGACTGCCCTCCCCTGACCATCCTGGCCCAGGGGCTGGCCGGCGGCCGCACCGTGCTGCCGGAGGGTAAATCGAGCCAGTATCTCTCCTCCTTGCTCCTGGTGGCGCCCTATGCCATGACCCCGGCCGAACTGGAGGTGCGGGGCGAAATTCTCTCGCAACCCTATGTGGAAATGACCCTAGCGGTGATGGCCGATTTCGGCATCCGAGTCGAAGCCGCGCCAACCTTAAATTTCTTCCGCATTCCCCAAGGCCGCTACCGGGGCCGGAGCTACGCCATCGAGGGAGACGCCTCGGGCGCCTCCTACTTCTGGGCGGCGGCTGCGGTCACCGGCGGCCGGGTGGTGGTGGCTAACGTGCCGGTCCCCTCCCTGCAGGGCGACGCCAGGCTCCTGCCCTATCTGGCCCGCATGGGCTGCCGGATCGACCAGACCGAGGCGGGTATCGCCGTCACCGGCCCGGAAACCCTGGCAGGCATCGAATTGGACATGGGCGACATGCCCGACGTGGCCCCGACCCTGGCGGTGGTGGCCGCCTTTGCCGAGGGCACGACCGTGATCGACAATATCGCCCACCTGCGGATCAAAGAGTGCGACCGGCTGTCCGCGGTGGTCAGCGAACTGCGCAGGATGGGGGCCGAGGTGGAGGAAGAGCCGGCACGGATGATCATCCACGGCAGAAAGGGCGGCAGCAACCTGCACGGCGCCGCCATTGCCACCTACGACGATCACCGCATGGCCATGAGCTTTGCCGTGGCCGGTCTGCGCATCCCCGGAGTGATCATTGCCGACGAACAATGCGTGGCCAAATCCTTTCCCGATTTCTGGGAGCGGTTCGGCCGGATGGCCGGATCGTGAACGGTAAAAGAAGCAAGCGGGCAAGGCCGCGAGGCCGAACCCAAGACGACCGACAACAAGAAAGGAGAAGAAGATGTTCAAGAGAAGTAAACAATGGCTTGGCGGCATCGCCGGCGGTCTGGCTCTGCTGACAGGACTAGGCGGCACCGGCTGGGCGGCAACCCCGGGCTCGCATTATACCTACGGGGTCGAGGGTGTGCTGGCGGCCACGGCCCCGCCGCCGGGCTGGCATTACCGCATGTACAACCTCTGGTACAACCCGACTGAATACAAGAACAACAGCGGTAACACCGTGCCGGGGAAATTCGACCTCAACGTCTTTGCCTCGGCCCAACGGCTAGTCCATGTCACCGACATCAAGATTCTGGGCGCCGACTATTTCTACGATTTCGTCGTGCCCCTGGTCGACCAGGAGTTCACCCAGGGCACCTTTTCCGACAGCCATTCCTTCACAATCGGCGACATCGAAATCGAGCCTTTTGCCTTGGCCTGGCACCGGCCCCGCTGGGACGCCGCGGTGGCCCTGGCGGTGATCGTCCCCACCGGCCACTACGAGGCCAACGAACCCGCCTCGCCCGGCTTGGGCTACTGGTCCGGCCGCCTGACCCTGGGCGGCACCTATTATTTCGACGAGCAGAAGACCTGGTCCGTTAGCGTCCTGACCCGAACATTGATCAACAGCGAACAGGAAGACACCGACGTCAGACCCGGTTCCGAGTTTGTCGCCGAATACGGCATCGGCAAGGAATTCCGGTTCAACAACTGGATGATCCGTCCCGGCCTGGCCGGCGCCTCCTACTGGCAGATCTCCGACGACAGCGACGACAACCTGGCCTATGGCATCCTGTCCGACCAGCATAAGCAGGCCCATGCCATCGGCCCCGAGCTCAACGTGCTCTACCTGCCCATGCTGTTCCAGGTAAACCTGCGCTTTCTCCAGGAGTACGGGGTTGAAAACGGCCCGGAGGAATCGCGCCTCATCGCCACCCTGACCAAATCCTTCTAAGCGGTCTTCTTCATGCGCCGGCTTTCCCCGACAACGGGGAGGCCGGCTTTTTTTTGTTCGATCCACTGATCAGGGCGTGAACTGCCCGAGATTGCCCTGTTCGGAAAACACCCTGGCCAGACCGTTGTCGATGACGTAGATGCAGATCTCCTTGGCACCCTGGCGGGTGTAGCCGAATTTCTTCTGCAGGTTCTTCATCATGAAGCGGATATCGCTCTGGATCTTCTGGTCGTAGGCCTTGAACGACTCCTGGTCGAATTCCTTGACCGCCCGCCGGAAATTCTCGTTTTCCAGGAAGGGGTCGAGCACCTTTTCCTTCAGGGTGTGGATATAGCGCTCGTAGAGGTGCTGGTAGAGCCCGGTCTCGGTGACCGCAAGATTGTCGCGCAAAATCTCCTGGGTCAGAGCCGAGCTGGTGTAGGCCTTCTGCACGCTGGCGCGGAAGGCGGCGGCACCGCCGGCAGCGATCATCAGGCGCGATTCGATCCGCTGGAAGAAAGCCTCGCTGATCTCCAGCCGCTCGCCGGTGAACCGGCAGGTCGCCACCGTTCCCGGCTCGAAATTGACCGCGAACATGTAGTTCTGGATATCCCGGGCGATCTGCTCCTCGTTGTAGTCGTACAAGGCTTCCTTGACCGACTGCAACACCGAGTAGTTGTACATGCGCTGCAGGGAATCGAGGAAGCCCATGGGCAGGATGCTCTTGTCCTTCTTGCAGTATTTGCGAAAGAACTTGCCGAGCATCGACATGTCGATCAGTTTGTCGTCCCGGGCGTAGATCGAATAGAACTCGTTGAACATCCGGATGGAGTCGCGGCCGGACAGCCCCCGCCAGCCATCCTGTTCCGATTCGGCGATGATCTTGAGCCGCCGTTTGGAGGTGAACCGCTCCACATCCTCCTCGGTCAGCCAGGCCGGAATGTGGCCGGTGTAGATCTCCATCTTGAGCAGCTGCAGGTTGTGGTCGCAGTACAGTTCGTACTTGTCGGGATCCTGAATCCATTCGAGCATGGCGTCCGACTTGGTCGGCAACCGGGTGGCCACGATCACCCGGGCGAAGTTATGCAGAACGCGCGGCAGAAAGCTGTCGTCGATATGGGCGCCGAACACCTCCCGATATATCTCGACTTCTGTTTTTATATCGAGGACATAGGGAACATTAACATACTCGATCCGGTCGGCGAAGGCGGCCAGATCGGTGAGCACCCGCTTGTCTTCCGGGTTCATCAGGGCAAAAAAGAGGCTGTTGACCCGTTCCTCGACGTGGTCGACCTTGTGCACACCGTCGCTGACTATATTGTGCAGATCCATCAGCCGCTCGGTGTTGTGCGACTTGACATCCATCAGGGCATAGATGCCGTTGTTGATCTTGGCATAGCCGGAATAGAGGTAGGGCACCTTGCCGGCGGGCGAGAACAGGCCGTTGAGAATGCGCTGCACCTCGTCGTCGGTGCGAACGTTGCGTTGCGAGCGGCGGTCGCCGGGGTTGAACACCGAAATACCGGCCCCCAACCGCCGGTTGAACACATAAGGCCGGGCAAAGACCGACTCCAGTACCTTGAGGGGATCGCCCTCCTTTTTCAGCAACTCCTGATAAAGCGATAGGCAGATGGTGCACGGCTCCTCGCGAAACACCCATTCGTAGCGTTTCTCGTGGAACAGCTGGGCCTTGAACTGGTCGTTGTCCAGCAATTCGTCGAGGAACTGCCGGCGGATCGCCTTGGGAACGATCAGCAGGGGATGGTCGTGGCTCGGGCAGGGCAGGGTCAGCCAATTGGCCGTTATCCCCTTTTCCCCGCCGCCGGGCTCGGCATCGTCCGCCCGGCCTTCTTCCTCGCTCAGCAGCTGCGGCAGCTTGCCGATCAGATTGAGCAGCTGGACGCCGCCGGCCAACTCGGGCACCTGCAGCCGCCACACCAACTCATAGCGGGTGCCTTCCGGAGTGTTGGCGTACTCCTCGAACTTGCGCAGCAGATTGTTGAGAAAGGTCGACTTGCCGCTGCCGTGCGGGCCGTCGAAGATATAGATCTTGTTCTGCTGGTCGCCGACCGACAGCGATTCCACATGGCGAATCAGGCGGTTGGCGAACAAGCGGTCGGCAAAAAACGGCCGGTCCGATCCTTCGACGAACAGGTTGCAGCAATTGTAGTTGAGATAGCTGATCGATTCCGGGTCGCTCGCATATTCGTCGCCGCCGTCGCTGACATAGTGGTGGACCATGTCGGCATAGACCTGGGTGACGTTGCGGATGTTCCGTTCGGGCCGCTCGACCACTTCGCCGAGGAACTCGGTGAAGCAGAGCTCGTCCTGCCGATGCCGGTCTTCCTTATACTGCTTGAGGGTTGCCAAGGCCTTGGTGAGTGCGCCCATCCTGTCGTCTCCCTGTTGTGCGGTTGTCGTGCCCTGCCGTCATTCCGCCAAGGTGCGCGACAGCGTCCTGTCCTTCATGGAATAGCGGAACCGCTTCCACTGAATGGTCCGCTTGGGCATCTCTTCCCGGGCCTGGTCGTCGCCCTCCCGATTCGACTTCACCGGAATGGGCACTCTGGTGTAGAGGTGCACCTCGCCGCCCCAGAGGTATTCCAGGCCCAGCATCACGCCGGAAATAAGATCGCGCAGCAGCGGCTTGCCCTCGAACTGATGGTCGAGAACCAGAACATTGTTCCCGTCCACCCTGACCTCGACTCTGGGCGGATGGTAGAGGCTGTCGGCCACCATCTGTTTGTAGTCGGCGGCCTTGCGGCTGCGGACATAGTACTGCCAGGTCATCCGTTCCTTGTTCAGCCGCTTGCCGACCACGAACAACCGGTGCTGATCGACGAAATCCTGGTCGATGAACTGGTTGACGAACATCGAGTCGCAGTAATTCTCGCGGAGATGGAAGATGAAGTCCCGTCCCTGGCCGGTGGCCCGATCGAAGCTTCGCCGTTCCTGTCGGTCGCGGGTCTGGAAATAGGCCAGGCCGGTGCGGCCGCGATCGGCCCGTTGTTCCAGGTATTGGAAGAGCCGCATGCCCAGGGCGTAGGGATTGAGCCCGACCCGGGGCATGGAGGTCACCTTGGCGTTGACGATGGCGTAGTCGACTTCGTGGCCCTTGATGCGGTCGTCGCCTAAAAACAGGGTGTCGTGCCAGTAGGAGGCCCAGCCCTCGTTGAGGATCTTGGTGCGGATCTGGGGCTGGAAATAGAGCGAGGTCGAGCGGATCACCTCCAGGACCATCAGCATCCAGCGGTTCTCTTCCCGGTTGAGGAAGGGCGAGTGCGCCATCAAAAACTGCAGCGGATCGGTCCGGCCGACCTGCTTTTTCTCCCGCAGTTTCTTGGCATACAGGGTCTCCAGCTCCCGGTGTTTTTCGGTCACGCTCTTGAGAAACCGCAACTCGCCGTCCTCGGGGAATTCCCGGCACATCCGGTTGTAGCGCTCAATTTCGCCGGCATAGAGGCTCACCCCCGGTTTGGTTCCGCGCTGGAGAAAGACATCGAAATAGTAATCGAGCAGGCTCAAGGACCGTTCGCCCCCGGTTTCGCCGCTTTCGGCCAGCAGGTCGAAATAGCCCACCAAGTTGTCGATGGTCCGGGCGAATTCGATCACGTAATCGAGCCAGCGCCCCTTTTCCGAACGCAGCCGGGCGAACAACCGCTTGTCGGCCAGGGCCCTGCCGGCGAAATCGTAGTCCCAAGTGTGCCGGAAGAAGAGGTTATTCTGGAACAGATCGATGTGGCCGATGACGTGATAGAAGATCATCACGTTGAGCCAGTCGGGATTGTTGTCGTTGTAGTAGGAAATCGGCGGCCGGGTGTTGATCACCGTCTCGTAGGGATTGCTGGGATAGAGTTCGTAGCGCCCCTGGTCCCGCAGCACCTCGACATCCTGCACCCAGTAGTCGTAGAGGGTGGGGATCATCACCTTGGGCCCCAGGGCCACCAAGTCGCGGTTGGTGACGATGTACTCCAGGGTTTCGTCCCCGAAACGCAAACCGGCCTGCCGGGCGCGTTCCTTGCACCCTTCCATGATCCGCTTGGCATGCTGACTGATCAGTTCCATATCGCACCGGCGGCGGGCGTTCAGCCCGGCGTTAAGAAATCAGACGTTTTATTCCCTCGATGACCCTGGCCTCGGTGCTGTCCTTGGACATCACATCCATCCGCAGCAGCTCCTTCTTGGCCTCCAGCAGGCCCGATTTGGACAGGTACTTCTCCACCTCGCTGCGGCGGGAACCCTCCAGGCCGTTCTCGGCCACGGTGATCCCGACCCGGCTGGCGTAGACCAGCATCTTTTCCAGCTCCGGCAGGGTTTCCTCGCCGTAGGTGTCCCAGTCGTCGCCATCGGTGCCGTGGAAGATGTAAATCGAATAATCGCGGGCCAGTTCTTCCTCGGCCACGATCCGGTTGACCAGCCGGTAGGCCGAGGCCACCTGGGTGCCGCCGGCCACCTGCATCTGGTAATAGGCCTGGAAATTCTCCACTTCCCTGGCCTCGGTGTCGTGGAGGATGAAGCGAGTCTCGACCTGGTTCTGGTACTGGTAGCTCAGCCAGGCGTAGATCAGCACATGTTGGTTGACCACCAGCTCGGTCGGCTTGCCGGCCATGGAGCCGGAATAGTCGCGCACGAAAAAGACCACGGCCTGGGATTCGTAATCCTTTTCCCGGGAAAGGATGCGGTAGACCCGGTCGTCGGGCGAAACCATCAGGTTGCCGGTATCGACCGGTACCCCGGCCTGCACCCGCCCGAGGGCGATATTGGTTTGCAGCACCCGCCGCAAGGTCGCTTTTTTGTCGAGGATCTGTCCGAAGCCGCGATTCTTGTCGGTGAGGTCGTAGGCAAAACGGGTGAGCGAGCGCTTCTTGCCCTTGTCGCGCAGGTTGGGCAGGGCAAACTGCTCGGTCAACACCCGGCCCAGATCGTAGACCGTGGATTCCAATTCATGGGAACCGCCCTGGCCCTGGCCGGTACCGCTGCCGCCACCCTGTTCCTCGCGCACCGGCTGTTCGCCGATGACCTCGCCCTCTTCGCCCTCGCCGGCGCCGCCCTCGCCCGGATCCTGGCCTTCGCCATCCTCGCCTTCCTCGTCCTCGGGGACACGGTCGTGGATCAGCTTCTCCTCCACCGTGGTGGGGATGACCACCACCTTGTCGTCACCGTCGCGGCCGGGCTTGACCAGTTTGCCGATGCGGATCTTGCGGGGAAAACCGTCCTGTTCGCGCTGGAGGTCGCGCTGGAGAAGGTGGTCGAGCGACTGCGCCGCCACCAGCGACAGCACCGGCGAAGGCAGCCCCTGGGCGAACAGTTCCGGATCGGCGTAGCTGTAGAAGGAACGGGCCGCGGGCGCCTGGCCGAATTGGTGGATGAATTCGGGGTTGCCGCTTTGTTCGGCCAGGGCGAGCTCAAACTCGATCACTCGCCGCTGCTCCTCGGTCAGCCCCCTGGCCTCGAGCCGTCGATACAGTTGCCGCAACCTGTGCATGACCGCCTCCGCAGCTTTGTGGTCCATCCCGTCAGTTCTCGTCCACCTGGGTGCAGAAATACTCGATGGTCTTCTGGGCGCAGGTGAGGCAGTAGCCGAGCTTGTTGAGCATGGTGTCGATCATCCGGTCGTAGAGCTTTTGGTTCTCCTCGTTGGTCCTGTTGGCCAGGGCACCGATCAGGCTGCCGGCGCCGGCGATGTCCGACTTGAGGCGCACGTCGGTCACCGCCTTGACCAGCTCCAGGTTGTCCATGAAGTCGTAGTCCGGGTTGACCGAAATCTTCTGGCCGTAGATCTTGCGGATCGAGGTGCGGAACGAGTCCTTCTGCTCGCGGACTTTCAGGCCCAGGCCGGCCTCCACCGAATCGATGTAGCGTTCGTCGATCTTCAGCGCCACCAGCTCGCCGGTCTGCGGATTCTTGTATTTCCACATCCGGTCCACTCCCAGGTTCTCGGCGTCGATGCCGATGATCATGTTGACGTAGTTGAGCACGTCCTTGCGGATGGCCAGGGGTTCGTCCATGTAGGCGTTGAACATCTCGGTCATGATCCGTTCGCGGTAGAGCCCCTTGGCGATCTTGAGATCGTCCAGGAACTTGGCCCGGTCGGCGGCCTCGGAGACGTAGTCGAGAATCACCCGCTCCAGGGCGGTGAACACGTCGTAGGCGAACATGCACCGGCCCTCGTTGGTCTCCGAGCTCTCCAGCATCAACTGCATGGTGCGACCCAAGTTGCGCTGGCCCAAGCCCTTCTGGCCGAAACGCTTGGTGATGTCGTGCTCCTGGTTGAGGGTGTCGATCACCTCCGACAGCGTCTTCAGGCTTTTTTCGCCGGCCACCTCGCCGGCCGCCAGCTTCATGGTCTCGACCGGGGTCAGCTTCTCCGAGCGGGGCAGGCGGGTCAGGACCACCCCCACCGAGGCGGCGTAGTTGAGGTTCGGGTCCTGGTGCATGGTGTTGCCGGTGAGCGTGGTCTTGGCCTCGTTGCCGATGGCATAGGCGGTCAGGTCGCGCTGCTGCCGGTAATCGGTGTTGTGGGAGACATAGCAGATGCGGCAGCGGTCGACGATCGGCGCCTCTTCTTTTTCGGCCAGGAACCGGTTGAATTCCGAGTTATTGCTGGTGGCGACGATCAAGGTGTCGATCGGCCAGCGGTAGCCGTCGATCTCGATGGTCCGGTTCTGGATGATGCCCAGGTACACCTGCACCAAATCCTTCTTGTTCTTGTAGATCTCGTCGCTGAAGTGGATGCCGCCGCCGGCCACCCGCGCCAGCGCCCCGCGCCGCAGGTCGAAACGGTAGGGGTTGTTGGTGTCGGCGATGTGCAGCAGCCGCTGGATCGATTCCTCGCCGAGGAGATCCACCGCCGAGGAGGTGATTTTGTCCTTAGCCGGATACTTGCCGGTCACCGTGCCCAGGCTCTCCACCAGCGGCACCGGCACCACCTCGACGCAGCGCAGCATCTCTTCGATGTCGTCGCCGGCCATGGCGCGGATATCGTTCCAGATATAGGCCGAACAGGCCCCCAGCGGCCGGTAGTTCTCGGCCCACTGGGCCAGCAGCGCGTCGCTGATCTTGCATTTCTTGGCCAGGTAGGCCAGGGACTCGTCGCGGCTCTCGAACAGGTTGAGCGCCAGGATCATCGGGTCCTCGTAGGTCTGCGATTCGATGGTCTTGATGGCGCCGTAGCCGCCCACCCGCTCCAGGCCGGTGAAACGGAAGGTGTATTTCCTGTTTTTCGGCAGGGAGAGAAAATTGCGGTACAGGGAGCACAGGTATTCGACCAGGAAGGTCTTGCCGTTGCCGGGCTCGCCCACCAGGACAAAGGCCATCTCTTTGGAGGAGCCGCCCTGGGAGGCGTCCTTGACAAAGGAGACGAACGAGTTGATCTCGTCGTACATGCCGATCACATGTTTCTTGCCTTCGCGGAAGATGGTGAAATCGAAGGTGGACTTGCCATTGACTGTGACCTTGTTGATTTCCTTTTCCAGGATCATCCGGCTGACGCTTTGGAAGGCGTTTTCAAAGACGCGCTCGCCTTTTTTGACGGCTTGCAGGTGGGTATACAGCGAGGAGTGTCTGGGGTCGGTCATCGTGCGCCTCCTTGACGAGGGAAAGTGGGGGATGCGGCAATGGGTTCACGGCCATTATTGCTGGCTTCTCCACGGAATTCAAGGAGTTATTGCAATGAACCCAGTTTGTACACTAAGTCGCGGGGCCGGATGGCGCAAGAAAACCCGCCAAAGCGCCGGCCTGCAGGCCGGACCGGGCAAGCCGGATGGGAATCGATCCGGTGGAAAGGAAAAAAACAAGCGATGCCGGCCTGTTCGGCCCGGAATTTTCGCCCGCATGTTGCATGGGAGCGTAGGGCGCGGCGAACGCGCAGTCAAGAAAAACGGCTCCAGCGCGCGGCAGCACGTAGCTGAGAGGGGTATCGGAAACGGAAATGGGGGCTTGGGCGGTGGCATCGCCGGCAAACAATGCGCCGCCGGCCTTCCCGGACATGGCAACCGGTGGTGTTCCGCGTTCCGACCTGTTCTCCCGGCCTCCGAACTCGGAGCCGTTCTTCCCAGGGGGTTCGGAGGCTCCATAGCGGCCCCGAACCGCCCGCCGCACTGGTCCGGCAGGAGGCGCCCCGCGCCTCCTGCAAAAAAAATCCCCGGACCATTCAAAATGATCCGGGGATGCCCTTTTATCCACGTATCGGCGCCGTCTCCCTGATCCGCGGGGAGCGATCGTCACTTTGCAGGCAGGTCTTCTGACTCCCGGCTCGTCCTTTCGTCGCGTCTTCCCAGCCTTTCGGCCAGTGACCTTTATGCGGCGATCGTCCCCGGTTACAGCGGCGGGCCCGTCTCCGATTTACACGGAGTTCCCTTTTCATCCTCGTAAGGAACCTGAAAGCTGCTTGCAACAGAACTTGATCGATTCATGAAAGTCAAGCCGAATCTCACCGCCAAAGACTGTCCGTCCAAACCGACGATTTGCCGAATCCGAGGCCGTCGGAAACCTTGCCGATCCGGCCGCTAACCATTATGTTTGACGAAAAAAGAGGGCGCCCGAGCCGAAGCCGCCCTCTTGCCCGCATCGCCCCGCTTTTCTGCCGAGCGCCCAGCATGGAAAAGGACAAAAAACGAAAATTCGCCCATGCCATTTCCATCAGGATCGCCCTGCCGGCCCTGCTCACCGTTGTCCTGTTCGTTACCGCCACCTTCGTCATCATCCTGCCTTCCTTCAAGGAGAATCTGCTGGCCAAAAAACGGGAGATGCTGCGGGAGATGAACACCGTGGTCTGGGACATGGTCGCCTCCTACGAACGGATGGAGCGGGCTGGAACCATGAGCCGGGAGCAGGCCCAGCAGACCGCCTTGAGCATCATCCGCGATATCCGCTACGGCCCGGTGAACAAGGATTACTTCTGGGTCAACGACATGCAGGGGCTGATCGTCATGCACCCCTACCGGCCCGACCTCCGTGGCGAGACCGTGCCCGATGTCCGCTATCCCCTGGACAGGAATCTGCTGGAAGAGTTCGTCAAGGTGGCCGAAAACCAGGGGGCGGGCTATGTCGACTACCGCTTCCAATGGCAGGACGATCCCGGCAAAATCGTACCTAAACTCTCGTACGTGCGAGGATTTACTCCCTGGGGCTGGGTCGTCGGTACCGGGATGTACATCGAGGACGTCAATGTCGAGATCGGCCTGATCGCCAAGCAGCTCAACGCCATCGCCTCGGTCATTCTGCTGCTGGTTTCCTTTCTGGCCTTCTACATGATCCGCCACACGGTCCTGGCCGACCGGGTCCGCCGCATCATCTGGGAGGAACGGGAGCGGCTGCTGACCGCCCTGGAGGAGAGCAGGGAACGATTCCGCGCGCTGGTCGAAACCACCAGCGACTGGATTTGGGAGATCAACGCCAAGGGGGTCTACACCTATTGCAGCCCCAAGGTGCGCGATCTGCTCGGGTTTGCGCCCGAGGAGCTGATCGGCAAGCATCTGGTGGATTTGATCGCCATCCAAGAGGTGGAACGGACCAGCCGGCTCTTCCGGAAGCTGATCGACTCGCGCCAGCCGTTCAGCGGCTTCGAGACCGTCTGCCAGACCCGGGACGGCCGGATCGTGGTGATCGAAAAAAACGGGGTGCCGGTGTTTGCCGACAGTGGCGCGCTGCTGGGATACCGGGGAGTGTCCCGCGATATTTCGGAGCGCAAGCACGCGCTGGAGGCCTTGGAAAAGAGTCGGGACGCCCTTCACAACAGCCTGGAGGAAACGGTCAAGTCGCTGGCCCTGGCCGCGGAAAAACGCGATCCCTACACCGCCGGCCACCAGATGCGGGTCGACCGGCTGGCCTGCGCCATTGCCCGCGAACTCGGGCTTTCAGAGGATCGGATCGAGGGGCTGCATTTCGCCGCCCTGCTCCACGACATCGGCAAGATCAGCCTGCCCTCGGAATACCTGGCCAAACCGGCCCGCCTCTCGGCCCAGGAACGGGCGATCATCAAGTGCCATACCGAGGTGGGCTACGAAATCCTCAAGGATATCCCCTTCCCCTGGCCGGTGGCCGACATCGTCCACCAGCACCACGAACACCTCGACGGATCGGGGTATCCCCAGGGGCTCACCGCCAAGGATCTGCTGCTGGAATCCCAGATCCTGACCGTGGCCGACGTGGTGGAAGCCATGAGTTCGCACCGGCCCTACCGGCCCTCGCTCGGCCTGGAGACCGCCCTTTCGGAAGTCCGCGCCGGCCGGGGCACTCTCTATCATCCTGCAAGCGTCGATGCCTGCCTGAAACTGATTGCCGAGAAAAAGGTCGACCTGAGCGCCGCCGCCTGGTGATGCCGGCAGCGGCGCGGGTCCTGCGATCCGGTTATTTCCGGGTACTCATCGGCGAGTATTCGCATCCCATCAAGCCGCAGTATTCGCCCACATACTGGGCCTGGGGCCGGTAGAGGGCGGGCTTGCCCTGAACGTCGGCGAACTGCTCCTCGATGATGTGGGCGCACCAGCCCGCCACCCGGGAGATGGCGAAAATCGGGGTCATGAGATCGGTGGGAATGCCCATCAAGTAGTAGACCGGCGCCGAGTTGAAATCGACGTTGGGCAGGATGGTGCTCTTGCCCAGGCCGGCGAAGATCGCCAACGCGGTTTCCTCGATCTTGCGGGAGATGTCCGCCCATTTGCCGCCGGTTTGGGCGCCCAGCCGCTGGCCCATCCGTTTGAGGTAGACCGCCCGGGGATCGCCGGTCTTGTAAATGGCGTGGCCCATGCCCATGATCCGTTCGCCCCCGGCCAGCCGGGCGCTGACCCAGCCCTCGATATCCGGCTCGTTTTCCAGCTTGAGCAGCATCTCCATCACCTTGGCGTTGGCGCCGCCGTGCAGGCTGCCGGAAAGCGCGCCCAGGCCGGCGGCCACCCCGGCATAAAGGCTGGCGCGGGTGGACACCACCTCGCGGGCGGCAAAGGTGGAGGCGTTGAAGGTGTGGTCGGCATGGAGGATCAGGCAGACGTCCAGGTCCTTGGCCGTGGCCGGATCGGTTTTTTTCCCCTGGAGCATCCAGAGGAAGTTGCCGGCATGGTCGAGATCGGGATCGGGATCGAGCACCGGTTGATCGTTGCGGATACGGTGCCAAGCCGCCACCAGGGTCGGCATCTGGGCCACCAGGGCAATGGACCGGTTGAGACAGACCTGCCTGTCCATGGTGTCGCCATGCTCCTCGGCCATGGACAGCAGGGGCACGCAGGCCTGGAGCACATCCATGGGCCGGGCGCTTTTGGGCCAGTGGCGCATGGAGTCGATCACGTAGCCGGGAACTCGGCGCAGGTCCTTGACCTGGCGGGTGAAGGCCTCCAGATGCTCGCCGGTGGGCAGGATGCCGAACAGCAGCAGGTACACCGTTTCCATGAACGACGAGCGGTCGGCCAGGTCCTCGATCCGGTATCCTCGGTAAATCAACACCCCCTTTTCGCCGTCAATGAAACTGATCGCGGAATCGGCCACGGTCACCCCGCGCAGGCCGGTATTCTTCACCCGGGTTGCTTCGCTCATCGCAGTACCCCTCCTGTGCTGTTCAGGTTGGAATCAATAAAGTCGGGATCATCGGCACGTTTCTTTCCCGTCGTCGCCAAGGGAAAAAGAGTATTGCTTTGTACTGGAGAACAGAGGGAAATTCAACCAACATTCCCGCCTGTTGCATCGCTTTTCCGATCGTTTTCCCCACTGGCCGGCGCATCCTGCTCCGGCGGGGCCACCGTCGCCGCCGGTTCCGCACCGGGTGCCGAGGGCACCGGCGGCTCGAGCGGGCCGGCAGGCGGTTCCTCCGGTCGCCTCCCGCCCTGGCCGGCACCGAACAAAGGACCGACATCGGGCAAATAGGATTCGAAGGCCTTGCCGTAGATTTCCCAGATGGTGATGAACAGGGCGGCGACGATCGGGCCGAGGATGATGCCCAGGATGCCGAACAGGCTGATGCCGCCCAGGGTACCGAACAGCACGAACAAATCGTGCATCTCGGTGTCTTTGCCGACCAGGCGGGGCCGCAGGACATTGTCGAGATTGCCCGCCACCGCGCCGCACAGCACGCCCAGAATGACCACCCCGAGCAGTTCCCCCTTGAGGGCGAGGATGATCAAGGCCGGCACCCAGACGATGGCGGTGCCGAACGCGGGCACGATCGACATCACCGCCATCACCGTGCCCCAGAAGACCGGTCCTTGGATACCGGCCAGGGCAAAGGCCACGCCGCAGATGCCGCCCTGGAGGGCGCCGATGATCAGAGTGCCTTTCAAAGTGGCCTTGGTCACCGAGGTGAAACGGTGCAGCAGACGCCGTTCGTCGCGGTCGTGCAACGGCAGGAAATAGAGGATCTTGGTCAGCAGCACCTCGCCCATGGTCAGGAAATAGAACATCACGTAGAGCATGATCACGCTGCTGAACACCGCGTTGACCGTCTGCATGGTCACCGCCGAGAGGCTGTTGATCAGGAAGGTGGACAGGTTGCCCACCGCCTGTCCGGCCTTCTCGATGATCAGGGCGCGGTAGGGCAGGATCTGTTTATAATAGGGCAAATGCTCCAGATAGGCGGTCACGGCCGTGGGTTCGTGGATAAAGGACTGGACCCAGGGGCTGACCGACTGGCTGACGCTGATCGCCTGGGCGACCACCACCCCGATCAGGAGCGAAAGCGGGATCAGCACCAGCAAGACGATGCCGACGATGACCAAAATCGAGGCCAGGTTGTCCCGGCCACCGATCTTGCCGGCAAGCCAGCGGTGCGCCGGGCTGAGAATGGCGGCAAAGATGCCGGCCATGAAGATCGGCATGAGGAATTGCCGGATCATGCCGAGAAATAGGCCCGAGATGAGAAGCACCAGGACCAGGAGCACGCTCTTGTTGACCAGTTCGCGTTTCATGGGAAAGCCGGCGGGGCGGCAGGGATGGGGTTGTCGTTCAGGCGGACGGAGTCGGGACGCCTGCTTCAGGCGACCATGGCCGCCGCCCGGACTGCGGCGCCGGTCAGGCGACTGAGGTCCTCCGGCGCGATGATATAGGGCGGCATCAGGTAGATCAGCCGGCCAAAGGGGCGGATCCACACCCCCTGCTCGACGAAAAATTTCTGCAAGACTGCCATGTCCACCGGCCGGGCGGTTTCGATGACACCGATGGCGCCCAGCACCCGGACATCGGCCACGGTGTCCAGGCCACGGGCCGGTTCCAGCTCCGTCCGCAGCTGGCTGCCGATGGCGGCCACCCGCTCCTGCCAGGGCGAATCCAGCAGCAGTCGGATCGAGGCGCAGGCCACGGCGCAGGCCAGAGGATTGCCCATGAAAGTGGGGCCGTGCATGAACACGCCCGGTTCGGCCTCGGAGATGGCGGTGGCCACGGCGGTGGTGGCCAGGGTGGCGGCCAGGGTCATGGTGCCGCCGGTAATGGCCTTGCCCAGGCACATGATGTCCGGCGCGACCTCGGCGTGGTCGGCGGCGAACATCGTGCCGGTGCGCCCGAACCCGGTGGCGACTTCATCGAAGATCAGCAGCACCCGGTGTTGGTCGCACAGCCGTCGGAGGCCTCGCAGGTATTCGGGGTGATAGAACCACATGCCGCCGGCCCCCTGGACGATGGGCTCGACGATCACCGCGGCGATCTCATGGTGACGGTCGGCCAACAGCCGGGCCATGGCCGCCAGGTCGTTCCCGTCCCAAGCCGCGTCGAACCGGCATTCGGGCCGGGGCGCGAAGAGCTGGCGCGGCAGGGAGCGCTCGAACAGGGTGTGCATGCCGGTGACCGGGTCGCAGACCGACATGGCATGGAAGGTGTCGCCATGGTAGCCGCCGCGCAGGGCCACCAGCCGGTATTTTTCGGGGCAGCCCACGGCCTGTTGATACTGCAGGGCCATTTTCAAGGCCACCTCGACGCTCACCGAACCGGAATCGCAAAGAAACACCTTGTCGAGCGGCGCCGGTGCCAATTCGACCAGCAGCCGCGACAAGGTCACGGCCGGCTCGTGGGTGAGGCCGCCGAACATGACGTGCGCCATGCGTCCGGCCTGTTCGGCCAAAGCCCGGACCAGCGTCGGATGGCTGTAGCCGTGGATGGCGCACCACCAGGAGGACATGCCGTCGATCAATTCCCGCCCGTCCATGAGACGGATGCGCGCGCCCGCGGCCGAAGCCGCCGGATAGACGGGCAGCGGCCCGGTGGTCGAGGTGTACGGGTGCCAGAGGTGGCCGCGGTCGAAGTCGAGCAGGCCGTCGATGTCGAGGCTCATGGTGCCGGCCGCTCGAAAGTGAACCCCAGGGCCGAGATCCGGGTGAGATCCTCGGCGATGGACGAGCCGGTGGTGGTCAGGTAGTTGCCGACGATGGCGCCGTTGGCCCCGGCGGCGAAGCAGCGGTACTGCTCGCGCCCCAGCTGCTGCCGGCCGCCGGCCATGCGGATCACCGCATCCGGATTGATGCAGCGGAACAGGGCCACGGTGGTCAGCACCTCGTCGAGCGCCAGCGGCACCAGTTCGGCCAGGGGGGTTCCGGGGATGGCGGTGAGGATGTTGACCGGAATCGACTTCACCTCCAGCTCGCGTAGCTCAAAGGCCATGTCGATCCGATCCTCCATGGCTTCGCCCATGCCGATGATGCCGCCGGAGCAGAGCGACATCCCGGTCCGGCGGGCCAGGCGCAAGGTCTCGACCTTCTCCGCCCAGGTGTGGGTGGTGCAGACCTGGGGAAAGTAGTTCCGGCTCGCCTCCAGGTTGCAGTGGTAGCGCCGCACCCCGGCCGCATACAGGCCGGCGGCGATCTCTTCGGTAAGGAAACCGGCCGAGGCGCACAGCAGCATGGAGGAGGACTCCGCGATCTGGCCGAACAATCGGGTCAGCTCGGCTAAGGTGTCCGGCGACAGGCTGCGGCCGCTGGTGACCAGCGAGATGCGGTGCACGCCGTGGTCGTCATTGTCCTTGGCCTGGATCAGGACCTCGGCCTCGGCCACTGCCTCGTAGGAGTCGATGCCGGTGCGGTGCCGGGCCGATTGGGCGCAAAAACGGCAATTTTCAGTGCAGTTGCCGCTCCTGGCATTGATGATCGAGCAGAGATCGAAACGATCGCCGCAGAAGTGGCGGCGAATTTCGTCGGCGGCCCGCCACAGGTCTTGCCGGTTGCCGTCCGAAAGACGAAGGGCCGTGGGCCGGTCGATCCGGCCGCCGGCAAGAATGGCGTCGCGCGCCTGTTGTACCGTAGTGTCCATGAATGCGTGGAAAAAAGCTCAAGTTCAGGTGGATTTGATGTCCTTGGGCGGACCGTTGACAATCATTTCGGCGATGGTCAGCCGGATTTTCGGCATGAAGCCGCGCCGATCGCCGAGGAAACGGGTCTCGAGCTGTGCCAGCCGTTGGTAGAGGACGGTTCGGTCCATGGCCGGGGCGTCGGTCTCGGCCGGATAGCTGCCGGTGACGATCTCCTGGCAGCGGAAACAGCCGGGAAAGCGGAGCGGCTGGCCGTCCGGACGGATCAGGGTCGCGGGCACGCCGTGGGTGCGGCAGATCATCAGCCGGTGCTCGTAGAGCCCGCACAGTCCGGAGTCGTTGAGCGGGCACATCAGCTGCGGCCGCTCGCCCCTGGCAATGGACTGGCGGCTCTTGGCCACGTAGTCGCGCGCCCGCTGCATGATCCGGTCCAGCCGGTCGTCATCCAAGGCTCGGATGCCCTCCCACAGATAGGCCCATTCACAGTAAGTGTGATGGAGGAAATAGGAGTCGCAGCAGTTGTCCGGACAGCCCGTGCAGGTCAGGGATATTTCCTGGGCCACCTCGTCGTAGACAATGACCATGGAGCGGTAAATTTCGCCGATCTCACAGGAGAGTTCCGGCGGGAGAAACAATTCTTTCATGTAGCCTGGCCGCCGGAGCGGGATTCCGCAAAGGATTGCACTTGATAGGTCGAAATGACGAGCCGGCCCGAGCCCCAGGCCCCCTCCGCCATTCCGGCCTTGCGGCAGAGGTGGCCGAGGAATTGTTCCGGGCCGGGCAACTGGTGCCACACCTGGGGCAGGAAGGTGGCCCCGGCACCGCCGGGTCCCTCGACAATGACGCCGTCGATTTCCGGCTTCAGCAGGCGGAGCAGCTGGTCGGCGTTTTCGTAGGCCAGGGGCCGGGGAACGGTGAGGACCGAAACTTCCACCTCGAGCGCGTCCAGCTCGGCCGCGGTCACCGGCTGGAAACGGCCATCGTGGAAGGCCGCATTGAGGGCATGCCGGCGAACGCCGGCGACAATGGACTCTACCCCGCTCAGGCTGCCGATGCAGCCGCGCAGGGCCTCGCGTTTGTGCAGGGTGACGAACACGCCCCGCTCCCGTTGCAATTCCGGCTGGCCGAGGTCGTCGTCGGTAACCGGCCGCGACGGCGCCAGCCCCAGATGCCGTTCGATCTGCTGTCGCGCCAAGCGGACGAGAATCTGTCCCTGCCGTGGTGTGAGCATTGCCTGTCCGTGTGTCGTGGATGCCGTCATAAAGGGGAACCTACTCTATTGTACCGGTCGATCCTGTCAACACAATTATGACAGAAGTGTGGCACGGCAGGCAGTTGCGCGGCGAAAAAACCGGGTGCGGAGGCGGATGGAGGCCTGGGGCGGGAGACACGGCCGGGCAGCCGGAAAAA
Organism: Desulfobulbus sp.; assembly: GCA_031280615.1. GTDB lineage: Bacteria > Desulfobacterota > Desulfobulbia > Desulfobulbales > Desulfobulbaceae > Desulfobulbus. Next base: position 1,128 of record JAITGO010000010.1, on the reverse strand, counting down.
GCATCGCCCTGCTCCGGCCTCCCGAAGCCGGACTCACCGGGACAGGGCCAGTCCCTTCAGCGACAACTCGCCCGAGGAATTGAAGGGAACATCCTTCGTGAAGCCGTGGATGCCGATGCGGACCGCCCCTTTGAGCGTGTACGGTACCGGTTTGTCCTTGGAGGGCAGCTTGCCGGCGGTGTGGAGCAGGTCGGCCACCGAGGCGACCATGTCCAGCACCGAGGCGTAGACCTGCACCGGTACCAAAGTGGTGCCGAAGGCGGCCACGGTCTGACTGCTGTCGCCGATGCCGCTGGCAAAATGGCGGCCGTTGATCTCCAGGTCGCAGTTGATGCCATGGATGTCCAAAGGCACATCGTTGGGATTCAACACCCGCAATTTAATCAGGAAGACGCCCTCCATCGCCTTGACTTCCTGAATGCGGATGTCGGCAACGGAAATCTTGGGTTCTTCCTTGAGGCCATACATCTTGGCACAGCCGCCCAACAGCAGCAGGGAGCAACAAAGAAACAGAACTCCGACAATTTTCGCGTGCAACCCGTCAATACGCATGGCCGCTCCTTGGTGAAAAAATCATTGCCCTTTTGTACCCATGGGTCCGGGCAAAGTCAACAGCTCTCTAGAACTGTTGACGTTCCGGCCAGAACACGGTATCAATAGCCCGGCGCGGAGAAGTGCCGGAGCGGTTGAACGGGACGGTCTCGAAAACCGTTGTGGGGGCAACCCCACCCAGGGTTCGAATCCCTGCTTCTCCGCCATGTCATTGTCCTATACCATCTGAAGATGCCCATTAAGCCCGCAATTCGACAAGGATTGCGGGCTTTTTGCGTCCAGGGGGGTCCGTTGCAACTTGAGCAAATCTGGTCATATTTGTAGAGGTGGTCCCCAATGTTCGGACAGTCAATAGGGTTTTGTTAGCTTGTTTTTCGTTTCATCATGCTGCCTTTAACAGAGCGTTGTTGTAGTAGCGCTCCGGGGTTGTCCCGGCCAGCCTGCTGTGCGGCCGAGTCTGGTTGTAAAAGGCGATCCATCTGCCGATGCCGGCACGGGCTTCCGAGCCGGTCTCGTAGGCGTTCAGGTACACGTTCTCGTATTTGAGCGAGCGCCAGAGGCGTTCGATAAACACGT
>JAITGO010000011.1 GCA_031280615.1 Desulfobulbus sp. | reverse complement strand
CGGGTCAGAGGGTGGCGAGGTTTTTCAAAACGATGAAAACAATAACATATTATCGATAAGTCAACAAGTTGACAGATAAATTCACTGCGGATTACTGCAATTAATTTTCAAGATTCCCTGAAGAAGGTTTAATCGGAGGGGGGCTGTTGCGAAAAGTTGGAAATTGGTTGTTAAAAAAGTGTGGTGTCACAGATCGGATGCTTGAAAAAGCTAGAGCGTACCCCAAAACTCGTCAAACTTTACCGATGGTAAGCAGGCAAAAGAACGTGCCCGTCGGCAAGACGCTGAGTCCGCCTTCGGGCACGGTGCGCCGCCTCTTCGGATTACAGGTGAAAATCGCCTGAACGTTCGGGCTGGTAGGTGACTTCCTCGATCCGAACCCGCAACACCCCTCCTCCCGGCTTCGGCCACTCGATTTCATCTCCCTGGGAAAGACCCAGCAGGGCGCTGCCCACCGGGGCAAGGATGGAAACCGCCCCGCCTTTGTCGTCCATGTGCTGGGGATAGACCAGCTTCAGACAGAACTCCTCCTGCGAGGGGGCAATCCTGAAACGGACAGTCGAATTCATGGTCACCACATTGGGCGGCATGTCCTTGGGGTCCCGGATTTCGGCTCGGTCCAGCTCTTCTTCCAGTTCATCACGGCAGGGGAACGAATTGGACGGCAAGGCTTCCAGCAAGGTTCCCAGCCGTTCGGCATCCAGGGTGGAGATGATGATGTTCGGTTTTGCGGCTTCTTTCTTTTTCATGGTGCTCTCAATCGGTGGATATGTCCTGGCGGCGAAACGGACGGGGCGGGTATTTTTTCCGCAGCCAATCCGCGACGGGCACGGAACTAGGCGTCGGGAAATGGGAAACAACGATCAGTGGCGCAAATTGTACCGCATTCCGCAATTTTTCGAGAGGATAAAATGGGGTGGGGCAGACGCGAATCCCGGAAAGTGTTCGACCGTTGTCCGCGCCAAGGATTTTTCGCGAAATTAGATCGTAATATTGGGGTATTATTCATGATGCCGCACTGTTTGTCCACCAACGATTATTCTGGCCCGTCTTGTGCTTATGTATTGATGGAGGATCGGCCGATGGCCGGATGAATCCAGGATAAGCGCAAAAGCCGGCTCACCACGCCGTGCCGTGCCCAAAGGAGATGCCCGATGGCGGAAACGACCGTTTGTATCACGGAAAGCGACAAAAAGCGGATCGAACAGCTCATGCTTTTTTGCGACATCTTCAGGGAACAGGAGAGAAAAAGCATTCGTAGGCTGCATTTCTATGCGGCCCAGGGCCGGGTGGTCGGGGCCGGGGAAATGCCTGAGGATGTCGCGGCCCCGCGTTCGCATGTCGTGCTGCAGGAGACCGCCACCGGCCGGGAATTCGGGGTCACCCCGGTGTTTCCGGAAGAGGCGGATGCGCACCTGAATCCGGTTTCCCTGCTCACTCCGATGGGGGTGGCGCTGATGGGCCGGAAAGCGGGCGAGACCATCGAGGAGCGCACTGCCGGCGGCGTCCGCACCCTCATCATCAAGTCGGTATCGCGCCCGCTCCGGTTTTGAGCCGGGCGCCGACCGCATCGGGGTCGGAGAGGGCGGCAATCAGCCGGGTACCGGCAGGCTGAAGGTGACCAGCGCCCCGCCTTGGGGCCGGTCCTGGGCGGAAATTCTGCCCCCCAGTTTGTAGACGATGGCACTGTACAGGGAAAGATCGAGACCGGCGCCCTTGCCGTTCGGCTCGGGACCGGTGAAAAACGGCTGCCAGAGTTTCTTCATCCGCTCCGAGGTGATCCCCGGACTGTTGTCGGCAATCTGGATATGCACCTCGTCCGGAGTGGAATAGGTGGCGCAATGGACCCGGCCGCCGGTGCCGACGGCCTCCAGGGCGCTCTCGACAAGCGAGAGCAGCAGTTGCTGCACCTGCGAGCCGTTGGTCCAGACGGTCGGCAGACTCGCCTCCAGTTCCATGGTGAGCGCGATATTGTGCTCGCTGGCCTCGGTGGCGAAAAACGAGAGGATCTCCCTGAGAATCCAGTTCACCTGCACCCGGTCGCCGCTTTCCTGTATTCGCGACAAATGGGAAAAGCGGAGTAGCCGGTCGAGCACGGTCCGGATGCGGAGGATGTTGTTGTCGATTCTGTCGACCGAATACTGGATGTTTTTAAACAGGTTGATGTTCTCGATCTTGTATCGGCTGACCTGGGCGTGGATCTTGTCGAGATGCTGTTTGGCCTGCTGCAGCGGCTCGGTGAGATCGTGGACAATGCCGGTGGAGACCATGCCGGCCATGGTCATCTTTTCCTGGATAACCTGTTGCTTGTGCTCCGCGTTTTGGCGGTCGTCCAGCCGCTTGAGCCGCTGGCCCACGGCCCGCTGCACGACGGCGGCCATCAGGGCGACGCCCGCGGTCGAGACGAGCGCCAGCACGAGGATCAACGCGCAATATTTATAATAGGTGCCGAGATAGTCGTTCGGGTCGGGGTGGAGTGTCAGCGTCCAGTTGCCGGTGCCGATGCGCTTGCTGGTGGAGAATACGCGCTCCGCGTTGTCGGCCGGGTCGGTCAACGAAGCGGCCCCGGCCTGGGGCATGCCGGTTCTGCCGGGGCTGGCTGCCAGCAACTCTCCCCTGGCATTGAGGAGGGCGGCCCGGGAGAGCGGCCCGGTCCGGCTGTTCAGGAGCAGGTCGTCGAGCACCTGGGCCTTGATGGCCGCCCGCAGCACGGCGGTTCTGTCCGGGTCGGCTAGCACGATGACAAAAGCCGGGCCGGTATCGCGGCCGACACTGGCATCGTCGATGGCGGCCCCCTCCGCCAGGGCCTGCCGGAGCCAGGCGGCATTCTGCCCGGTTGGCGCGCCCGCTTGCTTGATTTGGCCCGCCCGCGCCAGGGCGACTCCGTCGGCATCGAGCAGTTCCAAGCCGACTATTTCCCCCGGATGTCCCTTGTCGCCGAGCGCCTGGAAAAGCGCGTCGAGGTTTTCGCCCTTTCCCAGGTGCTCGATCGGATGCAGCCGCATCAGGGTGGCGAGGAAGGCGGTCTTGTCCCGCAAGAAGGCGTGCAGGTCGTTGGCGCCGCGTTCAACCGAACGCTGCGCGGCCTGCTCCATCCCGTCGAGCGCCAGCGTCCTGACCTGGCCCATCGAACTCAGGGCAAAAAATACCACGGGCACGATGCCGCTGAGGCAGATCCCGGCCGCCAAGATGCGTTTGAGCCGGTCATGGTCGCAAGATTTCATGGTGTTGGCTTTTTGCGGGCGCCCAGGGCGCCCGGTCTTTTTTGGGGGAAATTTTTCTCGGACAACCGGGCTTATTCGCCGATGGCCTGTGCGCCTTCATGCTGCGACAGGACCATCTCCCAATTCCTGAAATCCCGGTAGACTTCCTTCTTGACCGGGTAGTCCCAGGAGCCGCTGTTGTGCACGATCCGGCCGCCGAACCCGGTTTTGAACCGGTACAGCCCGTGGAAGGAATGGCCGGGATCGTCGCTGGGCGAGACCGCGCCCATGTCGTAGGTGCGGCACTGCCTGGCGCGGGCATACTGGATCGCCTTCCAGTGCATGAGGTAGGAGGCCATGTACTCCCGCTGGTGATTGGCCGAGGCGCCATGGAGGAACAGGGCCCCCTTTCCCGACAGGACGACAATCGCCCCTGCCAGCGCCTCTTGCCCTCGGCTGGCAAGCAGCAACAGCACTTCCGAAGAGTCGTAATGGTGTTTGCCCGCGGAAAAAAGAGCGGAAAAATACTGGTACTCGTTGGTCTGGAATCCGTGGCGTTGAGAGGTCTGGCAGTACAGGCGGTAAAAAATGGGCAGTTGTTCGGCGGAGGCGATGTGCACCCGCACTCCTTTCCGTTCCGCCAGCCCGATGTTGTAGCGGGTTTTCGGCTTCATCCGGGCCAGGAGCTGGCGGTCGTCGCCGTCCAGGTCGACGACGCAGCTGTTGGCAACGGTCACGTCCACCGGCGCTTTCTTGAGGTTCCAGTGCTTGGTGCCGAAATTCATCCGCATCTCCCGCACCCGCGACTCGGGGAAGTCGTGCCAGTTCTGTTGCCGCATTTCATCGGCATAGGGCGATTCCCAGGGCAGATCGTAGCGGATGAAGGAGATGTCGGCGTCGATCTGCTTGACGATCGATTCGGACAGGGCCTCCAAATAGGTGCCGTAGTCTTCTTGATCGGGCGCGAACTCCGGCCCCTGGGGCACATAGGCGGCTACGGCCCGGGGGCCGAAGGGCTTGACGATCACCAGCATGTCCTTGTCAATACCGGCGGATTCGATGTCAAAGGCATAGGCTTTCCAGCCCAGCCGGGCCTTGACGTCGCTCCAGTATCTGCTTTGAAACAAAATGTCCGTCGGATATAGTTTTCCCGGCCGTTTGGGGACAATGGTCACGTTCACGACATCTTCTCCTGGCGGTCTTTCTTTTGCAATGAATGGGGAATGGGCATTGGCCGTGATGGCGCTGCCGTGTTCTTTGCAATCCCGGAGCAATGAACATGCCAAGTCGCCCGCGCCGCTGGAAGGGGGCAAAGGACCAGGCATCGGGCCGGGCCGGAAGGGACGGAGCCGGTGTTCTGGCCGATGCCGGGGCGCCCACGGCCGATTATCGCCCGGCAGACAGGCGCGGCCGGCTGCGGCAGCAAGGCGGCGGGCGTCGATCGACACGTTCGCACCGGGGAATTTTCGGCCATTGGCCGATTTCTCCCCGCTTTATCGAGAACAGGGACAACGGCAGGGGCGTTCCGCCCGCCGCGCCCACAGACCGAACGAGCCACCATGGCGAGAGCACCGAAACAAACCCTGCCGGCGCAGGCCTTGCTGGAGGAGCGGGCGAAGCTGATCGAGCGGAACAAGGAGCTTGCCTGCCTGTTCGAGATCGCCAAGATCGTCGCTCGCACCGAGATGACCTTTGCCGAGGTGCTCCGGGCGATCGTGGCCCTGCTGCCCTCGGCCTTCCAGCATCCCGACCGGGTCTGCGCCCGGATCGCGGTGGACGACCAGATCTTCACCACCGACGGTTTTACTCAATCCCGCCATGTGATCCGCGCGGCCCTGACCATGGAGGGCACCCCCCACGGCGCGATCGAGGTGTTTTCCCTCAAGGGTGCGGAATCGGCACACCAGGCCGGCGACCGGTTCTTTCCCGAGGAACGCCAGCTGCTGCGGGCCATTGCCCGGCAGGTCTCCCTGATGGTCGAGACCAAGCTGGCCAACGAGCGGCGCGCCCAGCTCGAAAGCCAACTCCGCCACGCCGACCGCCTCGCCAAGGTGGGACAGTTGACCGCGGGGGTGGCCCACGAGCTCAACGAGCCGCTGGGCAGCATTCTGGGATTTGCGCAACTGGCGCTGAAAAAGATCCATTCGCCGGAGCAGGCGGGCCGGTATCTCGACCGGATCATTCAAGCGTCGCTCCACGCCAGGGAGATCATCAAGAAAATGATGTTGTTCAGCAGCCCCTTGCCACAGCAGCGATGCCAAACGGACCTGAACCGGGTGCTGGCCGAGGGAATGTCGTTCATCGAGCCCCGATTTGCCAAGGGGCCGGTTCGGTTCGAATCGCATTTCGCTCCGGACCTGTTGCCGATCCTGGCGGATTCCTCGCAACTCACCCAGGTGCTGGTCAATCTGGTGGTCAATGCCATCCATGCCATGCCCGACGGCGGTGTCCTGACCCTGCGCACGGCGGCCGCCAGCGACGGATGGGTGCAAATGATCGTTGAGGATACCGGCATCGGCATGGACTCGTCGACCGTGGAGCAGATTTTTCTCCCCTTCTTCACCACCAAGGACGTGGACCACGGCACCGGGCTGGGACTGTCGGTTGTCCACGGCATCGTCGCGGCCCACGATGGCACCATCGAGGTCCGCAGCACGGTCGGGCAGGGGAGCGCCTTTGTCATCGCCTTTCCCGTCCATCGCGGCGAAGACGGGCCGGATGGCCGCTCCGGGGCCGATGTCGGGGCAAAAGCCCAGGAAAGGACCGCACCGAGGGAACCGAAGGAGGGATAGTCCATGGCGATCGAACCGGAAAGGCTGGCCGGACCCATCAAGATCCTGGTGGTCGACGACGCCGCCGATGCGCGCGAGGTGCTGCAAACCCATCTCGAGGACGCGGGCTATGCGGTGCGGACCTGCGCCGGCGTGGAAGAGGCGCTGCAGGCGCTCGACCGTGGCGTTTTCGACGTGATCATCACCGATCTCCGCATGCCGAAAGCCAACGGGCTGGAGCTGATCCAGCACGTTCGCGCCAATCTGCAGGATGTCGAAATCATGATGGTGACCGGCTATCCCTCCATCGAGGGCGCGGTCGAGGCGGTGAAGACCGGGGCCGAGCACTACCTTGCCAAGCCCTTTACCGAGCAGGAATTGCTGCAGGCGGTGGAAGCGATCGTCGACAAATTGAGCCGCAAACGCCTGGCGCACGGCAGCGCGAATGCCGGCAGCACCCATGGCATCGTCGGGGCCTCGAGCGCCATGCAGCATGTCTTCAAGTCGATCGACAAGGCCGGCGGCAACACGGCCACGGTGCTCATTGCCGGCGAAAGCGGCACGGGCAAGGAACTGGTCGCCCGGGCCATCCATTACGCCGGCCCGAGGCGGACCGCTCCCTTTGTCTCGGTCAACTGCACGGCGATTCCCGAAAACCTGATCGAAAGCGAGCTGTTCGGCCATGTCAAGGGCGCCTTTACCGGTGCCGGCAACACCAGGGCCGGATTTTTCGAGATCGCCGAAGGAGGGACGCTTTTTTTGGACGAGATCGGCGATGCCAGCCTGGCCATGCAGGGCAAGCTGCTTCGGGCCATCCAGGAGAAGACGATCTACAAGGTGGGATCGAGCCGGGCGGTGCAGGTCGACACCCGGTTGATCGTGGCCACCAACAAACACCTGCCGCAACTGATCGACAAGGGCTTGTTCCGGGAAGATTTGTATTATCGAATCAACGTGATCGACATTCCTCTGCCGCCCCTGCGGGAGCGCGGCGACGATTTGTTGCTGCTGGTCAACCATTTCCACGACCGGTTCGCCAAGGACCTCGACCGGCCGGTGCCCGTTTTCAGCGACGAGGCCCTGCGGCAGCTGATGGCCTACCATTGGCCCGGCAATATCCGCGAACTCGAGAACCTGATGCAGAAACTGGTGTTGATGTGCGAGGGCGCCCGGATCGAATCCGTTGACCTGCCGCCGCAGATGAGGGCCGCCCGCCCGGTGGCGCGGCGCCTGGACTACAGCCTGGCCGAATACGAGGCCGAATATATCCGGGAGGTGCTCGACAGCGTGCAGGGCAACAAGACCAAGGCGGCCGCCATCCTCAAAATCGACCGCAAGACCCTAAGGGAAAAAATCAACGGCCGCCGCTGAAGGGTTGAAGCCGATTGCGCGGTTGCAAGGCGGTCGTCCGCCGGTGACGAGGCGTTAACTCCGTTGAGAGTTGACCGCCTTGACGAGCAAGATGTTGAAAAACCTCTCCTCCCAAGATAAAAACATGTTCCTCTCCCTTCACAGGAAAAACATATGGAAAACAGTTCGTCTCACGATATGGAACCCAATTCCCAGAAACTCAAAAGAGGTCTTGCCAACCGGCATATCCAACTGATTGCCATAGGCGGTGTTATCGGTACCGGGCTGTTCATGGGCTCGGGTAGAAGCATCAGCCTGGCTGGACCTTCGATTCTTTTGGTCTACCTGATTATCGGTTTTTTTCTCTATTTCCTCATGCGGGCCATGGGGGAGTTGCTGCTTTCCAATCTCGAATACAAATCCTTCATGGATTTCACCGAAGATCTGCTCGGTCCTTGGGCCGGTTTTTTCATGGGCTGGACCTATTGGTTTTGCTGGGTAGTCACGGCCACGGCCGAGCTCATCGCCATTGCGGGGTATATCCATTTCTGGTTGCCGGATATCCCCTCCTGGATTCCGCCGAGCGTCTTTGTTCTGCTGATCGCAGGATTGAATCTAGTTTCCGTGAACCTATTCGGCGAGATGGAGTTCTGGTTCGCCTCCATCAAGATCCTTGCCATTCTCGCCCTTATCCTGGCGGGGGTGGTCTTCGTCGCCACGGGCTTCAAAAGCCCGGCCGGAGAAATGGCCACCCTGGCCAATTTGTGGACGCACGGCGGCTTTTTCCCCAAAGGCCTCATGGGGTTCTTTGCGGGGTTTCAGAGCGCTGTCTTCGCTTTTGTGGGCATTGAGCTGGTGGGTGCCACCGCCGCGGAAACAAAAGATCCCGAAACAATCCTGCCCAAGGCAATCAATGCCATCCCCTTGCGCACGCTGTTTTTCTATGTCTTCGCCCTGTTGGCCATCATGTGCATCAGTCCCTGGCCTTTGGTGGATCCGGACAGCAGTCCCTTTGTCAGCACGTTCATGCTGGTCGGCATTCCTTCTGCGGCCGGCGTCATCAATTTTGTTGTGCTCACGTCGGCGGCCTCCTCATCCAACAGCGGCATCTACTCCTCAAGCCGCATGCTTTACGGCTTGTCCCAAGTTGGTGACGCCCCCACGCTTTTTGGCCGCCTTTCCAGGTATCGGGTTCCTGCCTTCGGTCTTCTGTTCACCTGTGCTTGCCTGCTGATAAGCTCTGTTCTGCTGGCCATCATGCCCACCATTATGACGGCCTTCACGGTCATGACGACCCTTGCCTCTGTTTTATTTATTTTTGTCTGGTCATTGATACTTCTCTCCTACCTGGCCTATGCACGCAAGCATCCGCAACGCCGCGCCATCTCCAAATTCAGGTTACCGGGCGGGCGGGTGACCGCCTGGACCACGCAATTCTTTTTTCTCTTCGTGCTCGTTCTGTTGGCCTTGAAGAAAGAAACCCGCGACGTGCTTCTGCTCACGCCGCTCTGGTTTCTTCTGCTCGGCATTGGGTATCGCCTGAGTAAACCCATTTCGCCAGGTAGCCGCAGCTGATGGTCTCTCTCCCTTTTCGGCAATACTCGAGAGTAGAGCCTGTGGGACCACTATCGCAAGAACGAACAAAAGACGCCCACGAACGTCCAGTAATGCACATTCCATACTATTCGTTCGATTCATAAAGATTAATGGACATAACCATCGAGCGTCCGCCGCTTTTCTCCTCCCCAACCATGTATTAAAATGCAAATTTGACCGCACTGATCAGGGTCGTGGCCTTGTCGGCGCTTTCGCCCCACACGCCCTGTTGCACGCCGACATTCACCCGCAGGGTGTCGTCGATCGGCATGACGAGCCCGACGGTCACCGCCAGGATCTGCGCATCGTCTTCGGCCTTCAGATAGTCGTGGCCGTAGTTCAGCTCCACCTCGGGTTGCAGCCAGAGGAGGACCTGATACCCCAGTGCCAGGTCCGCGTTGAACGTCCCCCTGGCGTTTGCCCGCTTGCTGCCGAAGGGCAGGGCAAAGCCGATATCGCCGTTAAGCGTCCAACGGCCCCAATCCTTGGTGGCGACCAGGGTTTGGTTGAAACTCCAGAATTCCTGACCGGTGCCGATCTCGTCCTGGCCGGAACAGCTGCCGGTCGGAATGGTCATGCCGGCGAGATAGGCGATTTCCAGGTGCAGCGCCTCGTCGTGGTAAAAACGATAGCGGCCGCCCACCTCCAGGTCGGTGAAGTCGTCCCCCCGGAATGGACCGGCCAGTGCGCCGTCCCCGTCGAAATCGTTGTCGTTGTCCTTCAGCCAGCTGTAGCCGCCGCTGATGTTGAAGTCGACATTGTCGATCAGGCCGGCGGTGAACGACAGGCCGACGTTCTGCTCGCGGAAGAGTCCCCGGCCATGGGCATGGCCGCTTGCGCTCCAGGCCCGTTCGGAGTGGGTGTAGGCAAAAGAGGGTTCCAGTTCGAAGTGCCCCGGATCGACCGGGGAGGCATCGGCGGTGTTGATCTTGCCGTGTTCGATGACGATCTCTTCGGGCGCGGCCTGCGCTGCCGGGGCTAATCCCAACAGACAGGCCAGGGCGACTGCGGTCGAGGACTGCGACATGCTTGACTCCTGGTTGTGTTTGAGTGATGCGAACGGGTAAAAACGTCTTTATTGCAGAATGCCGTTCGACGGCTGCGTCATGAGGGAAGGTTGGGCGTCGGTGCTGTCCATGGAGGCCTCGATGGCGGCATAGAGCAGATCAACGGTCAGGTCGTTGGGATGCCGTTGGAGACGGCGGGAGAGATACAGCAAGTTTTCCAAGGTCTTTCCGGACAGTTCAAGGGTGATTTGCGCTGTTTTCATTCCATGTTCCCTCGCGCACGCTGTTGCCAGTCGTGGTTTTTCGTTGGTTGTGTATCGCAACGACTCTGTGTTTTTCCGATGCTTTTTTCGCTCCGCTTCAAGGCGGCGCTGTTGTTCGATGGTGAAGCAAAAAGCCCCGGACGACTTTTTCCGGCCCTGCAACTGAAGTGACGTTCCGCCGGCAAACGGAACGCCCGGAGTGACATGGCAACCGAATACAATCGTGGACACGGAAAAAGCCGCCGGGGGGTTGAGTTGTCGATCCTACCGGCTGCCTTGCCGGGAAGTGCACTCGAACACGGCGATCAGCTGTTGCACCGCCGCCACCGCCGGCAAAGTGCCGTCCGCCACGCTCCGCTCCACATCCTTGATGATCCGGTTCACTCCCGGATGCCTGGCAAAGAGCGAGCGCAGGTGATCGTCGAGCATGTCGTGCACCCATTTGATGTTCTGTTCCTTGCGATGCCGGTCGAAGACGCCGGAAGCAGCCGTGACTTCCCGGTATTTGAGCATGACCCGCCAGATTTGGTCGATACCTTCGTTGGTCAGGGCCGAGCAGGTGTAGGCATGCGAAGCCCATCCTTCGGTGGACGGCTGCAGGTAGTGGAGGGCGCGTTCGTATTCGGCACGCGCGGTTTCGGCCGGGAGCTTGTTCTTGCCGTCGGCCTTGTTGATCACCAGGGCGTCGGCCAGCTCCATGATGCCCTTTTTGATGCCCTGCAACTCGTCGCCGGCGCCTGCCAGCATCAACAGGAGAAAAAAGTCGACCATGGATCGGACCGTGGTCTCGCTTTGGCCCACGCCCACGGTTTCGATCAGGATCACGTCAAATCCGGCTGCCTCGCAAACCAGCATGGTCTCTCGCGTCTTGCGGGCCACGCCGCCCAAGGTGGTGCCGGCGGGCGAAGGCCGGATGAAGCAGCGTTCGTCACGGCTCAAGCGTTCCATGCGGGTCTTGTCGCCGAGGATCGAGCCGCCGGAAATGGAACTGGAGGGGTCCACCGCCAGTACCGCCACCTTGTACCCCAGTTCGATGAGATGACAGCCGAAGGCCTCGATGAAGGTCGACTTGCCCACTCCCGGCACGCCGGTGATGCCGATGCGGATGGAATCGCCGGTGAAGGGCAGGAGGATCTTGAGCACTTCCTGCGCCTTGTCGATATGATGGGCCGCGTTGCTTTCCACCAGGGTGATGGCCCGGCCGAGCACCGCCCGGTCGCCGCGCCGCACGCCGTCGGCGTACTCTTGGGCGGTGAGCTGGGGGCGGCGATGCCGGACCATCGATCTTTTTCCCTGACCGGTGCCGCTGTAAGCGCTGATGCCGTCATGCCCGGCCTCCACCCCGTCCATCACCCGGCAGGCAAACCCTTCGCACTGGCCCTCGGGAACCCACTCCGGCGTTTTCGTCTTCGGCGTCATGTCGTCTCCTTGCGTGTTGGAATTGGAGCGGCGCCCCTCCGGCCGAAACCGGCAAGGCGCCGCTCAGGGGGCGTCCTTTAGTCGGCGTGCAGACGAGCCTTCAATTCCTCCATGATTTTCATGGCCGCCACCGGGATGACCGTACCGGGGCCGAAGATGGCCGCGGCCCCGTTTTCCCGCAAAAATTCATAGTCCGGCGCCGGGATGACGCCGCCGATGACACACATGATGTCCGGCCGGCCCAATTTCTCCAACTCCTGCACCAGGGCGGGAAGAAGCGTCTTGTGGCCGGCTGCCAGCGAACTGAAGCCGACGATATGGGCGTCGTTCTCCACGGCCTGGCGGGCCGCTTCCTCCGGCGTCTGGAACAAGGGGCCGATATCGACGTCGAAGCCCAGGTCGGCAAAGGCGGTGGAGATGACCTTGGCGCCCCGATCATGGCCGTCCTGGCCGAGTTTGGCCACCATGATGCGCGGCCGCCGGCCCTCCATCTCCTCGAACTCGCGGGTCATCGCGATGACCTTCTGCACTTCTTCCTTGTCGCTGAATTCCGATTTATACACACCAGATATCGAACGGATCACGGCCGTGTGCCTCCCCCATATCTTTTCCAGGGAAAAACTGATTTCGCCAAGCGATGCCCGTGCCCGCGCCGCCTCGATGGACAGGGCCAGCAGGTTGCCCACGCCGGTTTTGGCGCATTCGGTCAGCGCACTCAAGGCCGCCTGGCATTTGGGTTCGTCGCGTTCGGCCTTGAGCTTGGCCAATCGCCTGAGCTGGGCCTCGCGCACCGCCGTGTTGTCGACCTCGAGGGTGTCGAGGGCGTCCTCTTTTTCCAGGCAGTAGCTGTTGACCCCGACGATTTTTTCCTTGCCGGAGTCGATGCCGGCCTGACGGCGGGCGGCGGCTTCCTCGATGCGCATCTTGGGCAGGCCGGTCTCGATGGCCTTGGCCATGCCGCCCAGGCTCTCGACTTCCTGGATCAGGTCCCAGCCGCGTTTCATGATGGCGCCGGTCAGGGCCTCCAGGTAGAACGACCCTGCCCAGGGATCGGCCGGGCGCAGGATGTTGGTCTCATCCTGCAAATACAACTGGGTGTTGCGGGCGATGCGGGCCGAAAACTCGGTGGGCAGGGCGATGGCCTCGTCGAGCGAGTTGGTATGCATCGACTGGGTATGGCCCAGGGCCGCGGCCATGCCTTCGATGCAGGTCCGGCAGACGTTGTTGAAGGGGTCGCCTTCGGTCAGGCTCCAGCCCGAGGTCTGGCTGTGGGTCCGCAGGGCCAGGGATTTGACGTTCTTGGGATTGAAGGTCTTGATGATCTTGGCCCAGAGTACCCGGGCCGCGCGCATCTTGGCGATCTCCATGAAGTAGTTCATGCCCTGGGCCCAGAAGAAGGACAGCCGGGGCGCGAAGGTGTCGATGTCCATGCCGGCGCTGACCCCGGCTCGGGCGTAATCCCAGCCATCGGCCAGGGTGTAGGCCATCTCGATGTCCGAGGTGGCGCCCGCTTCCTCCATGTGGTAGCCCGAGATGCTGATACTGTTGTACTTGGGCATGTTTTTCGAGGTGTAGGCGAAGATGTCGGAAATGATCCGCATGCTTTGCGCTGGGGGATAGATGTAGGTGTTGCGCACCATGTATTCCTTGAGGATATCGTTCTGGATGGTGCCGCCCAACTGTGCCTGCTTGACTCCCTGTTCCTCGGCCGCGACGATGTAGAAGGCCATGATCGGCAGCACCGCGCCATTCATGGTCATGGAGACCGTCATTTGGTCGAGCGGGATGCCGGCGAAGAGGATGTTCATGTCCAGGATCGAATCCACCGCTACGCCGGCCTTGCCCACGTCGCCGACCACGCGCGGATGGTCCGAGTCGTAGCCGCGGTGAGTGGCCAGGTCGAAGGCGATCGACAGGCCCATCTGGCCGGCGGCCAGGTTGCGGCGGTAGAAGGCGTTGCTCTCCTCGGCCGTGGAAAAACCGGCATACTGGCGCACGGTCCATGGCCGCTGGACGAACATGGTGCCGTAGGGGCCGCGCAGATAGGGAGGAATGCCGGCCATGTAGGCGAGGTGATTCAGGCCGTTGTAATCCTTGCGGGTGTACAGCGGCTTGACATCGATCTGTTCGACCGTCCGCCAGACCAGTTCCTCGGCGGAAAGGCCGGTTTCCTTTTTGACGGCGGCCGCCCAGTCCTGGTAATTGGCGGGCTGTACCTTGGGCTGCAGGGCGATGGTGGTAAAATCGGGTGCGTTCATGCGGCCACCTCCAGATGTTGTTGCAGTTTTGTGAGCAATTCCAGAGCATTGACGCGAACATGGAGGAACTCGTCCACTCCGGCGGCCTTGAAGGCGTCGATATGCTCCTTGGGAAAGCCCGCGAGGATGACCATCATGCCGGGATTATCGGCCTTGATCCGCTGCACCAGAGAGGGGACGATCTCCGGGTAGGTGGCGTCGGTGGAGCAGATCACCACCGCTTTGGCCCCGGAATCGAGCGTGGCCTTGGCCGCTTCGTCCACAGTGGCGAAACCGTTGTTGCCGATGGTCTCGAAGGCGCCGACATTGAAGAAGGCGGTGGCAAAATCGGCTCTGGCCTTGTGCTGAGGAATCGGGCCCATGTTGGCCAGGAAAAGCTTGGGTGTGGCGCCGGTGCGGGCGATATGGGCCTCGGTCAGCCGGCGGATGCGTTCGAAGGGTTCGGAACCGCGATGCAGGTTGAGCGGCTGGACACGGACCGCTTCTCCGCCGCTGCGCAGGGCCGCGCTGAGCTGTCCCAGGGTGGCGCCGGTGCGGACGGCCTGCACGGCCTTGGCCATCAGGGCCGCATCCAGGGCGGCGGCATGGTCCCGCACCGCTGCCAGGGCAGTTTCGCGGGCGGCCTGATCGACGGTGGCGCCGTGCGAAGCCAGATCCGCAATCCGCTGCCGTTGCAGGGCGGCCTGGTCGACGGGTTCGGCCAATTGTCGTTTTTCCTGGAGGTTGGGGTACATGTTGGTGCCGACGAGCCGGTCGGTGCGGGTGGCGATGTTCTTGGCGCGCCGTTCGGCCACCGCTGCCACCTCGGCTTGGGGCAGGCCCTGCGCCAAAGCCTGGGCCATGCCGCCGGCCGCCTCGACATCTTGGAAGAGCTTCCAGGCCTTTTCCGCCAGTTGGGCGGTTATCTTCTCCACGTACCAACAGCCGCCGGCCGGGTCCACCACCTTGTCGAGATGGCCTTCCTCTTTGAGCACGATGTGGACATTGCGGGCGATGCGGCGGGAGAACTCGTTGGGAGTGCGGAAGATTTCGTCGAAGGGGCCCACATGGAGGCTGTCGACCGCGCCGGCAATGCCGGAAAAAGCCTCGGTGGAAACCCGCAGCATGTTGACCCAGGGATCGACCTCGGTTTTGTTCCAGCGCGAGGTCCGGGCGTGAATGCACATTTTCTGGGCCTCTTCGCTGCCGCCGAAGGAGGCGACCACCTGCGACCAGGACAGGCGGGCTGCCCTGAACTTGGCGATCTCCATGAAAAAATCGTTGCCAATGGCAAAGGAGAAGGTCATCCGCGCGGCAATGGCGTCGATATCGAGTCCGCGTTCCAACAGGGCGCGGAGGTAGGCCACGCCGGTGGCTAGGGCAAAGGCGATGTCCTGGACCGCGCTGCCGCCGCTGTTTTGGTAGCCTTCGACCCCGACCGCGACGGTGCGCAGTTCCGGCGCCTCGGCCATGGCCCAGCGGGTCAGTTGCGCCATGCGATCGTAGGCCGCCTCCAGCGAGCAGGGCAGGCCGCCTTCCATTGCCAGCGTTCCCAGGGGATCGACCGCCAGGGTGCCTCGCAAGTCCGCCGCCGGCTTGCCTTGTTCCGCAATCAGGGCCGCGATCAATGCGGCCGGCGCGATCCCGGACGCACCGCAGCTCAGGCGAAACGGCAGGGAAGTCAGGTCGATCCCGGTGAAAGCGGTTCGGGCGTCCGTCAGGGTGGCGAGCGACAGGCCGCCCACGCCGACATCCTCCTGCGGTGCCCGGTCGGGGTCGACCCCATGCAAGCTGGCCCGATCCAGGATAATGTTCAAGCTGTTCTGCCCCCGGCCCAGGTCGAACTGCGCCGCCCGGTTGAACGCCTCAGGTTCGGTCAGGGTGATCTCCTGGGCGATGTGCCAACTATTGACCACATGGCCGGAAGCGCTGGTCCCCCGCATGGCCGGGGGCTGGCCCGGCAGGGAGTCGACCTGCGGCAGGCCGTCGAGGTCGTGCATGAAGTACATGGGCTGAATGTCGATGCCCTCGTACGTCTTCTTGACCAAAGTTTTGTCAAAGGGCTTGCCCTTGAGTTCCTTTTCCACCGCCGCCAGCCAGTCGGCATGGGTATTGGCGGGGAAATCGCTGAGAATATCCAATGCTGTTCCCATTCCACTCTCCTTGTTTCTTGTTGAACAAAAAACCCCCGGCCTTGATGGACCGAGGGTTCCCCTGTTTCCGCACCGTCGGCCCACGCCGGTTGGCATGGAGGTCGAATGGGTGCCGGGATCAACAACGGGAACCACGGCCGCTTGCGCTGATCTGAAAATCGGCAGGTCTTCTGGCTTCCGGATCAACCTACTTTCCGCGCCTTCCCGATCATGGGCGATCAGTGGCGTCGTGCGGATTTCGTCCTCGGTTACAGCGGCCGGACCGCAACGGATTTACACCGTTTTCCCTGTTGGGCCATATAGATATGGCACCGATTTTCTTGTAAAAATAAAACCGTATTGCTGGTGGACCGGTTGCGATGGGCTCCGGGCAAAAAAAATCCCCGGATCAATGCGCCATTGATCCGGGGATGCCCTGGTTTATCCACGTATCGATGCTTGCCCCGGTCCAAGGGGAAAGCCTTGTTTGTTTTCAGGCAGGTCTTCTGACTTCCGGATCGTCCTCTGGGCCGCGCCTTCCCGACCATTGGTCAGTGACATCATGCAGCCTTCGTCCCCGGATACAGCGGCGGGCCCGTCCCCGATTCACACGGGGTTCCCTTTTCATCCTTGCGGAACCTGAAACATTGAATGAGAAACAATTACTGCAAAGATGAATATTTTGTCAAGAGAGAACCGAAGAAAAATATTATTGAAAAATATTTTTTTGGATAATAAAGCGCAATTATACATTTCTCCTTTAATATGAAAATTAAATGGAGCAATAAAGTGGTGCTGTTTAACTGCAACTATTGATTAGTGCTGTATAATTTGTTTTTTTTGATATGTTTGTCCGTATTCTGATTGCCGTCAAATGGACGGGAAAAATCAAAAGATCTCAAGCCGTATCCGTATCCGGAGCGCGGCCATCCCCGGTTATCCACTCGACGTGGCCCGGCGGATACCGGGCCACGTGCGATGGCATGCCGGGATGTCGACCGTTATTGCAGATGGGCGATGGTCACTTTCAACTGTTCGACCCACATATCGGCAATGGCATCGTACTCGGCCAGCCCTTTCATCACCGGCACAGCCTCGATGCCTGCCTTGGTCAGCTGGCTTTTCCAGGAATCGGGCTCGTCACCGGCCATGTCGTTTTTTGCATGATCGCCGGCCACGGTCATCAAAGGCACGAGATACGCTTTTTTGATCTTCTTCTGCACCAACTGCTCCTTGATCTCCTCGAAAGAAGGCGAGCCTTCCACGGTGCCCACGTACACGTTGGGGTCCGTTTTCTGGGCCTTGTACATCATGGCGCTGTACACGGCGTCGCTGGGATGGTGGGTGCCGTGGCCCATGAGCACCACCGCCTCGTCGGCCTTCCGCTCCTTGGGCACCACCCGGGTGAGGATTTCCTTGAGGACCTTGTCCATGGCAGTATCGCTGACCAACAGCGGCCAGCCCACCATCACCTTGCTGAAGCCTCCGTCCATCTGGCCGAACAGGCGTGCGTTGTCGCACAGTTCATGGAATTCGATGCCTGGAATCATGTGCAGCGACTGCACCGCCACCTTGGTGTAGCCGTCATCCATCAGACGGGCCAGGGCCATTTCGGGCGAATCGATGCGGGTGCCGCTTTTCTCCAGTTTTTTTCGAATGATCTTGGAGGTGTACGCCCAGCGCACCTCGGCCTTGGGAAAGGCGGCCTTGACCCGTTGCTCAATGGTGCGGAAGGCCGCCTGGGCGCTTTCAACACTGGTGCCGAAGGTGACCAGCAGGATGGCCGGTCCTTTTTCCTGCGTGACCGGATGAGCCGCCAGGCACCATTCGGCTTGAAGGCCAGCAAGCAGAAGAACTGCGCAGGTCAGGGCCATCCATTGTTTTTTGACTAAGTTATGCCACATACCAGATTCTCCTTTCGGGGTTGAGGGGGGAAAGCCAGGGATGCACTATCCATGGCGGGGTTACTCTCGTGTTCGGGGCAGCTGTTGCGGATCGATCCCATCGTTTGGGGATTCGCTCCGCAGCAGGGTAAAGTAATCGATCCGATCTTGAAACCGTTTGTTGCGGGTGATGGCGGTATCCACCGCCAGGCGGCAATGGCCGCCGGGTTCGGCAAGAACCTCCTCCCACCGTTGATGGCCTTGCAGAGGCATCCAGATGCCTCCGCCTTCCGGGGTGCACACTGCCACCGCCGTTTGCTCAATGGTGCGGGCGCCGCCCAGCAACCGGGCCGCATCGTCGAACTGTGGGC
This sequence comes from Desulfobulbus sp., assembly GCA_031280615.1. Classification (GTDB taxonomy): domain Bacteria; phylum Desulfobacterota; class Desulfobulbia; order Desulfobulbales; family Desulfobulbaceae; genus Desulfobulbus. Next base: position 52,565 of record JAITGO010000011.1, on the reverse strand, counting down.
CGAAGATGAGGGCCAAATCCGCGCCTTCCTTGGCACGGGCCAGCACCAATTCGGGGTGGCACAGTGCGGCCTGGGGCAAGAGGCATACCCGCGCCGGACCACAGTCAAGGGCCGGAAATGGCGCCGTTTCATGGCAGGACGGATAATCCCAGGGAAATACCATCGGTTTGGCCCCGCCGTCGAACCAAAGGGCGGCCGTACCCGAAGCCGTGGCGCGCACCAGCGTTGCCTTCAGGCCGGTGGCCGCGCACCAGCGGTGTATTTCCGCCAATTCGCCATCGCCATAGCCGCCGGCCGGCAGGATGTGCAGCGCCTCGCCGTCGCTTGCCGTCGCCGTGAATGCGGCGAGACGGGCGGCGGGAGATTCGTCCGGATCGGAGCAATGGCACCATACCGACAGTTTGCCCGGTGGCGGCAATTGCAGGCAAGAGGTCAGGTCGGCGATGCCGCCCACATTGAGAGCGCAGGATCGCATGTGCGCCCGGGGCCGTGCGCTCAACCGTTTGAGCCGCTGCCCCGATTTCAGCAGGCCGTCGCCGTTCAAGGGCAGATTGATCCGGATCAGCTTCGAGGTCCGCGCGCATTTTTGCATAAGCAGGGTGCCGTGCGGGCTGGCCAGAGCCGAGGGCGCCTGGCGGCAATCCATGAGCACATCCTGGCCGGTCCGGTTGCAGGCCGCCACGAACAGGCCGTTTTCCAGGGCCCTGGCCCGCCATATTTCCAGCGGATCGAGCCCGGAAGGGGGCCAATTGGCGGGGACCAGCAAAAGCCTGGCGCCGCGCAGGGCCGTCACCCGCGGCATTAGGCTGTGGTAGGAATCGGAGCAGATCAGTACGCCGACCCGTCCCCAGGGGGTTGCGAAAGTGTTGTCCTGGTTGGGATCGCCGGGACAGGCCCAACGGAATTCGGCATTGATTTTCCGGTAGCGGCAGATCACTGTACCCTCCGGCCCCAGGACAAAGGCGCTGTTGAACAGCATCCCGGTTTGCGCATCCCGTTCCGCCATGCCGACGCAGAGGTAGTAGCCGAAGGTCCGGCACAATCCGGCCAGTTCGCGCAGGGTCGGTCCGTCGGCGGTTTCCGCATACGGCTCCATGTCGCGGATGTTGGTAAACGAGTAGCCGGAGAGGGCCAGTTCCGGCGCCACCACCAACTGCGCCTTTTTTTCTCCCGCCTCCCGGCATAGATCCAGCAAATGCTGCCGATTGCGTTCCGGCTGCTTATGCTCCACGGCTAGATGGAGAAAGGCCAGTTTCAGGGATGGCATGTTTCCCTCCGGGCAAAGGTATCGGTTGGCCGGAAGGTCGGACGCCGAGATGCCGCTTGTTCCTCCAGGCAGGCGCGGGCCAAGGTCCGGTACAGGTCGCAGGCCAGAAATCGGGCCGGTGCGGGGTTGAACAGCAATCGGCTGGGGCAGTCGCCGGGGCAGCATTGCTGCAAGGGACAGGCCACGCAGTCGCGCCGCAGCGCCGCGAGCGAAGGCGACGGCAGAGGCGACGCCATGGCGGGACCGGCAACAGCCATTTCGAACCGTTCATCAGCCAAAGTCTGACCGCAGGGAAAACAACGGCCGTCCGGATGCACGGCCAGGCTCGTTCCCGCGCCGGCCCGGCAGAACGCTCGAGGCGGTTGCCGGCCGGGCGAAGCCAACATCCGCCGCACCATATCCCATTCCCGCAGCCGCAACGGCGTTTCCCGCTGCCGGTTGATGGCGGTCAAGGCCCGGACCAGCGCCTCGGCTCCGCGGATGAGCGCCCCGGATTCGGCGAAACCGGGAGCATCGGCATGCGTTCCGGCCCGGCCCTTCATCACCAGCAGGTCGAGTCCCAAACCCCTGGCCTGCCGGAAGGCCGCCAGCAGCCAGGCCAACCGGTCCAGTTGATCGACGTTGCGGTCGCAGACCACCGTGGTTACCCGGAAGGGGATGTGCTGCGCTTCCAGCAGCATCAGGCCGCGCAAGGTTTCCGCGGCCTGGCCGCGCAAACTTTCATGCATTCGGGGTGAACCGTCGAGGCTGACCCCCACCTGGAGCTGGAACCGCCTGATCAAATCGACGATTTCCCGGTCCAGGCAGGTACCGTTGGTTTGCACGGCCATGGTCCAGGGCCGCGCCAGCCGCCGCGCCCGTTCGGCCGCCGCCTCGATCAGGTGCGGCACCAGGCAAGGTTCGCCGCCGGTCAATTGGATGTGCAGCGGCCCTGTGCCGGACGCGGCCAGGGCAAAAACCCGGTCCATGGCGGCGCCGTCCATGTCCCGGTCCGTCAGCGTCCCATGATAACAATAGCGGCACCGCAGATTGCATCGGGTGGTCAGGGGTAGGATCAAGTAATCGATCCGTGCCGGGATAATTGGCTGGCTTGCGTGTTCCGTCATCAAAATTCGCCCCCTTGGGGGATGTGCCCTTGCCTTCGACTCCGGTTACCGGCGCCGTTCGGCCGAACGTTAGAAGTGATAGGTTAAACCGACCCAAAAGTTGCGTTCCGGCAGCGGATAGCCCCGCACCCATTCCACCTCCTGGTCAAAGAGATTGAGAATGGAACCCTTGACTTCCCAATGCGTGTCGAAGCGATACCGCGCGGTCAGGTCCCAACTGCTGAAGGAACCTTTTTTCTCGTCCTGGTAGATATCATAGTTGGTGATCATTTGCGGGCCGACCAGGACATGGCTCAACTGCACGGTGAGTCCCTCGTAACCGATCTCCAGGGAGGACTTGACCTCATAATCGGAAACATAGAGCAAGTCACTTTGGGTGGTGTCGTCGTGATAGGAGGTGTTGAAGGTCATGTTCGACCGGAATGTGGAGCTGAAAGGCAGCGAAAAGGTTCTCTCGATGAACCATTCGATCCCGGTATCGAAGCCGTCAATGGTGGCGTCACCGTGATTCTCGAAGGTGCTTCGGTACGGGTGGCGGTTACGATCATGTGGTCACTCTTCACGGCCTGTTTCTTTTCCTCGGCAACGGCCGGAGCCGTCAGCAGCGGCACCAGCGTCAAGGAATACAAAAGTCGATCGATTTTCGCCTGCTTCCTTAAGTCCATCCGTTTCTCCTTATCGTTAGAGCTGGACGCCTCCGGGTCGATGTCCGGAGGCGGCCGGTCGCCTGAAAATAGGTGTTCGGTTCTACATGGCGGGGTATTCCTCCTTTTCCCGGTCTTGAGCCGGGAGGCAAACGGCCGCCATGGCCTTTGCCGATACAAACGATCGATACGTTGTGTTCATAGAACGTGCCGGTCTGTTTGCCTGTTTCCGGCTGCCGCCTAGAAATGCAGCTTCAAGCCGCCATACACGGAAAGTCCGGGCATGCAGTATGCGGATTCGGTGTAGTCCTTGTCGAACAGGTTGTCGACGCGGGCAAAGAGATCCATGTTCTGCAAGGCCTTGTAGGTGGCCGCCAAGTTGACGGTAGTGGTGTCGCTCTCCTCCCAGCGGACCGAGTTAAAGCTTGGATCGTAGAGCGGCACGATCTTGTTGTCCTGCCATCTGACGGTGGCCGCCAGGGTCAGCTTGTCCACCGGATAGAAGGTGACGATGAAATCGACCTTGTTACGGGGCAGGTACTCCTTGCGGGTCCAGTCGCCGGCATATTGATCGGCCTTGTAACGGGAATCGATGTAGGTGTAGGCCAGATCGAACCTGATCATTTTCCATGGAGAAACCCTGAGATATGTCTCGATTCCCGAGTTTTTCCCTTCATTGGCGTTCTCGTAGCGATACGTCAGGTTGTCGAAAATGATCATGTCGTCGAACCGGGTCGCAAAATAGGTCGCCCCGAACTGCACCTTGCCATCCGCCAGGGATTGGTCGATTCCCAGTTCGTAGCCGATGCTCTCTTCCGGCTGCAGATCGGGATTGCCGATAGTCACCAGCCTTCCGTTGGCAAGATATCCGCCATAAACCTCATACAATCCGGGAGTGCGGTAACCGGTGCCCACATGGGCGTGCAGCTTGGTGCCGGAGTTTTTGAACAGGTAGGCGGCGGAGGCTTCCCAAACCGCTTCGCCGTCGAAGACCTCGTGGTCGTTGTAGCGGCCGCCCAGATTGATGAACAGGCTGCGGTCCAGCAGCGCGAATTGGGCCTGGCTAAAAACATCCTTGTTGTTCCACGATTCGTCGAAATTGGCCGGAGTGTAATCGCCGGCATACTTGTCCCGCGGCTCCCGGCCCTCATAGTCCGACTGTTCGTAATCGACGCCTAGGTTCAGGGTCAGCCACTCGCTCGGATGCAGGTTGTGCTGCATCTCCACGTAGGTGGTCTTGCCGTCGTAATCGGATCGGTCGCCGTCGATGCGCGACCAGAAGTAGTGCCGCTCGGTGGCCCCTTGCGACCCCTTGAGGGCAAAATCCCACAGGGGCGATATGGTCTGCATCCAGTTCAACCCCACCTGGTACAGTTGACCTTTGCGGTGCTGATCGGCATAGGCTTGGTTTTTTACCAGGTTGCCGCTGCTGTCCAACGAGGGCGAACTCCCCAGGGCCAGATCGGTATCCGCGAAAATGCCGCTGAATTCCACTGTGGTCCTGTCGGTCGGCTTGATGCCCGCGCCAAAGGTCGCGCCGATGTTGTCGTACCAGTATCCGTTCGGGCCGCCGTAGTTTTCACCATCGGTGGTGATATACATCGGGTTGAAATCGATATAGTATTTCTCCTGGCCGTAGGCGATGCGGCCGTTGGTGATCCAGGTGCCGTTCGGGCCGAACTCGTTTCGCCATTCCGCCGCCGGCCCGGCCTGCCATTTTCGCGGGATGATATTGATCACCCCGCCCATGGCCTGCGAACCGTACAAGGTGCTGTTGGTGCCCTTGAGGATCTCCACCCGTTCGAGATTGGAACCGCTGAACATGTCCTCGATGAAATATTGCAGGGTGGTTTGGGTATCGGCGGCGTCACGCAGGGGCATGCCGTTGTACTGGTACTGGGTGTATTGCGATCCGGCCCCCCGGATGCTGATGTTCGACCATTGCCCCAAGCCGCCGTTGGCGCGAAAAAAGACCCCCGGTTCATTGGCCAGCAACTCCGGCAGGAAATATTGCTGAAGTTCGTCGCGGTCCTCGCTGGTCACGACGTCGATGCTCTTGGTCGCCTCCTGCCGCAAGGTTTCCGTCCGCGAGGCCGTCACCACGATGTCTTCGGCCCGGTGCACGGCCTGCGATTCCGCGTCCGTCTCCTGGTCCGGGAGCGTCCCGGCAACGGCCGGAGCCGCCAGCAGCGGTGCCAGGGCCAGGGTATACACACGCCAATCGATCTTCTTCCGCTTCTTTACAGCCATCCATTCCTCCTTGTTGTTTGCATACGGTTGCGCGAAAGAAGCAGGACACGATGCAGACGCCGGCGGGACAAAACAAAAGTGCGTTCGTCGTCGCCTGGGCGAATTTCTGCGCGTCACTGCATCCTCGACAGTTTTCGGCACAGCATCGGCAACCGGCAGGTCTTCTGACTTTCCCTCCGTATCGAGGCCTTCCCAGGGTGGCCCAGTGGCTTCGTCTCGATACGGTTCCCCGGCCGTTTCGGCCGGGAAGGGATCACAGCGGCGGGACCGTTCCCGTTTCGCACGGGATTCCCTTATACGCCTCCGGGTCGATGTCCGGAGGCGGCCGGTCGCCTGAAAATAAACGTTTGGTTCTACATGTCGGCGTTTTCCTTCTCTGCCCGGTTTTGAATCGGGGCACACAAGGCGGCCATGGTTCGCCATTTGTCGGCAAAGCCCAAGGCCAGGGCCCGGCATGCCAGGGCAATAAAATCCGAATTGCCGGTGGCCGTCCGGTCCGGGGCCAGACGCCTGCGATACTCGTCCAGCCGTCCGTAATCGCCGCTGACCGCGCAGGCGGTTTGGACGCCGAAGCTGGCCATGATCTCGCTCCAGCACGCCTGCGGCAGCACGCCCCAGGCGATTTTATCCTTGAGATGCGCCAGGGCGGCGATGGCGGCGACCGTGAGCGGATCGCGTTCGATGGCATGGAAATTGTGCCGCAGCAGCTCGGCCTGTTCATGATCGAGCAAGGCGCAGACGCCGTCCAGCAGAGCCGCCCGCGTGATCCCGAACCGTTCCAGATGAATCTTGACCGAACATTGACCGGCCGGGGTCAGATTGTTTTGGCGGGCCAAGGTGCCCTTGATCGCTTCGGCCACGGCCAGACCGATCAATTCCCCCAGCTTGGCATGCTTGCCGGCACTGGTCAGGGCGGGCCCGTCGCCGCACATGGCGGCCACGCCGATCTGGTCGGTGCCGGTGCCGGTGGCCAGGCCGTCGGAATAGCGGGAGTTGACCGCCAGTTCCTGGAGCACGGCGGTCTTGGCTTCGGTGGCGGTCATGATGCAGCGGACCAGCGCTCCGGGAATCAGCGGTTTGTCGATAAACAGCATGGTGTTGATCGTGCCCGGTCCGGGAACCACGGTGGCCGGCGGCAGCCGTTCGAACCCATCGGCGGTTTCCGCCACCGAGGCCGGATCGCCGGCCCGTCCGGCATTGCCCTCGACCCCGCCGGTGCAGACCGCGGCCACGGTCAAATCGCGGAAACTGTGCACCGCGATGCAGGCGTTGCGCATGTTGGCGGCGGTTCCAAGGGTGGCGCAGTCTTCGTCGGGCAGGCCGTGCTGCGCGCAGACCGCGCGCCGGTACGCGGCGGGATCGCGATAGGTCATGGACGGCAGGCGGTGGCAGTGGCCGGCGGGCTCGCAGCTTTGATGGTTGTAGAGGTAATGCAGGTCGGGGCGCAGCCCGCCCGCCACCCGGCAGGTGGACAGCACCTCGTGGGGCTTGAGGAAACGGGCGTAGATGATTTTATCTTCCCGGTGGATTTCCACGCCCTGGTAGAAGGTGTCGATGCGCATGATTCTTTCCTTAAACGAAATTTTACTCTCTCAATCCCTGGCCCGGTTGACCGAATGCAGGGCCAGCCAGAAAAACACCAGGCCGATGCCCAGCAGGACCAGATAGTCGATCAATCTTGGCTGCTGGCCCAGGCTGCTGGCCCGGATGGCGGACGAGGCATGGGTCAGCGGCAGGCAGTGCAAGGCGGCCTGAATCCAGGCCGGCAGCTTGTCCACCGGAAAAAAGGTGCCGCCCAGAAAGGCCATGGGGGTGATGATGAAGTTGGTCAGCAGGCTCTGGTCGGCGTGCGACTTGACCAGCATGGCCATGGCCACCGCCAGGGAAGCGAAAACAAAGCAGTTGAGCAGCACCGCCAGCCAGAAGAGCGGGCCGTAGCACAGCACCACGCCGAAGGGCAGGGCCAGCACAAGGATCACCAGCACCCCCAGCAGCGCTCTGGTCATGCCGGCCAGGGTTTCACCGGCCACGTACGACAGGTTGCTGATCGGCGAAGTCTGGAATTCCTCGAAAATGTTCCAATAGAAGCGGGCCACGTTGATGTCGGTGGCGATGGCGAAGGCCTGGGTCATGCTGGCCATGGCCACCAGGCCGGGGAGGAGGAAATGCAGGTAGGACTGCTCGCCGAAGCGGATCAGGTCGCCCATGGCATAGCCGAAGGTGATCAGGTACAGGAGCGGTGAGATCGCCATCCCGGCCAATTGACGCTTGAAGCGATACTTGAGGATGAGCATCTCACGGAGATAGACAGCGACAAATCCATGCATCACGACACCTTTTTCCCGGTGAGGTTCAAGAACGCGTCCTCAAGATTGACCCGGCGCAGAGTGAAGCCGCAATCTTGCGCGGCGGAGTAGGCCGTGGCTTCCTCGCGGGTGGCGAAACAGCGGGTTGCCATGGTTTCGCCGTCGATCCGGTCGACAGCCCAGGCACCGAGGCCGTCCATCAGGGCTTGCGGCCGATCCAGGGCCACGATCCGGCCCCGGTCGAGGAAGGCCACCCGGCCGGCCAGGAATTCGGCCTCCTCGATGTAGTGGGTGGTGAGGAAGACGGTGGCGCCGTCCTGCTGGACCCGCTTGATCAGCGCCCAGATGCGGCGGCGGATGGCCGGGTCCAGGCCCACGGTCGGTTCGTCGAGAAAGAGGATGTTTGGCTCATGCATCAGGGAGCGGGCAATCATCAGCCGCCGCTTGAGACCGCCGGAGAGCTGTTTGACCGGGTGGCCGGCACGGTCGGCCATCTCGACGTAGTGCAGCAGTTCGGCGCTGCGTGCCCGCCGTTTGCCGGGCGGCATGCCGAACAGGCGGCCGTGGATGTCCAGGTTTTCCAGCACGCTCAACTCGCTGTCGAGGTTGACATGCTGCGGCACCAGGCCGCATTGCCGTTTGGCGGCCAGAGGGTCGGCAACGATGTCGTGGCCGCCGATGAAGACCCGGCCGCCGCCGATTCTGGTCAGGCCGGTGAGGATGCGGATGGTGGTGGTCTTGCCGGCGCCGTTGGGACCGAGAAAGGCGAACAGTTCGCCCCGGCCGACCTTGAGATCGATGCCGGCCAGGGCCTGGACGGAGCCGTAGGATTTTTGCAGTTGCTCGATGCGGATCATGAGGTGTGCGGCCAAGCGGGTTGAGGAATCATCTTGTCTTGCCAGGGTTGGGTCTAGAATCGGAAACTCATGCCCACCTCGAACGACTGCCCCAGCCTGGGATAGTATTCGTTGGCATACGGGCCGTTGCGGCTGATATCGCCGGCATTGGCGTAGAGTTGGCCGTTGGAGTTGTACACCGACTCGATCTCCTCGTTGAAAATGTTGCTGGCCAGAAACCACAGCGACCAGTTGTCCCGTTCGTAGCGAATGCCCAGATCCACGGTTTTTCGCGCTCCGTATTCGATCCGGTTGAGATAGTCGACAAAGTAGGAGCCGGTGACGTTCAGATCCAGGTTGCAGCGGAGATGCTCCATGGGAAAGAGATCGATGCCGACGGTGTACTTGTACTTGGGCACATGGTTGAGCTGGTAGCCGTCCAGGTCCCTGAACCCCTGGCTGGTCGGCGTCTCCCAGGTATAGACCCGTTCCCGGCCGCTGGTCCACTTGGCCTCCATGTAGGTGCCGGAGAGCCGGTAGCCCAGGAATTCGGTCAGAACGCCGCTCATTTCCAATTCGATGCCGTTATGTTCGGAATCGCCGGTATTTTTGTAGCCGGCGTAGGATTGGCTGGAATCGTAGAACACGGCGAATTTGTCCTTGTACTTGATGTGGAACAGGGAGGCGTTGAAATTGGCCCAGGGGGCGAAGCGTTGCTTGTGGCCGATTTCATAGGTCAGGCTCTCCTCGGGTTTCAGGTTTTCGGGAAGGTTCTCGGGGTTCATGTAGGACATGGCCGATTCGTAGTACATGGCCACCGGATACCAGTAGGAGGTCCCCACCGTCACGTAGGTGGTGGCGTCTTCATGCCAGTGGTAGGCCGGGGAGATGGACCAGGGATACTTGTCGTAGGTGGTGTCGATCCGCTCGCCGTTGCGGTTGGCCACCTTGTAGTGGACATCGTCGAGACGCAGGCCCAGGTTGAGTTCGACCCGTTCGCCGAAGAAAAATTGGTTCTGGAAAAAGAGGCCGTATCGTTTCTGGTCGAAATCCATGTCTGCCGAGCACTTGCCGCTGATGTGGCTGGCGCTGCCGGGATTGGTCGGGTAGCTGCGCACATTGTTAAAGTCGGTCAAATCCATATCGGCGCCCAGGGTGGGGGTATAGCGAACCGCGCCGCTTCCCAGGTGTAGCCCCCCGGAAAGGTTCAACAGGTATCGATCCTGGTCCCGGTCTTCCTCATAGACGTTGTTGGGGTTCGAGTAGATCTGGTAGCGGGAATTGTAGAATTCGTCGAAATGGGTGAAGGCGGCCAGGGTGTTGACGAAGCTGTTCGCATCCTTGCGCCTGTAATCCAGGGCGGCGCTGGTGGTCTGCTGGTCGGAATCGTTGTAGGAGAGCAGGGGGCCTCCGGGCCTTTCCCGGAATTCGTCGGCCCTGCGATCCTGGTTCAGGGCAAAGCGGTTCTTGCCCCGGACGGTCTCGTAGGTGTTGTCGGTATAGTTCAGGTTGAGGCCGAGCCGGCTTCGGTCGTCGATGCTGTAGCCGCCTTTCAGGCGCAGGTTGCCGCGGGTCTGGCCGTCGTGGAGGTAGCCGTCGGTGTCGGTGAACGAGCCGTTGGCGAAATAATCCCATGGTCCCTGGCCGCCGCTGACCGTGGCCGAGGTGTCGGTGGTGTTCCACGAGCCGTAGGAGACCTCGACCTGGGACTGGGGCGGCTGATCTTTTTTGCCGGACTTGGTGACGATGTTGATCACGCCCCGGGCCGAATCCGAGCCGAAGACCGTGGTGCCGGGAGAGCGGACGATTTCGATCCGTTCGATATCCGACACTGGAATGGTTTCGTAGTTGGTGTAGCCGGATTTGCCCAGATCCTGGGGCACGCCGTCCAGAAGCACCAAGGGGCCGCCCGAACTGGAGGAGCGGGTGCCCCGGATGCTCAGATAGTATTTGGAGGCGCCGTCGTCGAAGACGCCCGGCACACGGACCAGGGCGTCGCCGATGTTTTTCACGCCCATGATTTCCAGGTCCCTGGCCGTGATCACCGAGATAGAGGCGGGAGTGTCTACCATTTTTACATCACGGGTGGCCGCGACCACCATCTCGTCTAGCTTGACTTCTTCATTGGCCGTGTTTTCTGCCGCCTGTCCGGTCATGGGACCGAACAGCATTGGCACACTGAACACCATGCCGGCGCAGAGTGTTCGCGCTGTCTGTTGCATGTTTTTCGTCTCTCCGTTCAATAAAGGAAAATGAAAAAATTGAGTTGTCATAACGCCTTGTTAATGAAGGCGGGCCGCGGCTCCGGCGCGTAGGGTCTGCACGTTGTCGGCGATTGCCATCAGCGGCTGCCGGCGAACCCGGTGGGGCAGGGCCAGGTCGGCGGCGGTGTGGATATCGGCGGCCGCCACTTCGGTCCGGCCGTCCAAGGCCGCCAGGGTCTTGGCGGTCTTGAGCATGATGATGTCGCCGCGATGGCCGTCCACCCCGACTTCCAGGCAGGTGCGGGCGATTTCGAACAGCAGCGGCCGGTCGGCCTCGACCGCGGGATAGAGGGCGCGGGCGGTGAGCAGCCGGTCGGCCAGGGTCGCGGATTCGGCTTGCCAGCGGGCGGCGAAGTCCTTGGCGTCCAGGTCGAAGGCGGCCCGTCGCTCCATGATCGCCACCCGGTCCTCGGCGGAACGGATGCCCTCGATGGTCACGCAGAGGCCGAACCGGTCGAGCAGCTGCGGCCGCAGTTCGCCCTCCTCGGGATTCATAGTGCCCACCAGGGTGAAGCGGGCCGGATGAGAAAAGGAAACCCCTTCGCGTTCGATGGTGTTGACCCCCATGGCCGCCGAATCGAGCAGCACGTCGACCACGTGGTCGTCGAGCAGGTTGACCTCGTCGACATAGAGGATATTGCGGTGTGCCTGGGCCAGGATGCCGGGTTCGACCCGTTTTTCCCCTTTTTTCAAGGCATGTTCGAGATCGAGCGTGCCCACCACCCGGTCTTCGGTGGCGCCGACCGGCAATTCGACCACCCGCACCTTGCGCAGCACCGTCTCCGGGGGCGATGCCGGCGCCGATTCGCCCCGCAGGGTGCGGCGGATCTCCTGGTAGATCCCGAATTCCCCGTCAGGATCGAGTTGATAGGGGTCGTCGCCAAATACCTGAATATCGGGCAGGATGTCCGCCAGGGCGCGAACCGCCGTCGACTTGGCAGTGCCTTTTTCGCCGCGGATCAGCACGCCTGAGAGGCCGGGGTTGACGACATTGAGCATCAGGGCCAGTTTCATGGCATCCTGGCCGACAATGGCAGTGAAGGGATAGATCGGGCGGTTGTTCATGGGTGCTGTCCTCGTACGATGTCGACCAGGGATTGGGCCTTGAGGTCGTCGATTTTGAAGTATTGGGCGGCCATGGCTCCGGCCAGCCGCCGGGCCAGGCCGAAGGTGACCACCCCGGCCTCCTCGGTGTCGACCACCACGGTGCGGAGGCGCCGGTCCCGCGCCAGGGCGTCGGCCAGGCGGAGCGATTCCTCCACCGGTTTGTCTTCACCTAGGGACACATTGCTTTTGCCGTCGGTGATGAAAATGACGATCGGCTGGGCGGTGGGGTTTTTGATCAGGTAGTTGCGCACCTGCTCGTGACTCTTGACCAGGCCGGCCGACAGGGGCGTGCGGCCGCCCACCGGCATTTCGGCCAAAAGGCGCCCGGCCAGGTCCACCGAACTGGTTGGCGGTAGGTTGACCGTGGCCCCGTGCCGGCGAAAGGTGACCATGGCCACCCGGTCGCGCTTCTGGTAGGCGTCGAGCAAAAGCGACATTACCGCGCCCTTGGAGGCGGCCATGCGGCCGCGCGCCCCCATGGAACCGCTGGCGTCGACCACGAACAGCAGCAGGTTGCCGATCCGTTTTTCCCGGATCTTGGTGCGCAGATCCTGCTCGCGCAGCCGTACGGCCAAGCCGCCGCCGCTTTCGGCGCGCTGCCGCTGGAAAGGAGCAGCGGCCCGCAGGGTGGCGTCCAAGGCGAGATCTTCACCGGGACGTTGGCAGCTTTTCACGTATCGGCCTTTTTTCTGGGCGATCCGGCTGCGGGAACGCCGCCCCGATCCCCGTCGCACCATCCGGTCCTTGGCCGCGCTCAGCGGTTTGACCCTGAAGGTGGAGCCGATCTGGAACAGTTGGTCATCGCGGCCGGCCGTCGGTGGCGATTGCGTCTCCTGCGGCAGCTCCGGCTCCGACTGTTGACTGGTATCGTCGCTTTCGCCGTTCTCCCCGCTTTCGGTCCGGTCGGCCGGTGGCGATGGCTGCGGCGGGGCATCCTGCGGCGGCTGGGTTTGCGGTGCCGAGGTTTCTTCCGGCTGGGATTCGTCCCGCTGTTCCCGGTCTTCTTCGGAGGGCGTGTCTTCCGGCTGCCGATCGGACCGTTGCTCATCCTGCGGCGGGGGGGGGGGCGGTTGGGCGTCCCGTTGCCGATGGAGGAGCACCATCGGCGCCACTGCCCGGACATGGTCGATGCTGACCTCGGTTACGCCTTCCAGGGCGGCGAACGCCCGAGCGGCCTGCTCCATCACCAGGTCGGCGCGGTGACCGGCAACGTTGTTTTCTCGGCACAATTCGCCGATGAAGCCGCGCAGGCGGGCCATGACCCGCACCTCGGCCAGCAGAGTCCGCGCCCGATCCAACTGGCGGGCCAGTCGGTCGCTTTCCTGCCGGTAGCCGGCGAGAAAACCGGCCGGGTCGCGGTCGAAGAACTCCCGCCGCTCCATCAGGGTCACCCGTTGTTCGGGATCGTCGCAGCCGCGGATCTCCAGGCAGAGGCCAAAACGGTCGAGCAGTTGGGGACGCAGTTCGCCCTCTTCAGGATTCATGGTGCCCACCAGGACGAATCGGGCCGGATGCCGGTATGAGATGCCTTCGCGCTCGATCCGGTTCTCGCCGCTGGCGGCAGCGTCGAGAATAAGGTCGACGATGTGGTCGTCCAGGAGATTGACCTCGTCGACATAGAGCAGGCCACGGTGGGCGCGGGCCAGCAGTCCGGGAGCGAAGACCGCCCGCCCGGTCCTGAGCGAGCGCGGGAAATTGATGCCGCCGGCCACCCGGTCCTCGGTGGCGTTCAACGGCAGCTCGACCAGCCGCGTCCGCTGGGTGGCGGCCTCCAGGGCGGGAAAGCGGCGTCGGCACTCGGGGCATCGATCCTCGTTCGGCTGGGGCGAGCAGGCGTTGCCGCAGCCGCGCACCACCTCGATCTCCGGCAGCAGCGCCGCCAGGGCCCGGACCATGGTCGACTTGGCCGTGCCTTTTTCTCCCCGGAGCAGAATGCCGCCCATGGCCGGATTGACCGCGGCCAGCAGCAAACCCTGCCGCAGTTGTTGCTGGCCGACCATGGCCGCCAGCGGATAGACCGCGCGTTCCATGCCCGCCTCCGGAGTGTGCCGCCGCATACCGGTCATGGCTGCGCGGGCCGTCTCTCCGCGGTTTGCTCGCTCCATTCCTCGATTTCCCCTTCCATGTCCAGATAGGCGGTTTGCAACTGTTCTTCCATGGCGGCGTCCGCCCGCCACATGCCCCGGCCGATGGCCTCCAGCAATTTGTCGAGAATATTCTGCAGCGCATGGGGATTGACCTCTTTCATCCAGGCCTGCATTTCGGGGTCGAGGGCATGGGCCCGGGCGATCCGCTCATACATCCAGTCGTCGATCACCTCGGCGGTGGCGTCCCAGCCCAGGACGATGTCCATGACGTGGGCGATATCGCCCGCGCCCTTGTAGCCGTGGCGCCGCATGCCGGCGATCCATTTGGGATTGATCAGGCGGGAGCGGAGCACATGCTTGGCCTCTTCCTGGGTGGTGCGGATCTTGACCCGTTTGGGATCCGAGCTGTCGCCCATGACCGCGAACGGCAAATGGCCGCGCACTGTTTTTACCGCCACGATCATGCCGCCGTAATAGTTGTAGTAGTCGGTGCAGGACATCATGTCGTACTCGCGGCTGTCCTCGTTTTTGACCGTGATGTCCATCCGGGTCAGTTGGCGGCGGTAGGCGGCGGGTTTCTGTTCGCCGTAACTGCCCTTGCCGTAGGCGTGGGAGGAGTAGCGGATATAGTTGTTGCCCAGGTCTTCCTGGGTTTGCCAGTTCTTCGATTCGACCAGCTCGGCCACTCCGGCCCCGTAGGTTCCGGGCGGACAGCCGAAGACCCGGAAGGTGGCCTCGCGCCAGGCTTGCTCCTCGTCCATGCCTTCACGGCGGTACTCTTCCACATCCCGATACACGTTGCGGCGGAGAAAATTGGATTCGAGCGGCTCGTTCAGGGCGGCCACCATGCGCGCCGCCTCGTCGATCAACTCGACCAGGTTGGGGAAGGCATCGCGGAAGAACCCCGAGACCCTGGGCACCACATCCAGGCGGGGCCGTCCCAGTTCGCTCAAGGGGATGACTTCCAGGCCGCAGACATTGCCGCTGCCCGACTGCCAGACGGGTTTGAGTCCCATCAGGTAGAAGATTTCGGCAAGATCGTCGCCTCGGGTGCGCATGGTCACGGTACCGTAAACCAGGATGCCGATGGCGTCCGGATAGCTGCCGGTTTCCGTGAGGTAGCGCTCGATCAGGGCGTCGCCCAGGCGGACGCCGACTTCCCAGGCTGCTGGAGAAGGGATCTTGTTGGGATCGACCGAATAGAAATTACGGCCGGTGGGCAGGATGTCGGCCTGGCCCCGGCTGGGAGCGCCCGAAGGGCCGGGCCGCACGAAGCGGCCGGCCAGCCCGTCCAGGGAAGCATCGAGTTCCTCCCCGCACCGGCGGATATTGGGCACCAGCGTCCGGGCGATATACTCTAGGACCGCAGTGACGCCGGGACGGGCCGCTGCCGGCAGGCCGTCCGTCAAGGACACGGCGGCCTCGGGTCGAAAATCCGCCTCGGCCAGACCGGCGACCAGGGCCAAGGCCCGATGGTGGGCTATCCGCAGAATCTCGCCGCCGGTCTGGTTGCCGAAGCGGGCTTCGCGTTTGCCCCGATGGGCAAGGACATCGTCGTAATTGCAGCCCATTGCCGTCACCAGTGATTCGCGCAGCGACGGCACCTGGCCGTTGGCCAGCCGGGTGAACTGGACCGCGAATTCGGTGAGCCGCTCTCCCTCGGGCGGCGAACCCAGGACGTGGAGGCCGTCGTTGATCATGGTATCGGCCAATTCCTCGATGTAGGCGTGCAGCCGTTCGAGGAAACCGTCGAAATCGGCGTGGGCGGCCTGCTCGCCGATCTCCAGGTCCCGGTCCAGGCTGGCGGCCGTCACCGCCTCCCAGATCATCGGCCGCAGGATGTCCACCTTGGCCGGGTCCTCGGACCGGGCCGAGGCGTAATCGGTGAGCAGGGATTGGACTCCGGCCAGGTCGTCGTACAGGTCGGCGTTGGTGAAGGCCGGAGTGAGATGATCGACGATGCAGCAATAGGAGCGGCGCTTGGCCTGGGTGCCTTCGCCGGGGTCGTTGATGATGTAGGGATAGATGTTCGGCAGCTCCATGATCGCCAGATCCGGGTAGCAGGAACCCGACAGGCCGAGTGCCTTGCCCGGCAGCCATTCCAGCGAACCGTGCTTGCCCACGTGCATGACCGCATCGGCCTTGAACACGTCGCGGATCCAGCGGTATTGCGCCAGATAGTGGTGCGGCGGCGAGAGGTGCAGATCGTGCAGGACCTTGTCGATCTGCTCCAGATAGCCGCGCGGCGGCTGGATGGTGAGAAAAACATTGCCGTTGACCAGGCCGGCGAAGTGGAGGGTGTTGTCGTGGACGAACAGGTCGCCGGGCATCCGGCCCCAGTCGGCGGTCATTTTCTCGCGCACGGCTGGCGGCAGCTCGGCGTGCCAGCCGTGATACTGTCCGGCGTCCGCCTTGGCCTCGGCCCGGGCGGCCATCTGGTCCATGGGGAGCCAGCGCCGGTCGCAGGTCATCCTGGTCAACAGTTCGTGGGCCAATTCGTCCGTTCCGGCAAAGTCGCGTTCGATCCGGTAGCCCTGTTGCCGCATCCTGGCCAGCAGAGCGGCGACGCTGGCAAAGGAATCGAGCCCGGCGGCACAGCCGATGCGGTCGTTGCGCGGCGGATAATGGTGGAAGATGATGGCTATTTTCCGTCGTTCCGTCGGAATGCGGCCCAATCGTCCCCAATTGATCGCCAGTCGGACCATCTTGTCGACCCGTTCGGGAATGGGCCGGTACTTGGCGAGCAAGGCGCCGGTGCACGGGTCGACGGAGTCCTGCTCGCGGGTGGCCACCGGCACCGTGATCAAGGTGCCGTCGAATTCCGGCTGGGCTACGGCATAGGAGACATCCATGGTGGGCAGGCCCTGGACGCTTTCCTCCCATTGGGCAAAAGGTGCCGAACAGGTTATGGCCTGGATCACGGGCACGCCCAGATTGGGCAGCAACTCCTTGAATTCGGGCGCCACCAAGGTCATGGAAAACATCAGCGGATTGATCAGCACGTCGATGCGCGGTTTGCCGTTGTCCATGAAATAATGGTCGATCACGCCGTCGGCGGCCCGGTTGCCGCGTTCCGTGTCCCGGTAGCGCAGGTGGAAGACCGGGATGACCTGGGCGCCGGCCGCCTCGATCGCGTGGATGATGGCATCGATGAAGGCGAGATTGTTGTTAACCCAGTAGGTTTGGTAAAACCACAGGCCGACGGTGATTTTGGCCGGATCGACCTTGCGGGCTAGGTACTCGTCCAATTCCGGCACATGGTCGAAATCGGGATGATAGATGCCGTCGTCGGGCAAGGGTTCTGGGGGGTGACAGGGAAGGTCGGTGTCGTGGCGCCAGTTGTGGAGAAAGACGAGCAAACGATAGAAATTACGGGCTCCGCCGAATTGGAGGTAGCGCTTGACCGTGTCCCAGATGGCGGTGCCGAAAGCGGTGGACAACTCCCTGGCCGCCTCGATGGAATCCTCGTCGCCGCTGGAGGGTTGAATGTGGATCAGGGGACCCCGATCGGTCGTTTTTTCCGCCAGGGCCGCCTTGAGCAGGTCAAAGGCCGGAAAGGAGGCCCGGCCGCCGTGCAGCGAAACGATCAGGATGTCGGCGGCGAGCGCTTCGCGGACGAAGACCTCCTGCTGTTTGCGGTCGAAAAGCTGGGTCTGGGTGCGGGCCCGCACCGCGATTTCGCCGCCCTGGCCGCGGTAGAGGCTCACGCCTTCGGACAACGAGGCGATTTCGGCGGCCGTGGCCGAGTAGTAGCAGAGATTCAGGGATTGCATCGGAGCTCCTCGTCATGGGCCGTCATGGCCGTCATGGGCCGGCGGAATGGGAAAGTTTCCAGGGTTTCGATCAGGTGGCCGGCATCGGCGCACAGCACGGGAGCGCCGCCTCCGTTGACTCGTATTCCTGGGGGCAGTTCGCCGCGCAGGCTGAGCACGGTGGTGCCGCGCTCCAAAGCGGCTTGCACCAGGGACAGGTTGGCCTCGTTGACTGGGCCCACCGGGAAGCCGCAATCGACGACCAGGTCGCAGGCGGCCATCAGTGTTTTTGCCCGGTCGATGGCCGCCTCATTGATCGGTTCCATGGGATCGACCGCGATGCACTCGGCCCCGAGCGAGCGGGCCACGAAACAGTCGAGGTCGTTTTCGTGGATCACGCCGGTGGCGAGGGCAAAGCCTTTCTTGGTCAACATCCGGTAAACTAGCGCGCCGCTGCCCATACCGCCGACCACGAAGGCCCGGCCCCGGTCGCCCGCGCCCCGCAGTTCGATGCCGCCCAGATGGCGGTTGAATTCAGCCTTGTCGAAGTCGTACAGGGCGGTGACCGCCTGTTGGCTGAGCACGGTTTCAGGGGTGCCCCACGCCACCAGGCCGCCATCGCGGATCAGGGCCACCCGGTCGCTGACCTTGGCGGCGACATCGACATCGTGCAGCGAGGCTATGACCGTGATGCCCTTGTTGCGGCAGAGATCGCGCAAAATGGTCATCACTTCCACCCTGTGCTTGAGATCGAGGTGGATGGTGGGTTCGTCCAGCAGCAGCACCCGGGGTTCCTGGGCCAGGGCGCGGGCCACCAGTACTTTTTGCCGTTCGCCGTCGCTCAAGTCGGCAAAGGGCCGGTCGGCCAGGTCCAGGGCATGCACCGCGGCCAGTGAAGAAGTGATCGTCACCCGGTCTTTGGGGCCGAGGCGGCCGAGAAAGTCGGTGTGGGGGTAGCGGCCCAGGGCCACGAATTCGAAAATCGTGAACAGCGGCGGCGCGATTTTGTCGGTCAGGACCACCGCCATGATCCGGGCCAGTTCCAAGGCCGGCAGGCGGTCCAGGGGCCGGCCTTGGACCCTGATCTCGCCGCCTTGGGGAGGCCGGTGGCGGGACAGGGTGCGGAGCAAAGTGGTCTTGCCGGCGCCGTTGGGACCGAGCAGGCTGACGAACTGGCCGGCATGGCAGGAAAAATTGAGATCACGGGCGACCGGCCTGTTCTTGTAGCCCACGCTCAGGTCGCATGCCTCGATGACCGGTTGACCGGTTGTGCCGTTCATAGTTTGACTCTCCGTTGCAGCAGCAGGGCGATGACGATGGGGGCGCCGAAAAAGGCGGTGATGGCCGAGAGCGGCAACTCCACCGGGGCCATCACCGTCCGGGCGATGAGGTCGCAGAGGCTGGCCACCAGGCCGCCCATCAGGCAGGCGCCCGGAATGAGGATGCGGTTGTCGGAGGTGCCGAAACTCAACCGGGCCATGTGCGGCACCGCCATGCCGATGAACGCCACCGGTCCGGCCATGGACGTGACCATCCCGGCCAGGGCGCAAGCGCAGAGCAGGATCAGGAGACGGAAACGGCGGATGTCGACCCCCATGGAAGCCGCGTATTCCTCGCCCAGAAGAAAGGCGTTGAGCGGTTTGCTCTGCAAATACAGGAGGACCAGGATGGCGCCGCCGATGATGAGCAGCAGGGCGATTTCATCCCATTTGAAGCCCGAGAAGCTGCCCAACTGCCACAGGACGAAGCCCTTGATCCTGTCTTTTTCGGCAAAGGCGGTGAGGATGGCGCTGACCGCGCCGCACAAATAGCCCATCATCAGGCCGACGATCAGCAAGGTCGCGCCGCCCTTGACCCGGTTGGCGATGGTCAGCACGATCAGCATCACGCCGTAAGCCCCCGCAAAAGCGGCCAAGGTGGAGAGAAAGGGCGTGAATAGGGTCCAGCCCACGGTGATGCTGGTGAGCATGACGAAGGAAACCATCAGGGTGGCGCCCGAGGAGATGCCGAGGATGTAGGGGCCGACAATGGGGTTCTTGAAATAGATTTGCAAAAGCAGGCCCGAGGCGGCGAGATAGGCGCCGCCGAACATGGCGGCGATGGCTCTGGGGATGCGAATGTTCCAGAGGATGAAGCCCGCGGTCGAGGCTTCGGGCGGTTCGGCGAGCGCCTGCCAGATTTCGGCCAGGGTGAAGGGAATCGAGCCGACGGCCATGTTGGCCAGCAGCATCGCCAAAGACAGCAGGCCCAGCAGGGAGAAGACCAGCGGCGGCCGGCGCAGCAGCAGGGGTCGGGTATCGGACAGGCAGAGGTCGGAGGTGGTCATGATCGTTCCTTGGCGGCCGGTTCGGTATCGGGCAGTTCCACGAAATAGTGCAGTCGATAGCCGGGATAGGCTTCAGGGTGGAGAATGGCGCTGATCTCGGTGAGAATCTCGTCGAGCCGGTCGGCGGACTGATTGTAGTGGGGCAGGGGCGCATAGACCTTGCCCCGTTTGAGGGGGGCGATGTCCTTGATCAACGGATTGAGCTTGGCCAGGGCCTCCTTGGAGGTGGCGCCCATTTCCTCGGTGCGGTAGGTGAAGAAAATATCGGCGTCCTGGCCGGAATAGAGAAAACGCTCCAAGGTGATCTCGATGCAGGCGGTGCCGAACACGTCCTTGAATTGGTAGTCGCTCTGCGCCAGCCCCACCAGTTCGCCCACCCAGGCGTTGCCCGGTTCGACCATGACCCGTTTTTCGTAGATGTCGCCCCACATCACCTTGGGTTGGGGGTTCAGCCCGGCAGTGCGGGCGCGGATGTCGCCAAGCGCTGTCTCGATTCGGGTGAAATAGGCGGCCGCCTCTTTTTCTTTCAGGAAAAACGGGGCGAGAAACTGGACAAAGCGCATCCGGGTGTTGAGGCACATGGCCGTGGGAGTGGTGGTGACAACGGCGGGAATGTGCAATGCGTCGAGCAGGGGGATGATCGAGGGATCCCAGGTCAGCACCAGTTCCGGCTCGCTTTGCTTGAGCCGCTCGTAGTCGATGCTGGCGGCGTCGCCCAGAAAGGTGATTCGTCCGGATTCCATGCCTTGTTTGATTTCCGGGATGTGCCAGCGCTTGGCCGGCGCCGTCACCCCCACCAGAGTTTGTTCGAGTACGCCCAGGGCGCGGAGCACGGCGATGTCGAAATAGCCGTAGGCAGCCACCCGCCGCACCGGCACCCGGATGACCTGGGAAGGAACGCAGTCCGCCGGGATGGGGGCTTCACGGGGAATGAGCACCAGAATGCGGCCGGCTCCGTCGCGGACCTCGGTGCGTTCCGGCGAGATCCGGTTGATGGCAAACTCGCCGACCTGAAGAAAGGCCGGACCGGCTGCGCCGCCGGTGTCCGCTCGGTCGTTCCCGTCATTCCGGTCGCAGGCGGCCAGGGGGAGCAGTGCCAGCAACAGGCACAAGATGGCCAGGATATGGTGTGGTTTCGATCGATTCATTCCGTGGTTGCCTCCCGATGGGTGACCCATTCATAGACGTAAAGTGCCAGCCCCAAGGTAAAAAGGGCGATGCCAGCCAGGTAGAGCGCTACCCCCGGGTCCTTGCGGACGTACAGATCGACCCGCGTTTTCATTTTCATGCCCCCCTGGCTTTTGGGAGCGAAATTCCGCAGATGGAGGCTGTAGCCCTGAAACCGGACCGGCCGGGTGCAGGAGAGGATCGCCTCTTGTTTGGCGGTGCCGTCGTCCAGAAGCAGACGGGCCCGGGCGGCGATCACCTCGTTGCGCCAGAAGGCCAGGCGTTGGCCTTGATAGTATTCGGGTTCGAAGGCCAGCAGGGTGACCTGACCGCTGGCGCCGGGCAAGGAGAGGGGGAAGCCCGGCACCAGGGTGCGGCCGGTCAGGACGTTGGTGCAAAGGTAACTGACTAAATATCCAACCAGGATGACAATCAGGCCGTAGTGCATGATATGGGGCGCCAGCTTGAGTGCCAGCCACTTCCTGTGGCCGGCGCCCTTGCCGTCGCTTCCGGCCGTCAGGAGTTGGACGACCCGGTTGGTAGTGCAGACAAAGGTGTTGCCGGCCAGCAAGGCCAGCAGGATCATGAGCAGAAAGAACCAGCCGGTGGCGGCCAGGTTGTGGACGCCATAGGTCTGCATCCAGGGAATCAAGCCCATGTCGTTTAACGGCGTGAACAACGGCGTGCGCCGGTTGAGCGAAAAATAGCCCCAGATCAAATTCACGGTCAGCGCCAGGCACAGGCCGACGGTCAGGTTGATGCTGCCCAGAAAACGCCAGGAAAGGAAAAGTGCGCGGTTCATAGTCAGAATGGGGCGCGAAAGGGCCCGAAATCGGGGATACAGGTCAGGGCCAACAGAACCAGGCCGCCCAGGGAAGCGTAGAGCGCCCTGGATTTGAGCGGCCAGAGACGGGTCAGGTGG
This sequence comes from Desulfobulbus sp., assembly GCA_031280615.1. Taxonomy (GTDB): domain Bacteria; phylum Desulfobacterota; class Desulfobulbia; order Desulfobulbales; family Desulfobulbaceae; genus Desulfobulbus. Next base: position 30,531 of record JAITGO010000011.1, on the reverse strand, counting down.
AGATGGAGCAGGCCGGCATAGAAAAACCAAGCGGCCATGGTCAAGGTCAGGGCCGGATCCTCCCAGACCACCGGCGTGCCCCAGCCCAGGTAGGACCACAGTTCCCCGGCGAACATCGAGAGCGTCCACAGGGCAAAACCCAGCGCCGCCCAGCGTTGGCAACGGTGCATGGCCGCGACAGCAGTTTGTCTGTGGTCGATGGCAGACCGGAACAGGGGCAAGGCAGCCAGGGCCCAGGCCGTACTGACCGCGAAACAGCTTTTGCCGGCCAACCCGAACCAGAGAAACCCGTGGGCCAACAACGTTCTCGATTTGAGGAACGGCAGGTAAAAATCTTTGGGAAAACAGAGCGTCGCGCCCGCAAGAAGCACTATCTGCGCCAGCAGGATGCGACGCACCGCGCGGGCCATGGCTGTTTCGGACTTGCTGGCGGCAAACGGCACCAGCAGGCCCAGGCACAAGGGCAGGGCGACCGCACCCAGATGCATGGGCAGCATGGGCCAGGCTTGGTGGTAGCGCCAGGCCACCACCGCCAGATTGGCCGCCAGGCCCGAGGCCAGGAACATCCCGGCCCACAGTCCGCGTCTGTCCGGCGCCAGAGCGGCCAGCAACGCCAGGCCATAGAGGGTTCCGGCCAGCAGGAACAGGGAGTGGCTGGTGATCGCCATGGCGTTCATCCCTCCAGTTTGAAGGTAATGGTTTGTTCGACCAAGGCCTTGACCGCCATGCCCTTGACCGTGCCCGGTCTGAACCGCCAGGAGTTGACGCAACGCAGCACGCTTTGCTCGAAAATCCCTTCGGGTTCGGCTGCCAACACCGAGACCTGTCCGACCTGGCCTTGCTCGTCAACAATGAACCTGATCTTGATCCACCCCTGGATATTCCGTCGTTTGGCCGCGGGCGGATAGGCCGGAGGCGATTTTGCCAGCACGGCCAGCGGGCCGTCGAGTTGGCCGGTGTTATACACGCCCCTGCTGCTTCCACCGCCGTGCGGTTGGCCGGATTCCGCTCCATGGGCCGAAGCAGCCGGTGCAACCGTCGCCTGTTCGGATGCTGCCTGGGCACTGTCCTGGGCTGCCGATACGGGCGGGCCGGCGGCTACCGGGACCGAATTTTCCTGCAATGGCGCGTTATTCGCCACTGGAGGCGGGGCTTTCTTTTTTATTGCCGGCGGCGTTTTCTTGACCACCGGTCTGGGCTCCATTTTTTTCTCGACCGGGGCGATCCGTTGTTGCACGGGCGGTGCCGGGGGAGCGGCGTCTTGCCCGGGGGCATCGGCTGGAGCGTCCGATGGCAGAATGGAAAAATCGAGCCCTATTGGCGGTTGGACCGGCAGACCATGCCGGACCAGATTCAAGGCGGCCAAAAAGCACAATGCATGTATCAGCAGGGAGAAAGAAGCGGCCTTGGCTTGCGGATTCATGGTTGCGGTTGCTGTTCGGTTTGCAGGCTCAGGGTGGTGAAGCCGAGCCGCTTGATGGCCTCGTACACGTCGACGAATCGCTGCAAGCTGATATCCTTGTCCGCACGGACGATGAGCGGGGTGGCGCGGTCCGCCTCCGCCAGGGCTGTTTCCAGTTCGGCAAGCGGCGTTTCGACGGAATCCACCCAAACGCGTCCCTCCTTGTCGACCACGATGGTGCGCGGACGCAGCGGCGCCGTTTCCTCGCTGGCCGCGGCTTTGGGCAGATCCACCTTGATACCGCCGGTGGCGATGAAGGTCGAGGTGGTCAGGACGATGGTCAGCAGGACCAGCATCACATCCACCAACGGGATGACGTTCAAGTAATCAAACTCTTTCTCGTCCATGGCGGATATCCCATTGGATGAGCAGCACCTTGCAGCGGCGCAGCAAGAGGTTGTAGAAAGTCACCGCCGGAATGGCCACCAGCAGGCCCAGGGCGGTGGCTTTGAGGGCAAGCGCCAGGCCGGTCATGATCTTGGTGGTATCGAAGCCGGTCGCGCCGATGTCGTAGAAGGTGAGCATGATGCCGAGCACTGTGCCGAGCAGCCCGATATAGGGAGCGTTGGCACCGATGGTGGCGATGAGGTGGAGCTTGCGGGTCAGGTGCAGTTCCAATTCCTTGCGGTTGGCAAAGGTCACGATCCGGGTGGCCCGGTAGACCAGCCATCGTTCCGCGGCCACGGCCACGGCGATCAGGCTCATCACGAGCAGCAGGCCGAGCACGCCGTAATCGATCAGGGTATGCAGATGTTCCATGGAATCATCCTTGCGGCGGCGCGGCATAATGCGGCGGCAATTCGGGGGGTGGATGTCCGGCCGAACGGGGCGTGCAGCGAACGGGCGACAGCGGTCTGTCGGGCGGAATGCGGACAAACGGAAACAACGGCACGTGACAGCCCGGTCGACCGATGGGGCGGTGACGAGTCTGAAACGAGCGGAACACGCCGGCCGTTGCCGGCAGGCGGTTTGGCGGGACAGGGGAAAAGAGAAAATGGCATCCTTGGCATGGCTCCTCGCACGATACAGAGAGGGCGTCGACGTCAAAGGATGGCCGGGGCCTGCGGAAAGGGCAAAAAAAATCCCGGATCGAAAGATGATCGATCCGGGATAGCCCTATTTATCCGCAGAAATGTTGCAACCGGGTACGATGCCGTCCTCGCAGTCGTCTCCACTATCATCCAGGCAGGTCTTCTGACTCCCGGTTCGTCCTACTTGCTGCGTCTTCCCGACCAAAACGGTCAGTGACATGGTGCAGCGTTCGTCCCCGGATACAGCGGCGGGCCCGTCCCCGATTCGCACGAGGTTCCCGATTAAGTTCTTTCGAACACCTGGACTGACCGTGGATAAATCCTATCTCGTGAAAAATGTCAAGGGAAAAGCAGTGATCCGTGATTCGGCGAATTGCTGCCGGTATCTTGGAATCATTGGGCGATTGTTGCTATAACCATTTGATTCTATGATTCTTGTTTGGATTGATCGCCAGTGCCGGTATGGGCCGTGAGGCACGGGCAATGACGGCAGTACCGGAGGTGACAATGGCGGGCCGTCGGCTCTTTCATCGAATGAGTGATTTCCCTTGCTGAGACGGACGGCATGTAAATCGGCATGCGTGCTCGTGCCCGAGGTTAAACGGCGCAGACGGAAAAAACGGTGGGAGAACGGCTCGGAGTGAGAATGGCTGCCAGAATGGATGATGATTTTGTGGGCGGTTTCATAGCCTCGCCGCCCCGTGGATTTTGGACACTCTGTGCCCGATCTCTCGAAATGTCGAAAGAAAAATCGAGAGAATCGCGAACAGGCGACGGCCGGCCGGGAAACGGCAGTCGCCTGTCCGGATGCTGCGCGCTAGAATTTCACGCTGATTCCGGCTTCCACGTACAAGCCGTCCAACACGTAATATGCCGTGTTGGCGGGACCATAGGCCCTGGCCAGTTCGCCGTCGCTGTTGATGGCCCGTTCCACATCTTCATCGAAAATGTTTTTGGCCAGGATCCACACCTTGTACTTGTCCCACGAGTAGGAGACCGAGGCATCGAAGGTGGTTGTGCTCGGGTAGGTCAAGCGGTTGGTGTAATCCAGGTAGTACTTGCTGGAACTGATGGCGTCCAGGCTCGCCTTCCAACCTTGCCGAGGGTAGAAATCCACCCCGATCCGGCTGGAGAATTCGGGGATATTGTTGACCTTGCAGCCGCTGAGGTCCGCATCTACCCTGGTGTTGGTGGGGTGCCGGTAAATCCTGGCCGTACCCGAGGTCCATTCGGCGTCGATCCAGGCTCCGGAAATCCGGTACCCCAGCCAGCTCAAGGGGCGACCGTCGAGCTCCAGTTCTACGCCGTAGGTCTCGGCGTCGCCGATGTTTTTCATCCCCATGTAACTGCCGCCCTCGTAGTAGCCGCCGAATTTGTCCTTGGTGTCCATGAAGTAGGTGGTGAGGGCGATGTTGAGCGCGTTGCTCACATGGTGTTTGTAGCCGATCTCGTAGGTCAGCGACTCTTCCGGCTTCAGGTCTTCGGGGCGGTTGTTGGGACTGCCGTAACTGGCGGCCCAATAATAATACTGCGGCGTGGGAAACCAATAATTGCGCGCTACGGAAACATAGACGTTGGCGTTCGGGGTAAAGTGGTACGAAGGCGCCATTTGCCAGCTCCACATGTCTTCCTCGATATCCAGCCGACTCGGTTCCTTGGTTTGGAAAGTCATGTCGACCCGGTCCAGCCGACTGCCGATTTTCAGGCCCCATCGTTCGTTCAGGAGCAGGTCGTTGTCCCAGAAGATGCCGCTGGTGGTCTCGGCCAGGTCGACGTCCGCCTTGGCTTTGGCCGTCTTGTTGCTTGCCACGGTCACCAGCGGATCGAAAGGATACGCTTTCCGCTGGCTGAAATCGACGTCCTCCACACTCACTCCCATGGAAGGCGTGTAGTGCAAGGCACCGAAATCCATCCGGTAGCCTCCCGAAAGCGTGGCGGTGTACGTATTTTGGATGCGGTCGTCCCGGTCGCCACGGACCCTTGAAGTGCTGGTGTAGATATCCTGGTTGTCGAAGTAGACCTCGTTGTAATGGGTGTAGGCTAAGGTACCGTCCACGAACAGTTTCGGACCGTTGTGCGAAAAATCGATGGCATATATGCCGGAATCCTGCTCCTTGGTGTTGTGCCAGACTAGCCTGGGGTCGTTTTCGGCCTTGGGGAAATGGATGTCGCGGCGATAGTTGTCCAGTTGCCATTGATATTTGGCCAGGTCGTATGCCGTGTCGCTATCCAGGCTTACCCAGTCGCCGCGGATGCCGATCCGGGTCCGGTCCGAGAGGTTGTAGCCAAGTTTGAGCAGTCCGGCCGACCGTTCGGATTGCTCTTCCTCGTAGCCGTCGGTCCGGTAGTAGCTGAGGTCGGCAAGATAATCCCACCGGTTGAGCCGGCCATTCACTCCGCCGGAGACATTGGCCGTGTCCCAGGAGCCGTAGCTGGAGGAAATATGGCCGTTGACCGGTTTGTCGGCATGATTTTTCTTCGTGATGATGCTGATGACCCCACGGGCGGCTCCCGGTCCGTACGCGATGCCGGCCGAGCGCAAGACCTCAATCCGCTCGATCTGGGAGACGGGAATGATGTCCAGCTCCTCGCGGCGGTAGTTGCCGTAATTCTGGGCGACGCCGTCAATCAGGATAACCGGGCCCCCGGCCATGGAACTGCGGGTGCCGCGGATGGACACCGACGAATTGCTGGCGGTGGTGTTGTAGACGCCGGGAATGCGTTCCAGCGCTTCGGTAATGTTTTTCGCCCCCATTTGCTCTAGGTCGGCTGCAGTCACCACCGAAATGCTGGCCGGGGTGTCGATTAATTTACTTTTGGTGGTGGAGGTCACCACCATTTCCTCGAGCACATGAGTTGCATCCTGGGGTTGCTCGTCGGCCGCAGCCGGCTGGGGAGCCCAGGAAACCGTCCCGAGCATCAATCCCAGAATGATCGTGTCTGTTGTTTTTCTCCCTTGTGTTGCCTTCATTGTCGCTTCCTCCTTTTGTTTTGCTGATTTTTCGGATCTGACCGGTCAAAGGTCTACTCCGACAGCGAGGGGAAAGCCGGCATGCTTGACAGGGAACGGCGCGGGCGGTGGGCACGTTTGAGCTCGCGACCGATGCGTTCCGCAAAAAAATACCTGCCCATCCACAACGATGACCGGAAATCGCGGTCAAATCCGAGGGGTACGGACCGCATCGACGGATGCGGCCCAATCGGTTGTAGGTGACTTAATGGGCGGGAAAATCGGCAGGGCAAAAAAAAATCCCGGATCGACGAAAATCGATCCGGGATAGCCCTATGTATCCACAGAAATGGTGTTGCCGGGTACGCCGCCGTCCACGCAGTCGTCTCCTTCTTCCATTCAGGCAGGTCTTCTGACTTACGGTTCGTCCTACTTGTCGCGTCTTCCCGACCAAAGGGTCAGTGACATGGTGCGACGTTCGTCCCCGAATACAGCGGCGGGCCCGTCCCCGATTCGCACGGGGTTCCCGATTAAGTTCTTGCGAACACCTGAATGCGGAGGGATAGACTCCACCTTGGCCGGGAAGTCAAGCGAAATGCACACCCGCTCTCAAGGGACCCGCCTCAATGGGGCAACCGATGCGGATGCAGCATGCAACCAGGTGGCATCCGGCCTTTCCAACCATGGGGAATGGGTTTGAAAAAAGTGTTATTTATAATTCAATGGTGTTATTGAGCGGGTCTGTCCTGTTCCCGGGCATGCCGGACCCAGCGCGATTCTGACGAGGTTGTACCGGTAGTGGCGTATATCCGGGAGGATGGGCATAGATCGGCTCAAGTGAAAAACGTCCCGGACGTTTCGGCGGCTCTGCAGAGGGGCGAGATCGACGGCGGGGCACAGCAGGAGGTTAACCAGTGATCATCGTTACCGGCGGGTTGGGGTTTATCGGCAGCAATATCGTGCATGGCTTGAACGCGCGGGGCGTGACCGACATCATTGTGGTCGACGATTTCACCGACGGCACCAAGTTCGTCAATATCGCCGACGCGCAGATCGCCGATTATCTGGACAAGGAACGGTTCCTGGCTCTGGTGCAAAAGAACGAGCGGTTTGCCGGATCAGTGACGGCCATTGTGCATCAAGGCGCCTGTTCCGCCACCACTGAGTGGGACGGCAAAATGATGATGGAAAATAACTACGATTATTCGAGGGAGCTGCTTCATTATGCCGATCGCTTCGCCCTTCCCTTCATCTATGCGTCGAGCGCTTCGGTCTACGGCAACGGCACTGTTTTTGGCGAGGAGCCGCGGTTTGAGCATCCGCTGAATGTCTACGCCTATTCCAAGACATTGTTCGATCGATATGTCCGGCGGCACCTCGTTCCGGGATGCAGCCAGATCGTGGGCTTGCGCTATTTCAATGTGTACGGGCCGCGCGAACAGCACAAGGGCGGCATGGCCAGCGTGGCCCTGCATCTGCGCAACCAGCTTGTGGCGGAAGGGATTGTGCGCTTGTTCGAAGGTTCCGACGGCTATGGTCCGGGCGAACAGCGTCGCGATTTCATTTCCGTGGACGATGTGGTCGAGGTGGTGCTCTGGTTCCTGGAACACCCGGAGATGTCCGGTATTTTCAATGTCGGCACCGGCAGAAGCCATAGTTTCAACGAGGTTGCCCTGGCTGTGCTGGAGGCGTTCGGTCATGGCGAGTTGCGTTACATTTCGTTTCCCGAGCAGCTGCGGGGCCGCTATCAAAGCTTCACCGAGGCCGATATTTCCCGTTTGAGGGCGGCCGGATATACCAAGGCGTTCCGGCCGGTCGCCTCCGGGGTGGCCGAATACATGCGCTGGCTGGAGCGAAGCTGATATTTCCGCCCGCAAGCGTCGCGGGTTTCCGGAGGTCGAAGGCAATCCACCGGCGCAACCTGCCGAAAGCCAGCTACGGTGTCTGCTGCAGACGCAGGATTTCGTCGAGGAGGAAGATGTCGGCCAGCAGGGTGCGCAGATGCACCGAGGCATTGAGATTGTCGATGAGCTGCGACGGCATGCGCGACTGGACCAGCACGAGTTCCATGGCCGCCAGGGCCTTGCTTGTGTCCGCCTTCAGGACTTCGAGAAAACGGATGTACTTGGGCGCCGTGGCCGGATCGACCGCGGTCAGCACCCCGGCGTAGGCCTCGGGGATGCCGGCGGCGGCGTCAACCGCCCGGGCAAGCAGCTCCCGAAGCTGGCTGCCATGGCGGCTTTGGCGGTCGTCGCCAATGCCTTGGGCCGCGTAAGCCAGCATGAATTCGTAACATTCCTCGATGGCGTCGCATTGTTGGCCGATATGTGCAAATGCGTTCATAGGTCGTGTGGTTCCTGTGGACCATGTGGACCGGCTTGGCGCGAGAGGCGCCAACCGGCCCGGAGCAAGGGGTTGAAGGAAAGGCCGGCAAGCGCGGCTTGGTCAAATGCCCGAGCGAGTTGCAGGGGCCGGGTCATGCGTCCTTGTTGCCGAGAAGGGCGCGTTTGGCCAGATTGGCGGCCAACACCGCCTTGTAGCCGTTGTGGGGCAACACCGCCGCGCCCTTGGCGGCCAGACGCGGCGCCGCTTCGGCCGCGGCGTTCCGATCGCACCCCATTATAGCGGCTTCCACCTCAGACAGGCGCCAGGGGCGGGCCGCCACCGCCCCCAGGACCAGACGGACTTGCTCGATCCGGTCTTTGCGAAGCCGCATGGCTGTCGCGATGTTGACCAGGGAAAAATCCCATACCGGCCGGTCGCTGACCTTTTCGAAGTAAAAGGTTGCGCCGGACCAGGTAGCCGGCAGGCGGATTGCGGTGAGCAGCTCGCCGGGGGCAAGGATGTTGAGCCGGGTGATATCCTTATCCGGGCCGACGAAGAAATCCTCGGCCGCGATTTCCCGTCCGCCCTTGTGATTCTCGATGACAAGACGGGCTTCCAGGGCAACCAGGGCCGGGGCGGTGTCGGAAGGGTTGACCGCCACGCAGCCTTCGGCGCCGAAGATGGCGTGCTCGCGGTTCTGTCCCTGCGGGCTTTCGCCGGCAAAACAGGTGCCGCCGCCGGCCCGGTAGCAGGTCCAGCCGCCACGATAATACCAACAGCGCGTATCCTGAGCAATATTGCCGCCCAAGGTGCCCTGGTTGCGGATCTGGGGCGAGGCCACCGCTGCCGCCGCCTCGGCCAGCAAGCCGAAGCGTTCGCAAATATCCGGATGGCGGCTGACCTCGGCCAAGGTGGTCATGGCGCCGATCACCAGATCGCCGCCGTCCCGGCGTACCCCGCGGAGCTCGCCGATGCCGCCCAGATCGATCACCGCTTTGGGCCGCTTGAGGCGATCTTTGAACCGTTCCAGGCTGTCGAAGCCCCCGGCCAGTATCCAGGCATCGGCACCGAAACGGCCGGCCAGGGCCAGGGCGTCGTCAACGCTTGTCGGCCGAAAGAGATCAAAGGGCGGCATGCCGTCACGTATGATTGCCATAAGCGTTCTCCCATCGCCGGTCAGCCGGCGACCCGAAAGGATGAGACCTTGGCCGAAAGGCCGTCCGTCGCTTGCCGGATTTCAGGTTCGATGGCGGCCAGCACCGCATCGACCATGACCGGGGCCCGCAGGAACGTGTCGTCTCCCAAGGCGTCGTTCAAGGCGCACAACACCGCCGCGCAGGCCGCGCCGGTAGGCGGTTCGCCGATGCCGCGCGCGCCGGTGGGCGTTTGGGGATCGGGAATGCCGACCGAACCCCAGGTGAATCGTTCCGGGCAACAGAGGACGGTTGGCGGGCGGCTTTGATAAAAGCGCCTGGACATCGCTATCCCGTGTTCCTTGTCGTAGAACCATTTCTGCCGGGTGGCATGGCCGATGCCGAGCATGGAGCGGCCGGCCAACTGGCCGGCAAAGGCGCGGGGATGGACCACCGTGCCGGCGTCGGCCTCGGCGTGCAGGGCCGCGATCCGGTACCTGCCGGTTTCGATATCCACCTCCACCTCGGCAAAGGTGGCCACATAGGAGTAGGTCTGTCCGTCGCGGGGGAAGGTGTCGCGGGCCACGGCGACCAATCCCTGGCCGGCCAGGGCCGCGACCGCGGCGTGGGTCGCCTTGTTGATCCCGGCCGGACATTGGTGGCCGTCGTAGATCCCGCCCAGCTCGATGGCCCGCCGGGCGGCCTCGGCAAAACTCAACCCTTGGTCACCGTTGTCCCGACGGAAGACGCGTTGGCCGCCGACGGCATACTCTTTCGGCTTGCCGCCCAGGGTTTGGGCGGCGATTTCTTTTAATTTGGCCCGCGCGTCCAGGCCGGCCGCCAGCGCCGCCCGCGACATGGCGTGGATGGTTTGGCTCCCTCCGGAAACGCAACTCCAGGCCAGATGCCGGCCAGTGTTGCCCCACACGATCTCGCATGCCTCCCAGGGCATGTCCAGGGCATCGGCCGCCACCCGTTGCGCATCGCTGAAGGATTCGGTGCCGAGGTTGCCGACCCCGGTGTGGATGCGCAGGCGCCCCTGGGGCGTGATGACCAACAGACCGTCGAAACCGACGGTGCCGGCCACGAAACAACCGGTGGCCACTCCGATGCCGCGCCGGACAGATTTCTTGGCCGGGGCCGGACGGGAGCGGCGCGTCTGCCAGCCGAAGGTTGTTGCTCCTTGGTCCAGGGCCTGCTTGACAAAGGCGCTGGTTGCGACGTTCAGGCTGGCGTCCGGTTTGGGTGGACCGACCGACGCCCGGCCTTCGGGCGCGTTGATACGGCAGACCGCCAGGGGATCGAGGCCGAGACGACGGGCCGCCTTGGCCAGAACCGGCCCGAGCAGGGCGCTGACCTGGAGCCCGCCCGGCGCGGTTTGGGCCCCGCGGGTCGGGGTGTTGGTCAGCACCGCCACTCCGCGCCATCGCATGGCCTGGGGCTGGTAGAGCAGGGACGCCAGGCGGCCGGCCATGAAGGCGTCGAACTGTTCCTCGTAGGGCCCGTTGTCCATGACCACCAACATGTCCAGCCCCAGCAGGCGGCCGTCCTTGGCAAAACCGGCCCGCATCCGGCCGATGGTGCTGGGCCGCGCCCGGCCGATGGCCTGTTCGTCTTCGCGGGAGACGCGCAGCATGACCGGGGCGCGCGCTTTTTTGGCGAGCAGTGCCGGAATGATCGCCGCCACCGAGGCCGTGATCTTGCCGCCAAAACCGCCGCCGGTGTATTCGCTGATCACGACGATATCGTTGGCATCCATGTTGAGCCATTTGGCGATGGCCGGCACGGTTTGGGCGGTGCTTTGGGAGCCGACCGTGAGGTGGAGTTTGCCGTTTTCCCACCAGGCCAGGGCGGAGCGGGTTTCCAAGGCCTGGTGGCTGACGTTGGGGGTGACGAAGGTCTGGTCCAAAACCAGCGCCGCCTGTGCCAAGCTGGCTTCAACCTCGCCGTAGGACCATTCGTTGGCCGCCTTGCCCAGGGGAAGTCGATCCGGTCCGGCCGCCTCGAACTCGGCCGCACTCCACTTCAGTTCGCCGATTCGCGGCCGTTCGCCGGGTTTGGCCGGCGGCAGCCAGACATTGCCGTCGGCCCGGGCATTGGCTCCTCCCGGCCGCAGGCTGTCCAGGGGGGCGATGACAAAGGGAAGCGCCTCGTAGGCGATATCGATCGCCTCGATGGCCGCACTGGCTGTGGCCTCGTCGATGGCCGCCACCGCCAGAATGGGCTCGCCCTGGTAGAGCGGTTCCATGGTCAGGGCGCGTTCCGCCCAGGGGCTGGCCTTGATCACCGCGCCGCTGTCGGATACGGAATCGGCCGGTGGCGGCAATTCGTCGGCGGTGAGAATGGCCCGCACCCCGGGCATGGCCAGGGCCGCGCAAAGATCCAGACGCGTGACCCTGGCATGGGGCAGAGGGCTGGTCAGCAGCTTGCAGACCAGCATGCCCTCGGCCCGGAAATCGTCGGCGAAACGGGCCGATCCGGTCAGTTTGGCCCGCAGGTCGGGGGTGACATAGTCGCGCCCGGTTAGCTTGGGAGTGAAAAGAGCGTCATTGTCTGCCATGGCTTACTCCTTTCGCATGTATTCGGCCCCGCGCATCAGGCCGGTGAGGATCTTGTCGTAGTCCTGGCAACGGCAGAGGTTGCCCGAAACGCCGTGGGCCAGTTCCTGTCGGGTGGGATGGGGATTGGTCACCAGAAAACCCAGGGTGGCCATGAGGAAGCCGGGCGCGCAATAGCCGCACTGGAAGCCCTGTTCGTCCAGGACGCCCTGCTGCAAGGGGTGCAGTTTTCCGTCGGGACGGGCCAGCCCCTCGACGGTCAGGATGGCTTTTCCCCGCACACTCTGGGTGAGAAGGGAGCAGGCGTATTGGGGCACCGCATCGACCAGCACGGTACAGGCCCCGCATTCGCCCCGGTCGCAGCCGACCTTGAGGCCGGTGAGCCCCAGCTTGTGGCGTAGGGTCTGGGCCAGGGTTTCCTGGGGCAGGACATCGACCCGACGCCGTTGCCCGTTGACGTCCAGAGTGATGAGCCGTTCGACGGCTCCGGGAGACGCCTTGGGGCCGGCACCGGCCGGTCCGGAAAACAGCAGGCCGGAAGAGGAGACGGCTCCGGTGGCGATGACGCTTTTGATGAACTGGCGCCGGGTCATCCCTGCCGGCCTGATGGATTCGACGATTGAGGCATGCATGGCAACTCCGTCTGTTCTTCCCGGACAATGCCGGAAGGTTGAAGGGGCGCCGCCCAAGGCGGCGGGTGAACGCTGCCGTGATCTGATGCTTTCGAGGAACGAGTCGGGATTTGCCGCCCAAGGCGGCCGGCACCCATATCGGCGGGGTGCCGGCGCGTTTTGCACGCATGGCATGCACAGCGCCAAAAGGGGGCGTTTTGCGTCCGGGCGCGATCTGTCCGGCCAGGGAGCGGATCAAGCGTGGGGCCTAGGCAAGGATCTGGCCGATGCGGACTGGACAATTCTGTATATCATTGTTGCTTCAAATAAAAAACAGAATTATTCGCTTGAGGCCAGTCCCGGCGCAATCGCCGCCAGTCCGCTGCCGGGCCGCCTTGCGAGGAAAAAGGCCGCCTGTTTGCTCAGGACCGTTTTTTTGGGTACGGTTGGTGGAAAAAAGGGGAGTGAATAACGAGTTAACGGTGAAAAAAGATAAGTTGTTTGACATTCTTTGCGTTCTGCCGAAATATCGGAGGAGCGTATCGACGCGGTTACATGGGACCGGATGCTTGCGGCGTGGGATGATCCCGCATTGCTGGGGATGGCCCGTTGCCGCCCGGCTTTTGTTCGTGCCTTGATTGGCAATGACGGCCAATCGAATTGGCGGTTCCCATCGCAATTTTTTATTCACCAAAGAGGAGGAATGCCGTGCAATTGAAAACAAAGATGTTGCTTGCGGGAGTGGCACTCTGTGGTCTGGTCTCTGTTCCGGTCCAGGCCGAAACCAATTTTGTCCGCCCGACCAAGGCCCAAATGCAGGCCATCCGGGCCTGCTCCGCTGCCAAGGGAGTGGAATTTCCCGGCCCGCGCGCCGAGCGGCCGCCGGTCCAAAACGAAGCGGGTGCGGGAGCGCCTGCGAACGCTGCGGCTAAGGATGGACAGCGCAAGGGATATCATCGCACCAAGCTGACCGATGAGCAGCGAGCCATCGTCGATTCCTGCTTCAAGGAACAAGGTTTGATCCCGCCGCCGCATCGGGCCGACCGGGCGGAAAACCGGCCCGCGCGCCCGACCAAGGCCCAGAGGCAGGCCATCCACGCCTGTGCCGCCGCCAAAGGGGTCGCGCTTCCGGCCCCGCGTGCCGAACGGCTGGCCCAGGACAATCAAACCGCAGGAGCGCCTGCGAACGCTTCGGCACAAGGGGGACAGGGCAGGGGCATGCATCGCCCCAAGCTGAGCGAGGAACAGCGGGCTATTGTCGATTCCTGCTTTAAGGAACAAGGACTGACTCCGCCGCCGCATCGAAGATAGCGGGCGATGGGCGCCGCAAGGCTCTTTAAGCCTCGGCCTGTCTAGAAGATTCAGCCGATTTCCCGCTGTCGGAACGATGGAGTGGAAGAAGTTAATAACCTGCTGGATACACATGGAAATCGAGCTGGCATCAGCTCGATTTTTTGTCCTGTCGGGCCATGGACAGAAGGAGAGAGCCGCAAGTTGCGTTGATTTGTCGCCGAACGTGATCGGACGACAGACGTAAACAGGACGGAAAGATTGTTGCCCAAGCTGGATACGCGACATAATCCGCCTGTGGGCAAAGAAAAAGGCAGAATCCCCCCCTTGCGAGATTCTGCCTTTTGGTTGGAAAGTCAGGCGAAATTACAGCTTTCTGCGGGCTGCTGCGGCCAAACCGATCAAGCCGGTTCCAAACAGCAGCATGGTGGTCGGCTCAGGAACCGGATCCGGCGGCGGAGATTGCACGGTCAGGGTCCTGTATTCCGTTTCACCTTGGCCCAGATGTCCATCCGGCTTGAAGTAGGTGTTGTATTTATTCTTGCCCACGCTCCATTGATGGTTCCAGTTTTGGTAATCGTCTGCGGATGCAAGGATCGATTCGCTGCAGGTCACGCGTACCAGAAGATTGATGTCACCCAAATCCGCATTCGTGAGCGTGTATCCTGTGGTGGTAAAGGAATACATCTCGTTGACCGGAATTTCGCCAGTCCCTTGAGGCGTCACCGTCGGATTGACTATATGCATGAAAAAAGCACTCTCGCTTTGTTCGTATTTCCCGTCCTGATCCCAATCGATCCATGCCTTGAGAAAATCCGCATAGTGGCTGCCCAGATTGGATTTATGCATATCAAACTTGAAATAAACCGTTTGACCCGTATAAACGACATCGTTCCCCCAGTTCACTTGATCCGTGCTCCAGCTTATACCGGCAATATCCTGCCACTTGTCCGTGGTATGAGTTGGGGTGGCAAACGCTTGCTGGGATAAAAAGAGTGAACAGCTACCCAACAAGCCAAGAATGAGGGTGTTGGTCCTTCTGTGAAACATGGCTTTCTCCTTTTGTGATAGTTGTTTTTTAAGGGGGGCTGGGTCTCAAGTAGCAACTTGTATTCCTTTAAGGATTTTTTTCCTCTATTTGCTGATAATTATCTGAAATTAATTTATATTTTTATATTGTACCGTGCTGGTCCGTCTGGATCCGCCAATGTTTTTTCATATTTCCGGTACTTTTATTTCCGATAATTCGGATGTGATCTGTCAATGACCACTTAGTGGGACTTCCCGAAATGAAGTTTGTTCGATTCGGTTTCTGGCATATTTGTAGTTTTATTTATATGGAAATCTTCTTGTTGAATAAATTCAGCAGGTTGAATTTTCCGATTTTGTGGAAAAAAAAGAGGGGTGGAGCCTCAGGCGATTCCAAAAAAAATGATCATCGTGTGGATGCTTATCACCGCATGACGATCGATGGCAGCAGAGCAGGGGATTGCAACATTGATGCAACATCAATTTGAAAAATGAAATGTAATCAGAGCCCGTGGCCCGACAGCACCTTCTGGAGTAGTTCTATGCTTGCTAAAATCGTCCTGGTGGTCGGCATGGCCTACCTTATCGTGTGCGCGGCGCTGTTCTTGGGCCAGCGGCAGATGCTCTATTTTCCCGATACCGCTACTGTGTCACCGGATCGGGCCGACAGATTGGGGCTGCGCCATTGGCCCTCAATGGAGCGCTTTCACGGATTCATCGCTTCGCGGGAACCGCGTGAGGCGCGGGGAACAATCGTGGTTTTCCATGGCAATGCCGGGGCAGCGATCGACCGCCTCTACTATCTCGACGCCCTGGAACGCCAGCATTTCCGGGTGCTGTTGGCCGAATATCCCGGCTATGGCGGTCGGGAGGGGCAGCCTGCGGAAGATACGTTGGTCCAGGATGCCCTGACGGTGCTCCAGCTTGCTTATGCCCAGTTCGGGGCACCGCTCTATGTCTGGGGGGAATCGTTGGGATGCGGGGTTGCCGCTGCCGCGGTCGGACAGACCGAAACCCCGGTCGCGGGACTGGTGCTGTTTTTACCCTGGGACAGCCTGGCCAATGTCGCTGCCAGCCATTATCCTTGGGTGCCGGTCCGTTGGCTGCTGCGCGACCGATACGACAGCGTGGTCAACCTGCGGCATTACCGGGGGCCGGTGGCGGTGCTGCTGGCCGGTGAGGACGAGGTGATTCCGGTCAACCACGGCCAACAGCTCTACGCCCGGCTCGATGGCGTCAAGAAATTATGGGTGATGCCGGGTGCCAGCCATAACACCATGCCGGTGGAGGCCAATCAGGGCTGGTGGCACGAGGTCGCCGCCTTTCTCAGGGGAGCAAAGAGTGCGCTTTGACTGCGCCGCAAGCAGTGTTGCTTCGACAGGTGAAGGAGGCGGTGGAGGAATCGAATATACCGGGCAGTCCAGACACGCGGCCAAACGGGTGCGGGCAGCATGGGGCTGAAAGAGATGAGGCGGAAAGACGCCCAAAAACGGGCGGAACAAGCCTTGGTCGTGCGATTTGGGGCGGTTATTCCTCGGTAAGTTGATACCGCTCCATCCACCTGTAGAGGGTGGAGCGGGAAACGCCCAACAGCTTGGCCGCCTTGGCCCGGTTGTTGTTGGCATACCGCAGGGCCTTGCGCAATTTTTCCTCCTCCGATTGATACGGGGGCATGGGGCGGGCCAAATCGAGCGGTGAGGTCGAAAAGTCGGTGGGGGCCAGCGTAAGCGGCACCGCCAGTTCGATTTCCCGGGTCGATGCCGTTTGCACCTCCAGGGGAAGATGCTTGACTTGCAGTACCCCGTCCTGGCAGAGCACGCAGGCCCGCTCGATGACGTGCTTGAGCTCGCGGACATTGCCCGGCCAGGAATAGCGGAGCATGCATTCCAAAGCCTGGTCGGAGATGGAGGCAATGTTCTTCCCGAGCTGTTTGCGGAAGGTGATCAGGAAATGGTTGGCGAGCAGCGGAATGCTGTCCGCCCTCTCGCGCAGGGGCGGCAGGTGGATCTCGATCACCTTCAGGCGATAGTAGAGATCTTCCCTGAATTTCCCAGCTTGGACCATTTTTTGGAAATCGACGTTGGAGGCGGCGATGATGCGCACATCGACGTGGATCGATTCGTCCAGGCCCAAGGGGGTGAAGGTCTTTTCCTGCAGGAAGCGGAGCAGAAACAGCTGGGTTCTCGGCGAAATCTCGCCGATCTCATCCAAAAACAAGGTGCCGCCGTCGGCCTGGAGCAGCCTGCCCGCCCGGTCGCGGTCGGCCCCGGTAAAGGCTCCCTTGCGGTGCCCGAACAGTTCGCTCTCCAGCAGGTTTTCGGAGAATGAGGCGCAATCCATCTTGATGAGCGGCCGGTTGCGCCGCGAACTCTCGGCGTGCAGTGCCTCGGCCGCCAATTCCTTGCCGGTGCCGGATTCTCCGGTCACCAACACCGAGGTGTCGACCTTGCCGATGTTCTCGATCAGGCCATAGACCCGTTGCATCGCCGGGCTCGAATCCACAAACCGGTGGAAGGAGCTGCGGCTCTGACCCCGCTCCGGGGTCTTGGAAGTCTCCATGTCGCGGGCGACAATCACCACCCCCTGGAGTTCGTTGTTTTCGTCCCGCAGCGGAGAGGCGTTGATGCTCAGCATCTTGGTGACATGGTCCGGGGTGGTGCACTCGATGATATGCTTCCGAACCTCCTGCCCGCCCTGGAGAATTTTGCGGACATCGTCGATGAAGGCATGGCACAAAGTGTCGACCGGCCAGTGGAGAAGGTTCTGGAATTTTTCGAAATCCACATAATAAAGCCACTGCTTCGCCTTGCCGTTGAGCTGCACCACGTTCATCTGGGAATCGACCGTGATGATGGCATCGCCCACCGAATGGAAGATGGTGTCCAGATATCTGCGATATTTCTCGTTTTCCTGTTGGAGCAGCCGGGTTTTCTTGGTGACATGCCAATGCTCGAGCGCATGCCGGGTGAAATGCAGCAAGTTTTCCTTGTTGACCGGCTTGGAGATATAGTCGTACGCGCCATATCGAATGGATTTCGCGGCTGTCTTCAGGTTGGGGAATCCGGTGATCATCACCACCGGACATATGACGCCCAGGTCCCTGATTTCCTTCAGCAGGTCCGTGCCGCTGTATCCGGTAAGGACAATATCGCTGATGATCAAATCGTATTCGGACTCACGAACCGCATCGATGGCCTCGTCGTAATTCGACGCGGTCTTGATGAACTTATATCCTTCAGCTTTGAGGAAAATGCTGAATGTTTGCCTGATCGAGTCTTCATCGTCGACAATCAGGATTTTCGAAGAATATATTTTGTTATCCATTGGTTCGCATACCAATCGGCAAATCGATGATCATCTCGGTAAACTGTTCCATGATGGAGTTGACCGACATGTTGCCGCCGTGCTCTTTAATGATGCCATAACTGATGCTCAGCCCAAGTCCCGTTCCTTCGCCAGGTGGTTTGGTGCTGAAGAACGGTTCGAAAATATGCTCCAGCAAGGATTGCGGCAGGCCGGTGCCGTAATCCTTGACAATAATCCTGCATACCCGGATTCCCTCGTCGTTATTCGCATAATTGCACGAGAGCTCAAGGATTTTTTCGCTGTTTGCTCCTGGATATCTCCGGTTCAAGGCGTATCTGCTGTTGCTGATCAGGTTGAGCATGACCTGTTGCAATTTTTTAAAGTCAGCATCGATCAAGGTGGTGTCGTTGCAGATATGGGTCGCCAGAATAATGCCGTCTCTTTTTAACTGATGGCTGACCAGGGCAAGGCTTGAATAAATGATTTCGGCAGGATTGACCGGCTCGCGAACACTGATGTCTTCGCGGGCAAAGGAAATGAGGTGCCTGGTGATGCTGGCGATCCGCTCGCCTTCTTCAATGATTTTTTGGATCATTTCAATTCCTGCCGAATCGAATTTATAGCTGTCCAGCAGGATTTGGGCGAAATTGATAATTCCGGTGATGGGATTGTTGATCTCATGGGCCACGCCGGCCGCCAGTTCGCCAATGGCCGCCAGTTTGCCGTTGCGCATGTAATCCACTTTGCGGATCTCGTCGCTGGACAGCTCCCGGGCGGTGAGCAGAATCATGTCGATCGTCTCGTCGGCACCCTTGATGGGCATGATGGAAAACAAATATTCGCCGTGCAGGCCGGGGAGGCGGGTTTCCTCCACCTTCATGGCGCAATTTTTCAGGAATTCTTCCAGCGGGCAGGGCAGGTGCGGCCAACGGCCTCCATGAATGATCTGGCAGACCCCGTAGCCGACCACCTCGTGTCTGCTTTTTTTTGCCGCTTTCAGGGTTGCCTCGTTGGCCTCGATGATGATCCCGTTCGGCCGCACCAGGAGGCAGGGCAGTTCGATGCCGTTGAAAATGTGTTCCCATTGGTCGGGCGACATGCAGTGGTGCAGCACTGTGAGACCGGCGTCCGAGGGAATGCTGGGTGTTGTCCGCCTTGTATCGATGAGGTCGTTCATGTGGCCGCAACAGTTTGTAAACACATTTCAAGCCCGAAAAGAGCGAATGGGATGCCGGCAAAAGCGCGGCGACGGGTGCCGAGAGGTGCGAAAAAAGACCGCAGAAACAAGCCCGGTGGGTCCGGCTGGATCGCTGTTCCACTCTGTGGTGGGTGGGCAGATTCGCTGAAAAAGAATATCCGTCGCTTTTCCGCTTAATTATATCCTCTGTTTCGCATAAGAAAATAAAAATTTATCCGATGAGCATCGAACTTCAGCCAGGTTTTCTCTCTGGCAATCGGTTCTATTTTTTGCGCGGTGGAGTTCGGCCGATGGAACGAGGTCTCTCGCTGCGTTCGAGAGGACGATTTGCCCGGACTTGCCATGGGGCCAAACGTTTTTTGTTGGTCATGCCGACGAACGCAGCGAGAAGGGATATCAAAAAATTTCAGTGGAATACCGTCTTGAGTGAAAACGGCTGCAAGGCTACGGCAAGTCGCCTATTTTTTGTGGCAGGTGGTGCATTTGGCCAATTCCGGCTTGCTTTTCCGATGGCAGTCCTGGCACAGGGCATGGGCCGCGTTCTTGAAGGTGCTCAGCTTGTCCGGCATGCCGGCCTTGCTGTTATGGCAGGTTTCGCATTTTTCGATTTTTTGTCCCGCCACATAGGCGATGCGCTTGCCATCCGGTCCCTTGCCGTGATGGCAGGTCGCGCATTCCAGCCGGGCTTGATGCGCGCTGTGGGGAAACTGCGCCGGCTTGGGCGTGGCGGCGGGATCGACCGTGGCCTGCAGGGTGATGTCGGCCGATCCTTTGTCTTCGGCATTCGCCGTTCCCATGGTCCCGGCAATGGTCAGAGCGAGCATGCCCAGCAGAACGGTTGCGTGGATCGATCCTTTTTTGATGGTCATCGTGGTCCTCCCCTGGAGAATGGTTCGGGCCAGGCTCGCTTGCCCGGTCAATCGGCACGGGCAAGCGAGGCGGCTGGCGGTTTTTAGTTCGAGTAGACCTTCTTGAACAGCATCTCGCCGAAGATGAACGCGGTCAGAAAGAAGAAGACGCTGCCGGCCGAAATCATGATTTCATGCAGGGTCGGGGTGTAGGCGTAGTACTGCGGCAGGTCGACCACGTTGTAGTGCTGGAAATGGGGCACCAACTGGCCGACGATGACCAGGTCGTAATAGAGGACAAACACCCCGATCAGGCAGGAGATGCCGGCCAGGGCCATGACCGCCAGCTTTTTTCCTTGGGCGAGAAAGTAGAGGGTAAGGGGCAGCAGAATGGCCAGGCTGATCTCGCCCAGCCAGAAATTGCGGGCAAAATCGCCTTTGACCAGCAGGGCCATGGCTTCGGGATTTTTGGCGAAGCGGGGAAAATATCCGCCCATGATCTTGACGACCGAAAAATAAGCCAGGCCCAGCAGCATGAAGAAGAACAGCTTGGAGGTGGCGTTGAAGGCTCGGTCGTGCTCGGCATCGGAACTTTCGCCGTTAAATTTGCAGGCCAACCAGTTGAGCAGCAAAATGGCGGCGCAGCCGGTCATGATCGAAAGGGAAAGAAAGTAGATCGGCATGTAGTTGTCGCTCCAGAACCCTCTTTCGCCCAGCAGGCCCATGTCCGAATTCATGTTCAGGTTGCCCGCGGTCAGCAGCACAAAGGCGACCAAGGCAAATCCCTTGGCGATTTTGGGGCGCTTGATCAACAGCATCATGAAGTTGCAGATCATCATCACCAGCGAGCAGCTGTAAATAGCTGTTTTCCACCAGATATTGGAAAACGGCTGGGGCGAGAACCAGGCGTAGAAGACCACTCGCCAGGGATTTTCAAGCTCCAGGGTGATGCACATCAGGCCCGCTGCCATGGCAACGATGGCCAGAAACACGGTCCTAGTCACCAGGGGTTTGAAGGGCGCCAGGTTGAACACCTGGCCGAGCGCGGACACGATGCACAAGCCGGTGGCCAGGCAGGCGAAAAACACATAGGGGGTGACGAGCAGACCCCAGGGTACCTCCCTGGTGGTGCCAAAGGTGTGATGGTGGCCGACGATCATGGTGTGCAGGCCAAAGGCGAGGCCGATGCCGCAGGCCAGGGCCAGCACGACAAAAACCAAAATCTGGTTCATGGATGGCAAAGGCAGGTTGGTCGTCTTGGTATAGATGTTCATATCTCTCCCCTTGTTTGAATTATTATCGCGATGTGGTTGTCGACAAATGGGTGTCGGGCGCTACGTGTTTCAGGTATCCGCCTCGGTCGCGTTCATATAAAAGACGTTCGGCATGGTGCCGGCTTCCGGGCGGAGCACCCAGAATTCGTTGCCGGAGGTATGGATCAGTTTGTAGGCCGGGGTGGCTGGATCGGTGAGGTCGCCGAAAATGCGGACGCCGGCGGGGCAGGCCGCGCAGCAAGCCGTGGTCTTGCCGCCGCTTTCCTTGAGCTTGGTGTCGAAGCAGAAATTGCATTTATCGATGGCCCGGTCCTCTTCCTTGAAGTAGCGGGCATTGTACGGGCAGGCAGCCATGCAGGTCTTGCAGCCGATGCATTTGTCCTGGTTCATGAGCACAATGCCGTTTTGACCATCCTTATAGGTCGCGCCGGTGGGGCAGACCCGCACGCAGTGCGGTTCGTTGCACTGGTTGCAGAGAACGGGCATGAAGGCATGGGCCGGCTGGCCCTGCGCATGGGGGATGCGGCGTTCCAGGATCAAGGTGCGATAGCCGTAGATCGGGACACTGTTGGTAGTGCGGCACGCATCCAGGCAGCGTTCGCAATCGATGCAGAAGTTTTGCCGGATGACCATGGTGTAATGCGGGCTGTAGGGATATTTGGCCGGCTGGACGGGTTCGTTGATCAGGGCGCCTTGCACCTTGTCGGCAGAAGTCAGGGATAGAATCGATCCGCCGACAAAGACACCGGTAATGGCCAATCCGAATTTCATGAACTTTCGGCGTTCTTCAGAGGCGATCGATTCAATCCCCTCGTTTTTCATGGTATTGAACTTGAATCTTTTCATGTGCTTCTCTCTTCGCTCTTGTATGTCTCGGATGAACTGTCGAAAAATGCCGTCTTGGTTGCGGCCGAAGGCCGGTTAGTCCTTTGATCTTTTGTCTGCTTACTTTATTCCTTTTCTCAAGGTGACGGCGCACTGCTCGCCGTGCTTGATGATCTTGGCCAAAATCTCTTGCTGATCCACCTCATTGGTTGCCATTGCCTTGGAATCCATGAGCAGTTGCGCATAATTGATGATGCCGTTTATTCTGTTGGTCGCCTCGTTGATCACCGTCGAGAATTCGGCCTCCCTCCTGCTGCTGGCCAGGAGATCGTGGCCGTCTTCATCGGGGGCGCGCTGCAGCAGGTGGTTCATGGCCCCGAGCAGCGAGCGCACCTCCAGGCAGGCCTTGCCGGATGTCGCCATGTCGAGCGGCAGCCCGTCCCGCAGGGCTTGTTCGGCCTGGGCGGAAAGGGAGGTCAGGGGCTTGACCGATTTCAGGTACAGCACCGCCAGGCCGAAGCAGGCCAGAGAGATGATCGCGCCCATGATGATCAACGCCGTTTTCTGGTAATTCATAACCCTGCTGCGCATCTCGTTGACCACGATGCGGTCGAATTGCAGGAACTGTTTATTGATGTGGCGCAGTTGGCCCATGATCTGCTTGGCCAGCTCGTCGCTGCCCGGCTTTTCCGCCAGGGTGCGCAGGTTGACGATGACACGCCCCAGATCCAGATCTCCCATGAACGAGAGTTTGTACTGGGTCGAGATCAGGGCGTTGTCGAGCAGGGCCGTGTATCTGCTCTGCAGCTGCTCGAATTCCTTGGCTGCGGCGAACAGCTGCGAACGATCGCGCGACAAGAGGCCTTCCATGGCCTGGTCCTGGACCGTGGTGTAGAGAAAAATGGTACTTTCGCTTTCCTGGACGATGGCATCGTAGTCAAAGGCCATGTTCTGCTTGCGAAACCCGGTCGCGACCAGGGCGGCCAACAGCAGGGCGATGATCGAAAACAGCGCGATGTTGAATCTACGTAGTGATTGCATCGATCACCTTTTCCACCATGGACTGACGCACGCTGCAGTCCTCTCGCATCGCGCATTCGTCGTGCCGGTCTTGTCGTTCTTCGGCCAGGAGGGATTCTTTTTGGGCACTGCAATCGACAATGATGTCGAATTCGTCGCCATCCAGCGTCTCGACCTGAAGAAGAATCTCGGCCAGATGGTCGAGTAGGATTTGCTTGTCTCTCAGAATTGAAAGCGCCTCCGCATAGCATTCGGCCAGCAGCGCGTTGATTTCCTGGTCGATGATCCTGGCCGTGTCGTTGGCCATGGGCAGGCGGCCGCCGTCGCCGCCGATGAAGCCGCCGCTGTCGACCGTGAACACTTGCGGGCCCAGGTTCCGGCTCATGCCCCATTTGCAGACCATGTTGGTGGCCAGCTGGGTCGCGGTGAGCAAATCGCCCTGTGAACCCGTGGTTTGCTGCTTGAAAATCAGCTCTTCCGCGGCCCGGCCGCCCATCAGCACGATGATCTTGCTGCGCAGGTATTGCTTGGAATAGGCCGGATGGTCGCTGATCGGCACCTGTTGGGTCTGGCCGAGCGCCATGCCTCTGGGCACGATGGTGATCTTGTGCAGGGGGTCGGTATGGGGCAGGCTTTTAGCCAGAACCCCGTGGCCCGCCTCGTGGTAGGCGAGTATCTTGCGGTCCTGGTCGTTGATAACCATGCCCCGGCGTTCGATACCCATCAGGATGCGGTCGCGGGCTTTGTCGAAATCCTCGCGGACGATTTGTTCCCGGCCGTTCCGCGCCGCCAGCAGTGCCGCCTCGTTGACGAGGTTCGCCAGCTCCGCTCCGGTAAATCCTGGGGTTTCCTTGGCGAGCTCGCCGAAATCGATGTCCGGATGGTGGGCAACCTTGCGGCTGTGGACCTCGAGAATTTTCCGCCGGCCCTTGAGATCGGGGGGCAGGATGTTCACCTGGCGGTCGAAGCGGCCCGGTCGTTTCAAGGCCGGATCGAGGATGTCCGGGCGGTTAGTCGAGGCCAGCACGACAATGGTGTCCTCGGTGTCGAATCCATCCATCTCCGAAAGCAGGGCATTGAGGGTCTGGGCGCGTTCCTCCTGGCCTCCGGCGGAGGAACTGCCCGATCTCCTGGCGCCAACCGCATCGATTTCATCGATAAAAACAATGCAAGGGCTGTTTTTCTTGGCTTCCTTGAACAGGTCCCTGACGCGGGAAGCGCCCACGCCGACAAACATCTCGACAAAGTCGGAGCCGCTGAAGCTGTAAAACGGCACTCCCGCCTCTCCGGCCAGCGCCTTGGCCAACAGGGTCTTGCCAGTACCCGGCGGCCCCTGCAGCAGGATGCCGCGAGGAATGGTCGCGCCTATTTTCTTGAAATTTTCCGGATGTTTGAGCGCGGTGACGATCTCCTCCAGCTCGGCCAGCGCCTCGGGAATGCCGGCAATGTCGGCAAAGGTCACCCCGGCTTCATTCCCTTTTTGCTTGACCAGCTTGTCGCTGACAAAGGTGCTTTCTTCCTTTTCCCTGGTCCGTAGAGACCACCAGACCACCATGAAAAAGGCGATGACGAAAACCGCGACCACGGTCACGTAAATCAGGTTGAACCGGTCTTCCTTGACCACGATCCGGATGTTCTTGTCGTGGATTTTTTCGAGAAAACGATTGACGTCGGGCACCGTGGTCATGAAGGAGCGATTGTCTCGGTCGGTAAACTCCACCCGGTTGCCGGTAAATTCAAATTTGCTGATTTGGTTGTTGTTGAGCTGTTCGATGACCTTGCTGTAGTCCTGATTCGGCAACCTGTGCTCAAGGAACCAGAATAGTGCGATGAATGCGCACGAAACGGCGAAGAGACAGAAGAAGAAGAGGTTGCGAACAAGAATTGCCATGTCGAATGTTCGTTTGGAGGTAAATTGATCGTTAAAAGTATAATTGTTGTTTATTGTCGATCGACTGCGCTGATAAAAATAAATAACTGTTTGATAATTCGTGAACAATGACCAATTCTATAGGGATAGAATTGGTCATTGTTTGTTAAAGAACACGGATTCGGTTGTTACTTCCAGTAGAGTTTCCAATTACATTCCGGTGACAGCCTTGAACCAGCTGCTGATCAATGCGAATGGACCGCCTGCATGATACATTGCGCTTGCAAGACAGGCGATAACCCATAATCCGATCAGGCTGGTGAATCCTATGAAACTGCGAACAACAATCTTGTCGAATACGATATCCGATGCTTCCGATGCTGGATTGCTCTCTTGAACGCCACTCTTTGTTTTCTCGGCAACCATTGTCTTGTCACTCATGCCCTCTCCTCCCGAAGATGAAATATTGATCAACGAAGTGTAGTCGAACTGACCAGTCATAGCATGGTTGATGCCAGTTGATTGTCTCGATAAGAGGGTGGGCTGTTTCACTCTATTAACTAATTGTTTGTTCGATTTTTTATTTGAATTTTTTATCCAAAGTGTCTCTGGGACGCTTGCGGGACAGTGCAGCGATGTGTCCCGATTGTGTCGCATGGATGTCCCACGTTGTGTTCCGATGTGTTTCGTTGTGTCCCGCGAAATGGTGGTGATACGAGGTGAAACAGAAGAAGGGGGCGAGTGGCATTCACGGGGTTTATTGGCAGTGCCCTGTGAAAAATACCCGATGGACATTGAGCTTTAGCCAGGTTCTCTCTGTGGAAACCGACTTTTTCTTCACGCTGCGGCAGCCGGTTGATCACGCTCAATCTCTTGCTGCGGTCGAGATGACGATTTGCCTGGAGTTGCCATTGCGCCAAGGGCTCACTTTTTGTTAGCGAACGCGGTAGGTGGAAAATATCGTGAAATTTCAGAGGAATGGTATCTGGGATGAAATCGGCTGAATTTGAGTGGTGTTCAGGGAAAATATCGGGCGACAATGTTGGGGCAGTCCAAGTGGAGTCGCTTTGGTTAGAACGGGTGACCCTGTTGAAAAAATAAGTAAAATCTGAACGTTGGTGTTGTTGGCTGGCCGTGATCGATCACAACTGGTGTGTCAGTATGTGTCAGCCGGGCCGCCTGAGATCCAGGCCTTTTTCTGTCGTCGCCTCGGATATGGAAGTTTTTTTCTCTGATCCGCCGCGCTCAGGCGCCGGCGACACCAACGATGGCAGGAATTCGCTCCTCTGTAGGCGATGTCGGTGGGACGGTTTTGATCTACAGGCCCGTGCGCCTTTTTTTTATAAGCGTTTTTTCCTGTTCATCCAAAACTGTTGCGGCACAAGGGAAATGGTCGTATTCGGGCACTGATTTAGCGAGATGGAAAACCGGAATTCCTTGCCTGATATTATCAATTTTGCGCATAATGGTTCTATGTGCTGCGTGATTGACACGACGACAGCTTTTCAGTGGAAACGGAAGGCGCTCGGATGGCAGCGTGGCAGCAATCGGTAAATGACGAGGACAGGCAATCGCAAGTAACTGCCTGGCAACGGAAGAGAGGTATATGGCGACTCAATATCCAAAAGGCAGCGTGGAGATCGAAAATTGACAGCAACCATCGATGAACGCCGCATGTCCGCACAGCTTGATGCGATATTTGTCAATGCCATGGATGAAGCGATGGCGGAGGTTAAGCGGCAGGTTGTCGCCGAAGGCGGGCAGGATGTTGTGCCGGCGGAACGCCAGAGAGAGATTTTGAACCGAGCTATCAATTGGCACATGGTGCAGGCGACAGCCGAAGGCATCCAGGTGGTGGGAAAGGAGGCGGCATCGCATCCGGTCATGGTGGCATTTATGCAAAAAGTGGCTGACGCTTTTCCCGTCAACAACAGCGATGCCCTTTCCCCGTCCAACGCCGCAACAACTGGTGCTAGGATAGCCACTGTGGCGGCTGAGGCGAAAACGGCTCCGCGGCCAGCCACTGGCAAGGCACAGGGAAAGAATGACGTGATCGACAGGAACAAGCAGCCAATGCGCGCTAACCTCATAACGGCGAGCAGGCGCGTGGCGGCACGGATGCCCAAACCACAACAGCAAACCCCTGACGCGCTCGCGCTCGCCCACGCAAACAGGCGTTTGACTCAGTTGATTATTGGCGGCACTCTCGCCATGGTGGTGTATGGCTTGCTCTTACCCATGGACTGGCAGGCGTGGTTGGGCATTCTGGCGCAGCCGATTGTCTGGGCGGCAGAAACGGCGCCATCCATCGCCAAGATAACCAGCCTTTCCGTATTCCCGGAGTTGATCAAAGGCTTTTTTGGGGTCGGTTGCTATGTTGTCCCGCTGTATGGTTTGTTCATGTACATCTATTGTGGGTTTCCTCGGGTATCTCTTCGATATGTTCTTTCTCTCCCTGGTCGTCCGTTCTGGGAAAAGGTTGTGCTACTTTATCTGCTCTTTGTGCCAATGCTCATCTTCTTCTTGTGGATATACTATTTCTATACTCCGTCTGGAGATTTATCGGGAATGACTGTTACACGAGGAGGGATAATTTTTCTTTTTATGCTGAAAAGTCGATTAGCTTTGGCTTTTTTTGGATCGTTATTGACTGTTGGAATGAGTATGTCTGTCTGTTACATGATTAATCTTTTCGTTGGTCCAATCATACTGATGATTAATGGGGGTAAGCAATGGCGACAATGACACTGTATGAATTTGCACAATACAGTTCAGCATTCTTCTCTTCCTTGAGTGGAACGGGAGAAAAATATGCCGAATTGATGGATGTTGAAGGTAAGGTGGCGGGTATTGTAACAGAAGGACGTAAACTTGAACTTTTGGTTGAATCCTTCGGATATCAACTGCAGCAAGCGTCTGACAAGGTGCGTTTTTTCGCGGAGAATCTTTCCGATCCGGCCTCAGTGGCGCTCATGCGGCAGGCGGCTGATGACTTGGCCGCGAAAGCGATCACCATGTCCAGCAACACCACTTCGGCTCAGGCACGGCTTGCGGCTCTGGCAGCGGAAGCGGAATCGGCTGTACAGGCGGTGTCAAGATGGGGCAATGCCCTGGGGCCAGTAGGGCGAGCGGCCAGCCCTGTTATCGATGCGGCGATGATGGCCGCCGGCGCCATGGAATATATGACAACCGGCAATAGTGATAAATTTGGTCAAGCCTGTATGGGGGTGGCCATGGCAGCGGGGCTTGGTATTCTCTTTGGGGCTGGATTTGCTGCTCTATCTGCTCCAGCGCTAGGAGTTGCTCTCGCTGCCGGGTTCGCCGCAGGCCTCGGTTCATACTTTGGCAATGGCCTCTATGATCTTCTGAAAGATTCGATACCGTGGTGGCTTGATTTCTTCGGCCTTAACCCCGGCATCGACCCAGCGACCAACAACAATTTCATGGCAGCGCGGAACTGGCTGCAGCGCCGCGATCCGTTGGCACTCGATCTGGATGGTGACGGCATCGAGACCGTGGGCATCCTAGGGGCCTCGACCGTGCTGTTCGATCATGACGGCGACGGGATCAAGACCGGTACGGGCTGGTTGAAGGGAGACGACGGCTGGCTGGTGCTGGACCGCAACCATAACGGTTCCATCGATAACGGCAGCGAACTGTTCGGAGTGGACACCGTGCTTGCCAACGGGCAGAAGGCAACGGACGGATTCGCCGCGCTCCGGGAACTGGACAGCAACCTCGATGGCAAGTTCGACGGCCAGGATGCCCTGTACGGAGCGGTGCGCGTCTGGCAGGATGCCAACCAGGACGGCATCAGCCAGGCCGGGGAGTTGAAAACCCTGGCCGAGTTGGGGGTGACCGGAATCGATCTGGCGACCAAAAGCGCGACGCGCAACCTGGGCAACGGCAATATCCAGACCTTGACGGCGGATGCGGTGGGTATAGGGGATGCGGCCAACCTCGACCTGATCGAGAATCCCTTTTTCAGCCAGTTCACGAATCACATCGCTTTGACGGAGCAGGCCAAGGCCCTGCCTTCGGTGTCGGGCAGCGGCATGGTGCGCGAGCTGCGGGAAGCTGCCAGCCTGTCGCCTGAACTCGCTGGCACCGCGACCATACTGTCGGCCACCGCGGACCGTGCCACTTTTATGTCGCGCCTGGATGAGATGCTTGAGCAATGGGCCGATACCGCGGAATTTCGGAGTGGGATCGAACAGGGGGTGCAAGTCGGGGTGACGGACGACAGCGGTGATCGCAGGCTGTTCGCCATCGCCTATCTTTTGCCCGGCCAGAGACAATCGTACCTTGATGAGAGTAAGAACCCGAGGACCAGCACTATGACGCCCGAGGGACTGGCACAATTTTATGCCGCCCAGGCCGCGGAGGCGGAACTGACGCGTCGGATCGGCATATTGGAGATGTTCAACGGTCAACGGTTCATGGATTTCGGTGACACCACAATCAGAAGCGGTGGCGGGCAGGTCTTAATTTCTGGGTCGATCATCGCCGGATACGATGGCCCGATGACTGCGGGAATCATCAGGAAAACCGCGGTGATCTCCCTGCCGGTCAACCTGTCGTAACAACAGGTGGATTCCCTGAACCAGAGTTACGAAGAGCTGCGGCAGTCGGTGTACCAGGGGTTGGTGCTGCAGACCCGGCTGAAGCCGTACTTGGACGCTATCATCGTGGATGTAACCTCGAACGGTTTCCAGTTGGATTTCAGCGGATTGTTGGCGCAACTTGAGACACTGAAATCCATCGATGCCAAGAATGCGATCATCGATGCCTTGGAACTCGACCTCTACGCGGGCTTGCGCGGGTATGATTGCCCGTTGCCGGGCTTAATAGCGGGTTGGATCAACGATCCTGCCAACGCGGCGGCGGTGAGTGAGGTTGCCGGTGAACTCGGCACTCAAAAAAGTGGCTCGTGGAGCGGCACGGATATGGCCGATTTCCTGTTCGGCAAAGAAACCGCCGACAGCATCTCCGGCAACAAAGGTGACGACTACCTGTTCGGACTCGCCGGTGACGACACGCTCTACGGATACGATGGCAACGACACCTTGGAAGGAGGAGCCGGCAATGACAGACTTCTGGGCGGCTCCGGCAACGATACCCTGTATGGCGGTTCGGACGATGATACCTTGGACGGCGATTCGGGGAATGATGCTCTGTATGGTGACACCGGTAACGACACGTTAATTGGCGGCACCGGCAATGACGTATTGGATGGTGGCGTTGGCAATGACTATCTGAACGGCGGCGATGGCAACGATGTGTTGATCGGTGGAGCGGGTAACGACACGTTGTACGGCGGTTCGGGTGACGACCGTTTTGTGTTCAACTTGGGGGATGGCAATGACCTCATTCAATTCGATACCAGCAGCGGTGTGGACACGCTTGCCTTTGGGGAAGGTATCGAATTGAGCGAGATTCGATTGGTACGTTCGGGCAACAATCTGTTGATACAGGTTGGTGAGGCTGGGGATCAGGTCACCTTGACGGATTGGTACCGTGCCGGTTACGAGAGCTACCGTGTCGACAAGTTCAGTTTTACCGACGGTACGGTATTGACCTGGCAGGAATTGCATAGTCGCCTTCCTGTGCAAGGCGATTCAGGGAATGATCCTCTTCCGGGCAATAATAACGGCAACGACGTATTAAATGGCGGCACCGGCGATGATTATCTGAACGGTGGCGATGGTAACGATGTGTTGATCGGTGGAGCGGGTAACGACACGTTGTACGGCGGTTCGGGTAACGACAGCTTTGTATTTAACTTGGGCGATGGCCAGGAT
>JAITGO010000007.1 GCA_031280615.1 Desulfobulbus sp. | reverse complement strand
TGCGGCCGGTGCTTGCCCTTGCAGGTCGCGCACCAGGTTGCCGTTAGGGACGATCCGTTGTGACCGTTGGCCCAGGCCGCCTCGTTTTTCCGGTGGTGCTCGCACAGCGCCACGAACGACCGTTCGGTCATCCTGGTGGGACGGCCACAGGTCACTGGGCACAGCCTGAGCACCATGGCGGCCCGCAGCTCGCTGGTACTGATCTGTCCGCGCGGGCCGCCCACGATCACCCCTCCACCGACGGCCTGCCGGCACAGATGTATGCTGGCAGGAATTCCTGTTTCGCCATCAACACTACCTCGATTGCCGCCCGTCGCTCGGCTGTGTCCATGCCGGTAAGGGCCGATTGCAACCGCTTTAGCTCGTTACGGGAAAAGACCGGCAGACCCTGGTCGGTCAATAGGTGCCACTGTTCCTCGTTGTCGGTCACGTAGACCACTTGGCCGCCGGCCAGCTCGATCTCGATCACCTCGGCCTGTTCCTGCCGATCCGTGGTATCGGTTGCCGGGCTGGGCGCGGATTGGGGAACATCCTGTCGCGCGGCGACGCCGGGTTTGGTGCGACCGGCAAAACCGAGCTTGATCCGGAGCCCGCGAGGCAAGCCATCCACCAACCAGGCCCACAGGTCGATCCCGTTGGCCGCGGCGTCGCCGGGATCCTTGGCATTGTCAGGCAAAGAAGGCAGGCGGCGGTATTGGCGATAATGGCCGCTCCACCATTCCTGCTCTCGGTCGCCGCCCTGATCGTAATCCAGGCCGCCGAGAATGCAGGTGGAACGCTGCAGCAGCGCGTGGGTTGCGCGATCGGGACGGGCCGCGGAATTCCACGTGGTGATGGCCCCGATCTTGCCGTCGGCGATCCCCGCCAGGAGGATGGCGTCGAATCCGCACTCGACCACGACGAACACCTCGGCCTCCGGATGCAGGACCATGGTGGCCATGGAAGAGCCGTCGATGGGCAGGTACTTGATCTCCGCGGCAAAGGATGCGATATCCTCGTTGAGGCGGCGGACGCGCAGCTGGATGAGCCGGCCGGCGGGGTTCCTGGCCGGAATGCCCCAGCCTCTGGGGATCCACAGCCGTTTGGCCTTTTTTCCCTGCATCTTGGGTGGGAGCCCCAGCGTTCGCGCGGCCGGTAGCGATCGCGGCCCTTGGAGCTGAGGTTGTAGCCAAGCCCATAGGCACGGGCGATATCGCCGGCGATGCCGCGCCGAGCCAGCCAATCGAGGGCGTCCGGAGTGGAGGACAACCGTTCCTGGCAATCGGCCAGCAGGTTTTCCGCTTTCTCCCGCCATACCTCGCTCGGTTCGTCGTAGGTTTTCGGCATCCATGATGCATGAGGGGATAGTGTGGCCGGAGGCGCCTGGTAACGGCTGCGTGGCCGTTGCGATCCGCGATCCAGGGCAAGGCCAAGCTCGGCGCAGGCCTGGGGATAGGTCAACCCGTCCACCTGCTGCAAGAAGGCGATGGTGTCCCCGGAGATGCCGCACTGGCGGCACCAGAAGCGGCCGGGCACCTTGCCGCCGCCGTCGCGATCCGGCCAGATGTGGAACCGATCCACCCCTGCACCTTGGCAGGCGGGACCAGGGCAGGATGAAGTGTATTCGCCGCCATGGTTCAGCGAGGTTTTGCGAGGGGTAATTCCTCGATTTTGCAGCAGTTCCAAGAGGGACATATTCTCTATTCTTTTTTTATATGTAAGATATGAATGTATTTATATATAAATAATAATATATCCCCCTTAACGTGGTGGGGGGTCTCTCCGGAAAGACGCTACATCAGCTACAGCGGGGCGGAGTTCAGGCGCTGGAGGCCCCACCGCTTCGTCCATCAACCGTCGCTGCCAGGTTTGGTTGAGCACTACCCCCCGATACACCACTCCCTCGGAGCGCCTGATATACTGGAAACTGTCGCAGGCCTTCATTTTTAAGCCAAAGGCCCGGTGCGACGGGGTCGAGTCCTTGCGAGGGTTGATGGTTTCCCGGTACCACAGAATGAAGGCGGTATAGAGCGTGGTTGACCCTGTTTCGCTCTCCGACTTGCTGCAACAAGCGGAGACGAACTGGCCGATCCAATCGGCATCGTCCCGGTATTCGCCGGTTGATTTGAGCACCGACTGCGGCGGCACGATCTTGCGGCCGGCCGCTTGCCACTTCAGGCAGCCTTCGATCAACCAGGCGAGGATCTGCTCGTCCATGCCGGTCAGTTTGTCCTCGATGTCCGAATCCGCCAGCTTCTCGTGTTTTTCCGGATCGGGATTGGCCTTGACGAAGCGGATCGGGAAATTGATCAGGAAGGTGCGATCCCAAAACGCGGGATCCCCGGTCGGGGGTACCGGCTCATGGTTGCCGATCATGAGGGAGAGATGGGTTGGCTTGAATTCCCTCAATTCCTTGTCATACGGGTTGCGGCCCTCAAGGTTGTCGCCGCCGGTGATGCGCTTGACCTGCTGGCTCGAAAAACGAGCCCCTTCCTCCACTTCGGAAGACATGGCAATGCGCAACCCTTCATGTTTCATGATGGCCGGGTCGGTTTGGTTGGCGGTGCGGGGCTGGTTTGACTTGAGAAAGATTTCGCAGGGGACGGTGGCGGCGTAATCGCCCAACACTCGGCAGATGGCGCCGATGAACAGCGATTTTCCGTTGCGGCCTCGGCCGAGGAGAAAGGGAAAAACATGCTCGGTGGTCAATCCCGTGATCCCGTACCCGAGCAGGATCTGCATGAATTCGATGATTTCTTGATCGCCATCGAAGATATCGTCGAGGAATTGCTCCCAGGCGCCGCGATCCAGGACCTGGTCGAGCGGTACGAATCCGCATGAACACCGCTTGGAGACCAGTTGTTGCGGCTCTCCCGGATACAGCTCGCCGGATCGGAGATCCACCACCCCATTGCGCACCCCCAGGAGCCACGGATCCTTGTCGAACTCGTTCCCTTCGGTGGCAAACGGGTTGTCGAAGTATGTGCGGGCAAACTTGACGCAGGCGTTGCGCCCCTTTTCCTGCCGGAGCGCCTTGATCTTTTTCTGGAGCAGCTCGATCTTGCGGTTCCATCCCTTGGTGTAGATCTTGTGGTCCTCATCATCGTTTTCCTGCTTGGACTTGTTGATCTTGCCCTCCAGGTCGACGATCTCCTGGCCATACCGGTCGGTAACGTACCTGACCAATCCGAGGACCAGCTCGGTCCTGTCTCTCTGCCAGAAATTTCCGCGCCACACATACCAGGATTCATTGGCCGCGGCGTACAGAAGCTTGTTTTCAAGAAGAGCCGCGAATAACATGCCATCCCTCTCGTTTTCGGTGGTCAGGCATTCCAGCACAAATTTGCTCGGCACTTCGTTTGGCGCCGGCACCTCCACGCCGGAATCATGTCCATTGATCGCGTCAACCAACCTCATTCGATCACCTGGTTTTTGAAAAGTTTCATTGTTTCAATGGATTTTTGAACCCAAATGGAGCCAAATCACGCGCGTCCGCCGACCCGTCTATGGGGCCGCCTGAAAGGACCCGTGAACCACGGACCCTCTGTGAACCTTGCTTTGAATTCTTCTGGAATGAAAGAGAGAGGGAAGGCTGGATGCGGCCATCCTCCGCCCTTGCGGGCGATGATCAGGGCAGGGAGTAAGGGGCACAAGGGCGGGTAAGGCCCCTTGCCAGTCTGAACGATAGGGCCTAGCCCTCTCTGGCCGAGGCGGGGAAGGGATTCAGTCGGTGCTGGGGCATTGGCATGGTCAGCACCCGGTGATCTCGGCCAGGAAGAACACGATCCCGGCGCACCAGAGCAGCACGGTGACAACACCGGCGGCCGGGGAATGCCAGAAACGGTTCCAGTGAATAGAGAGCTGCTTCATCGTGGCCACCTCTTGCGCGGCCGACCGGCGCGCACTTTCGGTTTGAGCTTGGTGCTCTCAAACCAGATTTCCAAATCGCGGATGCTCAGGAGGGTTTGTTTCCCAGGGCGATAGGCGGTAATAGCTCCCGCCGCGACCAAACGTTGAATGGCCCTGGTGCTTATCCCGAGCATCTGCTCGGCCTCCTGGTAGGTGATGCATTTTGACCTATCCATAGTCTTCTCCGCCACCATCGGTGACATTTTTGCAGTAAAGGGCGCCGGTGCGTTCGATTTCATCCACCGCCTCCTTCATGAGCTTGTTAACCGTCGCAACATCGGCCCTGGATTCTATTGCCTGCTGTAACTGTCCTACCGCCGAATAATCGCGAAGAATCTCTTCGTTAATGGTGGTCCTGGGCTCGACAATCAGGTTTGCCTCGATCTCCGGATCAAGCGCGCGCTCCAGATATTGAAGAGCGGAACGGACAGCATACCCCCGACCCGCATCGGCCATGCGCTCGAACAGCGTGTGGAGATGTTCCAGCGGTGACCGACAGCGCACCTGGGTGTAGACCGGGTCCTGGGCCCAATCATGGGCCGAGCGGATGGACCGGTTGAAAATGTGGGCCACGGTGGCCGCCCCAATCGAGCGTCTGGCGGCATGGAAAAATTGCCACGGTTGCATTTGCTGTCGCTCTTGTGTCATGGCTCAACTCCCTTGATGGCGATATTCTGTGGACATGATCACTTGCAAAAGGTGCCCACCCCCTGATAGGATGAACGCATGCCGCCAAGCATCGACGTCCGAGGTCCGTTCAGGGGGAGGGGCTTTTTTTGTTTGCTCACCGGCAGGATTCGAACCTGCAATACGTGTTTCGCCTTCTATAGCCCGCGATCTTGTCGCGAGGCTGGAGGCCGTGACGTGCAACGAGGGGGAACGGCCCGCCCTTGCGTCTACCAATTTCGCCACGGTGAGCAAAAAGTTGATTATGCGTCCTCCTTACTGACTGGGAATGCCTCGGAGAGGTGAAAGATGAAACGAGACATGAACATCATTCGCAAAATCGTTCTTGCAGTCAGAGACTCGAACGAACCCGTTCGAGAGGTGGAAGGCGTATCGCCGGAGGAATTCCGCTTCCATGTACAACTTATTGTTGAGGCAGGATTGGCGATCGGAATCAGAGCTGAACCGTTCAGATCGCTGCGCCCAGAAGAGGCGACAATTCCGCCTACAAGCGAAGTGACCGTGCTGAGCAGGCTCACGTGGGACGGACACGATTTTGCCGACTCAATCCAGAATGACAAAGTATGGAAAAAGGCATGCAAGATGGTCATGGGGCCGTCATCTTCCTGAACATTCGCCATCTTGCGCGAGGTTATCGCCGGAGTCATCAAAGAGAATCTCAAGATTTGACTTGAGGGTATCGGTGTCCCGTTTCAGTAATGCGAACAACGTGCTGACTTCCTTGAAGAACTCTCTTGCATACTTGTTCGGGAAGAAGCGCGAAAACATGGAAAAGGCCGCCTCGGACTGGTCAATCGTCCGGCGCATCCGGGTCAATTTCTCGATACACTCGTGCTGTTGCTGTTTGCTCATGCTTGATCCTTGGTGACTGGGAAGAGCTCGTTGACGAAGAAGTACAGCTTGCCATTGACGATGGTGGTCACTCTTGTGCTCTTCATGCTGTTTCCTGCTCGATGTGTGAGGAAATGTGATGCGAATAAAAGGTGTCGTTAAAGGCCTATCGTCAAACAGGGAGCGGGCTGCCGTGCTTACCGACTACGGGTTTTCGGTGCTCGATGTCATCGACGGCTCAATGGATATTGAGGATGTCATCATCGGCAACCTAGACGATCACCGATCCCAACAGGTAACCAACCAAACAACCAAACAAAGGCTATCCGTCTATATCGAGGCCATTCAGGCAACAGCAGAATCCGCTCGCTCTCTGCTGTTGTATAAATGACGCAGGTAAAAAACATGCGACGGTGCTGCCACCTGGTTAGGGTCGGATGCCGTCCGACTTCTCTCATCTCGTCATGCTTTGGAGGTGAAATCATGTCTCCTCCTTGGTGACTGGGAAGACCTCGTTGACGGGGCGGCCGATGGCAAAAGCAATTGCTTGTTGGATGCGAGGCGTCGAGCGTTTCCCTGAAATTACGTTGTGAACGCTGGGAGGCTTTACCTTTAACATGTTGGCAATGCTCAATTGGGTGACCCTGGCCTTCCGCAAGGCGGCTTGTATTTCTTTATCTGTCATGTCTGTCATATTAGGCAAAAGGTGAGCCCGATGCAAGAAGAAAATCTGGCAAACGTAAAAAAAAGACTGAAATGGATCGTCAGATATAAAAAACTGAAGGATATACAGGGTCTTGCTGCGTATCTAGAGGTTACGAGAGATCGCTTGTACACATGGATCAAGCGAGATGTCATTGCCGACCCTGAAATTGTTTTAGGCAAAATGCCAGAAATACAGAGACGTTGGCTTTTGATGGGAGAGGGCGAGCCTCTTCTTCCTGGCGATCCAGAAGAAGGGAGGGAACTTGCCACCACCAAACCGGGGGACAAGAATGACAAACGAGTGCTGCAGGAGGAGTCGAAGAGGATCACCTACACCGATAGGAGCCTGCGGGCATTGGTGGAGTGGATGGACGACTATTTCGGCAAAGATCCCGACCAGATCTTGCCGTTCATCATCGACCTGACCGATGAATACCCGTCGTTCAAAGCGTATTTGCAAAAAAAACCAACTGGCGAAGATATGGCTCCTGGACCCCCACCAAAAGTGTCTAATCTTGATAAGTAAAAATTAATAGATAAACCTGCTCCAGAAGTACTGATTAGAAGGAGGCCGGCAGAATGCCCAAAGCACTGACATCGATAGAGAGGGTCGAACAACGAATGATCCCTAAACGCTCTCTTTTACCTGTCTTTTTCTCTTCTCTATTCTTGTCTTCATCCCCGCTTAGGCCGCCGAAACAGCCCCGACTAAGCCGATCAAGCAAGTGATGGCGAGACCGTTGTCAGGCGGCGAGTACCATGGCAACATCTTGAGCCACAAGTTCCATGGCCGGGGTGCCGGCCGTGAGCGATCACTATCCCTCGAATAAAAAAGCAACAATCCTTGTCGAAACAGGCGGGGTCACCTCTGTCGATGGGAGGTGGCTTGTATCATTCCTTTGAATACAATCACAGGAGGTTGAAATGGCATGGGGAGCAAGGGTAACATTGATAGGGCTCGGTCTGGCGCTGGTATTGGCCAATCCTGGTTTAACATTGAGCGAGACCGCCGGCGCATCGTTTCGCTGGGCAGCGGAAAGTGTGCCGCAACCAACAGTATGGTCCGATGCGGGCAATATCCTGATTACTAAAGCAGGCACAAGCGATGCGCAGTTAACGACAGGCGTTACTGGAAACGC
>JAITGO010000013.1 GCA_031280615.1 Desulfobulbus sp. | reverse complement strand
TTTGTATTTAACTTGGGCGATGGCCAGGATGTCATCCAATTTGATTATACCAACGGAGTGGATGTTCTGTCTTTTGGCGGAAGTATCGGGTTGAACGACATTCGCCTGGTGCGTTCGGGTAACGATCTGACAGTGCGAGTCGGTACTGGAGACGATCAGATCACGTTGACCGATTGGTATCGGAGCGGCTGGGACATTTACCGGCTTGACCGATTCAGCTTTGCCGATGGCACGGTATTGACCTTGCAGGAATTGATCAGCCGTCACCCTGTACAGGGCGATTTGGGTAACGACTCTCTTGTGGGTAATGACGGCATCAACGATATTCTGTGGGGTCTGGAGGGTAACGACACTCTGGAAGGGTATGGCGGTAACGATACCCTGAACGGCGGCGCCGGGAACGACACTCTCACCGGAGGCGCCGGCAACGATACCTACCTCTTCGGCCGAGGCTACGGCACAGACACCGTTATCGAGAACGACGCGACCGCCGGCAATACGGACGTGGCCCGGTTCCTGGCGGATATCGCCGAGGACCAACTGTGGTTCCGCCAGGTGGGCAACAATCTGGAAGTGAGTGTGATCGGTACCACGGATACGCTTACCCTCCAGAACTGGTATTCCGGTTCCCAGTACCGTGTCGAGCAGTTCAAGACCTCGGACAACAAGGTGCTGCTCAGCTCCCAGGTGGATGCCCTGGTGAGTGCCATGGCCTCCTTCCTGCCTCCTGCCTCCGGCCAGACCACGCTGCCGCCCGAGCACCAGGCAGCCCTGGCCCCGGTCCTTGCCGCCAACTGGCATTAATCAACCTCCTCTTTACCGCCCGGCCGGATCTTTTTCGGCCGGGCGGTCCTCCTTGATCATTCCATGGATACCGGACTGTATTCCCTGCTGATGATGGCCAGCCTGCATGGCATTGTTGCGGACGAGGCCCGTCTTCGGCACGAATTCGGCGACGCGCCCTTCACCGTCGAACAACTGTTGCTGGCGGCCAAGTCCCTGGGCATGAGCGCCAAGCTGGTGCGCCAGCCCCCGGACCGTTTGGAGCGCGCGCCTTTGCCCGCCATTGCGCTGGACAAGGAGGGCGGCTTCTTCATCCTGGCCCGCTACGGCCAGGCGGCCACCGCCGCTCCTGCCGACGGAAGCACCAAGGTCTTGGTGCAAAAACCCGGAGAGCCGCCCGCCGTGCTCGCCCTGCAGGATTTCCTGGACCGCTGGTCCGGCCAACTGGTTTTTCTGACCTCCAAGGCCAGCTTTGCCGGCGACATGGCAAGGTTCGACTTCACCTGGTTCATTCCGGCGGTGGTGAAGTACCGGCGACTTTTGGGGGAAGTTTTACTTATTTCATTCGTCCTGCAGCTCATCGGCCTGGTGACGCCGATGTTCTTTCAGGTGGTGATGGACAAGGTGCTGGTCAACCATGCCATGAAGACCCTCAATGTCATCGCCATTGGCCTGGTTTGCGCCATCCTGTTCGAGGCCCTGCTCACCGGCATCCGCACCTATGTGTTCGCCCATACCAGCAGTAAGATCGATGTCGAACTCGGGGCCCGGCTGTTCAAGCACCTGATGCATCTGCCGCTGGCCTATTTTCAGGCCCGGCGGGTCGGCGACTCGGTGGCGCGGATCCGGGAACTGGAAAACATCCGCTCCTTTCTCACCGGCAATGCCCTGACCCTGGTGCTGGATCTGATGTTTTCCTTCATCTTTCTCGCGGTAATGCTGTGGTACTCCGCCTGGCTGACCCTGATCGTCGCCATCTCGATCCCGGTGTACATCCTCCTGTCCCTTCTGTTCACCCCGATCCTGCGGGCTCGCTTGAACGAGAAATTCAACCGCGGCGCCGAGAATCAATCTTTTTTGGTGGAGTCGCTCTCGGGGATCGACACCGTGAAGGCCATGGCGGTGGAGCCGCGCTGGCAGCAGCAGTGGGAGAAACAGCTGGCCGCGTATGTGGCGGCGGGTCTCTCCACCACCAATATCGGCATGGTGGCCAGCGGGAGCGTGACCTTGATCAGCAAACTGGTGACCGCGGCGATCATGTGGATGGGGGCAACCCTGGTGGTTGAAGGCAAACTGACCGTGGGCGAGCTGGTGGCGTTCAACATGCTTGCCGGGCAGGTGGCCTCGCCCATTCTGCGCCTGGCCCAGTTGTGGAACGATTTCCAGCAGGTCGGCATCTCGATGAGCCGCCTGGGCGATATCCTCAATGCCCGTACCGAGGTGGTGGGGGAGAAGACCCGCATCCCCCGGATTGCCGGTGCCATCGAGTTCGACCAGGCCGCCTTCCGCTATCGCCCGGATACCCCGGATGTGATCCGCGGCGTCAGCCTGACGGTCGCGCCCGGCGAGGTGATCGGCATTGTCGGGCGTTCCGGCTCGGGGAAAAGCACCCTGACCAAGTTGGTGCAACGCCTGTATGTGCCTGACCGGGGCAGGGTGCTGATCGATGGCCAGGATATCGCCATTGTCGACACGGTGTCGCTGCGCCATCAAATCGGGGTGGTTTTGCAGGAAAACACCCTGTTCAACCGTTCGGTGCGGGACAATATCGCCTTGAGCCATCCGGCCGCGCCGATCGAGGCGGTGATCAACGCGGCCAAGCTGGCCGGCGCCCACGATTTCATCTGCGAGCTGCCGGAAGGATACGACACCGTGGTGGGAGAGAACGGCACCGGGCTTTCGGGCGGCCAGCGGCAACGGGTGGCCATTGCCCGGGCCCTGCTCACCAATCCCCGGATCCTGATTTTGGACGAAGCCACCAGTGCCCTGGATTACGAATCCGAGAAAATCATCCAGGACAACATGCGTCGGATTTGCTCCGGCCGCACGGTGCTGATTATTGCCCATCGGCTTTCCTCGGTTCGTGAGGCCAACCGGATTGTGGTGCTCGAACGTGGCCAGATCGCGGAGGTCGGTAGCCATGGAGAGCTGCTCGATAATGCCCGTGGCATCTATGCCCACCTCTGGCGTCTGCAGATGGGCGGCCCTGTCCGCAAGGAGGTGGCATGAGCATGCGGCATCGTCTCGCGGCCTGGAGAGAGCTGCTGCGGCGGTATCGCACGGTGTTCCGTTTCTACTGGAAGGAGCGCAACGCCATGCCCAGCGGCCTGTTCAACGAACAGGAGGCGGCGTTTTTGCCGGCGGCGCTTGCGCTCCAGGAGCAGCCGGTTTCTCCGGTGGCCCGCATCACCGGCCGGGTTTTGATGACCCTGGTGGCCGTTCTCCTGGCTTGGTCGATCTTGGGGAAAGTCGATATCGTGGTCAATGCCGCCGGCAAGATCATCCCCAGCGGTCGCACCAAGACCGTGGCCTCGGTCGATGTGGCCAGTGTCCGCGCCCTGCATGTTCAGGAAGGGCAAGGCGTGAAGGCCGGGGACTTGTTGATCGAACTGGATACCTCGGTCTTGGAGGCCGACCGCGACAAGGCCAGGGGCGATGCCATGGTTGCGACCTTGCTGGCGGCCCGGTCCCAAGCCATGATCG
Source organism: Desulfobulbus sp. (assembly GCA_031280615.1). GTDB lineage: Bacteria > Desulfobacterota > Desulfobulbia > Desulfobulbales > Desulfobulbaceae > Desulfobulbus. The sequence continues at coordinate 76,184 of JAITGO010000013.1, read as the reverse complement.
CTGCGGTCGACACCCTCAAACCGCCCCGGCTGGCCCGAATCGAGGGGGTGCCGGAGGAACAGTGGCTGGCGGCCCAGCGGCACCTGCAGGAGCAGTATCGCGATTTTCAGGCCAAACTGGCCCGGATCGACGGGGAGATCCGGCGCTATGGCCAGGCGCTGCCCCTGGCGGCCCAGCGGGCGCGCGACTTCAAGGAATTGGCCGCGCAGCACGATGTCTCCACCCACGCCTGGCTGGAACAGGAACAGGCGCGGATCGATCTGGAGGGACAACTGGCTTCGGCCCGCAATCAGCGCGCCGAGCTGATCGCCCAAACCCGGAAAGAGGCGCACGATGCCCTGACCGAGGGCGACCGGGCGGCCCATGGCTCGACCCAGGACGCCTTGCGGGCCGAAGTGCACAGCCGCCTGCTCAAACTGACTGCCCCGGTGGACGGCACGGTGCAACAGCTGGCGGTGCATACGGTGGGCGGGGTGGTGCCGGCGGCCCAGCAGATCATGCTGGTGGTCCCCAAGGAGGACAAGGTCGAGATCGAGGCGTTTATCGAGAACAAGGATATCGGCTTCATCCAGGTTGGCCAACAGGCCGCGGTGAAGATCGATGCGTTCGAATATACCAAGTACGGCACGATCCCCGGCAGGGTGAGCCATGTGTCCCACGATGCCATCGAGGATGAGAAGAAGGGCTTGATCTATGCGGTGAAGGTGCTGCTCGACCGGTCGACGCTCAAGGTCGACGGCAAGGAGATGCCGTTGAATCCGGGCATGTCGGTCAATGTCGAGATCAAGACCGGTGATCGCCGGGTGATCGAATATGTGCTTTCTCCCATTCTTCGCCATCAACGGGAGAGCCTCAATGAACGCTGAGCGGCTTGCCGGGCTATTGTGCTGCGTGCTGATCCTGGCATCGCATCCCCAGGATGTCCATGCCGGGGCCTTGGCATCGGTGCGGGAACTCTCCACCCCGTTTCAGGACCCGCTTCTGACCGAGCCGGATGAACTGGCTGCGGGTGTGGTACTCCCCGGCGACGGCCAGCCCGCCAGCTGTCCGGCGCTCAAGGAGTTTTCGACGCCGTTGGGCCTGGGTGAGGCGGTGGACCTGGCCCTGTGCAACAATGCCCAAATCAAGGCGGCCTGGGCCGATATCAAGATGCAGGCCGCGAATGCCGGCGTTGCCCGTAGCGCCTATCTTCCCACTCTGTCCGGCAGTGCCAGCTACCGGGAAGACACGACCCGTTATCCGGATGCGCGTATAAAAAAACAGAGGATCGACAACTACCCGCTCAACGCGACCTTTGCCTGGCGCCTGCTCGATTTTGGCGGCCGGGGCGCCAATCACGATGCCGCCATGTTGAACCTGGTCGCCGCGCTCGCCTACCACAACGCGGTCCTGCAGAAAACGTTGGCCACTGTGGTGCAGGATTATTTTAACGCGCAGGTTACCCTGGCGGTCTGGCAGGCGAAAAGGTTGAACGAGGAGATCGCCAACAACACCCTGGAGGCGGCCAGACGGCGGGAAGCCAAGGGCGCGGGCACCAGTGGCGACACGCTCCAGGCCACCACGGCCTTGGCCCGGGCGACGTTGGAAAAAAACCGCTCCGAGGGCGGATACCGGAAGGCGATGTCGGTGCTGCTGTATGGGATTGGTATTGCGCCGCAGACCAAGATCGCGCTGGCCAGTGATCTGGATGAGCCATCCGGTCAGGCGGCGCAGGATCTGGAAGAGTGGATCCGGGAGGCGAAAAAACGCCATCCGGCCATTGTGGCGGCACGGGCTCAGCTTGAATCCGCCCGATACCGGGTTGACGCGACCCGCTCTGAAGGTTTGCCCGCGCTCGATTTTACGGCCGGTTATTACGATAACGGCCGGTTGGAGCAAAGCTCCACCGAGACACGCACCCAGGAATCGGTGGTCGCGCTCACGCTGACCTTTCCTCTGTTCGAAGGGTTTTCCCGCACTTACAAGGTGCGTGCATCCGAGGCCCAGGTAGAACAGAAAACCGCCGAATTGTACGACACGGAGCATCAAATCCTGATGGAGATGGTCAAGGCGCACGCCGATGCGGTTGCCGCCCTGCACAATCTCGATGCGTCGGCACGGCTGGTGAATGCCGCCCAGGAGGCCTTGCGGGCTTCGCAGCGGAAGTATGAGAAAGGCGCGGCCGATATTTTGGAGATCCTCAACACCCAGGCCGCCTTTGCCGATGCCCAGCAGGAACGCATCCGCAGCCTGGCGGAATGGCGTTCCGCCCGCCTAAGAATGCTCGCCAGCGCCGGACTCATGAGTCGGAGTGAGGTCGCGCAATAACGCAACAGGCAAGCGGCGCTTGTTCTCTTCGACCGGAATGGCGCATCTGCTCCGCCGCGTTCTGTGGTTCGTATCGGATTTTGGGCGATGAGACAGGCGAACGATCCGGCGGAATCGGTCAGTCCTTGTTGCCGATCTCATTCGACAAAGGGAGAGTCGAGGTCTGCCAGGTAAATTGCAGCGCCCGATCCGGGCAGCTCTCGATGCAGGTACCGCAATTCCAGCAGTAAGCGGTCCGGGTTTCGCCCAGCTCGGGTCGCAGGCCCAGGGGGCAGGCTTGGGCGCAACGAGCGCATCCGGTGCATCGGTCCGGCCGATGCGCAACCACCAGGCGCCGTTTCGCCCCGACCAGGGCCAACAGTGCTCCCAGCGGGCAAAAATAGCGGCAATAGAATCGGCGCGTCAGCAGTTCCAGCACCACTATCCCCACAACCAGGATTCCCTCCCAAGCAAGCCGGTGGGAATAGACGGCCAGCATCAGCTCCCTGCCCACCAGTCCGGGGGGAGAGAGAAAGACAAAGAGCGGCGCGCCGAGAACAAGGGAAAGCAGCAGTTCGCCGACCAGCGCATACCAAAGCAGCCTCTTGCCGAGCACCAGCCGGTCGTGGAATCGTTTTTTTCGCATGATCCAGGCCCGCAGCGTAGCAACCGCTTCCGCCAGGAAGCTGATAGGGCAAACCCAGGAACAAAAGACTCGCCCCAGCAGGGCCGCAAGCACCAGGGGCGCCAACATGCCGATCAGCACCGGTACGTAGATCTGCCGGCTGACCAATATGCTTTCCAGGCCCTCCAGCGGGGAAATCAGGCGCAGTTCGCCGATGCCCAGGGATTGGTACCAACCTTGGATAAAGGTAATGCCCGCATAGTAATTGAGCAGGGGCGTGAGGATGAGCAGGAGGAAGGCCGCGGCCAGGAGACAGCGGCGCATGGTCCGCAGGGATCGATCGCTGCTTTTGGGCGGCGATTCGAGAGCGGTACCTTTCATGCGGCACCACCCGTGGCTGGCGGCTCGATATTGATCGCCTTGGTCTGATCCGGGGCGGTGATCGGGCAGGCATGGGTGCAGAGCCCGCAACCGGTGCAGGCTTCCCGGACGACGATCGGCATCAGTTCCCGCAAAACAATGGCCGTGCCCTTGAAGGGGCAGACATCGTAACAGGTCCGGCACAGGGCCAGGCCGGACCATGCGCCGCAGGTGAATTTGTTGATTACCGCAGTCCCCATGCGGGTTGCCTCCTGCGATACCGGCAGCAGGCTCCCGGTGGGGCACACCCGGACGCAGCGCATGCAGAGGTAGCAGGGGATGTCCGGCACCGAGATCAATGGCGTGCCCGCATAGACGCCATGGCGGATGTCGAGCAGCTCGATGCAGTGATACGGACAGCTTTCCACGCAGCGGCCGCAGCGGATGCATTTGCCGACAAAAACCTCTTCGGTCACTGCACCCGGCGGCCGGAGATGGTTGGTCCGTACCGGGGTACGAAACAAACCGGCCTGCACCTCGTGCAGGCCGGCGGTGAGGGAGGTGGTGGTCAACACCCCCAGCAGTTTGAGAAAGGAACGTCGCTTCAAGGTGTTGCCTTGGAATCCAGTCCCTCGTCGACGACGACGTCTTCCATGTTGATGTAGGTGATGCCGGCGTGAAGGACCTGGGGGCAGGCATTGACCGTTTTCAGCAAGCGTTCCATTTCCTCGCCGGTGCGGGTATCGAACACCGCCACGATGTTGCCCCGGTCATCCGCTCCATGTACCTCCACCCCGGCGCAGGTGGCGAGAAACTGCCGGGTTTGGTGCAGGTCTTCCGGTCGGGTGGTGATGACGACTCCGCTGATGGGCATGCTTGTACGCCTCCGTGTGGTTGTTCGCGATAAGACCGGCCTCAACTGACGAGGAAGGGCGTCAGCGGTTGCGGGCCGGAGACCCGTTTGATCTTGACGGCGCAGATCTTGAACTCGGGTTCCTTGGAGCCGGGGTCGTAGTCGTCCTTGGTGACCTTGTTGATCATGCGGTTTGCCTCCTGGTCGTGCCAATAGGCAAAGACCGTTCCCTCGATCGGGCCTTCGTACACCTTGGCCGGGAGGGTGTTGGTGCCGCGCCGCGAGACGATTTCGATCATGTCGCCGGGCTTGATGCCGAGCTTTTCCGCATCCTTGGGATTGATCTCCACAAAGGCATAGGGATTGGCGCGCAGCAGCTCCGGGATGCGGCCGGTCATCGACATGGTGTGCCAGTGGTCGATGATGCGGCCGGTGGACAGGTAAAACGGATACTCGGCGTCGGGAATCTCGGAGGGATCGGCCTGGGGACGCAGCCAGATCCACAGTTTCCGGTCCTCATGGGCCGGCCCGTAGAACTGGTAGGGCAGATCGTTTTTCGACTCGCTGTCGGCCATGGGATCCATGCCTTTGACGAATTTTTTCACCGTGCCGCCGGTCAGGGCGAATTCTTCGGTCGCCGCCGGCCACTGCACTCCATCCGCCATTCTCGCCAAAACCGCATAACTGGCGCCCCGCAGATCGTTATCCCGGCCCTTGGTCAGTTTTTGGACGTATTCGTTCCAAATGGCCTGGGGCAGGGCAAAGTCTTCTTCCAGTCCCTCAAAGGGCTTGATGCACTGGGCGATGACGGGATCGTTCAACTTGGCTGCCAGCCGCTTGGCCCATTCCCGGGCGATCCATACCTCGGGCTTGGCCTCCCCGGGAGCATTGACCGCCTTGCGGGTCAGCTGCGACCGCCGCTCGGTGCAGCCATACACTCCGGTTTTTTCGAAATGGAAGGCCGTGGGCAGAATCAGGTGGGCAAACTCCGTGGTTCGGGTCTTGAAGATATCGGAGCAGATGATGAAGCAGTCGTCCGAGGCCAATCCTTTGTTGTAGAGGTTGCAGTTGGGCAGGCTTTGCGCGGGACTGGTGCAATTGATCCAGATCGCCTTGATCTTGCCCTCGTTGATGCCGGTAAACATGCTCATGGTGTGCATGCCCGGTTCCGCGGGGATGCGGCCCAGCGGGACACCCCAGGCCTCTTCCACCTGATTGCGCATCTTCTCCTTTTCCACCGGCCGATGGCCCGGCAGGATATGGCACAGTCCCCCGGCCTCGCGCACCCCGCCGCAGGCGTTGGGCTGGCCGGTCAGCGAGAGCGAATCCGCGCCTTCCTTCATCAATTGGCCGGTCAGGATGTGGAGATTGTGGATGAGGTTGTTGGCCCAAACGCCCTGTTTGCGCTGGTTGATGCCCATGCACCACAGGCTCACCGTGCCCTTGGAGGTGGCAAACCAACGGGCAACCTGGCGAATATCCTCGGCGGTGATGTTGCCGCCGCAGGTCTTGGCGGCCGCCTCCGGGGTATAGGGGGCAACGAATTTGGCGAACTCCTCGAAGCTGGCGTTCTGGCCCTCCTTGCCCTGTTTGAAAGCGACATAGTTGGCGAGGAATGCCTGGTCGTGGAGTTTCTCCTCGATGATCACATTGGCCATGGCATTGAGGAGGGAGAGATCGGTGCCCGGTTTGAACTGCAGATGTTTGTCGGCGATGCGCGATGTCTGGGAAACGCGCGGGTCGGCATTGATGACCTTCACCTCGGGGTTGTCGAGTTTGCGCCGCATGATACGGCGGAACAGCACCGGATGGGCCTCGGCGGTGTTGGAACCGATGATGAAGAAACAGTGGGCCTTTTCCAGGTCGGAATAGCCGCCGATGGGCTCGTCCGCACCGAAGGAACTCAGATAGCCGCCCACGGCGCTGGCCATGCACAGCCGGGGATTGCCTTCGACATTGTTGGTCTGCAGGCCGCCGCGCATGATCTTCTGGAAAAGATAGGTTTCCTCGGTCAGGCATTGGCCGGAACCGTAATAGGCCACGGAATTGGCGCCGTTCTGCTTGACCGCGTCGGCAAAACGGCTGGCAGCGATATCCAGGGCCTTGTCCCAGCTGATCTCCTTGAAGGGGTCCGACTTTTTGGCCCGGTACAGAGGTTTCTTCAACCGTTCCTTGTGGCCGATGCATTTCCAGAAATGCATGCCTTTCATGCAGAGATAGCCGTAATTGGTCCGGGAATCGGCCACCCCGCGCAGGGCAAAGGGTACCCCGTCTTTCACCCCCAGTTCCACCCGGCAACCCACGCCGCACAGGCGGCAGGTGCCCCGGTGCCACGCTTCGGCATCCTTGGCATGGGCGAGCTGTTGCTCCTGGAGGGGAAGTTGCACGCCCACGAAAGAGGCGGCGGAAAGGGCAGCGGTCATTTTGAGAAAGTCGCGTCGTGTCTGAGCCATGATGATATCTCCTTATACAAGCCGGCTTGGGGCTGCCCGCGCCTGAAGTCGTCCCTGCGGCAGGTGCTTGCGAGTCGGCAATGAGTTGGGCTGGTTATTTCTTCGCCTTGAAGGTGTGGGGAACATGACATTGCCAGCAAGGCTTGTCCTGCGGACATTTTTTCAGCATGTTTTCATGGCAGGCGGCACAATCCTGACGGGTGGGCGTCACTCGGAAGTTCTCGAAGGTGCCGTGGCACTGATAGCATTTGACCATGGCCAGGCCGTGGCGCGAAGCGAACCACTCCTCGTGCACCTTGGGGGTGGCCTCGGCATGGCACTGGGCACAGTCGATATACTGCTCCTGTTTGGACAATTCCGGATGGACCTGTTTGACCGGGGCGGCGGATTTGGCCGGTTTGGCCGGGCCCGACCAGACCAGGCACGGAGATAGCGCGATCAGCAGCACGACGAACAGCCCACGATATTTTCCTATGATATTCTCTTTCACTTTTCCCTCCTGTGATGATCGTTGGCGCCAGAAGACGTATGGCAACACATGAACGAAAAGAGAAATGCAACATCCATTCCAAAGAAAAAATATCAATTTTCCAGGGGGATATTCTGGCGAGGGGTGAAAGGCGTTACCGGGTGGTAGCGATCGGACCTTTGGCGTGTTACCGTATGGCCCCTATCGGGCCGATCGATAAGGCGGAGCGAGGCGGCAAAATGGCCCGGCCGGTGTCGAAGGGGTGACAGTGGCGGCAAGGCACCGGTCAACGCGGGACCGGCGAGTCCTTATTGGAGATGAACGAGCAGGTGTATCGAGAGGTAGGCCCAGAAAAAGCAGACAATTTCTTGGAGCGATCGTCTGAGGTGCCGTGGCCGTACCAGGTACGGGTCGGGCTCGACCAGCCGGAACTCGTTGGGAATGAAGCGAGGCACCTGTAGTCGGTATTCTTCGTAGGCATTGCCGAATTTTCGCTGCAGGTTGCGCTCTTCGGCCAGCACCACCAGAGGATAATAGAGAAAAAAGGCGCCGGTGACGATGGTGAGAATTAACAGATGGTTGGTGGTCAGCCCCAGGCCGATCACGCCGAGGCAACTGAAGACATAGAGCGGATTGCGGACAATAGCGTAAGGTCCCTCGGCAACAATGCGGTCTTCTTTGTAGCCGCTGATATAGATGCTGCACCAAATGCGGCCAAAAGCTGCGAGCACCACCAGGGGAAAGCCAACCAGATCGGAAAGGTTATCGGCCAGCCCCCCCTTGGGCCAAGAAGGAGGAGTGGTAAATTGCAGGGCCACGCAGGCCAAAATCACGGCCAGGGAGACCGGGTGCCGCCATCTGATGGCCCATTCCAAAGAGTTCTCGTTGGTGGGCCAATATTTTCGTATCTGTCTCATGGGGAACGTCCGTTTGGTGCGCTTGGAAGGTGCCGGCAAGGCATTGGCCTTGGGATTCGGGACTTGCTTATACGAACAGGGGTTTGCCCGTCTCGGGCAGGCCAATGGTCGCGCCAGGCAACCTTCCTGTGTTGGGTAATTCCATTTCCACTTCAAAAAGCCGTGTGTTTTCCGACCGGTTCAACGAATACGGCGAGCACCGGTTGAACAAGTCGCTCACTGCAATTGCGTCGTGGCGAGCGATTCTTCCCGTTGCTCGAAATGGCAGTTTCTTTCGTCAGGTTTCATTCTGCACATTTCATATTATCCGATCTTTGCGCCACGGAAGCCGGATGAGCAAACGAGATCTCTCGCTGCGTTCGAGAGGACAATGTGGCTGCGTCACCATTGTCCCGAACGTTCTCTGTTTGTCTTTTCGATGAACGCAACGAGGAGAAATCTCAAGCAGTTTCAGCAAAATATCGTCCAGGATGAAATCGGCTGAATTTGACTGCAATCAGTAAAAAAAAATCAAAAAAAACACCATCCGAAATAAGATCGGATTAATTCTTGACTAGTTATTTTTTACTATATCCGATTTGAAAATAATGGAAACCAATATTGCTTCATCCGGCAATGGTCGGGAGGGATCAGATTTCATGGGGCCCATTATGGAATTGCAGGCGAACCTGGCTGCCTGGGGGAGCGATCAGGGGAAGTCGGGCGCTGAAAGAGGAGGTCAAGGTGCCCCGGTTGGGAAGGATCCACGGGTCGCATTCCGCGATGGTTTGCCCAAGGACCCGGCCTTCGCTGCTGTTCAAGGTCACGTCGACATGCCCTTTCACGATGCCCCGGCCCCCAACGGCTTTGCGTCGCACTTCGCCATCGACCAGGATCCCTTCCCCGCTTTGCCTGGCAACGGTTTGGGTAATCGACGCGTTGGAATGGGAGAGAATGTCAACGGCCAATCCATCTGTTTTTGAAGAGTGCGCCGATGCGGCCGAGCAGGCGGTTACGGACAGAAAAACAACAGCGGCGGAAGCAAGTGCGTATAAGGATTTTGACTGGAACATGGGATCACCTCGTTCTGGTATGGTTGGAAAAAGTAGGCTGTTTATCGTGCCTTGAAATGCAATCTTGTTGAGATCGATGCCGCTATCCAGGCGGCGGAAACGGCGATTGCTCCATGGGCAAATTCCTCGCATGCCGGCTCGATCCCGAACCATTGTGTCTGCAGCGGTTGTTTTCGGTCATGCGGCAAGTTCGCCACGTTCCCCGGTGCTGATGCGGATTGCGTTCTCTACCGGGAAAACATAAATTTTTCCGTCGCCACGCAGTCCTGTTCTCGCTGTATGGGCGATGGTGGCGACAATCGTTTCCACCAACTCGTCTTGACAGACGATCTCTACTTGGATGAGCGGAATGAAATCGATCACATGATCGGTGATTTTGTCAGGATCGTTGTGCGCTCTGCCTCGGCCGAATCCAAGCATGTCGTGGACGCTCATGCCGGTGAGGCCATCGATTTTCTGCAAGGCGAGCGTCACTTCGGCAAGTTTGTGTCTTTTGATATATGCCTTGATTGCCTTCATGGCTCATCTCCCCATTTTTTGATCTTTTTTATCGGGCGCCAGTGTCGTTCGCCGGGGCCGTTTCTCTTTCCACCTCCACGGCAAACCACTTGTATATTGCCGGAATCACCAGCAAGGTCAGCAGGGTCGAGGTGACCAGGCCGCCGATGACCACCGTTGCCAGCGGCCGCTGCACTTCGCTCCCTGTGCCGGAGGAAAAGAGCAGGGGGATGAGCCCGAGGCAGGAGCAAAGAGCGGTCATCAGCACGGGACGCAAGCGTAGGCAGGCCCCCTTGATCGAGGCTTCGTCGAGCGGCATGCCATTTCTCACCAGCTGGTTGAGGCAGGTGACGAGCACCATGCCGTTGGCCAGCGCGATGCCGAACAGTGCGATAAATCCGACCGAAGCCGGGACCGACACATTCTGGCCCGACAGCCACAAGCCGACCACGCCTCCCACCAGTCCCAGAGGGATGTTCAACAGGATCAGGACTGTGTTCTTGATGGAGTTGAAGGTGCCGAAAAGGAGCAGCGAGACGATGAAGATCGTCACCGGCACCACCACCGCCAAACGCCGGTTGGCCTCCTGCTGCAATTCGAATTGCCCGCCCCAGCCGGTGCTGTATCCGGGGGGGAGCTGCACCTTGGCGGCGATGGCCGCCTGGGCTTCCTGGACGAACGAGCCCATGTCGCGGCCGCGCACGTTGCACTGCACCGTGATGAAACGTTGGTTGTTCTCGCGCGTCACCTGGCGGGGGCCGACAATTTCCTCGATCTCGGCCAATTCCTCCAACGGTACGGTGAGGCCGCCGGGGCCGCGCACCACGATGCGGCGAATGGCCTCGACGCTTTGCCTGCTTTCCGGCGCGTAGCTGACCAGAATATCGAACCGCCGGACATCTTCGAAAATCTGGCCCGCCTTTTCCCCGCCAACGGCGGTGCGGATGGTGTTCTGGACATCCGCCACGTTGACCCCGTATCGGGCCAGGGCTTGGTGTTTCATCGTAATGCGCACCTGCGGCGTTCCCGTGGTCTGGTCTTTTTGCACGTCGGCCGCCCCGGCCACCGAGCGGATAACCTGCTCGACTTCGGCCGCCTTTTCCTTGAGCACCGTGGCATCGGCGCCAAAAATCTTGATCGCCAACTCCGCCTTGGTGCCGGTCAACAGTTCGTCCACCGCCCCGGCAATCGGCTGGGTGAAGTTGAACTGCACCCCGGGGAAATCTTCAAAGGCCTCGCCCATTGCCGCATAGAGTTCGTCCGGCGTTTTGGCCGTGACCCACTGCTTTTGCAGCTTCAGGCCGACAAAGGATTCGGAACTGTTCACAGGGTCGGCATGGGCCCCGACCTCGCCCCGGCCGATCCGGGAAACCACCCGCACCACCTCGGGGAATTTGGCCATGAGTTCGGCCTCGAATCTGGTTATGGTGTCCCGCGCCTCCTCAAGCGAGATCGAAGGCGCCATGGTGGCGCGCACCAGGAGGTCACCCTCGTTCAGCCGGGGAACGAATTCCGATCCCAGCCGCGGGTACAGCAACGCCCCGAGGGTAAAAATCCCTCCGGCCAGGGCAATGGCCAGACGGCGGTGACGGACGAAGAAGCACACCATCGGCGCATAGGCTTGCATGCACAGGCGGATCGCCAGCGGTTCGTGCGCCTTTCCGGCCGCCTCCGCCTTTTGGGGCCGGCGCATGAACAGATGGGCGGCCACCGGGGCGAGAAAAATCGCAAAGAGCAGCGAGCCCGACATGGCGATAGCCAAGGTGGTCGCCAGGGGCCTGAAGGTTTTGCCTTCCACTCCTTGCAGGGTAAAGAGCGGCAGGAAGACAATGACGATGATGAGGATGGAAAAGAAGATGGGGCGGCCCACCTCGGTGCAGGCCCGCATCACGATGTGCGATCTCGGCTCTGCCGGATCGGCTTCGCGCAGCATGCGATCCACATTCTCCACCATCACGATGGTGCCATCTACCAGCATGCCGATGGCAATGGCCAGACCGCCCATCGACATGAGGTTTGCCGATATATCGAACAGATACATTAGGATGAAGGTGAATAGGATCGAAAACGGGATTGAGAGGGCCACCACCAGGCTGGGACGAACGCCGCCAAGAAACAGGAGAATGACCAGGCTGACCAGGACAACGCCTTCCAGGAGCGCGTCGGTGACCGTCTTGATGCATTTCGCCACCAGGGTGGCCTGGTCGTAATAAGGCACGACCTTAATCCCCGGAGGGAGCATCTTGTTGATCTCCGCAAGGCGCTGCTTGGTCTTGGCAATCACCTCCGAGGTGTTGGTGCCGATCAGTTTCAGCACCATTCCCACCACGGCCTCGCCCTGGCCGTCCCGGGTGGCGAGCCCTTGGCGGAGTTCGCCGCCGATCTCCACCTGAGCCACCTGATGGAGATAAACCGGCGTTCCGTCCACGGTTTTCAGCACGATGTTGCGCAGGTCGTCGATATCTTGGGCCAGGCCAACCGAACGGACCAGATATTGTTCGCCATTCTTGACGATGTATTGGGCGCCCACATTGGCGTTGTTGCTTTTGATGGCGCCGGTCACCTCGTCCAGCGACAGCTTGTAGCGCAGTAGATCGGCGGGACGGATCTGGACCTGGTACTGCTTGACCTCCCCGCCCAGCGACAACACCTCGGTGATTCCGGCCACGGTTTGCAGGTTGAACTTGATCAGCCAATCCTGGATTTCCCGCAATTCCTGCGGGCTGCGTTTGCCGGTTTCATCCTCGACGAAATAGAAGAGAATCTGGCCCAGGCCGGTGGAGATCGGTCCCATCTCCGGGTCGCCAAAGCCTTCGGGAATCCCTTCTCTGGCCGCCTGCAACCGTTCGCCGACCAGTTGACGCGCGAAATAGATGTCGGTGCCATCCTCGAAGTAGATATTGGTCACCGACAACCCGAAGTTCGACACGGAACGGATTTCGCGCAGGTTGGGCAGCCCGTTCATGGCGACTTCCACCGGATAGGTGACATATTTTTCCACCTCTTCGGGAGCTAGGCCTTCGGTTTCGGCAAAAACCTGCACCAGCACCGGGGTGACATCGGGAAAAGCGTCCACCGGCAAGCGCCGGTAGCTCATGTACCCGGCCGCAAGGACCAGCAGGCCCAGCACGCTCACCAGTAACCGGTTGCGGAGCACGAATTGAAAAATCTTGTTCATGGCCTCTCCCCTCAGTGAGCGTGTCCGTCGCCAAAGGCGCCCTTGGCAAGCTGCGCCTTGAGGGTGAAGGTGCCGGCAAAGGCATAGCTGGTCCCGGCGGAAAGGCCGGAGACGATCTCCACATGGGTCGCATTGACCCGCCCGGTTTGCACGGGACTTGCCTCGAAACCTTCAGGGGTTGCAACGAAGACCGCGGTCTTTTCCTCTACGGTCTGGAGCGCTGTTTTCGGCACCACCAGCGGCACCTCCTCGCCGTCGCCGACCACCACCCGGGCGGTCACGAACATGCCCGAGCGCCACAGCCCGGCGGGGTTGGGCAGGATCGTCCGGGCCAGGGCGGTCCGGGTGGCCTCGTTCACCACCGGCGCGACATAGGCGATGGTGGCCTCGACATCCGGATCGTCCTGGCCGGTGGCGATGAAGATCGCCTGGCCCGGGCGGATATGGCGCAGATCCTTGGGGTAGACATTGAAATTGACCCAGACGGTGTTGAGATCCGCGATCATGAATGCGTCGGCGTCCTCTTTCAAAGCTTCGCCCAGAGTGATGTGCTTCTCGATGATCGAGCCGTCGAAGGGCGCGACGATCTCAAAGCGGGTGTAGGACGAGTCGGGCTGGCGCTTGGCCAGGAGGCGGATATGTTCGTCCGTCAGGCCGAGCGAATGCAGCTTTTGCCTGGCCGTGCGCGCGGCGATGTCGAATTCGGCGACCGCTTGCCTGGCGTCGAGATAATCCTGTTCCGCCGATATTTTTTTTTGCCAAAGCCGCTCTTCGCGGACAAACTTCGCCCGGGCCAGGGCCAGTCTTTCGCTGGCCGCAAGATACTCGGCCTGGGCGTCGGCAAGTTCCCGGCTTTCGATCACCGCCAGAACCTCGCCCTGGCGGACGACATCGCCCACGCTCTTCCGCACCTCTCGGACAATGCCGGACAACCTTGGGACAACGTGGGCCAATCGATCGCTATTGATGCTTACCTCGCCTTGCAACTCAAGATAGTCGTGCAACTTGCCCGGTCCGGCCTGTGCCAACTGGATGCCAAACCGTTGCTGCTCTGCCGCGGAAAGGTGGATCGTATCGTTCTCCGCCTCCTCGCCCTCCTGTTCCGCACGGGGCGATGCCGGCTGCGGCGCGGTATCGGGCGTTGTTCCCGTTTCCTGCCCGTAGGCCGTGGCTATTTTCGATACGTCAGGCAGGGTGCCGGTTGCGATGGAGAACAGCAGGCCGGTTCCCAGGCCCATCAGCAGTGTCGTTCGTTTCATGATCGGGCGCCTCTTGGGTGTGGACGTGCGGCGGATACTTCTGCCAGCGGGGTCGCGATCAACCGCTCGACATCCACGACCGCCTTGTGATAGTTGGACAACGACGCGATGTAGCTTTCTTTGGCCGTGAATAGCGTCCGCTGCGCATCCAGCAATTCCAGAAAGTCGAACTTACCTTCCCGAAAGCCTTCCTCGGTGTCCGCGAAAACCTTTTGGGCGGCGGGAACGATGTCGTCCTGCAGGCTTTTCGATTCGGCGTAGGAGGAGGCCAGCATCCGATAGGCATCGCTCAAGGTTGTTACGGCTTTGGTGCGGGAGCTGCGCGATTCCTCGCGCGCCTTGGCCCGCCGGTGTTCGGCCTCGGCGATATTTCCCTGGTTGCGGTCGAAGAGGGGCAAGGGAACGGAGATGCCGACCAGCAGGGCGGAATCGTCGGTATCGGCGTAATACTGCATCCCGCCGCTGATCGTGACATCGGGAATTCGCTTGGCCTTTTCCATGGCAAGCGCGGCGTCGCGCTGTTCCTTTTCCTTGACCCAGCGGGCAATGTCGGGGTTGCGATCCAGGTAGGCGTTCAAGTCCTCGGCCGACGGAATGGGGGCAAGCGTCTCCAACTTGCCGCTCACCCGTTGAAAGCTGGCGGTTTCCAGCCCCATGCTTGCCGCCAGACGGCTGCGCGCCGCAGCGAGTTCGTTTTGAGCCCGGGTCAATTGAATGCGAGTTTCGGAGAGCGCGACCCCAGCCTTGGTGCCTTCCAGCGGCGATACCTTGCCCGCCTGCACGCGCTCCAGCACGGTATCGCGGGCACGTTCGGCCAGGCGGACCAGCTCTGCCGTCAAGCCGATTTTTTCCTGGCCGGTCAACACATCGAGAAAATTCCGGTTGGTCTCGGCCAGGACATCGAGCTTTTTGCTTTCGATGTCCCAATCGGCCAACTCTTTTTCCACGGCCGCCAAATGGGTTCGTTTGGACCGTTTTCCCCCCAATTCGACGAGCTGCCCCAACTGGACCAAAGAGGAGGAACCGTTCAAGCCGCTGTACACCCCGGATCCGCCAAAATCGGACAGTTCGTAGCTGATTTCGGGATTGGGCAGCAAACCTGCCTGCAGCATCCTTGCTTCGCCGATTTTGCTGTCCCAGGATATGGCGGCCAGCTCCGGACTGCCCATCAAGGTTTGCGCCAGGGCCTTGTCGAGGGTGAGTACCCCCGCGATCGGCTGCATTGTCGCGATGGCTCGGTCTGGTTTTTGGGTTTCAAGGGAAGGTGTCGGAGGCGGGTATTTTTCCGGCGGAGCTTGCTGGGGCGGAGAAATTGCTGCCGATGGGCGCTTGGCTCCGGCGCAACCGCTCAGGGCCACGGCAAGGCATATCCCCCAGATGAACTGTTTGTGCATGGCTGCGTTTGGTTTGAATGTTGTTCGGGATCGGGCCGCTGAAATCCATGGACCTCAAGAGCAAGCACGATTGTTTCGTCTCCCTTAGCGCAAGCAACGTGCCATTTTACAGGTCGCTGGCGGGCAAAAACGGGCCTGGCGTAAAACAGAGTGAAATCAATGAACAAATAGCTCGTACCAGTTGGCTGGATTCGTGCCCCGCCCTTGCGGATGAAGGGCACGGACCATCCCGGCCCAGTTGCCGGAATCGAGGTGGCAAAGGAGGTGAAAGAATCTTTCAATGGATGGAAAGAAAATTTCAGTCGCAGGGAAAGGGAGCGGCGGTTGGTGGAAAATGTGATGGTAAATGGGGCTGGGTTCGTTGTCGAGAGGGGGATGGCGGGCGGTGATGGTGCGGGGACCTTATCATCTTGAACGCAGCGAGGGATCTCGTGCGGTCAACCGGCTCCTGCAGCGTAAAAAACACGGCCGGTTCGTTGTCTTCAATCGCCTTCTTCCAGCCGGTAATCGTGAATTTTTTTTCTCAGCGTGGGTCTGCTTATTCCCAGGATAGCGCAGGCCTCGCCAAAATTCCATCGGGTGAATCGCAAGACCTTGTCGATGTGGGTTCGCTCCAATGCCTCGAGGCTGATCAATACATCGGCCCCGTCCTGTCGCAAACCGTCTTTTTTGGGGACGGCATGTTTGTCGATTCTCCAGTTTTCGTCGAGCTCCAGGGTATCGCTGGTCGAAATAATCAGCCCCCGATGGAGCACGTTCTGCAATTCCCGAATGTTTCCCGGCCAATCGTAAGCTTGAAATTCGGATAGATATGCGTTGGGAATCCGGCGCACATGCTTGTGCATTTCCTGGTTCAAACGATGGAGAAAATATTCCGTCAGGGGAACGATGTCTTCTTTCCGTTCGCGCAGGGGCGGGATTTGGATGGAGAAGACCTGCAGGCGGAAATAGAGGTCTTCGCGGAAGGTCTTGTGCTGCACCATCTCGTTTAAATCCCGATTCGTCGCGGCAACGACCCTGGCCTGCAGGGGAACGGTCTGGACTCCACCCACCCGCTGGATCTCCCGTTCCTGCAAAACGCGCAACAGCTTGGCCTGGAATTCCAGAGGCAGTTCGCCGATTTCGTCCAGAAACACGGTCCCGTGGCCGGCATATTCCAACTTGCCGATCTTGCGGTGCACCGCCCCGGTGAACGCCCCTTTTTCATGGCCGAACAGTTCGCTTTCCAGGAGCGTGCCCACTATGGCCGCGCAGTTGATGGCAATGAAGGGCTCTTCCGGGCACGAGGCATGGTGGATGGTCCGGGCGACCAATTCCTTGCCGGTCCCGGTTTCACCCTCGATCAATACATTCGTCCGGCTTGAGGCCACTTGGGCGATGGCCTTGATCACCGCCAGCATGCGGGCGCTGCGGCCTATCAGCTGATCCGGCTTGTACGATTCCGAGATGACATGGCACAGCCTGGTCATGCGTTCCTGTTGCTGGCGCTGGACCAGGATCTTTTCCAGCAGCAGATCGAGCGCATCCAGGTCGATGGGTTTGTAGAGATAATCGGCTGCCCCGAGGCGGATTGCCTTGAGGGTGGCATCGGTATCGTGGAAGGCGGTGATCATGATGACATCGCCGCCGAGCCGCTCTTCCTTGGCCTTGGCCAGCACTTCCGGGCCGTCGAGATCGGGCAGCTGGACATCCATGAGCACCATGTCGGGCTCTGCGGTGTGCCAAAGTTTCAAGCCATTGATCCCGGCATTGGCCACCTCGACCCTGTAGCCCTTGCCCTTGAAATACAGTTCGAGGGTGCGGGCCAACGAGGGATCGTCGTCAATTACCAGTATTTTTTTCATAGGCCTTCTCGTTCCATGGGAAAGGCCAGGAGAAAGGTCGTTCCTCCGCCTTCGAGGCTTGTCACCTGAAGCGTGCCGCCATGGGCGTCCATGATTTTTTTGACAATGCTCAACCCCAACCCCGTGCCTTTCTGTTTTGTGGTGAAAAAGGGCTGAAAGATGGTCTGCAGATGGCGGGGCGAAATGCCTGCGCCATGATCGGTGATGGTAAGGGTGGCACAATCCGCCCCCTCGATCCGGGATTTGCCGAAGACGAGCGCGATGGATTCGCCGTCGGCGCTTGCTTCCACCGCATTTTTGAGAATATTGCCCAGCACCTGCTCGATTTTGACCGGGTCGACCTTCACGTCGGGGATATCGGGCGCATACTCCCGATGGACGTGGACATGACGGGAAGACAGGGCTTCTCGCAAGGTCGCCAACGATTTCTCGCACAGTTCGGCCAGGGAAACCGAGACGATCGTAAGCGTCAGCGGCCGGCTGTAATTCAAGAGATCGCTGAACATACGGTCGAGCTGCGAGACTTGGTTGAGTGCTATTTCGTAATGCTCGCGCAGCGACGAGCCCTGGAGCAGCGAGCGGCCAATGATCTGGATATTCAACTTGATCGAAGTGAGGGGGTTGCGCATTTCATGGGCCACGCTGGCGACCAACTCGCCGATTGCAGCCATTTTTTCGGATTGCACCAGTTGGGCCTGGGCCGTCTTGAGTTCGTTGTACGCCTTCTGCAGGGATTCTTCCTTGCGCTGCAGTGCGGAAACGGAGAGGGACAATTGTTGCGCCATATTATTGAAATTCGATGCCAATATCCCAATCTCATCGTCGCCGGCATCGGTTACCCGCTGTTCCAGCTCGCCTTCGGCCATGCGCTGGGAGGCTTCCGCCATCGCGACAATGGGGCGAACCACTCGTCTGCTGACGATATAGGCCATAAGCAGACAGATAACCATGACCAGGGCGCTGGCCGCCAGGATGATCGCCCTGATCCATTGCAGCGGCCACAGCGTCTCCTCCAGGGTCATCTCCGTCAGCATTACCCATTCATACGCTGGGAGCCAGAGAAAGGCACCCATAACTTTTTTTCCCGCGTAGTTCTCGTAGACCGCTGTGCCGGTTTTGCCCAGAAGGGCTTGCTCGACACCGTATGTCTTTATCTTTTTGGAAGAAATCTCGGTGCTGCTCAAGAAGCGCGACTGTGAAATCATCTGGCCGTTTTTATCGACCAAATAGGCATCGCCTGTTTGCCCGAGCCCACTCAGGTCGGTCATCACGGGGTCGATTGCCAGCGAGAGATTTAACGTGGCCACAATAAAGGCAACGGTTTTGCCTTGCTCCGAACGAACCCGGACCGCGATGTCCATCACCCAATTTTTCCGGTCATCGGGGTAAATCTGGCCAAAGGCAGTTTCTTGATCGTCGTGCAGGCGATCCAGCACCGATTCATGTTTGAAATCGGGAGGCGGGCCGGTCTCCTTGTTGGTCGAAGCCGCGAGGATCTCCCGTGCGGGCGAAACAATGAAAACGTTTTTGTATGCCGGCGGGCGCGTTTTGGTGGAGTCTGTGGCTCTGTTCAGCAGGGCGAGGTAGTTATGGGAAGATTGTTTTATGTCCGTCAGCCAGCAGGCATCCGCGCAGGCCTCGCGAAGAGCGGGCAGTTTCGCCAACAGGCGAATGTCGTCCAGACGCTCGCGGACCCACGCATCCACGTGCTTGGCGTGATCCTCGGCAATGGTCATCAGGTGCTGGCCGCCGGTGGTGGTCAGGGCACGCTGCGCAAGGAGATACGTCACATAACCGGTGATCCCGACCGGCGTAAGCGCAAGCAGGATCATGAAGGCAAAAAAACGATGGGAAAGTTTTTTTCTGATAGCGTGCATGAAGAACCTCTTGTTCTGGAAAACCAGGCCTGTCCTGCTGGAACAATGTGACGTTGTTTTCCGGAAAATGAAACAAAGAGCATGCCAATGTGGAAGTTTGTGTGATTTTATTTCGACACAGAACCGTGAACGGTAATTGGGCGGATTTCCCCATCTGGTAGCGGGTCGTTTGGCGGAAATCCGCCTGTTTTGCTAGTGCTACCGGCAATTGATTTTACTATCTTGCTGAAATTATTGCAGTTGTCCGTGGTCGCCCTGCTGGTCTTCATTTTGCTAACATAATTTTTGGTGCGCAGTGCAGCGAGAGAGGCTGATTCGGATGAGCAACTCGCTGTGACACGACTCGGTGCGCCAACAATACAAACAAGGAAAAGCTTTTTATTTACAAGTGAAGTCAATGTGTTAGATGCATTGCCGCAATCTCTGTCGAGAAAGACGTGAAAAATATACCGAATTCTGGAATAGATTATTTGCATTTAAGGAAGATTTTTATAATGATCAGGAGCGATTTACTCTAATATAGCTTTTCTTTGTGCCCAGGTGGCATTGATCATTTCTCTATACTTAGGCGTAATTATTCGAATTTTGCAATGTTGTTAGTGTTTCCTCCTGTCGATAGGGGGAAGTTTCCAGGTCTTTTCACGCAAAAAAAACAAAATGGAGGGTGGGATATGAAACGCTTTTCAATGTTGATGTTCATGATGTCAACTGTATGCGGAATCGCTTTCGCCGGTCTTGCTGCGGCTGAAACGTTGGAGTTGGGCATACCTTTGCCGCTTACCGGAGCTCAAGCCAAGTTCGGTGAAATGGAAATGCGCTCATATCAAATCGCCATGGAAGAGATTAATGCCAAGGGCGGTATCAAGGGCAAAACCGTTTCACTCTATTTTGAAGATGGGCAGGGTAAACCTGAAATTTCCCGTGCCATCGCTGAGAAACTGATCGATGTCAAAAAGCAGCCGATTATTTTTGGAGATTACAGTTCTTCTTGTTCCAAGGCTATTGCAGCAGTGGCCAACGAGAGAAAGGTACCCTATCTCGTGGTGACCGGTGCTGATGATGCCATCACTCAGCAAAATTATGAATACGTTTTTCGGATGAATCCTTCCAATGCATATTATGCAGCTGGATTGGGTTCTTTTCTCTCTCAGGTAGTCAAGCCGACTTCCATCGCCATTTTGTATGAGAGTTCTGATTTCGGAACATCCGGCGCGGATGAAATGGAGAAGTACGGAGAGAAAATCGGAATGAAAGTGGTGGTTAAAGAAAAATATGAAAAAGGCGCCGTCGATTTCAAGCCGATTCTGACTAAGGTCAAAGCGCAAAAGCCCGATGTCATTTACATGGTGTCCTATGTCATGGACGCCTCTCTTTTGATGAAACAAATCAAGGAGCTTCGCATTGAAGCCAAACTTTTTGCCGGAGGTGCTGCAGGTTTTGCTATTCCCGAGTTCATCAACAATGCCAAAGACGCTGCCGAATTCGTAGTGACGGCCACGTTGTGGAGTGTCCAGGTCAAGTATCCGGGAGCAAAGGAATTTGCCGAAAAATATAAAGCCAAATTCGGTGATTATCCGTCCTACCACGGGGCAGAAGCCTATTCTGCACTTTATATCATCAAGGATGCGATCGAGCGGGCAAAAAGCATGAGTCCGGCCGACCTGCAGGCAGCTATGAAAGCCACCAAAATGATGACAGCTTTTGGCCCCATCCAATTTGAAAACAAAGAAGGGTATCAGAACCAGAATTTTATGGAAACGCTGGTGCTTCAAGTTATCAACGGCAAGCACGAGACCATCTGGCCGGAAAGCACTGCCAGCGCCAAATATGTCTATCCCATTCCTAAGTGGAGAGATAGGAAGTAAAGGGCGGGGCAAGTTTGCTTGCGCATTTGTATGCTATTATTGGGGATCGTTCGGTAATTATTTCCGGACGATCCCCATCGTTGACGAGTGAGCCTGCCTTTCCTGTATTCCCGAAGAAATGATGGACCGGATATTAGTCCAAAATCGTTTACCGAGATAAGTCAGAAGCAAGAACAACAGCGATGGAGACCGGTTTATCATTGTCACGCTGAACAGCATGGGAATGGATATTTTCTGCTCTCCAGAAGGATAGGATGATTATGGAAAGTTTTTTACAAACGCTCATCGCAGGATTGCTTCTTGGCGGTCTTTATGCGCTGATTGGCATTGGCATGACGCTGATCATGGGGGTGATGAAGATTATCAACCTTGCCCATGGCGAACTGATGATGGTGGGCATGTATATTGCCTTCTGGATGTTCACCCTGTTTGGAATCGATCCTTATCTGTCAGTGTTCATTGCAAGTCCAATATTGTTTTTCCTTGGTATCTTCATTCAAAAATTCCTGATCAATCCGGTGCTGAAAGTGGATTCCATCTTGCCGGAAAATCAGGTGATATTGACCGTGGGCATTGGCATGGTGCTGGCGAACCTGGCGACCATTTTTTTTAAATCCGACTATCGTGCCACACCAGTCAGCTACGCCACCAGCGCCTGGTACCTCTCCGATTATTGGGAAAATGCGCCTATTGACTTGTCGTTGTCCGTCCCTTGGACCGTATCTTTTGTCATCGCGGTGGCCATAACCATTGCTTTGTGGTTTTTTCTGTCAAAAACCGATTCGGGTAAATCCATCCGTGCAACGGCTCAAGATCTGGACTCGGCACTATTGATGGGCGTCAACGTCAAGCTCATGCGGGTGGTTACCTTTGGCCTGGGGTCTGCTCTGGTTGGCGCTGCTGGATGCCTGTTCATCCCGATTTACTATCTCTTTCCCTCCATGGGTGGGCAGTTCACCTTGATAGCCTTTGTTATCACTATTCTGGGTGGATTGGGTTCGACTAACGGTGCAATTTTTGGAGGATTGATATTGGGTATCTTTGAATCCATGACTGCGACGTATGTGGGCATGGGATGGGCGCCTGTGGGGCGTTTTCTGATTTTTGTGGCAGCCCTGATTTTTCTGCCCGGCGGGATGGCATCTCTTTTGAAAAAGAAACGGATTGGAAAATGAAAAAATATCTCCCTCTGATAGTGCTGGCTTTTCTGGCGGTATTGCCGTTGGTCGGGCTGAGTTCCTATATGTTGCACATGGTCATTTTGGTCATCATGTGGTCGGCGGTGGGGATGGCGTGGAACCTTCTTGCCGGCTACTGCGGTCAGGTCTCTTTCGGCCATGCCGCCTATTTTGGCGTCGGGGCCTATACATCCGGTATCCTGTACTACCAACTCAAGCTTTCCCCATGGTGGGGGATTCCCATCAGTATAGTCGTGGTCACCGGTTTTTCATTTCTTCTCGGTTTGATTGTTCTGAGGCTCAGGGGGCCGTTTTTTGCTCTGGCAACCTTGGCTATGGGCGAGATGATGCGGGTATCTGCCGAGAATCTGAACTGGCTGACCGGTGGTAATATCGGTATCCTGATTCAAGAAAGAACTTGGATCGACAAGACCTACTATTATTACATCATACTGGCAATCGCGACGGCCACTTTTCTTGTGGTCAAATATCTGATGCAGTCCAAAATAGGGTATTATTTTGTTGCCATCCGCGAGGATCAGGACGCGGCAGAATCTCTGGGTATCGATACCACCTGGTACAAAACCATTGCGTTGTGCATCAGTGGTGCCCTCACAGGTATTGCCGGGGCATTTTACACGAACTACATGGGGTACATTGATCCGCATGTTGTCTTTGCTCTGCATGACATATCGATAGTAACGATTATGATCGTAATGGTCGGTGGTGTGGCCACCTTGTTAGGTCCTTTTGTCGGCGCGATCATCATGGTTTTTCTGGCAGAATTGGTTCGCTCCATTCCCGGGTTGGGAGTGGCGCATCAGACATTTTTCGGAATCTTGCTGATTTTGATCATCATCTTTCTGCCGAATGGAATTGTCGGGGATTTTCAAAAAATCAAACGCCTGTTCAAAGTCGGAGGCGCTTACAAATGAGTTTGCTGGAAATCAGGAATGTTTCGAAACTGTTTGGGGGATTGGCCGCCTCCTCGAATGTTTCCTTTACGATTCAAAAAGGAGAAATCCTGGGACTGATCGGGCCAAACGGCGCCGGCAAGACTACCTTGTTCAATATCGTGGATGGGGTGTATCCCCCAACAAAAGGTCAGGTACTGTTCAAGGGACAGGTTATCTCCGGCATGAAACCTCACCAGATTTGTAAACTTGGTCTGGCTCGGACATTTCAGGTTGTCAAACCTCTCCAACGAATGAGTGTGCTGGATAATGTCATTGCATCGGCATTTCTACGGGCTAAAAATAAAGCCGAAGCCGTTGAAATTGCCATGGAAACCATTCGTTTTACCGGACTTGAAGAAGATAAAGATGTCATTTCCCGAGGCCTGCCATTAGGTAAACGCAAAAAACTGGAAATCGCGCGAGCTCTAGCGACTCAGCCAGAACTGCTTCTGCTGGATGAGTCTTTTGCTGGATTGAATCATTCTGAATTGAATGAATCCATTGAAATTATTAAAAGTATAAAAGCCCGCGGAATTACGATCATGATTATTGAGCATCACATGAAAGTCATCATGAGTATTTCCGACAGGATTGTGGTGATCAATTATGGCCAAAAAATTGCCGAAGGAATTCCTCAGGAGATTCGCAACAATCCTCTGGTCATTGAAGCCTATCTGGGAGAGTAAAAACGGTGCTTGAAATAAAAAACATCGATGTCTCTTACGGGGATGTCCAAGTAATTTGGGATTTGTCTTTTACAGTCAAACAAGGTGAAGTTTTAGCATTGATCGGTGCGAACGGAGCCGGAAAATCCACAACTCTCAAAACCATATCCGGCATTCTTCGACCAAAGAGAGGGGAAATCCTTTTCGAGAATCGACCCATCCATATGATCGAGCCCTTTCATCTCATTGAGATGGGAATCGCCCATGTTCCCGAGGCCAGGCGTCTCTTTGTGGAGATGACGGTTGAGGAAAATTTGGATATGGGTTCGTTGAAGGGAGAGGCACGTAGAGATCGCGCAAAAACCAAGGAAATGATATTCAATCTGTTCCCTCGGCTGCGGGAACGCCAATATCAGCTTTCGGGTACTTTGAGTGGCGGGGAACAGCAGATGGTGGCCATCGCCAGGGGGCTGATGTCCAAACCCAAACTTCTGATGCTGGATGAACCGTCTCTTGGGCTCGCACCGATCTTAGTCCGTGAGATATTCAACGTTATCAATCGAATCCGGAAAGAGGGCGTGACCGTGATGATTGTGGAACAGAACGTCAAACAAACCCTCACCATCGCGGACAGAGCATATGTGCTGGAAAACGGCAGAGCCACTCTTGAGGGAACAGGAACCGATCTGTTGAACAATCCGCACGTTCAGGCGGCGTATCTTGGTGTATAGTTATTTGGTTGACTTGATTGTAGCAATCTCAATTTTTTTCTTTATTAGCCAGCATCAATACCGGAGGCCATCCCCATGCTTGTAAAAAATTGGATGAATACGCCAGCGATAACGATAGATCAGCAAAGTTCCATGCAAGAAGCTATAAATTTGTTGAAAACACACAGAATTTCCATGCTGCCTGTCATGGATAAAAATCGCCTGGTGGGCATTGTAACCGATAGAGACTTGAAAAAATCATCTCCATCTGATGCAACCACCTTGGAAATTCATGAGCTTCTTTATCTCCTGTCGACCGTTAAGGTTAAAGACATTATGTCGGCGAAACCGATTACGGTTCCCAAAGATTTCACAATTGAAGAAACCGCTGAAGTCTTGATGAGTAACAAAATATCTGGCGTTCCTGTCGTGGATATTGACGGTAGTGTCGTTGGAGTAATAACCCATACCGATTTGTTTAAAGTGATTATTTCCCTGACAGGTATTGGGAAAAAAGGTATCCAGTTTGCTTTTGCTTTGGAAGACAGAGAGGGGTCAATCTTGGAAGTTGCCCACATTATCCGTCAATTTGGAGGAAGGATTGCCAGTATTCTCACTTCCTATGAAAAAGTACCAGAAGGATATCGCAATGTATATATCCGCATGTACAGCATTGATCGTGTAAAATTGGAAGCAATGAAAACAGCACTCAAGGAAAAATCAAAGTTGCTGTACATGGTGGATCACAAAAATAATACTCGAGAAATTTATTGATCCTGACAAACAAGAGCAATGGAATTGCATTGATAGATTGATTGTTCAAAGCAATTCGACTGCAACCAAAAAAATCTTCACCTTTTGGGGGAGAAGTTGGAGATAGATAGCGCCCGGCTCTCCGCAGAGTTGGGCGCTATTGTTTTGTCGCCCTGAAATTCTTTTGAAGTTGGTCAGAAAAATGGCCTCCTTTGTTTCTAGAACTCCGATAACCCCACCTACAACATTGCGCCACATCGGTTGACCGACAGCTCCGTTGCCCTGTTTGTAGACGGTATGCCACCTGCATGGAGGTGATTGCTGCCTCATTTGTAATCGCTCTTGTCCAACCCATATTTGCGCATTTTGTCGGAGAGGGTCTTACGAGGAATGCGCAAGGCGTCCATCGTATTTTTGATGCTCCCGTTGCTGGCGAGTAGCGCCTGCTCGATCAGCGCCCGTTCAAAACTGTCGACTTGACCGGCCAGACTGTAATCCTGCTTTTTTTCGCTACCCGACAGCAACCGATCAAGCGACCAGCCATATTGGCTGCCCAGTAGGACATAGCGCTCGGCCAGGTTGCGCAGCTCCCGGACATTTCCAGGCCAGTTATACGTCATGAGCACATTCATCTGCACCGGTTTCGGCAGTGGAACCTCTTGTTGATACCTGTGGCCGGCAACCAGAAGGAAGTGATGAAAGAGCAGGGGAATATCCTCAAGACGCGTCCGCAAGGGAGGGATTTCCAGGCATACCACATTGAGCCGATAATAAAGATCCTCGCGAAATTGACCGATATCAGCCGCTTGTAAAAGGTTGATCTTCGAGGCAGCCACCACCCGAACATCCAGAGGGATAAGCTTGTTGGAACCGAGCCGTTCCAAGACTCTCTCCTGCAGGACACGCAGCAGATGGACTTGGGTCCTGAGCGGCATGGATTCGATTTCGTCGAGCAACAGAGTGCCGCCGTCGGCATGTTCGAACTTGCCGATCCTGGTTATCTTGGCATCGGTGAAGGCACCAGCTTCGTGACCGAACAGTTCGCTTTCAATCACGCTTTCGGGCACTGCGCCGCAATTGATGGCTACGAAATTTTTAGTCCTGCGCTGACTGTGTTCATGTAACGATCTGGCAACCAGCTCTTTGCCTGTTCCAGTTTCTCCTACAATCAGAATGTCCGCACTGGTATCGGCAATCCTGGCAATGGTTGCCCGCAGCCGTACCATGGCTTCCGTTTTGCCGATGATGCGTGGTCCCGGAGCGCTGTGCGCTTCCAATTCCTGCCGAAGAATGCGGTTTTCAAGGGTCAGCGTTCGTTTTTCCAATGCCCTCCCCACCGTTTTGACCAATCGTTCCGCCGAATAGGGTTTTTCGATAAAATCATAGGCACCGTCCCGCATGGCCTGGACCGCGGTTGAGATGTCGCCGTGACCAGTTATCAGGATGACGGGAAGGTCGCGGTCGATTTTCTGTACTTGCAGCAGAAATTCGAGGCCATCCATGCGTGGCAGACGAATATCGCAGATGACCACGCCGGGCCAATCTTTGGAGAGATGAGGAAAAGCGCTTTCGGCGTCCTCAAGGCAAAGAACATTGAAATCGGCTAGCTCAAGCGTCTGAGTGTTGGCCTGACGAATATGCTTTTCATCGTCAATAAAAATGACGTTGTTCTCTTTTTCCATGACTTTTGCTCAAGCTTCCTCAAAAAAACACTCGAATTTCGCTCCACATTCGGTGGACGCAACTCGAATGATTCCACCATTCATTTCATGGAGGATTCGTTCGGTAATGGTCAGTCCCAGTCCCAAGCCCTGGCCAGCTTGTTTGGTTGTGAAAAACGGCTCAAAAATATGGGGCAAGTGGTCGGGGGCAATACCTGGCCCACTATCGGCTACACTGACAATCACTGTGTCTTCGCGGCGATAGGCCCGGATATTGATTTCCTGTCGCGGTGCACCTTCAACAGCATGTAAAGCATTGCTGACCAAGTTCACTAGAACCTGCTGGAGTAATACATAATTGGCGCGAACGTCAAGATATTCAGGATCTATAACCACTTTGATCCATGTATCGGTTTTACGGATCACAGGATTCAAGATTTCCAATGCGCCATCGATGACGCTGTGCAATGGCACTTGGCTCAATTGCCCGCTTGTTTTGCGTGAAAATTGCTTCAGCTGCACTCCAATTTGCGCCATCCGATCGGTAAGTTCACTGATTTGTTCGAGATTCCACATGGCTTCCGTCGATCTTCCCTTGGCAAGAAACTGTCGACCATTGTCCGAGTAGCTGCGAATGGCAGCCAAGGGTTGATTCAATTCATGGTTGATGCCTGCTGACATTTGGCCGAGTGCCGCCATCTTGGCGGCATGCACCAATTCGGATCGAGTGTTGCGCAGAGCCTGTTCAACCCGTTTGCGGTCTTCGATTTCCTTACGCAGCAAGGTGTTGGTTTGAGTCAGCTCCTGCGTGCGCTCGATGACCCTGGTCTCAAGCTGCTCATTAGCTTCCTCAAGGACGCGACGAGCTTGATCCTCGAAGCGTTTGAGGTCGATTACACGCTGACGACGTTGTTTAATGAGGAGCGCAACCAAAACGCTCAAGGCCAGTAAGGCGTTGAGTGCGATAAAAACAAGAAATACGAATCGTTCGACTCGCCAGGTATCGGTCAGAACATGGACATCCCACCCTGCCTGTTCCATGGCGTGGGTCTGAAGTAAAAAATCTTTTGCCTGCAATTGCTGAGCTGACTTAGTTCTAATGATTTTGCCTGCAGCGCTGTCTTCTTCTTTAATTATATCAAGTGTTTTCAGAGTAACATCTGGGTAGCGTTGGCTTTTTATAATACGTTGGCGGAGTTCATCGGTCAAAGGTATGATTGTATGAAATCGCCAATCTTTATTTGTCGATAGAAAGATCACGCCATCGGAATCGGTAACGATAAAGGTTTGATCGTCATGCCCCCAATTATTTTCGACGGAATCTATATTGATTTTCAGAACAAGGGCACCGAGAATTCTGTCTTGCTGCCAGATTGGATAGGCAAAATAATAACCACGGATACTAGAGGTTTTGCCCAAAGCAAAGTATCTGCCCAGTCGTCCTTGCATAGCCTGGTGAAAATAGGGGCGATAGCCGAAGTCCTGACCGACAAAAGGTGAGGCTTCTTGCCAGTTACTGGCTGCAATGGTCATACCCTTGCTATCCATGAGATAGATGTCGGATGCATGGCTGATGCGGTTGATTTTTTCCAAGTATCGGTTTAGAAAGTTGACTTTTTCAGGCGTATTGGGAGCGGCGAGTTGTTGCACCAGCACCCTGTCGTTGGCCAATAGTTCAGGAAAATTTTCGTATTTCTCTAAAACACCTTGCAAGTAGGTGCTGTATAATTCCAGACGTGATGCACCTTCTTCAGCAAGATCTTTCAGTTTTTGATGGTACAGCCAGGTGAATGACCACCAGACGTTGCCGGCTATGATCAATGTATAGATGAAAAGTGCAACAAAGTAATTGATCTTTGGAAAGGTTTTCATGCGATAATTCCAATCCCACTTTGAAAATGAAACAAATTTCCGGAGCAGTTTGACCTGCGTAGCGAAGAAAAATCTTTGTGTGGCAAGAGATTTCACCTTTAGCCGCAACAATCTGTCTTTATCGCCAAGTTTTGCTCTTTAAATCACATCGTGGTTGGTTTGGGAATCGGAATAAGAAGAGGGGCATACGAAGCTGATAGCATGTTTGTGTGGAAAGGAGGAAGCAAAAACATGTGCAACGTTCAGGCTGCGAAAGTGAACCACGCAGAGTCCCTTGTCGAGGAACAAGGGAGGATTTCATGGCGCGATGGACTCGGCAAGAATAAAGTCAGTACCCGTCGCCTCACGTGACCGCAAGTCGAGCGGCATCGGGAAAAACGACACACATCACAAGTCCCGCGCACAAAAAAAGGGTTATATCGCCTCTTGGCGATATAACCCTTGCAGATACTTCCTGAAAATTGAAAATCAATGATCGATGGTGAAGGAAGCCTTGAGAAACTCTCTGTTCAGGCGGGCGATATTGCGAATTGTGATGCCCTTGGGGCAGACATTTTCGCACTCGCGTTCGTTGCCACAGTTGCCAAAACCATCTTTGTCCATCTGCATGACCATGTTGATAGCCCGCTTTTTGGCTTCCATTTTGCCTTGAGGCAACAAGGCCAGTTGGGCAACCTTTGCACCCAAGAACAGCATGGGGGTACCGTTGGGGCAGGCGGCGGCACAGGCGCCGCAACCAATGCAAGCGGCGGCGTCCATGGCTTGCTCAGCCACATGTTGCGGGATGAGGATGGTGTTGCCATCCTGCGGCGAACCGGTATTGACGGAAACATAGCCGCCCGCAGCGATGATGCGGTCAAGGGCCGAGCGATCAACGATAAGATCCTTGACGATAGGAAAACCCTGGGACCGAAAAGGTTCGATGACGATGGTGTCCCCATTCTTGAAGCGCCGCATGTGGAGCTGGCACAGGGTGGTCTCTTTGTCCGGACCGTGAGCGGTTCCGTTGACCACTGCACCGCACATGCCGCAGATGCCTTCGCGGCAGTCGTGGTCAAAAGCGATGGGCTCGAGACCCTTGATGGCAAGCCATTCATTCAACACGTCGATCATTTCCAGAAAAGAACTATCGGTGCTGATGTCCTTGAGAGCATGTTCCTCAAAAGCGCCTTTTGCCAGAGGACCATTCTGTCGCCAAATTTTTACATTTATATTTATCGTTTTCGATGACATATTCGTTCTTCTACTTTGGAGTTTGAACTTCAGTAATGAACCCGTTTATACAAGTGTACAAGTATGCATTACTTGTAGCTGCGCTGTGAAGGAATCACATACTCGAAGGTCAGCGGCTCTTTGTGCAGTTCCGGTGCCGTTCCCTGACCTTTGTATTCCCAAACACCGACATAGCTGAAGTTTGCATCGTCACGTTTGGCTTCGTTTTCCTCTGTCTGGCTTTCTTCTCTGAAGTGACCACCGCAAGATTCCTGGCGGTGAAGAGCGTCACGAACCATCAATTCGCCGAATTCAAGGAAGTCGGCAACACGGCCGGCACGTTCCAGCGATTGATTGAGGTCCTGACCTGAGCCGGGAACGATGACGTTTTCCCAGAATTCCGCACGAATTTCGGGAATACGCTTGAGGGCCAACTCCAGCCCCTCTTTGTTCCTGCCCATACCGCAATAATCCCACATGATTT
Organism: Desulfobulbus sp.; assembly: GCA_031280615.1. Taxonomy (GTDB): domain Bacteria; phylum Desulfobacterota; class Desulfobulbia; order Desulfobulbales; family Desulfobulbaceae; genus Desulfobulbus. The sequence goes on along the minus strand of JAITGO010000013.1, from coordinate 45,763 downwards.
TGCCGAGTTCCTTGTGGTAATGATCGACAGTTTGACCGCTTTTGCCGCTCTTGGTGTTTTTCATGAGCTTGTTGACCTGCTCTTTCACCTCGTTGGCTGTAGCTTCGAAGGCCGGATCGTCGGTGTTGGTCGGAACCGGAGCCACGGTTGCCAGGTAGTTGCCGATGGTGTAAGGCAGGACGAAGTAGCCGTCGGCCAGGCCCTGCATCAGAGCGGATGCGCCCAGGCGGTTAGCACCGTGGTCGGAGAAGTTGCACTCGCCGGTGGCGTAGAGGCCGGGAATGGTGGTCATCAGATGATAGTCAACCCACAGGCCGCCCATGGTGTAATGAATGGCCGGATAGATCATCATCGGCTCCTTGGTCGGGTCGCTGTCGGTAATCTTCTGGTACATATGGAACAGGTTGCCATATTTCCGGAGGATTACATCCAGACCGTCGCGTTTGATCGCATCGGCAAAATCGAGATAAACGCCGAGACCAGTCTCGCCGACACCCTTGCCTTCGTCGCATGCCTGTTTGGCGTTACGGGAAGCCACGTCGCGGGGGACGAGGTTACCGAAGGACGGGTATTTCCGCTCGAGATAGTAATCGCGCTCGGACTCGGGAATATCGGCCGCTTTGCGCTTATCGCCCACATTTTTGGGAACCCAGACGCGTCCGTCGTTGCGCAGGCTCTCACTCATGAGGGTCAACTTGGACTGAAAGTCGCCATGGACCGGGATACAAGTCGGATGGATCTGGACATAGCAAGGATTGGCGAATCCCGCGCCACGCTTGTACGAACGATAGGCGGCAGTCACGTTGGAAGCCATGGCATTGGTCGACAGGAAGTAGACGTTGCCGTACCCACCTGTGGCCAGTACAACCGCGTGCGCCGAATATTTTTCGATTTCGCCGGTGACCAGGTTACGGACGATGATGCCTTTGGTAACACCGTCGACCACCACCAGATCCATCATCTCGCGCCGGGTGTACATCTTGACCTTGCCGGTGCCAACTTGCCGCATCATCGCGGAGTAGGCACCCAGCAACAGCTGCTGTCCCGTCTGGCCCCTGGCGTAAAAAGTACGGGAAACCTGGGCGCCACCGAAGGAGCGGTTGGCAAGGGTTCCGCCGTATTCACGAGCAAAGGGTACGCCCTGAGCCACGCACTGGTCGATAATGTTGTTGGCGACCTGGGCCAGGCGGTAGACGTTAGCCTCGCGGGCGCGGAAGTCGCCGCCCTTGACGGTGTCGTAAAACAGACGGAAGATCGAGTCGCCGTCGCCCTGATAGTTCTTGGCGGCATTGATACCACCCTGGGCGGCGATGGAGTGCGCCCGACGGGGGCTGTCCTGGATACAGAAGGATTTGACGTTGTAGCCCAATTCACCAAGGGTTGCTGCGGCGGAAGCGCCTGCCAGGCCTGTCCCTACGATAATGACTTCGTATTTACGCTTGTTGGCAGGGTTAACGAGTTTGTTGGAAAAACGGCATTTGTCCCATTTTTCTGCTATCGGTCCTTCAGGTATTTTTGCGTCAAGCTGCATAGTCGTTTCTTTTTGCTGAAGTTAAAAGGAATGAAACTTGTGGAGATGATGCCTGTCCGAGCAAAAATGGTGCCGTGGAGGAATCATCCGTCGTCTCGTGTAAACCTACAGTATCAGAGCAATTGATTCCGAGAGATGACCATGAGGAAAGTGATCAACAGAAATACAGCACCCATGATGCCTGCCAGTGCCCAGGCAACAACGCGCAACGGGTAGTCGTATTTCGGATGGCTGATTCCAAAGGTCTGAAGCAGTGACCAAAAACCATGGCTGATATGGATAAACAGCAGACAGATGCCCGCAGTGTAGATCAAAGTGAAAAAAGGATTGTTGAGGACTTGGGTGACAAAGTCCGAAATGGTTTTCACCGTGGTTTTCTCGACAAAATGAAAATTGGCGAGATGGATGAGGATAAAAAGGAAAATGGCCGCGCCGGTGTAGGGCATGGTCTTGGAGGCCAGGGTTCGGCCGCCCGCACAGGTCTCAACCTCGTATTTGCCGCCACGTGCCTTGCGGTTTTCCAGAAAAAGGATGATGCCGGTGACAACATGGAGGAAGAAAATGGTGTACAAGCCGATTTCGAAGATAGGAACAAAAATGCCTAATGAGTGCAGATGATGCGCGTAGGCATTAAACGCGCTTCTCCCCCAGAAAATTGTACTGTTGCCTATGGTATGGACGAGCAAAAACCCGCCCAGCATAAACCCAGTAAAAGCCATGATGTACTTTTTGCCCAGTGAAGATCGAAAAGTTTGAATGAACCACGACATAATTACCTTTCCTGATTGAGAGTTAAAAAGAGAGAAACAGTTGATACGACTGGTAAAACCGGGTTTGCGCGCGCTCAGTATACGAAACTGAACGGTGATTCATTACCAACCTGTTGTCCGTCCTGTCAAGCAAAAAAAGGTCGTGCTTCTTGTTCTGGAGAATCCGGAAGCGTTTCCGATTGATCAGCTCGCATCCATTTAAAATGGCATGTCCACTATTGCTGATTTTTTACGTGAACAAGCGCGATTGCGGAAACAAGCACGGCACGGAGCGCTTGCCTATCGAGTCGACCGTTTTACCTGTGCGCGTGCACAAGCGAGACGGTGAAGTCGGAAGCAGTGGGGGAAGTGAGTGCGGAAGAGATGTGGAACCAGGGGGGCGCGAGGGGGCTCCGTTTTTAACTGGTGGCGGCCGCCGCTCTCTCTTCGTCGGCCCGTTGCAGGCCTTCCATGAGCAGTTTCATAAAATAGCCGATTTCCGGGGCATCGAAGTCTTCGGGCGGGAGGCCCGGGGTGAATTTAAATCGCCCGCTCTTTTCTCTGAGCACATCGAAAAATGCTGTTTCTCCTTTATTGCCGGCATAGCTTGCCTTGATCAATGCTCCCTGACGGAATGAGAAACGGGCCGTACCCTTGAGCAGTTGGGTGATGGTGAGGATGCCGGTCTTGCTGTTGATGTTCAGGGTCTGGAACAGGGCTTCGGGTGGTATTTCTTCCAGTTTGCCAATCATGCCCGAGGCGTAGTCGTCGCCACGGACGCGGTTCGAGTCGGCCAGTCGCCTGGCCAACAAACGGGTGAAATAGGTTTGAAGCGCCGGATATTTGCCCACGAGCGACTTGAAATGTTTGTGGTCGATGGTGAGCAATTGGCAGTCGCTGCGCGTTTGCACGGTTGCACCGACATTCTCGTCGCAGATCAGGCTCATCTCCCCGAACACCTCGCCCCGGCTGAGGGTGGCGATGGGAATGCCGGTATCGTTGAGGATATCGACCTGCCCGGAAACAATGACATAAAAATGGTCCCCGGGGTCGCCTTTGCGCAGGATGATCTCATTTTTTTTGCAGGCCCGCTGCTTGAAATATTTGATGACATTGCCAAGATTGCCTTGATCGATGTGGCGGAAAAAGCCGAAGTCGTTCAGCTGGCGCAGGATGGAGCCGACATTGCCTTCAGTGCTGGCCTGCTCGTCTTCCTTGGCAGCGGTCCGAAAATGCTCCAACCGGATCGACCCGGTGCAGCCGGAACAGGAGATCATGCAGTCGGGAATTTGGTCGGCCCGCTCGTATTCGATAATGATTTTGGTCAAATCGCCGTTGAGGATTTTGCAATTGCCCCGGTTGGGTGGCGAATGGACCATGCTGGTATTGATGAAGGAGTGGGCATCTTGACTTGCCATGCAGATGGCGATTCCGGAGATTTGAAAGACGTCGCCGTAACGGAACAGCGGGCAGTGCCTGGATTCGCACACCCGAAAACTAATTTTGGGAAACCCCATGGACCACTCCTGAAACGATAGGCAAAATGTGCGGCGCGTGCTAATAAAAAACTCCGGTTCCTGTGGGCACATTATGCATGAGATATGCCTGGGGTACAAGGAAATCCTACCGCGGCCCACGGCCGTCACGAGACAGATATGCTGAACACATCGATACGCCCGGACGGTCATTTTCGGGTCGGTCGCCATACCCCGGCCTACCGGGTGGCCAACCTGCGCGAGCGGGATTTGCATGGCAGCCTCGGTCAGCTCGCCGATGGCACCGACGTGGCCAATGCTGCCAATTTTCCCGAAGCCGACGTGACCGTGGACAGGGCCAGAACCATTTACGAAATTCCCAACCCTTTTCCCTTTCGCGGCTGTACCTATATCGATTCCGGCTGGGCCGATGCCCGCGCCGCCGATCCCGGATCGATTTGTATTCCGCCACCGCCACAACTCTCTTTGCGAGAGATGATCGGCCGCCATTGCCCGGATGCCGCAATCCAGGAGATCGTCACCCAGCTGCCGATGCCGCTTCGCTATCAGTTGGCGGTTTCCTCCACCGATCCCGTGGAATTGACCTGGCTGGCCCATTCCTGCTGCCGGTTCGTCTTGGCCGCAGACAACACGCCCGCGGGATTGCGCTATTTGCAGCGAAACGAACGGACGCGTCCCGATATCGACGATTTCGAGCTGTTTGAAACCATTGCCAATAATCCCCATCTTCCCGACAGCTACAAGGAGGCGATGGTGTTGCGGCCGGGGGCGCAGGGCGGCAGCGAAATCGTTGGCGACTATTGTCGGGGCACGACCGAGATTTTTGAGTATTTGCGCGGCAATTCCTATATCCCCTGGGGGCATTACGCCGCCAATTGCGCGCCAGCCTCCATCCGCTATCGCATCGCCGATCTTTCCCCGGAAGACATGGCAGGGCTACGCCATCTCTACTACCAGCGAGTGTTCATGGTGCTTGCAGACAAGCTGGGGATGGCGCCGGAGGTGCGCCGCCGCCGGCTCTCCGCAGAGGAATTGGAATCGCTGAGACAGGAAATCGTCAAGTGCCTGGCCGACGGGGCCGACCCGGAGGCCATTGCCACCTTGTGGGGCTGGAATTTCGGCTATGATTTTTCCGGATCCGGCTACCGGCTGCACGCCTCGCATCAAATGATCCACCAACAGTACGCCTTGGTGCCTCAATGGGTGGCGGAAGCGGATGGCTCTGTTTTTCCCGCCTACTGCTGCGGCGATTTGGTGGCCGATGTGATCGCCCGCTACCGCCAGGACTATCATTCCGATTTCTTTAACGACTATTTGCTGACCCTGGCCAACAACACCCGTACCGATGGCCACGCGGGCACCCGTTCGCTGGTGGTCTGGGAGGACGAACGAGTCGTGCTGTTCGTGCCCAAGGCCCAGGTTTCCCAGTGGGAGCTCCAACTATTGGTCAAGGCTGACTGGGCCGGCGGGCCGGTGGGAAATGTGGTGGAAGCGGACGCCTCGGTGCGCGACTCGCTCGACCTCGGCATTCTTACGGCGCAGCAGGTGCTGGCTCGGCTGGGCGCGACCATGGTGACCTCGATCGAGTATGCCAAGCGGCTGGGCACGGCCAACGGCCAGCGATTGCTCTACGCCTTCCTGCCCAAGCTCCCCTGGTCGATGGGGGCCTTCAGCGAAGCCCAGGGACGATGTATCCTCGGGCATTATCCCGAAGACTTTGCCGAGGCCTGCCGCCGCCAGTTGGATTGAGCGGCGTTTCATGGCAGCAGCCGGGCAGATGACCGAAATGGCGTTACTATCGCCGCACCGGCATTCACCCCTCACCGGAAGCCTCTTGGGCTGATGGAGTCGGATCTTTTCACGAACGGAACTCTGAAAACGGAATAGCAATGAAAAAAGGATATTATGGACAGTGGGGCGGGGCCTTTATCCCGGAGGTCCTCCAGGCGACCTTTGTCGAGTTGAACAAAGCCTATGAACAGGCGCGGGCGGATGCGTCGTTTTGGCAGGAATATGTTGAATTAATGAGCAATTACTCCTGCCGACCCACGCCGCTCACCTTTGCCGGGAATCTGACCCGCCATTTCGGCGGCGCCAAGATCTTCATCAAGCGGGAGGATCTCAACCATACCGGTGCCCATAAGGCCAACAACGTCATGGGACAGGGGTTGCTGGTCAAGCGGATGGGCAAGAAGCGGGTGATCGCCGAGACCGGCGCCGGCCAGCATGGCATGGCCACCGCCACCATGGCCGCTCGGTTCGGTCTTGCCTGCACTATTTATATGGGCGAGGAGGATGTGGCCCGCCAACGGCCCAATGTGTTCTGGATGGAAAAGCTGGGCGCCACCGTGGTGCCGGTCACCGATGGCAGCCGCACCCTCAAGGACGCCATGAACGAGGCGTTCCGCGATTGGGTCGCTTCCATGGAGGACACTCACTACGTCATCGGCACGGTGTGCGGTCCCCATCCCTTTCCGGAAATGGTGGCCTGGTTCCAGTCGATTATCGGCCAGGAGGCGCGGCAGCAGATCCTCAGGCAGCACGGCGTCCTGCCTGCCAGGGTTTATGCCTGCGTGGGCGGCGGTTCCAACGCCATGGGCATTTTCCAAGGATTCATCGACGATGCCGAGGTGGAATTGGTCGGGGTCGAAGCGGGTGGGCAGGGCATCACCACCGGCAGGCATGCGGCCCGGATGGTCGAGGGCAGCGGCGCTAGCCCCGGTGTGGCCCAGGGATACAAGACCATGTTTCTCCAAGACCCGGAAGGGCAGATGCTCGATACCCATTCCATTGCCGCCGGCCTCGACTATGTGGGGGTGTCGCCGATCCTGGCCGATCTCGGCGACAAGGGCAGGGTCCGGTTCGCTTCGGCCACTGATCGCGAAGTCATTGAGGCCTTGAGCCTGACCATGCGCACCGAAGGTATCATTCCGGCCATGGAATCGTCGCATGCCTTTGTTCAGGCCTTCAAAGAGGCGCCGACCATGTCGCCGGATCAGGCGATCATCATCAATATGTCCGGCCGCGGCGATAAGGATATCTTCACCATTGCCCATGCCTTCGACGATCCCTCATGGAAGGCCTTCATTGTCAAGCGGGCCGAGGCATACACGATCGGTTGAACGGCGGCTCCCTGCCGCGCAGGTTTATTTTCATAGAGGTGCAAGGTGAGCAGAGATTTGGAGCAGGAGCTGAAACAACGGCTGCAACAGAAAAAAATTCTCCTCATGACCCATCTGGTATTGGGGTATCCTTCGCTGGAAGTCAATCGTGAGGTGATCCGGCAGATGGCGGAGGCCGGCGTGGACTGCATCGAACTGCAGATCCCCTTTTCCGAACCCATTGCCGACGGCCCGGTGATTCTCAAAGCCAGTCAGTCCAGCCTGGAGCGGGGAATCTCGGTGGAGGCGTGCCTGCGCTTCGGCCAGGAGATGGCTGCCGCCTTTCCCCGGGTACGCTTTTTGTTCATGACATATTACAATATCATGTTCAAATACGGCGAGACCGCCTTTCTCCGGCGAACCCGCGACATCGGTTTGTGCGGCACCATTGTCCCCGACCTGCCGCCCGAGGAAGGTCACGATTACCTGGCGGCCAGCAAGGAGCTGGGATTGGCGCCGGTACAATTTTTCACCCCTACCTCCAGCGACGAACGAATGCGCCAGGTGGCGGCCCAGGGGGCGGGTTTTATCTATTGCGTGGCCAGGCGGGGGGTAACCGGCAAGCAGACCGCCTTCGATCATGGCCTTGAGCGGTATTTGGCCAGATGCCGCCAGGCCACAACCCTGCCGCTGGCGGTCGGCTTCGGCATCGGCAGCCGTGAGGATGTGGCCATGCTGACCGGCAAGGCCGACATGGCGGTGATCGGCACCGCCACTATCAAACTGGTCGACGCCAAGGGACCCTCGGCGGTCGGCCCTTTTATTGCGGAATTGCTGGCATAAGAGCTGGCGTAACAGAATCAGAAAACAAGAGCCACGGCCGGGATGTTCGGCCGTGGCAACAACAAACCGGCATGAAAGGCTCCGATTTTTCGGGGCCTTTTGCATTTCATCCATCTTTTTTTGCTCGGAGCAACGCACAACCATGACAACACCAGCACTGACCAACGAACAACTCGGTACCGCAACCGTGCTATGGGATCTCAATGCCCTGTATTTCGCTGTCGATAGTCCGGAGATCCGGGAAGATATGGCCCGCTGCCGGGAATTGGCCGAAGGCCTGGCCGTCGAAGCGGCCGGCCGCATTGCCGAGCTCGATGCCGAAGCCATTTGCCGAGTGGTCGAACGCCTTGAAACCATCGATACCCTGTTGGCCCGGCTGGGAACCTATGCCTACCTCCATTTCATCACCCAAACCGGCGATGCCGCCGCCTCGGCCCTGTTGCAGCGGGTCGAAGAATTGGAGGCCTCGGTCGGCAAATCGACGGTTTTCTTCCGTCTGGAATGGAACCGTCTGGACGAGACCAGGGCGCTGGAATTGTTGACGACACCGCCACTGCGCCGTTATCGCCATTATCTCGAGGCGATGCGGAGATTTGCGCCGCATCAGCTCAGCGACAAGGAAGAGGAACTGCTCCAGGAACTCAAGCCGGTGGGAAGGAGCGCCTGGAATATTTTATTTGAAAAACTGTTCGGCCAGCTGCGGTTCGGCCAACGCGGCAGGAGCGAAGAGGAGGTACTGAGCGATCTGTATCATCCGGAACGCGATGTCCGCAAAAACGGGGCGGCTGAGTTGACCGCCGGTCTGCGCGACAATTTGCATCTGCTCACCCAGGTGTTCAACACCCTGGCCGCCGAAAAGATGATTTCCGACCGGCTGCGCCGTTATCCCTCTTGGGACAGCGCGATCAACCTGAGCAATGAATTGGAGGGCCAGACCGTTGCCACTCTGGTCGATGCCGTGGTTGGGCGCTACGATATTGTCCACCGGTATTACCGATTGAAGAAACGTTTGCTCGGCGGTGGCGAACTGTTCGATTATGACCGCTATGCCCCGGTGCCGGGCGGCGGGGAAACCGCCATCTCCTGGGCGCAGTGCCGGCGGATTGTTTTGGATGTCTTTGCCGGTTTATCCCCCGAAATGGCCGCCATAGGCTCCCGCTTCTTCGATGAGCGCTGGATCCATGCCCCGGTCCTCGCCGGCAAGGGAAGTGGCGCCTTTGCCCATCCCTGTGTACCCGAGGTTCATCCCTATATCCTGGTCAACTACACCGGCAACATGCGCGATGTCGCCACCGTGGCGCACGAACTGGGGCACGGAGTGCATCAATTCCTGGCGGCGGAGCAGGGCTTCTATCACAGCGATACGCCGTTGGTTCTGGCTGAGACAGCTTCGGTCTTTGCCGAATTGCTGGTGTTCAAGGCTCAGGTCGGCCTGTTGTCGCCCCGGGCGAGGCTGGCGTATATCTGCCAGAAATTGGAGTCGATTTTTGCCACGGTTTTCCGTCAGGTGGCCATGAATCGATTCGAGGCGGCGACGCATGCCGGCAGGCGGCAGCAGGGGGAATTGTCGGCGGAACAGCTTTCCGCCTTATGGCTGGAAAGCCAGAGGCCGATGTTCGGCGATACGGTGACCCTGAGGGACGACTATGGTCTGTGGTGGGCCTATATTTCCCATTTCCTCAGTACGCCCGGCTACGTGTATTCGTATGCCTTCGGTGAACTGCTGGTCCTGGCGCTTTATGCCCGCTATCAAGCCGAACCGGAAATATTCGTCGGCCGCTATCTCGCTCTGCTGCGATCGGGAGGCAATGGCTCGCCCTACGAGTTGCTCCGCCCTTTTGCGATCGATCTCGATGACGCAGCCTTTTGGCAGGGAGGGCTTGACCTCATCGATCGGATGCTGGTGGACGCTGAACAGGAGGTGACGTTTATTGTCAACAGGTGACATTTATTGACGAATGTGCCATTTTTTATACGTAGTTTTGCAGAATTGAATTTTGGATCGATTAAAGGCGGTTACTGGCTATTCCTTCGGCCGAGGTGCGCAATTTTGTTTGATTTTTATTTTGCTTACCCCCACAATTGAATGTGAAAGGGCGTTCAGGGCGAGGGTATGTACGTTTTTGCGCTTTTTTGCGCGACATCTTTTTCCTCGTAATAATTCCCACCTGTAAACGCGTATTGACAGTTTTGGTCCATCATGTCGGGCATGGGAATTGCTTTGTCTTCGTCGTGTTTCGAATGTTTTAGCGGCAACGCCGGGTAAATCGGCTGATTGGTGAAATGGTATTATTTTATTACCGATGCCGTAAGCTCTTTGATTGTTTCAACTGTTTGCAATTTGTCTTTCCGTTGGATGTGATGTATGTCATGAGCCGAGAAGGTATGTGCTTGTTGCAGAAGCATTGCAGTTGAACAAGGTAAATATCGGAAAATTCGATGGTGACGAAAGCTAAAAAAATAGATGGATTTTCACTCGATAATATTTTGCAGATTTTTTCCATGGAGAAAAAATCTCAGACATTGCATATAACGAAAGAAGGCAATGTCGGTATGCTCGATATAGACAATGGGGAGCTTGTTCATGCTGAGCTTGGTGGCATTGATGGATTAAATGCAGCTATAGAAATCATTCTATGGGATGATATTCAGATAGAATTGTTTAACCTTAGGTCTGTATCGAGAACAATTAACAGTTCGATCATAAATATCCTTCTTGAAGTTTCAAGATTAAAGGATGAAAGAAAAAATTCCCTCGATGAATCAGGGGAAGAATTGCTCGGATCCTCGATTTCAAAGGCTGAGCAGCAGCAATATAAGGAGGCGCATGCCGATCTAGTTCAGTACATGAAAAAGAATCGGAGCAACTCCGTTGCCTGGATTTGGTACTCCCGCATTCAGGGCAACGTGGAAATCATGAAAAAAGCCCTGAAAATGGCGGCGAGCCTTGACGCCGACAATCCGTTGGTCAAGGAAGAACAAAGCAAATTCGCTGCTGTCTCGGATCATCTGACCGATGATGTGGTTCGGAAGTGTTATTTCTGTTGGGCGCCGCTTAATAAAAGCGCCAGCGTCTGCCAGTATTGCGGGGGGCATTTGGCGGTCACCCGTGAAACCCTGGCACAGTCGGGATCGGTCGACACCGGCTGGCTCACACAGGCGCACGAGCGCTATACCCGCATTTTAGGCAAGCATCCTCGCAGTCTCATCGCTCTGTATTGCCTTGCCCTGATCAGTGTTAACAACCGCAATTTCCAGGATGCCCTCGCCTACCTCGACAAGGCGGCGAAAATGGCGCCGGACAAAGCCCTGTTCGCCAACCAGCTGAAGCTGTTGCTCGATCATTTGGCCCGCCAATCCGTCGAGGAACAGTCGATATCTGAAAAACCCGCAACAACCGTTGCCCCGGTGTCCGAAGAGACTGCCGATGTCGTTATAACTCCCGAACAGAAAATGATTCTGGTGGTGGAGGATAGTTCCACCACCAGGAAAGTCATCTCCATCACCCTCAGCCGCCAAGGATACCGGGTAGTGGAGGCGGCCGACGGCCTTGAGGCCTTGAGCAGAATCAGCGAGGAACGGCCGGACCTGATCATGCTTGATGTCATTTTGCCGAAGATGGATGGATACAAGATACTGTCCATTATCAAGGGCAACAGGGAATTCAAGGATATACCGGTGATCATGCTCACCAGCAAGGATGGCTTCATCAACAAGATGAAAGGGAAGATGGCCGGTTCCTCCGCGTATCTTACCAAGCCGTTCGACCCGGACATGATGATCGCAGAAATTCGGAAATATGTGTGATTGCATCCGTCAAACGTCTGTATAGGAAAATAGGAAGAAGGAGAAAACCATGGCCAAAGAGAAAATATTGGTTGTCGATGACAGCCCTACCCAACTGAACATGATGCGTGCACCGTTTGAAGAAAACGGATTTTTGGTGATCACCGCCACCGATGGCGAGGAAGCGGTGGCGATGGTGGAAAGCGAAAAACCCGATCTGGTTGTGCTGGATGTGATCATGCCCAAGCTGAACGGTTTTCAGGCCTGTCGAAAAATAAAGACCATCAAGCAGGATTTGCCTGTGATCCTCCTGACCTCGAAAAATCAGAAAAGCGACGAATTCTGGGGCAAAAAACAGGGGGCTGATTTGTACATGACCAAACCGTTCGACAATGCCGAATTGTTTGCCAATGCGACCAAGTTGCTCGCTTAAGCAACTTGCGACCGTTCTTGAAAGACGTATCGATTGAGGCAGCCCCGATGGCCGACGCCAATATATCCCGCAACCCGGATCCGGGGGACCAGGAAAACACCCTGCACGCGCTACTTGCCGCCATTGATCGCGAGACCGCTCAGGAACTCGCGCTGGACGCGGCTTCGCTCAAGGAAAGAGCGGCGCGCAACATCAGGAAGAAAAAACCCTACATCGCCTTCGCGCTGGGGCACGACGAGATGGCTCTTCCTATCGGTTCTGTCCAGGAAATCGGCTATCTGCCGCCAGTGACCCCCCTGCCGAACATTCCTCCTTGGATCAGGGGAATCGTGCAGATCCGGGGGGAAATCCTGTCGGTGGTTGATTGCTGCCTGCTTTTCGGCATCAAGGAGGTCGGGCATCACCTTCGGCCGTCCTATGTCCTCTTTGCGCATCAAGATCTCAAGTTGTGTCTGATGGTCGACCGAATCGCCGGTGTCGTCAACGTCGACGAACGGCACGATCCGCTGTTGCCCTTTACGTCCGAATATGGCGAGCATTTGTCCGGATTGGCACCCTTTTTCAAGGGGGTTCACGTTGCGGGCGAACGGACAGTCCATATCCTGGATGATCAAAAGATGGGCTCCTCGCCGCTGATCGTACAATGGCAATAATCATGGCGCGCCGAACGCGAACCGTTGCACCGGGAGCAAGGTAATGTTTCAGGACAGGAACGATTTTCTGGCGGGGTACGTTGAAGAGGTGCAGGCCTACGTCCCGACCATGCGAGCCGCCATCGGAGAACTGCGGGTGAATCCGCGTAAACAGGACACCCAGGAGGAGTTGCACCGACTGGCGCACATTATCCGCGGTGCCTCCTCCATGGTTGGCATCGACGTCCTCAGCCGGATTGCCGGCCGTATGGAGGATACTTTGGAACAGGTGCTTGAAGGACGGCGAGGCCTTGCCGAAGAGGCCCTGGATGCCATGGACGCGACGGTTGCGCGTATCGAGAGCTATTGCCAAGGCTTGCAGCAAGGTGTTCCCGTGGACGAGGCCCAGTTGACCGAGCTTGCCGAAACGGATTTCAAGGGGCTCGATACCAATGTGGACGAGATGTTTTTGCTCGACTCCATGGAGGAACCGGTTTTCGACCAGGCCCTTCCCTTTGCCGAATTCTCCGATTCCGAGTCCGACGACGAACTGACGGCCGCATTCCAGGCCGAGGCCGAGGAACACCTCGAAATCCTGCACCAGGCGATACAGCTCTTGGAAAGCCAGGTCACTGGCACCGTGCCGATGAGCGGCGATTTGCGGGAGACGGTGCGCCGGATCCGGCGATCCGTGCATACCATCAAAGGTGCGGGCAGTGTCGTCGGGTTGGCCGATCTGGCTGCCTATGCCCATCTGGTCGAGGATGTGCTCGACTGGCTGTACGAAACCGCGGGAAGTATGGAACAGCGGGCAGTGCCGCATCTGGCCGATGCCTTGGATCTGCTGGCGACCATGATCCTGACCCCGGCCCTGTTCGATGAACAGCGGGCGCAAACAGTGTTGGCCGCATTGCAGGCGGCCTGCATGGATGAGGAGGCACCGCTTGCAGCCCACGAGGACGGCGAAGAGATGGATGTGTTGAGCGAGGCGGTACTCGATGCCCTTGCATCGCCTGCCGGCACGGCAGAAACGATGGAAGACGCGGCGGGCGCAGGGGCGATGCCGGACTCGCTTTTCAGCGACGAGGAAAAACAGCTTCTGTATGAAGGCTTTCTGGAAGAGGCGGAAGAGCATCTCCAGCAGTTGCATGCCTCAATGCAGATCTTGACCGTTGAAATCGACAAGCGGGTTATCCTCGATGCCGGACAAAAGGAAGAGGTCCGTAAGATCAGGAGGGCGGTGCATACCATCAAGGGCGCGTCGGCGGTCATCGGCTTGCGCGACATTTCCGCCTATGCCCATGGGGTCGAAGATTTTCTCGATTGGCTCTATGCGGGTTCCCGCCATCTCGATCCGGAAACGGTGGAAACCCTGACCAACGCTCTGGATTGCCTGGGTCTGCTGGTGGAATCTCCCGAATCGGCCCCCATGGACAGACGGACCGATCTGCTCCGGCGCCTGCTGGCCATTTCCCGGGAAAACAAGCCGGAAGAACCTTTGGTCGAGGAGCTGCCCGATCTGTCCGGGGCCGCTGCCGTTGCGGATGCAACGTTATCGGAAGGCAGCGTCGACCGGGAACCCGATACGGCCACGCCCTCGCAGGCTGCGGCACCCGAAGCGAGCCGGACCATCCGCATCAATCAGAGCCAACTCGATGTCCTGATCAACCTGGCCAATGAGCTGCTGGTGGGCATCAGCGGGTTCGACCAGAACATGGGCTTGTTCAAAAAAGCGCTGGAAGAAATGGAGTTGACTTCCCGGCGGCTGAAAGACATTGCCCTGGAATTGGAAACCAAGTTCGAAGTCAAGGCACTGGATCAGTTGTCCCGGCATTTCGTCCATATTGACAAGACAGTGGCCGATCTCAAGGCCAGCCAGAGTTTTTCCGAATTCGATGCCCTGGAATTGGACCGCTACACTCAGCTGAACCTGATCATCCGCTCCCTCAACGAGTCGGCGATCGACGTTGCCGCCATTCACACCAATCTGGATGGCGTTTACAGCGGCATCGGCGGCGATATCGGTCGCCAGCACCGGGTAATTCGCGAATTGCAGGTTCAGATGATGCGGACCCGCTTGAGCCCGATGGCCACCTTGTCGTCGAGGCTGAACCGCACCCTGCGCGACGTGGCCTCCCGGCTGGGCAAGCGGGTCCGGCTGGTCATCGAAGGCGAACGGGTCGAACTCGACCGCATGGTCTGGGAAAAATTGGCCGACCCGTTCATGCACTTGGTGCGCAATGCCATTCATCACGGAATCGAGTCGCCCGAGGAACGGCAAGCCTGCGGCAAACCTGCCATGGCCACCGTCACCCTGGCCGGCCGGCGAGAGGGCAATCACCTGGTCATCCGTTTCAGCGACGACGGACGCGGGTTGGATTTCGCCGCCATCCGGGAAAAGGCCCGCCGGTTGGGATTGGGACATGCCGTCGACCAGATGAACGAGGAGCAACTCACCGAGCTCATCTTCTATCCGGGGTTCAGTACCAAGACGATCAGCGAGATCTCGGGCCGTGGGGTCGGCATGGATGTGGTCCGGGCCAATATCAAGGAGCTGCAGGGATCGGTCACGGTGGAAACCAGGACCGGAGCGGGAACGACCTTTGTTTTGCGCGTGCCGCTCACCCTCGGCGTTGTCCGGGCCTTGCTGGCCAAGGTCGGTGAGGTGACCTACGGCATCGCTCTGAACGACATCAAGGATATCCATCGCCTGGAGCAGGGAAGTATTTCTTTGACGGAAAAGACCTGCCGCATCGACGGTGAAACCGTGCCCTGGCATTCGCTGGCCGGTTTGCTCGGCATCGCCGAACACAATCCGGACGAGGATCACTCGTTGGTGCTGAATATGCTGGCCGACGGGCGAACCATCGCCCTTTCCATCCCCCAGATCACCGGACAGAAGGAAATCGTTATCAAGGGTCTCGGTACTCATTTGCGGTCGGTGACGGGTATATCCGGGGCCGCGGTCATGGGCGACGGTAGCATCGTGCCGGTGCTGGACATTCCCGAATTGGCCCAGGCCGCCTCCCGAGCGGAACACAGGGCCGCCGCTTCCTTCAGCCTGGAAATCCCCCGCGCCTTCACTGTGATGATTGTCGACGATTCCATCTCCATTCGTCGCGTCATGAGCCGGTTGGTGACTGCCAACGGCTGGGCGCCGGTCGAGGCCAAGGACGGGTTGGATGCAGTGGAGCAATTAGAGATGGCAGAGGTCCGGCCCGATTGCATTGTCCTGGATATCGAAATGCCGCGGATGAACGGCTTCGAGTTTCTGGCGAAACTGCCCCATGTTTCCGGAGGCAAGGATATCCCAGTGGTGATGCTCACTTCGCGAACCTCTGCCAAGCATCAGGAAAAGGCCATGCAATTGGGCGCCAGGGCTTTTTTGAACAAACCGTGCAAGGATGAGGAGTTTGTCGACACCGTGCTCAGGCTGACCGGCCAAGGCGATACGCCGGTATTGGAAGCCGGAGGGAGGATTGCACGATGAAAATGTTGTATCTCGCTCAGATAGATCGTCAGCTGTTCGCGGTCGACAAGGAATGTGTGATTGGCGTTGGCTCGTGCAACGGCGGTTCTTTCAAACCGATCGAGGAGAAAGGTAGGCAATATCTGCCCCTGCCCCACGGCGACCGGGCGGTGATCTGCGATGTGGGGGCCTTGATGGCCGGCCACGGCGACCGGGCGCCGTTAAAGCGAGGGGTCCATTACCTGATCGTCGCCCACGACGATCAGGCCTTGGCCCTGGTCATGACCGGCAAGGGCAGGATCGTCGCGGCGGATGTCGCCGCTACTCGGCCGTTGCCGCCCGCTTTCACCAGCCGGTCGCGGACCTTGGTCCCCGGCGTGCTGATCAACGGCATAGACATGATCTTGCTGCTCGATCTGCAAACCGTGCTGGAGACCACGACAGTGCGGCATGGTCAGGCCGAATGCCGAGTTCAGGAGAAGAGGTAAACCGTGCGCATGGAAAGTGAACGACAACAGCTTGGTCTCCGCAGCTTCCTCCTTCCTTTGGCGGTCAACGACAGCCCCGGTAATTTTGTTTGCCTGTTCACCCAAAACCAGGTGGTCGAGATTCTCGAGCCCAGGTTTGTATTGCATGTACCCGGCAGCCCCGGCTATCTCGCCGGCGTTTTGTTGTACCACGACAGCCTGTTGCCGGTCATCGACCTCGACGAGTTGTGCAACCGGCATCAAGCTGAACCAAGGAAACGCTACCGGCAATTGGTGGTGGTCCGCACCGGCGCGGCCGATCCGGAAACCGGGGTACCCTTGAAGGCGGTGGTGGCTGTCAAGGCGCAGGTGCGGATCGCCAAAATATCCGGCAAGGAACTGGCGGAAACGTTCGAACGGCAAGAAGCACCGCCTTCGCTGAACGCATCGGGCTTGGTGCGAGGCTGTTTCAGGCGGCAAGACGATGCGATTGCCCTGCTCGATCTCGGCCCGGTGGTACGGGGCGCGTATGCAACCATTTGAGGCATGTCGGCCATGATGGAGCAAAGTGTTCTCGATAACCGGATTCGGGTGGTGACCAGGCGAATGGAAGGGGTCCGATCCATCTCGCTCGGTTTTCTCATGGCGGCCGGTCCGATGGATGAGGCGGAGGATCGCGGCGGCGTAGCCCATCTGGCGGAACATTTGATGTTTGCCGGCACCGGGCAACGCGATGCCGACGAGATCGCCCGGATGATGGATACCACCGGCGGCCAGATTGGCGGCTTCACCTCCCGCGACTACACCTGCTTCACTACCACGGTGCTGGATGATTATCGCACCTATCTAATCGATTTGATGGGTGATTTGTTGCTGAACTCCCGCTTTGTCGATTATGCGGTCCACCAGGAGAAGGAAACGATCATCAGGGAGTTGAGCGCCCAGCTCGACCGGCCGGATGTTTGCGCCCACGAACGCTTGAAGGCGCATGTCTGGCAGGGGCATCCGTTGGGGCGGCCTATCGGCGGCACCATCGCCTCGGTAGCAAGTCTGCAGCAGGACGACGTGATCCGCTTTGTCCGCGACTATTACCAGCCGCGCAGGTTGATCATTGCTGCGGCCGGCAATGTTCGTCATCAGGACGTGGTCGCCAACGTGGCCGACGCCTTCTGGATGATGCCGGATGACGGCAAAACCGACACCGATCCAATCCGGCCCACCTTTCGTGGCGGTGTGACCGTGGAATGCAAGGGTGTCTCTCATGTTTACTTCTCGATCGGCTTGCACGCCGCTCCCTATGCGGCGGCGGAACGCTACCTGATCCACCTGCTCACCGCCATCCTTGGGGGCGGCATGAGTTCCCGCCTGTTCAGGAAATTACGGCAGGAATTAGGGATGGTCTATGAAATAACAGCAGAATATCAGGCGTACCGGGACGACGGCGTCATCGTGATCGAAGGGGCGACAACCCCCGAACTGTTGCATCCGGTCCTTTCCCACATTTTCGTGGAAGTCATAGGTATGGCTCAGCAAACGCTGCCGATTTTGGCGGATGAACTCTGGATCGCCAAGATGCAACTGCAGGGACAGCACATCATCGCCCAGGAAAACTCTCACACCTGCATGAGCAGTTTGGCTACCCAAGCCTTTTATTTCAATCGGTTCATCGATTCGTCCGAGATTTTAGATCAGATTCTGCATGTGGATTTGGAAGGAATAAATGCCATCGCCGCGCACATGCTGACAGAAGGACTGCGCCATTCGGCCATCGCTTTGGTCGGTCCTTCCTGCGAGCAGGTGTGCAATACGGTGGCGCTTGAAACTATGCTGCGGGATTTTCAGTAATTCGCGCATCACACAACGACAAGAGGAGAACGCTATGACACTGGATGCAATCATCAAGAAAAATTGGATCGAAATTCAAAAGAAAAACACCGTTCCGGTGAATGCCATCGGAGTGAAGATCAATCCCAAGGACGAGCGAACTCTGAAAGTATGGAAAGACGAGGGGATCGACGTCTTTGTCAAAAAGTGATGGATGAGACCGGACCGGAGTGGACCCGTTCCGGTCATGGCCGGAGTCCTGCTCCGAAAATGTGTCGGTCCGAGGCATGCAGTGTTTGGGCTCGTCCTTCCAGGATAAACGGGATCGACCATTGGATGGCAACGAGCGTGGAGTTCAGTTGAGCAAGGAGTTTTGGAGGCAGCATGGAACAAGAGACAAGAAAGAAGCGCCGGTTTGGCACCCCCTTCTCGGCATTGACCGATAGACTCAATATTCGCGGGAAATTGATGGTTGCCTTTGCCGTCATGATCATCCTCACCCTTGTGGTTATCGTGATTGCCACTATCTCGCAACGATTCGCCAACACGACCATCGACGAGCTTGTGCAGGTGCACGGCAAGATTGCCCGTTTGAGTCTCGATATCGAAAAAACGGTGCGGGTCATGAACGGCTACGAGAAGGATTTTCTGCTCAATTACAATAAAATCGGCATTGCCGAGGCTAAAAACCAGTATCTGAACAAGTTCATCGCCGCGGGCGGTGAAGCGTATCAGAAACTGTACGATATCCAGCAGAGTCCCATCGACGCCAAGGAAAAAGCATCGGCCCAGCACGCCATGGACGCCATCAACAACTACCTGGCAACGTTCATGAGCACGGTGAACATCCTGGAACTCCAGGTCAACCCGGAGTTCGGCGAGTTGACCAAGCTGCGCCAATCGGTCGATGTCCTGCGGAAATCCATGGCCACGGTCGCCTCTCCCGCGCTGCAGTCGCTGTTCCAATCCCTGCTGTTCCACATGCAGGAATACACGATCGCTCCCGATAGCCAGTTTGGCGAACGGGTATTGGGCGAGGCGAAATCCCTTAAAGAGGCGGTTGGATCGTGGGCAGAGAATCCGGTGCTGCAAGGCGCTTTGCTCTCTCAGATCGGCGATTTCTCCAAGTGGTTTGCCGATGTCGTCAAAACCGACGAAACCATCAGCACCCGCATCCAGGCGTATCAACAGGCGGTCAAGCAGGCGGAGCCGGTTATCCAGGCATTTCTCAAGAACGCCACGGACAACGAGGCTCGGGCCGTGATCCGCATGGAAGAGGCCACCTCCCTGGTGCAGAAGATCGTTATCGGCGTGGGAATCGCCGCCGTCCTGCTCGGTTTGCTGATCTCCTTCGGTCTGTCCAAGGGATTGACCGGGCAGATCAACCTGATCATGGAGCTGCTCGGCGAGATGGGCATGGGTAACTTCAAGGCGCGGACCGAGGTCGTGAGCCGCGACGAACTCGGAGAAATGGCCTCTGCTCTGAACGGTATGCTCGACAGTATTACCGCCCTGATCCAGAGCCAGGAAGAGCGCGACGCCATTCAGGACTCGATCATGAAGCTGATGAACGAAATTTCCGACCTCACCGAAGGCGATCTGACCGCACGCGCCGAGGTGACCGAGGACATCACCGGCGCCATTGCCGACTCCTTCAACACCATGGCCGAGCAGTTCGGCGATATCGTTCGCCAGGTACAATCGGCGACATTTTCGGTAGATGCCACCGCAACCGACGTTTCCAGGCGAACAACCGACCTGGCTGCCAAGAGTACCGATCAGGCGCAACAGGTCAGCGCCGCCATCGAGGCACTCAACGACATGGCCGCTTCAATCCGGCAGGTTTCCGACCATGCGGCTCGATCGGCGGAAGTATCGGAAATGTCGCGCTCCAACGCCCGCGAAGGCGCCGATGCGGTTGATAAGACCAATCGGGCCATGGATGAAATCCGTGAGCAGATCAACGAAACGGCCCGTTCGATCAAACGTCTGGGCGAGAGTTCGATGGAGATTGGAAACGTCGTTGAAATTATTAATAATATTGCGGACAGGACCTCCATCCTGGCCCTGAACGCCTCCATCCAGGCGGCCATGGCCGGCGATGCCGGCTACGGTTTTGCGGTGGTCGCGGAAGAGGTGCAGCGCCTGGCGGAAAGCTCGAGCAACTCGACTAAGCAAATCGATATGCTGGTCAAGAGTATCCAGTCGGAAATCAAGGATGTTAGCAACCGTATGGATGAGAGTATCGGCAAGGTGGTCCAGGGATCGCGTCTGGCCGATGGCGCCCATGAAAAATTGCAGCAGATCGAAACCGTTTCCAACCAGTTGGCCGACCTGATCGAGGCCATCACCCAGGCTGCGGCTCAACAGGTGCAGATGTCGGAGAATCTGGTCGAGAACATGGTTGTCGTGGGTGGCGTCAGCGACGAAACCTCGAAGACCTCACAGGAAACAGCAGGCTTGATGAACCTGCTCAATGCCACGGCCCACAAGCTGCGCGAGGCAGTCGAGACGTTCAAAATCGAGAATGCCCAAACCGTATGATATCCATTTTGCGACGCCACACGCGCTTTTTAACCACTTGAGGAGAAAATATGAAACGACGAACCATGGCCGGCCTTTCCGCCCTTGTTCTTGCCGTTGGCCCCGCTGCCACGCTCTTCGCCGCCGACGGGGTGATTAAACTTGGGGTTAGTTCCAGTAAATCCGGAAACTTTGCCAACGTGGGCACCAGCACCAAAAACGGTGCGGAAATGGCAAAACAGGAGATCAACGCCGGCAATGGCCTACCTATAGGCAACAAGACCTATACCGTGGAACTGGTCTATGTCGATAACGGATCCGACCGGTCGAGTGCCAGCACGAACGCCTTGGCATTGATCAGCCAGCACCAGGTCATCGCCATTGTCGGGCCTCAAAGCAGCGACCGAGCCATTCCCGTCGGCGAGGTGGCCAACTCGTTCAAGACGCCGATGGTGTCCCCCTGGTCGACCTCGCCGTTGACCACCCAGAACAAGCCATTCGTTTTCCGCATGCCGGTCCTGTACGACATCCAGGCAACGGCAACCACCAAATTCGCGGCCAAAGAGTGGAAGGCCCGTAAGGCGGCGGTGCTCTACGATGAAATCAGCCCCTATCCCTCCGGCATGGCCAAGGCATTCAAACAAGCCTTTGAAAAGGTGAACGGCCCGGGATCGGTGGCGGTCTTTGAAACATTCAGGACCAACGACGCCGATTTCAGCCGGCAATTGCAGGCGATCATCAATTCGGACGCCGAATTCCTCTACACGCCGCAGCACTATGAAGAGGTTCCCCTGATTGTCCGCCAGGCGAGGAAGATGGGCTGGAAGAAACCGATCACCGGTTCCAACTCCTGGTCGGGCGGGGATCTGGTGGGAAAATGCGGCGATGCCTGCAATGGTTTGTACTTTACCGGAAATTTTGCCGCCGGTGGTGCGAAAGGCAAGGCAAAGGTCTTTGCCGATAATTATCAAAAGCAATATAAAATGCTACCGGACGAGGTTTCCGCGCTTACCTACGATGCCGTGCACCTGGTCGCCGAAGCCTTGAAAAAAACCGGTGGCCTGACCGGCAATATCGTCGAGGATCGGAGCAAGTTGCGCGACCAGATCGCCGCGACCAAGAAATTCGAGGGCGTGACCGGCACCATGGGCTATTTCGGAACCGGCGATCCCACCAAGTGCACGGTGCTGATCAAGATCGACGACAACGGCTTATTGACCGACCACGATAAGATTTGTCCGGAAAATTGACCGGCTTCAGCAAGCCGTACCAGGAAGCCGTCCGCCTGCAAGAGTCATGGGTGGGCGGCTTTCTCTTTTTTTTGCACGATGAGCATGGCCGGCAGGATGATCGCGATTCCGAGCATGGTGTGCAGGGTAGGGAGATCCCGGCGCAGGAACCACTCGATCAACACGATGAGTGGTGGATACAAATAGGAATAGGCCATGACCCTGGTGGGACCGAGATGGATGGTGGCCCACTGGGAAATGAAAAAGGTGACGATGGTCGTGAAAAACGCCAGGTAACCGATCCCGTACCAAACGATCGCCGGCACCGTTTTCCAGGCGATGGCCGGCAGCTTTGTCGCCGAGAAAAGCAGCAGCCAGCCGCAGCCGGTGATCAGAATCCACAGGGTCATGACGGCCATGGGCTCGCCCCGGTGAAATAGTTTGACCAGGGGCATGTACAGGGCCATCAACAGGCAGCCGCAGAAGAACAGCAGGTCTCCGCGGTTGAGCACCAATTGTCGCACCCGTTCCGGATCGCCCTCGAAGATCACCCACAATGCGCCGGCCATGGCGAACAGCAATGCCGCTATCCGGTACCTTCCCAAACGTTCCTTCAGAAGAAACCAGCTGTATATTCCCGAAATTCCGGGCACGGTCGTGAAAATGGCCCCAGTGTTCAAGGGATTGGTCGTCTTGAGCGACAGAAACATGAGCCAAAAGAAGCCGACCAGCGCGCCGCTGATCAGGCCGTAGCGGACAAGTGCCCCTTGGTCGGGGAAGCGCATGCCATAACGGCGGCCGACATAGGGCGCAAACAGCAGGGCGGCGAGCACGAAACGGACCAGAGTCAACACGGCCGGATCGAGAAACGGGGTAATGGCCTTGCCGACCGTGAAAGAGGTGGCGACCAGGGTGGCCGAGATGAGCATGCAGCCATGAATCGCCCACCAGGGAAAGGGGCGGTCGCCAGGCTTCTTCATTGGACCAGGGGTAGGAGTTGTGGGTGCAGGATGCCGTTGCTGGCCAGGATGTCGGATGAGAAGGGGGAAAAGGGAGCGCCGGAAAAAGTGCTCACCATGCCGCCCGCCTCCTGCACCAGCAGCCAGCCGGCGGCCGTGTCCCATGGTTGCAGGTTCATTTCGTAAAAGCCGTCGAGGCGGCCGCAGGCCACGTGGGCAAGATCAAGCGCCGCCGCGCCCGCTCGGCGGATATCGCGGACCCGGGGCAGCACGGCTTGCATCTGGCGCATGACCGTAGGCAGGGTCGCCTCCACCTGATAGGGAAAACCGGTAGCGACCAGCGCCCCAATGAGGCGACCGGTGCCGGTGACCGAGATCTTCCGGTCGTTCAATCGGGCACCGCAGCCGCTGACGGCAAAGAAAAGTTCGTCGGATAGGGGGGCATAGACAACCCCGACCACCGGCGTGCCGCGGTCGAGCAGGGCAATGGAAACCGCGAAAAAGGGAAAGCCGTGGGCGAAATTGGTGGTGCCGTCCAGGGGGTCGACAATCCAGAGCCGCTCCGCCACCGTGGCATGGCTGGTTGCGGTTTCCTCGGCCATGATCGGGATGCCGGGCGTATCCTCGGTGAGCGAAGCGGTGATAGCCGCCTCGCTGGCCACGTCGGTCTCGGTCACCAGGTCGATCGCGCCCTTCATGGTAATGGTGTGGGGTTGTTCATAGCGTTTCCTGATGAGGCTGCCCGCAGCCAGCGCGGCACGGCAGGCGGCGGCGAGCCAGGTGCGCTGGTTATTATCGGTGCAGAGCGAGAGAGAATTCTGTATTTTGTCCATGAACAAGACCTATGTGTGGTATTCGCTTGAAGTTAATAGTATTATTCGAGCCTGCTCCTGCTCACGAGTCGATCTCCCGCCAGATGGCGAGCGCTTTCTTGTACACCTGGGACCGGGGAAGATCGAGATCCGCGGCAATGCGGGCAACGGCCTGTTTGAGGCTCGATTGCTGCTCGTCGCGATACCAGCGCAGCAGCCCGTCGATATCCTCGGGCTGTTCCTGCGGTGGGGAAGCGGCCCCGTGGACGATGAGCACCAGCTCCCCCTTGACACCATCCTTGATCCGTTCACGCAGCACCGAAAGCGGGCCCTCCAGGCACTCTTCGTGGATTTTGGTCAGCTCGCGGAACAACAAGGCCTGCCGGTCGCCGAGCGTTGCCGCCATGTCGGCCAAGGAGGCCTTGATCCGATGCGGCGCCTCGTAGAAGACCAATGGATAGGGCAGGGTGGCGAGGGTGTTGAACAAGTGTTTCCGGGCGGCCGCATTGGCGGGGAGAAAGCCGCCGAAGAAAAAATTGGCCTGGGTCAAACCGGCGATCGAAAGGGCGGCGACCAATGCCGAAGGGCCGGCAATGGCGACGATGTCAATGCCAGCGTCCCTGGCCTTGTTGACTAGGACGGCTCCGGGGTCGCAGATCGCCGGTGTGCCAGCATCGGAAACCAGGGCTATTTGTTTGCCCTCGCAGAGGAGTTTGAGTAGCGCCGCCGCTTTTTCCTGTTCCCGCTCCCGGAAGTAACTGACAAGCGGCGTGGCGATGTTCAGGTGGCGACAGAGTTTTTTCGTATGCCGGGTGTCTTCGCAGGCAATAAGATCAACCGAGGACAGGGTCTGGATGGCACGCTGACTGATGTCACCCAGATTGCCGATGGGAGTGGCGACCACATAAAGCCGCCCTGGTTGTTGGGGGGTGAGTGTCGAGTCGAATGCGCAATGAGTCATGGTCGTACGTCAGGATAAGGTTGCCCCGCAAAGAAGGAGGGGTGCATTGCAAGCATATCAGATAACCGTGTTGCCAGCAGGTATGGTCATCGGGTGGGAAAAAAATGATTTCCTGGCATGACAAAATGTTTGCACGGTCAAGCATTCCGATGCTGCTGCTTGATGTTACAGCGCTGCAGGAAAAGTGTAAAGCGATTCAGAAGATATCTTTGAAAGATATTGACAGGTATCTTTATGAAGAATCTTCGTTAAAGAAACATCTGGCATCTTTTTTTAAAATTGAATCGTTGAACCAATCGTTTATTGATTTATTCGATATCGCTGATGTGTATGATATTGAAAAAAGCGATAAATATTTGGTTGGTTCTGTGTATAGCTATATAAAGCAGGTGATTGTTAGTGAAGTTTTTAATGAAAGTGTCGATGTCGTTTGTGAATATAGTAATAATAATATTTATTTTAAAGACTTCAAGTTAAAAATTTATATAAATTTTATTAACGAGCCCGGTGGTTTTTTTGCTTCAATTTCCCTGATCGATATCTCGGCTTACAAGAAATCCGAATCGATCCTGACGGGATTTGTCGAAAAATATTATCTTTTATTAAAGTCGATCAAGGATTCGATATTAATAATCGACATCTCGACCGGATGTATTCTGGAATCGAACGACAAAACGTCCGAATTGCTCAAGGTGCCTCAAGGGAAGATCATCGGCAGAACCCTTTCTTCCTTTATCTGTCAGGAATACAGACTGAAATACGAATTTTTTCTCAACAAGAAAATATACGGCGAGGGTGACGGCGACGAAACCATGACCGCCTTTGTCGTGGTCAGCAACGGCGATCGCATTCCGGTCGAGGTTGGGGTGACCATCGCCCTGGTCGGCAATTCCCGGGTAGCTCAGGTGATCCTGCACGACATGAGCAACCGCTTCAAGATGGAAGAAGGGCGAAGGCTGCTGGCAACAGCGGTCGAGCAGGCCGCCGAATCGGTCATCGTCACCGATCTCGACGGCAACATCCAGTATGTCAACCCCGCGTGCGAAGATGTCAGCGGCTATTCCTTTACCGAGATGCTGGGCAAGAATCCCAAGATGCTGCAAAGCGGAGAAACGCCGCCCTATCAATATAAATTGATGTGGGAGGAGATTGCCAAGGGCAATGTCTGGCGGGGGATGTTCGTCAACCGGAAAAAGAACGGCGAGATCTTCCAGGAAGAAGCCACCATCTCCCCGGTTAAAGACAATAACGATAAAGTCGTCAATTATGTCGCGGTGAAACGCGATATCACCCACCACCTCCTCCTGGAGAACCAGATACGGCAATCCCAGAAAATGCAGGCCATCGGTACGCTTGCCGGCGGGGTGGCGCATGATTTCAACAACATCCTGACCGCCATCATGGGATACGCCGAACTCTCCCAGTCCCAGTGCGAGCAAGGGTCGCTGCTGTACAGCAACCTGGTGGAAATCATCCGAGGGGCCGACCGGGCGGGCCAGTTGGTCGACCAGATTTTGAAATTCAGCAGGCAGAGCGAAAAAAATGTATCGAATCTGCGGCTCGGGCTCATCGTCAAGGAGGCCATCCGCCTGCTGCGCGCAAGCCTGCCGGCAAATATCGAGCTTATTTATGATTTTTCGGAAGATTTCTTTGTTAAAGCCGATCCGACCCAGATGCACCAGATCGTGATGAATCTGTGCACCAATGCCTACCAGGCCCTGGAAGGCAAGGGCGGGGTGATTCGGCTGCGGCTGTTCAGAAAGCTCCTGACCCCCAGGGAAGGGGTGCTCACCGGTAACCTGCCGCAAGGCGCCTATGTCTGCCTGCTGGTCGAGGACAACGGCATCGGTATTCCTCCGGAATACCTGCAACGGATTTTCGAGCCCTATTTCACGACCAAAAAACTGCACGAGGGAACGGGATTGGGGCTCTCCGTCGTCCACGGCATCGTCAACGACCACCGCGGGGCGGTGACCGTCGAATCCACACCCGGCCAGGGAAGCTGTTTCACGGTTTTTCTACCGGAAGCCAAGGAGGAAGCGGGGGAAAGCGTCAGTTCCGAACGATTCGTTCCTGCGGTGTTCGAAGGTAACATCTTGGTGGTCGACGACGAGCCGCCCATTACCTTCTTTCTCGTGCAGGTGCTGGAACATTTGGGGTATAAGGTCCAAGCGTGCCTGTCCAGCGAAGATGCGCTCAAGGCATTTCTCAAGCGGTGGAATGCGTTTGACTTGATCATCACCGATATGGGGATGCCTGGGATGACCGGCCTGGAGCTTGCCGAAAAGATCAAGGCGGTCAACCCCGATGTACCCATCATGCTCTGCACCGGCTTCAGCGAGCACGTCACCGCAGAAAATTACCGCCAGATGGGTTTGGCCGGTTTTGTCGCCAAACCGTTCAATGCGGAGCATCTGGCCAAGGAGGTGGGCCGGGTCATCGGCGAGGCGCGCAGTGAACAATTGGGAACGAGAGGCATGCCATGACCAGACGCCCGTTGCGACTTTCCACCGAAGCCTTCGCCCTCCTGGTCGAGCAGGCCATTGCCCGCATCCCGGCATCTATCCAAAGCTACCTGGACAATATCCTCATCTCGGTCCAGCAACGACCCTCTCCGGAGATTCTGGAAGAAATGGGCCTGCCGCCGGATGAACCGCTGTTCGGCGTTTATTCGGGCGTTCCCCTGACCGAGCGCAGCGTGGTCGAGCCGCCTCTCTATCCCGATACCATCTTCATCTTTCAGGAACCGCTGGAGGAAGCCTGCACCAGCCGCGAACAGCTCATGGAAGAGATCGAGATCACCGTGGTGCATGAAATCGCCCATTTGGTCGGGTTCACCGACGAGGAATTGGATGACCTGGGCTATGGTTAAAACTCGCCATGTTTTTTCGAAAAAAGCGAACCGGGCCGGGCCTTTTGTCTCTTGTCCTGACCCCCGGCCGCCCTTACCCCTACCGGGTAACGGCTTTGCCGGCAACCCGTGAAGGTCCGAAGCGCTTTATGTCGAAGTTTTTGAATATCTTGTGCGTCTTTTTGGGCGCGGTCCTGCTTGCTGCCTGCGGCGAGGACGAACAGCCGATCAGGGTCTCCCTGGACAGCCGGCGGGAAATCGCGGTTAAGCCGCCGCAACCGGCCATCACCTACGCCTATCTCCCCCAATATTCGCATTCCGAATCCTTCCAGCGGCACCAGCAGCTGGTGGCCTATTTGGCCGAAGAAACCGGGCTGCCCATCCGCCAGGTGTTTCCGGACACCTTTGCCCATCACATCAGCATGTTTGGCCAGGGCAAAATCGATATCTCGTTTTCCAACCCTTTTGTGTATGTCAATTTGGCCAACCGCTACGGTGCCAAGGCCATGGCGCGGATCGTTGAGGAGGACGGCCGGGCTGAATTCCGTGGACAAATCATTGCCCGGCAAGACAACAATGCCATCCGTTTAGTGGAAGATTGCCGCGGCAAGTCCTGGGTGGCGGTCGATCCGTCTTCTGCCGGTGGCTATCTCTTTCCGCTGGGGCTCTTTGCCGACCATGGCCTGACCTCTCGCGATTTCAAGGAAGTGGCCTTTTCCGGCGGCCGGCAGGAAAACGTGATTCTGGGCGTCTATGCCGGCCTGCACGATTTCGGCACCATCCGCGAGGGCGCCCTGCAGGTGCTGGCCAACAGGATCGACATCAATCAGATCAGGGTGGTGGCCACCTCCCGGGCCTATCCGGGCTGGGTGTACGCCTACAGTCCGCGCCTTGCCCAGGAGTCGGTGGACAAGATCAGGGCGGCGATGCTCAAGCTCGATTACAAGAACAATCCCCGGCATCGGGCCATTTTGGACGCTGCCCGCTTCATCGGCTTCGTTGCTTCCGCCGACCGGGATTTCGACCCCATCCGCGAATTGAACAGGAAGGTGAAACAGGAAGGTGAGTAACTACTTGTCAAAGAAGCTGCACCGCCTGCGCTTCAGAACCAAGATCACCCTGGGCATGGCCCTGATGCTGGTCTTGAGCGGCTTGAGCATTGGTCTGCTCTTGTCCGCCATGTCCTCGAGGGCGCTGCTCGACGAGGGCAAAAAGCGCGGCATGGCCCTGACCGCCGGGTTGGCCTTTCGCCTGGTAGAGCCGCTGCTGGCCATGGATTTCCTCCAGATGAAGAATTTCATCGACAACAACCACGACCAGTACGGCGATGTGCTCTATATTTTCCTGGCCGACACCGACGGTAACGTCCTGACCCACACCTTTTCCGGCGGCCTTCCCACCGACCTGCTCAAGGTCAATAAAGACGGTCGGCAGCCCCAACCGCTTCTCCTCAGCACCGAGCAAGGGGCGGTGTACGATTTCAACGTCGACATCATTCTCGGTGAAAAAAAGCTGGGATGCGTCCGCCTGGGGCTGTCGCGCGCCAAGATCGAGGCGCACATCCAGCAGCAGCGGCTGATCAGCCTGGTCTGCACCTTGGGCGTCGTGAGCCTGGGCATCGTCCTCACCCTCTGGTTCGCCCGCACCGTGACCTTGAAGCTCAACCGGCTCAGGGAGTCGGCGGAGGAGATCGTCAAGGGCAATCTCAACGTAGAGGTCGGCAAGCCCCTGGAAAAAAATTGTTGGGACATCATGGCCTGCGACCAGGGCGATTGCCCAGCATACGGCGACAGGCGGCGGCGCTGCTGGTATTTGACCGGAACCCTGTGCCCGCACTGCCAGGGCAGGGCCTACCCGCTCAAGATCGAAAGCTGCCGCCAGTGCCCGGTGTTCAGGTACAATTTCGGCGATGAGATCCAGGATTTGGCCGAGGCCTTCGATGTGATGGCAGTGACGGTCAAGCGGCACATCGAAGAGCTGACCGAGCGGGAGAAGACCATCGCCCGGCAGCAGGAGCTGCTTAAGACCATCATGAACGTGACCCCGGACTTCATCACCCTCCAGGACAAGGAGCTGAACTACCGGTTCGCCAGCAAGGCGTTTTGCGATTATTTCGGCCTTAACGAGAAGGAGGTGGTCGGCAGGAACGATTTCGATATCTTTTCCAAGCAGCAGGCAGATCTCAACTTCCAAGAGGACAAGCAGATTCTGCTTTCGGGCCGCACCCTGGCCAAGGAGATCACCTTCATGCGGCCGGACGGCCGACGGTGGTTTCATATCGTCAAGGTGCCGGTCTACGACCAGGACGGCAGCATCATGGGCCTGCTGCTGACCGCCAGGGACATCTCCATGCTGAAAAAGATTCAGGAGCAGCTCATTCAGGCGCAGAAAATGGAAGATCTGGGGCGGCTGGCCGGCGGCGTGGCCCATGAAATCAACACGCCGCTGGGGATCATCCTGGGCTATACCCAGTTGCTGATGGATGACATCACGGACCGGGAACCCCTGGAAAACCTCCAGGTGGTGGAAAAACAAGCCAAGATCTGTCGGAAGATCGTCGCCGACCTGCTCGGCTTTTCTCGCCAATCCCAATCGGTGCGGAAGACCATGGACTTGAACGAATCCCTGCGGGAGGTGGTGCAACTGGTGGAGCATGCCTTTTTTCTCAAGGGCATCGATATCGTCCAGCAGCTCGACTCCACTGTTCCGCCCCTGATCGGCGACAAGGAGCGGCTCAAGCAGGTCTGGCTGAACCTGCTCAACAACGGTGCCGACGCCATCGGCCGGGACGGGAGCATCGTGGTCCGGAGCCGGCGGGGCAGGCGCGGTCTGATCGAGGTCAGCGTGGCCGACACCGGCGAGGGAGTCTCGCGAGAGCACCTCAGCAAGATCTTCGATCCCTTTTTCACCACCAAACAGGTGGGCAAGGGCACCGGCCTGGGGCTGTCCGTGTCCTTCGGCATCATCAAGGAGCACCGCGGGACCATCTCCGCCCAAAGCCCCGCACCGGTGGAATACCTGGCCGGGGCCGTTTCACCTACCAGCCCGTCCCGGCCGGGAACCGTCTTCGAGGTCGAGCTGCCGGCCGGAGAACAACGCCTGCAATAGCTGGTATCGACTCCAGTGGTCCGATTACTGCCGCCTCGGTCCTGATTGAACGAATGCGCCACGACGCTTTGCCGCCGGCACGTGACCATCGACTTCGCAGGATGCCCGGTCCAGGTCTACCTTTCGAGAAGCAGGCGCTTTCGTTTGAATGCGGTAAAGAGCTCGATCACATCGCGCTCGATCTGAGCTTGCGAGGTTTCGGGAAAGACGGAGGCGAGCAGGGCGACGGTTTCCGTTTCGCTGAGCGGTTCGGCCAGCAGTTCCCACACTGCCCGGCCCAGGGCGTTCAGATGGAAAATCTCGTCGCCCGTGGCATGAATCAAAAAGAACTCTCCCTGCTCCTGCCTGATCAATACCTCGGGCCGGCGAACGTAGTTTTGGACGGAAGCGCGGCGGCGCGCGCGCGAACGGGGACGGTTCGGCCGGGGAGTGATTTTTTCCGCAGCAGCAGTCCAAACGGCCGCATGTTCTTGCCCCGGTCCGGAAAACCCTCTATCCGTTTCGACAAAGACCTGCCGCAACAAGGCAACGGCATCGTCAAGGTGGGCGTACCGCAGATACCAGCACGGCTTTTCTTTTGTCAGCCACTGCGAGCGGTCAAGCACCTCCAGGGCGCTGCCGCGCCGCATAAGATTTTGGTACACGATGTTTTGCAGACTGTCGGCGGCATCCGCGGGAAGAAGTTCTGCCCTTCCTTCCGGCTTGCGGTTCAACATGACGAAAGCCCCGATGGGACGCGTTTGCCCGAACGGTGCGAGACCAGGGGCGTTCGGGGCAAGATATTGGCTCCAGGCATCCGCTTTTCCCCGGTGAGTCCGGATAAATTCGGCTACCATCTGTTCGGATGCGGGCAGGGGCAGGCGCAAACGGGGCGGCACGCCAAAGGACATGCCTGTTCCCTCCGGTAGGAGTGCCACCAGATCGTCTCCGTAGCTCGTTCGCCGTTCCGCCATCAGGCGGGTGATGAGCAGGCTTTTGCCCACCTTGTTGGTGTTGGGGAACACGACCAGCCGGCCGTCGAATTCCGCCGCCGCGCAGTGCAGGCAAAGTGCTTGGGGATTGGCTTCCAGCCAGGCATAGATCAGATCGACCACGATGCTGGAAAACGCGCATGCATCCGTATCGGCGAAGATGGATTCGTCCAGCCAGGGCGCGTCGATCCGGTACTCGCCTTTCACCTGGCGCACAGTGATGATCGGCGTGGATGCTGGGTCGCATCGCTCCATGCGGAAAGGCCAGGTCGGAAAGACATCCCCCATCGTGTCCAGCAAGGAGGCGCACCGCACAAGCCGCACCGGTTGGGGAACGCCGCTGAAATAGAGATCTGTTTCGAAAACTCCGGCCACCTGATTCATTGTGATTGCTGCCTGCGCAATGACTCCTCTGCCTTCATTCGATCCGCTCCGGATTCAGGTAGGGGAGAGAAAAGACCTGGCGGGGAGCAGCAAAAGATGCCGCTTTCGCCCGGTAACGGGTAGGCGTTGCGGCGAAAAAACACCGCAACGCCGCCTTGTCGAGAGGGTCGTTTCAGCGCCCCATACCGGGAACGGAGACGTCGATGTTGGTACCGGGAATGGTGATACCCTGCCTGGAATCCCGGTAATCCCGCCTGCCATCCGGGGAGTAGCGCCTGCCACCGCGCGAATAGTTCCATCCGTCACGGGAGTGCCGCATGCCGTCGCGTGAGTAGCGTCTGCCGCCGCGCGAATAGCGTCTGCCACCACGTGAATAGTTCCATCCATCACGGGAGTGCCGCCTTCCGTCCCTGGAATAGCGCCTGCCGCCACGCGAGTAGCGCTTGCCACCACGCGAATAGTTCCATCCGTCACGGGAATGCCGCATGCCGTCGCGGGTGTACCGTTTGCTGCTCCGTGATTTTTTTTGTTTGTCCCAGCCTTTTTTCTTGCCGCGGGAAGCACCGGCCTGCGCTTCGTTCAATGGCAGCAATACAGGCGCCACATAAGCCGCCCCCACCGCCAAAAGACCAAGGAGGAAGGCCCGTCGCCCTGGGGCAACCGTTTCCTCCGCTCGAACATCCGACGCATCGTCCTGCATAGTTTTCCCTCCTGTTTTTTTAATGATGCACGGTAGCACTTCTCTTTGCACCGTGTGCGTTTATGTTATGCGCCATCGAAAGATTTTGTCCATATTTTTGTTTTATTCCCATAGATTGCATTTGTGGCATTGTACCGGAAACCCTTGGGAATAAACCCTTCCCAAGGGACTATACAATGTATTCTCACATGAAAAAACGAACTCGGAATCGGTGGCTCCGCTTGTCGACATTGTGGGAGTGTCAGGTTGGGATGCCCGAGGTGCCGGCGTACGGACAGCTCCCGGAGCCGATCGTGAGGCAGTTCAAAGTTCGTGGGGGCGGAAACTTACCCTAGCTGGGCTTGGCGGGCATGGAATTGTGCATGCCGAAGGCCCACAGACGTGGTAGAGAGGAGGAAGAAAAACGGGTCGGTTGCGGCGTCTTCCCCAACCGGCTCCAGCGTAGCATAAGGAACACCCGATCATGGCACAGCAATCGACCCTCGGCCCCGCCGCCGCCCGCCCGGAGCGCATCGCGCTCAAGGTGCTGGTGGCCATCAGCATCTCCCATTTTCTCAACGATCTGATCCAGTCGCTCATCCCGGCAATCTATCCGTTGCTCAAGGACGGTTTCCAGCTCAGTTTCACCCAGATCGGGCTGATCACCCTGACCTTCCAGATGTCCGCCTCCCTGTTGCAGCCCCTGGTCGGCCTGTACACGGACCGCCATCCCCAGCCCTATTCCCTGCCCTGGGGCATGGGCTGCACCCTCATCGGGCTGGTTGCCCTGGCGTTCGTTCCCACCTACGGCTTGTTGCTGCTGGCGGTGGCCCTGGTCGGCACCGGTTCGGCGGTGCTCCACCCGGAATCCTCGCGGGTGGCGCGCATGGCCTCGGCCGGGCATTACGGCCTGGCGCAGTCGATCTTCCAGGTCGGCGGCAACGGCGGCACCTCGGCCGGCCCCCTGCTTGCCGCCTTGATCGTCATTCCCTATGGGCGGTCGAGCTTGGCGTGGTTTTCCCTGATCGCCTTTTTGGCCATGGTCATTCTCTGGCGGGTCGGCACCTGGTATGCCCATAAGCAGCGGCAAGGCCGACGGAGCCAGTCCGTCGCCCCGGTTGCCAAGGCACAGGGCGGTCTGGCGGCGGCCTGGCCGGTGCTGGTGTTGCTGGTGCTGATGTTTTCCAAATTCTTCTACATCTCCAGCCTAAACAGCTACCTCACCTTCTACCTGATGGGCAAGTTCCAGGTTTCGATGCAGGCGGCGCAACTGCATCTGTTCGTCTTTCTGTTCGGCATGGCTCTGGGCACCATGATCGGCGGCCCGATCGGCGACCGCATCGGCCGCAAGCAGGTGATTTGGTGGTCGATCTTCGGCGCGGCCCCCTTTGCCCTGGCCCTGCCGTATGCCTCGCTGTTCTGGACCGGGCCGTTGACCTTTATTATCGGCCTGTTGATGTCCTCGGCCTTTCCGGCGATACTGGTCTATGCTCAGGAATTGTTCCCCGGCAAGGTGGGCATGATTTCCGGTCTCTTTTTCGGGCTGGCGTTCGGGTTGGGCGGGATCGGCGCCGCCCTGGTGGGCCGGTTGGCCGACACGCACGGCATCGAGGCGGTTTATCGGCTCTGCTCTTGGCTGCCCCTGTTGGGGCTGGCGGCGGTGCTGCTGCCGAACTCGCGGCGGCATGCGGCGGCAGCGTGAAGGGAGAATGTTGATATTTAACTGAAAAAACGATTTTTTGTTTCAGGTGGCGTTCGGCGGGCGAATGCCGTACGCTAGGCATTATTTTCTGCAACCCCAGACCAGGAGGTAGGCCATGCTGACCGGAAAATATCGCGATTTCTACCGTCGGATCAAGACCACCATCCCCCCCGAACGGCTGGTCATCGACCCGCTGCGGACTATTGCCTACGGTACCGATGCCAGCTTCTACCGGCTGGTTCCCAAAATCGTCATCAATGTGGAAAACGAAATCGAGGTGCGGCGCGTTCTGCGGGAAGCGGGGCGGCTGGAATTGCCGGTCACCTTCCGGGCCGCCGGCACCAGCCTGTCGGGCCAGGCGATCACCGACTCCATCCTGGTACGCCTGGGCCGGGGCTGGGACGATTACCGGGTGCTGGACCGGGCCGGCAAGATCCGCCTGCAGCCGGGGATGATCGGCAGCCATGCCAACCGCATCCTCGCCGAGTTCGACCGCAAGATCGGTCCGGACCCGGCCTCCATCGACAGTGCCAAGATCGGTGGCATCCTGGCCAACAACGCCAGCGGCATGTGCTGCGGGGTGGAACAGAACAGCTACCGCACCCTGGATGCCATGCGCATCGTGCTTGCGGACGGCACGGTGGTCGATACCGGCGACGACAAGAGCCGGGCCGCCTTTGGCCGCAGCCACGGGCAGATCCTCGAGGGACTGGCGGATCTACGCCGGCAAGTATTGGCCGACCCCGAATTGGCCGAGCGCATCCGCTACAAGTTTAAGATCAAGAACACTACCGGCTACAGCCTCAACGCCCTGGTCGATTTCGACGATCCCTTCGAGATCATGGAGCATTTGATGGTCGGCTCGGAGGGCACGCTCGGCTTCGTTTCCGAGGTGGTGTACCGCACCGTGGTCGAGCATCGCCACAAGGCCAGTTCGCTGATGTTCTTCCCGGATATCCGCACCGCCTGCGAGGCGGTGATGCTCCTGAAGGCGCAACCGGTGGCCGCCGCCGAATTGATGGACCGGGCCAGCCTGGCCTCGGTGACCGGCCAGCCGGGCATGCCCGACTTCCTCGGGGAATTGGGCCCGGAGGTGACCTCGATTCTGGTGGAAACTCGGGCCGAGACCGCCCAGGCGCTCGCCGCCCAGATCGACGGCATCAAGGCGGCATTGGCCGGCGTGTCGACCGTGCGGCTGATCGAGTTCACCGCCATTCCGGCAGAGTTCGCCCAGCTGTGGAAGATCCGCAAGGGACTGTTCCCAGCAGTGGGCGCGGTCCGCCGCACCGGCACCACGGTGATCATCGAGGACGTGGCCTTTCCCATCGAGCACCTGGCGGATGCCACCATCGACCTGCGGGAATTGCTGCTGCGCCATCGTTACACCGAGGCGATCATCTTCGGCCACGCCCTGGCCGGCAACCTCCACTTCGTTTTCACCCAGGATTTTTCCACCCAGGCCGAAGTGGTGCGCTACCGCGATTTCATGGCCGAGGTGGTCCGACTGGTGCTCGACAAATACCACGGCTCGCTCAAGGCCGAGCACGGCACCGGCCGCAACATGGCGCCCTTTGTCGAAAAGGAATGGGGCGAGGCGGCCTTTGCCCTCATGCGGGCGATCAAGCGTCTGTTCGATCCCGGCAACATGCTCAACCCCGGGGTGATTCTCAACAGCGATTTGGAGGCCCACATCAAGAATCTCAAACCGCTGCCCCCCACCCACGAATTGGTGGATAAATGCATTGAATGCGGCTTTTGCGAACCGATTTGTCCATCGCGGGACCTGACCTTCACCCCCAGGCAGCGGATTGCCGGCCGGCGCGAAATCAGTCGACGGATGACCGGCGCCGCGGGCGAGGCACCGTTGCGGCGGCTGGTGCGCTCCTACCGGTACCAGGGAATGGATACCTGCGCTGCCGACGGCCTGTGTTCGACCCTGTGCCCGGTGGGGATCGATACCGGCAAGATGATCAAGGCCCTACGCGAGGAAGCCCACGGTCCACTGGCCGATGCCATTGCCAATTGGACGGCGGACCATTTCGCCGGCGTGGCCCGGACGGCGGCCGCCACGCTCAACACCGTCGACCGGTTGCACCGGCTGACGGGCACTCCCCTGATGGAAACGGTGGCCGAGGTGGCGCACAAAGGCACGGCCGGCCTGGTGCCGCAATGGAACCGGGCTCTGCCCACCGGCGCGCCCAAGGTGGCGGTGGCGGGACAAACCGCCGTGCAATCCCTGGCCGTGGTCTATTTTCCCAGCTGCGCCAGCCGGGCCATGGGCGGGCCGGACCGCGAGGAAAGCGACCGGCGCGGCCTGCCCCAGCAAACCCTGTCGGTGCTGGGCAAGGCCAACTGTACGGTGATCCTGCCGGACAACCTCGAGGCGCTCTGCTGCGGCCAGGCCTTTGAGAGCAAGGGTTTCCGGCTCCAGGCCGACCGCAAGGCCGGCGAGCTGAACGAGGCCCTGTTGCGTGCCTCCCAGGACGGCGCCATTCCCATTCTGTGCGATACCAGCCCCTGCCTGATGCGGATGCGGGCCACCCTCGACCGACGGCTGCGACTCTACGAACCGGTGGAGTTCGTGCTCGACATCCTTAAGGATCGATTGCGGTTCACCCGCAAGGAGGCCACCATCGCCCTGCATGCCACCTGCAGCACCCGCAAGATGGGCCTGGATGCCAAATTGAAAGAGTTGGCCTTGTTATGCGCCACCGAGGTGGTGGTGCCCGAGGATATTTATTGCTGCGGTTTTGCCGGCGACCGGGGGCTCAATTTTCCCGAGCTGAACGCCTCGGCCCTGCACGGGCTGGCCGACCAGGTGCATGGCTGCCAGGCCGGATACTCCACCAGCAAGACCTGCGAGATCGGGCTGAGCCTGCACGGGCGCATCCCCTATCGCTCGATCTTCACCCTGGTGGATGAGGTGACCACCTCGCTCAATCCATAGCGCAAGGCAAGGGCGCGCCGCGATTCCCGAAGTCGTGGTTTCTTGAGGAAAAAAAGTCGTTCGTTTTTGAGCAGAGCCCCTGACCGTTGTCAGGGGCTTTTTATTTGGAGTCAATGCCCCGGTTGTTTCCTGGCGGAAAAATGGGAGGAAGAAGCGGCCAAGCCGTCGCTATGCCGGCGGATGTATTGCAGGCAGTCCTCGCCGGACACAGGCCGGCAGAACAGATAGCCCTGGAAGAAGTGGCAGCCGATGCGCAGGAAGTGGTCCAACTGCTCCAGGTTTTCAATTCCCTCGACCACGGTCCTGAATCCCAGGGCGCGGCTGAGCTCGACGATCGACAGGACAATGGGTTCGTTGACCTCGCCGTTGCCGACCTGGGTCAAGGAACGGTCGAGCTTGACCGTATCTATGGGAAACCCACGGAGATACCTGAGCGAGGTGTGTCCCATGCCAAAATCGTCGATGGCCACCTGCACCCCGCTCAGCCGCAGCCGGCCGAGCATGTCCAGGGAGGCGGCATCGGGTTCGAATATGGTCGATTCGGTGATTTCCACTTCTAGCTGCGACGGCGGCATGCCCGCATCCTGCAGGGCCGCGATCAGATCAAGGTCAAAGTAGGGGGCGAGGATTTGCCGAGGAGTGACGTTGATCGACATGACCAAATCGTCGGCCACCAGTCCCTTCCAAGCGGCGCGCTGGTTGCAGGCCTCCCGGAGGACAAAGCGGCCGAGCCAGCCGATTCCGTCCGTGTCCTCGGCCAAGGCGATGATCAGCGGCGGCGGAATGAAGCCGAAAACCGGGTGCCGCCAGCGCAGCAGCGCCTCAACTCCGCGTATCCGGTTGCTGAGCGCCTCGACCTGCGGCTGATAGACGACAAAGAGCTGATCGTCGCGGTCCAGGACCCCCTTCAAGTCCTCGGCAAGCAGTTTGGCCAGGCGGCCGGCATCGCCCGGCAGGTCGAGGCATCTGCGCCCTTGCGGCCCGGTGGTACGGCTTTCGGCGGCCCGCAACAAGACCGTCAGCATGTGTTGGCCCCGATCCTCCAGCAGCCGATCCCCGATCCGGACAAAAGGAATGTAGATGGCGGTGCCGATCGCCAGATTGACGAGTTGCATGCAGGTGCCGGCCAACGAGCCGGTAGCGATGAAGCCGCTGAGCAGGGCCGGGGTGGTCCAGGAGGCGGTGGCGACGGTACGGGGCAGAAGATCGAAAGCCGTGGCCAGGTAGGCGGTGATGGTCTGGATGAGCGGGACCAGGAGAAAAGGAATCAAATAGACGGGGTTGAATACCAGGGGGAGGCCGAACAACAGCGGTTCGTTGACGTTGAACAGGCCCGGAACCAGGGCGAACAGGCAGAGCTTGCGGTTGCCTGCGTCCTTGCCGCGAAGGAAGACCGCCAGGATGAGGCAGAGGGTGCAACCCGCCCCGCCCATGTTGATGAAGGCATCGAAAAAGGCCTTGGTGAAAATGTGGGCCGGGGGCAGGCCGTTGGCAAAGGCGGCGGCGTTGGCCATGGCGGCCGGCGCCAGGATATCTTCCTCGACCGAGAAGAGGATGTTGGGCCCGTGCAGGCCGAAAAACCAGGAAAGCTGGGAAAGCGCCGTGTAAACGAGCCCGGTGGCGAGATGGTCCCAGGCGCTTGAAAACGACGGCAGGGCGAGCAGGTGATGTAGTTGGTCGTGCAGGTCCGCGCCTCGGGGCACGAACAGAAAACGGGCCAGGGCAAAGATGCACATGGTGACCATGCCGGCGGGCAGGACGGTGAGCACGTCGCTGATCGTCGGGTCGTGTCCTGCCGCCCCCAGGGAAAGCCGCAAGGCGGAGATCCGGCTGAGCCGCAGATAAAGCAGGGTGGAGGCAATCGCCACGGCCAAGGCGATCAACAACCCTTGACCCAGGGAGAAAAGAACCGGCCAAGAGCCTGTTTCCGCGGGTGCGCTGACAATGAAGAAACACGACAGCGATACGATGGCGGCCATGATCGGGCTGACCGTGGGCAGGGGATCGCGCTGGTTCGCCAGGGTGGTCATGATGCTGCTGAAGGCGCACACAACGACCAGGGCGGTGATGCCGAAGGAACCGGCGATCAGATTGTCGCAGATCTGCCGCCAGCTCGGATCGAGAACCCGGTCCATGGTATTTTGGACGGATTGCAGGGGGAAATCCCTGACCAGGAGCGCCAGGGCGCCGATCATGATCAAGGGCAAGGTCACGGCAAGGCTTCGCTGCACGGCAAGGAAAAACGGCAGGTTGGCCAAGCGTTCCGCCCAGGCGTACATCGCGGGTTTGTTATCTGCGTTCGGGAGGGTCTCGTTGATCATGACGAGACGATTATAGTCAGAAAACTGGAAGGAAACCAGAGCGCTCGGTAAATAAAGCCGAGCCGGGAAAAGGAGAGGGAAGGGAACACGGCAGCTTGTTCGGGCAGCGGCCGGTCCGCATTCCGCCCCGGATCTCCAGGGCGGAATGCGAACGCCGAAACCAGCCGGTTTGGTTTGACCGGCACCGCTAGCGCGCGGTTACATCGAGCGCCGGTATTGGCCGCCCACTTCATAGAGGGTCTCGGTGATCTGGCCGAGCGAGCAGACTCGCACCGCATCGATCAGCTCGGCAAAAACATTGCCGTTGTCGATCACCGTTTGCTTGAGCCGGTCGAGCACGGGGCCCGCGGCCTCGCGGTTGCGGGCCTGGAAATCCCGCAGCCGCCTGATCTGCGACTGTTTTTCCTCCTCGGTGGAGCGAGCCAGTTCGATTTCGATCGGCACCTCGCCCTTGGGGTTGCGGAAGGTGTTGACCCCGATGATCGGGTAGGAACCGTCGTGCTTCTTGTGTTCGTAATAGAGCGATTCCTCCTGGATCTTGCTGCGTTGGTAGCCGGTTTCCATGGCGCCGAGCACGCCGCCGCGCGAGGCAATGGCCTCGAA
The DNA here is from genome assembly GCA_031280615.1 of Desulfobulbus sp. Taxonomy (GTDB): domain Bacteria; phylum Desulfobacterota; class Desulfobulbia; order Desulfobulbales; family Desulfobulbaceae; genus Desulfobulbus. Next base: position 5,382 of record JAITGO010000013.1, on the reverse strand, counting down.
TTCCCTCAACACCGCCTCTTCGACCAAATCGGTCAATTCCTCGATGACAAAGGCACCCTGGTTTGGGTTTTCGTTCATGGTCAGGCCCCATTCGCGGTTGATAATCAACTGGATGGCCATGGCCCGCCGCACCGATTCCTCGGTGGGGGTGGTGATCGCCTCGTCGTAGGCATTGGTGTGCAGGCTGTTGCAGTTGTCGTAGATGGCGATCAGCGCCTGGAGGGTGGTGCGGATATCGTTGAAGGCCATCTCCTGGGCGTGCAGGGTGCGGCCGGAGGTCTGGATGTGGTATTTGAGCTTCTGCGAGCGCTCGTTGCCGCCGTATTTGTGCTTCATGGCCACGGCCCAGATGCGGCGGGCCACCCGGCCGATCACCGAATATTCGGGCTCCATGCCGTTGGAAAAGAAGAAGCTCAAGTTGGGGGCGAAATCGTCGATGTGCATGCCCCGGGCCAGGTAGGCCTCGACATAGGTGAAGCCGTTGGCCAGGGTGAAGGCCAGCTGCGAGATCGGGTTGGCGCCGGCCTCGGCGATGTGGTAGCCGGAGATCGACACCGAGTAGAAGTTGCGCACCTGGTGACGGACGAAATACTCCTGGATGTCGCCCATCATCTTCAGCGCGAACTCGGTGGAGAAGATGCAGGTGTTCTGGCCTTGGTCCTCCTTGAGGATGTCGGCCTGGACCGTGCCGCGCACCGTGGAGAAAACCCGGTCGCGGATGGTCTGCCGCTCTTTGTCGTCCGGCTGGCGACCGTTGTCGGCCGCGAACCGGTCGATCTGCTGGTCGAGGGCGGTGTTGAAGAAGCAGGCCAGGATGATCGGCGCCGGGCCGTTGATGGTCATCGAGACCGAGGTCGAGGGAGCGCAGAGGTCAAAGCCGCCGTAGAGCACCTTCATGTCGTCCAGAGTGGCGATGGATACGCCCGAATTGCCGATCTTGCCGTAGATGTCCGGCCGTTCGTCCGGATCGCAGCCGTATAGGGTGGCCGAGTCGAAGGCGGTGGAAAGGCGGATGGCCGGCATGCCCTCGCTGACCTGCTTGAATCGCCGGTTGGTGCGGAAGGCATCGCCTTCGCCGGCGAACATCCGGGTCGGATCCTCGTTTTCCCGCTTGAAGGGAAAGACGCCGGCGGTGAACGGGAACAGGCCGGGCACGTTTTCCCGCATCAGGAAACGGAGGATTTCGCCCTCGTCCTTGTACCGGGGCAGGTAGACCTTGCGGATGGTGGAACCGGAGAGCGAGGTCCGGGTCAGTTTGGTGCGGATTTCCTTGTCGCGAATGGTGACCACGTGCTCGTCACCAGAATATTGGCGCACCAATTCCGGCCAGGTGCCGAGCAGCTTTTTCGATTGCGGATCGAGTTCGTCCTCCTTGGCGGCGAGCAGTTGATCGAAGCTGGTCACCGGCTTACCGCAGATGCCAAACATATCCTTGGCCATGCCCAGGGCCTGGCGTTCGCGCGCCTTGTTCGCCTGGTTGTCGACGCGGGCGTGGTAGCCGCGCACGCAGTCGGCGATCTCGGCCAGGTAGCGGGTCCGTTCGGGCGGCACGATGGCCCGGTTGCTCGGCCCTGCGGGTGCGGCGGTCTTGGGCAAACGGCCCGGTTCCAAGGTCAGGCCCAGCTCTTTCAGGGCGGGCAGCATGGCCTGGTAGAGGGCGGTGACGCCTTCGTCGTTGAAACGGGCGGCAATGGTGGGAAAGACCGGCATCTGCTCCGGCGGGGTGGCGAATGCCTCGTGATTGCGTTGATATTGCTTGCGTACGTCGCGCAGGGCGTCCTCGGCGCCGCTGCGGTCGAACTTGTTGATCGCCACGAAATGGGCGAAATCGAGCATGTCGATTTTTTCCAGCTGCGAGGCGGCGCCGAATTCCGGAGTCATGACGTAGAGCGAGACATCGACGTGCGGCACGATGGCGGCATTGCCCTGGCCGATACCGGAGGTTTCGACCACGATCAGGTCGAAACCGGCGAGTTTACAGGCGGCGATCACCTCGGGCAGGGCCACTGAAATTTCGGAGCCGGTCTCGCGGGTGGCCAGCGAGCGCATGTAGATATGCTCGTGTTCGATGGCATTCATGCGGATCCGGTCGCCCAGGAGCGCACCGCCGGTGCGTTTGCGCGAGGGATCGATGCTGATGATCGCCAGCTTGAGGCGGTCGTCCTGATCGAGGCGGAAGCGGCGGACCAACTCGTCGGTGAGCGATGATTTTCCCGCGCCACCGGTACCGGTGATGCCCAAGACCGGGGTCTTGCGGCTGGACGCGCGGTCGCGGATCGCCTGGACGAGCGTTGCCGGCGCCTCCCCGTTTTCCAATACGGTGATGATGCGGGCGAGCATCCGCCGGTCGCCGCCGGCAAGTTGGGCGAGCAATGCCTCTTCGTCCATCGGCAGCGGGGGGAGATCGATATCGGCCTGTTCGACCACCTCGTCGATCATGCCTTGCAGGCCCATTTTTTGGCCATCCTCAGGGGTGTAGACCCGGCTCACCCCGTAGGCGTGCAGTTCGTTGATCTCCTCCGGCACGATGACCCCGCCGCCGCCGCCGAACACCTTGATGTTCTCGCCACCGCCTTGCTTAAGTAAATCGATCATGTATTTGAAGAATTCGACATGGCCGCCCTGGTAGGACGTAACCGCGATGCCGTGCGCATCTTCCTGCAGAGCGGCGGTGACGATTTCCTGGACCGAACGGTTATGGCCGAGGTGAATGACTTCCACGCCGGTGGATTGGAGGATGCGACGCATGATGTTGATGGTGGCGTCGTGGCCGTCGAACAACGAGGCCGCGGTGATGAAACGGACCTTGCGAGCGGGTTGGTAATGCGCTTGCTGGCCGGCTGGAAGGTGGGACATGGCGGATCTCCTGGCAAAAGTTGAGTTGATGGCATTGGACGAAGCGCCCAGAGCCGGATCGATCAAGCTTTAGGGAGAACACAAGAGGGGTGCGCTAACGTAAAGCACCCCTTGGAAATTAGCAAAACAAATTTTTGCCAGAAGGGATAACAGGGCATTTACGGGCAGGTGGGAGGTCCAGGTTACTGGGCGTTATCATAGGATTTTTCGGGCATGGCCGAACATATTGCGTCATGCTGTTGGCAGTGGTGACTTCGCCGCAGTTGGAGACATGATCTCCTCTCCTATACACTCCGTGCACATGGGGATTGTCGGTGGGCCAAGCATATGGCCCTGTTTGCTGAATAGCCCGGCCGGCAATGATGCATTCGGTCCCTGGCGGCGCGGAGAGATACTTTGGTAAGGGAGCATCCGACAGTTATGCACGTCACTTGATCCTTTTGAGCGTAACAGCCGTTGAAAAAAGATTTTCGTCTGCTTTCACTGCACTGCATATAGAAAACTGCTCTCGAAGATGCTCTATCTGTAGTGGCTCAGTTGCGATGGTTTCGTGTTTTTCAACGGGTTGTTGAGCGTATCCCAGACATAGGTGAAGGTTGCCGGAAACCCCGGTCACCCGGCCGGCCGCATCGTGGGTATACTGCAGATCAAGCGTGCCGGCCTGGATCTGGTTGGTTTTATAGCGCTGATCAAAGATTTGGACCAAGATGACGCTGCCTTATCTGGTTTCACAAACACCTTTCTCGTAGTTCCAGCGACCACCATTATCTAGACACTTGTCGATACTTATACAGCCCTTCATCCAAAACAAAAAAATAACCAATAATACCAATGTAATAATCAAAGAGATTTTTTTCTTTTTACCCATGATTAATACCTCGGGGCCAGTTTTCTGGGGCGCAATGAACTGCAAGATTGACTACACGATATATTGGAATTGCTGTCTCTTCCTTGCGCATTAGCTTTTCTGTCTGCATCACAATCAGATCGGGAATCACCTTTGAGGTGTCCATCGGTGAGTTCACGATCTTCACCAATTAATTCAGATGCATCTCTACCGCCGAGTCCACGTTTTGCTGCTTGGCAATGCCCCATGCAATGAAAATATTTATCTGATCCGATTGTATTGGCATCGCTCATATTCCTGTAATTTCGATACAAATCATCGTCACCATCGGCAAAGCCGTACCAATATGTATATGGACTCACCTGCCCTCAACAGGAGGAGGTTGTAGTCCGGTTATTTTAGGAAAAACTTCTAACGACAGATTAACACCTAATTCTCCAATAGTTTTCAATGTTGACGAATCAATCGTGTCGCCATTGTCAACTGATCCAAGAAAATTAACGTATATCTCAACGTCTCCACCTGTTGATTTGATAAATTTTATTTCATTTTCTATATTTTTCAGTCGATTTATAATATTTTTAAGATCCAAGCTAAACCCTTTTTTTTCAGAAAATCTGATTGACTCTGAGCACCAATAGCTTTCTTTGTATACATCGAGAAGTTTTTTTCCAGCAGGGGTTTCACGTTGAGATCCAGCAACCCATACCCGAAAGCATCGCATGGAAAGTAACGATGAAAAATTCGATAGATCACAACTTGGATGTCTCAACCTTATCGACATGCATCCATATCCAAGGACAGCGTTATTGTTATCTACATTATCGATCTTTTCCACGTCTTCCATCTGCTTCTCCAGAACCTGTATAATCACCATCTTCCCCATGATCAGTCCATGAACCATCAGAATTTTCAACCCATACATGACCATCTGGGCTTATCTTAACATTATCAGTAGGTTTAAGCCCGATACTATTTTTTATCTCTTTATGATTCCCTGACCAAGGGGTTTGATCAATTGGTTTCGATCCACCAGGCGGTCGTTTTGCGCTTTCATTATCCCCTTCATTCATCACCCAATTCTTAAATCGATTCCAGTCATCTTTAAAATTTTGCCACTGCCCTGGGGTGATGGTGATTATTCCATTTCCTCCGACAGCTGGCGGAGGTGGAATAGTGAGAGGAATTGCCAACCCCTTCGGATCGCTCCAATTCACCGGATTGCCATCGACATAGGCATACAGATTCAATCCACCCTCCAACCCGATGGGATCGGCGGAGATATAGCGGCCGGTAACGGGATCGTAGAACCGGTGCCAGTTATAATGCAATCCGGTCTCGGCGTCAAAGTACTGGCCGGGGAAGCGGAGGTTGTTGGTGACGGTGTTGACCTGGACCTTGGCCTCGCCATAGGGCAGATAGGCCGCCTGCCAGACCACAGTGCCGGTGGGGGCGATCAGCTGCTGGGGCGTGCCCAGATGATCGTTGATGAAGTAATAGAGACCGGGATTGGTTTGGTATTCCTGGACTGCCAGGGGCTGGTTGTCGAGATAAAAATAGTCCCGGATCGGGGTCTCGGCAATCAGTTGGCTGTTCAGGTCGTAGCGATAGTGGATGGTCTGCCCGGCCACGGTCTTGCCGATCCGCCGATGCTGGCTGTCGTAGCTGTAGCTGGCGAT
>JAITGO010000009.1 GCA_031280615.1 Desulfobulbus sp. | reverse complement strand
TGTACCGATGAACCTGGATTGGATAATGTATTGCCAACCCCTCCGAATAGATGCACCGAACAAATCCAGGATATCATCACCCAATGTGGCGGTAGCCTGAACGTACAGTCTTTCGATTTCGAAACATGTACCGGAACTTGCACGCCTGATTCTTGCCAGAACGAATGGAGCGCTCTGATCACTCGTTGCGGCGGGTTTATGGCTGTCTCTTCTTGGGACAAAACTACCTGTTCCGGCACCTGTGCTGCCGATCCCGTGCCACAACCTCCTGCTGGCAACGAAAAACCTCCCGAAGAAATCAAACAGAATGAAAAAACCAACCCTGACGGTTCAAGAGATGTTACCAATACGGAAACATATCATAACGATTCCGATGGTACTACATACACGAAAGAAACTACCACTCACTATGATCCCTCTGGCAATCAAACAGGGCAATCAACCTCTGTCACTCGTGAATCCACTAAACCGAGCGAGACCTACGGTCCGATAGGCTCCCCCGGCAATCCTGGCCCGTACAATCCCGGTCAATTCGACATCCCCGGCCGCTTTTCCACCTTCATGGGCCGGGTTCAATCCTCCGGTTTGTTCTCCTTTTCCTCCAGCTTCTTTAATTCCCTGCCCGGTGGCGGTTCTCCTTCCATTACCATTGAAGGCGGCGAAACCTTCGGCACCCACACCGTCAACCTGTCCGAAAGCATGGGCAGCGGTATGGCCGTGCTCAAAACAATCCTTTTGGTCCTGTTCGGCTTCCTGTCGATTCGGGCCATTATTATGAAGAGGTAGCCATGTCCGGTTTTTCCGCTCTTTTCCAATGGCTTGCAACTTTTTGGGACTGGGTTCTCACGTTTTTCAAGTGGGCACTCGATGGCCTTCTACTCCTACTCCAATTCCTGGTCTTCACCATCCTCGACGGCCTGTTCACCATCGTCGAAACTACCCTTGCCGCCATTAACCTTTCGTCGGTGCTTTTCAATTATGCCGCCTCCTGGTCGAGCCTGCCCCCGCAACTGGTTTGGCTGATCAACGCCGCAGGGCTGCCCCAATGCTTCGCCTTGCTCGGTGCTGCTTACATGATCCGTCTAACCCTCAACCTGATTCCTTCCGTTTTTACCAGGGTCTAGCCATGATTATCGGATTCGCTGGCACTCCCGGCTCGGGCAAGACCTACGAAGCGGTCAGGAAGATTCTCGACAACCTCCAGCAGGGCCGAGTGGTCTTCACCAACATTGACGGCATGTCGGACCCGCTTTGCCTGGAGATGATCAAAAGCTACTGCGAACTGTCCGACTTGGCCTTGCTCAAGCAACTGCATTTCCTCGAACCGCATCAACTGGAAGATTTTTGGATGCACGTTGCCCCCGGCTCTCTGGTCGTGCTGGACGAAGTGCAGAAGGTCTTCTCTTCCCGGGAATGGCAAACCGCCAAGAACAACGCCTTCGCCTCCTGGGCCTCCACCCATCGGCATAACGGTTTCGATGTGGTGCTGATCACCCAAGCCATCGAGCGCATCGATTCCGCCGTCCGTTCCCTCCTCGAATGGACCTATGTGTTCCGCAAGGTCAACTTCTTCGGCTCCGCTGTCTCGAAAAAATACCTCTGCTATTCCTATGCAGGCGACGACACCGGCGGCGAACCACTGAAAAAGAGCGTCCGCACCTACAACCCTTCAGTTTTCCGCTGTTACAAGTCTTATACCTCCAAGGACGTCAAGGAACTCGGCATCATGCAGCATGTCAACGTGCTGAAACATCCGATCTTTTTCGCCATCCCCATTGTCTTGTGCTTCACCCTCTACATGCTCTTTGCCAAGTCGAGCATCGGCAGCGGCGACCTGTTCGGCTCCCAAGCCGCCATGACTTCTTTTCAGCAAATCAAATCCAAGCAGGAACCCGCCAAGGAGGCAAAAGGCACTCCCCCCGCTACCCGATCGGAAACCATTGCCCCCACGGATCGCGGCGGCCAGATTGTGTTCACCAACAGGAGATGACATGAAAATTCTTAACAACTTCTTGTTTACCGCATCCTTCCTTATCGCCTCGGCCATTGTTATCGCCCTGTCCGGCTGCTCCCACCGCGACCAGGAGAAGAAAGAAGCCCCGGCCCCGGCCCCGGCCTCGAAACCCGCACCAATTCCGCCGCCCAAGGAATCGTTTTCAAGGATTGCTCCGGTCTCGGTCGATTTCGACAATGCCCCGCTCTCCGAAGTTGCCCTGTTCGTCACCGGTCAAACCGGCAAGGGCTTTGTGCTCAACAGCACCGCCTCAACCCCCTTGTCCTGGATTGAATACGCCATCCCCCATGACAAGGTGTTTGATTCCTTTGCCCGTGCCCTGGGCAACTCCGGCCTGATCCTCAAACAAACATCCGACGACGGCAAGACCTATACCATCGATAAACCCGAGGACATAAAGGTTCCCTACAAACTCAACTTTGCCACTTCCTCAAGGGGCACCTTCTTCCTCCTGGGTTCGACCATCTATTCCAAGGAGCAATTCCCCTTTCCGATTCAGCAAGACGGCGGCCACTGGTACGCCATGGTGCCGAAAAGCTATGTCGATGCCCTGACCGTTAAGTGACGGCAAAAGCAATGCAATGATTTTTGAGGCCGATCCGGCTTCCGGCGTCTGCCGGTGCCGGTCGGCCTCGAAACCCCGAGGAATTCCCTGTGCAACTGCAATCCAAATACACCCCGTTCTACCGCCACCACGACGCCCATTGGCTGACCCTACGGGACAATGCCCCCGAGGATTTTCCTTTCGGGGAGTCACAAGCCCGAATAGCATGTGACTCCCAAGTAGTCACATCCCACAATCAAGCCCTTGGTTGCGTTCGCAATCTCGACTTCCTCAAGGTCAACATGTGGGTCTTCTGGCTGGACCCCTGGTTCCTGGATTACCTTGAGCGCAAGAAGAAGGAAGCCCAGGACCTCGACCTGGACTCCATCCCGGTATTCGAGGAACGAGGCTTTGACTGGAACCTCAGTCGCCAAGGTGCTTCCCGCTATTCCTACCGGCTTACCTCCGGCGACGTGACCCTGCTGTTCAACCGCCGCAAGGCCGAAGACCCGATCCCCTCTTGCCGTTTGGAAATCGGCTCGCTCTCCTGCTGGTCGCCAGGTTTTCTCCCGATCTATGAAGGGGTGAAGGCCTTCCTTGCCACCTACGGCTGCGAAATCTTCAAGGAGCTGGTTTCAGAGGTCCACCTGGCCGCCGATTTTATCGGCATCGACATCAACGAACTCGACCTGGAAGCTAAGACCCACTGGGTGTCCAGGGGAACCGATTTTGTCAGCTATGCCCGTCACAACCACCTGACCAGCGTCAACTGGATGTCGCAAGACATCATGCTGCGCATCTACGACAAGGTGACCGAACTCAAACGCTCCAGGGCTACCCATAAACAGGAAATTTTTGCCGAAGTGTGGGGCGTCCAGGAGTTCGACCAACAGCCCGTCACCCGTGTCGAATTCGAGCTACGCCGGCCCAAGCTCCGGGAGTTCTCGGACAAGGACCGGCAACTCAAGATCGATACGGTCTACGAGCTGGTTTCCTCCCTCAAGTCCCTGTGGCTGTACCTGACCTCCGAATGGGTCAAGCACACCTCCACCGCCGTTGACCGTAACCACAATCAATCTCGAGCAAAGGTCTCGGAGTTCTGGCAGAAGGTCCGCAATGTGGTCTGGACCGGAGTGCTCGGCTTGATTCGCAATCATCCGGTGAAGCACAAGGATGTGGTCATGCTCCGCAAGCAGGCTCGCGGCATGTTGATGTCGGTCTGCGCGGCCATGGAGATCGAGCCGGGCGATATCGACCGGATTGTGGCGTTCTGCCAGGAACTGATAGAGGAAGACCTGCACGACCTGTTCGAGGACGAGGAGAAGTTCACCCAAAAGATGCGCGTTAAGCGCAACGAGTTCAAATCAACTATGGCGGGGTAGAAAAAAGAAACCCCCTTTGGTTAGGAGGAAGAAAACCAAAGGGGTAACGAAAAAAAAGTCTCATGAAGAAGGCTTGCCTTGAATGTAGGTCTGCCTTCCCCTTGCCGCAAGGGCTTATCAAAACTAAATGATAATCATTTGCATTTTCCTGAGAGAACGACGCATGAAAACCAGCATCTTCACAACACGCCGTCGTGGCCTGATGGGCAACAAGCCCCTGGGCGTTGAATACATGCCGGATGTAACCGAACGTGCCCGCCGCCTGCATGCTGCCATCGCAATCCGCGAACTCGGCAAACCTTCAGTGGTCGCTGACAACCGGCAACTCAAATTGCCGGGATTTTATTGAGGCAATTCCATGCTTCCCGAAATGATGACGTTGCAGGAAGTAGCTGATTATTTCCGAGTTGAGAAAAGGGTTCTCCGGCGCTATGGTCTCGAAAAGCTTGGAGGGGTGCGCTTGGGGCCGCGTTCTTGGAGATTTCCACGTAACGAGGTTATGAAACATGGCGTACAAAAACCCGAACAAAAACAAGGACAAATTTCCGTGGATGGGGCAACGCTTCATCGGGAAGATCAAACAAAGGAAGTGCTTCGAGACAAAGAAAGAGGCGTTGTTGTGGGAGTCGGAACAACTCCCACAACCCGAAGAGCAAAAGACCCGTATGGTCTCCTTGCTGGATTGGGCAACTGAATATCTGAAATTTGCGGAACAGAATTTCACTCGGAAGACATTCGAGGAAAAGAGGATGGTTTTTTGTCAGCTCTTTTCTTGCCCTGGGATTCGGCCTAAAGAGTTGGCGGAAAGACTGACCGCTTTGCAGGCCCAGAAGGCTTTGCAGAGGCAGTTCGCCAGCAGATCCGGGAACGCTGCTAACAAGGACAGAAAAAATCTGTCGGCTGCTTGGTCCTGGGGGGTGAAGTTTTTACATCTCCCCGGTGACAACCCGTTTGCCAAGGTGGAGAAATTCGCTTCGGAACGAGTTGAAAGATATGTTCCAACATTGGATGATTTTTGGAAAGTCTTCAATGTTATCGAAAATGACCAAGATAGGCTGATGCTTTACTGTTATTTGCAGACCGGTGCCCGACGAGATGAGTTGTTTCGTCTCACCTGGTCCGATGTGGATTTTTTCCGCAAGCGCATTCGATTGAGTTGGCGGAAGAACAAGGTCGGCGAATGGCGCTCACAGTGGTTGAGTGTCAAAGACGACCTGCTTGAGTGGCTTATGCGGCATCAGAAAAAAGGCGGCAATCCAAATGAGCCTGTTTTTATCAGCCACTGGAATCTTGTTTATAAGTACCGACTACACTGGTTGAAGCGGGTCTGTAGTAAAGCGAAAGTGAAGCCGTTTGGTTTCCATGGTATTCGTCATTTATTTGCTTCGATCCTGGCATCCGAGAATGTGCCATTGGTCGAGATACAGTACATGCTTCGGCATACCAGCTTGTCAACCACTCAGCGGTATATTCATCGGCTGAAAAAAGAAAACCGAGAAGTGCTTGCGGCGCTTCCCGGTTTAAAGGATTTCGAGATAAAAAGTACATCAAAAGTACAACACCAAACTCTCGGGAGATAAACAGCTAGCTAACTAGCTGATTTACTTGGTGGCTCCAGAGGTACTCAAACTCTTGATACCGGCGAGGTAGGCCGGCAACCGGTCGAAATGCCGGCCTACCTCGGAGGGCTGGTGGGCATCCGAGCCGGCCCGGAGGGAGATGCCGCGGCGCAATGCCGCAGCCACGATCCAATCGGCCGGGAAAGGGGTGCCCCGATAATCGAAGCCCGAGGTGTTGATTTCAAGCGCCACGTTTTTCGCCTGCATGCTGTCCAGCAGTTGCTCGATCTGCCGCTTATGTCCGTCGTTGAAGCAGATGCCGGGCAGGTGGCGCAAGACCGCGTCGAGGTGGCAGAGGACATCGCAATCCAAGGTTGCCACCGCTTCGGTTAGGGCGTTGAAATAGGCGGTGATCACCGTATCGGCGCCAATGGCCGCAAATTTGTCCAGGCTTTGCCGGCGGTTGCTGAGCAGGTTGAGATGGACGTCGCCGTGGCGGTAGAAATGGCACGACACGCCGACGCGCTCGAACGGATAGTCGGCCAGCCGCCTGCGGATGATCGGAATCGCTGCCGGGTTGAATCCGGTTTCGGCCCCAAGCCGGATGTCGATCACCCCCCGATATTGTTGTTTCAGCCGTTCCCCCTCCCGAAAATACACGGCAAAATCCTCGTCGTTAAGCCAGCTGGGTTGCGGATAGCGGATATCCGTTTCCAGGTGTTCGAGGAAGACCAGGGTGGTCAGGCCGCGTTGCACCGCCTGTTCGACATAGTCTTCCATCTCGCCGACAGCGTGGTTGCAGAGCCGGGTATGGACGTGGCCGTCCTCGTGGATATCGATTGATGGAGTCATGGGCATATGCGGGAGAAAACCGGGGCTTGCTTCGGGGCTCAGGCGTTGCCTCGGGGAAAGAAATGGAGGACGCCGTCGATATCGGAGGTGTCGCAGACGTCGCCGAATTCCATATCGAAATCAATGAACCCGTCTAGCTCGTTCATTTCGAGGGAGAACGTCGGACCATCCGGCATGTGGTAGATCAAGGTGTTGACCTTGCTGAGGTCGAGCTGGTTGACAAAAAATTTCTTCATGTACAACTCTTGGCAACAAAAAAGGAAACTTTCCCTAATTTAGCAGGTTCAAGGGGGAAAAGATATATAATTGATCTTCTGAGCGGCCACTTTTTACCGCTTCCGGCGCCCTCGGTTCAGCGTGGTGTAGCTGTCCTTTTCAGCCGGGCTTCCACATGTCCCCGGGAAGGAAAGGAGGCGAAATTCCGATAAGGTTTGACACCGAGAAAGGGCATGGTACAATAATCGGCCTTGTATCCGGCCGGTCGCGGCCGCAGAATCCGACTTTACCCGCACAGCACGAGGTGCCGCATGGCAATTGACGAATATAGTGATGACGAACTCGGTTTTATCAAGTCCACCGACAAAAATCCCTCCAACATTCTTCCGGAAAAGCTGACTCTCACCTCGAGGCTGCAGTTCAGCTGCCACTCCGGTGTGAGTTGTTTCACCGCCTGCTGCCACAACATCAAGATCATTCTCACCCCGTACGACATCCTCATCCTCCGTAAGCGGCTGGGTATCGCGGCCCATGAGTTCGTCACCGAGTATACCGAACCCACCTACCTGGAAAAGACCGACATGCCGGGGGTGCAAATCAAACTGGTGGGCGAGAAGAACGGTTGTCCTTTCGTGACGCCGGAGGGATGCACGGTCTATTCCGACCGGCCTTCGGCCTGCCGCTACTATCCGGTGGGCATGGCCGATTTTCATGAAGGCGGCACCAACGATGCGGCCGAAGAGAAGTTCTTTTTCCTGGTTAAGGAGCCGCACTGCAAGGGACACGAGGAGCCCAAGCACTGGACCATTGGCGAGTGGCGGGCCGACCAGGGGGTCGATCTGCGCGACGAAATGAACAAGGAATGGCTCCGGCTGGTCATGCGGCGCAAATCCTTCGGCCTCCAGGCCACCTTGAGCGAGGCGGCCAAGCGGATGTTCTTCATGGCCTCCACCGATCTGGACACCTTCCGCAAGTTCATTTTCGAAAGCTCGTTCCTCGACACCTATGAGGTCGATCCGGCAACATTGGCGAAAATCAAGGAAGACGACGTGGAATTGATGCTGTTTTCCTTCAAGTATCTCGCCAACACCTTGTTCGGCGCCCCGGGATTGGTCGTCAAAGAAGAAAGGCTCAAGAACAAGATCTCGGAAATCAGGAAGCGGCAAGATGAAGCGGTGCAAAAGGCTGAACAGGAATACGAGGAATTAAAGGCGGAGCGGGATCGCATGCTTCGTGAACGCGAGGAAAAGGACGCCCAGCCCAAATAGCGGCGCCGCCTGCCGGAAGATTTCCGGTGCATTGAGCGGCCGCGGGGAGAAAACGTTTGCCACGAAAACGCGAGCGAGCCGATTGTCCGCCGGCGTTCGCAGTACTCCTCGAAACGACCGCGGATCGTATCGGCATTTTTGAAGTGGTGAGGGGATAAATCGCAGTACGCAAGGGGCCGATCGGCCCCTTTTTTTGTGGCCGCTCTCTGGATGGTGGCCTGAGGCACAAAAAAAGCCCTGCCGGTTTGCACCGGCAGGGCTTTTCACTTCACATCAGGACACTTGGACGGTTATTCCGTCTCCAGTGCCTTGGCCCAACCCTTGAGCAGTTTCCAAGACTTGTCCACATCCTTTTGCGATTGAGCCATCAACTCATCGGCATGGGCCGGATTGGACAGCTTCAGCATCCGATAGCGGTTTTCGCTCAAGGCGTACTCGGCAAAGGTGATGGTCGGCTCCTTGGAGTCGATGATCATCGGGTTCTTGCCTTCGGCTTCGAGATCCGGGTTGTAGCGGAACAGCGACCAGTGACCGCACTCAACCGCCTTCTTCTGCTGCTCCAGACCCATGGCCATGTTGATGCCGTGGTTGATGCAGTGAGCGTAGGCGATGATCAGCGACGGACCGTCATAGGCCTCGGCCTCCTGAATGGCCTTGATGGCCTGCTGCGGATTGGCGCCGAGGGAAATGCGGGCCACGTAGACCGTGCCGAAGGTGGAGAAGATCAGGCCCATGTTCTTCTTGGGCATAGTCTTGCCGCCGGCGGCGAACTGGGCCACGGCTGCGCGGGGGGTGGACTTGGACATCTGACCACCGGTATTGGAGTAGACCTCGGTGTCCATGACCAGGATGTTGACGTTCTTACCGGAAGCCAGCACGTGGTCAACACCGCCGTATCCGATGTCATAGGCCCAACCGTCGCCGCCGATGATCCAGACGGATTTCTTCACCAGGTAGTCGGCCACATGGTAGAGCCGCTTGGCGATGGCCTCCTTCTTGCCTTCGATGGCTGCCTTCAACTGGGCGACCCGGGCCCGCTGGGCTTCGATCTCGATCTGGTTCTTCTGCGAGGCATTGATCAGGGCATCGGCCATGGCCTTGTCGATCATGCCTTCCTTGACAGCGGCTTCCAACAGCTCGATTGCCTGGCTGGCCAGTTTATCCACTGCCTGGCGCATACCCAAACCGTGCTCGGCGTTATCTTCGAACAGGGAGTTGGACCAAGCCGGGCCACGTCCGTCGGCGCGCTTGCAGTACGGGGTGGTCGGCAGGTTGCCGGAATAGATCGAGGAGCAACCGGTGGCGTTGGAAGCCAGCATCCGGTCGCCGATCAACTGGGTGACCAGCTTGATGTACGGGGTCTCGCCACAGCCTGCGCAAGCGCCGGAGAACTCGAACAGCGGCCGCTTGAACTGGCTGCCCTTGATGGTGCCGACGTTGATCAGGCTGTCGTCGACCTCGGGCAGGGCCAGGAAGGTCTTCCAGTTCTTCATGGACTCCAGCTTGACCTCTTCGGTGTTCGTGATCATGGACAGGGCGCGGACCTCGGTCTTGTTGCCGTCGGCGTCCTTCTTGCGGGCCGGGCAAACGGTCACGCAGAGGGTACAGCCACAGCAGTCGGAGGTGGAGATCTGCATGGTGAACTTCATGTCCTTGAATTCCTTGCCCACCGCGTCGGCGGTCTTGAAGGAGGCGTCGGCACCGGCGGCCTTGAGGGCCTCGGGAGTGGCGACCTTCATCCGGATACAGGCATGGGGGCAAACCACCGAGCAACGACCGCACTGGATGCAGGTGTCGGCATCCCAACAGGAGACCTGAACGGCGATGTTGCGTTTTTCCCACTGGGAGGTTCCGGTCGGCCAGCGTCCGTCGTTCGGGAATTGGGAAACCGGGATGTCCTCGCCGTGGCCTTCCATCATCTTGGCGGTAACGGTCTTGACGAATTCGGGCGCCTCGGCGGAGACGATCGGCGGCATCTCGTGGCCGGTTACCTTCTTGGGTACCTTGACCTCGACGATGTTCTCGATGGCGCCGTCAACCGCGCTGTAGTTCATGTTGACGACCTTGTCGCCCTTGATGCCGTAGGTCTTCTTGATCGCCTTCTTGATCGACTTGATGGCGTCGTCTTTGCTGATGATGCCGGAGATGGCGAAAAAGGCGGTCTGCATGATCATGTTGATGCGGGCGCCCAGGCCGAGAGCCAGGCCGAGTTTGACCGCGTCGATGATGTAGAATTTGACCTTCTTCTCGATCAGCTGCTTCTGTACCAGGGAGGGCAGGTGGTCCCAGATTTCGTCCTTGGTGAAGGTGGTGGTCAGCAGGAAGGTGCCGCCGTTCTCCAGGTTGGCCAACATGTCATAGGTGTTGAGGAAGGCCGGGTTGTGGCAGGCGACGAAGTTGGCCTTGTTGATCAGATACGGGGCAACGATCTGGTTCTTGCCGAAACGCAGGTGCGAAACGGTCATGGAGCCGGACTTCTTGGAGTCGTAGACAAAGTAGCCCTGTGCCGAGTTGTCGGTCTCTTCGCCGATGATCTTGATGGTGTTCTTGTTGGCGCCGACCGTACCGTCGGAACCCAGGCCGTAGAACAGGGCGCGGTAGACGTCGGAACCCTCGATATTGAAGGATGCGTCGTACTTGAGGCTGGTGAAGGCCACGTCGTCGTTCGGGCCGACGCAGAATTTTTTCTTCGGAGCCAGGGAAGCCATGTTGTCGAAAACAGCCTTGACCATGGCCGGGGTGAATTCGGCGGAACCCAGGCCGTAGCGGCCGTTGAGGATGACCGGGACGAACATGGTGGGGTTGACTTCGGCGGCCTCGGTAACTGCAGCGCGGACGTCGAGGTAGAGCGGATCGCCGTTGGAGCCCGGCTCCTTGGTGCGATCAAGCACGGTGATGCGCTCTACGGTGGGCGGCAGGGCGTTAACCATGGCGACCGGGTCGAACGGGCGGAACAGGCGGACGATGACCAGACCGATCTTCCGGCCATCAGCAATCAGGTGCTCGACGGTGGAGGTGACAGTCAGGGCGCCGGAACCCATGATGACGATGACGTCGGTGGCATCCGGGGCGCCGATGTAGTCGAACAGGTGATACTGGCGTCCGGTGAGGGCGGCGAATTTGTCCATGGTGGTCTGGACGATACCCGGAACGGCATCATAGAATTTGTTCACGGTCTCGCGGCCGATGAAGTAAACGTCCGGGTTTTGAGCGGTACCGCCGATGGTCGGACGGTCCGGAGTCAGGGCGCGTTCGCGGTGGGCGACGATCAGGTCCTCGTCGATCATGGCGCGCATGTCGTCGAAGGTCAGCTGCTCGATCTTCATAACCTCGTGCGAGGTCCGGAAGCCGTCGAAGAAGTGGAGGAACGGCACGCGGGATTGCAGGGTGGCCGAGGTGGAGATCAGTGCCATGTCCTGGGCTTCCTGGACATCCTGCGAGCAGAGCATGGCCCAGCCGGTCTGGCGGGCGGCCATGACGTCGCCGTGGTCGCCGAAGATCGACAGACCTTGGCAGGCGATGGCGCGGGCGGTTACGTGGAAGACCGTGGGCAGCAACTCGCCGGAGATCTTGTACATGTTGGGGATCAGCAGGAGAAGACCCTGGGAAGCGGTGAAGGTGGTGCACAGGGCGCCGGCGCCCAGGGAACCATGCACGGAACCGGCCACGCCGGCTTCGGACTGCATCTGGGTGATGACCGGGATGGAGCCCCAGATGTTTTCCTGCTTGGCGTTAGCCTTGGCGTCGGACTCGGCGGCCATCGGAGAAGATGGCGTAATGGGGTAGATCGTGATGACTTCACTGGTGGCATACGCAACGTGCGTACACGCCTGGTTTCCGTCAATAGTGACCATTTTTCGCGACATAAGATCTTTCTCCTTACACGGTGGTTGGTGTTCGCCGGCAGGTGGTTGACCGCCGGAAACGGTTAAAGATGAACGCTATGTACAAGAAGCCCCCTGAGGGACTTCACAAAACGCGGGTTGGGCCTGATCCGGTCTGTCGCGGTTTCGACGCTTTGCGGGAAAGGGAGAGGCAAGGTGCGTTGCCGTTGCGACTGGAGGTGGCGTTCGGCGCCGGTCCGGTTGTCGCCACGGGTGATTCGCTTCCCTTCCGGTTGTCTCGATTCTCCGCCCCAGATCGGAACAGTCAGGCCTTAACTATTCGGAAAAACACCTGGTTCCGAGCAGTCGCAAGGCAGTGGCAATGAATTGGGATTCAGTTCATTTTGGTGGGGCACGATAAACCAAAAAACCGCATTGTGCAATGCTAAAGGTTGGCAAAAAGCTCTCCATTTGCAACGAGTTGTCGCCGGCCTCCAAGGTCGGAAAAGGGGCGTCGAGCACGGGTGGAATCCGCCAAAAAATGGCGATGGAAAGAGGAAGGCGCCGTTGGGCGGGCGGCGAGAGGCGCCCTCCTTTGCGAAAAAAGAGTGCGCCCCTCGGACAGGAAGGCAATCAGTCGTTGATTTCCACCAGGAACTCCTTGATCTTATAGTACAACGATTCCGGAATCTCCGTACCGTACATGAATTGCTCGGCTTCCTCGCCGGTGATGCTCGCCTTGATTTCGGCGGGCAGGGAACGGAGCAAGGCCACCTTGGCCGGGTCGGGGTGTTTTGTGGGTGCAGGCATGGCGTGCGTCTCCCTGGAGTTGTATGGTTGCCGATGGGTGCGCTCCCACCGGCATGTTTCTTTCTCAACAGTAAGGAAGCGGCCGGAACGGAACAAGGGTATGTGCTCTATTTCTGCGAAAATACGGGGCATGGCTGCCGCGGGAAGGCGGCGCGGCCGTCCGGCTGAAAACTGTTTTATTCGCCGGGGCTTTTTGGTATGCTCATGCTTTTTATCGGAGCAGGGAACGGGAAATGAACGAGCGCGAGGTGGGAGATCGGGACTGGCTGCGGGCCGTGCGGCGGGAACTGGACGACCGCGAACAAGCCGCGCTCGCTCCCCTGGCTTGCGCCAGCCGCCATGCCCTCCGGCGGGTGCCGGAGACCCCGGTCGACCATCGCCAGGATTTCGCCCAAGATGCGGACCGCATCCTCCATTCCCGCGCTTACACCCGCTATATCGACAAGACCCAGGTCTTCTCCCTGGTGGACAACGACCACATCACCCACCGGGTGCTGCACGTGCAGCTGGTGTCGCGCATTGGCCGCACCATCGGCCGGTTTCTCGGGCTCAACGAAGACCTGATCGAGGCCATCGCCCTGGGGCACGACATCGGCCACCCGCCCTTCGGCCACGAAGGCGAGCGCATCCTGTCGAAAATCTGCAGTCGCCATGGCCTAGCCTCCTTCCAGCATAATACCCAATCGGTTCAATTCCTGGACCGGTTCGAGCGGGGCGGCAGGGGCTGGAACCTTTCCCTCCAGGTCCTGGACGGCATCCTCTGCCACGACGGCGAGGTCCGGGCGCGGCGTTTGTGCCCCGACCGGCACAAGGACTTTGCCGTCCATGACCTGGAAATAGCGGCCAAGCTGGCCGATCCCAGCCTGGAGCTGGTGCCGATGACCCTGGAAGGATGCGTGGTCCGGCTGGCCGACACCATCGCCTATATCGGCCGCGACCTCGAGGACGCCATCGAACTGGGCCTGGTCGGGCGCGACGAGGTTCCCGAAGAGTGCCGCCGGGTGCTCGGCAACAGCAACGGCACCATCGTCTACAGCCTGGTGACCGATCTTCTGGCCAACAGCGCCCACATCCGCGAGGCGGCCGCCGACGATTTCACCGGCGATTGCCTCGGGTTCGGCGAAGAGGCGGGGGACGCGCTCCACCGATTAAAGCTTTTCAATTATCAACGTATTTACACCAATTCGGCCTTCAAGCCGGATTTTGCCAAGATCCATTTGTATTACGAGCGGTTGTTCGACCATTACCTCGACCTGGCGCACCGGGCTGAGCGCGGGGAACACGGCCGGAGTTTCCTCCGGTCGATGTCGCCCGCCTACCTGGACACGCACGGTCCGGCCGCCATGGTACGCGATTACCTGGCCGGCATGACCGACGCCTATTTCCTGCGGCAGGCCGCGGCCATCGGCTGTGCAATCCCGGAGCGACTATGCTTACCAAAGTAAAACGATTCCTTCCGGGGGAACGGGCACGGATGATCCTGATTGCAGCCTGCATCGGGGTCATGTCCGGAGTTGCCATCATTGTCTTTCGCGAGTCGGTGTCACTCGTCCACGAGATTATCTTTGTCTGGGGCTACGAAGCGCTCGGCATCAAGGAGGGCGGCTGGCGGCTGTTGTTGCTGCCGCTTCTGCCCATGGCCGGCGCGGTCTTGCTCATCCCCTTGTCCCTGGCCTTTCCCGGCCGGGTCAACGGCTATGGCTTCACCGCCTTCCTGCGCCGGGTCAACCTGGAAAACGGGGTGATTCGGGCCCGCAACATCTTCATCAAGATCATCGCCACCGCCCTGACCATCGGCAGCGGCAACTCGGCCGGGGTGGAAGGGCCGATCGCCCAGATCGGCGGCGCCCTCGGCTCGCAGCTGGGACAGCGGTTCAGGGTTTCGGGCAAGCGGATGAAGGTCTATATCGCGGCCGGATGCGCCGGCGGTATCGCCGGCATTTTCAACGCCCCGCTGGCCGGCATGTTTTTCGCCGCCGAAATCGTCCTGCTCGGAACCTACGAAATTTCCTCCTTTTCCGCGCTGGTGATCTCCTCGGCGCTCTCGACCGTGGTGTCGCGGGCGTACTACGGCGAGGTGCCGGCTTTTCCCATTCCGGACTACACCATTGTCAACGCCTTTGTCGAGATCCCGCTGTACACCCTGATGGCGGTGATCATCGGTGCGACGGCGGTGCTGCATATCCGGTTCTTCTATCTGATTCGGGACCGGTTCCGACGCCTGCGGCTCCACGAGCAGATCAAGCCCGTTTTCGGTGCCTTGCTGGTCGGCTGCATCGGCATTTTCTTCCCGCAGGTGATGGGCAACGGGTACGACTACATCGCCAAGGCCCTGGCCGGCGACACCCTGGTTTGGCGGATGATGATGCTGGTTTTCCTCAAGTCGCTGGCCACCGCCATCACCTTGGGATCGGGCGGCGCCGGCGGGGTTTTCGCCCCGGCTCTATTTATCGGCGCGGTCCTCGGCGGCGCCTACGGCGGCATTGTCCATCACTTCTTCCCCGAGGTGACCGCCAGCGCCGGCGCCTACGCCACGGTGGGCATCGGCGCCTTTCTCGCCGCTACCACCCATGCCCCCTTGACCGCCATCTTTCTCCTCTTCGAGATGACCGGCAATTACATGATCATCATCCCGGTGATGGTGACCGCGGTGCTGGGCACGGTCACCTCCTCCTGGTTATACGGCGATTCCATGGATACGGTTGATTTCACCCGCGAAGGGATCGATATCCACGAGGGCCGCGAGGTGGCGATCCTCAAGTCGATCCGGGTGGGCAAGGCGATCACCGAGGATGTCGATTTCATCAGCGAGAATGCCAACATCAACCACCTGCTCGAACTGTTCCGCATCGCCCGCAACAATTTCTATTTCCCGGTGGTCAACAGCAAGGGGACGATGGTGGGGGTGGTCTCGATGCAAGACGTCAAAACCATCCTGCACAGCGAGGAGGAGCGGGTCTGTCATCTGGTGGGCGCCATCTGCGCCCGCGACGTGATCATGCTTACTCCGGACGCCAACTGCTACGAGGCGATGCAGTTGTTCGACATCAAGGGAATCGACGAGATTCCGGTGGTGGAAAGCATGGAAGAGCCCTGGGTGCTCGGCATGCTCAAGCGTCAGGACGTGATCGCCGCCTATAACCACGAGATGCTCAAGCGGGGCATCAACGAACGGGCCGAATCCATCCGGATGATCTGCTCGGCCGGCTAACCGCTTCGGGGCGGCCCCCCAAGGATGAAATCATGAAGATCACCCTGTTTTCCTTTGGCTTCAAGCATGGCTATCCCGAGGCGGATGTGGTGTGGGATGTCCGTTTTCTGCCCAATCCGTACTGGGTGGCGGAACTGCGGTCCGACACCGGCCTGGAAACCGAGGTGGCCGGCTATGTGCTGGCCAACGAGCCCGGCGAACGGTTTCTGGAGCTGCTGGAACCCCTGTTGGCGTTCACCCTGGCCGAGCATGCGGCCCGTGGCCGGGAATCGCTGACCCTGGCCATGGGCTGCACTGGTGGCAAGCATCGTTCGGTGGCCCTGGTGGAGCATCTGCGGCTGCTGTTGACCGCCACAGGATACTGTCTTGAGGTGTACCATCGCGATATCGACAAGGAATAGGGTGCGCGGGCGGCATGTAGGACCTATAGTAAGAAAACGGTATTTCCCTTTCATGCACAGTGGAGGCAATCATGATGGAATTTGTGAAAAACGCGGTCTATGCCGGTATCGGCGCGGCTTTCCTGACCAAGGAGAAGATCGAGGAGCTGAAAGGCGAGTTGATTGAAAAGGGCAAGATGTCGCAGGAAGAGGGCAAGCAGTTTGTCGACGACCTCCTGCGCAAGTCGGAAAAGGCCAAGGACCAGCTCGATTTGTGGCTCAACAAGCGGGTCGAGGACCGGATCAAACAGCTCAACCTGGCCACCAAGGACGAGATCGCCGAGCTGCAACGCAAGATCGAGGAACTGCAGGTGGCGATCAATCGCGGCAACGGCAACTAGCCGCCCATGTTCAGCATCAGGAAGCTCGGGGCCATCGGGCGGACCTACCGCCACCTCAACCGCTATCACCGCATCCTGCGGGTCCTGTTCAAATACGGCTTCAACGACCTGATCGATCGGCTGCACATCGATCAGTACCTCGAATCGGGTCTGCAGATGATCAACCGCAAGCCGCGGGAGCAGATTTCCCGGCTCTCGCGGCCCGAGCGGTTGCGGCTGGTGTTCGAGGAGCTGGGGCCGACCTTCATCAAGCTCGGCCAGCTGCTCTCCACCCGCCCCGACCTGATTCCGCCCGATTTCCTCGACGAGCTGGCCAAGCTGCAGGACGAGATCCCTCCTTTCTCGGCAGAGGAGGTCCGGGCTATCCTCAAGGAGGAGTTGGGGCGTTATCCCGAGGAAATTTTTCACTATTTCGATGACGAACCCCTGGCGGCCGCCTCCATCGGCCAGGTGCACCGAGCTCGGATGGACGACGGCTCCGAGGTGGTGGTTAAGGTGCAGCGGCCGGGCATCGAGAATGTCATCGCCGTCGACCTGGAGATCCTGGCCCACATCGTCGAGCTGATGGAGCAGTACCTGGAAGAGGTGCAGGGACATCAACCCATGGCCATTGTCCATGAGTTTGCCCGCAGCCTGAGCCGGGAAATCGATTTTTCCATCGAACTGGCGAACATTCAGCGGTTTGCCCGCCAATTCGAGGACAACCCGGCCGTCCACGTGCCCCTGGTGTATCCGGAGTTGAGCACCGACCGGGTACTGGTCATGGAGTATGTGCTCGGCATCAAGTCGTCCAAGGTGGAGATGCTGCGCGAGCAGGGCTACGATCTTTCATTGATCGCCGAGCGCGGCGCCAACCTGGTGATGGAGCAGATTTTCGTCCACGGCTTTTTTCATGCCGATCCCCATCCCGGCAATGTTTTCATCCTGCCGGACAACGTGGTCTGCTTTATCGATTTCGGCCA
The DNA here is from genome assembly GCA_031280615.1 of Desulfobulbus sp. GTDB lineage: Bacteria > Desulfobacterota > Desulfobulbia > Desulfobulbales > Desulfobulbaceae > Desulfobulbus. Next base: position 47,756 of record JAITGO010000009.1, on the reverse strand, counting down.
GATGGGGCGGCTATCGCTCAAGGATCGGGAGGATTTTACCGACCTGGTGCTCAACTTGGTGGCCGGCAACGAGCAAAACATCGTCGCCGGCGTGCTCAAGGTCACGGTGCAATTGGGCGAGATCGACCGGGAGCACCTGAGCCGGGATCTGGGCAGCCTGATGGACATGTATCTCTACCGCCCGCTGAAGAATTTGGAAGCCGGTAAGATCCTCCAGGACCTGCTCGATCTGGTCTTCCGGCACAAGCTGTCGTTCAAGCCGAGCTTTTACCAGATGCTCAAGGCCCTGACCACGGTGGAAGGGTTAGGGTTGATGCTCGATCCCAAACTGGAACTGATCCGCCTGGCCGAACCGTTTATGCGCAAGATCCGGCTGGGCCGGTTGCACCCCGGCCGTCTGGTCTCGGAATTGTCGGCCACCGGCTTTTCCTACCTCAGCCTGTTGCGCGACCTGCCCGAGGAGGCGCGCACCATCCTGTACCAGCTGCGCAGTGGCAGAATGCGGCTGGAATTCGAACACCGGGGCCTGAAATCCTTGAGCGTGACCCTCGATCAGGTGTCCAATCGCATCAGCTTCGCTATTGTCCTCGCTTCCCTGATCATCGGTAGTTCCCTCATCCTCCTTTCCGGGCTTCCGCCTCTCTGGCGCGGCATTCCGATCATCGGCCTGCTCGGTTTCATCGTGGCCGGACTCATGGGATTCCGACTTTTGCTCTCCATCCTTCGCCACAGCCGGATGTGAGCGCCACGGCGGTTTGCAGCCACAAGAAGAACCAAAGAGAAAAACGCATCCTGCACAACGGCAAGGAGGCCCGCAGATGACAAGCGAAACCCCGAGGACAGAAGGTAAGAGGTTGGACGGCAAGACCGCGATCGTCACCGGTGCCAGCGCCGGTATCGGCCGGGCCACGGCCCTGGCTTTGGCCGGAGAAGGCGCGGCGGTGGTGCTCAACGCCAGACGACGGGAACGATTGATCGAAGTGGCGGCGGAGATTGCCGCTCTGGGTGGCAAGGCCCTGGTGGCTCCCGGCGATGCCGGCAAGGCGGAGGAGATCGATGCCCTGCTCGCGCAGACCCTGTCCTGGGCCGATGGCGGCAACGGCTACCATATCGTGGTGGTCAATGCCGGCCGGGGCCTGGCGGGCGGCTTGCTGGCCAGCGACGAGGGCCAATGGGAAGCCCTGTACCGGACCAATGTCCTGGGCGCGGCCCACCTGATGCGGCAGGCCGGCCGGTACCTCGGGCAGCAGGGAGGCGGTGATATCGTGGCCCTCGGCTCAGTGGTGGGTCGCAACATCTCACCGGTGAGCGCGGTCTACGGTGCAACCAAGTTCGCGGTGGCCGGCCTGGTCGAGGGGCTGCGCCGGGAACTCTGCGGCCATGGCGTGCGAGTCTCCCTGGTGATGCCGGGGATCGTCACGTCGGAGTTCCAGCAGATGGCAGGATACGATACGGAAAATTTCGGCACCTTTGCCGCCCAGTTCGGTACCCTGCTCGAACCCGGCGACATTGCCGAGGGCATCCGCTGGCTGCTCACCCTGCCGCCCCATGTCCATGTCAACGAAATCATGATCCGGCCCACCGGCCAGAGCTATCCCTGATTGGGCCGCCGGGCGACCGGCTCCCGAGTGTTGTTGCCTGGTTCTGCCACCGCCTTTCCCGGTTCCCGGAGTGTCGGCTCTTGACTTTCCGGGAACAACCTTCATAGAATCGGAAGAGTCCCATCTTTTCCTGAAAATGCCCCACGGCATGCCGGCCAGGTCGCAGGAGGTCCATGGACAGAGCTGACAGGTGGCTGTCAACCCGCACCTTCCACCACCGGAAATTCGCCGATACCGCAGCCTTGATCCGCCTGAAACAGGCCCAAGGGCTGCGGCTGTCGCTGGTCATTCCCACTTTCAACGAAGCGCAGACCATCGGCACCGTACTCGAGCGGCTGTTGCCGCTGCGGGACACTGTGCCGCTTGTGGACGAGATCGCGGTGGTCGATTCCGGCTCCACCGACAGCACCGTGGAGCGGGCCGGCAACGCGGGGGCGGCGGTGTATCGGGCGGAGGACATCCTGCCCGGCATGGGAGCCGCCCGTGGCAAGGGAGAAAACCTGTGGAAGGCTCTGGATCGGCTTTCGGGCGATATCCTGGTCGCGCTTGATGCCGACATCGCCAACATGCACCCACGCTTTGTGACCGGCCTGGTGGGCCCTCTGCTCCAGCACCCCGAGATCGGCTACGTCAAGGCGTGTTACGATCGGCCCGCCTGCCCGGACAGCGGCGCCTTGGGCGGCGGCAGGGTGACCGAAATCCTGGTCCGGCCGCTGTTTTCCCTGCACTTTCCCGAATTGACCGGCTTTATCCAGCCGTTGGCCGGCGAATTCGCGGCCAGGCGCTCCTTGCTGGAAACAATCCCCTTCCCGGTGGGATACGGCGTCGAGGCGGCGCATCTGGTCGACCTCCACGCCCGCCACGGCCTCTCGATCTTCGCCCAGACCGATCTGGGCCAGCGCCTTCACCGTAACCGGGGCAACGAGGAACTGGGCAGGATGGCCTGCGCCATCCTCCAGGTCCTGGAACGGCGGCTGCATCTGCGGGGAAGGCGATCCGAATCGACGGAGCCAGGCTGTCTGATCCGCCAGTTCGTTCGTCACGAAGACAGTTTTGCGGCCACGAGCTTTGCCATCGACGAATTGGAACGGCCGCCGATGCTGACGGTGGCGGCCTATCGGCACCGACGGATGGGCCGGGATGAACGGCAAGATCGGCCACGGACTTTGGCGACGCACCCGACCGAAACAGCGGCGGCCACTGCGGAGGAATGACGATGCGGGTTGCGCTGGTGCATTATCATCTGCAGGGCGGTGGAGTGACCCGGATCGTCTGCCACCAGCAAAAAGCGCTGGGCCGGCATGACATCAAGACCGTGATCCTGACCGGCAAGCCGCCGGCGGTCCGGGACGCGGGCGATTACCGGATCGTTTCCGGCCTCCAGTACGAAGCGGACCGCCCTGCCGTAACCCCTGCGGAACTTGCGGCCCAGATGCGGGCTGCGGCCGGGGCGGCCCTAGGCGGTCCGCCCGACCTTTGGCATGTGCATAACCACAGTCTAGGCAAGAGTCTTGTCCTCCCTCTGGCCCTGGGGCTTTTGGCGGCCCGGGGCGAGCGCCTTCTGTACCAGCTCCACGATTTTGCCGAGGACGGCCGGCCGGGCAACTATCGGGCCATGCTCGCCGCCATGGCGGCGGGTCGCCGGCAGATCCTCTCCCGCCTCCTCTATCCCCAGGGCGGCCATCTCCACTATGCCGTGCTCAACCGTCGGGATCACCAATTTCTGTGTGAAGCCGGACTCGGTGGCGACCACCTTCATCTGCTGCACAACCCGGTGGATCTGGGGCCGGTGGCTCCCGAGGTATTCCCTGCCGCCGAGCGGGAGCCGCTGTGGCTCTATCCCACCCGCGCCATCCGTCGTAAGAACCTGGGGGAATTCCTCCTCTGGTCGGCCCTGGCACCCCGAGGCACCAGGTTCGGCACCACCTCGGGTCCGGAAAATCCCGTGGAACAGCCCCGTTATCGGCGCTGGCTCCAGGTGGCCGGGGAGTTGGGGCTGCCGATCCGGTTCGAGCTGGTACAACCGGGCGGCCCGGATTTTAGCGCTCTGTTGCAGCGGGCCGAGGTGGCGATGACCACCAGTATTGCCGAAGGATTCGGCATGGCCTTTCTCGAGCCCTGGCTGCTCGGCGTGCCGGTATTCGGCCGCAATCTGCCGGAAATCATGCCTCCTGCCGGTGCCGAGAAACTCTGCCAGCCCTGGACCTACGACCGATTGGATGTCCCCCTGGATTGGCTCGGCCGCGGCCGGATCGAACGGGCGGCGCAGGAGGGGCTGCGGCGCTGCCTGGCCGCCTACGGCCGCAACCCGGGCAAGGACGATGTCCACCGGGTTCTGGCGGCCTGGATACGGGATGGTGGGGTCGATTTCGGCAGGTTGGACGAGCCGCTGCAGGAGACGGTCCTGCGCCGATTGGTTGTCGGCCAGGCGCAATCCGCCCTGATGCAGCCAATGGATGTGGCGACTGCGGCCAGCCGGGGGGATGCAGTCGCAACCAACCGGTCTCTCTTGCAAAACCGCTACAGTCTGGCTCGCTATGGCGAGGCCTTGGAGGCGATGTATCGTCAGGTGGCCAGGTCTGCGACCAGCGCGATCGATCACTTGGATGGCGAGATTTTGCTGGACCGGTTCCTGGCGCCGGAACGTTTGTCCCTGCTCCGGGTGGATTGACCGGAGGCGCGGCTCACAACCGCTGCAGGCAGATGGCAGTGAAGGCGGCGTAGAAGAGCAGCCAACCGCCGATGGCCAGCAGGACGCGGGTGCGGGCCCGGCCGGCGGCGGGCAACCAGAAGAGCATCAGCAGCGGCAGCAGGGGGGTCAGCACGCCGGCGACAAAGGGCGACAGAAAGCGGAGCAGTTCCTGAAGGCCGAGGAAAAACCAGGGACCGGCAATGAACAGCAGGCCGAACCGGTTCGGCTCCATCGGCGCCGGCACGGCGATTGCCACCAGCATGAAGGCCAGGACCAGCACCAGGTGCGAGCGCCAGCGGGCGGTGTAGCGGCGGAGATGGGGCCAGACGGCCATGAATCCCAGGACCACCAGGCCGATGACATGGTGGACGTAGACCTTGCGCAGGCCGCTGCCGGACAAATCGAACAGAAGATCGTTCAGCTGCCGGCCGATCAAGGGCACGGACAGGCAAATGTGTTCGGCAATGGCGCCCGCCGCCTCCCCGGTGGCGTCCCCCCGGAGCACGTAGCCGGTGAACAGCAGCAGCAGCCCGCAGGGCAGGGTGGCGCAGAGCCGAATCCAGGGGCCGCGCTGGAATTTTTCCTCGTTTTTCCACAGCACCACGGCGACATGGGCCAGGAGCAGCAGAAAAAAGGCCTGGCTCGAATAGTAGTGCAATCCCCGCCAGAAGGAGCCGTACGGCACCACCAGTTCGATGGCCCCGGTCGAATAAAAAGGGGCTGTGTGCTCGTACTGCAGGGCCACCACCACGCCCGAACCGATCGACAGCAAGAGGCTGATCAGCGAGCCTCCCCCCCACCGATAGGCCAACAGCCAGCGCCATATCCCGGCCGCGTATTGTCCGAGCAGCTTGTCCGCCATCAGAGGTGCACCACATAGGCGGTTACCCGCCCTTCGCCGTCTTTCTTGGCGGTGACCTTGTATTGGGGCAGGTTTTTTTCCGCTGGCCCGGCAATCCGTTTGCCGTCCGGGGTGAAGCGGCTGTGATGGCAGGGACACTCGATGTATTGCTTGTCTTCCTGATAGTTGATGCGGCAGCCGAGGTGGGTGCAGATCCGGGAGACTGCCGTTGCCCCTTCGGTGGTGGTGAACAGGAGAAAGTCGTGGTCGGTGTGGACGCCACTGATCGGCAGGGGGGCGGGCACCTCCACCAGTCGCGGCTTGGGGGGAATCCGGTGGCCGCTGAAGCGGATCAGGGGATAGAGGATGAGGGCCGCTCCTGTCGCTGCCGCCCATTGCAGCCAGCGCCTCAGCAAATCGCGCCGGCCCATGGCGGGATCGGAAGGGCCCGTTGTGCCGTGAGTCGGGGGTTCCATCAGGTGAATTTTTCCTGCAAGGCCCTCTCCACATGCTCGGGAACCAGTCCGGTGATCTTGCCCTTGCACCGGGCCGCGTTCTTGATTCCGCTTGAGCTGATGAAGATCCAACGGAAACCGGTCATAAGGAAGACCGTGTCCACCGAGCGTTCCAGCCGCCTGTTCATCAGCGCCAACTGGAATTCATAGTCGAAATCCGAGACGGCCCTGAGGCCGCGGATGATGGTCTGCGCGCCCTTGTGCAAGGCGTAATCGACAATCAGCCCGTCGGTGTACCCGACCGCAACCCGGTCGGAGCCGGGAAAACATCGGCGGATCATATCCAGGCGTTCTTCCAGGGTGAACAAGGGGGTTTTTTGCACGTTGACGGCAACGGTGACGATGATCCGGTCAAAGAGCTGCAGGCCCCGCTCGATAATGTTGATGTGGCCGTTGGTGATCGGGTCGAAAGTCCCCGGATACAGAGCGATGCGAAGCGGTTGTTCGTCCGCTCCGGCAGGGGATGGCGGCTGGTTGTCATTCATGGGCGGCATGCGGCCGGTTGGGGGTGAAGAACCACAACCCGGTTTCTCCATAACGGCGATGGTCGATGAGGGCAAGGGAGGCGACCGATTCGGGAAGGACGACGCTGCGGTGCTCCTCCACGATAATCAGGCCGTCTTCCGCCAGAATATCCGCTTCTTCTACCATTGCCAGAACCCGTTGCGCCAGATTTTTCTGGTACGGCGGGTCCATGATTGCCAGGTCGAACCGGCCGTGGGCGGCCGCGGCGGCCTGTAACGGATGCAGATGCGGGGAGGTTGCGAGATTGAGGGCGGCAAAGGCGGCGTGGGGCCGGGCGATGCAGGCGCGCAGATTGGTTTCGATCAACCGGCCCGTCTCCGCCGACTGGTCGACGAACAGCACCGAGGCCGCCCCCCGGCTCAGGGCTTCGATGCCGATGGCGCCGGTGCCGGCGAAAAGGTCGAGCACCCGGCTGCCGGCAATCCGCTGGCCGACGATGTTGAACAGGGCTTCGCGCACCCGGTCGCAGGTCGGACGGATCTGGCCGGAGCGGGGCGAGGCCAGCTTGCGGCCCCGGGCGCTGCCGCCGGTGATACGCACAAAAAACTCCGGAAAATCGACGGTTATTCCAGCGGGGGGTCCTGCTTGACCGGTTTCGGCCGCTTCCGGCGCACCCGTTCCTTGACGGCCAGCACCGGTCCGGAAAGGATGTAGAGGGCGGAGGCTAGAAACAGGGTGATGGGCGGCTCGCTGGCCAGCAGGATGAGCAGGAGGATCAGGCCCACGATCAGCTGGAATCGTTTCTCCTTGGGGATGTCCATGTGCTTGAAGCTCAGATACCGGTGGGTGGAAATCATGAGGTAGGAGAGCAGATAGACCATCAGCAACAGGGCGACATGCTGGACAGTGGAGGCGGTCTTGAAGACATGGGTGCTGAACATGACCGCGGTGGCGATCATACCGGCCGCGGCCGGGCAGGGCAGGCCGGTGAAGTCGTGGCTCGGGCTGGCCACGGTTTGGGAGTTGAAGCGGGCCAGGCGCAGGGCGGTGGCGGCCACGTAGAGAAAGGCGGCCAGCCAGCCATAGCGGCCGTATGGGGTCAATGCCCAAAGGTAGGCGAGCACGCCGGGAGCCACGCCGAAGGCGACCATGTCGCAGAGGGAGTCCAGCTCCATGCCGAAGGTCGAGGTCGAGTGGGTCATCCGTGCCACCCGGCCGTCGAGGCCGTCGAAGACGGCTGCCACCAGGATGGCCACCGCGGCTGCGAAGAAATGGCCATTGAAGGAGGAGACGATCGAGTAAAAGCCGCTGAACAGGCTGCAGATGGTCAGCATGCAGGGCACGACGTAAAAACGGTTGGGCGGCGGGGCGGCGGGCGCGGTGTTTTCCATGGCAACTCGTCGGGATTGAAAGACAACGAAACGGTTTGAGGCCGATTGATGCGGAATCGGTCAGGCAAACGGATGCGGACGCGCATCCGTTTGGGCAACCGAAAAAAGAAACGATAATATTATACGATAGGTTGAAGAGTTAGGCAACGGGTTCTTCCCGGTTGTCCTCGGTCGGGGCCGAAAGAAAACCCAGAGCGGTTTCGCCGGCCCGGACCTTTTCGCCGACCTTGACCGCAATCCGGGCGGTCAGCGGCAGGTAGAGGTCGACTCGCGAGCCGAACCGGATCAAGCCGAACCGTTCGCCGGCCAGCACCCGGTCGCCCGCCTCTGCCCGGCAGACGATGCGGCGGGCGATCAGGCCGGCGATCTGCACCACCGCATACCGTTGCCGGTGCGGGGTGGCGAGGGTCAGGGCGCAGAATTCGTTGTGGAGGACAGCCTTGTCCTTGTCGGCGGAGTAGAATTTCCCCGGAGACAGGGTCACCCGCTCCACCGTGCCGGTCAGGGGGACACGGTTGACATGGACATTGAACACGTTCATGAAAATGGAGATCTTCTGTGCCCGCGCGTGCAGGAAACGGTCGTCGTCGACTTCGGCCACCACGATGACCTTGCCGTCGGCCGGACAGACGATGGCATCGCTTTGTTCCGGCAGCACCCGGGCCGGGTCGCGGAAAAAATAGGTGACGAAGCCGGTGAGTAGCAGGCCGGCCAAGGCCGGGATGGCCCAGCCGAGCGCGGCCAGGACCAGGGTGGCGAAAGCGCAGAACAAAATGAAGGGATATCCTTCAAGAGCCATGGGCAGTTGGGGTTTTTGCATGAAAACTCCGGAAAAAGTGGAGAGAAGAGGCCGGCTGCAAAGCGCGGCAACGGCGCGGCGCTATTTCTTGGGGGCGCGCGCCATCGCGATCTTGCCGGTGCGGACGATTTCCTTGATGCCCAGTGGCCGGAGGATGTCGATCACCGCCTTGATCTTGGATTCGGACCCGGTGATTTCCAAGGCATAGGTGTTGGGGCTGACATCCACCACCTTGCCGCGGAAAATATCGATGATCCGCAGCACCTCGGCCCTGGTGCTGGCCTCGGCCTTGACTCGGATGAGCGCCATTTCCCGCTCCACGAATTCGCCTTCGCTGACGTCGTTGACCTTGATGACGTCGATCAGCTTGTGCAGTTGTTTGGTGATCTGCTCGATGATGGCGGCCTCGCCCTTGGTGACCACGGTCAGGCAGGAGACCTGGGGATCGTAGGTTTCGGCCACGCACAGACTCTCGATGTTGAAGCAACGGCCGCTGAAAAGGCCGGTCACGCGCGACAGCGCGCCGGGCCGGTTGCGCAGTAAGACAGACAGGGTGTGTTTCATGGGTGTGGTCCTGTTCGGGGTTGGGACGGTTCTGTTGCGCCGGGCAGCGGCGCGCCGGCAATGTTCAGACCAGGAGCATCTCGGTGGTGGCCTTGCCCGCCGGCACCATCGGGAACACGCCTTCCTCGCGGGCGATGGTAAAGTCCATGACCACCACGTTCTTGGTGGCCAGCGCCTCCTTGATCACCGGCTCGACTTCGGCCTTGGTCTTGGCGCGCAGGCCAACCGCGCCGTAGGCCTTGGCCAGGGCGACGAAATCCGGGGTGATCTCCATCACCGTCGAGGCGTAGTGGCGGTTGTAGAACAACTCCTGCCACTGCCGCACCATGCCGAGGAAGTTGTTGTTGAGGATGGCGATCTTGACATGGGCGCCGCATTCCCTGGCCGTGGCCAGTTCCTGGATGTTCATCTGGATCGAGCCGTCGCCGGCCACGTCGATGACCGCGGCATCGGGGAAGGCAGTCTGCGCGCCGATGGCCGCCGGCAGGCCGTAGCCCATGGTGCCGAGGCCGCCGGAGGTCAGCAGGCGGCGGGGATGATTGAATTTGTAGAATTGGGCCGCCCACATCTGGTTCTGGCCGACCTCGGTGGTGATGATGGCATCGCCGCCGGTCAGTTTGTGCAGGGTCTCGATCACGTACTGGGGCTTGATGATGTCGCCGTTCTCCAGGTAGGTCAGGGGGTGCTTGCTCTCCCATTCCTTGACCTGCTCGACCCAGGGCGCATGCAGCTCGGCGGTTTCGCTCGAGTTGAAATCGCTGGATTTGTCGAGCCAGGCATTGATCGCCTGCAGCGCCAGCTTGCAATCGGCGACGATGGGAATGTCGACGCCGACGTTTTTGCTGATCGAGGAGGGATCGATGTCGATGTGGATGATCTTGGCCTGGGGGGCAAAGGCGTCGAGCCGCCCGGTGACCCGGTCGTCGAAGCGGGCTCCCACGGCGATCAGCAGGTCGCTCTTGGCCACCGACATATTGGCGGCATAGCTGCCGTGCATGCCGAGCATGCCCAGAGACAGCGGGTCGGTGCCCGGAAAGCCGCCCAGGCCCATCAGGGTCATGGTCACCGGAATGCTGAGGCGCCGGGCCAATTGGGTCAACTCCTGGTTGGCGCCGGACAGGATCACGCCGCCGCCGACGTACAGCACCGGCCGCTTGGCCTTGAGGCAGGCGCGGCAGGCCTTTTCCACCTGGTTGGGATGCGGGTTGACGTTGGGCTGGTAGGTCTGCATCTTGATCGGCTTTTTCGGCGAATAGGTGACCGTCGAGCCGATAATGTCCTTGGGAAGATCGACCAGCACCGGGCCAGGCCGTCCGGACGCGGCCAGGTAGAAGGCCTCGCGCAGGGTCGGAACCAACTCCTCGGGGTCGTACACCAGGTAGTTGTGCTTGGTGCAGGGGCGGGTGATGCCGACGATATCCACTTCCTGGAAGGCATCGTTGCCGATGAGGGCGCGCGGCACCTGGCCGGTGAGGATCACCAGCGGGATCGAGTCGCAGTAGGCGGTGGCGATGGCGGTGACGCCGTTGGTGGCGCCGGGGCCGGAGGTGAGCAGCGCCACGCCGACCTTGCCGGTGGACCGGGCGAAGCCGTCGGCGGCATGGACCGCGCCCTGCTCGTGGCGCACCAGGATGTGGCGGATATCGCTCTGGCACAGCTCGTCGTAGAGTTCAATGACCGCGCCGCCGGGGTAGCCGAAAAGGACCTCCACGCCCTCTTCCTGGAGGCACTTGATAATGGCTTGTGTACCTTTCATTTTACTCATGTCGTCGTCCTTTGCATGCGCTGCGTTCCGCCCGGCGGCCAATGCGGCCGCGCTTCCGGCCGGGTGAACAAAAATGTCCAGAAGATCGAGGAATATAGTGGGAGCACAGGAGGCTGTCAAGCGGGAAACCGGCAGCCTCTCACGGCGGCCCGCCCGCCTTTTATCCGGCGGGACGGGGCAGCCTGGCGAGCGCGATTGCGGCGTTACGGCTTGGCCGTTTCCTTCGTTTGCTTTTCCAACTGCTCGATGAGATCGGCCACCATCTTGCCGGAGGGCGCGGCCGCCATCGGGTGATATTTGAGCAGGATCTTCCATTCGGCCACGGCACCCTTGGGATCGTTGAGTCCGGTCAGCAGGACCACGCCCTTGTTGAAGCGGGCCTGTTCGTGCTCGGGATTGACGCGCAGCACCTGGTCGAACATCTCGATGGCTTTCTGGTGCTGGTTGTCCTGGTGGTACATGACCCCGAGATCGGTCATCACGTTGAGGTCGCCGGGCAGCAGTTCGAGAGCCTTGTGGTAGGCGGCGATGGCCTGTTTGGCCTGGCCGGTGTCGAAATAGGCGTGTCCCAGTTCCACCCACAGCTGCCCGTCCTTGGGGTTGTCCTTGGTCGCCTTTTCCAGGGCGGCGATGGTTGCGGCCGCCTCGCGCTGGTGGCCGCCGCCATCCTGGTGAACCTCGGCGGTCGCGGGTGTCCGGTAGGCAGAGTACATCACCCCCCCGACAAAGCCGATGATCAGGGCTACCGCCACATATAAATACACTCGTTCCTTTTTGATCATGCCTTTCGAATCCACGCGTTCACCTGGGGAAAATGGGCAATGAGGCTGCACGGCGCAGACTCGACAGCCCGCAAGATAGCACAGGCGATTCGGAACCGCAACCGGAGGAAAAAGCCCGGCTTCACGTCTCCGGCCCGATCGTCGCCTCCAGGCAGAGCCGGTGCAAGGCGGGGCCGCAATGGCCGCAGACCGTCACCTGGGTCGAGCGCCATCCACGGCCTGCTTGTTCGCAGGCTGTTTCGATTTTAGCCAGCGCGGCCCGGTGGCAGCCCTTGGCTTGCATGTCGTAGAAATGCAGGATGCCGCCAGGCCGCAATCCGCCAATGGCCGGGAGCAGCAGGGATTCGCCGCCGTGCGGCAGGACGACGAGCACCCGGTCGAAACGATGGCCGAGCTCGGGCAGCACCTGGCCGGCATCGCCCGCAAGAAAGCGGACGGTGCGGATGCCGCGGTTGGCCGCGAGATTGCGGAGGGCAAAGGCGTGGGCCGCAGGATTCATTTCGACGCCGATCACTTCGTTGGCTCGGCTGTGCCGGCCAATGACCAGGGGATAGGGGCCGACACCCGAACCGAGCACCGCGACCCGCTCGTCCGGCCGGACCAGAGCGGCAATCCGCGCCCGTTCGTGGGCCAGCCGTACTGAAAAGTACGCCTGGCCCAAATCGAGATGGAGGAGGATGCCGTTTTCTCGGTGTACGGTGGTCAGGCGTTGTTCGCCGGCGACGATGCGCAAGGGCCGGGTGCGAAAGGCACCGCCGAACTGGCCGTCGCGTCGGGCAACCACCCGGACGGCCGGATGCGCATCCAGGATGACGGCCCCAATGGCCGTTGCCAGCGGCTCCAGTTCCGGGACAATGGAGACCACGGCGATGTCGCCCACGCGGTCGAAACCGCCCGGCAGCCTGGTCGGATCGACATCGAGAAACCGGGCGGCTAGCATCGAGCGCAAACGCATGGGACTCACCGGCTGAAAAGGGAAGGGAAGAATGTTGGCGAATTGCGCCGTGATACCTGCGATCTCTACCAGAAAAACGGGCAGGGGGAAAAGAACAAAAAACTGCCGAATCGAATGGCAGGGGTCTGTTGGCTGTGCCAGCCCTTGTGGGCTTTGGGAACGCGCACTCTGCCCGTCATCGCCTGGACAAGGAAGGCGGTTTTCGCCCTGGCCAATTATAGTCAGCCGGCCACCTCCGCCGCGTCCTCCCGGCCGACGGTGCCATTGAGGTCCTGGGGTAATCAATCCGGTGATTCGTCCGCACGCTTTTAAGCAGCGCGTTTTTTTTGCATTTTTTTGCTATCCTAAACTATTGTAATGCAAGGTCAAACTCTGTTTTTGTCACTGATTCAACGAGATAATAAGCGAAAAACCATTGTTTGTAGTCGTAAATTTTACGTATAGTGCATCTGTGCGTTGCATGGCTCGAGTCGGCGGCGGCTATCTCCACCTTGGGTGATGATATCGCCAAGGTCCTGTCTCAAAAAAAAAATGGAGAGCCGCTCGCCGGGGGCGCAGCTCTTGCGGTATTGGGTAATAGATTCGGTGCATAACAAGGCTTGATGTCGTGATGTCGACAGTTTGTCCGGTGGAGCGATTTGGAATGTTGAAGCATGTACTGCTTTGATATCATAAAGGTTATTGTCAAATTTTGAAAGAGAGTGCGGCATGAAGTGGAACAGAGAAAGAGGGGTTGACCAATGGATCGCGTTGTTGGTGGGCATGGTGCTGTTGTGGGCGGTAAGCGCTCCGGCGGCCAGCTTTGATTGCACCAAGGCCCGTACAGCGGTGGAAAAGATGATCTGCGCAAATGCGGAATTGTCGAAGCTGGATGAGGAGATACAGCCGCTTTATCAGCAGGCGAATCAACGTACAGCTGACCCGGTGGGATTCAGGGCGGAACAGCGGCAATGGCTCAAATTACGTGATTCCTGCAATGATGCCGGTTGTGTGGCCCAAACCTACCGCTCGCGGCTTGCTGCTTTGCACTCGTTCCTCCAAGCGCCCAAACCCTGTTTCCGCCTGCTGGAGCGAAAGTGGCCGGAAGTAGCCAGCGGCCATTATCCGGTGTGTGTGGATGTGCTGAAAAGCATGAACGCCTTGTGCGGCGATATACCCTTATGCGCTTGGAAAATCAGTCCATCCGTCCCCTCGTTGTCCTTACCTCAATGGGAAGAACTCGATCCCAAAAAATACCTGAAACTTATCCAGCATATGTATCAAACACCGAGAACGTTCGATGCGCCTGAGGAACAATGGACCCCCATCCCATCTGATGTTCTCCGCAATATTCAGGAGAGAAAAGCCCACTTGTGGAGCGCTTTGATTGATGTGGACCAGGACGGCGAGAAGGAAAATGTGGTCAAGCTCCGTGCGCACTCCTGTGAAGATGGATATGGTACTGAGTTTTACGCAGGATCAATGGTAAATGTCGCCAATGCGTCGATGAATAGGCTTGATCTCCGCTATGATGGATTCAGTACCGCTGCGATGGATCTGATGCTCCATGGTAACCGAGCATTTGTCATTGCTCGGAATAGTGACCTGGAGTTCTCCGTCGAGGAGCCGTTTTCCACCAGGGAAGGGATGGGTAAAGGAAAGACTTCCGTCTGTGTTTTTGAGTACTTGAAGCAGTAAAAGAGGAGAGAAATCATGCTGGCCTATAACCAATTGGAAACAGAGACCTACAATGCTTTGCGCTATCAGGTTTTGGTGAATGTGGAGGAGCGCGGCGATCCTAGTGAAACTCCATACCGTGACTCTAAAGGTATCCCGACCATCGGCATCGGTTTCAACTTGAGGACACGTTCTGTCAGAACAGAAGTGCTAAGGGAATTGGGGTTAATGGTGACTGATCCCAGCCCAGCGGAACGCCAATATCTGAACGAGATCGAAGCTGTCGTCAATGCGAACCACGTTAGCGATGCCGCTCTGCATGCCGCCCTCAACGATGTCATGCACCGCCGTTTCAATGACGTCAATATTCCGGCGGCAAATCGTACGCACGCGGCCTTTGAGTTTGTCAACGATGGCGAAATTCGCACGGTCTTCGACTCATTGATTGAGGAATACGAGAGTCAAGTCAATTCCTGGCTTGCCGGCATTCCCACCACCGCGCAGGAACGAGTGGCCCTGGTGTCTCTCGCCTGGAACAATGCCAAGAAACTGCTTGGTAACGGTCTCAAAAATGCCCTGCAAAACGGCAACCGGGCCGAAGCCTGGTATGAAATCCGCTACAATTCCAATGGGGATGTCTTACCCGGCATTGCAAAACGCCGATTTTACGAGGCGGAGGTCTTTGGTCTTTATGATTCCGGTGGCCAGGCCAGGGGTAAAGACGAATCCTTACAAATCTATCGAATGTATACCGTACACCGGAAAAAAATTCTGGAATACGAGGCTGATTATGGAAATTTGAACAGTCAGGCCGGCACAAAAGGCAATCAGATCGCGGCGGCCAATAGCGACTATCACCTATCCGGCAACAATATTGTTCGTTCGTTGGAGGCTGAACTGACCTCTGCCGCCAGTGTACTGATGTCCGAGTATATCAAACCGGGATACAATCGGGCGCACGATTTCAATCCCTTGAACATCCAGGTGGCGAGCGACGATGCCTACACTCTGAACGGAGAGGATACGGCAACACGCACCGGTTTTAATGATGATTTACTCATCGGCAGAGACAATGGCGGCGATATCCTGAACGGCCGAAACGGCGACGATCTGCTTCTTGGCCAGGGCGGCAACGATACCCTGGCAGGCGGGGCCGGCAATGACATTCTGATCGGTGGCGCGGGCCAGGACAGCATGAACGGCGGTTTGGGCGACGACATCTTTGTCGTTGAAGGAACGGATGGCGACTACGACCTTTTCATAGGCGGCGGAGGTGCGGACACCATTTTGGGCAGCGCTGGCGACGACATCATAAGGCTGAACAATTTTTCCGGGGTGGGCACGGTCGAAATCATCGATGGCGGCGAGGGCACGAACATCCTGGCCGGCACGGAACAGGCGGACATGATCGACCTGAGCGGGACGATCCTCAAGAATATCCAGCGGATCGAAACCGGTGCCGGCAACGATACCGTCATTGTCGGTGCGGGTACCATTGCCCGTGGTGACAGGTTGACTGTCGACGGGGGCGACAACGACGACACCTTGGATGGACGGGCGGCGGTCAGCGGTACGCAGCTGGAGCTTGTTGGCGGTAAGGGGCAAGATACCCTGTACAGCGGCAAGGACGACGACATCCTGATCGGTGGCGAGGGAATCGATACTTATGTGATCAATTCCGGCGACGGTCGCGATACCATCATCGACGAGGGCCGGAACATCCTGGTGATCAACGGCGTGGCCTTTGCCGGGGTGTTCGTCAAGGAGGAAGGTTCGAATAGCTACATTTTTACCAGCGACGACAAGACCTACACCCTGACCTTCAACTCCCCCGGCACCCAGACCATCGACGGCGAAACCAGCATCACCTTTGCCAACCAGACCAGCGCGGCAGATTTCGCCAATCATGAGTTTGGCATAACCCTGCAGGACAAGGCCCCGGAGACCACGCTTGACCTGAGCGGTAGCGAAGGCCGGGACGAGATGCTGATATTATGCCCCGACCGCAACGACATCACGACCTGGCGGTTGTCTTTCCAGTCGTCTTCATCGCTTTTTCCTCTGTACAGCGGCCACTTTCCGACCGTGGCGCCACGGATGCACATAACCGGCGGAGTTGGCGACGATTACCTGCATGGATTTATGTCGCATGACGAGATTTTCGGTGGAGAAGGCAATGACCTCATCACGGGGCAATTGGATGTGTTGGTTCAGGGGGAAGAGGTTATCGATCTGGAACATGTCATGTCCGGCGCCTTGGAAGGGGACTGGCTGGATGGGGGGGCCGGCAATGACTATGTGGGCGGCTCATTCGGCGACGATCAAGTGTTCGGCGGTGAGGGCGACGATCTGATTGAAGGGCGCCATGGGAGAGACTATCTGCAGGGCGACGTCGGCAACGATGTTCTCGGCGGTGGTCCGGGTGAGGACAACCTCATTGGCGGAGCGGGCGACGATCTCCTGATTGGCGATGGTTTTTTTAAAGATGCCACCGGAGGGGGAAGTTTTTTTAGCTCGAATTATTTTCCCTTTTTCAACGTCACCTTTACGGCATCGGCAGCCGGATACCGCACCGGCTATGCCACGACCAATTTTACCGCCTACGCTACCATTGACGATGACCGCGACATCCTGAGCGGTGGCGCGGGCAATGACATGTTGTATGGCAACGGTGGCGACGACATTCTTGACGGTGGCGATGGGCACGATGCCTTGTCCGGCGGCGCAGGCGCCGACTGGTTATACGGCGGCGCGGACAACGACCTGCTGATTGGCGACGATGACGGTGCGTCCGGCGGGGGCAACGATTATCTGGACGGCGGCACCGGCAATGACATGCTTTACGGATTTGCGGGTAATGACGCCCTGCACGGCGGCGAAGGGCACGACGAACTCTACGGACATGACGGTGCCGACACGCTGTACGGAGGCACTGGCAATGATATGGTTTTTGGTCACGACGGCGACGATTATCTTGACGGCGACGCGGGTGATGATGAGTTGCAAGGCGGTACGGGCAACGACAGATTGTACGGCGGCGACGGCAACGACAGACTGTATGGCGACAATGGCGACCTGAGCGGTTCCGGCAACGATTATCTGTCCGGAGGGGCCGGAGATGACCAACTCGCCGGCCTTGGCGGCAATGACACGCTGTACGGCAATGACGGGGCTGACAAGCTCTGGGGTGGCGGCGGCAACGACATCCTCACCGGCGGTTCGGGCGATGACTCTTTGGCCGGCGAAGATGGCGACGATACCTACGTATTCAACCTGGGCGACGGCGCGGACACCATTTTCGAAAGCTCGGGGCAGGATACGGTACAGTTCGGGCAAGGCATCGCCTTGGCGGATTTGACCGTGGTCAGGTCCGACAACGCCCTGATCCTTAAAATTGGTAACAATGGCGATCAACTGACCATTGGCAACTGGTTTTATGGCACCTCTCACCAGATAGATCGTTTTGTTTTTGCAGATGGCACTACCTTGACCAGTTCGGGACTGTTTTCGACTTCCCCCGTGCATATTAACGGCACAGCGGCGGACGATATACTCGATGGTGACTATGGCATGGACGTCATGGCCGGTGGGGAGGGCAACGACATCCTGTATGGGTATGCTAACAACGATACGTTGCAGGGTGGTGCCGGCGACGATGTCTTGTATGGCGGCACCGGCAACGATGTGCTGGAAGGCGGTGCCGGCAACGATATTTATGTGTTCAATCCGGGCGATGGCGCGGACACCATCGACAACAGTGGCAGAGAGTGGCTGGATATGGGGGATACGGTGTCGTTCGGTGCCGGCATCGCCTTGACGGATTTTGTTCGAGTCAGGTCCGGTAACGACCTGATTCTCAAGATTGGTGGCAATGGAGACCGGTTGACCATGCGCAACTGGTTTTCCGGCGCTTCCTATCAGATAGGCCGGATCGACCGTTTTATCTTTGCCGGTGGTGCCACGTTGACCGGAACGGAGTTGTTGCTTGCCGGGCCCTTGTATGGGAACGGCACCGCGTCGGACGATACACTCTACGGGCATGAGGGCGTGGACATCATGACCGGTGGCGAGGATGGCGATACCTTGTATGGGTATGCCGGCAACGATATCCTGCAGGGTGGTGCCGGCGACGATGCCTTGTACTGGTATGCCGGCAACGATATTCTGCAGGGCGGTGCCGGCAACGATACCTTGCACGGCGACGACGGAGATGATGTGCTGGATGGCGGATCGGGCAACGATTATTTGAAGGGCGGCTCCGGCAATAACGTATTTGTCTTTGGCCGTGGCTATGGCAATGACATGGCCCATGCCTATAACAAATGGGACGGTTCAAATACGGTACGCTTGCAGGATCTGTTGCCGGATGAGGTGGAACTCCGCATCGTGACAACCGGTGATGAGTGGAGTGACGGATATTCTGGCCTGGTCATCCGGATCAGGGATACGGATGAAACCTTGACCGTATTATCCCAAAGTCACAACCTGGAGTTTGCCGACGGCACTGTGTGGTCCTGGGCTGATATTTGCCAGGCAGGATTACATGGCACCGATGCAAATGAGTACCTGGGACTGTCTGAGGTCGGAGCGCTGTATGGCGAGGGAGGTAACGATGAACTGAGCGGCAGCGCCGGCAACGATATCCTGGTGGGCGGCGCCGGTAACGATGACCTGGACGGTGGAGAAGGACAGGACCTCTATCTGTTCAACCGGGGAGACGGCCAGGATATGGTGTCCAATTGGAGCGGTGACCGTGCATCTCTTCCCGGGCTGCTGCTGCCCGATACCTTGCAGTTCGGCGAGGGGATAGCGCCGTCCGATATTGTCGTCAGCCAGGATGGAGATAATCTGGTGCTTGCCATCGGCGGCACGGATGACCGGGTGTCCCTCAAACAGTGGTTTTGTTCATTTTCTTCTCCCAGTCCATACCGCATGGTACAGGTTGTCTTCCAGGATGGCACGATCTGGAACGATGGGGACCTGATCAGCAGATGCGTCGATCAGGTCCTGCCTGATAATACGGAGAATGGGAAACCGATCCTGAGTAATGGCGCCGCGGGCAACGATATCCTGATTGGCAACGATATAAGTGGCTCTGGCCACGGCATCGCCGACTTTTTGCTTGGCCGTGGAGGCAATGACCGGCTGGTGGGGGGCGATGGCGGGGATTGGTTGGATGGCGGGGATGGCGACGATGTGTTGTTTGGCGATCACGAATTGGATTATACGGGCGAGCGCCCGCCTAATATGGGCTTCTGGCAGGAAGATCGCCTTTATGGAGGTCGCGGCAACGATATCCTGTATGGGGGCGAGAGCCGGGATGTACTGAATGGCGGCGAAGGGGACGATATATTGTTTGGCGATTACGGGCCGCCTTATCACTCCTATTATCAAGATTGGTACCCCCAGGAAGACATCCTGACAGGTGGGACGGGTAACGATATTCTCTACGGCGACCGAGGCAATGACCTCTATATTTTCAACTCCGGCGACGGCGCGGATACCATCTGCGACTATGAAAACATGGATCGGGATATCCTCTCCTTCGGTGCGGGGATCACATTTACTGACCTGACCGGTTACAGCAAGTCCGGCAACGATCTCGTCATCAAAATGGGCACGAACGGCGATCAGATTACCGTTGTCAACTGGTTTTGGGGACGCTTCGCCCAGCTTGACCTGGTCTTTGCCGACGGGACCACGATCTCCGCTCCCGAGTTGATGAAGGGGGCCTCCTATTACAGCCGGCATGGTTCATTATTGACTGATTATTTGTTTGCCGGGTCCGGAGAGAGCGTCCTGGAAGGCGGTGGCGGCGACGATTATCTCTATGGCAGTGACGGTAGTGACACGCTCCGTGGCGGCGCGGGCAACGATTTCCTCGATGGCGGTTTGGGTGCCGATTTCCTGTATGGCGATGACGGTGACGATCACTTGGTTGGGTATGGTGACGACGATGCGATGGCGGGCGATACGATGATCGGCGGTACCGGGAACGACAAATACTATGTCAACAGCTCCTACGATAGCGTAATCGAGGGCTTGGACGAGGGGATCGACGAGGTCTTTTCCGCTGTCAAAGACTATACCTTGGGGGACAATGTCGAGAATCTGACCTTGGTCGGTTGGGACAGTCTGTCTGGCCACGGCAACAATTTTGACAACGTCATCGCCGGTAACGATTGGGCCAATATTCTTTATGGAAATGATGGCGACGATATCCTGAAAGGCCGGGGCGGTGACGACCGGTTGTATGGCGACAATGGGGCCGATATTCTGGATGGCGGTGCGGGCAACGATATCCTGATAGGCGCCGCCGGAGATGACGCGCTCGACGGCGGTGCGGGTGATGATACCTTTGTCTTTAATCTGGGTGACGGCCGGGATACCGTTCATCTCGACACGATGGGCGGAACGGATACCCTTTCCTTTGGCGCGGGAATCGAGTTGAGCGACATCCGCCTGATACGGTCCGGCAACGACCTGGTGGTGCAGGTCGGCACCGGCGGCGACCAAATTACGATGCATGAATGGTACGACGACACGTATGCAAGCTCTCGCATCGACAGGTTCCATTTTTCTAGCAGCGACATGATGTTGACCGGAGTTGAGTTCATGGCCTTGCAGCGGATCGACGGCTCCCCGGACGACGATGTGTTGATGGGGACCGCCGACACCGACCTGCTGGCCGGTGGCGATGGAGATGATCGCCTCGATGGCGGTGCCGGCAATGACCTGTTGGTCGGCGGCGCCGGCAACGATGTATTTGTCTTTGGCCGCGGCTACGGCCATGACACGGTTGATGCCGATGAGGAAAATGACACGATTCTCTTGCAGGATTTGCTGCCCGCCGATGTGGAGTTCGGCATAGGGATTCGTGAGGTCCGGGTTGCAGAGGAAATACGGGGTGGATGGAATTATAACTCGTATTTCGATCTGATCGTCCGAATCAAGGAGACGGGCGAGACCATGACCGTACTCAACGGGGTCGGGGGCGATTCTTGGTTGGAGTTTGCGGATGGCACGGAGTGGTCCATGGCTGCAATCTACCAGGCAGGTTTGCATGGTTCAGATGCGGATGAGGAATTGTCATTCGCCGGGACACTCTATGGCGAAGGCGGCAATGATACGCTGTACGGCAGTGGCGGCAATGATATGCTGGTCGGTGGGGCCGGCAATGACACGCTGTATGGCGAAGACGGCGACGATCTCCTCGCTGGCGGGGCCGGCCATGACATCCTCGACGGCGGCGAGGGTGACGACACCTTTCAGTTCAATCTGGGCGATGGGCAGGACATTATCCGGTTCGACCCAACGAACGGGATCGACACGCTATCGTTTGGCGAAGGGATCGGCCTGGGGGATATTCGTTTGGTCCCATCCAACTCCGACCTGGTGATCCGGGTCGGTGCAGGCGGCGACCAAGTCACGCTGATCGATTGGTACATTGATAATTTTGACAGCTTTATCGACCGATTCAGCTTTGCCGACGGCACCACCTTGACCACTGCCGAACTCGTGGCCTTGCAACAGAGCGGCGGTACCCCGGATGACGACGTGCTGATAGGATCGCCCGTCAATGATCTGCTGGTCGGCGGCGCGGGCAATGACACGCTTTACGGCAACGCCGGCGATGACCGTCTCGATGGCGGTGCCGGCAACGACCTGCTGGTTGGCGGCGCCGGCAATGACGTGCTTGTGTTTGGCCGCGGCGATGGCCATGACACTGTCGACGCCTTGGAGTATTACACAGGGGAAACGAAGGTTCTTTTACGGGATCTGCTGCCCGCTGATGTGGAGTTCAGCATCAGGCCTTGGGCTGACAGTAGCCTGTACTTTACCCAGTCCTTCGATCTGATTATCCGGATCAGGGATACGGGCGAGACCATGACTTTGCTCCGGGGAACGGATTACCAACTCCGGGGTGTGGAATTCAGCGACGGCACAGTGTGGACCCTGGCCGAGATTTGTCAGGCAGGGTTGCATAGCTCTGACGCGGGTGAAAAGCTGACTCTCGTTGCGCCGGGAACCTTGTTCGGTGAAGGCGGTAATGATACGCTGAACGGCGGCATGGGCGATGACATCCTCTACGGTGATGAGGGCAATGACACGCTGATGGCCGGTGCCGGCAACGACACGCTTTATGGTGGAGCCGATGACGACTATCTGAACGGCGGTCCCGGCAACGATCTCTTGGCCGGCGGAACAGGCAACGACAGGCTGTATGGCGGCCAAGGTGACGACACCTTTGTTTTTAACCCGGGCGACGGTCAGGACGTCATCCTGTTCGATGGAGCGGATACGCTTGCCTTTGGCGAAGGGATCGGATTGGACGATATTCGCCCGATGCGGTCTGGCCTCAATCTGGTGATACACGTTGGCGCCGGTAACGATCAAATTACGCTGATCAATTGGTACTTAAACACTTATTCAAACTCCCACTTCAACCAATTCAACTTTGCCGACGGCACGGTGCTGACCGGTGCCGAATTTATGGCCTTGCAGCCGCCCGACCAACCTCCGGGCGACGTGGAACTGACGGGAACCGGCGGCAGCGACACGCTGGTGGGCGGCACCGGCAACGACACGTTGAAGGGAAATGGCGGCAACGATACCCTGATCGGCGGTTCGGGTAACGATACTTATCTCTTTGCTCTTGGCGATGGCCAGGATCGGATCGACGATTTCGATTTGGCCGGTGGCAACGATACGCTGCGTCTTATTGGTATCGCCGACACCGATGTGCTGGTCTCCCGATCGGACAACGATTTGCTGTTCAATATCCGAAACAGTTCCGATGAGGTTGTTCTTGTCGATTATTTCGGGCCAGCCACCACGGATGGCGGCAAAACATCCGATCACAAAGTGAACCTTGTTGTATTTGACAATGGGATCGTCTGGACGCAGGATACCATTCGAGCATTGATCGACCGGGACGACAATAACGCCCCGGTCCTGTCGGTTGCTCTTGCCGACACGACGATCGATCTGGGTGATGCCTTCAATTACACGGTTTCCGGCACATCGTTCACGGACCCTGACCCGGGCGATACCCTGATCTACAGCGCCACTTCGGCCGATGGCGGCGCCCTGCCGGCATGGCTTGTTTTCGATGCATCCACCCGTACCTTCAGCGGCACGCCGTCTGCTTCCGGCACAACGAATGTGCGGGTGACAGCGACGGACGCTGGCGGCTTGACGGCCTGGGATGACTTTGACATTATCGTCAAGGCCAAGGACCTTACCTTGACCGGCACGGCTGGCGCGGACATTCTGAGAGGTGACGCCGGCAACGACACCTTGAAGGGGGGAGCCGGCAACGATGTGCTGCTCGGCGGCGCGGGCAATGACATCCTTGCCGGCGGCGCGGGTGACGACAGCTTTGTGTTCGACCTCGGCAACGGCCAGGACGTCATTCAAGCCGATAGCACCAGCGGTGTGGACACGCTGGCCTTTGGCGAGGGGATCGAGTTGAGCGACATCCGGCTGGTACGTTCGGGCAACGATTTGGTGGTGCAGGTCGGCGAAAATGGTGATCAGGTCACCCTGGCCAGGTGGTATATGGGCGGCTGGGAGAGCTACCGGCTCGACCGGTTCAGTTTTGCGGACGGCACGGTACTGACCTGGCAGGAACTGTTCGGTCGCCATCCCGTCCAGGGCGGCTCCGGAGATGATACCCTCCCGGGCCACAACAATCTCAACGATATTTTGTGGGGCCAGGAAGGCAACGATACCCTTGAAGGGCGTTCCGGTGACGATATCCTGCTCGGCGGAGCTGGCGACGACACCTTGAGCGGCGGTGCCGGCAGCGACACCTATATCTTCAACCGCAGTAACGGCCATGATACCATCAAATCCGACAGCAGCAACGGCCTGGACACTCTGCGTTTCGGCGAGGGCATTGGCCTGTCCGATCTGCGTTTGGATCGATCGGGCAGTTCGGACCTGGTGGTGAAGATCGGCGATACCGGCGGCCAGATCATCCTGAAAAGTTGGTTCAGCAGCGCATCGTATCGCATTGGTACCTTCGCCTTTGCCGATGGCACGGCGTTGACCTGGCAGGCGTTGCTCGAAGCCCTGCCGGTGCATGGCACGGAAGCGAATGATTCCTTGAAAGGTAACGACAATGTTGCCGACCACCTTGTTGGCCAGGCCGGCAACGACACCTTGTACGGCTATGGCGGCGATGATTTTCTCGAGGGAGGCGCCGGCGACGATACCTTGAATGGCTACGCCGGCAGCGACACCTATATCTTCAACCGCAGTAACGGCAATGATACCATCAAATCCGACAGCAGCAATGGCCTGGACACCCTGCGTTTCGGCGAGGGCATTGGCCTGTCCGATCTGCGTTTGGATCGATCGGGCAGTTCGGATCTAGTGGTGAAGATCGGCGATTCCGGCGGCCAGATCATCCTGAAAAGTTGGTTCAGCAGCGCATCGTATCGCATTGGTACCTTCGCCTTTGCCGATGGCGCGGCGTTGACCTGGCAGGCGTTGCTCGAAGCCCTGCCGGTGTACGGCACGGAAGCGAATGATTCCTTGAAAGGTAACGACAATGTTGCCGACCACCTTGTTGGTCAGACCGGCAACGATACTTTGTACGGCTATGGCGGCGATGACATCCTTGACGGCGGCGCGGGCAACGACACCCTCAACGGTGGCATTGGCGATGATCTCTATCTTTTTGATCGCGGTTCCGGTAGCGACAGAATTGTCGAGAACGACGCAACTGTCGGTAACACGGATCTTGCTGTTTTTGGTCACGATATCGCCGGAGACCAGCTCTGGTTCCGCCGGGCGGGGAACAATCTGGAAGTGAGTGTGATCGGGACCACGGATGCGCTTATCCTCCAGAACTGGTATGCCGGTTCCCAATACCGTGTCGAACAGTTCAAGACCTCGGACAACAAGGTGCTGCTCAGCTCCCAGGTGGATGCCCTGGTGAATGCCATGGCCTCCTTCACACCTCCGACCGCCGGCCAAACCATGCTGCCGCCCGAGCATCGGGCAGCCCTGGCCCCGGTCCTTGCCGCCAACTGGCAATAAACTCTTGACGCTTCGTTGAGACTGTTGGACAGTGCCAAGGAAGCCTTGCGGGCTTCATAACGGAAGGATGAAAAAAAGCCGCCTGTCCGCTCGTGGCCCTTGGGGGCCAGGACGAACGAGACAGGCAAGGCGACGAACGCCAGGGACGACCCTGGCGTTTTCTTCGATTGCGGGGACGGCCCCGCAGAGCGGAAAACCGTCCTATGAATTGGCTCTTGTTATTTGTCGCAGGTCTCTTCGAAGTGGTCTGGGCCGTTGGTCTCAAATACACCGTCGGCTTCACCAGGCTCGTGCCCTCGCTCGTCACCGTCGGGGCCATGGGCGCCAGCTTTTATTTCTTAAGCGTTGCCCTGCGCACGCTGCCGCTGGGCACCGCCTATGCCGTCTGGGTGGGCATCGGCGCGGTGGGCACGGCCATTGCGGGTATCGTTTTGTTCCACGAGGCCGTGACGACGCTTCGGTTGTGCAGCCTGATCCTGGTGGTCGCGGGCATTGTGGGGCTCAAACTGGCCAGCCCCGCCTGATTTCCGAATCTTCCGTAATGCGAAAAACGAGGCTGGGGCGGACCCCGGAGCAACCGGCCGAGGTCCGCTGCCGCCTGCCTGAACCGATCAGCGCTTCAGACTGACTTCCCTGGTCACCTTGTGGATCGGAAATTCGGCCTCGGGGATGCCGGGCAGTTGCCGGAAGGTGAGGGTCGCCTCGATTACGGCCTCTTCCACCCCGTCCGGCAGCTTGACCTCGATGCTCTCCTTCCTTGGGACAAAAGGCTGCAGGCTGGTGTCGCGCATCAGGGTCAGCTTACGGTTGGCCGCATAGACCATGGTGTTGTCGTCATATCCCAGCTTGTGCTGCGGCATGTAGACCTTGGTGTCCTTGAACAGTTCCTTGCCGTCCTTGGTGCTCACCTTGAAATCGAGGGTGACCCGGTTGGGCGACGGACAGCCGTCGGGAAAACGATGGCCGATCCGGCTCACCACCTCGCTGTTGATCACCACCATGGGGATGAAATTCTTGGCGTCCGGTTTCATCCGGTAGGCGATGGCGGTCAGGTTGAGGTCGATCCACTCTTGCAGGTGCTTGGAGGTCTGGGCGGGATCTTGGTAGTTGGGCGGGAAGCGGTGGCCGCCTTCCTTTTTCATGTGGCATTCCTGGCACGATTCCGTGCCGCCCATGGGTACGTAGAATTGCTGGTGGCTGTCGAAGGTGGAGGTGCACCACATCGGCTCGTCGTAGTGCTGCACGTTCGGTCCCTGATGGCATTGGGCGCAGAACACCGTATCCCGCAGCATTTCGCTCTTGGCGGCGGAGGTGAAGATCGCGTCGCCGTGGGGGCCGGCGTACTTGGGGCCGTAGATGACATCGGGCCGGGGATTGCCGTCGCGGAACTTGCGGATGATGGCATTGCGGTTGTGGCACACGATGCAGGTGATCTGCAGTTTGCCCAGCACTTCCTCGTCGCCGTCGACAATGGCCTTGGCAATTTCGTCGGCGACCTTGTCGGAGGCGTCCATCATCTGCGGCAGGTGGCACTCGATGCAGGGTTTGAGGAATTCCTTGGTGGAAGGCGCGACCTCGCGGGATTTTTTCAACTCGGTGTCCCGCGAATTGACGTAGCCCTGGAAGGTGGCCAGGGTCCTGCCGATGAGCCCGAGCATCGGCTTGGCGTGCAGAGATTGCTCCCACTGGCCGTAGATTTCGGGATGGCATTTTTGGCACCGCGACGAGTCGTACTGGCGCACCAGTTCGTCGAGGGTCTGCGCCTCCTTGGCCGGAGCGATGGCGGGCAACGCCACCATCGTCAGAATTGCGACTGCTCCTTGAATCAGCTTCATGCGTTTCTCCTGGTTGGTGGATACCAGGCGCGATCCCGATGCGGGTCGATCCTGGGAGACAACGGGGGCTGGATCCCGCTGCGGATTGCCGGTCGGTCAGGAGCGATCGGGCTGTCCTGCCACGGGGCATGTAGGGGCATGCCGAACAAGAGAGGAAAGACCGCAAACGGTTGCACGGCGGGAACGGACCGGAGCAAGCGTGTCGCGCCGGCTGGTGCCATGGCCGTCTTGTTGGAAAAAGGAGTGTAAGAGCAATGCGTTGCGTGTCGAATTTGCTGTCGGAACGATGGGGCAGTATGACAAATTGGACCGTGCCGGTCAAATATTTTCTTCCCCCCTCATGCCGGGCGGAGAAGAACCGCAATTTTGCGACCTTCCTTTCTTGCAACATCAGGCGATGGCATGAAAAATTGACAGGCCATCGCCCCATTTTTATATTTCTGGTTACCATCGAATTTCAGCCAGGTCCTTTTGGGGCAATCGGCGATGTGCTTGACGCTGCAAACGCCGGTCGATAGCAGGAGGTCTCTCCCCGCAATCGAGAGACAATGTGCCCAGAGTCGTCATTGTGTCGAAGGTTCTCCATTTGTTGTTACGACGAACGCGATGAAGGGTAATTTTAAGAAATTTTAGTATAATAGAGCTCTAGGATGAAATCGGCTGAATTGTAGCGGCAGCCAGTTTTATATTTCTCAAATGAGCGCGCAAGTGGTGCCGACACAAACCTCCGCCCCTCCATTTCGGGACAGACACGGTCGTCGTGCGCATGGGCGGCGTGGCTGCCAAGGAGGCAAGATGAAAGCATGGACCTTATCGCTGCCGTTTGCTGCCTCGATCCTGGCTATTCCTGGCCCGCGCGTTTCGGCTCACGGCCCGGCCTGCCGGTTGCGACCCTCCGGACCGCGTATCCGCAGGAGCCGAAAGGGGCCTCTGCGTGTGGTCCCACCCCGGCATCCCCGTTCCGGGGCCATGGGCCAACTCGAGTGATCGGTGCGCCATGATTCCGCGCCGCGCCTTAAGCGCCGACATCGCCTTCGCGATCCTGATGATCATGGCCGTGGGCGCCGCCGTTGTCGGGGGGATCTATGTCATCCAGCGCGAAAAGAACACTGCCCTTGTCGACGCGGTCGAACGCAGTTCCCTGCATGCGCGGGCCTTTGAGGAACACGTCAACCGCAACCTGGAGACGATCCGGAAACTGGTCGATTTCCTGGCCGCCGAATCGGATTCCGAGTTGATCCATGTCCATTACCAGTTGGCCTTGCTCCAGCTTCCTTTTCTGCGTTCGCTTTCCCTGCTGGACGAATCGGGGCGCATTGTCGCCAGTTCCAACAGCGGCAATATCGGCCGCCAGGTGGCGGTCGACGACTATTTCCCGCCGCAAGGCTCCGCCGCCGCACCATCCCTGCTGATCGGCCCGCCCTGGGCCGGCCGCGATTTTGCCGATGGCCGCCAGGTATCGACAGCGGATCCCCTGCCGGCCGAAGGGCTCGGCTTCATCCCGATTCTCTGCCGTTCCTACGCCAATGGCCGCGAAGTGCGGATGATGGCCTCGCTCAACCCAGAGACCTTGCGCGCTTATTTCAACCAGTGGCTGCCTCCGGCCGAGGGGTTTGCGGAGGTCTTGCGCCGTGACCGTGTGCTGTTGCTGACCAGCGGCAAGACACCGCTCACCGGCGTACAGCAGGACGGCCAGGCGTTGGCACAGCTGCTGCGGCAGACCGAAACCGGCCGCTATCCCGCCGAACAGGAGGGCGACAGGAAAACGGTGGCCGTCTTTCGCGCAACCCTGCCGTACCCGCTGGTGGTGGTCTCCCATCTCTATCGCGACCAGGCCCTGACGGGCTGGCGGCAGGAGATCGGCCGACTGCTGTGGCTGGGGACGCCGGCCCTGCTGGCCATTCTTTCCCTGGCGACCGTTTTCTACCGGCGGCTACGACGGATCGCCGCCGAACGGGAAGCCGCACGCCGGCGTGCCTACGAGCGTCTGGCCGCCACGGTGTTCGAAACCGTGCTGGAGGCGGTGGTGGTGACCGATGGCCAACAACGGATCGTGGCGGTCAATCCTGCATTTACCAGGATTACCGGCTACAGCGCCGAAGAAGCGGTCGGCAGGAATCTGGGCCTGCTGGCCAGCGGCTATCATACCGAGGAGTTCATCCGATCCATGCGGCAAGATCTGGCCGCCCAGGGACGGTGGGAAGGCGAGGTCAGGAACCGCAGGAAAAACGGCGAAATATTCGTGGTATGGCAGTCGATCAGCCAGGTGCGCGACGACAACGGCCGGGTTGTGCACGAGGTGGTCGGATTGTCCGATATCACCGATTATTGTGCCGAGGCCGACCGTATTTCCCACCTGGCCCATCACGATTTGCTCACCGGCTTGCCCAACCGGGCACTGCTGCTCGATCGACTGCGCCAGGAGATCCACCAGGTGCGGCGGGAAGACCGACACGTGGTGTTGCTTTTCTTCGATCTCGACAAATTCAAGCCGGTCAACGACCAACTCGGCCATACCGTGGGCGACCGGCTGCTGCAGATGCTTGCGGCCCGGCTCGGCCAGGAGGTGCGTTCCGGCGACACCCTGGCGCGGCTGGGCGGGGACGAATTCGTCATCGTCCTGCACGCGGTCAAAAATGTCCGGGCCGGTGTGGTGGTGGCGGAGAAGATCCGCCGGGCTGTGGAACAGCCGTTTTGGATCGATGGCCACCGGATCACCGTTTCGGCGAGCATCGGCATTGCCCTGTATCCCGACCACGCCTCGGACGAAGAACAGTTGCTGAGCTATGCCGATAAGGCCATGTACCAGGCCAAGGCCAAGGGCGGCAATTGCTCTGCGATGTGGCAGGGGGACGACAAGCCCTAGCCCACGAGCCGCGGTGGCCGGCTTTTGCTGACGGCATATTTTTTCGCCGGTGGTATAGTGGCCCGAAGATGAACGCCGCCCGACCCCATGCCGCCTCGCCCCCTCCTTCCGGCCGGCCTGGATCTGCCCGGCGCAAGGAGGGGGCGTTTTTTTCAACCGACCGGTACGTTACGGACTCGACATGGAAAGCACACAGCAGGAACCGCCGGAAAATATACCGCTACCGCTGGCCGGTATTCGCGTGCTGGAACTGGGACACAACATCATGGGCCCGGCCTGCGGTCTGATTCTGGCCGACTTGGGTGCCGAGGTCTACAAGGTCGAGCGGCCCGGCCAGGGCGACGATACCCGCCGGCTGCAAGGGTTCGGCGCCGGTTTTTTCACCTGCTTCAATCGTAATAAAAAGAGTTTGGCAATCGATTTGAAAGATGCGCGGGGCCGGGACCTGTTCCTCCGGCTGGTGGAACAGGTCGATGTACTGATCGAGAATTTCGCCCCCGGCACGGTCGACCGGCTGGGCATCGGCGCCGAGGTCTGCCGCCGGCGCAATCCCGGCCTGATCTTCTGCGCCCTGAAGGGGTTCATGCCCGGTCCTTATGCCCATCGGCCGGCCCTGGACGAAGTGGTGCAGATGATGGCCGGCCTGGCCTACATGACCGGACCGAGCGGCAAACCGATGCGAGCCGGCGCCTCGGTCACCGATATCCTCAGCGGCGGCTTCGGCGCGATCGGCATCCTCGCCGCCCTGCTCCAGCGGCGGCAGACCGGCCTGGGCCAGGTTGTGCAGGCCTCGCTGTTCGAATCGGTGGCCTTTCTTATGGGGCAGCATATGGCCGGGGCGGCGGTGTCCGGCCAGGTTCCGCCGCCGATGCCGGAACGCGAGCGCACCTGGTCCGTGTACGAATTGTTTGCCACCGGCGACGGCCAGCAGGTCTTCATCGGCATCACTTCGGACCGGCATTGGCAACGTTTCTGCACCGCCTTCGATTGCCTCGATTGGGCCGAGGATGCGCGACTGGCCACCAACCAAGGGCGGATCGAAGCCAGGCCCTGGCTGTATCCCGCGCTGCAACAGCGATTGCTCCGGCTGACCAAGGCCGAGCTGATGGCCCTGGCCGAACGGGCGGGCATCCCCTTTGCTCCGGTGAACCGGCCGATCGATCTCTGGGGCGATCCGCACCTGCAAGCCTCGGGCGGGCTGGCCGAAACCGCCATGCCCGACGGCGGCCAGGTCGGATTGCCCAAGCTGCCGCTGCGGCTCGGCAACCGGACCTTCGATTTGCGCCTGCAGCCGCCGGCGGTGGGAGAAGGAGCGGCCGATATCCTGCACTTGGCCGGCCTGGCGGAAGAGGAACTCCAGCGATTGATAGAGGCGGGCGTGGTGACGGCCGGTCCGGTGCGGGCGTCGTGAGCGCGGTGTGGTTTGTTGCCTGCCGCAGGCGGGGGAGAGGCGCGATGCCGCTTCCGTTGGGCCGCTGGTTGGCGCTGGCGACCCTGACGCTGCTGGTGGCGGCTTCCGTGTCGATTGCCGCGCCCCTGACCTGTCGAGAGATACGCTCCCGCATGGATCGGCTCAAGCTGACCATCAGAAAGGCCACGACCAAGGAGGCCGTGGTGGGGGCCAGGGCCGAGCTGGACCGCCTGGCCGCACAGGCGGACCGGGTGTGCGCGGCTCAGGCAGCCGACAAGACCGGGGACGTTGCCCCCAAAACGGGCGTTTTGGTACCGGTGGCGGACCTGGCGCCGACACCGGAGGAGGAAAACAAGCGCCGCCGAGATTTGATCAACCGGGGCAAGGCCATCCCCGGCCTGGCAGGCAAGGGACGGACGAACCTGGCGATGCGCGCCATTCCCCTGGCCGGATCGATCACGATCGAAGGCGGCACGGTCTCGACCCTGTACGGCAAGCCCAGGCAGGAACTCAGCTATACCATCCGGGAAACCTTTGTCGGCAACCTGATCGTCAGCGGCCCCGATGGCCGCGAAAACTATGCCATCCAGACCCTGTCCACTGAAATTGACGTGGAACGATTCAGCGGGCGGGGATGCGCCAAGTTTGCCGGTTCTCCACCGACATGCACCCACTGGCAGCCCCTCGACCTGTGGCAGATTGCCGACGGCGAGGAGTACCCCGGCAGGGCCGACGGCGTGGTCAGCGCAACCGGCGACGGCCGAGGCATGGTGTTGCGAGTCGACGGAGCTGTGATCGATTTCGGTTCCTCTCTAGGGTCGGCGAGCATCCGGTCGGGCTGCGGCGGCACGCTGCGGGAAACGGTCAGCCGCGAGGAAGTCCGGCAATGGCTGCGCCGCTCGACCGTGCGGATCAAGCGGGAAGCGGGCAAAGCCTCGTCCGGCTGCCGCCCCGGTTCATCCCTGACCCTGGAGCTGCGCATCGGTTCGGATTCGTGACAGCACCCACGGGCTGCGGCAAGTGCGGCACGGCCGGTCGGCCACGTCGAACCGGGGCGTGAGGGCCGCCGCCATCTGTGATCTTCGACCATATCTTCGAGTGCCTGCGCACCGGTCGCGTTGTTCTTGACGACCAGCAACGGTGGACGATGATCCTGCGGGAATAGGCGAGTTGGACCTTTTGTGCGTCCATTTGCTCCCGGTCGATGCCTCGGCCCGGTTCCACGTTTTCGGTGCCGGGCCGAGAGCTTGGGTGCGGCTTTAACCGCGCGAACGAACAGGGGAAGCCCCGCCACCCGAGGCCTTGCGCCTGTCGGGAAGCGGGGAGGGGGACGGAAATGCGAACAGGGGATCAGAAGGCGTAGGTCAGGCTGATGCCACCAAAGACATTGGTGTGCACGGCTTCTTCCGGCAGGACGTCGTCATCCATCGAGTCGGTGAAATTGATGTTGGCGCCGATGCCAAGGGCCTCGGTGGCCATGTATTTCACCGAGGCGCTGAGGGTATAGTTGAAGAAACCGCTGTCCGTACCGGCCGCGTAATATTCGCTGAAGTCTTCGCCGGCAAAGCTGATCAGGCCGCTTAAGTTGAGAGTGGTTTTGTCGTTGATGCCGTAGGCGTATCCCAAGCCCACCGTGAGGTAGAAGTCGTCTACCTGGTCGAAATCGTAATATATTTTTCCGGACAGACTGAAGCCGTAGCCCAGGTCGTAGCCCAAGCCCAGGAAAATTTCGCTGGTGTTGTTCAAATCCTTGGGCTCGCCGTTGAGGGCGTCCGGATGCGTGGTGGGAAAGGTATAGGCAATGACGCCGACGCTGGTGTCCACTTTGCCCAGTTTGTACATGTAGGAGGCCGTCAGGTCGACTTCGGAGAACCTGCTTTCCTCGACCGTGCCGTTGTAGTCATCGACGTCGAAGTTGGCCCACACATTGACACCGAATCCATTTTCCGCGGCAACGTCGATGCTCGGCTGAAGGACAAAGCCGTGGTTCGCGGTCAAGCCGCGCCAGACATAGGCGCTGTTGGCGTCAAGGGCGGCGGTGGCGGTTGCCGCTTCGGCCGGGGGTGCGGTGATGGTCATGGTAAGGGCGCCAAAGGTCGCCACGGAAAACAAGCGTTTCATATCCTCTCCTTTTTTGATAGTTGGTGCAACGGCTCCAAGATCCGAAACATGAACAGCGATACGCGATGCTCGCTTAAAGCATGTATCGTGCCGATTTTCTAATTTTTAATTCTTTTTCAGAAAAAATTATTTATTGTTGGGATGTTGGCTGGATGAACCTTAGCCGCAAGCTGCATGTAAATGTGGTTTAAGTTACAAATTTGACACATTTCTTTTGAAATATGCTCAAAAATGTCGTTTGAGTGGGTTTCGAGGGGAAGGGCGTGGAGAGGAGAGGGGATACGCGGTGAATCCGGTCCGATGCCGGCATGGTTCGGCCCGGTCGAGTGCCGGACAACGGGTTATTTCAGTTCGATGAAGACTTCGACGTCGGGCCAGCGTTTGGTGACCGGCTGGATCGAGGGGCGCGCGATTACCTTGCAGAACAGCTTGCTGTCGGTGGAGATCGATTCCAAATAGATTGGGGTGGTCAGCACCTCATCATTGCCTCTCTCCTCCCTGGTGACCGGAATGGTGACCAAGACCGTTTCCGGGGTCACGGTGATTTTTTTGATTTTCAAGTTGCCGGGAAGCTTGCCGATGATTTGTGGGGCGATCGTCACATTTTTCTGGACCACGGCGGCCAGGGTGAGTTTGAGCTGCTGGGGAGAGGTGTCGAGCAGGCTGATCGCCTTGGGCAGCCGTAGGTTTTCGCTGGTGATAATGATGGTTTGGCTGCCCTTGGCCATTTTGGACAAATCGATCTTGACGCTGGGGGGATTGCTGGCCAGGTTGTCCATTTCCGATTTAGGACCGGAAAGATACAGTTTGACCTCGTTGGCTTTGTCGCCGACCAGCACCAGATCGTCGGCCGGAGAGGTGTAATCGATATTCACCGGCAGGACGCGCTCGACCACTTCCCGTTGCGAAATGGCCAGGGATGACCAGAAAACAACGGCGATGATCAGGCTGGCGATGCATTGGAAGATGGTGCGCTTGCGGATTTTCGGGGCGTTGTCCCGATTGAAGAAGCCCATGTCCCGTTGATGGGTGGCAATGGCGCGGGTGATTTGTTCGGCGGTGCGCACCGGGTGCATCTCGCCGTTGACAAAGACGGAGGCCTGGCCCCGTTCTTCGGAAACGACCAGGGCCATGGCGTCGGTCTGCTCGGCCAGGCCCATGGCGGCGTGATGGCGGGTGCCATATTCCTCGGACAGCCGGGTCGACTGCGACATGGGCAATCGGACCCCGAATTGGGTCAACTTGCCGTTTTCAATGATCACGGCACCGTCGTGTCCCGGCGAGTTGGAGTCGAAAATGCTGAGGATGAGTGGCAGGCTGGGGACGGCGTTGAGTTGGTAGCCGCCCGAGATTTTGTCGTTGAGCGGCTCTTTGCCGGGAAAGACGACGATGGCGCCGCACCGCTCCTGGGCCAGTTTAACCAGGGCTTCGCCGACAAGGCCGTGTAGCGGGGTGTCCGTGCCTTTGTATCGATGCGGTGGGACCGAGACCGCCTTTTCCAGCACCTTGCGCAGTTCGGGCTGGAAGATGATGATCAGGCCGAGAACGGCCACGTTGCTGACGTTATGGTAAATCCACTCGATGCCCTTGAGCTGGAGGGCGTTGGCCAGGATGAAGACCACCAGGGCCATGAGGATGCCGGCCATGATCTTCCAGGTGCCGAGCCGGAGCAGGGTCCGGTAGAGGAAGAACAGGCCTGCGGCAATCAGGAGAATGTCAAGGACCGACCGCCATGAGAGCAGTTCGTAAAACAAAATGGCGGCATGTCTCATGCGGCGGTTCCTTGCGGTGCGTAGGGCGGTACATCGTCGGTTTTGGCCCGGTTGCCGTCGCACCTGCTCTGCCGTGGGATGCGGCACGGGGGCGGTTTGGGGACGCGTTGTTGATTGTAAGGCCGATTATACCAAAAACCAACCGTTGAACGAAGAAAAATTCTTTATCATTATTGCCGGGTTATATGTATTTGCCGCGATGGCGGTTAGGCGGCACGCCAGGGCCTTCGTCTGTGTCGAGGCCGCACGGTCGGCACCTCGCGCGGAATGGGGCCGCCTCCGGCAAATTCTCCGGAATGGGCGCGAAAAGAACTTGCTTTTTCGGGGTGTGGGGCTATTATTCGTGGTTATTGTTAAACGATTTACCAGAGGAGAATCGATCATGGCCCGTATTTGTGAAATCTGCGGCAAAGGCCCTGCCACGGGAAACAACGTCAGCCACGCCAATAACAAGACCCGTCGTCGGTGGCTGCCCAATCTGCAAAGAGTTCGCATGCAGACCAGCAATGGCGGCACCGTGCATGCCAATGTCTGCACCCGCTGCATCCGTTCCGGGGCTGTCGTCAAACCGGTCTGATTTCCTGTTGTGCCGTGCAAGGCGCGTTGACTCCGCGCAACTCGCCTTGTTCCCACGTGTTGTTCCGTCCCGTAGTCGGGTCGGTGCATGGAGTGTCCGATGAGCGAAGATGAAATTCGTTTCCTTCCCTATGAGGAAGCTGTCCGATTGGTGGCTGCCATTCAGGAAGAAGAGGATATCGACGATCCGGACCACCGGATATTGACCGTGTACAGCCGCCAGGACAAGGAGCTCTGTTGGTACGACTTCGACGAGGTGATGCGCGATGCCGGCGTCCAGCAAAGCGATCCGGACTCCAAGGAAAAGGTGACCGAGTACATCATGCACCACCTCCCCGATTGGGTGCTGGAAGGCTGACAGCCTCTGTCCTTGCAGCTCACAACGATCCGTCGGGCATAACCGCGGGCGCTTCCCCCCCCACCATATAGCCGCCATCGAGGCGCAGCACCGAGCCGGTTAGAAAATCGGCATCCCGGATCAAAAACAGTACGGCCCGCGCCACTTCCTCGGGCGTGCCGGTTCTCCGCAGCAGGGTATGGTGGAGCAGATCGCGCCGCTGTTCCTCGGAGAGCAGGTCCCAGCCCCGGGTGCCCGGTCCATGCCGGGAATCGATCAATCCCAGCATGAGTTCATTGACCCGGATGGTCGGGGCGCCGATTCTGGCCCAGGTTTCGGTCAGGGAACTCACCCCCCGGTTGGCGGCGGCGTAGCCGTCGTTGAACAAGAAGCCCGCCGGGCCGGAACGGCCGACCATGCCGGCGATCGAGGAAATGTTGACCACCGCCGCCGCTTCGCTGCGGCGCAACAAGGGCAAGGCCTGGTCGAAGACCAGCCATTTGGCGTGCAGGGTGGTTTCCATTTCCAGCCGCCACTGGTCGCGGTTGACTTCCCGGCCGTAGCCGCCATGCAAAACCGGCATGCCGCCGCGTTCGATGTTGTTGACCACGATTTCCAACCGGCCGAACCGTTCGTCGATGACAGCCATCAATTCCGCCACCTCACTCGCCAGCCGCAGGTCGGTTCGCACCAGCAGGTGCCCGTCTCTGCCGCCGCCGAATTCCTCCCGCAATTCCGCCACCGATTCGGGCCAGTCGAGCCAGGGCAGAATCAGACGCACCCCCTGGCTGGCCAGATTTCGGGCGACGGCCCGGCCGATACCGCGCGTCGCTCCCAGCACCAAGGCCCGTTTGCCGGCAATAATCACCTTGTTTACCCCCCGGTCGCACACTATAGTTTGAAGACCTTTTTCCGTTGTGTACACCAAACCTCGAGGTTCGACAATGCAGCAATCTTTGATTTTGTTTTCGTCACGACTGGCAATGGTCCTTTTGGCGGCGTTCTTGACCGTCCTATCCGCGGATCGGGCCAGAGCCGCCGAGGCCGAGACCCGGCCGGCACGGCCCTCCTGCCTGACAGGCGGCTGGCCCCAGGATGGCAGCGATTTGCGACCGGACCCGTCGCTGGTGTTCGGCCGGCTGGCCAATGGCCTGCAATATGTGCTCATGCCCAACAGCGAGCCCAAGAACCGGGTGGCCCTCTATCTTCTGGTTCGGGCCGGCTCGCTCAATGAGACCGATGAGCAGCGGGGATTGGCCCATTTCCTGGAGCACATGCTTTTCAACGGCACCACCCATTACCCTCCTGGCACCTTGATCAAGTATTTTCAA
Source organism: Desulfobulbus sp. (assembly GCA_031280615.1). GTDB lineage: Bacteria > Desulfobacterota > Desulfobulbia > Desulfobulbales > Desulfobulbaceae > Desulfobulbus. The sequence continues at coordinate 10,432 of JAITGO010000009.1, read as the reverse complement.
TCCCTTGGCATGGGATTCGGTGGCGATACCAATGCCCAAACCGGCTTTGACGAAACGATCTACAATCTTCTGCTGCCCTCGGCGGACGCCGCCGTGCTGACGGATGGATTCAAGGTGCTGGCCGATTATGCCCGAGGCGCCTTGTTGCTGGAAACAGAGGTCAATCGGGAGCGGGGCGTCATCCTGTCGGAAAAACGCAGCCGCGATTCTGCCGCCGCCCGGGTCGCGAAAAAACAAATGGAGTTCGATTTCACCGGCACGCTCGTGGCCCGGCGTGATCCCATCGGGGTGGAAGAGGTGCTCAATACGGCGGACAGCAGCCGGCTCCGTGCTTTTTATGACAGTTGGTACCGGCCCGACAACATGGTTGTGGTGGCGGTCGGCGACATGCAACCGCAGGAAACCGCCAAACTGCTGGAGAAGGCCTTTGTCGGTTTGAAGGCGGCGGAGGCCCCGATCCTCTGTCCGGAGATGGGCAAGGTCAAGGAGTCGGGCCTCGATATCCAGATCCTGCCCGAACCGGAATTGGGCGCCACCAACGTGGCCCTGACCACGGTGAGCAACATCCAGCCGCACATCGATTCCCAGGCTTGGGAAATCGAGCAGATGCGGCAATACCTGGTTTCGATCCTGCTCGACAACCGGCTGAAGCAACTCGAGCAGCAGCCCAACAGCCCCCTGGCGCAGCCCCGTGCCCATGCCGGCCTTTTTCTCCGGCAATACAACTACGCCACCTTGGCCGCCCGGACCGAAACCGGAACCTGGCGGGAAGCGCTGACCTTGTTGCAGACGACCCTCGGCCAAGCCCTGAAGGATGGGTTCACCGAGGATGAATTGGTGCGAAGCAAGCGGGAGGTCAAGGCCATGCTCGAAAAAGAGGTACAGACCGCCGCCTCCCGCGACAGCCGCCAGCTTGCCGATGAAATCATCCGCAAACTGGGCGACGGCGAGGTGATCCTGAGTCCGGCCCAGGAAATGGCATTTTACGGACCGGTACTCGACAAGCTGACCCTGGCCGAGGTCAACGGTGCCCTGCGCCAGCTGTGGAACGGTCCGCGCCGCCAGATTCATCTTGCCGGCGTCCTGGATCCGGGGTTGACTGCCGCCCAATTGCAGGAACAGGTGCGCGAGCTGTACCTGGCCAACCAAGCCAAGGACCTCCCGGCCTGGGTCGAGGCCCGGCGCGCTCCTTTTCCCTATTTGACTCTGCCCACCGTTGCGGAGAACGAACATATTGGGCAGGTGAGCCTCAAGGAGATCGGGGTGGAGACGGTGTCGTTGGCCAACGGCGTGCTCCTGAACATCAAGCCCACGGATTTTCAGGCAAATCAGGTGATGCTTTCGGTACAGTTCGGCAACGGCAGGCAGGATGAGCCGGCCGCGGGCATGGCCTTGTCCGCCGAGGCCCTGATGCGCGAGAGCGGCATCGGCCGCCTGACCCGCGAACAGTTGAATCAAGCCTTGGCCGGAACCAACGTTACCCTTGATTTTGCGGTGGGACCCGAGAGCTTTTCCTTTAATGGAAGCAGTTTGCGGAATGAATTCGAGACCTTGCTGCAACTACTCCGGCATCGATTGCACGATCCCGCCTTTCGGCCCGAGGATTTCCGCCGCAGCCGGGAAAACCTGCATCGGATGTACGATCAACTGGCCGGGACGGCGGAAGGCGTTGCCCAGATCCAGGGCGAGCGGTTTCTGGCCGGCGGCAGCCCGGAATACGGACTGCCGGATTGGGGCGAGGTGGAGAAAATCGACCTGGCTCGAATCAGCGGCTGGCTGACGCCGATCCTGGCCCGAGATCCCCTGGAAATCAATGTGGTGGGGGATATCGATCCCGCCGAGGCGATCAAACTGGTCCGGAAATATTTCGGCGCGGAAAAACGGCAGGCACCGGAAGCGCAGCCGGCGCAGCCGATCGTGTTCCCAGCCGGTGAAGAGCGGCATTTGCAGGCGGCCAGCACCATCGACCGGGCGTTGCTGATCATGGCCTGGCAAACCGCCGATTTCTGGGATATCGACCGTACCCGACGGCTCAATCTGCTGGCCTCGGTGTTCGACGACCGGCTGCGAATAAAGATCAGGGAAGAATTGGGGGCCACCTATTCACCCCAGGTGACTAGCCAGCCCAGCCGGACCAGTATCGGCTTCGGCCTGATGAAAAGCAGCCTGATCGTCGCTCCGGACCAGGCGGGATCGCTCGCACGGGCGATCAGGGCTGTGGCTGCGGGCCTGGTCAGCAAGGGGGTCAGCGAGGACGAACTGCACCGGGCCCTGGAGCCCACCCTGACCTCGATCAAGGATATCAAGCGGAACAATCGCTACTGGATGGAATCGGTGCTTAATTTGTCCAGCCGCCATCCGCAGCAATTGCAATGGCCGCTCACCATTTTGGAGGGATTCGCGGCTATCAAGGCGGATCAGTTGACCGAACTGGCCAGGCAGTATCTGGCGCCCGAACGGGCCGCCACGGTGATCGTCGCTCCGATGGCAACTGCCGGTCCCGCCGGGCCGCCAGCGACAAAGCAATAGCCGAACCGCCGGGGAACCAAGGGGGGGCTTACCCGGCCAGCCACACGGCAACGCCCTGGGCCTGCTTCAAGGTCTTGTCGGAAACGCCCTTGAGCTGGCCCTTGGCGAGATCGCGGCGCCGTCGTCCAATGACGATGGTGCCGCAACCGTGCTGCTTGGCCTGCCGCAGCAGATCGCTGCCCACGTCGAGGTGCATCTGCGCGGGCAGTTGTCTGATCCGGCTTCGGGAGATGCCGCCCTCGACCAGGAGTTGGCAGTGGGCGTAAAAGAGAAAGTTATCCAAGTCAAGGTATTTGTCGCACCACTCCTTACCCCATTGGAGGTGGAATTCCTCGGCCGTGGCCCCTTGCTGGGCTCCGAAGACCGAGTTGGAGTGGTAGAGGCAGATTTCGGCGCCGGGGCGGTTCTTGAGCATATAAGCCAGGTGGTCGGCGGCCAGCAGCGAGGAGGGGCGGCTGTGGACGGCGAGCAGAAAGCGCTCGGCGCTGACATGGCCATCCACGATCCAGAGCGGCACATTGTGACATTTTTCGATCAACTCGCCCGAGATGCTGCCGAAAAACATATTGCCCATGGTCCCCAAACCACGCCGGCCGATGACCACGCTGTCGTAATTGCCGCGCTTGGCTTCGTCGCGGATTGCGCCGCTGACACTGGTGGCGATTCGCACCTCGGTTTTAATCCGCTCCCGGGAAATGCCGCCCCGGGCTAGTCGGTCCTCGGCGTCCCGCAGCTGCTTGCGGGCACGGCTGGCCCGCTGATCCGTTCCGGCGGATTGGCTGCGCAGGGGGTCGACATCGAACATCCACTCTTTGCCGCCACCGCCACTGGGCACCACGCCGAAGAGGTGCAGGGAAAGGCTGGAGTCGGAACCAAAAAGATTGATGAGATATTCCAGGCTGTTGCCGCTGTACACCGAGCCGTCGATCGCGACCAGTATGGTTTTTTCCATATCGCCTCCTTGCAGATTGCCGGGTGGGGTGCCCGTTATGCCAACCGGGTTGCTACATCACGAAAAAATAATATAAAAATGCAATCAGCGCTATGCTCAAGGCCCGGAATCCCTGGCTGAACAGAATCAGTTCCGCGGCCAAAACCGGTTTGAAGATGCCCGCATAGTACGGGTATTGATGGCGGATGGCGCGGATCGGCGAAGAGAGGATGTTGCCGATCAGCAGCACCAGCACGATTTCCTCCACGCGCATCGAGCCGCTGGCCAGTAGCGAGCCGGCGGCGGCAAGGCCGGCGGTGAATTCGGCGGCCATCTGAAAGGTGAGGATCGACAGGGCCTGGGGCGACAGCCAGGACAGCCAGGCAAGATGCTGCCCCATGAATCGTTCGGCGGCGGTGAAAAAACCGGCCTCGGTGAGGGCGTAGAAGAGGATGTAGATCGGCACGGTGTAGCCGACAATTTTGCGGATGCGCCGCTTGAACCGCTTCATGGTGTTCTGGAGGGCGGCGCGGAACGGGTGCTCCGGTGGTGGCGGCAGCTCGGTGGCGGTTATTTCTCCGTTGTTGGTGGGCAGCAGCATCCGGCCCAGCAGGGTGACGAACAAGGTTCGGAGGATGGCCGCGCCCACGGTCAGGCCGATGTAGACGAAGGCCGCGCTTTTGATGATCGGCGCGGCGATGAAGAAGGTGGTGGGCAGGTGCAGGAAATTGCTGGGCAGGCTGTTGAACAGATTGGCCAGGATCAGTTCCTTGCGGCTCAACTGCCTATTGGCATAGCCTTCGGCCAGCATGGTGTTGGCGGCCATGCCCGAAAAGAAACAAACCGAGAACGAGGCACCGGTCAAAGGCGAGAGATGACCGAATCGGGTCAGTGGCCGGGCGATGATTGCCAGCTTTCTGGTCCAGTTGAGCGATTCGATGAACAGGGCCGCCAGCAGGCCGATGGCCAGGTACATCAGCAGGCGCAGCAGAGGCCAGCCCAGGTGCAGCCAGAGATGGGTCAGGGTTTCCTGAGTGATCATGGAAAAGGTGCCGGGTGGTGTTCAAGGAATGCCGGGCTGGAAAGCGCAAGCCCGGCGTAAACGGTGTGGGCACTATATATCAGCGGGCGCAGAGAGCAAGAGGACACTGTGAAACGGGCGATCAACACTGAAAAAATACCGCTGTTGCTGTGGACGGATGCATTGGAGGAAGAGGCCATGGTCCAGGCGCGCCATCTGGCCAACCTGGAGTGCGCCTTCCACCACGTTGCGATCATGGCCGATGCCCATGTGGGTTACGGCATGCCGATCGGCGGGGTGTTGGCCACCGTCGACGCGGTCATTCCCAACGCGGTCGGGGTCGATATCGGCTGCGGCATGCAGGCGGTCCGCACCGGCTTGGCTGAGGTGAGTATCCCGCAGCTCAAGCGAATCCTCGCCGCCCTGCGCGCCGCCGTTCCCTTGGGATTCAAGCATCATCGTAAACCGCGTCCGCTCGAGGCCATGCCGGATCCCGGCACTTCGGAACGAGACCTGCCGGTGGTGGCCGCCGAGTTCGACAACGCCCGCCATCAGATCGGCACCTTGGGCGGCGGCAACCATTTTATCGAAATTCAGCGAGGCAACGATGGGCGGATCTGGCTGATGATCCATTCGGGCAGCCGCAATCTCGGCTACAAGGTCGCCGGCCATTACAACGATCTGGCCGTCCAACTGGCCCAGAAGGCCGGCAGGGGCGCCGTGCCGAAAGAGTGGCAACTGGCGCTGCTGCCGCTGGCATCGTCGGTGGGGCAGCGGTATCTGCGGGAGATGGAATACTGTGTCGCCTTTGCCCGGGCCAACCGGGGCGAGATGATGGCCGTGCTGCGGGAAATCATGGTCGAAGCGACCGGCTGCGACCGATTTGATCCACCCCTGGACGTGGCCCACAACCATGCCGCGGGCGAAACCCATTTTTCCAGGCCAGTGTGGGTGCATCGCAAGGGGGCCACCCGGGCCTTTGCCAGCGAATACGGCATCATTCCGGGATGCCAGGGCAGCCGCAGCTATATTGTGCGGGGGCTGGGAAATCCGCAGTCGTTCATGTCCTGTTCGCACGGAGCCGGGCGGGTGCTCGGCCGCAAGCAGGCCCAGCGGGTGCTCGACCTGCGCGAGGAGATCGCCAAGCTCGAAAAGAGCAATGTCCTCCATTCGTTACGCCACCGCAACGATCTCGAGGAGGCGCCTGGGGCCTATAAGAACATTGGCGAGGTGATCGCCAATCAGCTCGATCTGATCGAGGTCGCGGTCGAACTCCAGCCCCTGGCCGTGCTCAAGGGATAGCTTCCGCCCTGGACCGGTGCCGAGCCTTTATTGGAAGGAGAGGGCCGAGAGCGGCAGCAGGCTGTGGCAATAGATACCTTCCGGGTCGTTGTTGCCGGGCAAAAAGACATCGAGTTGCTCGGCGATCGGCCGGCGCAGCGAATCTGGAACCAGGGCGGTGGGCCAGAGGCGGGCCATCAGGGCCTCGACCGGCTGTTCGGCCCGTTTGAGGCGCTCCAGATAGTTGTCCGGCGTCAATTCGAGGTAATAGCCGCTTTCCGCCGGGATTTTGGCCCGTTTGGCAGCCTCGTCCACTGCGTCGTGCAGGTCGCCGAGCCGGTCGACTAGGCCCAACTTGAGGGCGGTGGCGCCGTCCCACACCCGCCCTTCGGCAAGTTTCTCCACCTGGTCGGCGGACAGGTGCCTTCCTTTCGCCACAATATCGATGAATTGGCGATATCCGCGTTCGACATCCATTTGCATGGCCGAAGCCTCGGTCTCGCTCATGGGCCGGGCCAGATTGCCGAAATGGGCGATGTTGGTGGTGCCGATGCCGTCGCTGTGCAGACCGATTTTGGCCAGGGTTTTGTCCACCGTGGGAATGGCGCCGAAAATACCGATCGATCCTGTGAGGGTGGTCGGCGCGGCCACGATCGCATCCGCCTCGGCCGCCAGCCAGTAACCGCCCGAGGCGGCCATGGCCCCCATCGACACCACGACGATTTTTCCGTCCTTTCTTGCCGCCGCCAGTTCCTCGCGGATCAGTTCGGAAGCGAAAGCGCTGCCGCCGCCGGTGGCGATCCGCAGGACAATGGCCTTGACCCGCGCATCCTGGCGGGCTTTGCGGATGCGCTTGATCAGGTCGTCGGCACCGATCTGGCCGGCCGCTCCCTTACCCGGGAGGATGTTGCCGGAGACGGTGATGATCCCGATCAGCTCCTTTTTCTCCTGGCTGTCGGTGTAGGAGGGGGTGACCGTATCGAGATATTCCTGAAAGCCGATGGAATTGAAGCCGTCCTTGCCCGGTGCCGCGCCCACTTCCTGGATGAGCAATTCCTCAATTTCCCGATGATTCTTCAGGCCGTCCACCAGGCCGGTGGCCAGGGCCAGCCGGGCACGGTCGCCCCCCACGGAGCTCAGTTGGGCGACGGTTTGATTGACGTTGTCAAGGAACACCTGCCGCTCCAGCCTGCGGTGCTTGACGATATCGTCGCAGTAGATATCCCAGAGTTTGCCGAGCCACAGGCCGGTGTTCTCTTTTTCCTCGGTCGACATGTCGTCGCGCAGGAGCGGTTCCACCGCCGATTTGAAGGTGCCGACCCGGAAGACATGGAAATTGACCGCCAGCTTATCGAGCAACTCGCGCGCATAGAATCGGAACACCGAAAATCCTCGAATGTTGACCGCGCCCATGGGATGGAGATAGATCTTGTCCGCCCAGGATGCGAGGTAATATTGGGCCTGATTGAAGTTGTCGCCCACGGCGATCACTTTTTTGCCCGTGCCCTTGAAGGTGTCGAGGGCGGCTCCGATTGTCCGGATCTGGTCAAGGCTGGCGTTACCCATGCGGTTGGTGTTGAGGACCAGTAGCTTGATCCGCCGGTCGTCGCCGGCGGTTTGGATGGTGTCGAGAATGTCCTGAAGAAAGGTTTCCTCGCGCAATGAGTTGTCGGCAAGCCGGTTCAGTATTTTGGTGATGGGGTCCATGGGCGACCGTTGCTCGACGATGTCCCCTTCGGGTGCCAAAAGCAGGGCGCTGTGCATGGGCACCCGGACTTCGGGCGTGTACAGGACCGCAGTGACCGCCAGGGCGACCAGGGCGAGAAAGATCAGATTGGAGAGGACCGTCAGGCCGGAACTGAGAAACTTCCAGAGCCAGACAAAGGGTCGCGATAGCAGGTAAAAGGTTCTTTTCACGGGTAACCTCGCGCTGGGAGACTATCGGGGGACCGGACAGGTACCAGAACCCGGCCGGAGGCATTGTTGCGGGCGGTCGTTGAGATCGCATGGTCGGTGCACCATTCGCCGGTTTTCCGGTCGGAGACAACGGACGGATGACGTGGGGCACCATACCACGATCCAGTTGGAAGCGAAACCGCTTCCTGGGGCGGTGGCGGGAAGGCCCCTTGTCGGAGCGTCTTGGCGCAGAAATAAAAAAACGACCGCCTCCCGGCAAGGGAAGCGGTCGTTCGTGTTTGGGGAAAAAGAACGCTTATCTGTTCCGGCGGCGGGCACACCCGGCCAATCCGATCAGGCCGGCACCGAACAGCAGCACGGTGGCCGGTTCGGGAACAGGGGCCGGAGTGGGGGAGTACTTGCCCTCGATAACGTCGTTGCCACAGGTCATGGTCCAATGAAAACCCAGATCCTGAAGTCCGTCCCAGTCGGTATTGGCCAGGTCAATCGTAATCGTGAGGGTGGAAAGCAATGGATCGAGCAGCCAGCTGCCTATAGCCAGTGCATCTTGTCCGTTTGCCGCAGTGAACCACGCTTCTTGCTCTGTCCGCAACGATCCGGATGTAATTGTGCCGGTTGCCGTGCTGTAGAGGTTCGTTGTGCCATTTTTCGCAGGGGTTCCGTTGCTCATGAGATTGCTCAAGGTTACGGCATATTCCCATTTTTCCCCATTGTTTTTGCTGTCGCCTGCGTAGAAGTCGGCGGCCGTGCCGGCCGGATTCCAGCCATTGGTGCTTAGGAAAAGTGGTCCAGGCTTAAAAATTTCGCCGTCGGAGGTGGAATTGCTCCAGGTTTTGAAATAGTTCCCGTCCAATTTCACGGTCAATTTGTTCCCCACCACCTGCACGTCCATGCCGGCAACATCGTATCCTCGATTATCGGGATCGTAAATATCAGGGTTCGTACCAGGAGATGCATCCGGATTCAAAGTGCCATCGCCATGGTAGTTGTCCGTAATGTACACCGCTTGGGCGTTGGCCGCGGCCAGAGAGAAGGCCGAGGCGGCAAACAGGGCGATAAAGTATGCGTGCTTGTTCATAGTGTCTCCTTTAGAGCGGGTGTCTGATAAAAAGGGCCGGGGCCTTTCCGTCCCGGTCAAAGACTTTTTCGATGTTGACTGTATCATACGCCATCCGAAAAAAGGAACAATAGTACCTTGGTACAATGGTGGATTCTTTTTTTCTGGTATAGGGTAAAGGCAAATGCAACCAAATTAAGTGTTTCTTCATCTGTCAAAGGAGGGGCGCATGGCTCCAGCAAACACACAAACCATAGGCAAGGCTTTCATCGTATACGGCACGGTTAAGGCCGTTTCTCCCGCCGGCGTCGAACGGCTTCTGACCCCGAACAGTCCCGTCTATGCCCATGAACGGATAGTCACTGGGCCGGACGGCAGTGTTTCCATTGCGCTTGCCGACCAGCAGGGCCACCTCGACCTGGGGCGGATGTCAGACGTCCTGATGGACGAGGACGTCTATGGCGGCGGCCATCCGGGGGGAGCAGATGCCATTGCCCAGGTTACGGATATCCAGGCCGCCCTTCAGGATGGAACCATAGACCCCACCACCGATTTGCCCGCGCCTGCGGCCGGGCCCGGTACCGGCGGGGCTCCGGGGGCCAGGGGCGGCGGCCGGCAGGTCGTCGTTTTCGAATCCGACCACATGCAAGTGACGCCGGATTCGGGTGCCGAAACCAGCGGTGTCGGTCTCAATTTCTTGGATCCTCCGCCAGGTGGGCGGCCGGAAGAATCTCCGGCAATCCCTGGCGAGGGGCCTATCATCGATCCTTCAATCCCTCTTATCGGCCATGCGGAATTGACCTTCGATGAGGCAAATTTGCCTCTCGGGACACATCCAGTTGCCGGCAGCCAAACCCAGGGAGGCACCCTGGCGGACCTGGGGGTGCATTTCGGCAACGGTGGTCCCGGCACGCTCGATTTCGGCAACGGACAAACCATTACCATCGACGGTTCCAATACTTCGTTGACAGTGGAAGGAAAGTACGGTGATTTGACCATCAACGGCGACGGCACCTGGACCTATACCTTGGACGGCAATACGCTCGACCATACGGGCAAAGGTGCCACCGGCACGGCGGATCAGGTCGGCGATCAATTTTCCTTTGGCGCGATTGATTCGAACGGCAACCGGGCGGATGGCGGCAGCGTCGTGGTTCACATTCTCGACGACGGGCCGACCTTGGACGTGGGTAATCAGGAAGTGGACGAGAGCAATGGCCTAGGCCAAGGCCATGAAGTGAATGGAACTCTGAACTTCAACTTTGGCGCGGATCAGGCCGGTAGCAGCCTGACCTTGAGTGCCGAAGGGGCGACATGGGATGCCAATGCCAAGACGCTGACCGGGGCGGATAATGCCTGGACGCTGCATGTGAACAATGATGGGACCTACACCTTCACCCAGCTCCAGGCGATGGACCACCTCAACTCGTCGGATCCGAACGATCCCTTGGATATCAAGATCACGGCGGTGGTGACGGACGGTGATGGCGACAGCATCAGCAAGGATTTTACGGTCACGGTCTACGACGACGGGCCGAGCCTGAAGGTGGGCGATCAAACGGTGGATGAGACAGGTCCCAGCCATACCGTGGATGGAACGCTGGAATTCAACTTTGGCGCGGATCAGTCCGGCAGTAGCCTGACCTTGAGCGCCGAAGGGGCGACATGGGATGCCTTAACCCAGACGTTGACCGGG
>JAITGO010000016.1 GCA_031280615.1 Desulfobulbus sp. | reverse complement strand
AGGTCCGCATCGTGCTCGCCGTGGCGCTCGGCCTGTTCGAGCCGCAGGGCGCCCATGGCGATCTTGAACTCGGAGCAGACCGCGCTCTTAAAATCGGCCACGATCCTGCCGCGCTCGTTGCGGAGTTCGTCGATATCCCTGGCCAGTTGCTTGAGGGTGGCGTTGCGGTCGCTCAGGTACCAGGCGGCAATGGCGATTCCGCCGAGCACCCCGCCGACAACGCTCAAAACGTTCAAGACGACATTGATATGCTCGGTCATGTTGCCCTCGCAACGCTCAAGTTCCACTTGTCCAGGCTGACCAAGGTCCCGCGATGACTCTCCAGCTCGATCCGCAGGCCGGTGTTGAGCCGGGGCGCCTGAAAGCCGCTGTCGGCCTGCTCCGTGGCTGCCGGATAGGTATAACTGGTGCTGGTGATCCCGGTGACGGTGCGCAGCAGGGTTCCGGTCTCGCCGTAGATGCGCAGGGTGTAGGTCATCCCGGCCTCGGGGCCGATATCGCCCTCGTCCTGACGGTTGAGGGCCACGGTCTGCATGGTCCGGTCCCGGTGGGCCCAGGTAAGGGCCAGTTCGGCAGTGGCGCCGATGGACTCCGGCCACCTGGCTCCATTGATTTTGACATTGCCCGGCGGATAGGGCCGCATCATCCTGCCCATCAGGGTCACCGTGTCGGTGGGCGCAGCGGTAAGCGCCAGCCTGCCCTTGGCGGTCGAGGGCAGCAGCCGGGCCTCCACGACCTCGCCCACGGTGCGGCCGGTCTGGTCGAGCCCATACAGCCCCTGGTGACACCACAGGCGGGCGCCCACGGCATGGGCCTTTGGGATGGTGTCGAGCACACCCCGGTCGACGGTCAGGGTGCCGGCAATGGCATCCACCGCGACGATGGCCACCAGCTCGCCGTCCAGGTCGGCGTACTGGCCGGGTTTGACCAGGTTCGCGTCGATGGGCTCCATCAACGAAAGCACAGTCTCGATCTCGGGCACCGCGGCCACGGCCAGGCTGCCCACCCAGGGGAAGGAATCGGTGTCGCGGAGCACCCATTCCGCAGCTCCGGCATTGCGAGTCCACAGCTCGTAGTTGATGGCATCCGGACTGGGCCGTCCGCAGTAGCACTGCACCAGGGTGGAGTCGTCGTCCAGCTCGGCCAGCACCGCCTCGGTCTCGCCGAACTCCAGGACAAACTGCCACCAGGTCAGTTCGACCACCTGCCGGTACCGGGCCGCGGCCGGGTCCGAGATCGGGTCGGTCCACTGGCTGCTTTCGGGCGTGGTTAGGGCGACGGCGCCCAGGCCGTAGACATCGCGCACCGCGGTGATCCGCAAGGGGCTCTCGGTCAACTCGCCGATCTCCACCGTATCGACCCGCATGATCATGTTCTCGATCCCGAGCGGGCCCCAGGAAAAGGCAAAACAGTCGCCCGGTTCCAGCTGGCTGCGGGTACGGTTGACCGTCAGGGTGGCCGAGGCAATGGGCATGCATAGCTGTTGCAACTCGCGGGAGGCAACCCTGGCGGCCAACGAGGCCGAGGCGATGCCGACGAACTCGAGGGTGGTGGAGTTGACCTGGCCGTCGGTGCGGGCCAAGCCGGCGATATCCTGCACGGTCACGGACTGAGGCTGGTTGTCGCGGTCCACCCAGTTGGCGGTCACCTGGTTGACGGCCTCGCCGGCGGAGGGGGCGGTGAAATCGACCAGCTCGATTACGTTGGACTCGTTGAGCACCGGGAGGGCACCGAGGTTGTAGTCGTTGCGGATCAACTTGAGCTTGAGCAAACCGGTGACGTGGCTGAAATAGCATTTGGCATCGATGTGGTCGCAAACGATGCCGATAAAATCCTCGATAGTGGAGTTCTTGGCCCAGAGCAGACTGAGGCCGAACCGTTCGGCGGCCAGCAGGTTAGCGGCGGTCTGGAAGCTGGCCAGATCGATATCGGCCATCGGATAGCCCAAACCGCCCCAGGAGGTGTTGGTCAAGGCTTCGAGGAGAATGTGGGCCGGGTTCATGCCGATCTGGCCGTCGTCGTCGACAATGTCGGCCAGGTCGTCGCGCCAGCCGATGCGGGTGCGCCGACCGAGGATCGACCATTCCTTGACATAGGGGTTGTTGGCCGAGAGCATGCACTTGCGGGCAATCAGGGCGAACAGGCCGCGAAAGGCGGGCACCGTTCCGAGCACCGATTGCAGGTAGTCGTTGCGCAGCTGGTAGGGTCCGCCGAAACAGGCATCGACCGTGCCTGCCACGCCGCCCTCGCGCTCCTCGCCGCCGAAGAGGTTGGGCTGGTAGATCGAAATGGAGGTATTGCCGCCGACCGATCCGGTCCAGGCCCATTTCTCGCCGACTCGGATGCCGAGCAGGGCATCGAGGCCATGGCAGAACACCAGGTGCAGACCGGCATAGTAGCGATAGCCGGTGGTGTAGCACTTTTTTTTGCTGCCCCCCATCAGACGCACCCTCCGTTCGGACGATCATCGACGGCCGGTACCGGCACCGGCGACCAGCCCGAGGCCTCGGCAAAGTCCACGGCCCGGTGGGCCATGGAAGTATCGTCCAGGGAGAGCAGGCGGTCGGCCTCGATGCCCTCGGTGCGCAGCTCCCGCCAGGACACGCCCTTGGCCTTACACCACACCCGCATCTGGCGGTTGCAGTAGCCTAGGGCCTTCAGGTGCCAGAAATAGACTTTTCTCATTTCTTCGCTCCCGAACAGTTGACGATGGGGGTGGTGCCGACGTCGCCGTACCAGACGCAGTTGGGGGTATCGATCCGGCGGGTGCCGAACAGCACCGGCACCGGTCCGGAGGAATCGACCACCGTGGCCTGGACCTCGCCGGGAGTGACATTGGTTTGATTGTTGCCCTTGGGCCGGAATAACAAGGCCGAGACGATCTGCAGGCCGATCCACACCACCAATCCCCACATTTTTGTATCCTCCTTAAACCAGGGCGTCGCCGCTGAAGGGGTTTTTGCCGGGCAGAAACGGCAGGCCGCCGAAGTTATCCAGGTTGCGGAAGCGGTCGTTGCAGCAGCCGGTCGAGCGGTCGCATCCCGGCCACAGGGTCACGGCCGCGCCCTCGGCCAGATCGGCCATCGCGTCGACCAGGACGATCCGGTTGCCGCTATGGGCCACGATCATCCGGTACTCGGACCCGGCCCGGAGCATGCCGCCGGTGAAATAGCCGGCAGGGCGGTTGGCCGCGGCGGCCACGGTGACCGCGTTGCCGTTGACCGTGGCGGCGATGCCCGCCACCTGCCAGGCATTGGCGTTCAAACGGCAGGCCGGCCCGTAGAGGGGATGCGGGCAGCCGATCTGGTAGACTCGACGCAGGCCGGCCCGACGGAACAGGGTGAATACCGACTCGCTGGTCAGGGTGGCCACCGAACCGGCCCACTTGCAGCCGGTGATCCGTCCTTTCCACAGGAGCACGAACTCGTTGTCCTCGTAGTGGTGGCGGTGGATAGTGACCACCATGGTTTGCGCCAGCCAGCCGGTACGGAAGGGCAGGGCCACGGGGTTGGAGGCGCCGACCTCGATATCGACGGAGCTCTTGCGGGTGTCGCCGCCGCGGGTGAACCCGCCGCGCTTAATATAGACCGGCTGGTAGAGGTCCTCGCCGAAGGCCACCTCGTGGTCGGCACCGGTGTAGAGCCACTGCCGGTCGGCCATGGAGAAGCGGTACAGTTCCAGGGGATGGCCGGCATAGGTTGACTGCTCTCTCGCAACATAGCTCATGATTCACCCCTGGTTTGCGGACTTCCCGCTCCGCTCGAAACGATGGAGACCTCCTGTCTACAATACAAAAAATTCATGGCAGCACCATAATGGGTAGGGTGACTTCCAGGCAGTCGCCGCCCTGCCACTTGAGATCGATCTCGTCGGCATCCAGGCGGCAGAGTTGCAGCCAGGCGCAGCGGTTGAGAGAGGCGGCCGCGATATCGACCTCCAGAGCGCCGTCCAGGGTCAGTCGCTCCGGTCCCTCGGGCAGGGTCTCGACCCCGACGATCCGCCGGCGGATACGGGTGCCATCGATGGCAACCAGCTCGATGTCGGTGTGAGCCGCACTGCCGGCCAGGGCATACTCGTAGGCGATATTGTCGATGTCGATGGCGTTCTCCCCGGCTCGGGCGGGCGCGGCCAACTCGAAGCCTCTCTCCGTTGCCGGCAGCCAGAACGGTGCCAGGCGGCCGGCACAGTAGAAGAGGAAGCGCAAGAATCGGTCGATGCCCGTCCGACCGATCAAGAGAAAGCGGGCGCTCCGGGCCAGGACCGGCTCCAGCGACTGGATGTCGAACTCGACGGTGCCGGTGTCGTTGTCGAGCCGCACCCACTTGTTGTCCATGGTCTCCTCGTCGTCAAGCCACGAGGGCACGAACGGGCAGACCGGCAAGGTGCGGTAAGTATCCGGCTTTTCCATCTCGGGCATGAGCGACTCATCGAGGGCCTCGAACCGCAGCCGCCAATCGGCCACCTCCTCGGTAAAGCGAGAGACCCGGCGTTGGCTGAGTGCCACCCCATACCGACCCGGCGCCACCGGGCTGCGAGCGGGCCAGTCGAACTCGAAGGGGGAGTCCACCGCCACATAACCGGCGCCGATGCCGGTGACCCGCCGGATCTCGAACCGGTCCCAGGAATCGTATACCGCCAGCCATCGGCCCACGGCAAAGTCGAGCAGGCCCGGCCGGTCGAGGTGGGCCACCGACTCGCCGGCCGCAATCGGCACATCTAGCCGGGACTCGTCCCGCCAGACCGGGGTAAAGAGGCGCCGGGTCTTGCGGAGCGAAAGCCAGGTCTCCAGCTTACGACGGGCCGGACCAGCGACCAGCAGCCGCAACTCCCAGGCGCGGCGGGGCATGGTTCGCAGCTGAACCCGCTGCTCGGTGCGGTCGAAGGCAACCATCACCTCGGTCTTCCAGGCCAGGGACTCGGCCAAGCCGTCCTCCCAGTTGTGCGGCATGAACAGGTAACTGACATCGCCGGAGAGGTGCGGTGCCCTGGTACCGAACAGCCGGAGAACGATGGAGCCGCAGGAGGAGAGAAAGGTCAACAAGCCGTCGAAGGCCAGCGGCCCGTCGGAGGACACGTCGACAATCACCCGCTGCGAGCCCAGGGCCGGTACGATCACCGGCGGGTCGACATCCCAGGCAATGCCCTCGGCACCTTCGTCGCCCTTGATCGATTGCAGCACCGCATCGGCCAGCGAGCCGTTCCAGATGTAGATCGGCACCAGGGTGTGGTCGGTGACGTAGCCGACATCCCGTTGCGGCGGCAGGCCGAGGATGAAGCCCTGGGCCGAGTAGTTGACGGTGCTGGCGGCCAGGCCCGGCATGGGTGCAAGCAATGCTTCCGCGATCTTGCCGGTGGCCATCAGACATGCCTCATCAACAGGGTCATGCAGCCTTCCCACCACTCCATGCCGGTCCAGCCCGCACATCCCGGCGCGGACCAGTGGATGAACTCAATCGGGGTGTTGTCGGTGAGCTGGCAGCAGGGACAGGGAGTCGGTTCGGTCACGAGGTAGGGGATGTCGGTGGGCGGGCCGTACCGGTCGATGTTCGCGCTCTTGAACGGGCAATCGTAGCGCAGGGCAATCGAGTCGATGGGCGCCTGGCCGTAGACGGTGCCGTGCAGTAGGAGCAGCTCGTTTTTCTTCATCAGGCTCGCAAGAGCTTCCAGGGGAAGGTCCGGCCCGTCCCCACGGTCTGGGTCAGGGTACAGATAATCTCGGTATCGACCGGTATCGCGTCAGAGTATTTGTGCGGCTCATCCTGGGCGTCGCTGTGGGTGTATTTGTAGGCGGTGCGCGAGGTCTCCCCGGAGGCCCGGCGGGTCTTGAGCCTGAACTCCACGGTATCGCCCTCGGCCATGGCCGCGGTGTCGACCATCAGCACATAGATGCCGATGCCGGTCTGCTGGGTGAGCGAGTGTTCGGTGCCGACGGTGGCGGCCAGGGTGCCGCTGGCGGTTGCTACCAGTCCCATTTTTTTTGTTGCCCTCCCTAGTTGCCCAGCTTGAAGAGATAGTCGCCGTAGGACGTCGAGCCGATGGCGGCGGTTTGGTTGGGAATGATTTTGTAATCCTCTCCCCCAATGACCAGGATCTCACCGATATCGTAGATCGTGCCGCCATTGCCCCGGCGCGCGCCCGGCAGGAAAAACAGCGGATGGTACTTGGAGGCATCGGAAGCGTTCCTCAGTCCCACGAGGATCTGGATCGGCATGACGGTCTGGTTGTAGAAAAAGGGCTGGTGCCTGGCCGCGAGGTCGGCGGCCGGTTCCAGGCCGATGATGGAGCCGGCCGCAGTGGTGCCGGTCGGGGTCCAGGCGTTGTTGATATACACCGTGGCGTAGTTGTTGTTGCTCATACTGCTGTTGCACAGGCCCGAGGTGCAGCCGCACACGATGCCGGCACCGCCGTTCCAGTTGCCGAACCGGTCGGGGCCGGGGTCGTGGATGAAGAAGCTCCATGCCGGCACGCCGTAGGTATTCAGCGCCCCGATATAGAGCGCCCCGGCAACCGAGATCAAATGGGCGTTGTAGCCCGGATAGACGGTGAAGAACCTGCTGGCGGAGGAGATCGGATCCCTGCCGGGCTGGTCGCCCGGAGCGTTGGCCGCGGCATAGCCCAGGCAAGCATGGGCATAGATACGGTTGCTGGAGGACGAGTAGAGGTCGAAGTGGGCAGCGCCTTTGTGGAAGTGCAGCCGCCGGTAAGAACCGCTATAGGTCCCGTCGAGATCGATTGCCCAGCCGTTTTCGACCAGGAAGGCGGCCAGGTCGACCAAAAACTGGTTGACGGTGGAGCATACCACCGATCGATAGGTTGCCATCAGCTCATCCTCAAGGCGCAGTAATCACCATAGCCGGTACGGCTGCCGTCCTGGAACACCATGTGGTTGACGCCGTTGACCGTGACGATGTTCTCGGAGCTGTTGTTGTAGCCGGTGACCCGGTACAGGCCGTCGAAGGTGCCGAGCACGCCGGTGTTGTTAGTTGAGACCACATAGATCGGCTCGGTCAGGTACGAACCGTCCAGGGCGGTCAACATGGCGTTGCGGTTGGGCTCGTTGAAGGTCATGGTGGCAACCGCCGGGATGCTGTCGTTATTGTTACCACCGCTCATGACGCCCCAGCTCCCGCCGGGATACGCCAGGCGGCCGGAAGCGTTTCCCGAGCCGTAGGAACTCCAATACGAACCGAGAGAACCGGAGTAGTTCATACGCAAGGGACTGTCGTTGCTTGAGCCCTTGCCGCCGCCGATGAACAGGGGATAGGGGTATTGGGCCTCGGTGGCAGGCACGGTCAGCAACCCAAGGTGCACATGCTGGTAGGTGGTGCTGACCTTGGCCACCAGGATAATTCTGCGAGGGGTGGCGACCATCCAATACGGAATCGGATTGTTCCAGAAGTGGGCGGCAACGTAGTACCCCGCCTCCCGGCTGGAGCGGGGCTGCCGGTCGAGGGTCCGGCCGGGCCGCCAGCCCCAGGAACCGACCATCGACCAGTTGTAGTAGTTGTTGGCCTGGTCCTCGTAGGTCTCGACCCCAACGTAGATCTCGTCGATCCCGGCCAGGCCGATGCCTTTCATGAACAGCTTGTCGGTGGTCTGCTCCAGCACGACCCAGCCGTTGGCCGCGGCAAAGGTGGCCAGGACGGCGAGCAGATCTTTATAATTTGCGGCGGTACCGGCGGTGTAGGCCATTTTTTGTGTTTAACCTCCGATCAGGGTGCGGATGGTGGAGCCGTTGCGGCGGATCGTGTTGAGCAGCACGGTCTCGCCATCGGCCGAGCGCAGGTAGTCGCCCACCTGGTTGCGGTCGTTGACGTTGACGATGCGAAGATTGACGTCGCCGGCCTTGACCGCGGTCTGCGGTGCGGCTTCGGGCATACCGCCCTGGGCCAGGCGGAAGCCGGAAGGCACGGACGGTATCGTCCCTCCGGCCAGGGCATGGGCGATATGGCGGGGGAACTCCAGGCGGCGCAGGCGCTCCATGAAAGCGATGCCGTAGTAATCGACCGCCCGGACCGGCTGCATGAACTCGCCGGCCGTGGCCCAGATGGGGATGTTGTCGGCGGTCCGGGAAGGACTCCAGCCATGCACGGCACCGCCCCCGGCCAGCCCTTGGACCGCGCCACCGTCGGCCATTCCCAGCATGCCGAACAGACCGCCGCCTCCGCCGGTGCCGCCACCGGTGGCGCCCATCAGGGCGTTCATCAACAGCTGTTTGAGGATGACCTGGGAGAGCCAACTGATGGTCGAACGGGCAAAGTTGGCCAGGGCCTCGCCCGCACTCTCGGTCCCCATGATGAACCCGTCCCAGGCAGAGACCAGGCCGTCCGAGATCCGGTCGCCCATGCCCTCGCCGATTAAGATCATCACCTCGGCGTCGGATTCCATCTTTTTCCTGGCATTCTCCAGCCCCAGGGAAAAGGCCGCGCCCATGTCGTCGCCGGCCCCAATTTTCTTTTCCCGGAGCTGCTCTTCGGTCAGGATGCCGGCTTCCCTTGCAGCCTGCAGGGCGGAGGTGTACTGCTCCACCGAGACCGTGCCCGACCGCCAGGCTTCCTCGATATCCGCCAACCGCTCACCCGCCACCCTGGCCAGGTCGGAGTGCTCCTGCTGCAGCGCGGCAAGCTGCGCTCTGGCAATTTCGGATTTTGCTTTGATGACATCGGCTTCGCTTTTGTTCGGATCGCCCTCGATGAGCTTGGCTTCCTCTTCCTGCAACTTGATCCGTTCCGCCGAAATCTGACGATTGATCTCCAGCAGCTTCTCGGCCCGTTCCAACTCCGATCCACTATTGTCCGTTGCCAGCTTTTGCTCTTCCAACTTGAGGATATTGGCTTCGCTCTGGGCACGTTCCTTCTCGATATCGATCTTGCTCTGGAGCTTTTCCTCCTTGAGCAAGGCTCGCTCGCGGCGCTTGGACTCGGCCTCGGCCTTGCGCGCGGCGACTTCCGCCTTCTTCGCGGCCTGGTCGTCCGCTTCTTTTTTGGCTTTAGCAGCCTCGGCATCGAACCGGGCGTCGATAGCCTTCTTAACCCGCGTAAGATCGTCGTTCTTGAATTGCGCCTCGGCCGCTTTCAATTCGGCGTCCCGCTTCTTGGCAATCTCGGCCAGGTCGTTCTCCAGTTTGCTGGCGGTTACCTTGCGGCGCTCCTCGTCCTGCTTCTTGATCGCATCGGTGACCGACATCTCGGCCGCGATTTGCTTGACCCCGCTCTGTTCGGCCGTGATTTGGATGTTCTTCTGGGTCTCGGCGTGCTCTTCTTCGGCGGTTTTGAGCTTCTCATGCGCCCGATCGAGTCGTTCGGCGGTCTGGCCGATGGTATTGTCGAAAGGAATATTGAGGGAGCTGGACATGGCTTCCTCCAAATCCTTCTCCAGCTTGGCCACCTCGGCCCTGGCCGTCTCGATATTTTTCGAGGTCTGTTCCAGCCTGATGCCGGGATCGGACAACTCCTTGAGCATCTGGTTGGTGCGCTTCAGCTCGGCTACCCGACCCTTGGCCTTGTCCAGCTCGCTCTCGGCCGATTGTCCCCACATCGCCCAGGCAGCGGCACCGATCCCCAGCACGGTGGTGATGGCGGTGATCGGGTTGACGAGGCCGAGCAGGGCGGGCGCCAGGCGGGAAGCAACGGAACCGGCCGCGGTCTGGGCCGCGGTTGCCGCTGCTTGGGCGGCGGTGTTGGCCGCGGTTTGCGTGGTGGCTATCGATGCGGCCATGCCGTAGCCGGTCAAGGCGCGGGCATTGGCAGAGACAGCAACAGTGCTCGCCGTGACAACCGCAGGCGTGACAGCAAGTTTGCCGATAAAACTGCTAACCCCGGCCGTTGCCACAGCCAGCCCGCTGCCGGCCAGGTAGGAAAGCCCTGCCGACAGAGCCAGAAATCCACCCTTGACCACTGCATCGAGATTTTGGCTCAACCATTTGATCGATCCCGCCAGTTTGTCGGTTGCCCCGGTCGATTGGTTGACCGAGTCGATGTACAGCGAGGCCTCGTTGCGCAGGTCGTTCATTGCCCGACCAACGGTCATGGGCATGGCTCCTGCCTGGGCTTCGATGGTCTCCTGAGCTGCCTTGATGGCATCGATCATCCACTGCGTGGTCAATTGCCCTTTTTCGGCCATCTCGCGCAGCTTGGCGATGGAGCCACCGGCCGCGTCGACAAAGACCTTGGTCAACAGCGGCATGTTCTCCAACACGGAGCGCAGCTCGTCGCCGCCCAGCCGGTTCGAGGCCATGGCCTGGGCGAACTGCTGCAGGCCGGCGCTGGCTTCCTGGGCCGAGGATCCGGACATAGCCGTTGCCAGGGCAACGGTGCGGGTCACGTCCGCCAATTCCTTCTGGCTGACGTTGAGGTTGGCCGTGGCCAGGGCC
Organism: Desulfobulbus sp.; assembly: GCA_031280615.1. Taxonomy (GTDB): domain Bacteria; phylum Desulfobacterota; class Desulfobulbia; order Desulfobulbales; family Desulfobulbaceae; genus Desulfobulbus. Next base: position 13,881 of record JAITGO010000016.1, on the reverse strand, counting down.
ATGCGGGTGTAGAGGGTGGAGACTTCGGCCAGGCCCTGGTGCGAGTCCCTGGCCACCTCGACCACGGTCTTTTGCGCGGCAGCGTAGTCCGCGGTGTTCTTGGCGGTGAGCAACAACCGCTGATCCATGTCGCGCATGGCATCGGCGGTGGCGACAAAACTGGCGGCATACCCTTGGATCGCATTGATCGAGAACGCCGCGATGGCGGCAGTGCGCATATTCGCAAGCGACTGGGATATGGACTGCACCCCTCGCCGGGCAGCGGACAGACCACCACTTTCCGCCTGCTGGGCGGCAGCATCGAGACCCTTGACAGATGCGGTGGAAGCGCGTAATCTTCTGTCAAATTCAGCGGTAGCCGCCGAAAGAACGATCTCTATCTTATTGTTGGTAGTCGCCATGCGCTGGAACCTTCCACTTGTTGCATTTGCCCTTCTTGCCGGGCCGGGAATTTACGTCCTGCTGTCCATCCTGCAGCCAAGCAAGCTGTCGGTCGTGAGCATCGTTCTGGGCCTGGGACTGCTCACGCTCGTAGCCTGGGGCGCCAGGTCCATGTTTCGGCTTCTATTTCCTTGCCGGCTTCGCTAAGCAATCGAGCGCGGTCAGGAAGAAGCCGTATCCGTATTCCCAGACCCTGGGGCCGTGGCCGCTGGCAATGAGACAGCAGATGCACCGGTTAAGGTCATCAAGGCCTTGCCGAACTCCGCCGCCAGAACTGGCTTGAACGAATCGATCAGGATATCGATCAGACCGATCCGGCGCACCACTCCCAAAAAAGCGGCGTTTACCTCCTCGAATCCATGCCACAACTCCTCGATTTCGGAAGGGTAGAGATCGAGCAGGGCCTCGTCGGTTAGCTCCGGACAGGCCAGGCGGAGCAGCTGCTTGCAGTGGTCGGCCTGGCCGCCCGTACCTGCGGCTTGCTCGTTGTTGAGCAGTTCCCACACCGTCCGTACCGGCAGTTCCTTGAGGGTGAACGACTTGTGGCCGATCTGGATTGTCTTAATCTTTTGCATGAGGTCTTCTTTGTATCATCGGTGAGTCACAATCAATTTTGTGTCTCACCGATGGCTGTTTTCGATTGTCAAACCACCTCGAACGGCCAGGATTTGCCGTTGGGCGTGGTCATGGTGCCGGAGAAGGTCAATTCCGGGAAATCCTCGCCCATGAAGTCGAACTCGCCGTCGGCCCGCAGTTGCGCCCGCCATATCGTGACCAGCACCGGAGAGCCGTCGGCATTGTTCTTGCCATCCAGCCGCAGGGCGACATTGACCATCGGCCGCGTCGCGCCGGTAATCTTGAATCCGGACTGGCCCAATTTGTTGCCCGAAACATGCAAGGTGGCGCCGTCGAGGTCCACGGTCAGCACTTTGACCATGCCGGTACGCTTGTTGACCTCGTAGTCGGTCCCTTCGATGTAGGTATCGGTGTCGGTTGCATCCTTGACCGTGCAGGTGTCGAGATCGACCGCGCCTACCTCGACCCACCGGTCCTTGATGCCGGTAATCGTCGCGGTATAGGGGCCGGTTGCCGCCGCTCGATCGACCGCGCAGCCCATGAAACTCGCGGCCAGCAAGGTGGGATCGTATCGGTTGAATACCAGCGAGACGGTCGAGCCGGTGATGCGGGTGTAGGAATCGGCGGTCTGGCCGAGTGTGTCGCGGCCGTTGAGCTTGTTCTCCTTGGTTTCCGTTTCCACCTTTGGGGCGAATTTCTTGCAATTGCCGACAAGCTGGAAGCCGGTGAGATTGCCGCTGTCATCGTAGAAGTCCATGTAGAGATCGCCGCTGGCGACCAGACCGAATTGTGTGTTGAGCATGATGATTCTCCCATTAATCGAGATGATAGCCCGCAAACTGCAAGAACAGGCGGCAGTGATAGTACGGATGCGGTTGGATGCCTGGATTTCTGTATTCAGGGTCGGGAATGCCGATCGAAAACCTGACCCCATCCTTGAGTTTGTATGGTGCAAAACCGGGATTTTCGGCAATTTTTCCTAAGGCCATGCACAGTCGATGGATATCCATGTTGCCATCGGCAACATTCCCCGAGGTGTAGATTCCCCCATCGAGGATTACCTCGAATTGCGTTGGCGCTTTGCAATGAAACTCGCCCACATAAGGCAGCCAGCGCACATAAGGATATTCAGCACCTCCTTCCGTCGATGTTTTTGGGCGATCGAGCATCACGCCAATGACTTGCGGGGAAACGAGTGCTCCGGTCGGAGGATGAAGGAACAGCAGATCCTTGGTCAGGTCGGCCAACCTGTCGCCCAACAATTGGAAAAACCGATCGGTCATTGTTTCCCCATCACATTGGTGAAGTAGTTGAGATCCTGGGAGAATACCTTTTGAAAATCCTGCGAAATGGCATCGAGATCCCGCTCCACCACTTTTTCCAACACCGCGTCGACCGGAACGGCGGCCCTGATCACGGGAAAGCGGTGCTTCAAACGAGGATCGTCGGACAATCCCCTGTCGCCCGGACGTCTCTTGGTCGGATACAGTTCGGGAGAGAAAAATTTCGAGCGCAAACGAATCCACACCTTTTGCCGTCCGGTGTATATTGAGGCGAGGAACGCCCCGGTATATTTCCGCTTGCCAACCATGACACCACTGAACGGCCGTCCCGGCTCGCCGTAAACACCGACCGCGCCGAGCCTGAACGGCGACACCGGATCCGTGCCAATCCAGACCTTGAGCACACTGTCTCCGGTTCTGACTGGATCGGAAAAGAACCGGCCGGATATGGCCTTCTGCGGCATGCGCAATGCCTTGGCGGCTTCCCGTTTGACACGGGTTTCAATCCGCTTGCGCATCTTGCGTAGCGCCGAGGCACGGGCCCGCATGACCTGCCTGGGTGTGGAGGATAACAAGGCGATTGTCTCGTCGATCCCTGATTGCGATACCTTGATATCCGCCATTTATGCCGTCTCCCGTTCCATGGTCCAGACCACCAGGCCGGACAGTTTTTCCCTTATTGCGACAATGCTCCAGGTCACACCGTCGACCTCGGTATCGTGACGAGCACTCCGCTCGAACGTGTCACCGGCGATATGGCTCAACTCCTGACGCGCGATCTGCACCCGGCCGAAATCGTCAGGTTCGACCGCCAAGCCCTTGACCAGGCAGAACAGGTCGGTGCCATCCACGACATGCACGGCCCCGCCGGATCGTTCGAGCATCATCCGCAGATCGTCGGTGGAATAAATCATTCCACGATCGCCCAACCGTGTTCCTGCCAGTTGGCCACCTCATCCGGATGGACTTCGGCCGCGGTCGGCTCGCCGTAGACCGGATCGCGCTCCATGCGGACCAGGGCAATCTCCGGTTGAGGTTTCGGGCGACCATCTCCGGGAAAGCCGGGCGGTTGTTGTTGATCGTCTTTTTTTGCCATAATGTCGTCTCGTTAAGTAAGGTTTCGGGATCAGCCGAGCAGCAAGGATATGTGTGCCGGCTTAACCGCCTTGACGCCCCATGCCATCTGGATGGCGAACTGGTTGGCCATGTAGCCCCTGTAGAGGGCCACGCGGAACGGCAGGCCGGATACCGGATCGATCATGATCATTTCGTCATCGGCCTGATCCCCGCCTTCCGGGACCTTGGGCAACCTGGCCAGGAGATGGATGGCGCTGCGGTCGAAGCACATGTTGGCAGCGTAGGAGTTGCCGATTGCCATGACTGCATCGTCGGCCAGCGCTTGCACCAATCCAGGAGCGTTGAGCGCCAGACTCCCGCCGGAAAGAGCGGCGCCGACCACATACTTGTTGAGGTCGCCGTTGAAAGTGACCACATCGCCGGCATTCACCGTCCCGGATCCGGTATCCAGGGCAAGGTCGATCGCACCGGCGGCATACCCGGCGGCATTGTTGATTTGGTAGGCGGCTCCCGTGCCCTTGGCCACATTCCTGATCTGGGCCGACTCGCGGATCTTGGCACCGGCGATATCGAGGAGGACGCCCTGTTGCTGCAAGGTGGCCACACTGGCACCGATGATATCCGCCCTGGCTTGCTTGCCGATGATGTTCGTGCCGGCGGCGGTGTTGATCACCAGCTGGATGTCCGAGGTGGGGGCGCCGTTATCCTTGAGGATCCTGACCGCCTGGGCGGCGTCGGTGAAATCGCCGGCAACGCCGAACGGCGTGGTCCCAGGAGTGCCGTATGCCCTGGAGGCATGCATGTACAGCGCCGCCAGGTCGGCCTCGATCTGGTTGGTCAAGGTGCGGAACGCTTGGGCGAATTTGTTGTTCTCGATGGCGGTGCGCTTGGTTCCCAATCCCGCCTCGTCCTCTCCGGACCAGTAAAACCGGACCGTCTTGGACTTGGTCAGCTGCATGGTGCCGGTCCCGACGGCCTGATCGCTCAATTCAGGCGGAGTGGCGCCCGGAACGGTATCCTCGGCGGTCATGGTCGGCACGACATCGTAGGTGATTTCCTGATTGACAGCGGTCTGCTCGGCCACGCCGTTGATGTAGACCGAGGGGATCATCCCCACCATTTCCCGGCTAACCACATCGGCGGACTGATAGATGTAGTCGATGAGGCCTGTCAGTGTATTTGCCATTTCCTTCTCCTTATAAATGCGTTGTGGTTACGGTGGCGCTCAGTCGACTATCTTGACGCCCGACTTGACGGCCCGGCCTTGTTCGATCGGCGGGAGTTTGTTGAATTCTTCCCGCTTCATGGCAGGCGGCGAGCCGCTGGCATCGTCGCTGGCAGCAGGAACCACCGCCGGAGGCCCGCCGGACAAGAATTGCGCCCCCTGTTGCTGCCGGGCCAGTTTTTCGGCGGCAACGATGGCCAGGGCGGCATCGGCGCCGGTTGACTTGCCGTCCATCTCCATCTTGGCGACCAGGTCCTCGTGGCCGGGGATGGATTGGGCGCGGACAGCGGCAATCCGGTCGCGCTCCTGCTGGGCACCCATGGCAAACAGGGAGGCGATCAGGTTCGGGTTGTGGGCGTCCAGGTCGTCTTGCTGCAGCCCGGCCACGATTTCAGCGGACAGGGCCACAACGAGTTCAGGATGCTCTTTTTTCAAGGTATGCAGATCCATTCTTTGCTCCTGTGTTTGGATGGTTGTGGGCGAGGCTGCCCGTTGTTCGTACTCAGAAAAAACCGTGACGCTGGTGGAACCATCGGCTCCCAGCGGAACAAAAGAGGTCTCGAAAACTTCCGATTCCAGCCAGACCTCGGCTGGCCCTTGCACCGTTTGGCCATTGACAGCCATGGAACCGTTCTTGCCGATTTCCAGGACAGTCCTCGGCTTGACGCCGATGGAAGCCTGCCAGTGAAAGCCCTCGGCAGCCAGGGCCTTCACTTCCGCCGCCGCCTCGGTGGCACCGGAGAACCTGCCCTGCACGGAAAAACAGCCGTCCTTGCCGGTCGAGGTCGAGTAGCCGACAATCTTGCCACGATCGTGGTTGAGGAAGATGGGCATCTGCTCCTTGGCCTGGATGCCGTCCACGGCCACGATCAGCCGGCCCCACATACGCTCCACCACCGCGCCGGTATAGGCCTCGATATCGAAGCCGGTCAAATCCTTGGTCTGCGGCTCGGCACGGAACAGGACGGCCGAATCGAAGGAAAGCCTGGTGCACTTGGCGTTGGCGGGGTCAATCTTCTTGCTCATCTGGATCCACGTCGATTGAAGGGACGGAAACAGGGGCCGCCAGGCCATTCTCCCGCTTCCAATTGGTTTCGCGCACTATCTGCGGCTGGATGGCCTCGTGGTCGCCGCCGATCAATTCCTCGTATTCCTGCTCCAGGGTGGTGAGGTGCATGTTCACCCTGGCCTGGGCGGCGTTGACCGCCTTGAGCGGATCGATCTCGCCCGGAGCATCGCCCACCCACCGGGTGCCGAGCCAGGCTTTGCGAATCAGCGGATCGAACAAGAACCCAGGCGCGGACAGCCGGCCGAAAATTACCGCCTCGGTGACGATGGCCTCGTAAACCGGCTGGCAGAATTGACACGCCAACCAGTGACGGCGGCGGTAGAAGTAATCCCAGGCGTCCAGGAAAGCGGCCCGGGCCGCAGAGTACGACGAGGTGAAATGCTTGATCAGCACCTCGAACGGCAACTCCAGGCACATACCGATTTGGCGGACGATGGCGACGAAGAACGGATCGAAGGCGGCATTGGGCCGGGCGAGGTTGGCAAAATCCATTTTCTGGCCTTCGCGCAGCCCGACCACCGAACCGTATCCCATTTCTATGCCGGTCGGATCGGCCTGCCGGTGCTGGTCGCCGGTCGGATTGTCCATGGTGGGCGCGGGTCCGAATTCGGGGTTGCCCGACTCGGTGTACACGAATACCGTGAACATGCCGGAGACCACTGCGGCCATGACCTCGGCGTCGGTATAGCGGCCCAACTGCTTGATCAACTCGATCACCGGCGCCAAACACGGCACGCCCCTGGTTTGACCGGGGCGGGTCTTGTCCTTGAGGTGGAGGACCAGGGGCGTGCCGTTGGCGGCAAAGGCAGGGATGGACTGCCAGGAAAATTCGGTATTGGCTTTTCCGGCCAGGTAGCGCCTGGCGTTGGGGTGCCGGTTGCACACGTGGAAGGTCTGGGCCGCGCCGAAGGCATCCTTGGCGACGCCGGCAACGGTGACATTGGTGTCGGCGGCAAAGTTGGGGTTGCAGACCCGCGCCGCCTCAATGAGCTGCAGCTTGGTGGTGTATGGAGATCCGGCCCGCTTGATGCGCGGCATGTTGACCAATAGGTCGCCGTCTTCAAGCACTCGCAAAAAGACCAGGCCCTGCAGCAGGGAAAAGGGCATGTCCCGCTCAAGATCGAGCTCCCTGGTGCTGGTGGCGAGATTGAACTCGCGCTCGGCGGACTGCTCCCATTGATTGGCCTGGTCCTCGGTGAGCCCGAGCACGGCGCGATCGATGGTGGCCTTGACCCGCAGGCCGGTGCCCACCACCTTGGTGATGTTGGTTTTCAGCGCTCCGGAAGCCAGGGGATTGTTGCGGGCCAGGTGCTGGGAATCCTCGCGGAGGGTGGCGAGGTCGGGCACGATGGCGGTGTCGGCATCCATTTCCCGCTTGCTGCCTTTCTGGTTGGCCCGACGGGTCTTGTCGGCCGCGGTGTAGCCGCCGAAAAGCAGGGCCGTTCGGGCGCGGGAACCGAGCCGTTCCTGGCCGGCCACCGGATTGAGCCAGTTGACCAGGCGATCGGCCAGGGTGATACCGAGGGGGATTTCCTTGCCGCCAACGGCGATGGTGGAAGGCAGGCGGCTCATCGCGGGATGATCTCCACCGTCCGGATGCCGCCGCCGGCGGCGGCTGGGGTCAGCTCCTTGACGCGGCCATTCCACAAGGCGACCCCGGCCTGCACGGCGGCCAGGTCGGCCAGGGTGAGGCGGTCCCCGTCAATGGCGGTCTCCTGGCCGAGAAGGATCTTTTGCTCGGCATCGAGATACTGCCGCAATCTGGCTTCCGCCATTTCCAGGGTAATTCCGGCCATGGATGCTCCTTTGCTGGTTTCAGCCGCTCCACCGGGCAGGAGGAGCGACCTGACATTTCCAGGAAGCATACGGCCTTTTTCAGGATCGAATAAGTGACCATTGTCCGGCAATGGTAGCCACTGTCACAAAAAATGAAGGGGGGAAGAAAAAAAGGGGCGGCCCCAAGGCCACCCCTTTTCTCTACGGCCGCCTCGATGGCGACGATCTTTATGAGATTGGAATCACTTTTCCTGAAACATTTTTTGCGCGTAATACGCCCCAACGACGGTCCTTGCCGCCGCCACCTTGGCAATCTCGGCGAGCAGTTCTTTTGACGCATGAAACCCAGAATCGGCGAGCAACATGGGCAAGTCCTTTGCCGCGAACACATACGCGCATGGATCGATCTCGCGCATGGTGAACCGACCCTGGACATCGAACGAACCGATGAACCGCTTGAGGGTCAATGGCAATTCAGACGGGGTTGGCTGTTGCTGATTCTTCAGTTTCTCCTCCAAGGCGTTGAACGCCTCGATGTAGGCGACCTTGAATTGCATCGCCTGCTTGCCGGTGAATCCCATGGCAAGCAGGGTGAATCCATCACGGGTCATGAAATAGGTTTTTGATTTGACCGGGGCGCCGCCGGAGGGATTTGGGCGTTCTGTAACCGTCTCTCCAAAATTGGAGAGACGGTATTTTTCAGGTATTGCCGACGATTCTATGGCCCGGATGATGTCATCGTGTCGCTTGTCGAATACCTTGGCAACGTTGAAAGAAGTGGTGACCGGACGGTCGTCGACCAGGGCAAGGCGGGGGATCGCTTGTTTTTCATTCATGGCAGCTGGCGGGGTATATCTTCCGCTCTTGCGGATCGCGGGCAGGACCTCGGAGACAACCCAGTTTGTGAAAGCGTCAGCTTCAGATTTGTTGGAGCGGAAGGCCAGCTTGTACACGGCTGGTTCGGAGATAATCACCAAATCTCGGGTAGCAAATCCTTCCATGCGGAGTTTCCGCATTGTGCGTTTCCATCCCTCCTGAATGCAGGCGAGAGTGTTACCCCGCCAGGGAATCGTGAGCGCACGGCAAACATCTTTGGCGACGAACCAAGGCTCATCATCGATAGTCAGGGCGCGGACTTCATGGGATTGAAAACGAAATGGGACTACTGTTGTGGTGGGGTTACTCATGACTTGCCTCCGTCTTTGTGGAATTGACCACCCCATGCGCTTCCAAACGCAAAAAGGGCGATGATGTGCGGGTTGGAAGACCGGTAGACGGACAGACCGGCGGGCACGAGGCCCCCACACACACCACCGCCCAAAGAAGAGAGCAATGCCGTGCATTGGACGCAAAAAAACCGCCGAACAGGGACTGGTGGCGGTGCGTCCGCCGTCTAATCGGGCTTCCAAACCCGGTCACGTTTCTTTCCGTGACAGGGATAGCCTTACCCGAAAGGCGGACTTGCGACAAGGACTTTTGTTGACAGATTGTTTCCAAGTGGATACAGTTTGTGTATGAAATACGAACTGCGGAGCACGGAACATTTCAACCGGTGGTTAAGCAAGGTGCGGGACAAAACCACCCGCGCCAGAATCTTTCACCGTCTGGATGCCGTGGCCATGGGGTCGTTTGGCGACCACAAGGCGCTCTCTACAGACCTGTTTGAGTTGCGGCTGTTCTTTGGTCCGGGCTACCGGATTTACTACACCATCAGGGGCAAGGAGATTGTCTTGCTGCTGACCGGTGGTGACAAATCGACCCAGGCAAAGGATATCGTTAAGGCTGCCAAGCTCATGGAAGAACTGGAGGATTGAACCATGGCCCTGAAAACAACCCCGTTTGACGTAGCCGAACATCTCGAAACCGATGAAGACATCAGGCTCTTTCTGCAGGTCGCGCTTGAGGACGGCACCGAAGAGGAGTTCATCCATGCCCTGAACACTGCCGCTCGCGCCAAAGGAATGACCGAGATCGCCAAAAAATCGGGGCTTACCCGTGCCAGCCTGTACAAATCCCTCGCCGATGGAGGCAAGCCGAGGTTCGACACCATCGTCAAGGTGACAAAGGCCCTTGGCTGCAAACTTGCCGTTGTCTGAGTTGCGCGCGTTGCGCCATGATTTGAGGGATAAGTCATGAACAATAAAACGACACCGTACAACCCATTCGACTACCTGGAGGGCCAAGACGAAATCGACGCCTATCTGGCCGAGGCATTTCTCGATGAAAATCCCCGCGTTTTCCTGGTCGCCCTTGGCTTTCTTGCCAAGAAAAAAGGCATGAGCGAAGTGACCAAGGTGGCGACGGTCTTGGTGCCAACCTGGCGGCCGAAGCAAAAGGTACGGCATAAGATCCATGCGATACTCTATCGCCATCGAACCCGGAGACGAGACCACCGCTTTTGGCGTCGTTGTGCCCGATTTTCCCGGATGCTTCTCCGGCGGAGACACCTTGGATGAAGCCATCGAAAACAGCAAGGAGGCTATTTCCCTGTGGATAGAAACCGTGCTTGACGACAACGGTACGGTCCCGGCCCCTGGGAAATTGATCGATCATACCAAGAATCCCGAATTCTCCGGATGGACTTGGGCCGTGGTCGAGATTGACGGAGCGCTGTTGGACGACAAATCAGAACGCGTGAATATCAGCATGCCGAAGAGGATACTCGCGAGAATCGACCGATATGCTTCGGCCCACGGAGAGACCCGGAGCGGATTTTTAGTGAATGCCGCCCTTGAACGGATTGTTCATGGGTGAACGTCACACCCGCCACGCATCCTTATCGATCTTGATCGATTGGACATACTCTCGCAGTTCGGAGGCCAGCAGGCGCAGGCCCTTGCCGCCTTTGTGGCGGCCATAGGCATGCACCTCGCCATCTCGCACCAGGCGGAGCACGGTGCGCTCGGAACAGCCGAGGATACTGGCCGCTTCGGGTGTGGCCACCAGCACGGTCTGCTCCAGGATTTCCCGTTTGTACTCCGATACATCCTGGCGGGTGATGCGCTCCTTGACGCCATCCCATCCGCTCATGCTCGTACCCCCTTGGAATAAACTATCGGCCCTTGCGGCCCCTGGCGTTCCGGCCGCAAGCGGCGGATACCGACGATATCGGCGGCCGCCATGGCATACACCCAAATATCCCATTGATGGTTGGCCTTGCCCTTGGGGCAGTGCCAAAAACCATGGTCGTCCCGGTACTCGGCGCAGAGTTGGGCCGCATAATTGCTGGTGGTGCCGGCGTCGAGCGATATGGCCCCAGAGTTGCCCGGTTCCTTCTGGAGCTTGCCGGCCAGCTCGTCCTTGTACAAGGTGACGTTGATGTTGTAGCGCTTCAATCCTCCGGGGATTTTTTCCATGCGGCCGGACCGGGACGGGTAGAAATCCATCAACTTGACCAGCCAGCCATTTTCCATCGATCTTTGCCCTTTGAGCGGCCGCCAGAACGGGAATTCCTTGCAGAAGCGATAGACCTCGTTGGTGCGGCTATGCTTGGGCGCGAGCGGATTGGTACCGCCACCGGAATCGATCCACCCGGACATGGCACGGTATTCCTTGCCGTCCGCATCCTTCCAGACCGTGGCGGCGATATCGTTGAGCTGGGCAAAGGCCTCGACGGAATCGTGCTCGATCTTGGCCGCCGGCATATCCTCGCCCCAACCGTAGGCCATGACCGCATAGTGGAAGCCTATCTGCTGGGTATCGACGATCACCGCCAGATAGCAGGTGCCGCGCGGCACCACCGAGCGCGGCCGGTTCTCGTCGCGCAGGCGGAGAATGAAATCTTCTTTGCGATCTTGCTGCTCGTATCGGTAATCCTCGGCCTCGTACCCATTGGCCCAGGCTATCTTGTCGGTTATCCCGCCATGCTTGGCCGCCAGCCAGGCCGCGGCGATCTCGTAGAGCGGCACGTCGAGACAATCCCAGGCTCGATGGTGAAACCCCACCGAGGAGGGGCGCAACACTTCCTGGCCCTTGATTACCACCCACTCCGGCACCTTGAGCAGTTCGAGCCGTTGTTCCTCGTCGATTCCGGCCCCGCACTCGGTGCAGGCATAAATGATCTCGGTTTCGGGGCCGATATCTTCGGCCGCCAAGCTTTCGGGAACATGGAGGCACTCGCCCGTTGGCCGGAACAGTTGGCCGCAATGCGGGCAGCGATGGCGCATTTCCCACACCTGGCGGCAGTCCATCATACCCTTGTGGATGAAGAGCTGGGCTGGCGTGGAGGCGAAAAACTGCTTGTAGCGGCCCTTGTACAGCCGGTTGCGCTTCTGGATCATCTTGATGGGAGTGGTTTCGCGGCCGGGGTCCGCTCCGGATACTTGTCCACCTCGTCGCCAAAGCAGTGCTTGGCGGGAAAGGTGGCCATGGAGGCCGCCGAGTTCGCCCATGCCGGCCGGATGGTGACCCCGTGCTTAAGCTTGATCCTGGCAAGGGTGGTGTCGTTGTCCTTGGCGCCCATCTGGTGGCGCAAGCGCTTGGACCGCTTGACCAGCGGAATCAACTTCTCGCTGGTGACCTTGGCGCCGGTGTCCTCGGTGGGCATGAGGTAAAAGATGTCGCCGGGATCGACATCGGCGGCCTAATGCAGGCAATTGAGCATGGTGTTGGTCTTGCCGGACTGATCCACCCCGCAAAACCAAAGGGCCCGGACATACGGCAGGCTGTAGGTATCCATGATCTTGACGGTGTGCGGCGCCAGATCGTGTCGCCACGGTCCGGCGTGGGGGCCATCGGTGACCACACGGTACCGGGCTGCATGCTCGCTCACCCGGATTTTTTCCGGGGTGCGCATACGCCTCCGGATTTGCTCCGGCAGGCGGCGCAGGGAAATACTCTTGCCCGCCAGCAACGCCCGCGCTCCAGAGGGCACGAAGGCGGGGATGGGACGAGAAATCGCCTGTTGCCGCATCACTCTTCCCCCTCCCACTGAATTTGCAACTCGCTCCCAGCGACCTCGTTCCGAGCCTGGCTGATTACCTGGTCAACGGCCTCGTAGACCTCGGGTGCCCTGGCAATATCCCCACCGGCCGCCTTGGCGATATCGATCTGGGCATCGTGGAGATGGCGCCGCACCACGTCGCGGAGGTTGCCGATCAGGCCGGCCACAACCGACCAGGCCAAGGATGAATGCAACCACTCGGCATCCTCCTCGCGCCGCATGCGCTCGGCCTTCATTTCGGCGATTTCGGCCTCGGCCCTTTCCTTGCGGTGCATGGCCTCCAACCGCTCCAAAGCGGATGGGTCGGGTTGCTGTGCATTTTCCAGGCTTTTGCCGTACACCGCCACCTGGTACTTGCTGACCGTCTTGTCGGGATTGAGTACCGGGAATCCTTTTTCCTTGATGTCTTGATAGAATTTACCGATGGAGACGGCATATCCCTGTTCGATCAGCCAGTCGTGGGCCTCCTTGCGGGAGCGGAAATATTCTGCCTGGAAAGCTTGGGAACTCATTTTTCGGTATTGTTACGTGACGATTGATCTTTTTCCCTGTTGCTCGGGCCAGTATTTCCGTTTGCCTTCTTTTGGTGTCATGCCTCCCATCACGCCACCTCCCGCACTAAGGCGATCCAGTCCGGATCGATGCCGGAAACCTCGCCGCGATGGATGGAGATCGATAGGTCGAGCAGGAGGCTATCGAGCGAGGACCGAACCGGGAGCGGCTTGATTTCAAGCAACTCGCCAAGGATGGGCGGTCTCGTGGGCTGTTGCCGTTCTTTTTCCTCCAATATGGCCGCAGTTTGGATAGCCGCAGCTTCCCATTGATCTAGGCTGCAATCGAGGGCGCGGATCAGGGCGCTCGATGGCAACCTGGTTGTCTTCAATTCCTCAATCCGTCCGGACAATTGCTCCACCAACCCCTGCTTGGCGGCGCTACCTTCTCCAACGGCTTTCAGCGCGGCCGTCATTCCGGCCACCGCCTCCACCAGGTCGTCTCCGCGTCCGCCGTCATAGCCAACCGCCTCGGCGATCCGCTCGAGAACATCGTTTTCCACGGGCACGGCCAGCCGCTCGGGCAAATGGGATTGCACCACCGTTTCAAGCCAATCTCGGCCCAGCTCGGCCACCAGCAGGCCGACAAACTCCTCGGGCTTGCCGCGCTTGACCAGCATTTTCGCCACCACCGCCGACTGCCGGACGACATTCCCGGCCAAGGCCGCGCAGGACGAGCATAGCATTTCGCCGCTGCACATCGACAAGGTCTTGTCTTTGCCGCAGCCATCGCACATTGTCTGTTTTCTCGGTGCCATACATTTCTCCTTGGTTCGTTTTTCTTTCCTGGCGAAATCGGCCAGGGCGATAATCGTAAGTTCCTGCGGCCGGTGCTTGCCCTTGCAGGTCGCGCACCAGGTTGCCGTTAGGGACGATCCGTTGTGACCGTTGGCCCAGGCCGCCTCGTTTTTCCGGTGGTGCTCGCACAGCGCCACGAACGA
>JAITGO010000001.1 GCA_031280615.1 Desulfobulbus sp. | reverse complement strand
TGTACCGATGAACCTGGATTGGATAATGTATTGCCAACCCCTCCGAATAGATGCACCGAACAAATCCAGGATATCATCACCCAATGTGGCGGTAGCCTGAACGTACAGTCTTTCGATTTTGAAACATGTACCGGAACTTGCACACCTGATTCTTGCCAGAACGAATGGAGCGCTCTGATAACTCGTTGCGGCGGGTTTATGGCTGTCTCTTCTTGGGACAAGACAACATGTTCGGGCACATGTGCTTCCGATCCAATTCCACAACCTCCAGGTGCAGATGAAGACCCTCCCGGTGATAACGAAAAACTTCCCGAGAAAATTGAACGGACTGATAAAACAAATCCCGATGGATCAAAAGAAGTTACCAACAAGGAAACGTATCGTAATGATTCCGACGGCACTACGCACACAAAAGAAACTACTACTTATTACGATCCTTCCGGCAATCAAATAGGGCAATCAACGTCAATCACTCATGGCCCCGGTATTTCTGCCCCTTCTGGCGATATCTACAAAGAAAAATACGACTTGTCCGATGGATTGGCTTCTCATGTCAACTATCAGCAAATCCTTGATGCCACCGAAAGCTTCAAGGGTACCGTTGTGTATCAAGTTCCAAAATTGATCACAAATTGCCTTGAATATGTCAAAGGGAATTCGTGCGAGTATCCCCCAAAATTGACTATTGATTTTACAAGTACATTTATTCATGAACCAGTAGTTATCGATCTTGCTCCGTTCAGCAAAGTTGTTGCTATCGTCAAATTCTTCTTTTCGATTATTTGCATTGTTGGAACCGGTAAATTCGTAATGAATTTATTCAGTTAATGCGAGAGATATCGTGATGCAAGATTTAATCAATATTCTCTTTTCCTGGCTTCAAAGTTTTTTTCAAGTTCTTATCGATGCACTGACGGATTTGTTCGTCATCGTCGTCAATTTGGTACTTGGCCTTGTTGCTTTTTTGATCCAATTGATTTCGACCATGTTGCCGTCTCTTTCAATCGGCACCGAGTTAATCGATCAATTTCCCCGTCCTGAACAAGCTATTTGTTTTTTGAATTGGTTTTTCCCTGTCGATGTCCTGCTTCTTTGCGCTGACTTTGGAATAACAGCATATTTACTCAAGTTCGCATCCGGCCCTATCCTTCGTTTCCTTAAAATTACCAGGTGATTTATGTCTATCAAATACTTGATCGTGGTTTTCCTGATCCCCTTTGTCGTCTTTGTCCTCATTCCCAAATTGAGCCCCTGGTTTCGTCAACTTCAACGCCGCTTCCGAAAATGATCGACGCCATTCTCTTCTATTCGGTTTGGCTGCTCTGTATCGGTCTTTTGTCCCTCGCGCTTAGGGGCCTGTACAAGATTTGGTGGAGCATCTTCGCCTTGTCCAAACTTGAAGAGCATGAATACAGCGCGGTTGTTTGCACCACCTTTGAAGAGCTTGCCGCGATCAAGCCGATCTGCGAGCGGCACGATATCAGCTACCGGCTGATTTACTTCGGTCGCCTTTGCGGCCGGGCCCTGAATCGATTGAAAAAATAACCATGGAACACCTCGTGAATGCCCATGAATGCCTTTTCCGTCTTCCTCTTTTTCGCCTCGTTCCTTTTGGCCTTCTCTCTCATGTTCGGACTCCATGCCCCGCACCAGGAAAAAAGCTCTCACCCACTGACAACCGCCATGCCCTCTATGTAAGCGAAGCCGAAGCTACCTACCTCTGTGCCTCGTGCGGCCGGCTGATACATATTCGGCGGAACGCTTCTTGTTTTGGCACCTGCAATGCCTGCGAGGACAAGATTTATGAATCGGCCCCGCCATGGTCCGACTCAGCTTTTTCGTGCAAAGGCCGTCAACGCCAAGTTGACACTGTTTCTTGAGCTAAGGTGACCCGAATGCGCAAGGTTGAAACTTTGGAATGGTTGAAAATGCTTTCCAGGATGATTCGTGCCGCCGGTCGCCGGGTTGCCGATGCCGATGAACACGAGCTTTCGCAATTGGCCCAGCTTCGGGATGATTTGGAAAGTGCCATCAAGGTTGCCATCCAGGGCCAACGCGCTGCCGGTCGCTCCTGGGCGCATATTGGGCTTGCTCTTGGCCTGTCTCGGCAGGGAGCTTTCCAGCGGTATGCTCTAGAACGAGAGCAAAAGAAACCCCTCTTTGGCTAGGAGCAGGAAAGTAACCAAAGGGGGGGGAGGTGGAAGGCCATGTGTCAATGGCTTTACCTGAAATGTAAATCGACCGGTCTTGCTGTACAAGGGGCTGGCATAAAAAAGAAAAACCCCCTTGGCGCAGGGGGAAACGCACCAAGGGGGAAAAGGGGAGTAGTCATGTTGATGACTATCTTCATCATAGGCCAACTTGTTCCGCGACACAAGGTACCACGAAAAAAGATTATTAATTACGTATTATTACTAACGAAAGGCGCATTAGGAGAACCCGCATGGATAACGCCCCTGGCAATAAAACAACCTTTGGCTCTGCGCCTGTGATATGCGGGAAAAAAGAAACCCCCTTTGGCTAGGAGGAAGGAAGCCAAAGGGGTAACGAAAAAAAAGTCTCATGAAGAAGGCTTACCTTGAATGTAGGTCGGCCTGCCCCTTGTCGCAAGGGTCTATCAAAAGAAAATGATAATCATTTGCATTTTGCTCATTATGAAACCACGCGCTCCTCGATCCACCGACATGAAACGCAAGGCACGCTTGACCTACCGAACTTTGAAGGAAAAGGAAAAGCGTCCTTTGCTCGATCACCCACAACAAGGGTTGTTGTTTCCGGGCTTTGTCTCGCAGTAACCCCAAGGGGAGCCTGACCTGTGAAAGAAGGCCCTTGAAGGAATTTTTTGAAAAATCAAAAAACGCGTAGCACTCGCAGTAAAACTCGGACCCCGTGGAGTTCGCTGTGAAAGTCCGGGGCAGTATCCGGACTTTTGCAGGGACTCTGCGGGGGTACCAAGCGAGAGCGCGGTAGGTAATCACCTCAAAGGATTATACCCATGAATGACAGTTTTTCTCTTGAGCAGACTCAGTCTTTTTCTCATCCCGAAGCCATCATTCTGTCCTCGTTTCCCCAAGACCGATTAACAAGGGGGGTTCAAATCTCCACCGGGCTTGATCGCCTCAAGTTCGGCTTCTATGTCGAGTTCCAAAATGAAATCTTGTTCGATCTGTTGGGCCAGGCAAAAGCACGAGCCCAGGAGACGAGGCAGGTGGTTCCCATCCAGCTCGGGCCGGAGTTCGACCAGTATTACAACTGCCATGCCACCGGCAAGAACGGCGGCTATGCCTTTCATATCTCCCGCGCCGACGTCAACGTGTTCATTTCGACCCGCAAGGATTACATGGATACGCCCAACGTGTGGGTCGATATCGGTTCTGTTTCCTGTTGGGCTCCCGGCTACAACACGGTTGTTGCCCAGATTGGCAATCTGATCCGCATGCACGGTGGAACGATCCACAAGAATTCGGTTTCCGAGGTCCACTTGTGCGCCGATTCCATCGGCCAGGATATCCGAGAGCTTGGCCTTGAGCGGTACGATCATTGGATCACCAGGGCCAACAAGTTCTTTTCCTACTACGACCATTCGCGCCAGAAGTTTTCCGGCATTACCTGGAATCAATCCGAAGGTGACTTGGGTAATCTTTCCGCCTACACCGGTGTGGTCACCGAGACCGGCATTTCCGTCGGCCAGGGCGATATCATGCTGCGTGTCTACGACAAGGTGCTGGAGATCGAAAAGAACGACGCCAAGCAATCGCTATTCGCTTCGGTCTGGCATCGCGACGATCTCGAAGGGGTCCAGGTAACCCGCACCGAGTTTCAGCTTCGTAAAACCGTTTTGAAACAGTTCCGCATTAAAACGCTGCAAGACCTTTATGAAAAGCTGTCGGCTTTATGGACCTATTGCGTCACGGATTGGGCACGTCTTTGCACCGAGCCGTTCGACCGCTCAAACCGTCATCAAGACCGGGCAAAGATCCATCCCTGGTGGCAACGCCTGCAAGAACTGCAATGGATCGGCGATGAATCCGCTTCCCGCCGCAAGTGCATGCCCACCAAGAACAAGCGACAGCTGGAGGATATGCTGGTTGGCGTGGCGCTCAACCTGGCGGCCATTCACGGCTACACCGGCAACAGCCACGACCGCATTTCCATTTGGTGCCAGGAGGCTATCGCCTCTGCCTTGGACACCAAGGCCAAGAAGATCGACAAGGATACCGGCAAATCCGAGCTTCAGGCTCGCATGGAGCAAAAGGTCAATGAGGTGTGGCCATACGGCTTTGGCGAGGTCCACGGCCCGAACGCAATTGATGCTGAGCGGGGATATCCAGGGGCACCTTTGGGAGGATAGCCATGAAGCACAGTATATTCGTCACACCTCGTCGTGGCCTGCTGGGCAGCAAGCCAATGGGCGCCGATTACATGCCGGACGTGGCCGAACGTGCTCGCCGTCTGGCCATCGCCTCCGAGATCCGTGAGAGTAAACCTTCGGTGGCCACCGACAACCGACAAAAACGCTTGCCTGGTTTCTAAGTCATTTCTCTATCTATGATCGATCAAGAATTAGGCCGCCGATTATCGACTGTTGAGGTCGCTCAACGGTTTGGGGTTTCTGAAAGTACGGTCCGTAGGTATGCTTCTGAGCTTGGAGGCGTGCGAATCGGTCAGCGCAAAATTATTTTTTTTGAGAGGAGGCTGATCGATGCCCTATCGAAACTTCAACAAAAACAAGGACAAGTTTCCCTGGCTCGGCCAAGTTGTGGTCAACGGGAAGCAGAAACGGAAACAGTTTTCCAGCAAACAAGCAGCCCTAAAATGGGAAGTGGAAGAGAAGGAAAGATTACTTTCCCGGGAGAGTCAAGGCCCGATCCCCACGGTTTGCTTGTATGACTGGGCGACGTCGTATCTTGACTATGCAAAGGCTCGGCATGCTGAAAAGACATATGAGGAGAAGCGCTTTGTTTTTCGTGAATTCTTCAAGTCCATTCCGGCCCGACTTGACGTCAAGCTTCTGGCACCAAACGACGTTAGGCTTTTCCTGGAAACACAAGCTGAACAACGATCTGGAAATGCTGCCAACAAGCAGCGAAAAAACTTGAAAGCCGCTTGGCGGTGGGGTGTTAGATTTTTCGGATTGCCCCGTGATAACCCCTTTGACTTGGTTCAGCGGTTTGCTGAAGTTCGCAGTCAGAGGGCAGTCCCAACCCTTGAGGATTTTTGGCGTGTGTATGAGGTGGCCGAGTCTTATCAGGACAAGCTCATGCTGCTTTTCTGTCTGCACACCGGCGCGCGCCGTGATGAGGTTTTCCGGTTACTCTGGAAAGATGTAAATTTTTCCAGTCGAAAGGTTTGTCTGCGTACCAGAAAAAACGAACTCGGCGAGTGGAAAGCGTTCTGGCTCCCTTTGACTACCGACCTTGAAAGAATGCTTTGCGAACACAAGCGCACTACCGGCCTACTTCGGTATGTATTTCTTAACCAGTGCGATATTGATCAACAGAAGTGGGTTCCTTTTTTGTATCGCCAGCATTGGTTGAAACGATTGTGCTTCCGTGCCGGAGTTCAGCAGTTCGGTTTCCATGGCATTCGGCACTTATTCGCCTCGATTCTGGCAGGTAAGAATGTGCCTCTGGTTGAGATTCAGAAAATGCTTAGGCATGGCAGTGTCACCACAACGGCCCGCTACATTCACTCTCTCGATTCTGACAATCGAGAGGTTCTTGATGTTCTTCCGGGCCTAAGTGATTCCACAAACAAAAACGCCTTGAAAGCGCATCACTTTCAAGGCGTTCGTATCAGCGGGTAACTAACTGGCTGAAATATTTGGCGTCCCCAACCGGATTTGAACCGGTGTTGCCGACGTGAAAGGCCGGTGTCCTGGACCTGGCTAGACGATGGGGACTAAATTTGATCGCATAGTGGTGGGTCGTGCGCGACTCGAACGCGCGACTCTCTGCTTAAAAGGCAGATACTCTACCGACTGAGTTAACGACCCTTAACTTCGAGAGCATCTCTCTACTAATTTCTCTTTGGCGTGTCAATGAAAAATGGCGATCGAAACCGGATTTTTGCCGGCCGCGCCAAGCCATCCCGCTCCGGCCACAACGGCGTCTTTCGCCACATTTCCTTATGGTCTCGCGGCGGGTTTGCGAGTACAATCCTTCTCCTGCAATCGGTTTGATCGGACGGAATGCGTCTTGTCCGCTATTCACTATGGAGTGCGAGAAGATATGGGGTTGTTGACAGGGTCGGCGTCGCTGACACGGTTTTCGGTGGTGGGCGAACTGCCCGCCTCTTTTTGGGATGTTGCGAGCCAACGGATCGCGGCCATGAGTTTTCGAGATATCGACGACACTATGGACGAATATTCCATTGGTTGGGTGTCGGTTGCCGACATGTTCGATGCCGGTTTCGCCTACAGTTCCTATGCCGCCGGCGATTACATCGCCTTGACCATGCGGGTGGACGAACGCAAGGTGGCACCGGCGGTGCTCAAAAAATTTGTCATGAAGGAGGAAGAGCGGATCAAGCGGGAAAAACAGATTCCACGGCTTGCGCGCGCGGCCAGAATGGAGATCAAGGAACGCGTCCGGGCCGAATTGATCCGCAATGCACCGGCCGTGCCGGCAACCTACGATTTGTGCTGGAATCTTGCCGACAGCACCCTCCTCTTTTTTTCGACCAGCAAAAAGGCCATGGCCCTGCTTGAAGACCTTTTCAAGGAGACCTTCAACCTGTCGCTGATTCTGCAAATCCCATGGCTGACCGGCCAGCACATGGCCGAAGGGGAAGCCCTGGATCATTACGAGGCCATGCGACCCGCCATCCTGCTCTAGCCGGACGACAGTCCCTAACCAATGGAGGAAAAATGAACGGCTCGATACTTGGGGCGCTTCTTGTCGTCGCTTTGCTCGCGGCGTACCTGGTATGGAAAATGCGGACCGCGGGCAAGCGATCCGCAGTGCGTACCGACCCCGAGCCGGTGCCAACAGCCGCACCCCAGGAATTGACCGGCGCACCGGCTACGACTCCAGAGTCGCCGCCGGTGCGGGATGATGCCGAGGCAGCCACTCCCCTGACCGAGACGGAAATGCCGTCGGTCGACGCGGGGAGCGAAGGCAAACCCGCTCCGCTGGCAGACGAACTTGCCGGACTATCGAAGTCCGAGAGCGACGAGGACGAACCCGCTCCTGTTGCCGCACCGGTTTTCTCGGACCGCGATAAGACACAGCCGACGGCCGAATCGCCCGAGAACCTTGCTGCACAACCGCTCGCCGCGGCAATCGCCCCGGAAGAACCAATCGCTGCCGCGCCCCAAGCAGGGCTCGGCGCACCGACGATTCTCCTCAGCCTGGATGCCTACGCAAGCCGCATGAACGACCTAGAGGAGCGGCAGCGCACCTTGCTGGGCCAAGCCATTGCCGACCGGGACGAAGGCTTGCGCGACAGATTACAGCGCGAGCTGGTGGTCATGAACGACAGACTGGCCCTGATCGCCGACAGCCACGCCGAGGAAGTCGCCTGCTTGCAGCGGGTCTTGGACACCCTGATGCAGTTGCGCCGGGAGTCGGAAACGCCGCCGGCCCTGGAGGGAGCGGTCGCCGGCCTGTGCGGCGGCAATGCCGGGTCCGCAGAAGCATGCCTGGCCGAATGGGGCGGGCAGCCCCCTGCCATGGCCGGCAAGGTCGCCTTCTGCAGGGGCCAGCTGGCCGAATGCCGGGTCGATTTGCAACAGGCCCTGACCCAATACCGACAGGCGGTCGCCCTGGAGCCGGACGATTCCTGCTGTCTGCAGGCCGCAGGCCGGGTGGCGCGCACGCTCTACAATTACAAGGAGGCCATCCCCTGGCTGGAATCGCTGGTGCACCTGGCTCGGAAGAGCAGCGCCGACGATCCCCTAGCCCTGGCACTGGCCCAGCGGGAACTGGCATACACCTATGTCCTTGCCGGCCAGCATCAGAAGGCCGGACCGCTGTACAAGGAGTCCATGACGGCCCTCGCCAGGAAACTGGGCCAAGATCATCACGAGCTGGCCACCTGCTGGTTTCAGATCGGCGAGTTGCAGGAGACGCTGGGCGAGTACGACAAGGCGGTTTCCCTGTACAGGAAGGCGCTGGCGATTGTCGAGAAGCAAAAAGGCGCGGAACATCCTGCCTTGGCCGCCATTCTCGACAAGCTGGCGGCCCTGTGCACGGAGCTCGAGATGGAGACCGAGGCGGTGTCTTTGTACGAGCGACTGGTCCGCATCCAGGAAAAAACGCTGCGGCCCAGCCATTTGCAACTAGCCATCAGCCTCAACAGCCTGGGCGAATCCTATCGCCTCGTGGGGCGGTACGGGGAAGCCGAATCCTGCTACCAAAAAATCCTGACAATCCACGAGGCGACCTACGGCCCGGACCACCCCAGTGTGGCCGCCGTGCTGCAGGAGTTGGCCAAGCTGCATGGCAACCTGCGCCGTCCCGAGGAAGCCAGGCAGTACCAGGAACGGGCTGCGGCCATTTTCCAAAAAAGTGTCGAGGCCCAGCAAAAAAAGGGCGGCGAAGAGTCGCTGACCTTGGAGCTCTAACCCGAAAGCGGCACGCAACAAACGGAAGAATCACACATGGATCTTGTCGATCTTATTCAGGAAAAGCGATTTGTTGGCCAGGAATTCCTTGCCTGGCTGTGGTATAAATCAGAAGAGCGCGGCGGCAGTGTCGAAGTGCCTGGCCGGGGCGATGTCCAGGTGGTGTTCGAAAAGCACATGCTGCTCGAATACGGCGAGGGCGAGGCCAACGAAAAGGTGATCTGCCGCGGCCTGCAAACCGAGCTCAAAGAAGCGCGGGCCGGGCTCGGGCTGGCCAAGAAACCCGAACAGGCCCGCATCCGCCTGGCTTGGGGCGAATACGAATTCAGCGTCACCTTGGCTGCGGCGACCTTCGAATTCCGCAACATCCGCCTGCCCAAGACCGCCGGGGCCGACGAGGACGACGGCCGGGCCGAAAGCCTGGAAGGCCGGATCCTGGAGCGAATCGCGCTGATCGAGCATTTGACCCGGCTGGTCGACGACCTGTTCCGCATGTTCATCAATATCAGGGCGTCAACGCTCTGGAACGACGAATTGCTCAAGATCCGCGCCTGGATCAACGCTGGCGTCCAATCCGCATAACCTCTGCCACGAACAGTATTCCCATGGAATTTGAAACCGTGATCGGGCTGGAAATCCATGCCCAGATGAAGACCAAAAGCAAGATTTTCTGCGGTTGCTCCACCGAATTCGGCGCGCCGCCCAATACCCAGACCTGTCCGGTCTGCCTGGGCATGCCCGGCTCGCTGCCGGTGCTCAACCGCAAAGTGGTGGAATCGGCGATCAAGTTGGGTCTGGCCACCGAGTCGACCCTCAACCGGGAAAACCGGTTTGCCCGCAAGAACTATTTCTACCCCGATCTACCCAAGGGCTACCAGATATCCCAGTTCGAGCTGCCCATCTGCGAACACGGCCAGCTGGAGATCGAGGTGGAGGGCCAGGCACCCAAAACCATCGGCATCACCCGCATTCACATGGAAGAGGATGCCGGCAAGCTGGTGCACGACGACCGCGAACCCTTCAGCTACGTCGACCTCAATCGCACCGGCACCCCGCTGCTGGAGATCGTCTCCGAGCCGGATCTGCGCTCGCCCGAGGAGGCAGCCGCCTATCTCAAGAAACTGCACGCCATTGTCCGCTACCTCGACATCTGCGACGGCAATATGCAGGAGGGCAGTTTCCGCTGCGATGCCAACATTTCCCTGCGGCCTCGGGGGCAGGAGGAATACGGCATCCGAACCGAGCTGAAGAACATGAACTCGTTCCGCAACGTGCAGCTGGCACTGGAATACGAGGAGCGGCGGCAACGCGACATCCTCCTCGAAGGCGGCCGGGTGGTGCAGCAAACCCTGCTGTGGGACGCGGATCGCGGCCGGACCGAGTCGATGCGCGGCAAGGAGGAGGCCCACGATTACCGGTATTTCCCGGACCCCGACCTGATTCCGGTGGTGCTCGACGAGGCCTGGATCGAGCAAGTGCGCGCCGAGTTGCCCGAACTGCCGGACAGACGGCGGCAGCGCTTCGCCAGCCAGTTCGAGTTGACCGATTACGATGCCGCCATTCTCACCGGCTCCCGCGAGTTGGCCGATTATTTCGAGACCGCCCTCCAGGAGTTTGCCAACGCCAAGAAGCTCGCCAATTTTATCGGCACCGAGCTGCTGCGCGACTACGGCCCGGAGCGGATTAACGAGTGCCCAGTCCAACCGGGCCAATTGGCCCGCCTGCTCAAAATGATCGAAGAAGGGGCGATTTCCGGCAAGATCGCCAAGACGGTCTTTGGCGAAATGCTCGCCAGCGGCGCCGATCCGGAGGCAATCGTCAAGGCCAAGGGGCTGGTGCAGATGAGCGACGAGGGCCAGTTGGTTGCCTTGGTGCGGGAGATCCTGACCGCCAATCCGGACCAGGTGCAGCAGTTCCGCGAGGGCAAAGCCAAGGTGATGGGGTTCTTCGTCGGCCAGCTGATGCAGAAAACCAAGGGCCAGGCCAACCCGCAACTGGCCAACAAGCTTTTCCAGCAGGAATTGGGCAATTAGGCGAGCTCAGGCCGGTGCTCCTGCCTTGCCCGGGCACGGGAAATCAAGGGCGGGTCTTTCTCGGAAATGACGGACCGGGCACTGCATCAGGGACCGGGACGGCGCTCCCGTATTTGAACGGGTGCGGCAGGCCGACGCTCGATCATTCCACTTTCCCGGCTTGGCCCACCGAAAAACCGGCGCCACCGGCATCCGGCCGGCGCTTGCTACGCCACTATTGCTCTGTGCGCGGGGCCACTTGCAATCATCGTGATCATCGCCAAAGATGCAATACGCATTTTTGTTGACGCAAACCCGGATTTTCCTACCAATAAGCAGCGAATAAGAAAAACATTGCTGCAACGCCAAACGCCGTTTCCGACGGCGGGCCCGCGTCGACAGTTCGTGGAAGCCGACGATTCTTTGAGTATTTGGTTGAAATTATAGCGTCTTGATTTTAATTTGCTTTCGAAATTATTGCTGTTTCTTACCGAACCAGGTATGTGCACCCCATGACCGAATCAAAACAATTGCCCAGCAGCCCTAAGCTGCCGCCTTCTCCCGGACAATCAGCCGTCAAGACCGGCTGGTTCGGCATGCGGGAAAAGCTGATTCTTCTTTTTGTCGTCATCAAGGTCCTGCCTTTGATTGGCTTGATGTTCGTGGCCGACCGACAGGTGAGCCAACTTGGCGAGGCGTTCATCGACAAATCGAACGAGGTGGTGCACACCACTCAGAACCTGGTGAACCAGACCGGCGCCCTGGCCACCGAAAGCTCCATCCGGGCCTTGGATCTCAAATCCAGGGAGGCGATCGAACGGCTCACCACCAATCTGGCCAGGCAGGTGGCGGATTTTCTCTATGCCAGGGATGACAATATCATCCAGGCCTCGTCGTTGCCGCTCAGCGAGGAAGCTTACCGGAAATTCGTCACTGTCTATAAAAAAGAGGTCGTGCGCCCCCACGAGTGGGTGCTCAACAAGGAGCGGACGGCCTGGGTGCCCAAGGAGCCGCCGGCGCCCCTCGATACGCCCGCACAGGTACCCTACGGCGCGCCGGACAACGAAAAGGACTTTCACTACAGCGCGCCCGACCGCCCCGGCATCCGCACCATGCAGCCGCTCTACCACGAGATGACGTTTTTCGACCTCGCCGGTCAGGAAAAAATCAAGATCTCGCTGACCAAGGTGCTTCCGTCGGATTTGCGCAACATCTCGCACCGGGAGAACACCTGGTGCAAGGCGGAAGATTACTTTGCGGAAGCGCAAAAACTGAAGGAAGGAGAAATCTATGTCTCCAAGGTGATCGGTCCGTACGTGCCCTCGCCGATTGTCGGCGTGTACACGCCGGCCGCGGCCGAAAAGCGCGGCATCCCCTTCGAGCCGGAAAAAGCCGGCTACGCCGGCAAGGAAAATCCGGTGGGCAAGCGGTTCCAGGGGTTGGTGCGCTGGGTGGCCCCGGTCTTCAAGGAGGGAAAGAAAGTCGGCTATGTCTCGCTGGCCCTTGACCACACCCACCTCAAAGAGTTCACCGACCACGTCCTGCCCACCGAGGAACGCTTCTCCGACATCGCCGACGCCGGCAGCGGCAACTACGCCTTTATCTGGGACTACCTGGGCCGCAGCATCTGCCACCCCCGCGACCATTCCATCGTCGGCTACGACCCCAACACCGGCGAGGAGACCCTGCCCTGGATCAGTTCCGAACTGCTGCCCATCTGGGAGGCCGCCAACGGCGTGTTCAGCTCTTTTGAGAAAACAGCGCCCCAGTACCTGGAACAAACCAACAAGAAGAAGCCGGTCACCGCCTTTACCAAGGCCGGTTTCGTCGGCCTGGATTGCCGCTACCTCAATTTCGCCCCCCAATGCAGCGGCTGGATGTCGCTGACCCAATACGGCGGCTCCGGCTCCTTTGTCATCCTCTGGACCGGCCTGTGGAAACTCACCACCGCCGCCTCCATCCCGTATTACACCGGCATCTACGGGGCGAGCCCGCGGGGATTCGGCTTTGTCACCATCGGCGCGGATATCAACGAATTCCACCGCGCGGCCACGGAGACCTCCGAGCGGCTCGGGGTCATCACCAAGGAATACGAAAACACCCTGGAGCAGGACCAGAAGAAGACGCTGGCCACCATCAAGAAATCCGTCGAGGAAACCGCATGGACCCTGACCATCTCCACCATGGTGATGATCGTCGTGGTCATCGGGGTTGCCATCTGGATCGCCTCCAGCATGACCAAGCGGCTGACCGATCTCATCCGTGCGGTGGGCCGGTTCAAATCCGGCGATCTCTCCTCACGCCTGCCGATCACCAACCGCGACGAAATGGGGCAATTGGGGACGGCGCTCAACGAGATGGCCGACCAGCTGCAAAAGTCCATTGCCGTCTACCAGGAAGCCAAGCTGCGGGCCGAGGAATCGGACAAGGAAAAGAGCCTTTTTCTTGCCAACATGAGCCACGAAATCCGCACGCCCATGAACGCCATCATCGGCATGACCTCGCTGGCGCAGAAGGCAAAGAACGAGGAACAACGGCGCTTCCTGTTGAAAACGGTGGGTATTTCCGCGGAAAACCTGCTACGGCTGCTGGACGACATCCTCGATTTTTCCAAAATGGAGGCCGGCCAGCTTCAACTCTGCGTCGGCCCGTTCAACCTGCGTTCCCTGCTGGAGAGCATTCTTTCCATCATGAACGTGCCGTCCATGGAAAAGGGCTTGAAGTTGTGGCTCAACGAACCGGCGCCTTCGTTGCCGCCCCTGTTTATCGGCGATGAAATGCGCCTGCGGCAGATTTTGCTCAACCTGGTCGGCAATGCCGTCAAATTCACTCCGGAAGGATCGATTTCCATCTCCGTCAGTCAGGACGAGGTCGACGATTCCGGCGGCGGGGCCCTGCATTTTATCGTCTCCGACACCGGCATCGGCATTCCCCAGGAAAAACTCGACAGCGTGTTTAACCGGTTCGAGCAGGTCGATTCCTCCTATTCTCGCCAATACAGCGGCACCGGCCTCGGCCTGGCGATCTCCAAGCAGCTCGTCGGCCTGATGGGTGGGCGCATCTGGGCGGACAGCATGGTGAATGTCGGCACCTCGTTCCACGTCGTCATTCCCTCCGAACCGGCCAGAGAGGAAGACCTCGCCGCCCGGCCCTCCGCCCTGGCCCAGATCCACTCCATCCAGGATTTACGCATTCTGGTGGTGGACGACAACCAGATGAACCGGGACGTGGCCCGCATGATGTTGGAGGAAAGCCATCAGGTGACGACCGCCAATAACGGCCTCGAAGCCCTGTCGACCTTGGCGGACAGCGCCTTCGACCTGATCCTCATGGATGTGCAAATGCCGCGCATGGACGGCATCACCGCCACCGAGGTCATCCGCGATATCGAGCGGGGCGCCGATCCGGCCAAAGCCGTTCCGGCCGCCCTGGTCGAGATTCTGCGCGGCAAATTGGGAGGCGGACACATTCCGATTGTTGCCATGACCGCCCACGCCATGAGCGAAGACCGGGAAAAATGCCTGCAGGCCGGCATGGACGCCTACGTCAGCAAACCTTTTAAATATCAGTCGCTTATAGCAACGCTCGGTGATTTGCTCCCCCGGATAGAATCCCAGCAGCGTTTCCACGGTATTGTCCCGGCACGACATGCTTCGGCGGCGCCCACGGATATGCCCACGGGGCAGGATACTCCGCCGGCGGAGTCCCCCCTCCCACCCGATTCGCCGGAACCTGCCCAACCTCAGGAGGAGAGAATGAAAAGCGGCACGGAACTGGTGGCGGAAATAGCTCGCAGCATCAAGGAATCGACCCGTTTGCCCGATGCGATGGTCGCGAAGCTGGTCGATTCGGCCCGTCGAAGCCTGAACGAATACCTCGACCTGGCCGACAAGGCGCTGGCCGAACAGAACCAGAAGGACCTGAACCTGGCCTGCCACACTATCAAGGGCATGATCCAGCAGTGCGGCCTGGTCGAGTTGGGCGAGGAAGCGCAGACCATGTACGATAAGGTGCGCAATGACGAAGAGTATCCCTACGCCGAAACCCTGGCGCGGATTCGCGGGGAATTGTCCGAATTTTTGAAGATGTGAGGCTGCTTGCGCCCGCGTTCTCGCGCCCGAAACGGCCAACGCGGGCACTGTGGCGGCTATCCGGGAAAAGAGCGGTGAAGCCCATGGCGTCTTGACCGCTCGGCCGCAACTTTCGAGAAGGGACACTTGTGCACAAGAGCGACTGGCAGGAAAAGGGCGAGGGCCATAGGCAACGGCTTCGCGACAAGTTCCTCGACCAGGGCATCGAGTCTTTCACCGACAGCGAGATCATCGAACTGCTGCTGACCTTCGGCACCCCGCGCTCCGACTGCAAGGAGGCGGCCCGGGCGGCGCTTGCCCAATTCAAAACCCTGCCCGCGGTGCTCGACGCCGCGCCGGATGAGCTGCAGCGGATCAAGGGCATGGGCCCCAAGAACATCTTTGCCCTCCGCTTCATCCAGGGAGTGGCCCGGCGCTACCTCCGCCAACGCATCGTCGGCAAGCACTATGTCCGTTCTTCCCGCGAGGTGGCCGATTACCTGATTCATTCCATGCGCGGGTTGCAGCACGAAGTGCTCACCGTGATCTTTCTCGACGCCGCCCATGGGATCATCGATTCGGCAGTGGTGGCCGAGGGTACGGTGAGTTCCAACACGGTCTATCCCCGCGAACTGGTCAAGGCGGCCCTGGCCCGCAACGCCAGCGCCCTCATTCTCGCCCACAACCACCCTTCCGGCAATCTGAGCGCCTCCCGCCAGGACGAGGAGCTGACCCGCTCGCTCCACCTGATCTGCTCCTTCATGCACATTCGGCTTCTCGACCACCTGATCATCGGCAGCGGCGACCAGGTCTACAGCTTTGTCGACCAGGGGATCATGGGCCGCATCCGCGAGGATTGCCGCCACCTGCTCGACCGGGTCGGCTGATGGAGCGTGCCGCCAGCGCCGGGCTCTATGTGCACGTGCCCTTTTGCCGGCAAAAATGCCCGTACTGCAGCTTTCATTCCTTTCCCCCGCAACCCGGCGACATCGCCCGATCTCTGGCCGCGACCCAGGCACAAATGCGCCTGGCCGCCACCCTGCCCGAGGTGCGGGCGCTGACCTTTGCCACCGTGTTTTTCGGCGGCGGCACGCCGTCGCTGCTTCCGGCCGAGGCCCTCGCTGGCCTGTTGGCCGAGGCGCGCCGCCTGTTCACCTTTACCATTGAGGAGCCGGAAATCACCGTCGAGGTCAACCCCGGCACCGTCGATGCAACCGGCCTGGCGCACCTGCGCCGGGCCGGCTTCAACCGGCTGTCCGTCGGCGTGCAGTCGTTCAACGATACGGAACTGCGCTTGCTCGGCCGCATCCATCGCGGCACCGAGGCTCGGGAGGTGATTGCGGCGGCCCGCCGGGCGGGATTCGCCAACCTCAGTTTCGACCTGATGTACGGCTTGCCCGGCCAAACGGTTGGAGATTGGCAAACCACCCTCGACCGGGCCATGACGCTGGCCCCGGTCCACCTGTCGATGTACGAGCTGACCGTCGAGGAAGGCACGCCCTTTGCCTTGGCGGCCGGGCGGGGCGATTGGCGACTGCCCAACGAGGACGAAGTTCTGACGATGATGGCTGCCATCGACTCGGCCGTCGGTGCCAGCGACCTGACGCGCTACGAAATTTCCAACTATGCCGCGACCGGCAGACAGTGCCGGCACAACCTCAATTACTGGCATAACGGCTGCTATCTGGGATTGGGCCCGGGGGCGGTTTCCGGCCTGGATGGCGAACGGCGGCTGGCAATGGCCGACCTGGCGACCTTCTGCCGCACCGTGGCGGCGGGATCGCCGGGGTGGTGCGAGAGCGAGCGGCTCGACCGGGAAGCCGCCTTCCGCGAAACAGTGGTCATGGGCCTGCGGATGACGGCCGGCGTGCAGCTGGCCGAACTTGAGCACCGGTTCAGCATCGACCTGGTCCGATATTACGGCGCCACCCTTACCCGTCTTGTGGCGCAAGACCTGCTCGTCCTGCGCGACGGCCGGCTGTTCCTCAGTGCCAGGGGATTGCCCCTTGCCAATCGGGTGATGGCGGATATGGTCTAGCGCCGCCCCGTTTTCCAGCCAAAACAATCACTAAATGCGGCAATTACCCGCCGTTCCCGTCTTGCCTTTGTCGCCGGTGCAGGGTAAAAGATACGGTTGAATATTTGTCCGCCCCGCTGTTCGTCGTGCCAGCGGACGGCTTTCGCCCCGGCGGAGGCCCTGGCGCGAAGGCGGCCCAGGATTTCGCGATGCCGGCCGCGCACCGTTGCCGCATCCTCTGGACCGCAACAGCCATGTGTTGTTTGTCTGTCGGAAGGCCCGGTGCAACCGGTCCCTTATCGTCGTCTTTTCACTCAACAAGGAGCATGATTATGGCAGGTTTTGTGTATCAGGATCCCTTTCCGCTCGGTCAGGATGACACCAAGTTCCGGCTGCTGGAAGGTTCCCAGAAGTATGTTGCCACCGAAACCTTCAACGGCCAGGAGGTCCTCAAGGTCAATCCCGAAGGCTTGAAGGTTCTCGCCAATCAGGCCATGCGCGAAGTATCGTTCCGCCTGCGTCCGGCCCACAACGAGCAGGTGGCGAAGATTTTCGCCGATCCCGAGGCCTCGCGCAACGACAAGGAAGTGGCCCATGCCATGCTGCGCAACGCCGAGGTGGCGGCCAGCTATGTGCTGCCGATCTGCCAGGATACCGGCACGGCCTGCGTCGTGGCCAAGAAAGGGCAGAATGTCTGGACCGGCTGCGACGACGCCGAGATGATCTCCGCCGGCGTCTACACCACCTACACCGAGGAAAACCTGCGCTATTCCCAGAATGCGCCCCTGACCATGTACGACGAGGTCAACACCAAGACCAACCTGCCGGCCCAGATCGACATTTACGCCACCAAGGGCGGCGAGTACAAATTCCTCTTCCTGGCCAAGGGCGGCGGCAGCGGCAACAAGACCTATCTCTATCAAGAGACCAAGGCCCTGCTCAATCCCGGCACCCTGAAGAAATTCCTGGTGGAGAAGATGAAAACCCTGGGCACGGCCGCCTGTCCGCCCTACCACATCGCCTTTGTCATCGGCGGCACCTCGGCCGAGACCTGCCTCAAGACCGTGAAACTGGCCTCGGCCAAATACCTGGACCACCTGCCCACCAGCGGCAACGAGCTGGGCCGCTCCTTCCGCGACCTGGAACTGGAGCAGGAACTGCTGGTCGAAGCCCAGAAGCTCGGCCTCGGCGCCCAGTTCGGCGGCAAGTACTTTGCCCACGACATCCGCGTCGTCCGCATGTCCCGCCACGGGGCCTCCTGTCCGGTGGGCATGGGTGTTTCCTGTTCGGCCGACCGTAACATCAAGGCCAAGATCAACAAGGAAGGCCTGTGGATCGAGCAGATGGACGACAATCCCGGCCGTCTGATTCCGGCGGAGTACCGCAACCGCACCGGCGGCCATTCGGTGAAAATCGACCTCAACCAGCCCATCGCCAAGGTCTTGGCCGAGCTGACCAAGTATCCGGTTTCCACCGTCCTGTCCCTGACCGGCACCATCATCGTCGGCCGCGACATCGCCCATGCCAAATGGAAAGAGCTGCTCGACGCCGGCAAGCCGCTGCCCGAGTACCTGAAGAACCACCCGGTCTACTATGCCGGCCCGGCCAAGACCCCGCCCGGCAAGCCCTCCGGCTCCTTCGGCCCGACCACGGCCGGCCGCATGGACAGCTATGTCGACCTGTTCCAGGCCAACGGTGGCTCGATGGTGATGATCGCCAAGGGCAACCGCTCGCAGCAGGTCACCGACGCCTGCAAGAAGCACGGCGGCTTCTACCTCGGCTCCATCGGCGGTCCGGCCGCCTTGCTGGCCGAGGAAAACATCAAGAAGGTCGAGTGCATCGACTATCCGGAACTGGGTATGGAAGCTGTCTGGAAGATCGAAGTGGTCGACTTCCCGGCCTTCATCCTGGTGGATGACAAAGGCAACGACTTCTTCAAGAGCCTTTGATCGATAACACGTCGCCCGTTGGCATTGCGCCCAAGGGCTGACAAACCGTTCGACAGGCGGGGAGGCACTGCCTCTTCGCCTGTTTTGCCTTATTCCCTGCTATGGACGATCTCAGAACTTCGGAGGCCTGGCGGGTGTTCCGCATCCAGGCCGAACTGATTGACGGCATCGAAACCCTTAACGACCTGGGACCGGCGGTCTCGATCTTCGGCGGTGCCCGCTTCAAGGAAGACGCGCCCTACTACGCGGCCGCGCGCGCCACGGCCGGGCTGCTCACCAGGATGAACCTGGCGGTGATCACCGGCGGCGGCCCCGGCATCATGGAGGCGGCCAGCCGGGGCTGCTTCGAAGCCGGCGGCATCTCGGTGGGACTGAACATCACCCTGCCCCGGGAACAGCACCCCAACCACTACCAGAACCGCAGCATCACCTTCCGCTACTTTTTCATCCGCAAGCTGATGTTTGTCCGCTTTGCCATGGCCTATGTCATTTTTCCCGGCGGCTTCGGCACCATGGACGAATTGTTCGAGTCGCTGACCCTGGTCCAGACCAAGAAAATCCGGCGCTTTCCCATTGTTCTGTTCGGCACGGGCTACTGGCAGGGATTGCTCGGCTGGATCCGGACCGAAATGATTTCCCATCAGGCGATTGCCCCCGATGACCTGAATCTCTTCCACCTGGTCGATACCCCGGAGGAGGTGACGGCGATTATCGGCGATTATCTGACGCGCTGCAGCCAGTTCGAGGGCGACCAGCGCAAAGGGGTGATATGAAGGACTTACCCGCCAGACCGCGATGACGGGGCGGACGCTATTCCCTGGCGCAAGATCGAGGAGGGGCCGGGGCAGAGAAAATATCAAGCGAGGCCGGAGACGACTGTCTCCGGCCTCGCTTGATATTTGAGGAACGGGTGAAATTTCAGCGGTTCGAGCGCGATCCGCTTTTTTCCCGGCGATACGATTCGGCCAGCAGCGACACGAAATGGGTGACCTGTTGGTGGCCATCGGTCCGGTTGACATTGTCGAGCAGCTGCATCATGCAGGCCGGGCAGCCGGTGGCCACGGTATCGGCCCGGGTGCGCTCGATGTCCTCGGCCTTCTTGCGGCCGATGATGCCGGCGGTTTCATAGTGGGTCAGCACATAGGAACCGCCGCTGCCGCAGCAAGCATCCGGGGCCGCCATTTCCTTGAAGACCAGGCCGGGAATTGAGCGGAGAATCTCGCGCGGCTCGGCCGCCACCTTCATCGATTTTTTCAAATGGCAGGAATCGTGGTAGGTCACGGTACGCTCGATGCGGCCTTGGGGCGGCCGCAGGGCGACGATGCGGGTCAGGAAGGTGGAGATATCGTAGGTGCGTTCGGCCCAATGGCGGGCCTTGGGTCCGTAGACCGGATCGGCGGCCAGCAGCTCGGGGTAGTCGTGCTGCCAGGCGCCGCCGCAGGAGCCGCAGCCGGTGATCAGATAGGCGCAGCCGGTGGCCTCGAAGGTGTCGATATTCCTGCGGGCCAGGGTTCGGGCAGTCTCGACGTCGCCGTGCACCAGGACCGGCACGCCGCAGCAGTTCTGCGCCTTGGGAATATGCACCTCGATGCGGTTGGCAACAAGGACCTCGATCAGGTCCCGCCCGGTTTCCGGGTAAAAATAGTTAAGCGAGTCGCCGGTGAAAAAAGCCACCTTCATCGCCGCGCCCTCCACCCGGACCACCTCGTCGGTCCGGTCGCGCAACGGCGTGTCGTTCAGGGCCGGCAGCCGCCGTTCACCGTCAAACCCGATCTTCTCTCCCATCCTGGCCAGGGGCGTCCGGGGCAGGATCGCCCGGCCGCTGTCTTCGCTCCTGAAGGCCAGGCCCTGCAGGGCTGCGCCCAGCCGCATGCCGGTATCGAACAAAGCGGGATGCCTCAGGGTGGAAAAGATCGCCTTCTTCAGCCAGGGCACGCCGTTCTTGCGCACCAGGGCCGCGCGCAAGGCCAGCATGATCCGGTCGAAATTGACCTTGGTCGGGCAATTGGTCATGCAGGACTTGCAGACCAGGCAGTTGAACAGCATCTCGTAGACCTGTGGGTCGTCCAAGGCCAGTTCGCCGGCAAGCACCGCCTCGGCCACGGCGATCTTCGAGCGGGTGACCGCCGACTCGACCCGTTCGGCTCCGTACACCGGGCAGACGGCCATGCAGTTGCCGCACTTCATGCACTTGTCGAGTTCCTCGCGGACAACGGCCAACTCGTCGTAATAGGTCTTCCCGCCCGAGCCTTCCGGGCTTTTCGTTTGCGCCGCCATGGTCAATTCTCCCGCAGAGGCACCATTTTGCCCGGATTGAGGATGGAATCGGGATCGAGCGCTTTTTTGATGGTCCGCATCAAATCCAGCCCGGATTGCCCGAGTTCGTCACCCAGATATTTCATCTTGGCCATGCCGATGCCATGCTCGCCCGACAGGGTGCCGCCGAATTGCAAGGCGGTCTCGAAGATCTCGTCCACCGCCTCATGCACCCGGTGGATCTCGTCCGGGTTGCGCTTGTCGCAGAGAATGGTGGGATGCAGGTTGCCGTCGCCGGCGTGGCCGAAGGTGCCCAAGGTCAGGTTATATTTCTTGCCGATGGTCTCGCAGGCCACCAGCATGTCGGTGATCCGCGAGCGAGGCACGGTGGCGTCTTCCAGCACCACGGTGTTGTTGAGCGAGGCCAAAGCCGGCAGGGCGTTACGGCGGGCAGTCCATAGCTGGTCGCGCTCCTGGTCGGTCTCGGCCGCCTTGAGGTCGCCGTTGTTGTCGCGCACCACCTGCATGGTTGCCTCGGCCTCGGCCCGGACCACCTCCTCGGCCATGCCGTCGACCTCGATCAATAGCAGGGCCTCGGCATCCACCGGCAGGCCGATGTGGGCGAAATCCTCCACGGCGCGGATGGTCATCCGGTCCATGATCTCCAGGGTGGCGGGGATGACCTGGGCGGCAATGATGCCGGCCACGGCATTGCCCGCGTCGGCCAGGGTCTTGAAAACGCCCATCATGATGCGCCGGTATTTGGGGGCCGGAATCAGCTTGGCGGTCAGCTCGGTGATGATGCCCAAGGTGCCTTCGGAGCCGACGAACAGGTTCGAGAAATCGTAGGCCGTGACGTTTTTGACCGTCTTGCCGCCGAAGCGCACCTTGTCACCGTTGGCCAAGACCACCTCCATGCCCATGATGTAATTCTTGGTGACCCCGTATTTGAGGCCACGCAGGCCGCCGGAGTTCTCGGCGGCGGAACCGCCCATGGTGGCGGTGGCCACGGTGCCGGGATCGGGCGGGTAGATCAGGCCATAGGGGGCGACCGCGGCATTAAGAGCGGCGATGACCACTCCGGGCTGGACCACGGCGGTAAGGTTGGCCGGATCGATCTCCACGATTTTATTCATTTTCTGGAAAGAAAGCACGATGCCCTTTTTCAAGGGTACCGTGCCGCCACTCAGGTTGGTGCCCGCCCCGCGGGGATAGATGGCGATCCGGTTGCGCCGAGCCAGATGCACGATGTCCCGGACCATCTCGGCGCTGGTCGGCAGAACCACCACATCCGGGGTTTGTTTGGGCATGTCGGCGGTGGCGTCGTAGCTGTAGGCCACCAAGTCGACCTTGCCGATGAGCACGTTTTCCTTCCCCGCCAGATTTTCAAGTTCCGTAACGATGGTTGCCTCAAGCATGTCGGCGCTCCTTGTATGATGCGATTGCCCGGACCGGTTCGGTCTGTTTGCCCTTAGGACTTGGAATCAGACCGAGATCCAGCTGTGGCACTGTTGTCATACCAATTATCAAATGAAAATTGATCTGTCAAATATTTCTTCAGCGGCAAAAGAAGATAAACGCCGGAAAGAAGGCGGCAAAAAGGGAGAAAACGGAAGGTGGCGGGAAAAATTTACCGGCCGGGCGGAACGGTCAGACCGCGCCCCGGGCCACGTAGGCGATGCTTCGTTTTTCGGCAAAGGAGAGATGGTGAAGCATGGTGTCGCGGGCGGCCTCGGCATCGCGGGAGCGGATGGCGGCGACAATGTCGGCATGGTGCCGGAACAGCAGGTTGCGATCCTCGGCGGTGAGGTAGACCGCGCGCCAGACCCCGCGCTGGAATTCCTTCATGGCATCGAAGATGGATTGCATCAGGTGCAGCCAGACAACGTTGTGGGTGGCGCGGGCGATGACGATATGCAGGTTGGCGTCGAGATCCTCCGAGGGCAGATCCGCCCCTAGGTTCATTTCCATGCCCGCCAGGATCTCCTCCATCCGGCACAGATCCTCGGATCGAGCGCGTTGGGCCGCGTAGTAGGCGGTCCACGATTCCATGCATTTGCGCACCTCGATCACTTCGAGCGCGCGCTCCTGCTGGCTGCGAATGAGGTCGCTCAAGGTATTGCCCTGTCCGGCCTCGACCAGGGAGAGCACCACCGTGCCGCCGCCCTGGTACGACATGACTAGGCCCGACGAGGCAAGCAAATTCAGCGCCTCGCGCACCGAGGGACGGGACACGCCGAACATTTCCGCCAACTCGCGCTCCGGCGGCAATTTCTCGCCGGGAGTGAAGTCTCCGGCAAGAATGGAGTCGCGGATCTGGTCGGCGATCTGGCTGGAAACCTTCTTCGGTTTGATCGGCTTGAATTTCATGGTATCTCTGGCTGCGGAAGGGAGAGGTCCTGAACCACCTCTTTCTACCTTAGAACCCTTGACATTGCAACAGGTTGTCGTTTGGGCGCCTTACTGGCCGCCGGCACGTGCCCACCTTGGTAAAGATGCGTATGTCGGACCACTTCCTGCTCTTTCGATACCGCCACGCACCCGTTTGACCAAGAGCGAATGGGTGCGGCCGGAATAAAAAAAGGGGGACGCAGCGGCGTCCCCCAAACGACAAGGAGGTTGCGGCAAGGCCCAGCGCAAGGCGCCTTGCCGCGGGCTTCGCCCCTTTCTCCAGGGGGGCGCGTCATCCGGACAGAGGGAACGAGCCGGACGACTCCTGGAGAGAAGGGACAAATGGCGTGGTCACGGAATCATCCATTGCAGGTAATAAGCCTGGAGATAGACGATGATACAGACCAGGGAAGTCAGGAAGAGCGAATGTTTCAGGGTGAAACGGAACAAACTACCCTCCTCTCCCACCATGCCGCAGGCGGCGGTGGCAACGGCCAGCGACTGGGGCGAGATCATCTTGCCCATGACGCCACCGCTGGTATTGGCCGCGCCGGTCAGGATCGGGCTGATCCCCAGCTGCTCGGCCGTGGCCTTCTGCAGGCCGCCGAACAGCACGTTGCTGGAGGTATCGGAACCGGTAAGGAACACGCCCAGCCAGCCGAGCAGCGGCGCGATGAGCGGAAACCAGTGGCCGGTCTTGGTGAAGGCCAGACCGAGGCAATTGGTCATGCCGGAATTGTTCATGATGTAGGCCAGCCCCAGGACCGAGGCCACGGTCAGGGCAGGATAGCGCATGTCGACGACGGTCTTGACCGCGATCTTGAGCACCGAACCGAACCGCACGCCGCAGACCAGGGCCGAAAGCAGGGCCGCGATCAGGATGGCGGTGCCGGCCGCGGACATGAAATTAAAGGTGTACTTGGCGGGGATTTTGGCGGGCAGCTGATCGGCTAGGGCCTTATTGACCGCCTTGAACTGATCTTTTTCCACCACCTTGTCCCGCACCAGGCCTTCACCCAGTTTTTTCAGCTCGTCCGCCTTCTTGAAAATCGGCTCAAAGGCGGCAACACGCTCCTCGGGCAGCACCGCGCCCTTGCCGACCAATCGCTGTTCGACCGGCGCCAGGCCCGATTGCAGGGCCTTGAGCTCGCCAAGCACCGCGAGCGCCTTGGCCCCCTGGGCATCGCCCTGGGGCAGGACCGCGGCCAGCTTGTCGATCTCGCCGGTGACCGCAGCAATGCGCCACAGACCCTCATCCGGAGTGGTCACCTTCTTGACGATCATGTTGTCCAGGCCAGGCACAGCAAAGACCACCTTGCTCTGGTCGAGCACGTTTTTCACCGAGGGAATACCCCAGAGCAGCACCATCACGGTGAGGAACAGGTACGGAGTCCAGGCACGGAAAATCTGGGCACCGGTATAGTTGTGCTCTTCCTTGGTCGCCTGTTGTTCGTGGGCGAAGACAAAATTTTCCTTGGGCTGCCAGACGCGGAGCAGCAGCACCAGGGCGGCCATGGAGGCCAGCGAGGCGGTAATATCCGGCAGATAGGGGCCGATAAAGCTGGCGGTGACGTATTGGGCCAGGGCAAAAACCAGACCGCAGACCGCGATCGCCGGGAAGACTTCCATGGCCTTTTTGAAGCCCGCCATCATGACGATGACGTAGAAAGGAATCATGAGCGATAGAAAAGGCAGCTGGTGGCCGACCATGGCCGAGAGCTTCATCATGCCGGTATCGTCATAGCCCATAACCGCCGACAGGGCGACCACCGGGATGCCGATGGCACCGAAGGCCACTGGCGCGGTGTTGGCCACCAGGCAGATGCCGGCGGCGTACAGGGGGCGAAAGCCGAGCCCCACCAGGGTAGCGCCGGCAATGGCCACCGGCGTGCCGAAGCCGGCGGCGCCCTCGATGAAGGCCCCGAAGCAGAAGGCGATCAACAGCGCCTGGATGCGGCGGTCGGCGGTCAGCCCGGCCAGGGAGGCGCGGATAATCTCGAACTGGCCGCCCTGGACGGTAATATTGTAGAGAAACAGCGTGGTCAGCACGATGTAGAAGACCGGAAAAAGACCAAAGGCCGCACCTTGGCCAAAGGCCAGGCCGGCCAGCTTAAGCGGCATGCCCCACACGAAGACGGCAATGGCGAGCGCGGATGCCACTGCCAGCAACGAGGCCTTGTGGGCCTTCATCTTGAGCAGCGCGAGGCAGACGAAAATGACAACCAGCGGAACCGCGGCCACCAGGGCCGACATTCCGAGGCTTTCCCCCACGGGGGTGTAGTTTTGAATCCAGGGCATGGGCATATTTCCTTGAGCGGAGGGTGGATGGACAACCCCGGAATCGGGGCGATGCCGGGTTCCTACAAAAAGCGCGCGCGTGCTTGTTCGTTAATTGGTATTACCAGTTATCTTTTTACCGTAGACTTGTCAACATTTTTTTAAGATCGTTCCCCAAAAGCATGTTGACAAGGGGTCATAGGAGAAATATGGTGAACAAAAATTTTGTTTTACAAATTTTACAAACCCGGCAAGCCGATATCTCCGAGCGCAAAGCGCAAGGGCGGTTACCGGGTGGACCCGAGACACCAGGGACGCATCCCCGGAGGGAGGAAAAATGTACGAACAGTTCAAATCCAGGGCGGAGGGCGTGAGCGCCGAGGTGCATCGCTTTGCCACCGCGGCCGAGGCCTTGTCCTTTCTCGTCGGCTTTCTTCAGGAGCAAGGTGTGACCGACCGGGATGGACAGTACGGGGTTGTCGCCGCCTGCCCGTTCCTGGACCGGGTGGATCAAACGCAGCTGGCCGCGATCCCGAGGCTCTGGTTTGAGGTGACCCGGGAGCGGGCCGCAGCGGCCAAGGTCGGCATCAGCCAGGTCGACTGGGCCGTGGCCGACACCGGCACCCTGGTGCAGGATGCCACCGCCATCGACAAGCGGCTGGTTTCCACCCTGCCGTCCATCCATGTCGCCCTGATCGAAACCGACGGCCTGCGGCCGGACATGCCGGCCTGGCTGGCCGACATCCGGCCGGAGCAGGCCGCCTATATCGCCATGATCACCGGCCCAAGCCGGACCGCCGATATCGAGCGGGTCCTGACCATCGGTGTCCACGGACCCGAGCGGCTGGTCATCGTCTTCATCGACCAGATGGGAGGAACCAACTGATGCAGCAAGAATTCAAGGCATCCATCGACCGCGCCCTGCACAACGCCAATCTTACCGGGGCCTTGGGCAAGTTTTCCGAGGCCTACAAGGTCAACCGGGCCAAGGCCTACGAGGGGATCGATTTCGAGGAACTGCGGGGCAAGATCGCCGAGCTGAAGGGTTCGGCCGCCTCCCGCCTGCCCGAGTTGGTCGAACTGTTCCGCAAAAACGCCGAGGCCAGAGGCACCAAGGTGTTCTACACCGGCGATCCGGCCGAGGTGCGGCAATACATTCTCAAGGTGGCCCGCGACAACGGGGTCACCTCCATCGTCAAATCCAAGTCCATGGCCACGGAGGAAATCCACCTCAATGCCTTTTTGAAAGAGGCCGGGATCGAGGTCAACGAGACCGATCTTGGCGAATGGATCATCCAGTTGGCCGGACAAACCCCGTCGCACATGGTCATGCCCGCCATCCACATGACCAAGGAAGAGGTGGCCGAGCTCTTCTCCAAGGAGGTCGACGAGCGGCTCGCCTCGGACATTCCCCGCCTGGTCAAGGTGGCGCGAAGCGAGATGCGGCCCAAGTTTCTCCGGGCCGAGATGGGCATTTCGGGCGCCAACATCGCCGTGGCCGAAACCGGCTCGATCGCGCTGGTGACCAACGAGGGCAATGCCCGCCTGGTCACCTCGCTGCCCAAGGTCCACGTCGCCGTGATCGGGATCGAGAAGCTGGTGGCCCAATTCAGCGACATCGCTCCGATTCTCAAGGCCCTGCCCCGCAGCGCCACCGCCCAATTGCTCACCAGCTACGTCTCGATCATCACCGGGCCGACGCCCAACAGCGACGGCTCACCCAAGGAGCTGCACATCGTCCTCATGGACAACCGCCGCAGCGCCATGGCCGCCGATCCGATGTTCAAGCAGGCCATGCAATGCATCCGCTGCGCCTCCTGCCTCAATGTCTGCCCGATCTTCCGCCTGGTGGGCGGGCATGTCTTCGGCAAGGTCTACACCGGCGGCATCGGCACCATTCTCACTGCCTGGTACGACGAGTTGAAAAGCTCGGAAGAGATCCAGGGACTGTGCATTCAATGCGGGGCCTGCAAGGACGTCTGTCCGGGCCGGATCGACATCCCCGGCCTGATCATGGAAATCCGGCGGCGGCTGGTCAAGGAACAGGGCATGGGACTGGCGCAGAAGTCGATCTTTTCGGTGGTCAACAACCGCCGGATGTTCCACGGCCTGCTCCGGGCCGCCTCGGTGGCCGCCAAACCCTTTGCCAAGGGCACCAAGTTCATCCGCCACCTGCCGATGTTCCTGGCCGACCTCACCGACGGCCGCAGTCTGCCGGCCATTGCCGCCAAACCCTTCCGGGACCTGTTCCCCACCATCGAACAGCCGCAAGGACTCAAGGAGAAGGCGGTCTTCTACGCCGGCTGCCTGATCGACTTCGCCTATCCCGAAATGGGCGAAGCCCTGGTCAAGATCCTCAACCATGCCGGCATCGAGGTGCTGTTTCCGGACGACCAGACCTGCTGCGGAGCCCCGGCCCGGTACAACGGCGCCTACGAGGTGGCGGCCCGCAACGCGGCCGACAACATCCGGGCCCTGTTGGCCGAACGGGCCGACTACGTGATCTCGGCCTGCCCGACCTGCACCGTGGCTCTGGACCATGAATTCATCGCCACCTTCGAAAGCCTGGGCGAATCCCAGTGGCTGCCGCAGGCCCGCGAATTGGCCGCCAAGACCGTCGATTTCTCCACCCTGGCAAAAAAACTGGTGGACCAGGGCCGCCTGAGCTTCACGCAAGGTCAGGCGCTCGGCGCCATCACCTATCACGATTCCTGCCACCTCAAGCGGACCTTGAAGGCGGACCAGCCACCCCGGCAGCTGCTGCGGCAGGCAGGGTACGAACTCACCGAGATGTTCGAATGCGACACCTGCTGTGGCATGGGCGGCTCCTACTCACTCAAGCTGCCGGAGATTTCAGCACCGATTTTGCAACGAAAACTCAGGAACATCAAGGAAAGCGGCGCCCCAGTGGCGGCCATGGACTGTCCGGGCTGCGTCATGCAGATCCGGGGCGGCATGGATCAGGACGGCGCCCCGGTCCGGGTGCGGCACACGGTGGAAATCCTGGCCGAACAGCTACCTCCTTTATCGAAAAAACCGTGAGTTGACTCTCAAACGGCGGCAATGCCGTATTTTAATTTGAGAGAACGCAGAAATCGTCTTACAGTTAAAGCACATAATGCGAGTCGGTCCCGGAGCAGCGCCACCGGGACCGATTCTTTTTTCCGATTCACCACCGACCCCGCCCCATCCGGCGGCAAAGCGAGGTGCACTTGCCATGGCGAACAATCTCTATGTAACCGCGGCCGAGGAACGTAGCGGCAAATCGGCCATCATTCTCGGCGTCATGCAAGTGATCCTGAAGGAAATCAGCCGGATCGCCTTCTTCCGCCCGATCATCAACGACCATGTGTTCGGCCGGGTCGACCACGATCTCAACCTGGTGCTCAAGTACTTCAAGCTCGATATCGAATACACCGACACCCACGCCTACACCCTGAGCCAGGCGCGGCAGCTGATCACCTCGGGCCAGGAGGAGATTCTCTACGAGAACATCCTCAAGAAATACAAACAACTCGAGGCCAAATACGACTTCGTCCTCTGCGAGGGCACCGATTTCCAGGGCAAGGATCCGGGCTTCGAACTGGACCTCAACGCCAACATCGCCGCCAACCTCGGCGCGCCGGTGCTGCTCATCGCCTCGGGCCGCGACAAATCCACCGAGGAAATCTGCACCCTGACCGCGATTACCATCGATACCCTGGAGGAAAAGGGGGTGGATATCGCCGCCTGCATCATCAACCGCGCCCCGGAGACCTTCCTCCGCGATACCGCCAGCAACGCCAAGTGCCGCGAGCAATTCGGCCGGCCGTATCCCCTTTATGTGATTCCGGAGAATCGCGCCCTGGGCAACCCGACCATCGATGACGTCAAGCGCTGGCTCGGCGCCGAGGTGCTCTACGGCAAACCGAGCATGCTCAACCTGGTGAACAATTACCTGGTGGCGGCGATGCAGATCAGCAACTTCCTCGAATACCTCAAGGAAGGCAGCCTGATCATCACCCCCGGCGACCGGTCCGACATCATCATCGCCAGCCTCGCCAGCCGGATCTCCTCGGCCTATCCCAACATTTCGGGCATCCTCATCACCGGCGGCATCGAGCTCAGCCCCAGCGTCCAGCGACTGATCCAGGGATGGACCGGCATTCCGGTGCCGGTGCTGTTCGTCGAATCGCACACCTACGACACGGTACAGAGCGTCAACGAACTCTACGGCCGGATCGAACCCACCGACGACAAGCGAATCGCCACCGCCCTGGGCTGGTTCGCCAAGTATGTCAACGTGCCCGAGCTCACCAAGCGGATCGTGGCCCAGCGGTCCACCCGAATCACCCCGCGCATGTTCGAATACTCGCTGGTTGAAAAGGCCTCGCGCGACAAACAGCGCATCGTCCTGCCCGAGGGAACGGGCGAACGCATCCTCAATGCCACCGACATCATCCTGCGCCGGGGCATCGCCGAGATCGCCCTCTTGGGCAAGGCCGACGAAATCCGGGCCAAGGCTTCCAAACTCAATCTCAACATCGAAGGTGCGGCGATCATCGACCCGACCACCTCGGAATACTACGACGATTTCGTGCAGACCTATTTCGACATCCGCAAGCATCGCGGCATCGTCATGGACGTGGCCCGCGACCGGATGTCCGATCCCACCTATTTCGGCACCATGATGGTGCACAAAGGGCTGGCCGACGGCATGGTCAGCGGCTCGGTCACCACCACCGCCCAGACCATCCGGCCGGCCTTCGAGTTCATCAAGACCAAGCCCGGGGTTTCGGTGGTCTCCTCGATCTTCATCATGTGCCTGCAGTCCAAGATCCTGGCCTTCGGCGACTGCGCGGTGGTGCCCAACCCCGATGCCCGCCAGTTGGCGGAAATCGCGATCAGCTCCGCGGAAACCGCCAGGATCTACGGCATC
Source organism: Desulfobulbus sp. (assembly GCA_031280615.1). Classification (GTDB taxonomy): domain Bacteria; phylum Desulfobacterota; class Desulfobulbia; order Desulfobulbales; family Desulfobulbaceae; genus Desulfobulbus. The sequence goes on along the minus strand of JAITGO010000001.1, from coordinate 141,970 downwards.
GAGCCGCGGGTGGCCCTGCTCAGCTATTCCACCGGTTCCTCCGGTTCGGGCGAGGATGTGGACAAAGTGGTCGAGGCCACCGCCATTGCCAAGCAGTTGATCATCGAGCGCGGCCTCGACTATCTCCTAGAAGGTCCCCTCCAGTACGACGCAGCCTTCGACCCCGAGGTCGCGGCGCTCAAATCGCCGGATTCCCAGGTGGCCGGCCGGGCTACGGTGTTCATCTTCCCCGACCTCAACACCGGCAACAACACCTATAAGGCGGTGCAGCGCGCGGCCAATGCCGTGGCCATGGGCCCGGTCCTCCAGGGCCTGAACAAACCGGTTAACGACCTGTCGCGGGGCTGCACGGTCCAGGACATCGTCGATACCGTGGCCCTGACCGCCATCCAGGCCCAGGTGGCCAAACACCGCTAAACGACTTGCGCAAGGAACGGCATCATGAAATTTTTCATCGTCAATTCCGGCAGTTCATCGATTAAATATCAAGTGATCGAAAGCGCCTCCGAAACCGTGCTAGCCGCCGGCTTGGTCGAGCGGATCGGCGAGGCCGGCGGCCGGCTGAAGAACACCGCCTTTCCGGGCACCAGCGACGAACTGGACACGGTGATCGAACAACCCATCCCGGACCATCGCAGCGGCATGCAGCTGGTGATCGCCACCCTGACCGACAAGACCGACGGCGTGATCTGCAATGTCGCGGAAATCGGCGCCATCGGCCACCGGGTGGTACACGGCGGCGAGGACTTCAGCGGATCGATGCGGATCACCGATTCGGTAATCGAGGCCCTGGAGCGCAACATCCCCCTGGCCCCCCTGCACAATCCGGCCAATCTGGACGGCATCCGGGTGGCCATGGAGATCTTCCCCCACGTACCGCAGGTGGCGGTCTTCGACACCGCCTTCCACCAGACCATGCCGCCCAGGGCCTACCTCTACGCCATCCCCTACGAACTCTACGAAACCGACCGGGTGCGCCGCTACGGCTTCCACGGCACCTCGCACCGGTTCGTGGCCGGGGAATGCGCCCGCCTGCTCGGCAAACAACTGGCCGAGTGCAACCTGATCACCGTCCACCTCGGCAACGGCTGCTCCATGACCGCGATCGAAAACGGGCGCAGCGTCGACACCTCGTTGGGCATGACTCCGCTGGAAGGATTGGTGATGGGCACCCGCTCCGGCGACCTCGATCCGGCCCTGCATCTTTTCCTGAAGCAAAATAAGGGGATGGAGCTGGAAGCCATTGACACCCTGCTCAACAAGGAATCCGGGCTCAAGGGATTGTGCGGCATGAACGACATGCGCGACATCCACAAGGCCGCGGCCGAAGGCGATGTCCGGGCCAAGCTGGCGGTGGAGGTCCAGACCTACCGCACCCGCAAGTACATCGGCGCCTACATGGCGGTGCTCGGCCGGGTGGACGGCATCGTGTTCACCGCCGGCATCGGCGAGAACGATCCCATTGTCCGCGCCGAATCGCTCAAGGGGCTGGAGGCATTCGGGATACGGCTCGACCCGGAACGCAACTGGCAGCGCTCGAAGGAGGCACGCTGCATCAGCGCCCCGGACAGCACGGTTCGGATCTTTGTCATTCCCACCAACGAGGAGTTGGCCATTGCCCGGGAGATGGCCCAGGTGCTCCACAATTGAGCGGCAGGGCGGCCCCGGCAACCACGCGGGCCGCCCCTTCCTTTTTCCCTTTCCTTTCCACTCGACCGTTCGCTTCCTTTCCGGCAATGGCGCACGTCTTTGTTGGCTTTGCCCTCGAAGGGCGCCATGCCCGCCTTCCATGCCCCCATCCCCTGACCGGGCGCTCTCCTGTCCCACGGGATATCTTCCCGAATCGTCGGCCTCCTTTTGACGAAGCCCTGTGGCTGTGGTAGGCTCGAAGCGGTCACTACCATGGCAGCCGGGCTGGGCGGACGCCCCGACTCGATGCCGCAACCTGGTGCAATTTCACACTTTTCAAGGAGGCGAGAGATGACAGCCCAGCGGCCGTCCCTGACCCGGTATGCCTGGATCTCCATTGCGGCGGCCAGCGCCACCATTCTCCTGAAACTGGCGGCCTATCTGATGACCGGCTCGGTGGGGCTGCTTTCCGATGCGGTCGAATCCGTGGTCAATCTTTTCGGTGCCGTGATGGCCTTGGGGATGCTGTCGTGGGCGGCGCAGGCCGCCGATGACAAACACCCATCCGGCCACGGCAAGGCGGAATACTTTTCCAGCGGCACCGAAGGGGCGCTCATCATCCTGGCAGCGGGGGGAATCGCCGTCACCGCCATCGAGCGCCTCCTCCATCCCCGCCCCCTGGAGCAGATCGGCCTCGGTCTGGCGGTTTCGGTGGTGGCATCGGCGATCAATTTGGTGGTGGCCCGCATCCTGCTCAGCGCGGGCCGGCGGCACAACTCGATCACCCTCGAGGCCGATGGCCGGCATCTGCTCACCGACGTGGTGACCTCGGCCGGGGTCGTGCTCGGGATCGGTTTGGTGATGGCGACCGGATGGTCGGTGCTGGACCCGATCGTGGCCCTGCTGGTCAGTGCCAATATCGTGTGGACGGGGATCGCCCTGATCCGGCGGTCAGTGGACGGCCTGATGGATGTGGGCCTGCCGGAGGAAGAGCAAAAAATGATCGAGCGGGCGATGGCGGCGTTCAGGGCCAAGGGAGTGGCGTTTCACGCCCTGCGCACCCGGCAGGCGGCGGCCCAGCGTTTCATTTCCGTGCACATGCTCGTGCCCGGCGACTGGACGGTTCACGATGCCCACCACCTGGCCGAGGATTTCGAGCAGGAGCTGGGCCAGGTCTTGGGCGAGGCGAACATCACCACCCATCTCGAACCGATTGAGGATGAGAATTCGTTTCACGGGGAGGCGGCGCAAGCAGCGCCCGCCGACGGTGTGGAGTAGGCCGCGGCCCGAATCAGGCGAAGAGGCCGGAGGTGGTGGCCAGGAAATCCTGCACATTGTCCACTTCGGTGCGGGAAAGGCCCAGGTGGACCGCCTCCGGCAGCGCCAGCAGGTCAAGGTCCGGATCGTACCGCAGGCCGATGCCCATCTGATGGCAGATATGGTTGGCGATGCGTACCAAGATGAGGATGTAGTTGTCGGAAGCGAATTCCTCGAGATGGTGGTCGCGGGCGACTAGGGCAAAGGTCTCCGGCATCTGGATCTGGCACAGCAGCCGGTACCCCTGTTCGGCATGGAGCAGATCCATGGCCTCGAGCAGCAGGGGCGCGCCGACGTTCAGGGCCTTGCTGGTCCGTTTTTTATCGGAAACCACCTTCAGGATGAGCAGCTTGCCGATGTCGTGCAGCAGGCCGGCGAAAAAGGCCTCCTGCTGAAAAACGCCGAAATCCAGGCTACTGGAGAGCATGCCGGCGGCAAAGGCGCAGCCCATCGAATGCTGCCACAATCTTTTCATGATGCCGTCGATCTGGCGGTCGTGGTCGCTGAACGATTTCCGGCTGACATTGGTCAGCACGATCCGGAAAACTTCCGAAATGCCCAGCCGGATCAGGGCGGAACGGACGGTGGTGCTGTCGACTAACCCCCGGTAGACCGATGAGTTGGCGATCTTGAGCAGTTGGCTGGAGAGCGACTGGTCGGCACAGATCAGTTTTTCGATGGCTGCCAGGCTGGGGTCCTTTTTCAGCAATTCCTGCTGAAGGCGCATGGAAACGGGGTCGAAGATCGGCAGGGAGAGCTGTTTCGCCTCAATGTGTTTCTTGAGTGCTTGCAGGAAGGCGCTGTTATCGGTCATGGGTGCTTCCTTGTCTTGAGCTGCCGGGCCTCAGCTCGACCCGCCCCGGCCGGCCTCGTCATCCTGGGCCGCCTGCCGGCGGGATGACATAGAAGAGCACGGCGAAATAGTGCAGGACACTGCCGGCCAGGACAAAAAGATGCCAGATGGCATGGTGGTACGGCAGGCGGCGCCACAGATAGAAGGCAATGCCGCCGGTGTAGGCGAGGCCGCCGGCGAGCAGCAGCCAGAGGCCGCCGCTGGCCACATTGGCCACCATCGGCCGGGTGGCGGCCACCACCGCCCAGCCCATGATCACGTAGAGCGCGATCAGCCAGCCCCGAAACCGCCTGAGCCGGGTGGTTTCGATCAGGATGCCCGCCACCGCCAAGCCCCAGATCAGGCCGAACATACTCCACCCCCATGGCCCCCGCAGGCTGACCAGGGTGAAAGGGGTGTAGGTGCCGGCGATCAGCACCAGGATGGCCGCGTGATCGAGGATGCGTAGGATGGCCTTGGCGCCGGGATGGAAAACCGCGTGATACAAGGTCGAGGCCAGGTAGAGCAAAAACAGGGCGGCGCCGAAGATCGAGCAGCTGACCACATGCCAGGCATCGCCGTGCGCGGCCGCGAAACAGATCAGCACCACGAGACCGGCGGCAGCCAGTAGGGCCCCCAGGCCATGGGTGAGGCTGTTGGCGATTTCCTCGCCCTTGCTATATCGGGAAAGTGAAGATGCGTGCGCCATGGGCCGATGGAATTGGTTGAAAAAAAAGAATGACTCCCACTTTGTCGGAAACTGTAGCGCGCTTCCCCCCGCTTGTCCACCGCATTCCTGCGGCCGGCCATGCCGTCGGCTACGCGCAACGGCGGCATGGCCTGTACAAAACTCGAAGATATGGTATGGTTGGCGGCCAACGCGGACCGTGGCAGCGGTCCGCACCTTTCCCGCACCGTGACCCGATCCCGGAGGCTGTCCCGTGGATGATTCCGTTGTCCCCGCCCATCTCGATCAACTGGCCGTCGACTACAAGCGCCTGTGGCCATTGATGTCCAGCCTACATGCGCGCATCGCCCGGCTGGCCGGCAAGGAGGACATCAAGTCCTGCGCCCGTCGCCTGGGCATGCTCAGCCGCCAAAACGGCAGGACCGGCGTAGCGCTCGCCCACGAACTGGAGGCGGAAATTTTCCAGGATTACCTGATCTACATGCACCAGCCGCGCGGGATCTCCCTGGTCCAACAGATGTTCAACCGCAAGCGCGCCCAGCCGGACAGCGACGAACACGCCCTGCTGGCCGGTATGGTCCAGGCCCGGTTTTCCCTTTTCTGGATCAGGGAACTCCACCCGCCCGCAGGCTTTGTCGCCCTGGATGTCATCGGGGGCGGTCACTTCTTCATCCTCGACCAGTCGCTGCCGCAACAGGATGCAGTCGGGCTTTTGAGCGCCTTCCGCATTTTCCCCTTTCACGGGGCCTGGCTCCATACCGGCGCCAACATGGTGTTCGGCACCGTCGGCGACGATGCCGGCATGCAGCCGGCCAGGCGGGTGCTCGACCGGCAGCAGGAGCGGGAGTTGAACGAGGAAAATATCCACCGCTGGCGGGCGCTGCTCAAGGAAACGATGTAGCCAAGGGACGGCAATACGGCCGGATTCCCGCTTGAGCCACGGCCGTATGCCGTGGGCGGGTTTACGGTGCCGCCCCTGCCGGCGCAAGGACGAAAGTGCCGGCCTTGACCTCCTGCTCGATCTCCACCAAGGCCCGCTTCATCTGCTTGAGCGCCTGCCGGATGCGGTTCTCGTTTTCCACCAGGGCCAGGCGCAGGTAGCCGTCGCCCTCCTCGCCGAACCCGGCGCCGGGCGCCACCGCCACGTTGGCCCGGTTCATCATCTCGATGGAAAAGCGGATCGAACCCATTCCGGCAAAGGGCTCGGGAATGCGCACCCAGACGAACATGCCGGCCCTGGGCTTCTCCACCTCCCAGCCCATCCGGGCCAATCCCTCGCAGAGCACGTCCCGCCGCTTTTGGTAGATCGCCACCTGCTCGACAATGGTATCGTCGCAGTCGCGCATCGCCACGATGCCCGCCACCTGGATGGCCGAAAAGATACCGTAATCGTAATAACCCTTGATCTTGGCCAGGCCGCCGACCATTTCCTTATTGCCCACGCAATAGCCCAGCCGCCAGCCGGCCATGTTGTAGGATTTGGAAAAGGAGCCGAATTCGACCCCCACCTCGAGCGCGCCCGGAATTTCGAGCAGCGAAGGCGCGGCCAGGCCGTCGTAAATGATCTGGCCGTAGGCAAAATCGTTGATCACCATGAAGTTGTGGCGCTTGGCCAGCTTGACCATCTCGACGAAAAAGTCCCTGGAGGCCAGGGTGCCGGTGGGGTTATGGGGATAATTGAGCATCACCAGCTTCGGCTGGGGATAGAGCGACTGGCACATGGTGCTCACCTGGCGGAGAAACGCCTCTTCCGAGCCCAGGGGGAACCGGAGGACGCTGGCTCCGGCGATGACCGCGGCGTAGACATGGATCGGAAAAAACGGCGACGGCACCAGGACGGTGTCGCCAGGTCCGAGCAGGGCCAGGCAGAGATGGGAAATGCCCTCCTTGGAGCCGATGGTACAGATAACGTCGTCCTCGCCGTTCAGCCCCACTCCGTATTTGCGTTTATAGTAGAGGGCGATCTCACGCTTGAGGTTTTTCATGCCGCCGGCGACCGGATAGCGGTGCGTCTTGGGGTCGACCGCCACCTCGCAGAGTTTCTCGGTCACCTTGCCCGGGGTCGGATCCATGGGATTACCCATGCCCAGGTCGATGACATCGATGCCTTCCCACCGTTTTTCCATTTTGATTTTGTTGATCATGCCGAACAAATAGGGCGGCAGCTGCTGCATTCGTTCGGCAAAGCGGATGGTCACGTCGTTGCTCATGGTGTTCTCCTGTAGATTGCCCGGCGCCAGGGATCGGGGCGCGACGATGCGGTCCCCAAAGCAAAACAGCCTGAACCGTTCGGTCCAGGCTGTCAAAAAAAAACGCCATGGACCGAAGTCTCAGTCCATGGCGAGCGGTTTTGAATTTCTCTGCTGCGGGTTACGCGGCAAGCGGTCGCCAATGAACTGGGTTCATCGCCGCCGCGGCCACGCTCTGTCGTTTCATCATGGGGCTATCCTGCTGAATACGCGGAGGTTGCGGTTTAATACCTTGATTGTTTTCTAGCGTGGATCGGCCGGTTTGTCAATGGCTCCGGCCACGGGCGCGCCTCCTGCTCAGTCGATGCGAGCCATCATCGCCGCCATGGCTCCCACCTGTTCGCGGGCCTCGGGTCGCTCCTCGATCACCAATACATCTTCAAGCTTGGCCAGTTGTTTGACGATCTGGTCGAGTTTATCGGTGGCATCGACCGTCAGCCAGATGCGGCTGGTGTCGCCCCGGCCGATGGCGGCGCATAAAATCCCTTCGAGATTGAAGGCGCGGCGGGCGAAAAGGCCGCAGATCTGGAGCATGACGCCCGGATGGTTGTTGACCGTCAGGCGGAGGACGGTCGTGGGACCGGCGGGCATTGCCGCCATACGGTCGGCGTGGTCGGCATCAGTTGCTGGCATGATCGTCTCCTATCATGGTGGTGTTGGCGGCGCCTGGCGGCACCATGGGGGTTACTTCCTCTTCGATATCGATCGGCGCGTTGATCAGGCACGGACCGGGGTCGGCCATGGCCTCCCGTACGAGGCAATCCGGGTCGGCGGCGCCGCTCAGATCGAAGGCGCGCATGCCGAAGCCACGGGCAATGGCGGCGAAATCGACGGCAATGCCGTAGGAGGAAGCGAAATAGTGGCCTTCGTACAAAAGGCGCTGCTGCTGGCGCACCAGTCCCAGGCTTTGATTGTTGAGCACCACGATCTTAACCGGGGTGCGCTGCTCGACCGCGGTGGCCAATTCCTGAATGTTCATCTGCAGGCTGCCGTCGCCGCTGAAGCAGACCACCGGCCGCTCGGGAAAGGCGAGCGAGGCGCCGATAGCCGCCGGCAGGCCGAACCCCATGGTGCCCAGACCGCCCGAGGTGAGCAGCTGGCGCGGCGCAACAAAGGGATAGCTCTGCGCTACCCACATCTGATGCTTGCCGACATCGGTGCTGATCAGGGCTTTAGGCCCGGCCAACTCGGCAATGCGGCGGATGAGCTGAAACGGCTTGCCCGGGGCAAAACTCTGCGGCGGAAACCGGGGAAAATCCTTTTGCAGTTGCTGGATGCGCTCATTCCACTGGCGACGCGGCCGGGATTGAACCAACGGCAGCAGACCGGCAAAGGCGTGCCGGGCATCGCCGGTGATGCCCGCGTCGGCCAATCGTATCTTGCCGATTTCGCTGGCATCGATATCGACGTGAATGATCTTGGCATTCGGGCAAAAGGCGTTGATCCGGCCCGTGGCCCGGTCGTCGAAACGGACTCCGGCGGCAATCAGCAGATCGCACTCCTCCATCGCCAGATTGGTGGCGCGGCAGGCGTGCATGCCGAGCATGCCGAGCGACAGCGGATGGTCCGTGGGCAGAATCCCCAACCCCATCAGGGTCATGACCGTGGGGATGGCCGCTTGTTCCGCCAGTTGTCTGGCCTCGGCCGCCGCCCCGGCGTGGATGACCCCGCCGCCCAGATACAGGACCGGACGAACCGCCTCGTTGATCATCGTTGCCGCCTGCACAATCGATTGCAGGTCGCCGGGCTTATGATCGGCGGTCGGGCAGGGTTCCGGCCAATCGGCAAACTCCACCATTTCGGTCTGTACGTCCTTGGGCACGTCGATCAGCACCGGACCGGGCCGGCCGGAACCCGCCAAACGGAAGGCCTTGGGCAGTATGGTCAGCAGTTCGGCGGCCGAGCGGGCCAGGTAGTTGTGCTTGGTGATCGGCATGGACATGCCGTAGGTGTCGACCTCTTGAAAAGCATCGGTGCCGAGCAGGGAACGGGCAACCTGGCCGGTGATGCAAACCATCGGGATCGAATCGAGATAGGCGTCGGCTAGGGCGGTCAGAATGTTGGTGGCGCCGGGGCCGGAAGTGGCGAAACAGACTGCCGGCCGGCCAGTGGATCGGGCCATGCCCTGGGCGATGAACCCCGCGCCCTGTTCGTGGCGGGCAAGGACATGGCGGATGGTCGTGCTGCGGGCCAAGGCGTCGTATAGGGGCAGATTGGCTCCGCCGGGGATGCCGGTGACCAATCGAATGCCTTGTCGTTCCAATTGGTTGATGATGATTTGAGCGCCGCTGAGTCTGGGCATGGTATATTCCTCCTGATATGGGGTCGAATGCAACAACCAAAAAAAAATCCCCTGCCGGCTGGCGCCGGCAGGGGATTCATCTCAATCGAGCAGAACCTTCCCGCTACGGCGCCCCTATAGGTGCGCGTACCACGACGACTACGTCTACGACGAGAAGGAGAGAGAAGACGTAATTGGTGGCGTTGCGGGAGGAAATCTTCATATTTTCCTGGTGCTTGACACGATGCGCCAATGGCGCGAATGCAAAATATTGCTTTTTCATTACCTGAATCTCCCGGCAGCCGTCAAGAGGAATATTTCTTGCCCGCAAAACTTTCACGCAAACCGTTGGCCTCCCCTCGTATCCGGCCCCGGATCGATTCAGACAAATGAGATTCCCTGCCGGTCTTCACACCGACAAAAACCCGCACCGGCCGGCCCTTCACGAGAAAAATTGGGTGATCGCCTCGAAGTCGTGCTTGATCGTCTCGCGCATGGCCAGACACTCCTCCGGGGAGAGTCCGGTCGCCGTCCAGACCCGGGGCGCGGCGGCCAACGCCCCCTCGTCGAACATGCCATTTTCCTGTTCCGACCCGGCCAGCAAGGCACCGAGATGCACCAGGGCGGTCTCGACCGGGTGGTGTTGCGCCCGTTCCGGTTCGAGGTGGCAACGGACCAATTCCACCAGACTCTCCGGCAATTCCCACAGGCGCATGAGTTCGCCACCGACAACCGCATAATCGAATCCCAATAGAGAGCGCTCGGCCATGTACACCGGCTGGCCGTCCGCCAAGGCCCGCACCAGGGCCTGCTGAGCCAGGCCGGGAATGGCCTGATACATGAGCAGATGGCCGATATCGTGCAGCAGACCGGCAACGAAAAGACGCTCCCGGCCGCATTCCCCGACCCTGGCCGCCAGGTGCTGGCAGGCGGCGGCGCAGTGGACGCTCCGCCGCCAAAACCGCTGCATATCGATGAGATTGCTGGATATTCCCTTGAAGGTCAGGCCAATGGAGGTGGCCAGCACCAGGTCGTGGATCTGCTGGCTGCCGAGCAGGGTGACGGCTCGGCCGACCGAATCGACCCGGGCCGCAAAGGAGTAGAGGGAACTGTTGACCATGCGCAGCAGCCGCAGAGTCATTGCCGGATCTTTTTCGATCACGGCCGCCACTTCCGCTACGGTGTATTCGGGGTTGTCGAGGACCTGCCGCAGACGGATGTAGATGTCGGGCAGGGAGAGAAGATGGGCCGCACGGAGGACGTCATGGAGAAGGGGGACCATTGGGCACTCCTGGAATGCAGATCCGTCGAGGGCGGTTCGGGTATTGCTGCGCCGGCATCCGGGCGCGCCCCTGCCCTCATGATCATGTCAATGCGGATGCCTTGGCAAGCGAGGATGGACTCAATCCTTGCGGACTCCTTGGCGAATGCCGACCGCATATCTGCATTCGCCATCCGTCCCGGTCAGGCGCAAGGTATAGACGTCTGTTTTCGGCGCAGCGAACGGGAGGACGAAGGACTCGGCGCCATCGTACCGCCTGGTGGGATTGAGATAGACGGGCCCGCCAGCCGAATCGACAATCTCTATGGTGTATTTACCCGAATCTCCGGCTCCTGAAAAATAAAAACGGACCGCTTGCAGCGCTTCGAGCTGCAGCCGGTATTCGGCCACCGCCCCCTGGGCGATGCTGCCTTCCGCCTGGGCACCGCCGATGGTCAGCACGTTGGCCTCACCGCGCAGTTGGGCATTGCTGGCGATCGGCAACAGCTGCAGCCCGTAGGCCCCTTCCCCCTCGACGCCCTTGAGCCGGATCGTGTACCTGCCCGTCTTGGGCGGAGTGAACGCAATCGCGGCCGGATCGCCCACGCTGTGCACCCGGGCCGCATCCCGATACACGGACCGGCCGGCAACATCGACAATATCCAGGCTGTAGCGCAACCGATCTTCCGAGGCCGGCAGGACCAACCGAACCGGGCTGTTCTCCTCCAGGGCCACCCCGTATTCGGCCACCGCCCCCTGAGCAATGAGGCCCTGGGCTGCCCCGCCCCCCAAGTGCAGAGTATTGGCCTGGCTCCGGAGCCGGGCATTGGTGGTGATCGGCGTCACCGTGAAGGCGTATTTCCCCTCCCCTTTGGTGCCGATGATGAACAGCGAGTAGACATCGTTCCTGGGTGGGGTAAACGGGATGCGGGCGGCGTCGGTGCCGCTGAGCGGCCGGTTTTTGTTCTGGTACACGATCCGCCGGGCCGAATCCAGGATTTCGAGATTGAACTGCTCGGTATCGCCGGTCGGGATAAAACTCAACCGTACCGGGCTGTTACCCTCCAATTTGATGGTATGCTCGACCGCCGCGCTCTTGGCAACGATGCCGCTGAACTCCTGCTCCTTACCGGCCATCTCCTTGTGCAGGGCCTTCTCGGCAGCCGGCATCTCGCTTTTTTTCGGGACAGCGGCGGAAGGCGCCCGCCGGGCCCTGTCCTCGAAGAAGAGCGCCACGGTCTGGGCCAGGGCATCGCTACGGACCACATTGCCGACATTGTTGGCGACCGAAAGCAGCATGCCGGCAAACCGGCCGGCAATGTAGAGCGGGCTGCCGCTTTCGCCCTTGGCCAGGGGGGTGGCGGCGTCCTGCGGCAGGATGTGGATGGTGCGGAACTGGTCGTAGCCCACGATATTGACCGGGACGATGCGGATGCTGCCATCCGCGAGCATGGTGCGCAATTCGCCGCTCTTTTCGGCCGCCAGCAAGGTGTCGAGGGGGATGTTCGCGTAGTAGGTGCCGGCCTTGCACGGGATCGAATCGGCGGCCGCGATCCGGAGCACGCTGAGATCGCCGGGGAAGGACTCGATCAGCTCCGCCGGATATCGGTGTTTATCGGCCAGGGTGACCTCGATTTGCAGGGCATCGTCGACCACGTGTAACGGAGTGATGACCAGGCACTCGTCGCCGCGTTGCCGCAGGACGCCCTGGCCGGTCTCGTTGTTGTCGGTCCTGATGTAGGCATCCGAGGCTATGGCCGAACCGGGCCCGGAGAATAACGCGCAAGCCCAGGAAAGGCCCGTGGCAAGACAAACGGCAAGGGCGGGAAATCTGCTCATTTTTTCACATGCAGGGCATGGAAGGCGAGAAGCCGCGACAAAAAGACCAGCATTCCGGGCACGGTGAGCAACACCGCCCAGGTGATCACGAGTTCTTCGTCCTTGCCCAGTTTTGACCAAAGGTTGTTTTGGATTTGGATATGGGTCGCTCTGAATTTTTTCACCGTCGCCGAGTTGGCCTCGACGATGGCCACCATCTGCAAGCCGCGGTTGGTGTCGAAGGTGACCATCCCGCTCGTCTTGGGACTTTCAGGCAGAAATTGAATTTCATCGCCCAGTTGCAGCTTGTACGGGTCGACCTTGTAGTGGTTGCCGGACAACAGCTGCCTGGCGACCATCTGGATTTCCCCGTCGATCAGCAAACCGTTTAACTGCTGGACGCCGTAGGTCGGCACCCGCCCCACAATGAGCGGACCGTCAAGGTTGTATTTCCACGATATGTCCCTGCCGAGCAGGGCTTCGGGATCGTTGAGCACCAATTCGACGGAGGACGGCAGGTTGGCGACGGCTTCGTCCTTGTCGTTGTACACCACCACCGGGCTGGAACTCTTGATCTGGATATGCAGGGTTCCCCGGCCGATTCTGGAAAACACGATGTGGGACTTGCCCTGGATCTGTACGGAGCCGCTACCCGGAATGGCCAGGGATTTCGAGGCGGACGCCTCCGAGGCCAGGGGATCGAAGCGCTCGGTGCTCTCCTCCTCCCAATGCACGGTGGCATTGTGCAGGGGGATGCGCGGCGGGGCGATACTCTCGGGCTGGTATTCGATCTGCTCGGTGCGGGCGGTCAGGATGAACGAGCCGGTGGCGGTGGCGTTAATGACGATCTTGGCGACCAGAAAAACCAGAAATCCCAGATAGATACAGAAGAGAATCGTGATACAGTTAAGCGTCTTGGGGTAGCGCTCGGTTAAGACGGAGAATTTCCTGTTTTCCGGCTCGTAGAGGACAGCGGCGAGGACGATGTTGCGGATGATCGAAAAAGCCCCTTTGCAGGGTTTGCGGAACACCACGCCCTATCTCACGGGGAATTCCACGTTCGGCAGTTTGTTCCCGAAGCTGTTACGCACCAGAAAGATGCTTTTGGGCTCGGCCAGCACTTCCTTGCCGATGACGCACTGGGTGTCGTAGGCAATGGTGTTGTCGGCGGCGATCTTGGTGCAGGGAATCCGCTCCGTGCGGCCGGGAACGCCGATAATGGTGTCGGTATTGCCCGAATTGACGTAGAGGATATAGTCGGCCGTGCGGGTTTCCCCCCAACTGGCCGGAATGTATTTCAAATCCGGCGCGGCACAGCTCTGTTTGGCGAGCCCGGCCAACACCACCAGGGCATCGGGCGAGTAGCTCGACATCTGCTCCTGATATTTCGAGGGCAGGTCGACATTGATCGCGCCGGCCGGCTGGCTGCCGATGGCGTATTGCCAGGAAGCCGCGTACCGGCCGTCCCGGCTGACCATGTTCACACAGAGCATGGCTTGCGGATCGTCGAGATCGCGTTGCAGGTGGATATAAAGCTGGCGCGCGTCGACCCGCTCCAGAGGGCTCTTGTACATGAATCCGGCCCGAATGCCGCCGGAGACCGTGACTTTCTCAAGAAACGATTCCCTGAACTGGTTCTCGCTGAGGACGATCTTGCGTTGCTGCTGGGCCTGCGCTTGGCCGGAACCCACCAAGAGGGCGACCGCCAGGCCACCGATGATGCGATAAAATGCGTTCATTGCTGCCGACCTGCGCGGCGGGGCGCCAGCCGTCCGATTCACCGGCACGGTATGGCGTTGCGAAAGCTGTCCTTGGTCCAAATGGTTTGGCCATCCGGGGTCTTGCCGTCCACCTTCCATTTTTCGGATACGCTGAGGCAGTAGGAACCGAGGTTGAGCTTCTCCATGGGCTTTTCGGCCGGGGCGTCCTTCCCGATGAACATCAATTCGGGATTGGCGGAACTGTAGTTGGGATTGACGGTGGCGGCGCCGCAACCTGCCAGGGTGGCGGCCAGCAGAACCGAACCGAGCAAAAGGGCTTTGTTCTTCATGATCCTCTCTCCTGCAAAGGAGTGCGTCAGGCGATGAAAGCGACGGCTGGGCGGAGTTCCACCAGGCCGACATGGCCGCTACTATAGTCCACTTCGCCCGCAAAAACAAGCCGGAGAACCGGGCGGCGCAGGGACTTTTTTTGTTGTTGTTTTCAGGGGATCGGACTCGTGGCGCCCGCTCAGCACATCCGCTCGCTGGACCAGTCGTTATGCTCGAACTGGCTGTGGTCGGGCTTGGCCGGCTTGATCTCGGCCATGCGCTGCCGTAGCCAGGCCTGGACCTTGGGGAATTCGGCGACGAATTCGGCCAGTGCCCTGCCCCGGTGGCTCACCGTGCTCTTTTTCTCCATGGAAACCTCGGCAAAGGTCTTGCCGAATTCGGGGAAAAAGAAAACCGGATCGTAGCCAAACCCCGATTCGCCCCGCCGCTCGGTGGTGATCTCCCCGTCGCAGCGGCCCTCCCAGGTCAGGGCCGGGCCCGCTGGAGTGGCCAACGACAGCACGCAGACGAAATGGGCGGCCCGGTTGCTCTTGCCCGCCATTTCCCCGAGCAATTTTTCGCAGTTGTCCCAGTCGGCCGCCTTGGGGCCGGCATAGCGGGCCGAATAGACACCGGGCCGTCCGTCCAGGGCATCGACCGCCAGGCCGGAATCGTCCGCCAGGCACGGCACGCCCAACACCTTGGCATAGTGCAGCGCCTTTTTGTAGGCATTGTCGTCAAAGGTGGCGCCATCCTCGACCGCCTCCGGCATGGGGCCGAAATCGCCGAGCGATTTGACCGTCACCGGGAAGTCCTTGAGCAGTTCCTTGATTTCCTTCAATTTGTTTTTGTTGCTGGTTGCCAGCACAATGATATTGTCCATGTCATTTCTCCGAGCATGCTTGCATACAACCGTGGACGCGCCCTCTTCGCCCGAGGCCTGCAATTCATCCCTTCCGGCTACGCAGCCGCTTGTCGTAACGTTCCTGTTCGCTGTAAATGCAGCCGCAGTAGGGCTGCCGGTATAAACCCAAACGGATGGATTCGTCGATCCCTTCCTGCCAGCCCATCCGAAAGTCTTCATAATGCCATCCGATCCCATTGGCCGCCGCCAACTGGCCGCCCAGGGTATCGAGCAGCCGATGGTTCTGGTATTTCGAATAGAGCAGGGTGCTGGAAAAGGCGTCGAAGCCGTCGGCGGTCGCCTTGTTCGCCGCCGTTGTCAGGCGTAGATCATAACACCGGGAGCAGCGCTCCGCTTCATGAAACACGACCCGGCGCAGATACTCGGTGAGGCCATAGCTATCGTCGATCTCCATCGGGCAATCGACCGCCTCGGCCAACTGGCGGACCGCGTCGAGCCGGCGGCGGAATTCCTGGAAGGGGTGGATGTTGGGGTTGTAAAAAAAGCAGCTCACCCGGTGTCCCTGCTCCCGGAGCCTGCGGAGGGGATAGATCGTGCAGGGTCCGCAGCAGACATGAAGCAGGATGCGCATCACTTGACCTTGAAATGCTTGGGCTCGATGCCGTAGCAGTGGATCTTGTAGTTGATGATCCGCAGGCTGGTCTCCAGGCTCTTGGCGGCCCTGGTCTGGTTGCCGTTGTTCTTCTTCAGCGCCTCGATGATCAGCTCGCGTTCGAAATGCTCGACTGCCGCCGCCAGCGACAGAGGCTTGTCGGCGTGCACGCTGTCGGTGCTCTGCAGGGAGGGCGGCAGGTGGATCGACTTGATCGACGGGCCGTCGCAGATCAGCACCGCCCGCTCCATGCAGTTCTGCAGCTCGCGCACATTGCCCGGCCAGTGGTACTGGACCAGCAGATCGATGGCCGGAGTCGAGATCCGGGTGATCTCCTTGCTGTTTTCCTTGGCATAGCGTTCCAGGAAGTATTCGGCCAAAAGCAGGATGTCGGTCCGCCGCTCCCGCAGGGGCGGCAGGTAAACGGGGAAGACGTTGAGCCGGTAGTACAGGTCCTCGCGGAAGTGCATCTCCCGGACCGCGGCCTCCAGGTCGCGGTTGGTGGCCGCCACCAGGCGGATATCGGCCTTGATGGATTTGTTCGAGCCGAGCCGCTGGAAGGTGCGTTCCTGGATCACGTTGAGCAGCTTCACCTGGACCGCGGGACTGATCTCGCCGATTTCGTCGAGAAACAGGGTACCGCCCTCGGCCAGTTCGAAACGGCCGCGCTTGGTCTCGGTGGCACCGGTGAAGGCCCCTTTTTCATGGCCGAACAACTCGCTTTCCAGCAGGGTTTCCGGCAGGGCCGAGCAGTTGACCACCACGAAGGGGCCGTTGGCGCGGCTGGAATTGTAGTGCAGGGCCTTGGCCACCAGGGTCTTGCCCGTGCCCGATTCCCCGCGCAGCAGCACGGTGGCGTTGGAATCGGCCACCCGATGCACCATGTCGAACACCTCCTGCATCCGAGAGGAATTGCCGATGATCTCCTCGATCCGGTTCTTGGCCGACAGCTCCCGCCGCAGCTTGGAATTCTCCAGCCGCAGGGCCTCTTTTTCCTGATTGACCCGCTGGATGCGCTGCACGGTCTCGGCGATCAGGCCGCTGACCACGGTCAGAAAGCGGAGATCGTTCTCCGATTGGATGCCGAAGCCTTCCTGGTACATCCGATCGATCGACAGGGCGCCGATGGTCTGCTGCGAGGCCAGGATCGGCACGCACAGAAACGAGCTTTTCTTCTTGCGCTCGTCGCCCCGGGTCCGGGTACGGTTGAGAAACAACGGTTCGCTGCCGATCTGCGGCACGATGATCGGCTCGCCGGTGGCCACCACCTTGCCGGTGATCCCCTCGCCCAGCTTGTATCGGCCGCGCCGCTTGGCCTCGGCGGTGATGCCGTGGGCCACCTCGATCTCCAGCTCGCCGGTGGACGGATTGACGATGGTAATCGTGCCGTTGTCCATATTCTTGAGTTCGGCCAGGACGGTGACGATTTTTTCCAGGCAGTCCTGCAGGCTGGTGGCCGAAGCCAGGTGCCGGGTTATTTCGTAGAGACAGGTCAGGTCGATGAATTCCTGGTTCTGTCCGGAGTCCAACGGATTGTTCAGAGCTTTCATACAGAGGCCAAAGGAGTAATATTGACAGTGTTCCTTCGAGATGGTATGTACTTGCCGCTATGGAGGGATGGCCGAGTGGTTTAAGGCGGCGGTCTTGAAAACCGTTGTGCGAAAGCACCGTGGGTTCGAATCCTACTCCCTCCGCCAGAAAACTGGAAACCGACATTGGAGAGATGACCGAGTAGGCCGATGGTGCTCGCCTGCTAAGCGAGTGTGGGGGTTATACTCCACCGAGGGTTCGAATCCCTCTCTCTCCGCCATATATCAGCAAGGGCTGGTTGGCTTGCCAACCAGCCCTTGCTGTTTCCGGCTCGGGTTCCGGGCCTGCCGCGCAAGCCCCCTCCCATTAATTTGACAACTTTGTACCATACCCTGCCACGGTTTGCCAGGACAACCTCACCCAAAATGTAAGTATTTATACAACCACTCGTTGCATTTGTGTCAGATCGGCAAAAAAACGCCCTGGCCTTCCCACGAAGATGTCATTTCCCGGCGGCAACGGTCCGTTCAAAGCCCTGGCAGCAGGTCTTGCCACGTGGCGAGCGAATAAAAGGGGAAATGCGGCCAGGCCATGACCTCGCACCGGCCCTTGCCCCAGGCCCGCAGCTGGTTGCGACCGGAGAAGATGCGGTCGCGGCTGGTGACGAGCGCGCGGGAATAGATGTCGTGGCCTGGCCCCGCTTGCAGAAAGGCGTTGCGGCAAGCCGCCATTTCATCCCGCAATTCGGCAAGCGGCCGCTGCGGACGCTGCGCCAGGAACCGGGCCAGCTGCTCCGGATCGTCGAACATGTCGCGGTGGAAGGTATCGAGCACCTGCGGCCCGAAGTGGTCGAGCATGGCGTCGTAGCTCTCCGGCGGGATGCCGCGCTGCCGGTCCACCGGCAGCAGGGTGCCGCCGATGGCCGTGGCCGAGGCGAAGAGGTCGGCCCGGTCGGCCAGCAGATGGCTGGCCATCCACACTCCCCAAGACCAGGCGACCAGATGCAGCCGCCGGTAGTCGGCAAAAGCTTCCAGCTCGACCGGTGAGGTGGTCCGGTAGTCGAAGAACATGCAGAGATCGATCCCACCGGCGGGCACCGGGGCGAACGGCGCCGGGTCCATGCCCCAACCGCTGAAAAACAGGATACATTCGCGCTCCTGATGCCGGTGCAGCCACGCGGTCCGCATGGGCTCAGTCCAGCGCGGCCTTGATAATCGCGGGCAGGGGCGCCAGTTGCTCCCAATCCATCGCCGCGTTGAGCGAAAGCCGTAGCCGCGAGGTCCCGGCCGGCACCGTGGGCGGTCGCACCGCCTTGACCCAGTAGCCCGCCGCGCAGACCCGCTCGGCCGCAGCCACCGTCTTGGCCGCATCGCCGATCACCACCGGCACGATGTTGGAGCTGCCCATGGTTGGCAGGCCGGCTTGGCGCAACCGCTCGCGCAGCCGTTGGGACAGCTCGGCAACCTTGGCCCGCTCCCGGCGCAGGTGCGGAATCCTCGCCAGGACCGTCTCCAGCCAATGGATCGAAACCGGCGGCAGGCCGGTGGAGAAAATCTGCGGCCGAGCCGTGTTGATCAAGGTGTCGACCAGCAGCCGCGAGCCGACCACAAAGGCCCCCTGCCCGCCATAGGCCTTGCCGAAGGTGCCGGTCAGGATCTCGATCGCCTGCCGCACCCCCTGCTCTTCGGCAAGGCCGCAGCCGCTGTCCCCCCGGATGCCGGCCCCGTGCGCCTCGTCGACGTACAGCACCGCCGCGAACCGCTCCTTGATCCGCACCAACTCGGCGAGATCGGCCAGATCGCCGTCCATGCTGAAAATCGATTCGGTGACGATGAACACCTGGCGAAAGCGGTCCCGGTCTTTGGCCAGGATGCGTTCGATGGCCCGGTAATCGAGGTGAGGGTAGCGGACGACCTTGGCCAGGGACAGGCGCATGCCGTCGATCAGGCTGGCGTGGCAAAGCTTGTCGGCCAGGACTAGGTCCTGCTTGCCGGCCAGGGCGGGCAGGATGCCGACGTTGAGGTGATAGCCGGAATTGAACACCAGGGCGGCCTCGGTCCCGTACAGGGCGGCCAGGCCCCGCTCCAGCTCGGCATAAGGCCGGGTGTTGCCGGTCATCAGCCTGGAGGCGGTGCTGCCCAGGCCGTAGCAGGCCAGCAGGTTGCCATCGTCCCGTTGCCGGTAAAAATCCGCGAGCATTTCCTGGTTGGCGGCCAGGCCCAAATAATCGTTGCCGGCCAGGTTGAGGTACTCGCGGCCGTCGATGGCGATGCGGCCACGGGCCAAATGGGTCACCGGCACCAAGTGGCGCCGTTGTCCCTGGCGGTCGATCTCGGCCAGCTGTTCGGCCAGCTGGCGGCTGAAATCGTTCATGCCCGCTCCTCCGCGATCCGAGCATACAGGCTTTCGCTAAAACCCACGAAGACCCGGTCGCCCGACCGCAGCACCGGCGCCCGCAGGTTGCCGGTCCTACCCGAGGCCGCGGCCAGGATTACCTTCTTGTCGTCGGTGCGGGGATCGAAGACCTGATAGTTCGTGCCTTTGGCCACCAGAATCTCTTTGGCCCCGGCCAATACCTGCCAGGCCGCCTCGCCGGCCAGCGGCGTCTTTCTGGCATCGTCGACCCGCAGCGGCGTCATCTTGTTCTTGTGCAGCACATCCTGTGCCTTGCCGCACGATGCTCAGCCCTTGCGCAAATACGCCCAATCGATTTCCATCGTCTCCTCCGCAGTTGTATTCCGGACGATTCCGCCGGCGGTAGGCCAGCGGCAGCAATCGCCTACTATACTCGCGGCCCTGGCCGGCCACCACAGTATTTTCGGTCGATTGCCCATTCCCCAAAAAAGCAAAATCCACTATAGACACCTCGACCACCCTTCGCATCCACCCAAGGAGACGCAACCATGACCACCCCGACCGATGTCCCCGGACCGCAGGGCGAACTGCTCCTGCGCACCATGCCCATGCCGGCCGACACCAGCTTTAACGGCGATATCTTCGGCGGTTGGCTCATGGCGCAGATGGACCTGGCCGGCAGCATGATGGCCAAGGAGGTGACCCGCACCCGCACCGCCACCGTGGCGGTGGAAAGCATGCAATTCATCAAGCCGGTCCGGGTGGGCGACGTGGTCTGTTGCTATGGCCGGATCAAACGGGTGGGCACCACTTCGGTGACGGTCATGCTCGAGGTGTGGGTGCGGCCGATTCTCCACGCCGGCAAGGATCAGTTCACCACCTTCAAGGTCACCGAGGCGGCGTTCACCTACGTGGCCATCGACCGGGAAGGCAAAAAACAACCGATCGACAGGACCCGGCTGGGCGAAGCATCGAGGGACGCGGCTTGAAGCCCTGCCTTAGGAACCGGCCGAAGCCGCGGGCCCGAGCATGGCTTCCGGCCGCACCATCCGGTCGAACTCCTCGCCGGTGAGCAGGCCGAGCGCCAGGGCGGCCTCGCGCAGCGACAGGTTTTCCGCGTGGGCCTTTTTGGCGATGGTTGCCGCCTTTTCATAGCCGATGTGCGGATTGAGGGCGGTGACCAGCATCAGCGAATGGCGCAGGTGGTGATCGATCCGCTCCCGCACCGGCTCGATGCCGGCGGCGCAATGGCGTTCGAAGGACTGGATGACGTCGGCCAGCAGCAGGACCGATTGGAGAAAGTTGTACACCAACAGGGGCTTGAACACGTTGAGCTCGAAATTGCCCTGGCTGGCGGCAAAACCGATGGCGGCATCGTTGCCGAACACCTGGCAGGCCGCCATGGTCACCGCCTCCGACTGGGTGGGATTGACCTTGCCCGGCATGATCGAGCTTCCCGGCTCGTTGGCCGGGATGGTGATTTCGCCCAAGCCGCAGCGCGGCCCGCTGGCCAGCCACCGAACGTCGTTGGCGATCTTCATCAAATTGGCGGCCAGCCCCTTGACGGCGCCGTGGGCAAAGACCAGTTGGTCGTGGCCGGTCAAGCCGTGAAACTTGTTGGCCATGGCGTAAAAGCGCTTGCCGGTGTCCTGGCCGAGCTGCTCGGCCACAGCCTCGCCGAACCCGGCCGGGGCGTTGAGGCCGGTGCCGACCGCGGTGCCGCCGACCGCCAGCGGCCGCAGATGCTCCAGACCTTCGCCGAGCTGACGCAGGTTGCTCGCCAGCATAGCGGCCCAGCCGCCGATCTCCTGGCCAAGGGTCAGGGGGGTGGCGTCCTGGAGATGGGTCCGGCCGATCTTGACGATGCCGGCATACGCCCCGGCCTTGCCCTCCAAGGTCCGGTGCAGGGCCGAAAGCGCGGGCAGCAGCCGGTCTTCCAAGGCGAACACCGCGGCCACGTGCATGGCCGAGGGGAAAATGTCGTTGGAGCTTTGGGACATGTTGACATGATCGTTGGGATGCACCGGCCGCCCCTGGTCCAAATCGCCGTTCGCCAGGATGGCCGCCCGGTTGGCGATCACCTCGTTGACGTTCATGTTGGTCTGGGTGCCGCTGCCGGTCTGCCAGACCGACAGGGGAAATTCGCCATCGTGCCGGCCATCCAGGATCTCGTCGCAGACCCGGACGATCAGGTCGCAAAGCGCTTCGGGCAGCTTACCCATCCGGCGATTGACCTCGGCGCAGGCCCGTTTCAGTCGGACCAGGCCGTGGACCAGGGCCAGGGGCATCCGCTCCTCGCCGATATGGAAGTTGCGGCGGCTGCGCTCGGTCTGCGCCCCCCAGAGCCGGTCGGCCGGCACTTCGATCTCGCCCATGGTGTCGTGTTCGATACGGTACTGCATCTTCGCGCCCTCCCTCGTTGTTGGTTATCCCGCGCAACCATCCCGAACACCACCAAAAACGGTTCGTCCCGGAAGGGCAAGCCTTTTCCGCATCCCGCCGAAAAGAAACGATTTTTCCTGTCTCCGCCTTCGGCGGCCCGAAGAAAAACTGGTTGCCGGCAAAGAGGGATGCGGTATAACCGCAAGCTGAATCCGGCATCCCGGTCCCTCCGCGTTTCGGCCGGGATGTCTTCGCCTCCTCCAGCCGCAAGGAATCCACATGGCATCCGCCTGGCCCCGGCCGCCGGCCACCATCCTCTTTCTCCACGGGCTCGACTCCTCCACCAGGGGCACCAAGGCCCAATGGTTCCGCACCCATTTTCCCCAGGTCGGCATGCGGGATTATCGCGGCGAACTTGAACACCGGCTCGCCCAACTGGAAGGACAAACCGCCGGGACCGAACAACTGATCCTAGTGGGATCGAGCTTCGGCGGCCTGATGGCCGCCTGCTTCGCCGCCCGCCATCCCGACCGCTGCCGGCGTCTGGTCCTGCTGGCCCCGGCGCTCAATTTCAACGACTACCGGCCGCCGCCGGCCCCCTTGGCGGTCCCGGTTTTTCTGGCGATCGGCGCACATGACACGGTTTGCCCGCCGGACCTGGTCATCCCCTTGGCGCGGGCCGCGTTCGCCAACCTGGAGGTGCGGCTGGCGGATGACGATCACCTGCTCCACCGCACCTTTCCCTGCCTCGACTGGCCCGCCCTGCTCACCTGAGCGCAGGCAGCGGTTCCCGGCCCTCCTGCTGCCGGGCCAGCAAACTGCTGGCCGCGACCAGCCGGTACAGTTCGGCCCGTTGGCCCTCGGCGTCGAATCCCCGGCCCGAGCGCGCCAAATCCAGGCACTGGTCCCAGGTGAAGGTGCCGAGGTGCTCGGAATGGGTCAGCAACATGCCGTACCCGGCCACGGCGGCGGCAAAACGGAAATCGACGCTGGTGCGAAGGCCGGAGGTTTCTCGCACCGGCAGGCTCATCTGCCGGGAAGTCTCGCTGCCCCGGGGTTTGTAGCGCAGCTTGACGGTCAACAGTTCCGGGCTGTCTTCCGCCGGCGCCGACGGCACCGCCTGGTACTTGAGGGGATCGATCCGGGGCACCGCGGAGTGGCCGGCCGGGATCAACTCGTACAGGGCTGTGACCCGGTGGCCGACACCGATCTCGCCGGCATCCTTGCGGTCGTCGCGGAAATCCTCGGTTGCCAGGGCGCGGTTTTCATAGCCGATCAGCCGGTAGGCCCCCACCCGGGCCGGATTGAACTCGACCTGCATCTTGACGTCGCCCGCCAGGGTGAACAGGGTGCCGCTCAACTCCTTGACCAGCACCTTCTCGGCCTCCAGCAAGCTATCGATGTAGGCGTAGTTGCCGTTGCCTTTGTCGGCGAGGATTTCCATGGTATCATCGCGATAGTTGCCCATGCCGAAGCCGAGCACGGTGAGATAGACCCCGGCCTGGCGTTCGGTCTCGATCAGGCGCTGCAATTCGTCGCGGCTGGTGACGCCGACATTGAAATCGCCGTCCGAGGCCAGGATGACCCGGTTGTTGCCGTCGGGCAGAAAGCTTTTGCGGGCCAGTCGATAGGCCGCGCGGATACCGCTGGAGGCATGGGTGGAACCGCCCGCCTGCAACCTCTCGATGGCGGCCAGAATCTCCCGTTGCCGGTTGCCGGGCGTCGGGGGCAGCACCACGCTGTCGGCTCCGGCATAGACGACCACCGCCACCCGGTCGCGCGCCCCCATCTGCCGGACCAGAAGCGGCAGGGCCTGCTTGAGCAGCGGCAGCTTGTTGGCGTCCTGCATCGACCCGGAAACATCGATCAGCAGGACCAGGTTCGAGGGCGGCAGCTGCTCCTTGCCCATCTCCTTGGCCTTGAGTCCGATCCGGGCCAGTTGGTAGCCGGAATGGAAAGGGCTGGGCCCGATTTCGGCGCTCAGCGCAACCGGATCGCGGCCTTCCGGGTCCGGATAATCGTAGGAAAAGGCATTGACCATCTCCTCGATCCGAACCGCGCCCGCCGGCGGCAGGGAGCCGTTGTTGACGAACCGACGGACATTGGCGTAGCTGGCGGTATCGACATCGATACTGAAGGTGGAAAGCGGGCTGCGGCCGACGTTGACGAACCCGTTTTCCTGAACCGCATTGTAGGATTCACGGTTCCAGGCCGGCTGGGACGGGCTGGCTGGCACGGCCTGCCGGGGAAGTACCCGGCCGCGCTGCCCAACCTCCCGCTTGGGGGCAGCGGCCACCGCATCGGCCAGCATGGGCGATGGCCGGGCCACATCTTTTCGTTCGACCTCGGCCTGGACCGCGGCCTTGGCATGGGGCTCGGCCCGGGTCGCGGGCTCGATCTTACGCGCGCTCTCGTCCGGGGCCTCGGCCTCGGTCGCAACCGCCGGACCGGCGTCGACGCCGGGTTCTTTTGCTGTGTTCGATTCCGGGGTCGGCGCGGAGCAGCCGGCCAGGAACAGGAGGGTCAACAGGGTGATCAACATGGGTCGTCGCATTGCGGGCTCCTTTGAGCAACTCGAGGTTGTACGGGACGGCCTGCCGGCATGGCGGCCGCTTTTGTCCGATTGGACGGCACGGAGCAGGCAATGTGTCGCGACATTCTGAAAAAAAATTACCGGAGCGCGTTGTGACCGCACAGGGCGAAACACCCCCGGCCAATCCCTGGCAACAGCAGGCCATGGCGCACTGGCAGACTGTCAACCGGCTGGCCGCGCGCCGCTTTCCCCAAGGGGCGGTGGCGGAAGAGGCGGCGCTTTTTGTCATGGACGGATTGGCCCGCGACGACTGGCGCCGGCTCCGCGCCTTTGCCGGCCGTTCGACCCTGACCACCTACATCGTTGCCCTCACCCTGCGCCTGCTGGAAGATTTCGCCCGCAAACGCTTCGGCCGGAGCAACCCGCCCGCCTGGATCCGCCGTCTGGGCGGCATCTGGCTCACCCTGTTCCGCCTGCTTTGCCTGGAGCGCCTTGCCCCCGGCGAGGCCGCGGCCATGACCGGCAACGGCCTGCCCGGCCCGGTGCGGGCCGCCGAGGAGGCCGCCTACCGTATTCTCGGCGAGATACCCGATTGCGGCGCCCGCTCGGGCGAGTCGGTCGGATTGGACGAAAACACGGTCTTGCCCGGAAGCGAGGATGATTGCTCGCACCAGGAGGAACGGTTGGCCCGGGAAGAACGGCATCGCCTGTTCGCCGTGCTCGGCCGGTTGCTGTTCGACGCCGGTATAGGCGGCGATGTCGGCGGCGGAATCGATCCCCCCTTCCTGGAACGGCTAGCAGCACTCACCCTGCCGCTGGCGCCCGAGGAACGGCTGTTGCTCAAACTCTGCTATCGGGACGGGGTGGCCGTGGCCGAGGCGGGCAGGCTGCTCGGCTGGAACCGGCACCAGACCCACGGCCGGCTGCGGCGGCTGTTGACCCGGCTGCGGCAGGACCTGGCTGCGGCCGGCCTGGAAGAAGAATTACGGCTCTTGTTGAGTTGACCGCCCGACACAATGGGGACCTGGAGCCGTCCAAGGAATCAGGAAGAAAAAAGCACCATGACGAAACCATGAATCATCGGATGAGCGAGCACGAAGACAAGAGAGCCGCGGACCGGAGGCTGGCGCTGCTGGCCCTGGCGGGCGAGCAACCCGGCCCCGCCGGTCCCTGCCTGGAGGCGGAAACGCTGGCGGCCCTCGTCGAAGGCCGGCTGACGCACGAGGAAAGCCAAGCCTGCCTGGCGCACATCGCGGGCTGCGAGGCCTGCTATGCCTTATGGCTGCAAGTGGACCGGGAATGGCGGCAGCAGCGGCCCGTCGACAGAAAAACCGCCTTGCTGCGGCTGGTCCGGCGGCCGCGTGTTTTGACCACCGTGGGCTCGCTGCTGGCGGCCGCGGCCAGCGTTGCCCTCATGCTGACCCTGCCCACCACCCAGGTCGACCGAATCGGCCTGCCCCAGCTCCAGGAAAAAACGATGTCGGAGCCGGTCATGGAAGAGGCGGCAGCGCCGCCCGCCGCCGACCTCGCCGCACCCCAGCCACAATCATCGCCGGCGGAACAACCGGCCCGGCCGATTCCCGCCCCGAAACCCCTGGCCCGCCCCCCCGAACCGGCCAAGGCGGAGGCGCCGCCGCGGGTCAAGGCCGAGGCGGCCCGGCGCGAAATCAAGGCGGACGATGCCGGCAACGCCGACAGAGCGACGCCACCGGCCGCCAACGTGGCCAGGGAGCGGGACGGGAGGGCACTGCAGGAAAAAAAGGAAAAGATGGCAGCGTCGCCGGCCGAACAGGCGGACGTAGGATCAGGAGTTGCAGCCGAGCGGCAGGATGAGCGCAGACAGGAAGTCGCAGCCCTATCCGCAGCTCCGCGGACTCCGGCCCAGGCCGCCGCAGCCCCGCCTCAAACCGAGCAGGAAGGGATGCCGGCCACGGCCGACGCCTGGTATGCCCGCATCCGCCGGGGCTGCCAGGAGACGCCAAGGCCCGAGTTCTTCTCGGCCATCGCCGCCCAAGGCGAGCACCTGCTGCGAAAACCGGCCACGCTGTCGAGCCGGGACCGGCAACGGATCGAAGCCATCGTCGCCGAACTCGGCAAGAAACGGCCGACTGGCGGACGATGCCCCGTTTTGCTGGAACTCATCGAATCAAGGGACCGGCAACCGCAACAATAACGGTGGGCGGCTCAGATGGGCGGAGCGATGGTCACCACGATGCGCATGTCGGTGGTTGCCCTGACCCCGTGCGGCTCGCGGATGTCGGAGACCAGCATGTCCCCGGTCCGGGCGGGCAGGGTGGCCTCCTTGTCGGCCAGAAAGAAGCCCTCGCCCTCGATCACCAGGATCGACAGCTGACCGTCGAGGTCATGGGAATGGATGGGAAACAAGGCGCCGGCCTTGAGATTGAAGTTGAGGATCTTGAAGTGTTCGGAATCGTGCAGGACAATCGCTTTCATTCCCAGGGGGTTGAATTCCCTGGTGGTGGACAGTTCGATTCGTTTCATGGGTTGCTCCTCCCTCGAAAATAGTGACGAATCGTGGCGCGGACTTGTCTTCGACTCTATGCACGGTCCGCCGGAACGGCAAGACGGGCCCGCCGGCCGTTCAGTCCCCGGATTCCTCCTCCCGGAATTGATTGAGGGCAATCTTGTATTTGTTGATCTTGTCGTACAGGCTCTTGCGCGAGATGCCCATTGCCCGGTGGGCCGCGCTGACCTGGCCGCCGGCCCGTTTGAGCATCCGCTCGATGTAGTGCCGCTCCTGCTGTTCCATAAAGTCTTTCCACGGCATCTCGCAAAAATCCGCCTCGCCGGCCATCGCGGCCGCCGGTCCGGCCATTGCCGGTTCCTTGCCGCCGAGCACGCAGTAGCGGCGGACAAAATTCCGCAGTTCGCGGACATTGCCCGGCCACTCCTGCCGCATCAGCTGCCGGATCAACTCCGGTGAGCAGGGCCGCACCTCGCCGTCCTGCCCGTCGCAGTATTCGGTGCGGAAGGCCTCGACCAGCAGGGGGATATCTTCCTTGCGATCCCGGAGCGGCGGCAGGTGCACCGGCAGGACATTGAGCCGGAAATACAGATCCTGGCGAAAACTCCCCTTGTCGATCTCGGCCCGCAAATCGCGGTTGGTGGCGGCGATCACCCGCGCCTTGAGGGGAATGGCCGCGTTGCCGCCCAGCCGAGTGAAGGAGCGTTCCTCCAGCACCCGCAGCAGCTTGGCCTGCAGCGGGGCCGGCATCGAACAGATCTCGTCGAGGAACAGGGTGCCCTCGCCGGCGTATTCGAACTTGCCCACCTTGCGCTGGATGGCGCCGGTGAAGGCGCCTTTTTCGTGGCCGAAGAGCTCGGATTCGATCATCTCGGCCGGCAGGGCGCCCATGTTGACCGCCACGTAGGGCGCGGCTTCCGGCCTGCCGATGGCGTGCAGGGCCCTGGCCGCCAACTCCTTGCCGGTGCCGGTTTCGCCGACGATCAGCACCGGGTCGCTTTCGTGGGCAATGGTCTCGATCAGCGCATACAGCCCGAGCATGGCCGGATGGCTGCCCACCAACCCGTAGAAGCGGGACCGCCCCTCCCGGGTGGCGGTCAGCTGTTGTTCCAGGCGGCGGTTTTCCAGCACCAGCTGCCGCCGCTCGATGGCCCGCGTCAGGGTGGCGAGGATGATGTCCTCGTCCACCGGTTTTTGCAGGAAATGGTAGGCCCCCTTTTTGACCGCCTCCACCGCCAGGCTGATGTCGCCATGGCCGGTGATCAGGATCACCGGCAGATCGGGGTCCTCGGCCAGAATCCGCTCCAGCAGCACCAGGCCGTCCATCTCGGGCATGCGGATGTCGGCCAGGACCGCGGAATAGGTGTTCTCGTCGATGCGGGCCAAGGCCTCAAGCGGATTACCGTAGGTCTGCACCGCGTAGCCGTTGAGAGCCAGGGTCTGCTTGATCGCCGCCAGCAGATAGAGGTCGTCGTCGACAACCAGGATTTCCGGGGCGGGCAAGGCGCCGGTCCGGTTCTTCATGTTGCCCCGCTCCGCCGCAGGTTCGGGGAAGCGTCCCGCACGTACTGGGGAATGTAGACCGAAAAGTAGGAGCCGTGGCCGGGCGCGCTTTCCACCTCGATGTAGCCGGCGAAGCCGCGCACGATCCGGTCGACGATCGACAATCCCAGCCCCATGCCGGTCCCCACCTCCCGGGTGGTGAAGAAGGGATCGAAAATCTTTTTCTGCAGCTCTTCGGCAATGCCCTCGCCGTTATCCGCCACGGTGACCAGCACGTAGGGCTCCTTCAGCATGGTGGTCAGGTTGAGGCAAAGGACGATGCGGCTGGTGACCGTCAGCCGGGGCGTGTCCACCCGGCCCATGGCCTGGATGGCGTTCTGCACCAGGTTGAGAAAGACCTGCTCCAGCCGGACCTCCACCCCCAGGACTTCGCAGGGCTGGTCGGCCAGGCGCAGGTCAAGGACGATCTCGCTCAGGCGCAACTGCGATTCGAGAAAGCTCAGGATCTTGCGGATGATGGCGTTGAGTTCCACCGGGGCCTGCTCTTCCTCGGCCTTGGTGCCGAAACTCCGCATGGTGGCGATGATCGACGATGCCTTGTTCACCCGGTCGATGATGATCGACAGGTTCTCCCGCAGCATCTCGGCATGGTCGCCCGGCGTTTCCAGGGCCTTCAAGCAGTTGCGGGCAAAAAGCAGGATGGCGTTGAGCGGCTGGGTCAGTTCATGGCCCACCCCGGCGGCCATCTCGCCCAGGCTGGCCAGACGGCTGGAATGGATCAGCTGTTTCTGCCCTTCCTGCATCTGGGTCATCAGATCGTAAAACTCGCTGCAATCGGAGCAGATCAGCATGTGCAGCACCAGGCCGTTGGGATTGACGTGGGTGGAGCCGCGCATCTTCACCGGCAGGCCCTGGCCGGCGACGGTGGCGAGTTGGGCCTCGAACTCGGCGAATTCCCCCTTGGCAAAGGCTTGGCGGATGGCGTCCGCCGTGTCCTGCCGGACCAGGTCGTCGAGGGTCAGGCGCCGGCCGGCATCCAGGCTGAAGCCGGTCCGCTGCAGGAACTCCCGGTTGGTCTGGATCACCTTGAATTCTTGGTCCATGAGAAGGAACAACTCGGAGATGCCGGCCAGGATGCGTTCGGTGAACGACCGGGTGGCCTCCATCTCCTCGTGCTTCTTCAGGACTCGGACCACCAGATCCTGCCGCTGTTTCTCCAGTATTTTGATTGCCTGATCGTGCATGGTCTTCCCCGCAAACGTGCCAATGTGCCGATAACTGCCCGATCATACCTGGCATCCCCCGATGGCGTCACTCACTTTCCGCAAGGAAACGCGACGGCACAGCGCCGCCGGCGGGCCATGGTTTTTAGCGCGCATGCAGGTCGTGTTCGGTGGCGGCCATTGTTGCTGTACCTGAAGATCGGATCGTATTATAGTTCTCGCAGGCGCAGCCACTGATACTCCTGACCAGGAACATGCATGTCGCGCCATTCCGGCCGAATACCCCTGTGGCTTCATTGGATATTTGAACGCCAGCGAGGCGATTGTGCCACGGCGGCTTGCAAGCGATAAGGCGAGAGGTTGACCGCAATGATACAATATATCAATCTCACCCTGATAATCATCGGGTTTTTCACCACCCTCTACGCCACCTACATCTACATCAAACTGGTAAAATCGCTGACCAAGGAATCGTATCAATTTAGGGAAATATATCGGGAACAGAGAATCGTCATCGCCTTTCTGTTCATATTTCTCATCGGTTTCGTGGTCGGATTCATCGATGTCATGGCCAGGGATGTCGACCCCATCTTCACCTTTATCCTGGTCATCTTTTTCCTGGGATCGCTTTTCCTGCTCCTGATCTTCAAATCCTACGATTCCCTCATTAATATCCTTTTTCAAAAGAATACCGAAATCCTGAAAACAATCGTCAACATGATTGAATTCAAGGACAAGTACACCAAAGGCCATTCCGAGCATGTCCGCGACATCGTCTCGCTGTTCTACGACAACCTGCCCGAGGACTATCAAGGCCGGATCAATCGGCGCCAGCTGCTCGATGCCGCACTCCTGCACGACTGCGGCAAAATAGGGGTCCGGGATGAAGTATTGAATAAATTGGGCAAGCTTGACCACGATGAATGGGAAAATATCAAGACGCACGCCACCAACGGCAAGATATTGCTCTCCACCACCTGTTTTCGCGAACTCAGCGACTGGGTTCTCTGCCACCACGAACGGATGGACGGCAATGGCTATCATGGCCGACCCGGCAACGAGATCCCCCTGGCAGCACGCATCATCGCCATTGCCGACACCTACTCGGCCCTGTGCACCAACCGGGTATACCGCGCCCGGGTTGCCCACGACCAGGCAGTCCGGATTCTCCAGGAAGCGGCGGGCACGCAGTTGGACCACGAACTGGTGCGCTTGTTCGTGCAAATCGATCCGGACGAACTGGAACAGGTGTCCCCCGCCCTGCTCACCGATCACAACGACCGCAGCCGGATACGCCGTGGCCGGCTCAACCGGCTTCCCTGAGGTTGTGACGGTTGCGACTTATGGCCGCGATCCGATCCGGCCCGCACCCAGCCGGGCAACCGGTTACCCGGTGCCCAGGCCAGCGATGCCGACCGTAGCAGTTCCGAACCCGAGGGATCGCGGCCCCAGACCTTAAAACTGCTCGCCTTCGATATTTTTCCTCATCTGCGCTATCTCGAGGCCAAGGGAGAGGCACTGCCGGCCGTGCATGCAGCGGTCGGCGTCCATCACCTCGAGAAAATGGTCCAACGAATGCGATCCCTTGAGCATATGCACCATCCAGGTTTTTTCCCTTTCATTGAAATCGACGTTGATATCGACGCCACACATGCCGACATCCGGATAAATCGACGTGATTTTCTCGCACAATTCCCTTCCTGTATACATGACCATACCTCCATGGCGGATTTGTCCGGCGTTTTGGCTCAACAGTAGGATTCCATAAAAAAATGCTCGCCATCCATACTGACGAAATGGACGCCTTCCTGTTTGGGCAATCCGGCTATTTTCCAAGCCTTTTCCGGATTGACGAATTGCCTGGGAACGCATTCCTTGGTTTGATGCGACAGGCGGCAGATATTATTCAGCATCGGAAACACCCTGTATTTCAGGTAATATTCCCGCATGAACCGGATGATGTCCATCTGCTCCGGCGACAGCGCTCCGACTCCTTCCTGCTCGGCCAGGAGCGTGGCGACATCCTCGTTCCAATCGTTTTGATCGGCAAGGTAGCCATTTGCATCAACCATGATTTTTCTTCCTTTAATTTCAAGCAGTTCCATTCTTGACCCTCCGAACCATCCAGCATCCTTTACACCCGAGGCCGGCCTGCGGCTGAGTTCGCGGCCACCTTTTTCTTCCCTTTAAGGATAATCATTATTAATCTAGCCGCGAAACAAACCGACCCGACGGGCAAAAAAACTGCGGTGGCGGGCAGGCGGCCCTGGGAAGCGAAGAGAAATCGGCATTGTCCCAGGCGGATCCTTGCCGGAAAACAGCCGGAAAGAAAGAAAAAGGCCGGCCGCACAAAATCCTTTACAGGCGGAATAAAACTGGTAACTATCAGATTCGGTTCAAATTAATGCCTTACAAATCATGACGGGGAGACTCCCCTGACATCAATCCAACAAAGTAGAAGGAGAAAGAGAATGAAAAAGTATGGGGCGGAGTTTTTTGGAACCTTTTGGCTGGTCCTCGGCGGGTGCGGCAGCGCGGTCTTGTCTGCGGCTTTCCCGAATGTCGGTATCGGCCTGCTCGGCGTTTCGCTGGCGTTCGGCTTGACGGTGTTGACCATGGCTTTTGCCATCGGCCACATCTCCGGCTGCCATCTCAACCCGGCGGTCACCATCGGGCTCTGGGCCGGCGGCCGGTTCCCGACCAAGGACATCGTGCCCTATATCATCGCCCAGGTGTTGGGTGCGATCGCCGCCGGCGGCGTATTGTACCTCATCGCCAGCGGCAAGCAAGGATTCGACCTGGCGGGCGGTTTCGCCTCCAACGGCTTTGGCGCGCACTCCCCCGGCGGTTACAGCATGGTGGCCGCGCTGATCACCGAAGTGGTCATGACCATGATGTTTCTGCTGGTCATTCTCGGCTCCACCGATCGACGCGCCCCGCAGGGATTCGCCCCGATCGCCATCGGCCTGTGCCTGACGCTCATTCACCTGATCAGCATTCCGGTCACGAACACCTCCGTCAACCCCGCCCGCAGCACGGGCGTGGCGCTGTTCGTGGGCGATTGGGCCATTGCCCAGCTCTGGCTGTTCTGGGCCGCACCCATTGCCGGCGCCGTGATCGGCGCGATTGTCTACCGGCTTATCGGTGGCGAGCAGAAGTAAGGTGAAACACGGCCTCGCGGGCCAGGCAGGCGAGGGACCGACAACGGTCCCCGCACCGCAGGCCACGCCGGACACGGAGCCGTGCCGGCCCGCGTCACCGCCAAACCAACCGACACATGCAGCCCCTTAAGGGTCTTGACCCGGCGCCCCGGCAACGGCGACCGCTTGTACGATTGCAAGCCCCCTCGCCGTTGCTGGTTGTACGGACGCAACCCGCCCAAACCGCCGTGAGGCGCCAAGGGGCTGCCCGCTTCTTTCAATCCGTTGCCGCCCGATGCGTGCTGCCGACCGCGGCCGGCATGGGCGGCAACGATCTTTTCGCGGCCGCCGGCTTGCGGCGCGGCCACTCCTGAAGGGTACGGCCGCCGCTTCCTGCCGACGCCCCCACCCGGATGCACAGCCCATGAACAGCAACCACGACAGCGATCAAGCCCCGACCGGGACCGAACCGGACAGCCCGTCCGCTCAGAACCAGGACAACGGCATCGGTGCGCCATTCCCTTGGTGGATGAATTGGAAGTTCATGCTGCCGACCTGGGGCATCATTGCCGCCTTCATCTGGCTGGGCATCCACTTCCACATCGACAAGCACATCATTGCCAGCAGCGTGTTTCTCATCGGCCTGCTTTCCAACGCCTTCGCCTGGCTGCTCGGGGTGATCGCCGTGGTTCCCCTGGTGGGGCCCCTCATCGTCAAAATCCTGTCGCTGGGTTTTATCTGGCTGCTGAACGCGGTCGGCTACCTGGTCTCCTTTGTCGCCATTCGCCGGGGCTACTCCAAAGACGTGCTCACCTATCGCGGCGTGACCATCGCCCTGATCGTGGGCATCGTCATCGGCTATATCATCGGTAAACTGGTGTGATCCGCCGGGTGCGGATCGTTTAGGCGGGCGAGAAGGCAAGCTGCCGTCTCGATTGCGGCGGGGAAAGTACAACAGGCGGACAGCCGGGCGGATCGAGGTCTTTTCCCGGGCCGTCCACCGGTCTGAGCGGGCGCGGCGGGCGCTAGCCGCGTTTTTTCTTGGTAGCCGACTTCTTCGCCGGCTTGGCCGTGGCCTGGCCTTTCTTTTTCTTGCCTTTCCCTTGGTCCGCCGGCGACATCCGCTCCAGTTCCTCCTGGTGGAATTCGGCAAACCACGAGATGTAGGCATGAACGTCGGCCGGCGTCCGGGCGGCGACCCAGCCGCGCAGGCGTTCCATGGCCGCATCGAAGCCCATGTCGTTGGCCTCTTCGACATTCTCCAAAGAAATGAACCCCTTGTGGATCAGGCCCTCCGCATGCGCCCGGCGCAGGATCTCCATGGACTCGCCGGGGTGCAGATCGCAGAGGGTTGCCGCCAGATTGGCCCAATAATACGAGTCGCGCTCGGCCTCTTCGCCGGTGAACAGACCCTGGAAGAAGCGGACCACTTCGTCCCGCCGCTCCGACTGCGCCACCACCGCATAGGACAGGGCCTCCATGGCGGCGCAGCGCACGTACTGGTCCACCTCCCGGTTGACGATCAATTCCTCGATCGCCTCCAGCGAGCCGCCGCAGGTCCGGAACAAAAAGGTGGGCAGAATCTCGGTGGTCATGTCCCCCCAGATGTCGATCAGCTGCTCTTCCGGAATGGAAAAGGCGCGGATAAACGGCCGATGGGCGGCGGTTTCCTCGAGATGGGAAAGGATGGCGGCGGCATAGACATGGGCGTTGCGCTGTTCCAGGCTGTAAAGCAGCGGATTGTCGGCCACGGTCTCGATCACCTTGATCAGGTGGGGCGTCACCTCCTCGCGGTGGCGCAGGGCCTCTTCGACCTCGTCGCGCAGGTAGGTGTCGCTCAATTGGTCGAAGGAAAACAGCATGTCTTTGATATCGAAATCGCTCATGTCGGCCTCGGCAGGGTGGGAAGGGAAGAGTGCGGCACTCTAAAGAGTTTTCTTCGGAGCGTCAATGAAAGATCCCGGAGGCCGGGCAGCGATTCAGCTATGGGCGAGCGTCAGCCGAATGCCGGCGGAGGTGTTCCGGGCCTGGATGCCCAAGGGCTGGAGGAGCTGGAACAGCGGCCGGCCGAAGGCGAACAGTTCCCGGCCAAGGGAAAGCCGCAAGCTCTGGGCGGCCTGTTCCCGGAAGCGGAGGTCGCTCCTCACGGCGGCCTCGAGCTGCGCCAAACGCTCATCGACAGCTTGGGGATTGTGCAGGTCGCGGCCCACCGCCGCCAGATCGGGGCAGGGGCAGGCGTGTTCGTGCTCCCGCATGAACGGTATCAGGGGGGCGTCCGGCTCCAGGCAGTCGAATCGGGTTAGCAGATCCTGTCCGGCCACGGCCAGCAGGGGGCCGGTGTCCGCGCAGTCGAGCAGGCCGCAAGCCATGGGCCGTTGGTCGTAACAACGGCATCCGCCGGCGGCCTCATCGTAAAACAGACAGCACCAGCTGCCGCCCTGCCCGGCCAGCTTGAGGAATTCCCGCACAACCGGTTCCGGGCCGGCGGCCAGCGGCTGGAGCGCCAACTCGCCCCGCCGGACCGTGATCAGGTTGTCCGGATGCAGCCAACCGGCCCGGAGCAAGGCCAGATCCGGGCCATGCAGGGCCGGACCGCCCTGCATGCAGCAGGTGCCGCACCGCCTGCAGGCGGTGCTCACGGTATGACGTCCAGGTTGTCGCCCCGGCGGAGAATGCCGGGGGCGATCACCTTGGTGAAGATGCCCTCGCGCGGCATGATGCAGTCGCCCACCTGCTTGAAGATGGCGCAGCCATGATGGCATTTCTTGCCGATCTGGGTCACTTCCAGCACCACCTGGCCGTTGCTCAGCCGCGTGCCGATCGGCAGGCTGGCCAACTCGAGCCCCTCGGTGGTGATGTTTTCGGCAAAGGCGCCGGGGTCGAGTTCCAGCCCCTTGTTGCGCATGAAATCGATCGACTCCTCGGCCAGCAAACTGACCTGGCGGTGCCAGTCACCGGCGTGGGCATCGCCCACCATGCCGTGGTCGACCTTGACCTCGACCGACTCCACCGGTTCCTTGTTGACGCCCTTTTCCCGGCTGATATTCAGCGAAACGATTTTTCCCATAATTGCAGTGTATCCACCTGTAGCGTGTTGATCGACTGTTCGTGTTTTCGAAATTCCCTTCGGAAGCGGCAAGCAGGCGCGGTACGGCCGCGGCCCGCTATGTGCACATCAGCTCCGTGCTCAGGTACCGCTCGCCGGTGTCGGGCAGGACCGTCACGATCCGCTTGCCCGCGTATTGCGGACGCGCGGCCAGCCGCAGGGCGCAGGCCAGGGCCGCGCCGCCGGAGATGCCGCAGAGGATGCCCTCGGTGCGGGCCAGGGTGCGGGCCGCGTCGATGGCCTCCTCGTTGTCCACGGTCATGATCTCGTCGAGCAGCGAGTGGTCGAGATTGTCCGGGACAAACCCGGCCCCAATTCCCTGGATCTTGTGCGGCCCTGCAAGGCCGCCGGACAGGACCGGCGAGGCCGCAGGCTCCACCGCCACCACCCGCAGGCCCGGATGGCGCTCCTTGAGAAAACCGCCGGCGCCGCTGATGGTGCCGCCGGTGCCGACCCCGGCGACCAAGGCGTCGATCCGGCCGTCGCACTGTTGCCAGATCTCCGGCCCGGTGGTCCGCCGATGCATGGCCGGATTGGCCGGATTGGCGAACTGGTCCGGCATCCAGGCACCGGGGGTCCGGTCGCAAATCTCCCGGGCCCTGGCCACCGCGCCCTTCATCCCCTCGGCCGCCGGGGTCAGAACCAGGCGGGCACCCAGATGGGCCAGCAGCTTGCGCCGTTCGATACTCATGCTCTCCGGCATGGTGAGGATCAGAACATATCCCCG
This sequence comes from Desulfobulbus sp., assembly GCA_031280615.1. Taxonomy (GTDB): domain Bacteria; phylum Desulfobacterota; class Desulfobulbia; order Desulfobulbales; family Desulfobulbaceae; genus Desulfobulbus. The sequence goes on along the minus strand of JAITGO010000001.1, from coordinate 105,364 downwards.
GCCGGCGCCGACAAAGGCCAGGCCGATGCCGGTGTTGCCGCTGGTCGGCTCGACAATGGTCCCGCCCGGCTTGAGCAAGCCGCGCTGCTCGGCATCGTCGACCATGGCCACGGCCACCCGGTCCTTGACGCTGCCCAGCGGATTCATGGATTCGACCTTGGCCAGCAGTTCGGCGCCGGTGGCCAGGCGGGCCAGGCGCACCAGGGGCGTGTTGCCCGTGGCCCGGGAAAATTCGTCGCAAATGGTCGGCCGCATCATCGTCCTCCCTCCTCGCGGCCGATGTAGACCAGCCGGGGTTGTTCCAGCATCACCCTGGTATCCGGCCCGACCGATTCGGTCAGCCAGACGTTGCCGCCGATGATCGACCGCGCCCCGACCACGGTTTCGCCGCCGAGAATGGTGGCGTTGGCGTAAACGATGACATCGTCCTCGATGGTGGGGTGGCGTTTGATATCGCGCAGCCGGGCGCCGGCGTCGCGGGGCAGGCTGAGCGCCCCCAGGGTGACGCCCTGGTAGAGCCGCACTCGGTTGCCGATGGTGGTGGTGGCGCCGACCACCACGCCCGAGCCATGGTCGATGAAGAAATGCGAGCCGATGGTGGCCTCGGGATTGATATCTATGGCGGTGCGGTGGTAGGCCTGCTCGCTCATGATGCGGGGAATGAGCGGCACCTGGAGTTCGTGCAGCCGATGGGCCAGGCGGTAGACCATGGTGGCGAACAGGCCGGGATAGCTGAAAATCACCTCGTCCGAATTGGCTGCGGCCGGATCGCCGGTCAAGGTGGCCTCGATATCGGTTTCAAGGAGATTGCGGATCGCGGCCAGGCTGTCGACCAGAGCGGCGGCGATCTCGTAGCTCCGCTCGCTGCACAGGGTACAGGCCTGGTTATGGCGGAAACAGTCGTGGCGGATGGCGGAACTGATCTGACTGGCCAGATTTTCGTAGAACAGGCTGAGCTGTTGCCCCAGGTGGTACTCCAGGCTTTCCGGCCGGAGGATCTCCGGGGAGAAGAAGCCGGGGAAGAGGATACGCTGGGCCTGCTCGATCAGGCCGACCACCTCATGCTTGGAGGGGATCGGCACCGGTTCGATGTGGCTGGCCCAGCGTCCGCTCTTGAATCCGCCGGCCAGGGCGGCCACTGCTCCGGGAATCGGGTTGCCGACCCGCTCGGCCGAGACGGATTCGGTCCGACAGCTCCCCGCAAGAATGTCCTGTTTGCCCATGATGAACTCCTGATCCCAACGCGTCATCCCACCCGCTCCAGCATCATGATACCGTAGGTGGCCCGCAGGTTTTTCAATGTCCGCACGATATTGCCCTTATAGTCGTGGTGATGGGTGTTGATCGCCACCTCGCGCACGATCCGCACCCCGAACAGCCGCAAGAACCGTTTGAAATCGTTGATGGAAATGACCCGGATGTTCGGCGTGTTGTACCATTCGTACGGCAGCTGGTCGGTGATGGGCGCCATGCCGGTCAGTAAAAACTGCAAACGGGCCGACCAGTGGGCAAAATTGGGGAAGCTGACGATCACCCGTTTGCCGATCCACAGCAGGTCGGTGAGCAGCTCCTTGGGATCGGTGATCTGTTGCAGGGTCTGGCTCAGCACCACTACGTCGAAGCGCCCTTCCGGATAATCGCGCACCTCCCGGCGAAAATCGCCCTGAAGCACGGTGAGCCCGCGTTCGATGCAGCGCGCCGCCTTTTCCTCGGAAAGTTCGATGCCGGTGCCCGCGACCTGCCGGTTTTGCTTGAGATAGTCGAGTAAATCGCCGGCGCCGCAGCCCAGGTCGAGCACCCGCGAGCCCGGTTCGATCCAGGAGGCGATCACCTGGAGGTCAAAACGCATGGAACCCAGTTCCGGATTATAAACAACGTTCATGGTACACCCGGTCGAGGAAACCGCTGATCAGGCCATCCAGCCGCTTGTTCGGCAGGAGGAAGGCGTCGTGGCCCCACTGCGCCTCGATCTCGCAAAAGCTGACGTCGCTGCCGTTTTTCTTGAGCGCCGAGACGATGTTGCGCGACTGGTAGGTGGGGTAGAGCCAATCCGAGGTGAAGGAAACCACCAGAAAGGGCACGCCGGCCAGGGTTTCGTTGACCAGCAGGCTGGCGCCGTCGCGTTCGAGATCGAAATAGTCGGCCGCCTTGGTGATGTAGAGCAGCGAGTTGGCATCGAAGCGGTTGACGAATTTTTTGCCCTGGTGGTGGAGATAGCTTTCCACCTGGAAATCGCCGGTGAAATCGAAAGACAGGGTGCTACGGTGCAAGCGGCGGCCGAATTTCTCCCGCATGGCCGAATCGGACAGATAGGTGACGTGGCCGATCATCCGCGCCACTGCCAGGCCGTGCGCCGGCCCGGAGCCGTCGTAGTAGTCGCCGTTGTTCCATTCCGGATCGGCCATGATCGCCTGGCGGGCCACCTCGTTGAAGGCGATGGCCTGGGCCGAATGGCGGGTGGTGGTGGCCAGCGGGATGGCGGAACCCACCATTTCCGGATAGTCGGCGCACCAGCGCAGCACCTGCATGCCCCCCACCGAACCGCCGACCAGGGACATCAATGTACCGATGCCGAGATGGTCGACCAGGTGTTTCTGGGCCCGCACCATGTCCTTGATGGTGACCATAGGAAAGCCGAGACCGTAGGGCTTGCCGGTTGCGGGATTGACCGAGGAAGGGCCGGTGGAGCCGGAACAGCCGCCGAGGATGTTCGAGCAGATGACGAAATAGCGGTCGGTGTCCACCGGCTTGCCCGGACCGACCATGTTGTCCCACCAGCCCGGCCGTTCGTCGTCTTCGCGCAGACAGCCCGCCACATGGGAATCCCCGGAAAAGGCGTGGAGAATAAGGACGGCGTTGCTGCGGTCGGCATTCAGCCGGCCCAAGGTCTCGTAGGCAAGCGTGATCGGCCCCAGCCGGACGCCGCAGTCCAGCACCATTTCCTCGGGCGGGGCGGCAAAGGTGTAGTACTTGCGCTCCACCAGCACCTGCGCCGCCTGTCCTTCCGCACTGTTCATCGCTGCATCTCCTCTCCCCTGCCCTGGGCCTGCCACTTGCCACGATGTGGGAGCACACCTTCTTTGTCGCCCCCGGCAATCGTGGCAAGAATCATAAGCACAGTCGAGGAGTTCCGCTATGGGAAAATACGGCGGCCGGGCTTCAGTCCCTAGTCAGCTGGCGATAGCGGATGCGGTGCGGCTGGTCGGCATCCGCGCCCTTGCGTTTCTTGTAATCCTGCTCGTAGTCGGAGTAGTTGCCCTCGAACCACACCACCTCGCTGTTGCCCTCAAAGGCCATGATATGGGTGGCGATACGGTCGAGAAACCAGCGGTCGTGGCTGATGACCACCGCGCAGCCGGCAAAGCTCTCCAGGGCCTCCTCCAGGGCGCGCATGGTGTTGACATCGAGGTCGTTGGTGGGTTCGTCGAGCAGCAGCACGTTGCCGCCCTCCTTGAGCATCCGCGCCAGATGGACCCGGTTGCGCTGGCCGCCGGAGATCTCGCTCACCTTCTGCTGCTGGTCGCTGCCGGTAAAGTTGAACTTGGCCACGTAGGCGCGGGAATTGACCTCGCGCGTGCCCAGCCAAACGGTCTCCTGGCCCTCGGAGATGGCCTGCCAGATGGTCTGTTTCGGGTCGAGGCTGTCCCGCGATTGGTCGACATAGGCCAGTTTGACCGTCTCGCCGATGCGGACGGTGCCCGCGTCCGGCTGCTCCTGGCCGGTGATCATCCGGAACAGGGTGGTCTTGCCGGCGCCGTTGGGGCCGACGATGCCGACAATGCCACCGGGCGGCAGGGAGAAGCTGAAGTTGTCCAGCAACAGCTTGCCCTCGTAGCCCTTGCACAGCCCTTCGGCCTCGATTGCCAGCTTGCCCAGGCGCGGTCCCGGCGGGATGTAGAGTTCCATCTCGCCCGCCGCCTTCTCGCCCTGCTGGTTGAGCAGGCTTTCGTAGGCGGTGATGCGCGCCTTGGATTTGCTCCGCCGTCCCTTGGGACTCATGCGAATCCATTCCAGCTCGCGGGCCAGGGTGCGCTGGCGCTCGGTCTCCTTTTTTTCCTCCACGGCCAGCCGCTTCTGCTTCTGCTCCAGCCAGGAGGAATAGTTGCCCTTCCAGGGGATACCCTGGCCGCGGTCCAGCTCCAGAATCCAGCCGGCGACGTTGTCGAGGAAGTACCGGTCGTGGGTGACGGCGATGACCGTGCCCGGATACTTCTGCAGGTGCTGCTCCAGCCAGGAAACCGATTCGGCGTCCAGGTGGTTGGTCGGCTCGTCCAAGAGGAGGATATCCGGGTTTTTCAGCAGGATGCGACACAAGGCCACCCGCCGCTTCTCGCCGCCGGAAAGCACGCCGCACTGCATCTCCGCCGGCGGGCAGCGCAGGGCGTCCATGGCCATTTCCAACCGCGAATCCAGGTTCCAGGCGTCGATGGCGTCCAGTTTGTCCTGCACCTGGGCCTGCCGGTCGATCAAGGCCTGCATGGCATCGTCGTCCATGGGTTCGGCGAATTTTTCGTTGATGGCGTTGAACTCGTTGAGCAGGTCGACCGTGGCCTGGGCCCCTTCCTCGACGATCTCGCGCACCGTTTTCTGCGGGTCGAGCATCGGTTCCTGCGGCAGATAATCGATGGTGAAGCCCTCGGAGAGGATGGTCTTGCCCTCGTGCTCCTTGTCGAGTCCCGCCAGGATGCGGAGCAGGGTACTCTTGCCCGAGCCGTTGAGCCCCAGGACGCCGATCTTGGCTCCGTAGAAATAGGAAAGGGAAATATCCTTCAGAATCTGCTTCTGGTTGTATTTCTTGCTTACTTTAATCATCGAGTAGATGATCTTGTTCGGTTCGCTAGCCATGCAATTCCTTGTTTTTGTATTTTTTATTCAAACCGGGCCGTCCGGACGACGGCCTGGTCGAGCAGCACAATCGGATCTAGTCGACAATTATCTGAATTTACAAATAAATGCTTTCAATATCTTCGATCGCCAAGCGATGCCCGGTGCGCAGAAGCGCAGCTCTTAGCTGCTCAATTTCATTGAATTTTTAATCGATTTCCCGCTCTTCGGCAACAATGTTTGCCGGGCAAATAATTGTATATTTTTCAGCCAGTTACCGTATAAAAACAGGAGACGACGCCTTATACCGAGTTACCAAAAACAAGATGGTATGGCTCGGCGGAGGCAAGGCAATAGGCCGACATGGGTTGTCCATCCATCCCATCTCCCCCCGTATAAAACGCAGTTCTTTTTCTGCTTGCTTTCTTTTTCGGCTCCTGCTTTTGTGGGGGCAACGCGCCCGGACGCGGTGGCAACCGCGCCTGCGCCGGGCAAGCAATCGAAACTTTTGCGGAGTGTGTCCATGTCGAGAACTGTTCGTTGCCTTGCGATCATGACCGCCCTTGTTGCCCTCACGGGCTGCGGCGCCAAGAATACCGTCAAGAAATGGGTCGGGTTGGACGAGGCCGGGCCAACCGACTACACCGGCCCGGCGTATCCACCCTCCCAGGCGGTTACCGTGGCCTTTCAACCGGGCCAGGTGGACAGAACGTGCCGGGTGTTTGCCGAGGCGCTGGTGCAGTTTCCGGCCAAATATTCGGGCAAGGACATGGAAACCGCCGTGCTGGCCGAGGCCAGAACGCGCGGGGCCAACCAGGTGCTAATCGGCCAGACCCGGCAGAGCAAGGACGACGACGGCCTGCACTTTCTCTACTACGGTCCGGCGCACGAGTACACCTGCACCGACCAGTGCGGCGGCTGGAAATTCGGCTTTGACCTCTGGGAGCAGCAGGGCGAGTGGGCAAGTGTCGGCTATCGGGAATGGGGCAAGGCCGGCGCGGTCTTCGAGACGCCCCTGGTCATGCAAATGGCCATGCTCCGCTGCCAGTAGCCGTTTTCCCCGCCCGCACCTCAGGGCATCCTTCCAGCCCTTCCAGTCGAACCCGCCAGGTCCTTGCGTATCCGAATCCTTCGCCGCAAGGGCCTGGCCGCCCCGCCCACGACCCGCCCAACTTCCCGACCGGATTGAATCGGAAGCGATGGCCCCACGGCCGTCGGTTCTACTCCCGCTCCATCCGGATCACCTGGACCGAGGCCATCTGCCGGATTCCGCGCCGGGTGATTCGCGGCCCCTCGACCACGGCAATGGACTCGTCCGCGTGGATGTATCCCCCTTCTCTGGCCATGGTCAAGGAACGCAGGACCATGTCGGCCCGGTCCAGCTTGTCCTTGATGATCAACGGAAAGATGCTGTGGTAGAGGCTTGCGTGCCGGGCCACGTGCAGCGACCCGGTCACCAGCAGGATCGGCGCCTTGCGGTTCCATTTGGACAGGAGTGGGTAGAGTGTGCCGTCCGGATCGAGCAGCAGGATGGCACTGGCCGCGCCGAACTGGGCCACCGCCGACAGGGCCGGATAGACGGCGGCGTCCTTCTCCAGCTCGCGAAAATGCTCGGCACTGGGTCGGGCGTGCCGCTCCTCCTCGCAGATGATCGAGGCCATGGTGCGGACCACGTTGACCGGATCGGCGCCGGTGGCGGTCTCCTGGGAAAGCATCACCGCGTCGGTGCCCTCCTTGATCGCCATGCTGACGTCGGTGACCTCGGCGCGGGTCGGGCGGGCATTGACGGTCATCGAGTCGAGCATCTGGGTGGCGGTGATCACCGGGGTGTTCAACTCCCAGCACAATTGGATGATCCGTTCCTGGATGCGCGGCACTCGCGCCGCCGGCAGCTCGACCCCCATGTCGCCGCGGGCGATCATGACCGCATCGGCCGCCTCGACGATCTCGCGGATATTCCGCACCGCCTCCGGTTTCTCGATCTTGGCCACCACTTTGAGATGCCGCTTGCCCGCCGCGGCGACGGCCTGCTTGATCCGCCGGATGTCCTCGGCGCTGCGCACAAACGACAGGGCCAGGTAATCGACCGAATGATTCAGGCCCCAGTCGAGATCCTGCCAGTCCTTGGCGGTGATGCCGGGCAAGGAGAGGTCGGTCTGGGGCAGGTTGATCCCCTTGCCCGACTTGAGTATCCCGCCGACGACCACCTCGCACAGCACTTCCCTGGCGCCCTCCCTGAGCACCCGCAACTCCAGCAAACCGTCGTCGAGCAACACCGGATCGCCGGTTAGCAGATCGGCCAGGATTTCCGGAGTTATGGTCGAAAACCGTTGGGCCGTGCCTTCCACCGGATCGGCCTGGATGGCCAGCACCTTGCCGGCCGACAGTTGGACGGCCCCGCCCTGCATCGGCCCGGTCCGGATCTTGGGACCGCACAGATCCTGGAGCACGGCGATCGGCTTTTCCCAGGCCTTTTCCGCCTCGCGCACCGCCGCCAGGGCCGCTTCGTGGGTTGCGTGGCTGCCGTGGGAAAAGTTGAGCCGGGCCACATCCATCCCGGCCAGGATCATTTTGCCCAATATTTCCGGGGTATTGCTCGACGGGCCGATGGTACAGACAATCTTGGCCTTTTTGTTGACGCTGGCGTGGGTCTGCCGGGGCACGGCGGCCAGCCGTTTGAGCAGGGCATCGAAATCGAAGGGCTCGGCAAGAATCCCCAGCACCGAGGGATACTGGTGCAGCCGGGCCCGGACCGCATGGTCGCCCGAAGCCGGAACGATGACCATAATAGGAAGATGCGGGGCAACCACCTGGATGGCCTCGATGAACTTGAAGCCGTCCCAGTGCGGCATCGCGATGTTGCTGAGGATGACATCGTAGACGTTGGCCGTGGCCCGCTGGAATCCCTGGTGTCCGTTATCGGCGGTATCGACCGTGTAGCCGGCCCGTTCCAGCCGGGTGCGCAGCAGGTTGCGGGTGGATTTGGACTCTTCGAGCACGAGAATACGCATGGCAACCTCGGAGGCGGAATTACGGGTTGTCTTCGGTGGCTCTCTGTAGCATAGTGGAACAAGCGCACAGGAGAAAAAGGAGTTCGGCTTTCCATCCAAAAGACCGGATTTCAGCCCTGTTACCCAACAACCACCACCCCGGTTTTGCCGGAGCGAAGGAGGAAGAGATGCATGTGATTCTGGATTTGTGCCTGGTGCCGCTGGGCGTTGGCGTTTCGGTTTCGCAATACGTGGCCGAATGCCACCGGGTGCTGCAGGAGGCGGGGCTCAAGTCGCAACTGCACGCCTACGGCACCAATATCGAAGGCGAGTGGGATGCGGTGATGGCCGCGGTCAAGCGGTGCCACGAGCGGGTCCATGAAATGGGCGCACCGCGCATCACCACCACCATCAAACTGGGCACCCGCACCGACCGCGACCAGCGCATGGCCGACAAGGTACGGAGCGTCGAGCAAAAACTCGGATGAGAACCGACTTCCAGGCAACCGGCGGGGCCACGGGAAAATCGGCCGCATGCCCCGCCATCGACCGTATCTTGCGGTGCGACCGGGGGATGGCCGTATCGTGACGCCGGACGAATATTACTTCGAGGAAGGCTGCTTCATCGTCGAGCTGCACAATATCCCGGCCGACCCGGCGGTCTCGGTGGCTCGGGCCAGGGTCGAACCGGGCCGCACCACCCGCTGGCACAGCCTTGCGGGCATCGAGGAACGCTACCTGATCGTGCGGGGCATCGGCCGGGTGGAGGTGGGCGACCTGGCGCCGCGCGAGGTGCGGCAAAACGACGTGGTCCGCATTCCGGCCGGCTGCCGCCAGCGGATCGCCAACATTGGCCCGGACGACCTCGTCTTTCTCGCCATCTGCACGCCGCGCTTCGTCCCCGCCGCTTATCGCGACCTGGACCGGCCCGCGTCCGCCCGGTAAGTCCGCTCGTTCCCACGCCCCAGAGACCTGGCCGCACGAAGAGCCAGGCCGCCGTTGTTCGCGTTCTTCAATACAAGCGCATCAGCTTGTCCAGCTCTTCCGCCTTCATGGAGAAGCTGTGGGCTTCGTCCGGGAAGGCGCGGCTCTCCACCTCGGTCTTGTATTGGACCAGGGCGGCGACCACCTGTTCGTTGATCTTGGTGTATTGCTTGACGAATTTGGGCACGAAGCGGTCGTAGAGACCGATCAGGTCGTGGATCACCAGCACCTGGCCGTCGCAGCCCGGACCGGCGCCGATGCCGATGGTGGGAATGGTCACCGCCTGGGTGATGCGCTCGGCCAGGGGCGCGGGGATGGCTTCGAGCACGATGGAGAAGCAGCCGGCATCCTCCAGGGCGCGGGCGTCGTCGATCATCTGCCGCGCCGCCTCGGCACTCTTGCCCTGGACCTTGAAGCCGCCGAGATTGGTGGCGGTCTGCGGGGTCAGGCCGATATGGCCCTGCACCGGGATACCGGCGCGGACAATGGCGGCCACGGTCTCGGCCATGGTCACTCCGCCCTCGATCTTGACCGCATCGACTCGTGCCTCCTTGAGCATGCGGTTGGCATTGCCGATGGCTTGCGGAATCGAGCTGTTATAAGAGCCGAAGGGCATGTCGGCCACCACCAGGGCATGTTCGATCCCCCGCACCACCGCCTTGGAATGGTGCAGCATCTCCTCCATGGTCACCGACACCGTGTCCGGATACCCCAGCACCACCATGCCCAGACTGTCGCCCACCAGGGCGATGTCGATCCCGGCCGCGTCCGCCATCCTGGCCAGGGGATAGTCATAGGCGGTTATTTCGGAAATGGGGGTGCCGTTCTTGCGGTTGCGGATGTCCGGAATGGTCAGCTTTTTCTGGTGCATGGGCTCTCCTGGGGTGAGGTGGCGGAAGAAAAAGATTCGATCCGATGGGAAGCGGTAGCTTCCAGGGCCTTGATCAGGCGGGTGAGCAGTTGGTTGACCGGGGTGGGAATGCCCAGCGTGTGTCCCTTGGCGGCGATGGCGCCGTTGATGGCGTCGATCTCGGTGGGTGCGCCCCGAAGGATGTCCTGGAGCATGGAGGCGCGGTTGGCGGCGGTCAGGGCGCACACCTGTTCGACCCGGTCCGCCTGGCGGCCCTCGGGCAGTTTAATGCCCAGCGCCCCGGCCACGGCTTCGGCCTCGGCCACGGCTTCGGCCATCAGGGCTCCGCACTCCGGCGCCAGCAACAGCGCCCCATTGGGTACCCGCAGCAGGGCGGCCAGGGCGTTGACGCCGACGTTGACCATCAGCTTGGACCAGAGCAAGGCGTCGACATCGTCGGCCACCTCGGTGTCGATGCCGGCCCGGTTGAACAGCTCGGCGACCGCCGCAAGCCGGCCGGCCTGGCCGGGGACGCGGCCGAGCACGGTGGGACCGCGGCCGGCGTGGCGAACGTGGCCGGGAGCCAGCAGCGTGGCCGCCTGGGAGGTGACGCCCGCGGCCGACCGGTCCGCGCCCACTGCCATGGCAAGCCGCTCCAGGTTGCCGAGCCCGTTTTGCAGGGTGAGCGCCAGGCCGTCCTTGGCCAAAAACCGGCCGGCGGTCGCGGCCGCAGCCTCGGTGGCCCGGGCCTTGGTGCAGATCAGTACCAGATCGGCCCGGCGATCGTCCCCCTCCGGTTCGGACAGGGCTGTGACCGTTGTCGTGCGTACCGAACCGTCCATGGCGGTGAGCATCAGGCCCCTGGCGTTGATGGCGCGGGCATGGTCTACATTGGTGGTGAGCAGGCAGACGCGGGCATGGGGCGCGAGCAGGCTTGCGAACAAACCGCCCATGGCACCGGCGCCGATGATCAAAATCTCCATGCCCCTCCCCTTCCGGCCGAACTGCAGCCGGAGCCCACTTGTCCGCATTTGTCCGCCATAGCGGCGAATTTCCGCTGGCGACAGTTATATACCATCGACCGAAAAGGTCAACGCCGAACCCGGCCTTGCGGACGGGAAGCCGGGGTTTGCGCCGCAGGCCGCATCGAGGTACAGTGGAGCGAATCGCGCCGGCTATCGTCCGTTTTTCACCCGCCTCAACCTCCGGAGAGCCCATGCACCTTTTCATCTGGCGTCACAGCAAACATTTTTCCAGTTGGTCCATGCTCGACGAGCCGCATATTCGCCAGGAAAACTACCTCCAGGCCGACGTGGTCGTGCTGGCGTCCTCCCAGGAAGACGCCCTGGCGCTTTTGGCCCTGAACGGCGATTGGCAGATCGACGAGCTGCGGCGGCTGCAACCCGAAATCATCCCCCTGGATGCGCCCCGAATCGTCATCAGCCACGTCGACGGCCGGTAAGGGCGGGCACGGCTCTGCAGCGCCGCGCGGCCCGGAAACGCCGCGCTTTTCCCCTGTGCATCGAGGGACAAACGCAGTATGATGGGCCGATCCGTTCCGCCACGGGCCGGAGTGCCTGCCAGCGGTTTTTTGCCATCGGATGCCCGCCGCCCCGGATGCGGCGGCCGGTTGTCCCGAAAGTCGATACGCCGAGGATCCCCGCCCCATGGAACAGCATACAACCAACCTGATCGCCAAAAAGGTCTGCTGGTACGAATCGGCCGCCATTCTGTTCGTCATCGTCCTCTCCTGGTTCGACGAGATTCTCGATATTCCCCATGTCCTGCTCGGCGGTGTCGCCACCCCGATCAACTGGCGGGAATCCATCTTCGAAAGCATCGTCATCGCCATTGTCGGCGGCCTGATCATCCGCCATACCTATAAACTGCTCACCCGGATCGGCTACCTGGAGAGCATTCTGCCGGTCTGCGCCTCCTGCCGCCAGATCCGGATGGACCCGGCCTTCTGGAACGACATCAAGCAGTTCGTCCAGGAACGGGCCGCCAACGAATTTACCCACGGCATCTGCCCCGATTGCATCGAAAAATACTATCCGGAGCTGCAACAGAAAGCCGCCGCCAACGGCACCGAATAACCTCCTGCGGGCTGAACGCCCCTGCCGCCTTTGTTCGCGGCGGCCGCCCATCGCATCATGGATACAATCCGCGCCCTGTGCCTGGCCGAGCGCTTTCAGTTCGAGGCGCTCGCCGAATTCCTTTCCCGGCAGACCCACGCCACCCCGATGCGCAACGTCATTCGCCTCGCTCCGGACGGCGGCGCCCACGCCTTTATTTTCGACTATGGCGTCGCCGTCCTCTTCCGGTACGACGACGAGGCGGAAAAACGGCTCGTCGACCTGCTGCGCAAATACGCGGTCGCGCCCCTGGCAAGCATGGTCGAGGAGGAGCTGGAATACCGGCGCAGCACCGAGGCGGGCATCCGCATCCGCAACGATGTGATCGAGCTCGACGACCTGGCCGAACTCACCTGCCTGTCGCTCGGCCACGCCCTGGCCCAATCGACCAAGCTGGCCTTTTTCGAGTCGTCGATCGAGGAAATGATCAAGCAGACCATGTACATTCCCGAGGCCCTGGCAAAAAAGGGCTCGATCGCCATGTCGCGCGCCAAGCTCGCCAGGGAACGCGGCCGGGTGTACCTGGAGAAATCCCGCATCATCCTTCAGTTCAACCTCCTGGACGCGCCCGAGTTCATCTGGGAGTATCCGGAGTTGGAGCAGTACTACCTGGCCCTGTCGCGCTATCTGGAAATCACCTCCCGGGCCACGGTGCTGAAAAACCGGCTGGAGGTGATCCAGGAATTGCTGGCGATGATGGCCGACGAGCAGAAGCACAGCCATTCGAGCATGCTGGAATGGATCATCATCGCCCTGATCGCCATCGAAATCGTGCTCTTTTTCGTCAAATAACGCGGACCGGACCGGCCGGCCCTTTGCCCGGCAACGGCGGAATGTTTATGGTGCTCAACAGAAAAACACGGTCAACAATCGCGTACGGAGGTTTCCCATGAAAATTCTCATCACCGGCGGCACCGGCTTTGTCGGTACCGCTGTCAGCCGGCGGCTGCTGGAGTCGGGCCACGAGGTCACGGTCATCGGCAGCAGCGCCAGTCGCCATCCCGCCCCGCATCCGCAACTCAGCCATGTCGTGGCCGACACGACCCGGACCGGCGATTGGCAGCGGCTGGTGCCCGAACAAGACGCCCTGATCAACCTGGCCGGACGGTCGGTCTTCAACCTCTGGACCGAGCGCTATAAACAGGCGATCCGCGACAGCCGCATCCTCACCACCCGCAACCTGGTGGACGCCCTGCCCGCGACCACCGAGACGGTACTGCTCAGCACCTCGGCGGCCGGATACTACGGCAACGGCGGCGAAAACGAAAAGGACGAGACCAGCGAGCCGGGCAGCGATTTCCTGGCCCGGGTCTGCCGCGATTGGGAGGTCGAGGCCGGCAGGGCTGCCGCCAAAGGCGCCAGGGTGGCGCTGATGCGTTTCGGCGTGGTCCTGGGCAAGGACGGCGGGGCCATGGCCACGATGCGCATCCCCTTTCGACTCGGCCTCGGCGGGCCGATCGGCAGCGGGCGGCAATGGTTTCCCTGGATTCATCTCGACGACTTGGTCAACGCCATGGTGTTTCTTCTCGGTGCCGAGGAATGCAAGGGCCCCTTCAATTTCACCGCGCCGCAGCCGGTGCGGCAGAAAGAATTCGCCCGCCAGTTGGGCGCGGCCTTCCACCGTCCCGCCTGCCTGCCGGCCCCGGCCTTTGCCATGGGGATGCTGGGCGAGTTCGGCCGCTCCCTGCTCCAGGGGCAGAAGACGTTGCCCCAGGGACTGATCAACAGCGGCTACCTGTTCACCTATCCGGACCTGCCGGCGGCCTTGCGGGAGATCATCGGTGACTGAGCATCGTTTTCTTGCCACCTCCCTTTTTCCCTGTTCCGCCGAAGAACTCTACCGATGGCACAGCCGGCCGGGCGCCCTGGAGCGGCTCGTCCCACCCTGGGAACCCACCAGGGTCGTGACCCGCGAGGGCGGCATCGAGCCGGGCGGCCGGGTGGTCATGGCCATGCGGGCCGGCCTCTTTCCCTACCGCTGGCACGCCCGCCACATTGAGGACGTGCCCGGCGTCCTGTTCCGCGATATCCAGGAACGCGGCCCCTTTGCCCGTTGGACCCACACCCACCGGTTCGCCGACACCCCGGACGGCGCCCGCCTGGAGGACCAAATCGATTTCGCCCTGCCCGGCCAGGCCGTGCTGCCCGGTTGTACCGTCCGGATGGTCGAGCGGACCTTGGAGCGCATCTTTCGCTACCGGCACGCCACCCTCCGCGACGATCTGCTCCTGCACCGGCAATGCAGCCGCGTCCCGTTACGGGTGCTGATCAGCGGCGCCAGCGGCGTGCTCGGCAATGCCCTGATTCCCCTGCTGACCACCGGCGGCCACGAGGTCTGGACCCTGGTCCGGCGCCAACCCGACCGAAGCAAACGGGAAATCTACTGGAACCCGGAAAAAAATGCGCTCAACCTTGCCGGCCTGCCGCCTTTCGACGGGGTGATCCACCTGGCCGGCGACAACATCGGCGAGGGCCGCTGGACTGCGGAAAAAAAGAAACGGGTGATCGACAGCCGGGTCCAGGGGACCGGCCTGATCGCCCGAACCGTGGCCGGGCTGCCGGTCCGCCCCAAGGTACTGCTCAGCGCCTCGGCGGTCGGCTTCTACGGCAACTGCCTCGACTGCTGCATGCGCGAGGAAGATCGGGCCGGCACCGATTTCATCTCCGACGTCTGCTCCATGTGGGAGCATGCGGCCCAGCCCGCCGAGGCGGCCGGTATCCGCACCGTCTTTCTCCGCATCGGCGTGGTGCTCACCCCCAGGGGCGGCGCCCTCAGGCGGCTGCTCGCCTCCTCGATGCTGGGCTTTCCCCGACGGTTCGGCTGCGGCGACCAGTATCTCAGTTGGATCTCCATCAACGACATGGTCGGCGCCATTCTCCACGCCCTGAGCTGCGATACCCTGGCCGGGCCGGTCAACATCGCCGCGCCGAATCCGGTGACCAACCGCCAATTGATGCAAAGCCTGGCCCGGGCAACGGGCCGCCCCCTGCTGCCCCCGATTCCGGCCGCCATCTTGAAATCCCTTTACGGCCAGATGGCTTCCGAGGTATTACTGGGCGGATGCCGAGTGGCCACCGACAAATTGCAGCAATCCGGCTACGCCTTCCGCCATGCCGATCTCGACCCGACCTTGTGCCACCTTCTCGGCAGATCTGAACGCAATCCCCCGGAGCGCTGAGCGGTGAACTGGCAATTCAAAACCATCCTGGTGGCCATGATGACCACCGCCCTGGCCTGCGGCTTTCTCCATCACCTGGTGCCTCCGGCGATCGTCAATTTCGAGCGGCTCCACATTTTCCTGTTCAACCTGTGCAGCGGCGGCACCCTGTTGATGTACTACACCGAGGGCCAGCCGCTCTTGACCCGCCGCACCCTGCTCTTTCTGGCCCTGGCTCTGGCCTTTTCGGTCTGCGCCTTCATGGAGTGGTACCTGCCGGCGACGATCATTCCCCTGCCCCTGGCCTGGTTGGTGGAACGGACGCGGATCGACCATTTCGGCAGCCTGCTGCCGCGGGCGCTCTTCGACCGCCGGGAACCGGTCGAGCGTAAATTCCACCAGGCCGCCCTGCTCTGCCTTTCCTGCGGCCTGGCCCTTTCCAGCCCGGTGATTGGCAACTCGATCTACCTGCACTGGTTCACCATCGAGAAACTCCGGCTCGACACTTTTTTTCTGGGCTTCTCCTTTCCCGTTTCCCTGATCTCCATGTCGGTCATCTTCAGCCTGATGAAAAAGGAAGCGCTCCCCCTCACCCGGGTGCTCAAGGAGGCCGCCTTCTGGACCGTCAATCTCGGGGTGATCGTCTTTTTCGGCTTCATCCTGGCCGGCATGTTCACCTCCCAGGTGGCGATTGCCAGCCTGCTGTTCGTGACCGTGGCCTACATCTTTTTCCTGTACTGGCACGAGGGCATCCCGTTGCAGCAGAAGGCCTACCTGACCTCGGGCATCCTGTTTCTGCTGGTCACCTCGCTCACCGGCATCTCCTACATCCTGCTCTCGTTTTCGAGCTGGTACACCCCGGAAATCAGCCATCCCCTGCTCCGCCTCCACGCCTTCACTGCCCTCTACGGCTGGAATCTCAGCGGGCTGGCCGTGATCGGCCGCCATGACGATTTCCCCCTGCAACTCCATTCCCGCCAGGTCATCCTGCTCCACTGGCTGACCGTGCTGGTGCTGTGTCCGCTGGGCTACTTTCAACCCGTGTTCGCCGTGCTCGCGGTCCTGGCCTATGCCTGGCTGCTGCTCCGCCTCTTCTTCATCCAGGGCGCGGTCGATCGCCAGCTCACCGCCGTCCAAGGCCAAAGCCTGCACCCTGCCCCGGCCCCGCCGGGCCGAAAATGATAAATCCCTCTCATCGCACCTCCGACCGCAACGCCACAAGACCATAAGGCCACAGGGCCCTTGGCTGATGTCTCCGCTTGACAGCTGCCGGAACAATTCATTACAAAAACGAATTGTAATGCTTGTGCGCATTCGCGCCGCCCGTTGCGGGTGGCCGTAATTCCCACCGGTTTCGGGAGGCACTCGATGGCGTTCCGTTTTTGTTCCCTGGCCCTGACCCTACTCGTCTGTCCGATACTCGCCCTGGCCGCGCCGGCAGCGGCCAAGAATTCGATCACCTGGATGGAAGCCGCCATGCCGCCGTATCTGATTCAGGAAGGCGCCTTCCGGGACCAGGGCTACGGCGACGTCATCACCCGGATCATCCAGGGCGAACTGGCCGAATACGAGCACAAGGAAGTGATCACCAACGTCACCCGCCATTTCTATAAATTCAAGCAAGGGGAAAAGGTGTGCAGCGCCGGTCTGTTCCGGAGCCCGGAACGAGAGGAATTCATGTACTTCTCCATCCCCAGCTTCCTGACCCTGCCGGCGGTGGTCATCATCAAGAAGGAATCGCTGCCTCAGTTCGGCGGCAAAACCACGGTGCGGCTGGCCGAGGTGTTGCGCGCCAAAAACGTGACGATCGGGCTGAACAAGGACCGCTCCTACGGCATGGACACCGATGCGATTCTGGATACATACCGCGGGGAGTGCAATGTCCTCGAAATCACCGGCCACGAGCTGTCGCACAACCTGTTCAAGATGCTGATGAAAGGCCGGCTGGACGGCATTGTCGCCCTGCCCGACGAAGCGCTGTACCAGGCGGAACAGATGGGAATCAGGGACCGATTGGTCACCCTGTCCATCGAGGAAAATCAAACCGGCTACGATTCGTGGCTGAGTTCGGTGGGTTGTTCGAAAACCCCCTGGGGCAAGGCGGTCATCGACAGGATCAACACCATCCTCATCAAGCAGCGCCCCACCGAACGCTACCGGACCGCCTACGAACGTTGGCTCGATCCCAACTCCATCAAACACTACCGCCGGGTGTACCGGGAGGTTTTTGTGCAAAAGACCCGCTAGCCGCCGCCTCGGCCGATTCCCGGCGGGGTTGATAAAAAAATGCGGCCAGGATGAAATGGCCCTTCTAAACAGGGAGAACGTGCGTATTTTATAAGCAATATTATCTATAAAATTACCAGAAGCAGTACTCCCATGTACTGGAGGATACCGTCATGATGCCAACACCCCCGCGACATCCGGCCGGCGCGGCCGAACAAGGTCTAAAACGGCAGAAATACTATGTCAGCCGCAAGGAAATGGTCACCATCAAATGCAGAGCCTGCGGCCGGAGCGAGACCTTCTCGGTTGCCGAGTTGAAGTCCAAAAAGCATTCCATCCGGGTCGATTGCGCCTGTTCCCAGAGCTTTGAAGTCGACCTGGAATTCCGCCAAGACTATCGGCAGAAATCCGATATCGCCGGCAGTCTGCGGGCCCTGAGCACCCCCAGGAACCGGGCCCGGCAGTGCGTGATCGTCGATCACTCGCCCAGGGGCCTGCTGCTGGCCATCGCCGACCCGCTCCCGATCAAGCAGGACGATTGGCTCGTCGTCAATTACCGGCCGGATGTCGACTCACCCGAGGTCGAGCGGCTGATCAGGGTCTGCCATTATCAACCCGGTGCCCTGGTCGGCGGCACCTTCGTCGATACCGGTGCCGGGCGCCCCGCCCCTTCGTCTCGAAGCAACGCGCTCCCGCACTGAATCATGCCGGCATTCCCCAAGCAAACGATCGTCACCGAGACCGGCGGCCAGGCCTACCGCGAGGCCGCCGGTCTGCTGCGATCCGCGCGCAAGGCGATGGCCCTGACCGGAGCTGGCATCTCGGTGGGAAGCGGCATCCCCGACTTCCGCAGTCCGGGCGGACTGTGGAGTGTTTTTTCCCCGGAGGAATACGCCACCATCGAGGTGTTCCGCCGCCACCCCGCCAAGGCCTGGGAGCTGTTTCGGGCGCTGGGAAAAGTGCTGGTCGGCAAGCGGGCCAACGCCGCCCACCGGGCCCTGGCCGAACTCGAACGCCACGGATGGCTGCAGGCCGTGGTGACCCAGAACATCGACAATCTCCACCAACAGGCCGGCAGCAGCCGGGTCTTTGAAATTCACGGCGACCACCAGCATCTCCACTGCCTGCAATGCGATGCGATCGTGCCGCTGCTCCCCGACCATCTGGACGCAACCGATATCCCATGCTGCGCCATTTGCGGCTTTCCACTGAAGCCGAACGTGGTACTCTTTGGCGAAGCGGTCCGCGACCTCGATGCCATTCACGACTGCCTGGCCGATTGCGACCTCCTGTTGGTGATCGGCACCTCGGCCCAGGTCTATCCGGCCGCAGCCCTGCCCGCCCTGGTCCGGCAACGCGGCGGCCGGATCTTGGAATTCAACCGGGAACCCTCCCTGGGCGAGGTCGCCGGCCGGGGCGATTTCCTGTTTCAGGGCGATGTCCTCCACACCCTGCCAGTCTTGGCCGACGCCTGCGGCCTTGGCTGAACCCGCCCGTTTTACCGCCTTTTTCACCCACCTCTTGCCTTTCCCGCCAAAGCGCAATACTCTAGCCTGACCGCATCCTCTCCTTACCGGCGCGCCCGGGGAGGAGGCGGTCACTTGCAGTGCGAACCGGATTGCCTCGGTTTTCCCGTTCGCATCGTTCTCTTGCCCCCTGCCACCTTTTGCCCACCATGCACCGCTGGGACGCCGCACGGTCGACTTGCCCCGGAAGCAGCGACGATTGCTTGCGTTTGCAGGCCATATGCTGTATGTTCCGTGCTATCTGACCTGCGTTTTGATCCTGTGGCGGCCCAGCCGGACACAGGATGGTTGCCTGACCCTTTCGGTCAGGCCTTTTTTGTTGTAGACGTCCGCGAAATCCTCGACCTTTGCCTGGCAAAGTCGGACGCGGCCGGGTTTGACAGTCGGGCTCTTCTCTTCTTGGATGGGGGTCATCTGTTAACGGACAACAGGGACAACCGCCGCAAGGCATTACCCAACCCCAGGATTATCGTCACCACATCGTCCAGAGGAGGACCCCCGATGACCGCCACATTCGCCGATTTCGGCCTGCACCCCGACTTGATGCACGCCGTTGCCGAGCTCGGATTTACCGACCCCACCCCCATTCAACAGACCGCCATCCCCCTGCTGCTCGACGGCCGGGACCTGATCGGCCAGGCCCAGACCGGCACCGGCAAGACCGCGGCCTTCGGGCTGCCCCTGCTGCACCGGATCGATCCCGCTCGCCGCCAGATCCAGGCCCTGGTGCTGGCCCCGACCCGCGAGCTGGCCATCCAGGTGGCCGATTCCCTCGACCGCTATGGCCGGCAGAGGGGCGTCGCGGTGCTCGCCCTGTACGGCGGCCAATCCTACCAGCAGCAATTCCGCAGCCTCCGCCAGGGGGTGGCGGTGGTGGTCGGCACCCCCGGCCGCCTGCTCGACCTGGCCGACCAGGACGCGCTCGACCTTTCCACGGTCCACACCGTGGTCCTCGACGAGGCCGACGAAATGCTCAGCATGGGATTCATCGAAGATATCGAGCGCATCCTCGAACGCACCCCGGCCGCACGCCAGACCATGCTCTTTTCCGCCACCATTTCCAAGCGGGTCCAGGAACTTGCCGCCCGCTATCTGCGCGAGCCGGAGTTGGTCTCCATCACCCCCAAACAGCTGACCGGCGCCACCATTGTCCAGCGCTACTACTTGGTCAACCAGCAGGATAAGATAGCGGCCCTGGCCCGGCTGTTCGAGATGGAGACCATCGACAGCGCCTTGATCTTCGTCCGTACCCGGCTGGGCACCGGCGAATTGGCCAACCAGCTGACCGCGCGCGGCTTTGCCGCCGAGGCCCTTAACGGCGATCTCAGCCAGGAAGCCCGTATCCAGGTCCTGACCCGTTACCGCAACGGCCAGGTCAAGGTGCTGGTGGCCACCGATGTCGCTGCCCGCGGCCTGGATATCGACGACATTTCCCATGTCTTCAACTTCGATCTCCCCGACGACCCGGAAGTCTATGTCCATCGCGTCGGCCGCACCGGAAGGGCCGGGCGGGACGGCATCGCCATCTCCCTGCTCACCCCCAGGGACCGCTGGCAGTTGCGGCGGATCGAGGAGTACACTCACTTCAGGTTGGACAAGGCGGAGCTGCCCAGCATCCAGCAGATCGAGAATCACCGCCAGGCCCTGCTGATGGAACAGTTGGAGGTGTGGATCCGGCGCGGCCGTTGCCGCCGGGAGCGGGAAGTGGTGGACATGCTGGTCCAAACCGGCCACCAGCCGGAAGACATTGCCGCCGCCGCCCTGAAACTGGCCCGGAGCGACGAGAAAAAACGGCCGATCGAACCCATCACTCCGATCAAGGAGGAACAGCTCCGCCCACGCGAGCGGAAAGGCGGCGAGCGGACCTTCCGCCGCGACACCCACGCCGGACCGTCCTCGGCGGCCCGCAAGCGGCCGGAGCGCGACAAGGACATGGTGCCGCTCAAACTCGACATCGGCCGCGCGGACGGCATCAGCGTCAATCACGTGGTGGCCTCGCTGGCCCACTACTCCGGCGTCAATTCCGGCCAGCTGGGCAAGATCCGGCTTGAAAGCAACCACACCTTGGTCGATGTGCCCGAGTCCCTGGTCGGCCGTCTGCTGTCCAAAAACGGTGCCTACCGGATCGGCAGGCGCACCGTCAACCTGGAACGGGCCTGAGCGACCGGACCCGTGCCGGGGGGCAGATCGACGCTATGGACGGAAAAATCCTCATCATCGAAGACGACCGGGAGCTGGCGCAGATGCTGTGCATGCGCCTGTCGCTGCTGGGATGCACCGTCGCCCTCCACACCAGCGGCCACCAGGGCCTAGCCGCCGTGACCAGCGACTCGATCGACGTCATCCTGACCGCGATCAACCTACCCGACCTCAACGGCTTTGAACTGTGCCGGGAACTTTCCGCCCGCTGGCCGGAGATCCCGGTGGTGATCATGACCGCCTTCGGCAGCATGGAGGCGGCCATCGCCGCCATCCGGGCCGGGGCCTACGATTTCATTACCAAACCCTTTGACATCAACCTGCTCGAATTGGTCCTGGCCCGGGCGATCAATCACCGCCGGCTGCAGGAAAGCGTCAAGCAACTCAGCCAGGCCCTGGAACGGACCCGTTCGTTCGATGAACTGATCGGCGAGAGCCAGGTCATGCAGGCCCTGTTCTCCAAGCTGCTCCGGATCGCCGATTCCGAGGCATCGGTTTTGCTCGCCGGCGAAAGCGGCTCGGGCAAGGAGCTCGCTGCCCGGGCCATCCACAAGTACAGCCGGCGCGCCCAACAGCCCCTGGTGGCCATCAACTGCTCGGCCATGCCCGAATCCCTGCTGGAAAGCGAGCTGTTCGGCCATGTCAAGGGGGCCTTCACCAGCGCCCACTCCGATTACAAGGGCTTGTTTCTGGCCGCAAACGGCGGCACGCTGCTTCTGGACGAAATCGGTGAGTTGCCGCTGTCGCTGCAGCCCAAACTGCTGCGCGTGCTCGAGGACCGCTGTGTCCGGCCGCTGGGCAGCACCACCGAAAAGCCCCTGGACGTGCGGGTGATCGCCATCACCAACCGGGACCTCGAAGCCGCGGTGGCCGAGGGAACCTTCCGCGAAGACCTGCTGTACCGGCTGAACGTGATTACCGTCCAGGTGCCGCCGCTGCGCACCAGGGGCACGGATATCCTGCTGCTTGCCGAGAAATACATCGAGCTTTACGCCTCCCGCCAGGGCAAAAACATTACCGGCATGGCCAACGGCACCGCCCACAAGCTGCTAGCCTACCGCTGGCCGGGCAATGTCCGGGAATTGCGCAACGCCATGGAACATGCGGTCACCCTGACCAATCACCGGAAAATCATCCCCGACGACCTCCCCGAACGCATTCTTTCCTTCCGGCACGAACCGGCCTCTTCCGCGCCGGGGCTGCCGAGTCCGGGCGAGCTGGTGCCGATGGCAGAGATGATGCACCGATACATGCACCATGTCCTCGCCATGGTCGGCGGCAATCGGACCCTGGCGGCCCAGATTCTCCAGATCGACCGCAAAACCCTTTACCGGAAGCTGCATCACCAGCACGAACCGGAATCCTCGCCCTCGGTGGTGTTTCCCAGCCTCTTCCGCGCCTAGCTCGAAGCGGGGCATTTTGCCCCACAGGGACAATTTGCCCCGGAAAAATGAACGGAATACCCAGCCACGGCTCAGACCTGCCAACTTCCGCTGACCCGCAAGACCGACGCTGTTTCGCCATCTTCCTTGCCGCCTGCCTTTCTTGCGGCCAGGCGCCGATTTGGGGCCATCGGCCGGCGAAGGCTTTGCCCCTGGTCAATCACGCCGCCGACCGCGTCGCACATCTTACCAATAAATGGTTTTTTTATGCGTCCGACACTTTGTTGCGGGCGACCCTACGACCACAAACGGCACTTGGGCACGAATCGTGCATCTCTATTTAGTTTGAGGACAAAAATCCCCAAACGCCATCAACGACCACAGACACAGGTGTTCCATGACCATGATGATCGGTATCCATCAGCAACAGGACAAGGTGGATAAATTATACGAGAACCTGGGGTTGCGCGCCGCCCCGCTGACCGCTGTCGGCCCGTTCTCCTCCAAAGACGAAGCCCTGGCCTGGCAACGAAGCATGCAGAAGAAGACCGACGACTGCCAGATCGTCGACATGGGGGCCGCCGACAACCCGGACAGCCCCTGGTACGGCTTTTTCTTTGAACGATGACCTGCTGTAAGGACACGGGGCTTCGGTGACGAGGCTTCCCCCGCTTTTGAACCAAGCCCCGTTGTTTCCCGGTGGATTTCATGTCCCTTTTTTCCGCGCCTCAATAAATTCCCTCCCCGGCCGGCCGTCCCCGACTTGCCGGTCTCGGATATGTTGCCGCCACTCAATCGTCCCGTGCACGCCTTCTCCACTCCCTTCCATTTCCCGGTTGCTCCCATCGACACCGGCCGCGTCCCGCTGCCCTGCCGTGCGCTCGGACCGGCGAAGCACCCCGACCGGAATATGGTCCTCCTTCGACCCCTCGCCGGCATGACCGGTACCTTGCCATGGAACTTTTATTGACAGCCCTGGGCCTCATTCTGGCCGGCGGCCTGGCGCCCTTGCCGCTGCTGCGCCGGCCCGCCTGCGCCAGAATCGTGCACCTCGTCCTCCTGACCGCCGGCTGCCTGGCCGGGCTGGCCGCGCTCATTCGGACCTGGGGCCAGGGCATTGCCCCCGTTTTTTCATGCACCTGGCTGCACACCCTGCCCCTGTCGCTTGCCCTCGACTCCTTGAGCGCGGTTTTTCTCGTGCCGGTCTTCCTTCTGGCCCCGGTGATTGCACTCTACGGCTACCACTATCTCGACCGTAAGGCCCCCGTCTGGCAGGCCGGCGCGCACCTGTTCTGCTTCAGCCTGCTGACCGCGGCCATGGTCCTGGTCACCCTGGCCGACAACCTGCCGGCCTTTGCCATGGCTTGGGAACTGATGTCGCTCTCTTCCTACCTCTTGGTGCTGTACGACCACGAGCACGAAGAGAGTCGGAAGGCGGCCACCCTTTACCTGCTCTTCACCCAGACCGGCGCCCTGCTGCTCTTCATTGCCTTCGGCCTGCTCTTCCAGGCCACCGGCACCTTTGCCTTTGCTCAATGGTCGCAGGCCCCGCACGCCATCAAGCTCGCCGCCTTTTTCCTGGCCCTGGCCGGTTTCGGCTCCAAGGCCGGCATCCTGCCGCTGCACATCTGGCTGCCCCATGCCCATCCGGCCGCGCCCAGTCATGTCTCGGCCCTGATGTCGGGAGTGATGATCAAGATGGGGGTGTACGGGCTGCTCCGCTTTTATTTCCTCATCGACGACCCGGCGCCGATCCTGGGCCGGACCGTGCTCGGGCTGGGCATGGTCTCCGGTGTGCTCGGAGTGGTCTATGCCCTCGGCAAGAACGACATCAAACGGCTGCTGGCCTACTCGAGCATCGAGAACATCGGCATCGTGCTCATCGGCTGCGGCCTGGGCATGGTGGGCATCGCCTCGGGCAACCAGACGATGACCGCCTTCGGTTTTGCCGGCGGCCTGCTGCACATGTTCAACCACGCCCTGTTCAAATCGCTGCTGTTCATGGGGGCCGGGGCGGTGATCCAGCAAACCGGCTGCCGCCACCTCGACCAGCTGGGCGGGCTGATGCGGCGGATGCCCGTCACCGCCCGAACCTTTCTCACCGGTTCGGTGGCCATTGCCGGCCTGCCGCCCCTAAACGGCTTTGTCAGCGAATTCCTCATCTATTTCGCCGCCTTCCAGGGCGTGCGCCTTAACGGGCCGGATGGGCTGCTCGCCATGGCCGCCATCATTGCCCTGGCGCTCATCGGCGGGCTGGCCTCGGCCTGTTTCACCAGGGTGGCGGGCCTTGTCTTCCTCGGCGAGCCGCGCCGACCTCTGCCCGCCACGGTCACCGAGGCGGGACTGTCCATGCGCGCGGCCATGATCGTCCTGGTGCTGGCCTGCCTGTCGATCGGCCTCTGGCCCGAGCCGTTCATCCGTCTGGCCCTCAACGGCCTAAGCGACCTGGCCCTGCCGGCGGCCAGCCAACCGGCCCTGCTCGGCTCCCTGCCGGGCAACCTGGCCCTGGCCACCAGGATTTTCCTGGCGGTGCTGCTGTTGCTCGCCCTCTGCCGCCATTTCATCTACCGCGCCAAGCCGATAGCCCAGGCCACCACCTGGGGCTGCGGCTTTACCCGACCGACGGCCCGAATTCAGTACACCGGCACATCTTATGCCCGGGAAATGGTGGAGTTCCATCGCCCCTTCGTCAAAATCCACACCACGTGCGGCCCGATCAGCCAAATCTTTCCCCGGCCGGTCCGTTATGCCAGCAAGGTGGACGATTGGGCCGAAATCGGGCTCCGCCGCCTGCTGGTCGCGCCCATCCTGCTGATCGCGGACAAACTGCGCTGGATTCAGCACGGCCACATCCAGCTGTATATCGGCTACATCGTCCTGACCATCGCCGTCCTGCTGCTGACGGTCTAGCCCCGAGAAGGTACGTTATGGAATCCGTTCTCTCCCTCGGCCTGGCCCTGCTGCTGGCCCCGCTCTTTCCCGGCCTCATCCTGAAGGTAAAGGCGCTGTTCGCCGGCAAGAAGGGACCGCCGCTTTTGATCAAATACTGGACCCTGATCAAGCTGCTGCGCAAGGGCTCGGTCTACAGCACCAGCACCACCTTCGTCTTCCGCCTGGCGCCCCTGGTCGGCTGCGCAGCCGCGATCGCGGTTTTGCTGTTCTTTCCCTTCGCCGGCATGGCGCCGGTGGTTTCTTTCCACGGCGACGTCATCGTCCTGTTCTACCTGCTGGGGCTCGGCCGCTTCTTCACCATCGCCGCGGCCTTGGATACCGGCTCGCCCTTCGAGGGCATGGGTGCGGCCCGGGAGGCCTTCTTCGGCACCCTGGCCGAAGCGGCGGTCTTCGCAGTGCTGATCCTCTTCTTCCGCCTCAACGGCTCGCTCAGCCTGGGCGGCTACTTTACCGGCAGCCAGCCGATCTCGATCACCGGCTCTCAAGGGGCCCTGCTGATTCTGGCGGTGGTCGCCCTGTTCATGCTTCTGCTCGCCGAAAACTCCCGGGTACCGGTGGACGATCCGGCCACCCATCTGGAGCTGACCATGATCCACGAGGTGATGATCCTCGATCACAGCGGCCCGGACCTGGCCCTGATCGAACTGGGCGCCTTCTACAAGCTCTTCCTGTACGCCGCCCTGATCGCCGATCTGCTCAAACCCGCCGGCCTTGCCGGCCCGTTGGCCAATATCCTGTTTTTCTACGGCATGATGGCCGTGGTCTACCTGGCCATCGGCGTCATCGAGTCGGTCACCGCCCGCCTGAGGATGGACATGGTGCCCAAATACATTCTCACCTCGTTCGCTCTGGTCTTTTTCGCCATTATCCTCACCCTGGAGATTGCCTGATGGTCACCAGCATCGATGTCGTCCTGGTCATCACCCTGCTGTCGGTTTTGTTGTCGCTGGCGTCCAGCCGGATGATGGCCCTGGTCAAAATCATGGCCCTGCAGGGCGCGATGGTGTCCGTTGCCCCCCTGCTGCTCGACAAGCACAGTTCGCTCAGCCACGAAGGCATTTTCTTTTTTCAGCTGATGTTCCTGGTCAAGGCGGTCCTCATCCCGGTCCTGCTGTTCACGGCGGTGACCAGGGTGGCGATCAAGCGGGAAGTCGAACCGCTGGTCGGCTACCACGCCTCGCTGGTTGCCGGGCTCGGCCTGATCCTGCTGTCGGCCTACATCACCCGCCACCTGGCCATTCCTTCGACCGGCAAAGCCACCCTGCTTCTGGTCACGGCCATCACCACCCTGGGCGGCGGCCTGTTTCTGATGATGAGCCGCACCAAGGCCATCACCCAGGTCATCGGCTACCTGATGCTGGAGAACGGAATCTACCTGGTGGGAACGGCGCTTACCAGCCAGTCGCACAGCATCTATCTCGTCGAGTTCGGCGTCCTGCTCGATCTGTTGGTCGGGGTGATGATCATGGGGATCATCCTGCACAACATCAACCGCACCTTTGACGACGTCGACACCGCCTATCTCGAGGAACTCAAGGATTGACCATGCTGGAAGCCATTTTCTCCCTGCCGTTGTGCACCGGATTGCTGACCCTGTTCCTGCCGGTCAGGCTGGGCCGCGCCATGCTGGTGGCGGTAGCCCTGATCCATTTGCTGCTGACCGTCTTCTGCTGGCTGCTGGTCCCGGCCCCGTACCTGCCCCACTATTTCGGCAACAGCCCGGCCGGGATCCTGGTGTTGCTGGTGACCTCGTTCATCTTCTGCTGGATCGCGCCCTACGGCATTTTCTACATGCGGGAGCAGGAGATGCACAGCGAGCCGATCTTCCTCGGCTGCATGCAGCTGTTCCTCGGCACCATGAGCATGGCCGCCCTGGCCGACCATCCCGTTGTCCTGTGGATCGCCATCGAGGCCACCACCTTGACCAGTGCCCCGCTGATTTTCATCAACCGCTCGAAAAAAGCCCTGGAAGCCACGTGGAAGTACGTGCTGATCTGCTCGGTGGGGATCGCCCTGGCCCTGCTCGGTTTCTTTTTCGTCACCCTGTCCATGGACCGGCCCGGCATCGACGTGCCGCTGACCTTCTCGGCCCTAAACGATGCCGCCCACCAGCTGGATCCGCTCTGGCTGCGGACCGGCTTCATCTTCGTGCTCATCGGCTTCGGCACCAAGATGGGCCTGGCGCCGATGCACACCTGGCTGCCGGATGCCCACAGCGAGGCCCCCAGCCCGGCCTCGGCCCTGCTCTCGGGGGCGCTGCTCAACTGCGCCTTCCTCGGTATCTACAAGGTGCACTGCCTGCTGGTCCTGGCCGGACTCGGCGATTTCTCCGGAAACCTGCTCATCGGCTTCGGCCTGTTGTCCATCGTGGTGGCCGGGGTCTTCATCCTCAACCAGCCCGATTACAAGCGGATGCTCGCCTACTCGAGCATCGAGAACATGGGGGTGATCGCCGTCGGCATCGGGGTCGGCGGCCTGGGCCTGTACGGCGCCATGCTCCATCTGATCCACCACTCGCTGCTCAAGTCCTCGCTCTTTCTTTCGGCCGGCAACCTGGTGCTCGGTTTCGGCACCAAGCTGGCCGCCCAATGCGGCGGCATGGCCCGCCTGCTGCCCCGGACCTTTATCGGTTTCTTCGCCGGCTTCATCGGTATCTCCGGTTTGCCGCCGTTCGGCATCTTTGTCAGCGAACTGATGATCCTGATTGGGGCCCTCCAAACCGGGCACCCGGTGGCCGCCGGCCTGTTCGTTGCCGCGCTGCTGCTGGTGGTGGCCGGCTTCGCCCGGATTGCCACCGCCATGGCCTTCGGCCCGGTCCGGAACGAGGTGTTGGTGCAAGAGCAGCCGGCGCGGACCATACCGCCGCTGGCCCTGCTGCTCGCCTCGGTGCTGCTCTGCGTCTGGATGCCCGAGCCGCTGTACCGGACCATCGTCAACACCATTGCCATGATCGGAGGCACCGTCCATGGATAGCCCTCTCCGGATCGGGAACGGCGAAGCGGTGCCCCGCAGCCGGATTCCCCGGATCGATTTTCCCCGCTTCCTGCGGATGTTGACCGACTTTGTCCACTGCAACGGCTACATCGTCCAGTTCTTCGCCTATGCCGAAGGAGAGCGGATGCGGCTTTTGGCCGTGCTCCGCAACAGCGATCTCCATGTGGTGGAAACGGAGGTGGAGCGCGACTTCCCCTCGCTGACCCTGATGGGCGGCACCAAGTTTCACCTGTTCGAGCGGGAAATCGCCGAGCAATACGGCCTGCGTCCCAACGGGCATCCCTGGCTGAAAATGGTGCGCTACCACGCCAACGCGACCGGCCTGCCCGATGTCTTCGGCAACGACTACCGGGTCGATATCCCCGGCAACTACGACTATTACCGAGTCGAAGGCGAGGCCGTCCACGAGGTGGGGGTCGGGCCGGTGCATGCCGGCATCATCGAACCCGGCCACTTCCGTTTTCAATGCGCCGGCGAGGAAGTGCTCCACCTGGAGATCCAGCTGGGCTACCAGCACCGGGGAGTGGAACGGCTGCTGACCTCGGTGCCGCAACGGCGCTGGCCCGTGCTCTGCGAATCCATTGCCGGCGACACCGCCATCGGCCACAACCTCTGCTGTTGCCAGGCGATCGAGGCATTGGCCGGGCTGGAGGTGGAGCCGGGCGCCCGCACGGTGCGCACCATGGCCCTGGAATTGGAGCGATTGGCCAACCACATCGGCGATCTCGGCGCCCTGAGCGGCGATGTGGCCTTCAATCCGCCCGCAGCCTATTTCGGCCGCATCCGCGGCGAGTTCCTCAACCTGCTGCTGGAATTGAGCGGCAATCGTTTCGGCAAGAGCCTGGTGCGCCCGGGCGGCGTCACCCAGGTGGCCGGGGCGGAGCAGCGCCGGGCCATCCGCTCGAAGATCGACGAACTGCGGAAAGAACTCGCCCAGGTCTGCGATTTGCTCTTCTCGGCCCACACCGTTCTGGCCCGTTTCGAATACACCGGCACGGTCAAGCGAAGCACGGCCGACCGGTTGGGCCTGGTGGGCCCCTGCGGCCGGGCCTCCGGGCTGGAATACGACGTGCGCGAATTCTTCCCCACCGAGCGGTATGGGGAATTGCCGGCCAACACCAACTGGGCGACCAACGGCGACGTCTACAGCCGGGCCATGGTCCGGCGCGATGAGATCATGCATTCGCTCGACCTGGTCGAACGACTGCTGGCCATGCCGGAGGAGGCCTACCGGCCGGTGCTCCCGGCCGAGCACAAGCTTGCGCCGGCGAGTTTCGTGGTCACCCTCAACGAGGGGTGGCGGGGCGAGGTTTCCCACTGCCTGCTCACCGACCACAACGGAGCGCCCCTGCGGTACAAGGTCAAGGATCCCTCCTTCCACAACTGGACGGGACTGGCCATGGCCCTGCGCAATCAAGCCATCTCCGATTTTCCGCTCTGCAACAAGAGTTTCAATCTCAGCTACTGCGGCTTCGACCTGTAAGGGGACCAAGATGGACAAACGGCAACCGGCCGAGGCCGGCCACATCGACAGAGGTGCGGCATGTTAAAGGTAATCGCCACCAGGATGGACCAGGGCTACCGCACCAGCCCGTATCCCAAGCGACCGGCGCGGCTTTCGTCCCGGTTTCGCGGTCTGCCCGAGATCAATGCCGCCTGCGACCCGGCCATTGTCCGCCAATGCGCGGACCTCTGCCCGCAGGAGGCGATCTCGGCCGACGAGCAAACCATCGATTTGGGCCGCTGCACCTTCTGCGGCGCCTGCGGCCAGGTGGCCGACGGGGCCTTTGTCCGTTTCAGCAACAACTTCGAAATGGGCGCCGCCCGCCGTCAGGATCTGGTCGTCAAGGGCGCCCTACCCGATCTGGCCAGCCAGGCCAAGGCCCATTTCAAGAAGCTGTTTGGCCGCTCGCTCCAGCTCCGCCAGGTCTCGGCCGGCGGCTGCAACGCCTGCGAGGCCGACACCAATGTGCTGAACACCCCGTTTTTCGATCTTTCCCGCTTCGGCATCGATTTCGTCGCCTCGCCCCGGCATGCCGACGGCATCCATGTCACCGGGCCGATCACCCGTAACATGCGCACCGCTCTGCTCGATACCTATGCCGCCGTGCCTGCCCCCAAGGTGGTCATCGCCAGCGGCTGCTGCGCCATTTCGGGCGGCCCTTTTTACGGATCGGACGAGATCATCGGCGACCTGAACACGCTCATCCCCGTGGATCTCTATATCCCCGGTTGTCCTCCCCATCCCCTGACTACCTTGCACGCGCTGCTAGCCTTTTTCAAATAACGGCGCAAAAACGGCCCGAATGCTTCCTCCACTGGCCTGCATCCGTCTCGAGAGCAGGTCGGCAAGTCGCCTCTTTCCACGGCGGACGAAGAATTTTCCCGTTTTGGAGAAAAATGCTTTCTCCTTTGATAACATTACGATATCGTTAAAAACATCGGCTTGGAAAAATGGAGTTTTGAGCCGATGCGCAGCACCGTTCTTCGGCTGCCTTTTCACCCCCAGGGCATGAACAGACGATGTATGTTTATATTGCACGACAGCCTGTTTTCGACCGCCAGAAGCGCCTGTTCGCCTACGAGGTGCTCTTTCGATCGAGCATGGTCAACATCTTCCCCGAAGAGGTCGACAGCGACGAGGCCACCCATACCGTTCTGGCCCATGTCCTGTTCAATATCGGTCTTGACACGATCACCGGCCCCCACCGGGCCCTGATCAACTTTACCGAAAACCACCTCCTAAAAAAAACCCCGCTCCAGCTGCCCCAGAAACGCTGCATCGTCGAGATTCTCGAATCCATCCTCCCTTCGCCCAAGGTCTTTGCGGCCTGCACGGAGTTGAAGGAACAGGGATATACCCTGGCCTTGGACGATTTCGACTTCAACGCCCAGTCCGAACAGCTCGTTCCCCTGGTCAATATCGTCAAGGTCGACCTGCAGGCGGTCGACCGGGAACGCCTGGCAGAGGACATGGCCCGGATGAAATGCTATCCGGACGTTGCCTGGCTGGCAGAAAAAATCGAGAATTACCAGGAATTCCAACTCGCGCTCTCGCTCGGCTTCGATTATTTCCAGGGATATTTCCTCGACAAGCCGGAGGTGCTCAAGAACAAGACCATCGACACCTCGAAGATCGTCCTGCTCAATCTGCTGGCCGAGGTCTGCCTGCCGGAGGTCGATCTGCGCAAGATCGAGCGGTTGGTCGCACCGGACGTCTCGCTTTCCTACAAGCTCTTCCGATACCTCAATTCCGCCTATTATTCGCTGGTCAGCAAGGTCACCTCAGTCCGCTACGCCTTGGCCTATTTGGGAGAAAGCGGGGTCCGCCAGTTTGTTTCCCTGGCCGCCACCTCGGAAATCTCGGCCGGCAAGCCTTCGGAACTGATGCGGCTGTCGATGGTCAGGGCGCGGCTCTGCCAGCTTTTAGGCGCACTCCGCAAGGAACAGATCGACGAATCCCAGCTTTTCCTCCTCGGGCTTTTCTCCCTGCTCGATGCCATGCTCGACATGCCCATGGCCGAACTCACCGCCAAGCTGCCGCTCACTGACGAGTTGAAAAACGCCCTCAACACGCGGACCGGGCCGCTGGCGCCCTATCTCCTGGCGATCTCCACCTACGAAAGAGGCGAATTCCACGAATGCGCCAACCATCTCCAACAGCTCGGCATCTCGCCCGAGACCATGATCGACGCCTATTTCCGGGCCCTGAACTGGGCGGATAAGTTCGAAGACAATTTTGTCTGATTTCAACTTGCCGTAGCAGGCCATCCCTCCCGCCGTTTCCGGCTTCGACAGCTCCGCGACCCGAACGCCCGGACGCACTCCGGGCCGCGCCCCATCAACCACACCGCCACCTGGCGGCGGCAGCCGTCATCGATCGATGAACCGCTGGGTGCTGTACTCCTTCACCGGCAGGGGCCGCAGCTCTTTTTGCCCGCCCGGCAGCTTTTCGATGTAGCGGAGGAACGCCTCGGCGTAATCGAGCCCCACCTCGACCCGCCGCTCGCCGACGATGCTTTTCAGGGTGGTGAAGGAATCGTTGCCGTCGGCAAGAAAGGAAATGGTGATCACCTTGTAGGTCGCCTTGGGGTCAAGGGGCCGATAGCTGCCGTCGGCGGCCCGGATTTCCAGATGGGAGAATCGCGCTCCCATGGGCTTGGTCAGATCGACCTGCCAGCGCAGGCCGCCGGCATAGGGATAGCAGCCGGTGTTGCCCGCCGGCCCGGCCACTCCTTCCACCGCGTCCTCCAGGGCCGCTTTGATCTCGGCGCCGGTAGCGTTGAGCTGCACCAGGGTGTTCTTGAACGGCAGGACCGTGTACACATCCTTGACCGTGACCGGCCCCTTGCGCAGGTCGATTCGCACTCCGCCGCCATTCAGCAGCGACAGATCCGCATTGAAAAAAGTCCGCCCTTGCTGCAAAAACGCCTCGGCAACCAATTGCTGCATATCGCCGCCATGGGCATTGACCCGTTCGTTGGCATTGCAGGCATCGCCCAGGGAAGAACGCGAGGGATCGCGCTTGCTGCCCGGCACCCGCCGCAGGCACAGGTTGTCGGTAGCGGTGGCGATCCTGGTGGCACCCATCGCTTCCTTTTGCTGGGCGTAGGGGGCAAGCAAGGCCTCTGCCTGGGGATCCGGCGGGGTGATTCGCAACACGCCACTGGCGGCAATGTCCTTGCGTGCGGCAGCGTCTTCCTCCGGGTTCAAGGGTTGGCCGCCACGGCTGAATTGGTCGCCGACCAGCAACCAGGGGGTGCCGGCACAGTCGCTGACCTCGCCGTTGGCGTCGA
This sequence comes from Desulfobulbus sp., assembly GCA_031280615.1. Classification (GTDB taxonomy): domain Bacteria; phylum Desulfobacterota; class Desulfobulbia; order Desulfobulbales; family Desulfobulbaceae; genus Desulfobulbus. Next base: position 72,348 of record JAITGO010000001.1, on the reverse strand, counting down.
AGCGCACCCGCATCTCGCCGACCACGTAGCCGTACTGCCACGCCTGCGCGATGCATACCGGCTTGCCGTCCCGGTCCGAACTCCTGGTCGGATAGGGGCCCTCGGGGGTCAAACCGTAGCGTTTGAGCTGTTCCGGCCCGAGCAGCGAATGCGAATCGCCGCCGATCACCACATCGACGCCGCTCAGCTTCTTGACCAAGGCCTGGTCGGCCTGGTAGCCGATGTGGGTCGCCAGGATGATCTTGTTGATGCCTTGATTGCGGAGGCGGTCGATCTCCGCCTGGGCCACGGTCGCCTCGTCGAGCAATACGGTATCGGGATCAGGCCGGGACGAATTCTTGGTCTTGCCGGCCACAGTCAACCCGACGATGCCGATCTTCTGGCCGCCACGCTCGAGCACCACCGAGGGGACCACCGCTTCGCCGGGGCCGGCGTTACGCATCGGCGAAGAGGGACCGAAGCGAACATTGGCGCTGAGAATCGGGGTTGCGCACTTGCCCGCACGCAGGAAGCCGATCATTTTCTTGATGCCGGCGTCGGCGTTGTCGAATTCGTGATTGCCCAGGGTGAAGGTATCGAAGCAGACCGTCTCCATCAGGTCGGCATCGGCCTTGCCCTCGGCGAGAGTGAAGTAGAGATCGCCGGTGCTAGCATCGCCGCTGTGGATTTTGAGCACCTGGGCGGGCTCCTTTTCCAAGGCCTTGATCGCGCCGGCCACCCTGGCAAAGCCGCCTCGTTCGACGTTCACCGGCTCGCGCTTGCCGTGTCCGGTATCCAGCAGCAAGGTGGCCTGCTCCGGATCGAGGTGGGAATGGTGGTCGTTGATGTGCAGCACGGTCAGTTCGAAGGACTGCGAGCCGCCAGCCGCATCGACGACGCTCGGCCGGGGTGCGGTTCCGCAACCCGCAAGAGCAAGGGACAGGATGAGAGCAAGGGTACAAACGGCCTGGCGCATGTTTCGCTCCTTACTGAGTTAGGATGATGAAAACAACAGGGTCGTCGTGGCAGGGGATCTCAACTCGCAGTGCAGGTGTGCACTGCTGTCGATGGAATTTCTATATTATAAGGGAGTTGACCAGGGAACTCTTTTTTTGCATCTCGGCAAATCAATTTGACGGGCGCAGGCGAATAAGGACCGTCGGCACACATTTCGCCATGATCAGCCACGGAGATGGGATAAAGAGGATGCCGGTGTTTTCCTCTTTCAGGTGCGTGAAGGGTCCAACGGATCGAGGTGAGGTGTCCTGCTCGAGCACGGCCGCCAGGATCTTGCGCCGGACACGGCCGGGAAGCAGAGTAACCTTTCTCTTGGACTTACAGCACGCGCTCGACAAATATCGCCAGTTTTTCGACCAGGGACTCGCAGCTGTCGTTGAAGATTTCTGTGCCGTGGCTTTCTCCGGGATAGAGCACCAATTCCTTGGGAGCGACGACGGTTTCGGGCATCCGACAGGTTCCTTCCACGCACATATCGCGCTCGGAATTGATGAGGAGCATGGGAACCCGTATCCGGCGGAGTTCGTCATCGCTGTAGAACGTGGCGCCATAAGAGGAGATGGGCGCCGAGATGGCGGCCAGGCCGGCAAGCCAGTCCCCTGGCCGGTTATCGGTGGCGACTTTCACCGTTGCCACTCCACCCCTGCTTGCACCGACAAGGACAATCTTTTCAGCACCGACAGAGCGGACGAAGGCCACGGCATCATGGAGAACACCCGATTGGTCGTCCGCCTGACAGGGATAGGCGTAAGTCAGCGCCATGTAGCCTCTGGAGCTCAAGGCCTCGACGATCGGGCCCCATTCATCCTGGTCGTTGGTGTCCATGTTGGAGAAGATCACGACCTTCTCGCCGGCGGCATAAAGCCGTCCGCAGGTTACCCTGCCCGCGGCAAAACAAGAGGGTCCGTCCATGAACCAAGAAACAAAAACGGGCCGGAACACTGATTATTCTCAGTGTTCCGGCCCGTCTAGAAAGCACATGGTGCCGAAGGCGAGACTCGAACTCGCATGGCCGTGGGCCGCTACCCCCTCAAGATAGTGTGTCTACCAATTCCACCACTTCGGCAACATATTCCTTATTGTTTCGCAGGCTGCTCTCCGGTCCCCTTCGGAACCTCATTCGTTGTCTGCGGAGCAGCGGGCATCGGCACGGTGATCGGCGCCTGCTGCTGGGCCGGGGCCTGCTCTTCCTGCACCTTCAGGTCTTTCATGATCGTCCCCGAACTCTTATGGGCGGAAAGGTAGGCCAAGCTAATCGATGTCCCCATGAAGACAATCGCGGCAAACGTCGTGATTTTATTCAACAAGGGGAGGGGGCCTTCGGTGCCGAACAGCGATTGGCTCGATCCGCCGAACGTTGCACCGATATCCGCACCCTTGCCGTGCTGCAACAAAACGATGCAGATCAGAAACAGGCAGACAATGGTATGAACAACGATCAGTAGAGTTGTCATTGAAAACGGATGATCCTGTCAAAAGATTCGGCGTTCAGGGCCGCGCCGCCGACCAGCGCCCCGTCGATATCCGGTTGCGCCATCAGACTGTCAATATTCTCTGGTTTAACCGAGCCACCATACAGTATCCGTACGGCATCGGCAATATTTTTCTCGTATGCTCCCGCCAGGAATTGCCGCAGGAAGGCATGAACCTCCTGAGCCTGCTCTTTGGTGGCCGTCTTGCCGGTGCCGATGGCCCAGACCGGTTCGTAGGCAAGAACGAGCCGGCGCATCTCTTCTTTTGCCACCCCTTGCAAGCCCTGCCGCATCTGTTGCTCCAGCACGGAAAAGGTGCGGTTCGCCTCCCGCTCTTCCAGGGTTTCGCCGACGCAGAACACCGGTTGAAGGCCGCCGATCAGCGCCCCGAGCAGGCGACGATTGATCATTGCATCGTTCTCGCCGAAAATCTGCCGGCGTTCGGAATGCCCGACAATGGCCAGGCGAACGCCGAGGTCGGCTAGCATGAGCGCCGAAATTTCACCGGTATAGGCGCCCTCTTTGTCCCAGGCAACGTTTTGGGCGGCAACCTGCAGCGGCGTATCTCCGACCGCTTCGCAAACCTTGGCTAGGGCGGTAAAGGCGGGAGCCACCATGACATCGCGATCCGGGCAGGCGCTACTGGCTGCGGCGGCTGCCTGGGCAAGCCGCACGGCCTCGGCGACGGTCAGATGCATTTTCCAATTGCCGGCAATCAACGGACGTCTGTTCATGGCAAGCTCCTGCAGCAAAAGATAATCGAAGAGAGGATCGATGTGGGGCGCAGACAAACGCTCGGGCACTCCGGCCTTTACGCCAGAGCCTTGATGCCCGGCAGCTCCTTGCCTTCCATCAGTTCGAGAAAGGCGCCGCCGCCCGTTGACATGTAGGAAATATTGGCCGCTTCGCCGGATTGATTGATGGCGGCATTGGAATCGCCGCCGCCGGTGACGCTCAAGGCGTGCGAGGCCGCGACCGTGTGCGCCAGAGCCATGGTGCCACGGGCAAAGGCGGCCATTTCGAAAGCGCCCATGGGACCGTTCCAGACGATGGTCTTGGCGTCGGCCAGCACCTCGTTGAAACAGATGACCGAGGCCGGACCGATATCCAGCGCCATCCAGCTCTCCGGAATATCCTGAATCGTCACCTGTTTGCAAATCGCATCCGGGGCAAAACGGTCGGCCGCAATCACATCCACCGGCAGGTATATCTTAACGCCCCGCTCCTTGGCGCGGCGCAGTAATTCGGTGGCGGTATCGAGCAGGTCGTCCTCGACCTTGGAAGCGCCCACGCCATGCCCCTGACTCTTGAGGAAGGTGTTGGCCATGGCCCCGCCTATGATCATCTTGTCGACCCGTTCCAGCATGTTGCGCAGGGCCTCGAGCTTGCCGGACACCTTGGCGCCGCCGACAATGGCCACCAGCGGCCGCTGGGGATTGTCGATCGAACGGTGGAAATATTCCATTTCCTGCTGGAGGAGAAAACCGGCCGCCTTTTCCTTGACATACTCGGTGACCCCGACCACGGAGGCATGGGCGCGGTGCGACACGGCAAAGGCGTCGTTGACGTATACATCGGCGAGCGCGGCCAGCTGACGGGAAAAATCGGGATCGTTTTTCTCTTCCTGGGCATAGAAGCGCAGGTTTTCCAGCATGAGGATGTCGCCGTCCTTGAGCCGTGCGACCGCTTCCCCCGCCATCGCCCCGATGCAGTCGCCGGCCAACGGCACCGGGCATTCCAACAGCCGTGCCAGGTGTGCCGCCACCGGTGCCAGGGAGTATTTCTCCACCCGTTGTCCCTTTGGCCGCCCCATGTGGGTGCAGACAATCACCCGGGCCTTGTGCTCCAATAAATACCGAAGGGTCGGCAACACGGTGCGGATGCGCAGATCGTCGGTAATCTCGCCGGCATCGTTCATGGGCACATTGAAATCGACCCGCACCAGCACCTTCTTGCCCGCCAGTTCAACATCCCGCAATGTCTTCATTTCGCTCCTCCCCTGCCGGCATAATGTCCCTGGTCAACAACAGGGCATCCTCGACCGGCTGGCTGTAATAATGTTTGCGCGTCCCTATCCGGATGAAACCGGTGCTGGCGTAGAGCCGCAGGGCCGCGGCATTCGACGCCCGCACCTCAAGGAAACAGACGGTGCAGCCCTGGGCTGCCAACCCGGCCATGGCCCGCCTCAGCAGCGTTGTGGCCACCTGTCGTCGTCGCCATTCCGGGGCAACCACCAGGTGCAGGAGTTCGCTCTCCGGCAGGACGGTTCGGAAAAAGGCGTAGCCGCACACCGTCTCCCCGCATGCCGCCACCAGGGCAAAACCGTTAGCCGCCCCGATTTCCTCCCGCAGCGCCGCCTCACTCCAGGGCGACGGCATGGCCCCTTGCTCGATCCGCTCGATCCGGGCCAGATCCTCGGGGGCCAACGGCCGGACGATCACACCATCCGTTCGGCCACCGAAACGGTCAATTCGGCGAGCATGTTGGTGTAGCTGCCCAATTCGTTGTCATACCAGCCGTAGATGACGGCCTGGGTCAGCGGCACCTCCAGAATGGGCGGGGTGCCGCCGGTCTCGCATTTGAAATTCTTCAGGTTCTGCAGATTGACCTTGATGGCGGCCGTCCGGGTGTGGATCTCGGTGGACTCGATCACCACCGCCGCCCTAGGCATGCCGATGATATCGGACGACACGTTTTGTTCCTTGGAAAAAACCAGAAAGGGGCTGGTCTTGGAGTACTCCTCGTAGATCGAGTTCAACAGGCCGCGCTTGATCGGATTTTCAAGTTCGTCCTGGAGGTTGAGCACCAAAACGATCAGCGATCCGGAAGAGGTCGGGATGCGCACCGATTCGGCGATGAAGCCGATGCCCTTCATCTCGGGAATGACCAGCCCCAGGGCCTTGGCGGCGCCGGTGGTGGTCAGGATGATATTATTGAGGATCGATCTGTTTTTGCGCAGGTCCGAGGCCCCTGCGGCGGGCAGGCGATCCAGCACCTCCTGGGAGCCGGTGGCCGCGTGCACCGTGACCATGGAAGCCGACAGCATCCGGCTGGCGCCGAAGTGGTCGAGCAACGGCTTGATCATGTAGGACAGACAGGTGGTGGTGCACGATGCGGCGGAAATAATGTTGTGCCGGGACGGATCGTAATCGTCGTCGTTGATGCCCATCACCGTCGTCACCGCGTCCTCGGGCATGTCGAGCCCTTTGGCCTGGATCTTGAATGGCGCGGAAACCATGACCTTTTCCGCCCCGGCCAGGAGATGGCCGCGCGCCGAGCCCCTGCCCTCGTTGGGATCGGCGGTGGGATCCTTGAAGACGCCGGTCGAATCGACCACCAGCCGCACCTGGTTGGCCTTCCACTCGATATCCTTGGGATTACGCGCCTTGCGCAGGAAGGTCACCGGTATGCCGTTGATGGTCATCGTGCCTTTTTGCTCGTCGAGATTCTCGATCACCCGGCCGCCCTTGAACCCGTGGAGGTACATGCTGAGCCGCCCGTAGGTGGAATCTTTTTCGATGGCCGCGGCGATGTCCTCAAGCCCGCCGCCGACATTCCGGCCGAGGTTGACGACGATCTCCGAAAAATATTGCCGGGAGAGCTGGTTCCATAAGGTCAGCTTGCCGATTCGTCCAAGACCATTGAGCCCGAGTTTCATAGAGGATGCTCCTTTGCGGTTGGATTATGAGAAAGAAATTGTTATATGCCGGAAAGATAAGATCTTGCACGTTTGAATGGGCAGGCAGGCGGACATGCCCGCCGCCGTTGCCCATACATCGAAAGCAGAAAACCAGAGGCGTGTCCGGCGGTTGCTGTCCGGGGACACCGCGCCTGCGCCGATTGTTACTCGATACCATATCCTCGTCGAAAAATACATGATTTGCGTAAGAAATTCCAGCGCGGCCCCCCGGTCGGCCTCGTTTTTCCGACACTGACGCCACCATGCTCCTGCCGACCGACTGCCGGACAGGCACCCTGTTGCGACGGTACAAACGGTTTCTTGCCGACGTCCTTTTGGCCGACGGACAAACCCTGACCGTCCACTGTCCCAATTCGGGTTCCATGCGCGGCTGCGCGACCCCGGGAAGCCCGGTACTGATCAGCCGTTCCGACAACTTGCAAAGAAAATATCCCTGGACCCTGGAGATGATTCAGGAGAGCGGCATCTGGATCGGGGTCCATACCGGGCGGACCAACCATCTGGTCCGTGAAGCGTTGGAAAACGGGGTGATCGACGATTTCGGCGCCCTGCGCTCAATCACCCCGGAGGTGAAGGTCTCAGCCGGCAGCCGATTGGATTTCCGTCTTGAAACCGCGTCCGGCACGGTCTATCTGGAAGTCAAGAATTGTTCCCTGGCGGAAAACGGGGTGGCCCTGTTTCCCGATGCGGTCACGGAGCGCGGCACCAAGCACCTACGCGAGCTGGTCCAGCTGGCGGCCGACGGCTACGGCGCGGCGGTGCTATTCTGCATCCAGAGAAGCGATGCCGCCCGCTGCGCGCCGGCATCCGCCATCGACCCGGTGTATGCCGATACCGTGGCCTGGGCCGCCGACCGGGGAGTCAGTTTTCTCGCCTACCGGGCGGAGGTCTGCCCGCAGGCGGTCACGATTCGCGAAAAAATACCCTTTTATCCTGCGGGATATTCAACGGATTGCCTATGAACGCACAGCAAGCGGTGGTACTGCTCAGTGGAGGGCTCGACTCGACCACGGTTCTGGCCATTGCCCGCTCCCAGGGATTTGCCTGCAACTGCCTCAGCTTCGACTACGGCCAGCGCCAGGCAGTCGAACTGGAACGGGCCCGGACCGTTGCCCGTCATTTCGATGCGGTCCGGCACCTTGTGCTGCGAGTCGATCTCGACGCCATCGGCGGCTCAGCCCTGACCGCTGCCATCGAAGTACCCAAGGACCGCCCCCTGGCCGACATAGAGCAGAGCGTCCCGGTCACCTACGTGCCCGGACGCAATATCATCTTCCTGGCCCATGCCCTTTCCTGGGCCGAGGTCCTGGGCGCGCCCGATATCTTCCTGGGGATCAACGCCATCGACTACAGCGGCTATCCGGATTGCCGGCCCGAATTTCTCGATGCCTTCGCCCAAATGGCCGCCCTGGGCACCAAGGCCGGAGCCGCCGGCACCCCATTCCGCTTTCACGCGCCGCTCATCCGGCTGAGCAAGAAGGAGATCATTCTCAAAGGAACGGAACTGGGCGTGGATTACAGCCTGACCCACAGCTGCTACGATCCGGTCGGCGACCGGGCCTGCGGCCGGTGCGACGCCTGTCGGTTGCGGCTGCAGGGGTTCCGCGAGGCCGGACTGGCCGATCCGGTTCCGTACGCCGCCCGGTGATGGTAAAAATACTTTAAGGAGCGGGCCGTTCAGACCAAAAGACTGTGGCGGATGGTGCCGTCGACCATGGTGAGGACGGCCCTGCCCTGGAGAGACTGGTCGAGAAATGGGGAGTTGCGGCTCTTGGAGACGACCTGGTCGGCTGCGTAGACGAATTGCCGCTGCGGATCGATCACGGTGATATCCGCCGCCGCGCCGGGGCTGAGCGTGCCGCTTGCCAGGCCCAGGATGGACGCCGGTGCGGTTGCAAGCAACTCCACCAGTCGCCGTTCGGCGATGACCCGGTCGCGCACCAGAGCCAGGGTGAGCGGCAGGGCGGTTTCCAGGCCGATGATGCCGTTGGCGGCCCAATCGAATTCCACCTCTTTTTCCAGGATGGAATGGGGAGCGTGGTCGGTGGCGATGGCATCGAGGGTGCCATCGGCCAGGGCTTGACGGATCGCCTCTCGGTCCGAGGCGGAACGCAGCGGAGGGTTCATCTTGGTGTTGGTGTCGTAGCCCAGCACCGCCTCGTCGGTCAGGGTGAAGTAGTGCGGTGCGGTTTCGGCACTCACACGCACCCCTCGGCCCTTGGCCGCCCGGATGAGTTCAATGGCCATGGCCGTGCTGACATGGGCGATATGCACCCGCGCACCGGTGAGTTCGGCCAGGGCGATCTCCCGGTATACCATGATCGCTTCGGCCGCGGCGGGAATGCCCTTGAGGCCGAGCCGGGTCGACACCGGCCCTTCGTGCATCACTCCGGTGCTGAGTGCGGCCTCCTCGCTGTGGGAAATCACCGGCAGCCCGAAATCCGAGGCATACTCCAAGGCGCGGCGCATCAGCTGGCTGTCACGCACCGGCCGGCCGTCATCGCTCACCGCCACAATCCCGGCATGTCGCATCTCGCCGAACTCCGCCAACCGCTTGCCCTCGCAGCCCAGGCTGATCGCTCCCACCGGGTAAACCCGGACCGCCGCTTCGGCCGCCCTGGCCACGATCATGGCCGTCACTGCGGCGCAATCGTTGACCGGGCGGGTGTTAGGCATGCAGGCCACGCCGGTGAACCCACCCGCCGCTGCCGCCCGCGCACCCGAGACAATATCCTCCTTGTACTCCTCGCCCGGCTCGCGCAGGTGCACATGCATGTCGATCAGGCCCGGCACCACCCACAATCCATGGGCGTCGATTTCCGGCACATCGGCCGGGGCGGGCTGGTCCGTCCCGACAATCCGGCCGTCGATCACCAGCAGGTCGGCGATTCGGTCGATATCGTTGGCCGGGTCGATAATCCGGCCGTTCTTGATGTACCAGGAAGCGCTCATCGGCAACACACCTCGGAGGGAAAAAACACGTTCGGCGAAAAAGCCGCCCTAGACACTGGTCAGGAGGTCCCCATCACCAGGTACAGCAGGGCCATCCGCACCGCCACCCCGTTGGTCACCTGGTCGAGAATCACCGATTGAGGACCGTCGGCCACCTCGGGAGGCAGCTCGACCCCCCGGTTGACCGGGCCGGGATGCATGACGAGGGCATCCGGTTTGGCCAGGGACAAAATGCGGCCGGAAATGCCGAATTGGCGCGCATACTCGCGCAAGGAGGGCAACAAGGGATCGTTCTGGCGCTCATGCTGGATGCGCAGGGTCATGACCACGTCCGCGTCGCGCACCGCCTCTTCCAGCGAAGTGCACAAAGTGGCGCCCAGTTGGTCGATGCCCTTGGGGATCAGGGTCGACGGGCCATAGACGTGGACCGCCGAACCCATGCGGGTGAAGCCGATGATGTCGGAACGCGCCACCCGGCTGTGGGCAATGTCGCCGATAAGGGCGATCTTGAGCCCGCTTAGCGTCGTTCGCCGCTCCTTGACCGTCATCAGATCGAGCAATCCCTGGGAGGGGTGTTCATGCGCGCCGTCGCCGGCGTTGATCACCGCCGCCTTGACACAGCGGCTCAGCAACAGGGGTGCCCCGGAGCAGGCATGCCGGATGATGATGATGTCCGGATGCATGGCCGAGATATTGCGAGCGGTGTCGGCCAGGGTTTCGCCCTTGGTGGTGCTGCTGGTCGAAGGGCTGATGTTGAAGGTGTCGGCGCTCATCCGCTTGGCTGCCACTTCGAAGGAAAGGCGGGTGCGGGTGGACGGTTCAAAAAAGAGGTTGATAATGGTGTGTCCCCGCAGGGTCGGCACCTTTTTGATCGATCGGGTCGAAATTTCCTTAAACGAGTCGGCCGTGGCGAGGATGTGGGAAATATCCTCGCGCGAAAGTTGTTCCAGGCCCAGGATGTGGCGGTGTGCAAAGGTACTGCCCGATGCCATACTGCCTCCGAAGGTCAATGAACGGTATCGCCGATCCGGCTCCAACGGATCGACCGAAGCCGCTCCAGCGAGAACAGGGGGGCCTGAACGTCCCAGGACCAATAAATGATCCAGGCCTTGCCCCGGATTGCCTTGAGATCGACAAAACCCCAGAATCGGCCGTCAAAGGAATTGTCGCGGTTGTCGCCCATGGTGAAAATCTTGTCGGCCGGCACGGTCACCGGGCCGAAATTGTCGCGCGGATCCAGCGCGGCCGGGTGGATGGTCGGATCCTTGAAAACCCCGTGGAGGTCGTCAAACGGCTTGCCATTGATCAAAACATGCTTGTCTCGGATTTCGACGATATCGCCGGCCACCGCGATCACCCGCTTGATATAGTCGAGTTCCGGATTTTTGGGAAATTCGAAGACGACGATGTCATTAGGCTTCGGATCGGAAATCGGGATCAAAGTCGCGCCGGTGAAAGGCATCTTGACGCCGTAGATGAACTTGTTGACCAGGAGGTGGTCACCGATCTGCAGGGTGGGCAACATCGATCCGGAAGGTATTTTGAATGCCTGGATGATGAAGGTGCGGATGAACAAAGCCAGGAGGAGGGCGATGATAATCGCCTCGATATTCTCCCGGATGGCGGATTTAGGGGGCTTCGGGGAAGTCTCTGTCACGTACGTGCCTGCAAGTAAAGGGCATAGGTCAAAAAAAATTGAGCCAAGGCTACCCGATGGCACGGCAAAATTCAAGCAGGTTTTATCGGCGGCAGGAGGTGGTTAGCATTGGACCCCATGCAGATCCGCGCGTTGCCGGAAAGGCAACGACCCAAGAAGGCCCATATCTCTCCCGAGCCTTTCCGCCACAGGCGCATAAAAAACGGGCTGTCATTGCCCTTGATCGGCATGCGCAAGAGATGAAAGAGGGAGATCGGTTTGCGCAAAAAACGGAACCGCGTTGATCGAATGCAAATGCCTTGACGGCAAGCAGGAAGCGCCGGAAGACGACCGGCAGGAAAGGGCAGAAAGGCCTGAAAACCGAGGCGGCAAAACAGGCCAAGGCAGGAGTACGGAATCGGTTTCCCTGACTCAGGAGACGTGTTGCCGCAGGCGCGATTCGATCACGCATGCTCGTCTTCGAGAAAAATTCGGCGCAGCTTATAGAAGTAGTCGATGCCGGACCAGACCGTCAGTATCAGGGCCACATAAACAATACCCAGGCCGATCTGATGGAGGTGGGGAATCGGCAGCACGCCCTCGGGAAAGATCAGGGTGCCCAAACCGATGTACTGGATGGTCGATTTCCATTTTCCCAGGCTGCTGGCCTCAACGACGATTCCCGATGAAGAGGCGACTCCTCGTAATCCGGTGACCACGATTTCCCGGCAAAGGATGATGAGACTCACCCAGGCCGGCAATTCGCCGACGGGGATCAGCATGATCAACGCCGTGGCCACCAGCACCTTATCGGCCAGGGGATCCATCAGCTTACCCAGAACTGTTATTTCTTTGTATTTTCGAGCGAAATAGCCATCAATCCAGTCCGATCCGGCGGCGACAGAAAAAACGAACCACGCGACCAAGCCCACCCGCTCGGTTTGTTCCTGGAGCAAAAGCAACATCAGGCAGCCGGAGAGAAGAAACCGGCTGCCTGTGATGAGATTGGGCAGATTGAAAATTTTCGAACTGCGGCTCAATTGACGGTTACCAATTGCCTGACTTTGATGTTCGAGGAAAGCGACGGCCTATTGTTCCGGTAGGTGCGGTAATTCTCCATCACCTTGGCCACGTAATTCTTGGTTTCCGGGAAATTGGGAATGGCACCGTAGGGTGCGACATTGCCGGGGCCCGCATTGTACGCAGCCAAGCTTAATTCCACATTTCCATTGAAATTGTCAAGGAGATAACGGAGATACTTGGTGCCGCCGTTGATATTCTGGAGAGGATCGAAGGGATTGCTGACCGCCAGGTCCTTGGCGGTTCCCGGCATCAGCTGCATCAGCCCTTGGGCGCCTTTGGGCGAAATCGCGCTGGGGTCGAAATTGGATTCGGCCTTGATGACCGCCTTGATCAACAACGGATCAACCTGATGATTCGAGGCTGCCAACTTGATGTACCTGTCCAGAGCCTGCGGCACGGTCCGGAACGACCTGAAATAGCCGTCATCGCTGCCGACTCCATCCATTCCCATGCGGGCGAGCCCGCTGCTCGAACGTCGGGCAATGGTCTTGATCAGGCGGTCTTCGGGAGAATCAATCCGCCGCGGTGTCCGGTCGCTCAGCTTGTACCGCCCGTCACCGGGGGTATTGGTGTAATGGCAGACTCCCCGGGCATCGACATAGGCATACATTGCCGCGCTGGCCGTCACAGGCAGCATGAACGCGACAAAAAGAAGTCCTGACAAGAGGCGGAAAGGCATAGAGACCCTGTGGTTATTTTTTGCGTTTTTCCCAATCGGCAAGAAATTGCCGCATGCCGATATCGGTCAGCGGGTGCTTGGCGAGTTGGGCGATCACCTTGTACGGAATGGTGGCGATATCGGCGCCGAGCAGGGCCGACTCGACCACATGCATCGGGTGGCGGACCGAGGCGACGATCACTTCGGTGGCGAAGCCGTAATTCCGCAGTATTGTCATTATATCGGCAATTAACTCAAGACCGTTAACCGAAATATCATCAAGGCGGCCAACAAAAGGGCTGACATAGGTCGCACCGGCCTTTGCCGCCAGCAAAACCTGGGCGGCGGAAAAAATCAGCGTCACGTTGGTCTTGATCCCTTCGGCGCTCAAGCGCTTGACCGCTTTCAGCCCCTCCTCGATCATCGGGATCTTGATGACGATATTATCGGCTATTTTGACCAATTCCTTCGCCTCGGCCACCATTCCGTCCGCATCGAGGCTGACGACCTCGGCGCTGACCGGACCCTCGACCAGTGAACAAATCTCCTTCAGAATCTCGACAAAAGGACGGGGTTCCTTGGCGACCAGCGACGGATTGGTGGTCACGCCGTCAACCATGCCGAGTTCCAGGCCTTTTTTGATTTCCTCAATATTGGCGGTGTCGATAAAGAATTTCATACCTCTCCTTGTTGTTCCGGCTTGCCGGCAAATTGGTCACAGCATCGTTCGCTGCAAAAATAATAGGTTTTTTCGCCCTGGCGCAAACGCAGGGCCTGGTGTTTCGGAATCAGGACATGGCAGACCGGATCCTCGACCAGCACATCCTGCGGGGTAGTCTCGCCCTTCGAGGTGGCGCCTGCTCGCTTTTTCGGCAAACGTCCGCGCAGGACACGCCAGCCTACATACAGCAGCAGCGCCAAAATCACCAGTCGTATCGGAATCATGCGGACCGGGGTGGCGTTGTGGCGGGCGGGTGGTGTTTCCTGTTCAGCATGATGCCATTATAGCTGGGGCGAATCAAATGTCGAACTGATTTGTCTTGGCCGGACCTTTTTGGCGGGGCGGTCCGGACCGCATCTTGCGGCCGTCTTTACCAGGCAATCCGTTCAATGAGTTGATTATGGTCGGTCTGCCGCAACTCGGTCAGCAGGACGCCGATCATCTTATCGCAACCGGGATGCAGGAGGTCTGCGGCAATTTCCGCCAGGGGAGCGAGCACGAACAGGCGGTGCGCCAGGCGCGGATGGGGGACGATCAGTCGCCCGGTCGCCAGGAGCAAGTCGTCGTACAGCAGCAGATCGAGATCGAGGGTGCGGTCCCGATGGATGGCGGAAGCGGCGGCATCGCGCCGTCGTCCGTGCCTGGTCTCCACCGCCTGCAACACGCGCAACAGGGCCTCTGGGGACAGCGTCGTCCGCACCAGCGCCGCAGCGTTGACAAACCAATTGTCGCTGATCATCTCGAGCGGCTGGCTGCGATAGGGGGAAGACAAGGCGATGGGGGCGATCCCGGGGCAATGCCCCAACTCGCGCCAGGCTGCCGTGAGAATGGCGCGGGATTGCCCCAGGTTGGATCCGAAACCAATGGCGGCGACCTGCTCGTCCGTTCCGGCGTCGGCGGTGTAGAATTTCACCTCGGCAAAACGATGCGGAAAGGTCCTAAAAAGTATTCAACTCCAACACATCGAACATGGAGTAGAGCCCGTTCTGCTTGCCGGCCACCCAAGCGGCGGCAAGGGCCGCACCTCGGGCGAAGTTGTCGCGGCTGCTCGCCCGGTGGGTGATTTCCAGCCGTTCGCCCGCGCCGGCGAAATACACGGTATGCTCGCCAACGATATCTCCGCCCCGGATGGTTTGGATACCGATTTCCCGCTCGGTCCGCTCGCCGATGATACCGTTGCGCTCCATCACGCCGACCTCCGCCAAATCGCGGCCGAGGGCGGCGGCGGCCAGTTGGCCGAGCTTGAGGGCCGTGCCCGAAGGGGCGTCTTTTTTCATGCGGTGGTGCGCCTCGACGATCTCGACATCGTAGGCGTCGCCCAAAATGCCCGCCGCCTTTTCCACCAACTTGAAAAGGACGTTGACCCCGACCGCCATGTTAGGCGACTGGACGCAAGGAAAATTCGCCTCGGCCAACGCCTTGAGGGTCGCCAGTTCGTCGGCGGACAGGCCGGTTGTGCCGATGACCATGGCGACCTTGCGGGCGGCGGCTTGCCGGGCGAAATCGATGGAGGCTTCGTGAAAGGTGAAATCGATGAGCACGTCGGCCCGGTCGATCACCGAGGCCAGTCCCTCCGTGATCGTCACCCCGGTTTCCCCCAGCCCACTGACCAGGCCCGCATCCTTGCCGATGGCTGGACTGCCCGGCCGCTCGAATGCGCCGCTCAACTGCAGCCCCGGCTGGGCGTGCACCATGTGGATGATCCGCTGTCCCATGCGGCCGGCCGCGCCGGCAACTATCACTCTGGCCATCTCTTTTCCCCTCGGATATCGATTACAGCAACCCCACGCCCGCCATATCCTTCTTCAGCCGTTCCAGGCTGGCCGCATCCATCCGGGTCATGGGCAGCCGGACCTCTTCCGAGGCGATCCGCCCCATCAGGGCCAGCCCCTTTTTGGCCGGCGCGGGACTCGGATAGCAGAACATGGCGCCCATCAGGGAAAACAGTTCGTAGTGGAGCGCCTTGGCCTTGCCCACATCGTGCCGAAGCGCAGCCTCGATCATGGCGGCGGTCTTGCCCGGCTCCAGGTTGGACACCACCGAAATCACGCCCTTGCCGCCGATCATCGCCGTCGGCATGGCGGTAAAGTCGTCGCCGGACAAGACGATGAAATCCTCGGGGCAGAGCTGGATGATCTCGCTGATCTGGCTGAGGTTGCCGCTGGCCTCCTTGATGCCGATCACATTGGGCAGGACCGCCAGCCTGGCCACGGTCGCGGGCAGCATGTTGGTCACCGTGCGACCAGGCACGTTATACAGGATCATCGGGATGTCGACAGCCGCAAGAATCGCCTTGAAGTGCTGAAACAGGCCCTCCTGGCTCGGCTTGTTGTAGTAGGGCACCACCGACAGCACCGCATCGGCACCGCTGGCCTTGGCCGACTCGGTCAGCTCGATGGCCTCCAGCGTGTTGTTGGCCCCGGTTCCGGCAATGACCGGCACCCGTCCCTTGACGGTCTTGACGGTCAACTCGATCACCCGTTTGTGCTCGTCGAAACTCAAGGTGGCGGATTCCCCGGTGGTCCCGCAGGGCACGATCCCGTGGATGCCGCCGGCGATCTGAAATTCGATCAAATCAATCAACCCTTGCTCGTCGATCGCACCGTCACGCATGGGTGTGACCATTGCGGTAATGGCGCCTTCAAATCGTCTCATCCTGTCCTCCTTCCGTAACTGGTTCCCGACGTCCATCGCGGCATGGCATCGCGGCGGCCGGCGAGGCGTCGTTCACTCACCCGAGCCGGCTCGCTGTTCGAAAAGCGCTTCGGCCGTGAGTTCACCCTTGTAAATAAGATGGGCCGGTCCCTTGAGCAGTACCTGCTCCGCCCCCTCCCCCTGCTTGCCGGTGAAATGTACCGTCAGGGCAACGCCGCCCGAGGTGACGATTTCCACCGGCGAACCGGCGTATCCCTTGGCTGCGGCAATCAATGCCGCGGCGGCCACGCCGGTGCCGCAGGCCATGGTCTCGTCCTCGACGCCGCGCTCGTAGGTCCTGATCCGACAGCCGTTCGCCGTCCGACCGACAAAGTCGACATTGGTGCCCGCCGGTGCAAACGCGGGATGGAATCTGATTTGGCGGCCCAGATCGACCACGTCGACCGCATCGATGTCGTCGACGAAAATCACCGCATGGGGCACACCGGTATCCACGCTGTGCACCATGAACATTTGCCCGGCCACCTCAAGCTGCCGGTCGAAGCGGAACGAATGGGGCGGGGTCATGCGGACGGTCACCTGGGTGTCGGCCACGGTGGCATCGACGATGCCGGCCAGGGTTTCAAACCGCATCCGCGCCGCCGCGATCCCCTGCATGTAGGCAAAGCGGGCCACGCACCGCGCCCCGTTGCCGCACATCTCCGCCTCGGAGCCGTCGGCGTTGAAAAAGCGCCATTTGAAATCCGCCCGGTCCGAACGTTCGAGCAGAAACAAGCCGTCCGCGCCCACCGAAAATTTTCTCCGGCAGGCTAAACGGGCAAATTCGGCCATCTGCTCCGGCCGGATGACGGGCTTGCGGTGGTCGATGACGATGAAATCGTTGCCCGCCCCGCTCATTTTCCAAAAAGAAATCGGCCAAGGAATATTTTTCATCGCGCGCAGTTGCTCCCGAAGCCAGGCCTCAGTTGTCGATCCGGATTTCCGCCGAGCGGTTGCTTTCGTTGGGCGGGGTACGGGTATCGATGCTGGAAACCGAGTAAAAAAGCGTCGTACCGGGTGCCTTGGCATCAATGAACATGTTGTAGGGCAGCTCGACTTCGCCGACCAATGTCGCCTTGCCCTCGCCCGCGGTCCGGCGGTAGACCCGGTAGCCCGCCAGATCCTTTCCGGCGGCATGATCCCAGAAAACCTTCACCCCGACATCGGTCCTGAGTCCCTCGACCCGAACCGGCGCCGTCGGCGCGGTTTGATCCAGCGGCCGAGCCTCGACAGTGGCGCTCAAACCGCTGTAGACCGATCCACGCGGATAGGTGGCGATGGCCTGGACTTGGTAGGTATAGACCTGGCCGTTCTCGACGGCGGTGTCCGTGTACGGAGGAGCGGCCACCGGCTCTCCGACCTTGGCCGCGGCAGCGGCGCCGACGGCGCGATATACCTGATACCGCAGCACCCCGGCTTCTGCACCCGTGGCGCCGGTGCCGACCGGCTGCCATTGCACCGTATTGCGGCCATCGCCGCTGGCGACGCTGACCCCGGCCGGAGCCGCGGGCGGCGTCTGCCAAAAAAAACTCACCTCGTTGGAATCCTGGGACTCGATCCACAGGCCGGCTTTACTGCGCACCTTGAAGAAGTAGAGATAGCCCGGCCGCAATCCCCTGACCTCGCAGGTTGCGGTGCGATCCTCGTCCGAGGCCAGCAGGCCGCCGGGCACGGTCATCCATGCGGCATAGGGAACCGGACAGGTCGGGCAGTAGCCGTCGACCGGTTCCTCGGCCCGATATAGCTGGAACTCGCTGATTTCCTCGACGGAATCGCCGATCATCGTTTTCTTGGGAAAGGTCCAGGAAAGCGTCGCCCCCTTTTCGTCGAGATCGGCCCGGAGATCGTGGACCGCCACCGGCAGCACGTTCCGGGGCGGAACAGGCGCATTCTTGTATCCGCAACCGCCGAGGACCAGCAGGGCAAGGAGGACGAAAACCGGAAAAATCGATGGGTGACTACTGCCGCATCCGTTCATGATGTTATCCCCAGCAGGCGTTCCACGTGCGTCAAGGCCTCCTCGACCCGCGCCCGGCCGGTTCCCCCGGCGGACAGCCGACTGTTCACCGAGCCGTCCACCGACAGGACGGCAAATACATCCGCCCCGATCAATTCGGAAAATTGTTGCAAGTCCGCCAAGGTGAGATCGACCAGCTCACAGTCGCGTTCCTGGCAGAATGCCACGATCCGGCCCACCACGCCATGGGCCTGACGGAAGGGCATGTTGCGCCGGACCAGATAGTCGGCCAGGTCGGTGGCGGTCATGAAGCCTCCGGCGGTGGCCACCCGCAACCGTTCGGTCTTGAACTCGGTATGGTCAAGCAGTTCGGCGGTGATCGCCAGGCTGGCCTTGACCGTGTCCAAGGCATCGAAAACTTGCTCCTTGTCTTCCTGCAAGTCGCGGTTATAGGTCAGGGGCAGGCCCTTGACGGTCATGAGCAGGGCCATCAGGGCACCGGCGACCCGGCCGGTCTTGCCGCGGATCAATTCCGGGATATCGGGGTTCTTCTTCTGCGGCATGATCGACGAGCCGGTGCAATAGCGGTCGCCGATGCGCACAAAGTCGAACTCCTTGGTGGACCAGAGTACCAGCTCTTCGGAAAGCCGGCTGAGGTGCACCTGGATCAGGCTGAGACAAAAGAGCATCTCCAAGGCGAAATCGCGGTCGCCGGTGGTGTCCATCGAGTTGGCGGTGATCGCGGCGAATCCCAGTTCCTCGGCCACCGCCTGGCGGTCGATGGGCAGGCCGGTACCGGCCATGGCCGCCGCGCCCAGCGGCATGATGTCGATCCGCTGCCGGCAGCCGGCCAGCCGGTCGCGGTCGCGTTGGAACATCTCGACATAGGCGAGCAGGTGATGCGAAAGCAGGACCGGCTGCGCCCGCTGGAGGTGGGTATAGCCGGGCATGACCGCCCCCAGGTATTTCCGGGCCAGTCGAGCAAAGGCCCGCTGTGCCCCGGCAAGCAGCCCATCCAGGGCGTCGGCCTCGTCGCGGAGGTAGAGGCGGAAATCGAGGTTGACCTGGTCGTTGCGGCTGCGGGCGGTGTGCAGCTTAGCGCCGGCCGGCCCGATCCGGTCGGTCAGGGCCTTTTCGATGTTCATGTGAACATCTTCCAGTTCGGGTTTGAAGACGAACTCGCCCCGGTCGATTTCGGCCTCGATTTCATCCAGGCCCTGGAGGATGGCATCCCGCTCCTCCTCGGTGATAAGTCCCTGTCGGGCCAACATCCGGGCGTGCGCCTTGGAGCCCATGATGTCGTGGCGGTAGAGCCGGGCATCGTACTGGATCGAGGCGGAGAAGGTCTCCACCGAGGCGGCGGTGGCCTCGGCAAAACGGCCGCCCCACATCTTGTCGGATGGTCTGCTCGACTCGGCCATCATTTCATCCGCTGGTGGGCCTGGATACGCAGGCGCAGGGCATTGAGCCGGATAAAGCCGGTGGCGTCGGCCTGGTTGTAGACCTCGTCTTCCTCGAAGGTGGCAAACGACTCGGAATAAAGAGAATTCGCCGACTTGCGCCCCACGGCGATACAGTTGCCCTTGTAAAGCTTGAGCCGGACGGTGCCGTTGACCGTGGCCTGGGCATCGTCCATGGTGCGTTGGAGCAGTTGCATCTCCGGCGAGAACCAGAAGCCATTGTAGATGAGCTGCGAATAGCGGGGCACCAAGGAATCGCGGATATTGAGCACTTCCCGGTCCAAGGTAATGGTTTCCAGGTCCCGGTGCGCGGCCCGCAGGACGGTGCCGCCGGGGGTTTCGTAGACGCCGCGCGACTTCATGCCGACAAAGCGGTTTTCGACCATGTCGAGGCGGCCGATGCCGTTGGCCCCGCCCAGGGTGTTGAGCCTGGTCATCAGCGCCACCGGCGAGAGCCGCTCGCCATCGATGGCAACGGGCGTGCCCCGCTCGAATTCGATCTCGACATAGGTGGCCTTGTCCGGCGCCTTTTCCGGGGAGACCGTCAGCTTGAACATCTCCTCGTCGGGTTCGTTCCAGGGGTCTTCCAGAATGCCGCCTTCGAAGCTGATGTGGAGCAGGTTCTCGTCCGAACTGTAGGGATTCTTCTTGGTCACCGGCACCGGGATGTCGTGCTCCTTGGCAAAGGCGACCAGCTTCTGCCGGGAGTTGAGGTCCCAGATCCGCCAGGGGGCGATTATGCCCAGCTTCGGGTTGAGCGCCATGTAGCTCAATTCGAAGCGGACCTGGTCGTTCCCCTTGCCGGTGGCGCCGTGGCTGACCGCATCCGCCCCTTCCTGGACGGCGATCCGCACCTGTTCCTTGGCGATCAGCGGCCGGGCCAGCGAGGTGCCCAGCAGGTAGGAACCCTCGTAAATGGCGTTGGCGCGAAAGGCCGGGAAAATATAGTCGCGGACAAATTCCTCGCGCAGGTCGGAGACGATCACCTGCTCCGCGCCGGTGGCCAAACCCTTGGCCCGGACCGCATCCCAGTCCTCCTTCTGGCCGATGTCGGCGGAATAGGCAATGACCGGGCAGCCGTATTCATTGGCCAGCCACTTGAGGATGACCGAGGTATCCAATCCGCCGGAGTAGGCGAGAACGATTTTTTTCACGCTCATAAACTTGCTCTGTCACAGGCCGCGCGGCCCAACGATGGTTAAAGAGTTATGCGGCCCTGCCCTTGAGGATGAAATGCTCCAGGATGGCCGCATGGATGTGCATCTTGTTTTCCGCCTGATCGAAAATCACGCTCTGCGGCCCCTCCAGGACCTCCTCGGTGACCTCTTCCCCGCGATGGGCGGGCAGGCAATGCATGACCACGGCATTGCGGTCCGCCTTGGCCAGCAAGGCCGCGTCGAGCTGGTATTGCCGAAACAGGCCGATCCGTTGTTCCTGTTCCGCTTCCTGGCCCATGGAGGCCCAGACATCGACATTGACCACCTCGGCGCCGCGGATAGCCTCGGCCGGGTCGCGTACGATGCTGATCGGCAGGGTGCCGCGCGCCCGCGCCTTGGCCAGAATGGCCTCGTTGGGATCAAAACCGGCCGGACAGGCCAGGGTCAGCGGAAAACCGAACACCGAGGCGGCCTCGATCCAAGAGTTGGCCATGTTGTTGCCATCGCCGATCCAGACGGTCTTGACGCCGTCCAGCGTGCCCTTCACTTCGAGCACGGTCATCAGGTCGCTGAGGACTTGGCAAGGATGGTAGAGATCGGTCAGGGCGTTGATCACCGGGACCGTGGCATACCGGGCCAGCTCTTCGACCACATTCTGGCCGAAGGTACGGACCACGATGGCATCGACATAGCGGGAGAGCACCCGGGCCGTGTCCTTGAGCGGCTCGCCGCGCCCCAATTGGGACTCCTTGGCGGACATGAAGATTACCTGGCCGCCCAGGCCGTACATGCCGGACTCGAAGGACACCCGGGTGCGGGTCGATGGTTTTTCGAACAGGAGACAGATGGTGCGGCCGGCAAGGGTCTGGTTGCGGAGGCCCCGCTTGCGGTCGGCTTTCAACGCGAGGGCTCGATCGATCAAGGAACGCAATGTTTCCCGCGAAAAATCGCCCAACGCCAAGAGATGGTTGTTCATAGCGTTCTTCCCAAGATAATCCGGGAGCGGCGACACACCAACGCATGCCGGTGCATCGGGCCTTTCGGGGCATCGCACCGCTCCTGAGAAAAAACAATTCATACAAGAAAACGGGATCGTTGCAAAGGGATTTCGCGGACAAGCCCCCCATTCGACAGGGCGGGAAAGACGGTGGAAAAGGAGTCAGCCCATGCTTGCAGTCGCTTGTTCGAAGAACAGGGCGGTGAGGAGTATCTTCAGGCCGATGCCGATCAAAATGGCGCCCCCCGCCACCTCGACCCACCGTCCCCAGCGGCGGCCGGCCTGGGTACCGAGAAAAAGCCCCACGATCGTAAAGGCCGAGGCGACCAGACCGATCACCAACGAGGGAATCCAGATGACCACGTCGAGCATGGCCAGGGTCAGGCCAACCGCCAAGGCGTCGATACTGGTGGCCACCGACAGGGCCACCATGGTCAGTCCCCGGCTCGGGTCGGCGGGTTGCGCGCCCTCTTCCTCGCCCTTCAGGGCCTCGCACACCATCCGCCCGCCGATGTAGGCCAAAAGGGCAAAGGCGATCCAATGGCTCCAGGTGGCGACAAAGGCGTGCACCGTAAGCCCGGCCAACCAGCCGATCACCGGCATGATCGCCTGGAACAGGCCGAAATGAAAGGCCAGGCGGAAACAGGGCCGGAAGGTCAGGGGATGGAGGACGGCGCCGGCGGCCAGGGCAACGGCAAAGGCATCCATGGCCAGGGCCACGGCCACGGCCACCAAGGAAACGGCATCCATGGAGGGCAGACCGGTGGCCTAGGCCAGTCGGTCGAGCACCAAACAGAGCTTGTCGACCAGCGTGTCGATCTCGGCCGTGCCGACGATCAGGGGCGGCACGAAACGCAGGACCCTGTTGCCGGCAAAGTTGATCAAGGCCCCTTCCTCGAACATCCGCTGGACGATCTCCGCGCCGCGCTCGATACCCTTGTCGGTCAACATCAGGCCAAGCAGCAGCCCCCGTCCGCGCACGCCGGTGGCCCACTGGGGATAGCGGACGGCCACCCCCTGGAGTTTGTCGACGAAATAGGCGCTTTTCTCGCGGATCGACGCCATGAAGCCGTCTGCCAGCATGAGGGTGAGCACCTCGACTGCGGCGGCCGTCGCCACCGGATTGCCGCCGAAGGTGGAGGCATGGGTGCCCACGGTCAGCGAGGCGGCGATGCTCTCGGTGGTCAGCATGGCGCCAAGCGGCAGGCCGTTGCCCAAGGCCTTGGCCAGGGTCATGATGTCCGGCGTCACGCCCAGCTGCTCATGGGCGAACAGGGTGCCGGTCCGGCCAAGCCCGGTCTGGACTTCGTCGAAAATCAGCAACAGACCGTGCCGGTCGCAGATGTCGCGGATCGCCCGAATATACTCGGGCTCCAGGGGCCGGACCCCGCTTTCGCCCTGAAGGGGTTCGCACAGGATGGCACAGGTTTTGGACGAGACCAGGGCCTCGATGGTGCGCGGATCGCCGAACTCGGCGTGGACGAATCCCTGGGGCAGGGGCTCGAACCCCTGGTGGAATCGGGGCTGGCCGGTGGCAGCCACGGTGGCGAGCGTCCGGCCGTGGAACGAGCCGGCCAGCGAGATGATCTCGTAGCGGCCTTCGCCGCTGTGAATCCGGGCCAGCTTGATCGCCGCCTCGTTGGCCTCGGCCCCGGAATTGCACATGAACACCCGGTCGGCAAAGCTGTTGTTGACGAGCAACTCGGCCAGCCGGATCTGCGGCGGGGTGTGGAACAGATTCGAGACGTGGACCAGTTCGCCGGCCTGACGGCAAATGGCCTCGGTGACCGCCGGGTGGCAGTGCCCCAGCGAACAGACCGCGATCCCGGCCAGGAAATCGAGATATTCCTTGCCGTCCGCATCCCAGAGACGGCAACCGCTGCCCTTGACCATGGCCGCCGGAAACCGGCTGTAGGTTCCGATGAACACCTTGTTACCTCTCGTCGCCCATTCTGCGTTTGTCATGCCACCAACTCCGTCCCGATTCCTTTCCGGGTAAAAATTTCCAATAAAACAGCATGCTCCTGGCGGCCGTCGATGATGTGCGCCTTGGCTACGCCGCCGTCCAGAGCCGCCTTGCAGCAGTTGACCTTGGGAATCATCCCCCCCTTGATCACCCCGGCCGCGATCAAGTCGTCGATCTGGTCGCGATAAATGGTGGAAATCAGCTCGCCGTTCTGGTTTTTCACGCCCTCGACATCGGTGAGCAGCATCAGCTTGACCGCGTTCAGCTCGGCGGCGATCGCCCCGGCTACCAGGTCGGCGTTGATGTTGAAGGCCCGGCCGTCCTCGCCGACCCCCACCGGGGCAATGACCGGGATGAAGTCCTGCCGGTCGAGAGCGGTGAGGATTTCGGGATTGATCCGAGTCACCTCGCCGACCCGGCCGATGTCGATCAATTCCGGCGGTTGGTCCTCGGCTGCGGGCTTGCCCTGGATGGTCAGCTTGCGGGCCTGCACCAAATCGCCGTCCCGGCCGGAAAGCCCGACCGCCTTGCCGCCGCAATGATTGATCAGGCCGACGATCTCCTTGTTGACCTTGCCGACCAGCACCATCTCGACCACGTCCATGGTTTCGCCGTCGGTGACCCGCATCCCCTGGACATAGCTGGGGGTGACCTGCATCTTTTCCAGGAAGCGGTTGATTTGCGGACCGCCGCCGTGCACGATCACCGGGTTGAGGCCGATGTATTTCATCAAGATGACATCGAGGGCGAAGTTGCGCTTCAAGGCCTCGTCGACCATGGCATGGCCGCCATACTTGATCACTACGGTTTTTTCCCTGAATTCACGAATATAGGGAAGCGACTCCACCAGCACCTTGGCCTTGGCGATTTCCTCGCGTATCATGTGTTTTCCCTGTCCGATTGCGACTCTAAAATCCGTTTACCCCTGTCCGGCTGAAATGCGGACGCCCATTGTACCGCTGCTTCCCCCCGGTGTAAACCATTCTATTTCCTTGCCAAAGAAAAGGACCTCGTCTCCATTCCGGGCCTTTACATTCCGCGGAGAACCCAGTATTATGGAGAGATTCTTGCAAAAAGCAAACCGAAAAAAACATTGCCACCTTTTTTATTTCGACCAAGGGGCCAGCCATGGGCCGTTTTCATACCGCCGTTTGCACCACCCTGCTTCTGACCGCTTTTCTCCTGCCGCCGGACCCGGCCAACGGCCAGGCCGCCGCCGAGGAGTCGGACCAGCCGATCAGCATCGAAGCCAACCGCATGGTTTCCCAAGAAAACAAGAATTCGGTGGTATTCATCGGCAAGGTCGACGCCCGCCAAGGCACTCTCACCATCAAGTCCGACGAGATGACCGTGTTCTATACCGAAAAAAAAGGCGAGACGCCGCAGGGCCAGCAGCAAAGCGGCCAGCCCACCAACCAGGTGGAGAAGCTGATTTGCACCGGCAATGTCAAGATCAGCCAGGGCGACTGGCTGGGCGCCGGCGAGCGGATGGATTATTTCGCCAAGGAACGCAAGGCGGTGCTCAGCGGCAATGCCAGGGCCTGGCAAGGCCAGAACATGGTGTCCGGCAAGAGCATCGTCTATTATCTTGACGAGAAACGGTCGGTCGTCGAGCCGGACACCGGCGGCAACAACCGGGTCCGGGCGATTATCCACCCGGAATCCAAGAAAAAACCATGACCGAAACCTCTGTCCTCGAAACCCGGGGGCTGGTCAAGGAGTACCGCGACCGGCGGGTGGTCGACCGGGTCGACGTGCAGGTCTACAGTTCCTCGGTGGTCGGCCTGCTCGGGCCGAACGGCGCCGGCAAAACCACCACTTTTTATTCGATCGTCGGTTTCATCCGCCCGACCAGCGGCGCCATCCTCCTGGACGAGGAAGACATCACCGCCCTGCCCATTCACAAACGGGCCTCGCGCGGCATCACCTATCTGGCGCAAGAGCCGTCGGTCTTCAAGAAACTGACGGTCGAGGAGAACATCCGGATCGTACTGGAGCCCCTGGGACTGTCGCGCAACGAGATCAACAACCGGATCGGCGAGCTGATGGCGGAACTGAAGCTGGAATATCTGGCCGGCAACAAGGGGCACGCCCTGTCCGGCGGCGAGCGGCGACGGGTGGAAATCATGCGGGCCCTGGCCACCAAGCCGCGTTTCATCCTGCTCGACGAGCCCTTTGCCGGCGTCGACCCCCTGTCGGTGGCCGATCTCCAGGATATTATCCGCGACTTGAAACAGAAGGGGCTGGGCATCCTGATCTCCGATCACAATGTCCGAGAAACCTTGCAGGTCTGCGACTTTGCCTATATTATGAATAACGGTCAGATTCTCACCAGCGGCGGCGCCGACGACATCATTCAGAGCACGGTGGCGAGAAAAATGTACCTGGGCGACCATTTCACCATGTGACCCGTCGCCGACAGTAAAACCGCAAATAAAAAATCCGATTTCCCATGGCCCTCGAACTCAGGCAAAGCCTCAAGCTGGCACAAAAACTGGTGATGACGCCGCAGCTGCGTCAAGCCATCAAGCTGTTGCAGCTGGGCCGCCTGGAACTCACCGAGGCCCTGCAGGCGGAGATCGAGCAGAATCCCATGCTGGAAGAGGTGCCGAGCGTTCTTGAGCCGACCGCCAATCCCGAGGCGCTCAGCGCGGAAGAAAACACCTATCAGGCGGAAGCGGTGGTCACCGACCGGATCAAGGGAGACGACCCGGCCAGTGTGACCGAGGTCAATTGGGACGATTATTCCAACGCCTTCGACTCGGACCTCTCCTTTTCCCATGAAGCCCCGCCGGCCGACGCCCCATCCCAGTTCGATTTCATCTCCGCCACGCCCGGCCTGGCGTCCTACCTACAGTGGCAGCTGACCCATCTCGACATGACCGAGTTGGATGTCGAGCTGACCACCTTCATCGTCTGCAACCTCGACGAACACGGATTCCTGGAAGCCAGCATCGAGGATATCTGCACCTTCGGCAACTGCAGCAACGAAGAAGCCGAAGGGGCGCTGCTTCTGGTGCAAAGCCTCGATCCGGCCGGGGTCGCTGCCCGCGACATCCGCGAATCGCTCCTGTTGCAGCTCGACCGCCTCGACCAGGACCATCCCCTGGCTTGGCGCATCGTCGAGGAGCACATGGGCCTGCTCGAATCGCGCAACTATGCCCAAATCTCCAAGGAAACCGGCGCCCCGCTCAAGAAAGTGCACGAGGCGGTGTCCGTCATCCAGGAGCTGACCCCCTACCCCGGCAACGAATTCAGCAACGAGCAGACCAACTACGTGGTGCCGGATGTGTTCGTCTACAAGGTCGACGGCGAATTCGTCATCCAACTCAACGACGAGGGAATGCCGCAGCTACAGCTTTCCAGCGAATATCAGCAACTGCTCAAGCAGAAAAATGGCCTCTCGCCGGAGTCGCGCGGCTATCTACGCGAAAACAAACGTAATGCCGAGTGGTTCATCAAGTCGATCGAGCAGCGGCAGCGGACCATTTACCGGGTCATGGAAAGCCTGCTCAAGTTTCAACGGGATTTTTTCGAGTACGGATCGGCGGCGATGAAACCGCTGATCCTGCGGGATGTGGCTGAGGATATCGGCATGCACGAGTCGACCGTCAGCCGGGTGACATCCAACAAATACGTGCACTGCCCCCAAGGCATCTATGAGCTGAAATACTTTTTCAGCACGGCGGTGGCCACCCCGGACGGCGATTCGGTGGCGGCCGAGGCGATCAAGACCAGGATCCGCCAACTGGTGAACGGCGAGAACCCGATCAAGCCGCTGAGCGACAGCAAGATCTCCGAGCTGCTGGCCAAGGAAAACATCTCCGTTGCCCGGCGCACCGTTGCCAAGTATCGGGAACAACTAAAAATTCTTCCGGTCAAGCACCGGAGACAGACCCACTGATCCGCCATGCCCCGGCTGCTCCACGACGCCATGCTGCTCAATATGAAGGCAGCCACCAAAGAAGCCGCCCTGCGCGAGTTGGCGGGCGTTGCCGCCACGGTCTGCGGCCGCTTTACCGAAGCAACGCTGTTGCACGCCCTGATGGAGCGCGAGGCCGTGGGCTCGACCGGGCTCGGCAATGGCGTGGCCATCCCCCACGGCAAGCTCGAAGGACTGGACGAAATCCTGCTCTGCTTCGGGCGCAGCAAGACCGGGATCGATTTCGACGCCATCGACAACCGGCCCGCCCACCTGTTCGTCATGCTGCTTTCTCCGGCCAGCAAGGCCGGAGAATACCTGAAAACCCTGGCCATGGTCAGCAAGATCCTCAAGCAGCCGGGCAACCGGCAACGGCTGCTCGACAGCACCTCCCGCGACGAAATCGCCGCCATCTTCGCCACCTGACCGGGCATCGCCGAGCCGCTTTTACCTCCTTCTTCCCGACCGAGCCTCAGAGGCCTTTCTCCTCAACTGCTGCGGATCATCTCCGCGATCTGGAAGGCCATTTCCAGGGCCTGCTCCGCGTTGAGCCGCGGGTCGCAGGTGGTGAGATACCGCTGGCTGAGCTGGGCGTCGGAAAGCTGGCGGGCCCCGCCGATGCATTCGGTGACGTCGTCGCCGGTCAGCTCGAAATGAACGCCGCCGGGCACAGTGCCCTCCACCCAGTTCAACTCGAAAAAACACCGCAACTCGGAAAGGATATTCTCGAAATCGCGGGTTTTGAGCCCGGATTCGGCCTTGAAGGTGTTGGCGTGCATCGGGTCGCAGGTCCAGAGCACGTTGAAACCCGATTTTTTAACCGCCCGCAGCAGGGGCGGTAGATACTTGTCGATCGCCTTGTAGCCGAACCTGGTGATCAGGGTGATGCGGCCGGGCTCGTTTTCCGGGTTCAACCGCTCGATGATCGCCAGGATGTCGTCGGCATCGTAATTGGGGCCGACCTTCATGCCGAGCGGATTGCGCACTCCCTTGAGAAATTCGACGTGGGCGCCGTCGATCTGGCGGGTGCGGTCGCCGATCCACAGCATGTGGGCGGAACAGTCGTACCAGCCGCCGGCCACCGAGTCCTGCCGGGTCAGGGCCTGTTCGTAGCCGAGGAACAGGGCCTCGTGCGAGGTGAAGAACTGGGCCTCCTTCATCTGGGGGATATCGGTGGAGATGCCGATGGTTTCCATGAACTTGAGGGCATTGCTGATCTGCTTGGCCATGCGCTCGTACGACCGTCCCATGGGCGACTGCTTGACGAACTCCTGGTTCCAGGCCTGGACCCGGTGCAGCGAACTGAAACCGCCGCGGGTGAAGGCCCGCAGCAGGTTCATCGTCGCCGCCGACAGGTGATAGCCCTTGAGCATCCGTTCCGGGTCGGGAATGCGCGCCTCCAGCACCGGCTCGGCGGAGTTGGCCATGTCGCCCCGATAGCTGGGGATCTCAATGCCGTTGATCTTCTCGGTATCGCTGGAACGCGGCTTGGCATACTGGCCGGCAATGCGGCCGACCTTGACCACCGGCTTGTTGCCGGCATAGGTGAGGATGACCGCCATCTGCAGCAGCACCTTGAGGGTCTCGCGGATATTGGGCGCGGTGCAGCGGGAAAACTCCTCGGAACAATCGCCGCCCTGGAGCAGGAAGGCCTCCCCCTTGACCGCCCTGGCGAGCAACGCCTTCAGGTCCCTGATTTCTCCGGCAAAAACCAGCGGAGGTAGCAAGGACAGGGTTTCGACGATCTCGTCGAATCGCTCCTTGTCCGGCCAGTTCGGCTGTTGCAGGGCGGGATGGTTCTGCCAGCTTGTCTTGTTCCAGGTACGCTTTTTCTCCATGAGTGTCGTGTGGGTGAGGGTTGATCGGGTGCCGGTTGCGGCGGCTATCGGCCACCGTGTCGGCTTCTTGTTGTTTTCAACGGGCATCGTTGAGGCAGCTATTGCCGAAACAGCAGACCTCTTGGTCAAACACATTGAGGATGCGCAAGGCCTGATCCCGTTTTTCAGGGTCGGCAAAAGGCTCGAGCGCGTATTCGCCGGCCAGCGTCGTTGCCCGGCCCCGGTCGGGAATGCAGTCCATGCCGGTGGCCAGCACCTTGCCCCGCGCCGTTTCCAGCAGCTCCGCGTCCCGGCCGTTGGTGACCACCGCCAAAGGGATGCGGTAATCGGACTCGAGCAGGCGTGCGGCGGCAATCGCCGCTTTTTCCCTGGTGATCAGGGAACCGGGACCGTAGCGGACGATGAACAGCCGCCGGCCGTCGAGGCGAACGGCGAGTTCGATCAGGCTTCGCGTCCGAATGCCGTTGTAGCAGGTGTCGATGGTCAACCGGGGCTCGAGTTCGTGTTTGCCATAGCCAAGCCGTTCCACCAGCAACCGGGCCAGATCCTGGCGGATGCGTTCATCGTCGGTATCGGCCAGCACCTCGCCGGTGAGGTAATCCCGCAATTCGCCGTAGACGATATGATGGCCCGACGTGTCAATCATGGGGACAATCCTGGAGCACGGAGAGAAGAGGGGCAAAAAACGGAAGGAAAACAACGATACGTCTGGAAACTGCGGCCAAGGCTGTTTCGGCGTTCTGCTCCTCTCTCTTTCCGCCGCAGCACAAACCTTCGGTCAGCTGGAAATAAGTGATAAATTATTAGTTAATCGCGGCGCAGAGGTTTTGTCAATCGTCAATTTTGCCTACTTACGCAGCTTATTTACCCACTGCCATGCGGCCGGATACGCCTTGCCACCCGGCCGGGTGGCAGGAAAAAGTGGTTGCGTACCCGAAACCAGGGTATGCTTGCCCGGACCGGCCGGAGACGCGGCAATTCCCTTTTCTTTTCCCGAATGAAAAACCGATGACATCTGCAACTGGACACCAATGGCTGAAGATCACCCTGTTCTGCCCCCGCCCCCTGCTGGAACCCGCCTCCGACCTCATGGGGGTACTCAGTGGTACCGGGGTGGAGCAAAGCCCGGAAAACGAGGACGGCGCCCTGATCAGCGGCTTCTTCCAACTGGGCATGACTGAAAACGCCCTTGCCGCCGATGAGGCCAGCGAACTCCTGGCCCGGGTCGAGCGCGAGATGACCGAGCTGTTCGCCCTGTACGACTGCGGGCCGGCCAAGGCCACGGCCCAGTTGCTTGCCGACCAGGATTGGGCCACCTGCTGGCAGCAGTATTTCAAGCCGGACGAGATCGTTCCCGGCCTGGTGATCAAGCCCTCCTGGGAGAATTACTGGCCGGAGCCGGGCCAGGCAGTCATCGAAATGGATCCGGGCATGGCCTTCGGCACCGGCCAGCACGCCTCGACCCGCATGGCCCTGGCGCTGATCCGGCAATGCCTGGAAACCGGCCCTTGCCGGGAGGCCCTGGATGTCGGCACCGGTACCGGCATCCTGGCCATGGCCGCCGCCCTGTCCGGCGTCGAACGGGTAGTGGCCATCGACAACGATCCCGACGCGGTGGCAGTGGCACGCGGCAATATCGCCAATAACGGTCTGGCCGGAAAAATCGAGATCGGCACCACGCCGGTGGACCACATCCAAGGCACCTTTCCCCTGATCTGCGCCAACATCGTCCACGACGTGCTGGTGGACATGGCGCCAACCCTGGCGCGCCTGACCGCGCCGGGAGGCCACCTGGTGCTGGCCGGCATCCTCAGCGGCGACCAGGAAGCCAATATCATCCGCGTATACCGCCAATTCGGCCTGCAGTCGCTTACCCGGCTGCACCAGGAGGAATGGGCGGCCCTGCTCCTGCGCCGGGAGTGAAGCCCGGTGCCGACGGCCGTGCCGTGCGGGGTTGCACATCCACATGGACACGGCGCAATCCCGCACGAGACCGAAAACGGGTCAAGGCCTGAGCCGAGCCAACCTTTCCGCTCCCTGTCCGCACAACGAACAGGCCCCGCATCGCATACCTGCCGAGACCGATACCGCTGATCGACAAACACTCCTCCTGAACGAGCAAGAGCACCGACCCTGCGCAGGGACGCGGGATTGTTACTTCTCTTCTCGACAGCTCGGCCACAGAAGAGCAACAAGCGGCAACACGCCCGCACATCGACGATCGGAATCTTTATCCTGTTCACTTCGCGAAAAAATTGTTATTTTTTTTGCATGTTACCCACAGCGTGGTCCTTCGGGATTTTATGTCGGGCCATGAGCGAATCGCACCCTTGCCCCCTGTTCCATTGCCGTGCCATGCGAATCCTGATCATTGACGACGATATCGAGCTCTGCGACCTGCTAACCGAATACCTGACCCGGGAAGGCTACGTGGTTTTGCCCTGCCACGACGGCAGACAGGGGCTGGCCTCGGCCCTGGCCGACGATTGCGATTTTGTCATTATGGACATCATGTTACCAAGTTACAACGCGGTCGACCTGCTGCGGCAACTGCGTTGCCTGTCGACGATCCCGATCCTGATGTTGACCGCCCGGGGCAATGCCGCCGACCGGATTGTCGGTCTGGAAATCGGGGCCGACGATTACCTGGACAAGCCCTTTGATCCCGGTGAACTGGTGGCGCGAATTCGTGCCATCCAGCGACACGGAGAAAACGAATTCGGTACTCAACCCCCAACCACCGGCACGCTCGTCGCCGACGATCTGCTCATCGACATCGACAGCCGAACCGTATCCAAGGACAACAGCACCGTTTCGCTGACCGCCATCGAATGCGCCCTGCTGCACGCCTTGGTCAAGCGCATCGACCAGGTGGTCGGCCGGGAAATACTGGCCCGGGAGGCGCTCGGCCGAAAGCTGGAACGGTTCGATCGCAGCATCGATGTCCACATCAGCAGCCTACGCAGGAAACTGGGCCGTAATGCCAACGGCCTCGAGCGGATCAAAACCGTGCGCAGCGTCGGCTACATGTTCAGCAGCACCTGAACCGGAACCTGCACCATGTACGACATTCCCCCCTGCGGACGGGTTCGGGCAGGGGTAGTCGACGCACAACTTTCTCTTGACGGCCCAGAGACTCTGTGCTATTTAGCCAATCTTGAAATGGTCGTGTGGACTGCACGATTTCTTTCACGAGCACCATTCCTCGGTAGCTCAGTTGGTAGAGCAGGCGGCTGTTAACCGCCTTGTCGGGGGTTCGAGTCCCTCCCGGGGAGCCAGATATCAGGCCGCAGCAATGCGGCCTTTTTTTTGTTTACAGCAGCAGGAAAACGAAACCGCCGCAACTCCTCGTCAACCAGGGAGTTGCGGCGGTTTTTTCGTTCTTTTCCCGCAAAATGACAGCTTGCCCTCCCAACCCCCGCTTTTCACCCGCTCTCTTCAGGGAACTCACTTGAGCAGCCAAGCCTTTCCGGGTGCATATTCCTTCTGCGGCAGGAAAACCCTTTAGTTGAAAAAAACCATGGCAACCCATGGGACCACCGAGATACCAAAACCAATGAAGCCCTGCCGGAAAAACCGTTGGCTGTCCAACGGACAGTCTCGTATCTGCGGTTGCATGAGACGAAACAGCTGACCGCTGATCATGGCACAGACAAAGGCAAGGGCAATGCCGGCAGAGCCCACCTCCCTGTAGATGAAAACGAAGCAGGGCCCCATAATCATGACAAAACTCAACAAGCTGCTTTTCAGAGTAATACGGACAAGGCTTCTCTCCTTGAACTCGAAGGCCCACTGGGCAATGAATATGCAGACCAGCTCGGCCATGTAGGCCAGATTGTAGCTGAAAAAGAATATCTGCTGCTGCTGGCGGTAGTAAAGCAACAACCACAACAGACCGGGAAGGGTAACTGCCAGGAGCGCATGGATATTGTGAATCCGTTCCGCAACCGCGTCCTTCGCTTTTCCCAGGAGCAAATAGTTAACAAAGACCAGAACAGGGGCAACGGCCCATTGCCAGTTGCCAGCAGTGACTGCCAGATAGGTGACAAGGCTGGCACCAAGGATCGAGGCGTCATCGAGTTTGGTGCGGGGACGAAGGAAAAAGAGGATGACGATGATGAGCAGGATAAAGGCAATTCGGACCAGAATCTGCGATGCGCTGAAACTGTCGTAGACATTGAGCAGAATGCAGACGCAGAGGGGAATAAACAGATTGTCGAGACCGCGCCAGGCAACGGCTTCAACAATCATGACCAAAATGCCGATGAGCAAGGCGATAAGCAGGCTCTCGGCCCTGCCGGTGGTTGTCAGCAACAGCAGGGGGATATGGATACAGAGGAAGGTCGCGGCAAAAAAAATGAAACTCCCTTCCCATGTTTTATAGCCCTCCATGGTGGTGTACTGCTGTTGCCCGTATTTCGTGCCGACCAGAGCGGCAAAGGCATCGGCGAGTGTCAGCACGAGGACGGAGAGGCTGAAATAGAGCGGTTTTTCAAGGGAAAAATACCAGACTGCGGCCACGGCAACCGGGAAAAAGATTTCCCCCAGGGACGAACGTTCCACGCCATGCAAGGAAGAACCGATCGTTGTGCGGAGAACTGTCGAAGACCGGACGACAAGAAGAGCGGCAACAGCGGTTCCAGCCAGCAAAAAAACCGGCCAGGTTGTCCGGAACACGAGGGGGAAGAGCGTACAGATCAGCCCCATTCCCATATGCACCATCTTGCGCGTCAGTTCCGCCGACAGAGAGAACCTCTGGCCACCGTACCGACAACCGGCAAGCAGAAGGGTCAAGCTGCCGAGAACCAGGACAATACCCCACCAGGGATTCACAGCACCTCTTCAACTATGAAGGCCGAATAAAAAAACGCCTTGTCTTCCAACAGCAGCCGCTGGCCCAGATCGTGCCTGCGCCGCACCCTGTCGTTCCACTCGCTCGGGCAGCAGCGCGGGGCGAGCATGTTCCAGTAGGCGAGCCGTCCGCCGCTTCTGGTGGCGGCAACCACCTGGGCGAGTACCGAGGTGGCCGTCTCTTCGGACATATATTCAAAAATATCGCTGAGATTGCATCGATCCACACTCCTGGATCCCTCCGCGGCCAGCACGGACTCCACGGTTCCCCGGCGGATTTCCAGCCGGTCGATGTTGTCCCTGATGGTCGCAAAGTTCTCTTCCCGCAGGGCGTGCGGCAAGGCATCGCCATGCCCTCCGGTCAGGATCCAATGAAGATAGGGATTCTTGCCGGGATCGAGTTCGCGCAGGGCATGTCGGGTCCGGGCAAGTATCCGGTCGGCAACCGATCCCTCGACATAGGCGAAAAACGAAGGGTCCCTGCCCAGCTTGCCCATCAGCCAGCGGGAAAAAAACAGGCGGAAAAGCATGCGCCAGCGCAGGTTGTTCCAGGTTGTGTCGTAAAACAAGGCGCAGCGTTCTCGATCACCTCCCTCCAACAAGTGCTTGACCGTGGCGGATCGATGGACAAGGGGAATCACATATTTCCTGAACATGGCGAAATACCGTTCAAATTTACCCGCATCTCCGATCCCTCCGGCAATGGCGCCAAGGTTGTTTTGCCAAAACTCACGGTATTCATCGGCAAGATGGATTGTGCATCGTTCAAAAAGCGCCACCCTTCTCTCGCTTGGCCGCGAGCCAACGAGTTCGAGAAGCTGATGGTGCTCAAGGCACTTGAAAGCGGCGACCCGCAAGGCTATGCAGGCCAGTTGGGCCGGATTCATATCGACGGCGATCACCCTTTTGGGATGGCGGGTCAACAGCGAGAGGCAGTTGTCGCCGGCAGAGCCTATGCCCAGACAGACGTCGCCCTCCTGAACATCCAGGCCTTGCAGGAGGATGTCGGCATCTTCCCAGCATTGGGCGTAGCGGATCGCATCGAAGGAGGCCTTGGCGGCAATTTCCGTATCAGACATGGTCTTCTTCTCCCTGCAACAGTCTCACTAAACCGGTACCGCCATCCAGCTCAACCAGATCGTCGTTTTGCAGCCAGCTTGTCACCCCCGGCACCGACACAACCGCGGGCAGCCCCAATTCCCGGGCGACAATGGCCGAATGCGAAAGAAGACTGCCCCGTTCCACCAATAACCCGGATGCCGCCGGAAAGAGCATGATCCATCCCGGATCGGTCCGTTCCGCCACAAGTATGGCGCCAGCGGGCAACTCCACTCCTCTGGGATCCCTGACCACACGAACCCTGCCACGCACAATGCCCGGGCAGCACCCTATGCCTTGCCGCTTCCCCTGCTCATCGGCAAAAAACGGCTGCTCGTCATCGGCGATGGAAAAATCGTTGCCGACGAACACCATGCCCCGGGTTTGAAACCGATCGGCAATGGGCGGCAGGGTGGCATAGCCCTGAAAACGGCGTTTGCGCACCTCGGCGATGGCCCCCAGATCGGGGCAGGAGGCAAACCCTTCGACAAAGCCGAGAATTTCATCCTTTTCCAGGTAAAAAATATCGTTGCGGTCCTTGAGGATGCCCAGGGCCGCAAACCTTTTGCCGAGCTCAGCCATGATCTCCCGCACCCGACCGAAAAGCCTGGTCCGCTCAAAACGGAGGTTCTCCCTGTCCTCCACACGCGCCCGCGCATGTTTGAGGATGAATGTGAACACTTGCCGGCGCAGAGAGCTTTGAGCCAGCATCTCCAAGGCTCGCAGTTCCGCTTCCATCCGGGCATCCGCGGCCTGGTTGCCCTCTTGCCGCCCCTCTCTGCCGGCAAAGTGGCCGATGGCCCGCAGCAGCGGCAAGGGATCGTCATGCAGGGGCACACTCTCCAATTTCAGCTCGTCGATGCAGCGGTCACCGAATCTTTCGAGATATTGGCGAAAAAGGCGGCCCATAGTCTCGTTGCCGTCGAGATAGGCCAGGATATCCGCGGCCGGACCCATCTGGAACAAATCCATGGCCTCCCTGTCACCCCGGATGCAGGCGGCCAGTTCGGCAACCCGTTTGGCCGGCTCGGCACTGACTACCCTGCCACTACCTCCCACAAGATCGTTTTGCAAGGTGCCGTGTCCGTCGCCGCACCAGGACCGACAGAGTTTGGACAGCAGGCCAAAAGCGATCATGGCAAAAAAATCATTGATCAAGGGCGCATCCCATCGCAGCAGCAACCGTTCCTCGAGTTGCCGGTACAAGGCGACCAGCTCATCGGCCCGCTGTGCGGACAACGGAATCTCCGGTCTGGCCAGGGCGCTGTCCAGCCGGGTATAGAATCGCTTTATCTTCCGGGGCAGCAGCAGATAGCTCAGTCCCATCCCGGCCAGGGCCTTGCCTAGGTACAGGAGGCTGAGCAAACGGTTTGCCCTGGGCTTGGGGATGAGTTGAAGCAACTCTTCGCCAAGCTCCTTGCGCACCCCCATCATCTGTTCCATGAAACCGCGGTTGATGGAAAATCCCGGGAAGCAAGCCAGCAAACGATACCAGTTGGTCAGGTTGTAGTACATCCGACCATGCATCAAGCCGAGCAAGCCCCGGTAGGTTTCCCGGTTGGCCTCGATGACATGCCGCGGAACCCCCATGATCTTGCAAAACTGTCGGTAGACCTCCTCGTAAATCGAACGGGCAAAGCTGTACGTCAACGGCGTGGTCACCCCGCCGTAGGATTCGGCGATATTGGAATTGTCCCAAATGTTGAGCTTGCCCCCCGGATCGGGCACCCGGCCGAGACTGGTAATGGGACGCGACTGAAGCAGGTAGAGACGCCCTTTTTCATAGGCCCACTCAATATCCTGGGGACATCCGCGTCGTTGGCTGCAAAATCTGGCCAAGGCCGCAATTTCCGCCGCCATCCGGTCGTCGAGCGAATAGGCCTCGGCTCTTTCTTGGTCGTGTTCCTGCTTCTGTGGCACCCTGTCCCGAAGATACACGCCAAAGGGCTTCGGGCCGGCCTGTTTCTCCACGATGCGGCCGCTTCGATCCACGCGGTAGGTATCGCCATCGAGCTCGCCATCGACCAGGCTGCTGCCAAGCCCCCAGACCGATGAGACCAGGGCATGATCCCAATTGCCGGTTATCGGATCGACGGCAAAGGAGACACCGGCGCATTGGGCGTCGATCATGCGCTGCACCACCACGGCGGGCGGCACGCATCCGCCGAGATCATGCTCGGCCCGATAGGCCCTGATATGCTCTGAGAACGCCGAGCGCCAAACATCGGCGACCCTGTCGGCCACCTCGGTTTTGGCGACTCCCAGAAAAGAGTCGAGCTGGCCGGCAAAACTCAACCCCTGCCCGTCCTCATCAATCGCCGATGACCGCACCGCAAAACAGCCATCCTCATCGGACAGTTGTGCAAGGGCTTGGTTGAGCTGCACCCGGAGCGCCTCGTTCACCCGCCACCGGGATGGGTCGTTTTCCATACAGCCGCTGATCATGAAGGCAGCCGGGGTAAGGGCAAACCATTCGGGAATGGGCAGTCCCTGCAGCGCATGGAGCGCGGCGGCCTTGCCGCCCACATGCTCCAGGCGCATGTTTTGCCGCGAGAACAGTATCATTTCATCCATGGGCGATCACTCCCGGCAGAATGCCTAGCGATAGATACAGGCAGAGGGTCCAGAGGGCGGATGCAGGCTCGAACATCTTCGCCAGCCTCTCCGTTTGTCGACGGAGAAAAAGCGCAACCACGATGCCGCAGCCGCAGGCGGCCACAAGCAGCAATGGGCCGATCGCGGCCAACATGTCCGCCTTCCATGCGGTTAAGCAACCGAAAACAGCGGTCATCAGCACCATCAGCCACCACACCAACACCGCCTTGGAACAGCCCCAAAGGAAGGAATAGGTTTCCACCCCCTCTTCCTCTTGGGAAGGGACCCTGATTTTTCTGCCGATCTCGATGACAACGCCGTTGAAAAAGCTGGCAGCAAGGAAAAAGAGCAGGCCATGGGGGGGGAAGACCATGCCCGCGACCATCCAGTCCGTCGAGGAGGCATAGAGATCGATGAGCGGCATGATCAGCATGTGGGTCCAGAGGTAGACGATGGGATGGGCCTTGAGCCAGTTCCGCATCCCGAATTCAAAGCTCATGGCCCCAAGATAGCCCCAGGTGACGAGCAACAGAATGACCAGCTTCGGATTCCACCAAAGCGCCGCCGCCAACTGGAGCAGCCCGGCCAGGACAAAAAGCCGGCCGAGCTCGCCGAGTGCGACCAATCCGCGCGGCACCGGCCGATACGGCCTGAATCGGGCATCCTCCGCATTATCCTTGAATTCATCCGCGATTCTCAACTGCAGAAAAAAGAGGAGGCAGGTAAGAAAGGCGACCGCCGCCGACGGCCATTGCGGCCAAACTCCGTCCCTAAGCCTCGATGAAATCGAGACCGCGCAATAGCTGAAGGCCAGGATCAGCGGGGTATGCGCCACCAGCGGGAAACGTTCCTTCTGATAGATCCAGAATCGACGGTAAAAGGGTAGATTCCGTTCCTCAATCTTTTGTTCGACAAGGGGGGACGACATAGTCAATATTCCTCATCCATGAACCTTGCGGCGCGTACCGCAGGGGTGTTTTCGCGGGGAGATGGTGCGTGGTCGCTCGAGGTTATCGTTTCCTGGCGAGATCGTCGTGGGCCTTGGTAAAATCGCCTGCGGCCATGGATCCTATTATGGAAATTTCCCCGGCCAGGGCGGCGGCGGCGCAGACCTCGGCAAAGGCCCTGGCATGACCGGCTCCGTCCAGTCCCATGAGTTGCAGCGCCGCCTGCTGGCTCGGCAGCTTGGTGCCGCCGCCCACGGTGCCCACAATCATGTTGGGCAGCGTGGCAGAGACATAGAGTCCATTGTCCTCAAGAATGGCAAACCGGGTGATGCCGACCGCCGCCTCGGCCACGCAGGCCGCATCCTGACCACAGGCGATGAAGAGGGCGGCAAGACCGTTGGCATAGTGTCCCTGGACGCCGATCGTACCGGTCATGACCCCGCCCAGAGCGGACATTTGCCAGTACCGCACCATTTTCTCCGGGGTGGTGTGAAGAAAACGTTCGATATATTTCCCCGGAATAACCGCTTCGGCCGCCACCTTTTTTCCCCGGACCGTGGAGAAGGACTGGGCGGTGGCCTTCTTGTCGCCCGAGGCGTTGGCCTCGACAAACCAGTATTGTGGGGCGACCGGCGCCTGTTCGATAATGAAATCGCAGATTACCTGGGTCGCGATGGTCACCATGTTCTGCCCCGCAGCGTCTCCGGTGAAGAAATCGCACAAGAGATAGAGATGGCTGCCCTGGGCCGCAAAGCGGATATCCTGGAGGACACCGAACCTGGTGGTCGTTGCCGCCACCTCTTTCAACTTGTCCTTATGGGTCAGCACCCAGTGGGCGAAAATCAACATGTCGCCGATGGAGGCAAAGGCAAAGCCCGGAGAACGGGTCACTCCTTCGGCGAGGATCACCGCCGAACATCCGCCCGATTTCGACAGAATCACGGCACCGCGATGGTAGCTTGCCACCAATGCGGCCTCGGTGGTGGCCAGGGGCAGGTAATAGTCGCCCTTGGCAAAACTGCCGTTGACCCGAAGCGGCCCGGCAAT
Source organism: Desulfobulbus sp. (assembly GCA_031280615.1). GTDB lineage: Bacteria > Desulfobacterota > Desulfobulbia > Desulfobulbales > Desulfobulbaceae > Desulfobulbus. The sequence continues at coordinate 32,601 of JAITGO010000001.1, read as the reverse complement.
GCCGACCGGCAATTTGACCGTGCCGATGCAGTTTTCGATGTTGGCGCCATAGACATCCATGTCTTCGCCGTTGTAGAGGGCCGACGGGATCGGCCGACCTTGGCCGAGCAGATCTTCCCAGCGGCTGCGTAACGCCTCGGGGGCGGTTCCTTTCACGTTGGCCAGCCGCGCATACGGCGTTTTGGTGTCCGCCTCGAGTCGTTTTCGGACCTCCTCCTGCGATCGTTCGCCGAGGAGAGTTGCAGCGAGTTGCTCAATTTTATGTGAATTCTGAGTCATAAAATCACCGGGATGAAGTTGGATTGGGCGGCATAGGAAGGACGATTCAAGATGATGCGAGCCGTTTACGCAGTTCCGGATAGTTGACCTTGGCATTATGCCGTCTGTCCATCGGGATGGTGCCGAGGACAAGACGATCGAGGCAAAACCTTTTGATGAGAGGTCCGAGCAACCTATCGGCTTCGTCGGGCGGAAGACGGGTTTCGATGGCCAGCACCCTGTCTTCCCCCACTTGGCAGAAGGCCGCCTTGGTTATCTGCTCGAACTGCCTTGCCGCGGTTTCCAGGGCAAAGGGATAGGCGACTCCCCTGGCATCCCGTATGGCCGCAGCACAGCGTCCCAGCAACCAGAGGCGTCCATTCGCATCGAAATAGCCGAGATCGCCGGTGCGATGCCACACAGAGCCTTCAACCGAAAATTTATTGGCCCCGTCGCCGATCCCATCCAGATAGCCGGTGAGCACATGTTCGCCCTGGACGACGATCTCGCCGACCTCCCCGCTCGATCGGACCAGACCGCGGAACTCCGCCGCACTCAGGCGGCCAAGTTCCCTGCCCCAGCGCTCCTCCATGATGCGACAGTCGATTGCTTCCACCACTGTTCCGGCAAGCAGGCCACCACCCTCTGCCATGCGGCGGTAATCGTCGTCGCTGATATCGCTGGAGTGCAGTTCGGCAATGGGTTCGGCCTCGGTGCTGCCGTAAACGGCGATTATGGCCGTACCGGGCAGCGCTGTTGCCAGTTTTCTGAGCAAGCCGGGAAAAACCGGGGCGCCACCGGTATACAAGGATTCAAGACAACGCAGTTGCACATGCCGGGGATCTTCCAGCAGACACGCGAAAAAGGCGGGAGAAGCCACCGCGGTAGCCGGCCGGAATCGGGCGCAGTCCGCAAGGATAGGCTGGGTCGATACCTTGGCCGGATGTTTCAGGCTCGTTTTCGGAATAATGGTGGTGACGCCGCAGGCCAGGTTGATCAGGGCAAAGATGGGCAGGGTTGCCAAGTCTGCCTTGCCTGCTTGCAGCTTGAGCGTTTTTTCAAGAACACGTTTCTGAGCCAAGAGGAATCCATGGGTGCGCACGGTTCCCTTGGGGGTGCCGGTTGTCCCGGAAGTGAAGGTGATGAGTGCCGGGGTCTCCGGTTTGCAGGCAACCGAGCCGGAGTCTATCGCCCAGCGGGAAGCAGCGGACCAGCAAGCGTGAAACGGCAGCCACCCGGTGGTCAGGACAGGAGCAAGACTGCGGAGCGCCGGGTTTTTCAGCCGCAGCAACTGGGCAAGCGGCGTGCCGATGAACCCTCTGGGTTTCGCTCTGGCGCAGCACTCCCGCATGGTTTTCGCATCGGCGGAGGGATCGACGAACATGGCCGTCATCCCCAATCGCCACAACGAGAGCAGGATGCAATAGAGATCGATCGACATGGGCACGAAAACCAGAACCGCATCCCCCGGTTCAAAGCCCAGCGACCTCAGCATGGCACTGCCCCGGCAGGATTGCTCGTGCAAGTTACGGAAGGTGATGCTGTCGCGGCCATGGCAAAGCGCCAGCTGGTTGCCACGCTGTTCGGCCTGTGCCGCCAACAGTTCAACCACGTTCATGCCAGGGCCTTGCCAAAGAGGGCGTAGCGGCGGAGCAGGGTGCCGCCCTTGCCGATATTGGCTGAAACATTGCCTGCATACATCAAGGCGTGGATTGCCGACGTGAGGCCGTTTTTTCCCGCCGTCCGTTGGACTTCGTCCACCAGTACCGCACCGAGGCCCGCAATGCTTCTGTTCGAATGCACGGCCAGGGTCTTGATGACCAAACGGTCCACTGACGAGCCCTGTTGCAGTTGCAGCAGGTCGGGGATGGCAAAGACGAAACCGCAGCAACGGGCTTCCGCATCGTGCGCCAGGAGCACATATCCGGCGTCGATTTTGCCGGCAAAGGGAAGATACTGGCGCAGGAAGGTTGTTTCGTCGATTTCGGTATAAAGGACATTTTTTTTGAAGGCCGCCAAGGACAGCCGGTACACCTGCTTCAGCTCGTCCTCAAACCGGCCGAGATCGACCGGCCTCCAGGTAATGCCCGCCTCCTGCAGCCGCGTCCGCGCTTTTGCCAGTCTTGGATCAACCGAGGCGAGATCGGTGACCAGGGTGGAAATATATTCGTGGCTGGGAACAAAACCGGATTGGCGCCAATATTCTGGCCACTGCGATGGATTCCGCGGTTCCATGAGAAAGGACGGCGAACCGTTCGACCAAGTGACGAACCGGTACGATTTCCAGGTGTTGCCATCCATCGGCCCATAGACAGCGGTGCAACCGCCATCCCGCAGGAGGTCGCAGGCCGCTGCCAGCAACTCTTGGCTCTGTCGGCCGTCCCGGGCGGCATAATGGCCGATTACGCCATAGTTTTCCCCATTGCTTCCTGCACGGGCAAACCATATGCCGCAACGGCTTTCCCCGACGAACAAACATTTGTCAGGCGCATTTTGCCTGAATCCATCCAGATCCGGATCCGGAAGAAGCTGATCGACATCGAATATCTGCAGAGACATGGGCACAGGGTTGTGGAGGTGGAGAGGAGGCGCGGGCCGCGCTACTTTCAGGATACGCAATATGGATCAATTGACCATTTCTTTTTTCCCCTTGTCATCCCTTTCTTGTCATCGCCATGCGCGGTGCCCTCGACGGCACGCAGCTCCGGAGCGCAGAAAGAATGACGAATGGACAAATTGCGTCGCATGCTGTATGGTTGCCGCGCAGTCCGCGAGCACGTACCTGGGCCGGTTTCCGGCCCATTTTTTTTGAATGCTCCGAGACCGCAGAATTCGCCGGAAGACACGCGCCAGCAATCGATAGCGCGACACCCTGCGCGGCATACCCGAAAACACCCAGGCCCAACACCGCACCGACATGAGCAGTCAACACCTCAAGGAAATACAGAAACGACGAACCTTCGGCATCATCAGCCATCCCGACGCCGGCAAGACCACCCTGACCGAAAAACTGCTCCTCTTCGGCGGCGCCATCCAGATGGCCGGCGCGGTCAAATCCCGCAAGACGGCGGTGCACGCCACCAGCGACTGGATGGCCATCGAGCGCGAGCGCGGCATCTCGGTGACCACCTCGGTGATGAAGTTCAACTACCGCGACTACGAGATCAACCTGCTCGACACCCCCGGCCACCAGGACTTCTCCGAAGACACCTACCGGGTGCTGACCGCGGTGGACTCGGCGTTGATGGTGATCGACAGCGCCAAGGGCGTCGAGGCCCAGACCACCAAGTTGATGGAGGTCTGCCGAATGCGCAACACCCCGATCATCACCTTCATTAACAAGCTCGACCGCGACGGCCTGGAGCCGCTCGACATCCTTTCCGACATCGAGGACAAACTACAGATCGAATGCGCCCCGCTTTCCTGGCCGATCGGCATGGGCAAGGGATTCAAGGGGGTCTACGACCTGCACCGCCGGCAGATCACCCTGTTCACGCCCAGCAAGGATACCCGTCCCGAGGACTGCATCGTGGTCAAGGACCTGACCGACCCGATGCTCGACCAACTGCTGGGGAACTATGCCGCCGACAAGCTGCGCGAGGACATCGACCTCCTCCACGGCGCCGCCAACCCCTTCGAATACGAGCACTACCTCAAGGCCGGCCAGACGCCGGTGTTCTTCGGCAGCGCCATCAACAACTTCGGCGTGCGCGAATTGCTCGACGCCTTTGTCGAACTGTCGCCGCCGCCCGGACCGCGCGCCACCACCAGCCGCATGGTCCATCCCGAAGAAGAGGCCTTCAGCGGCTTCACGTTCAAGATTCAGGCCAACATGGACCCGGCCCACCGCGACCGCATCGCCTTCTTCCGCATCTGCTCGGGCAAGTTCACCCGGGGCATGAAGGTGGTCCACCACCGGCTGGGCAAGGAGGTGAACCTCAGCAACGCCACGGTGTTCATGGCCCAGGAGCGCTCGCACGTGGACGAGGCCTATCCCGGCGACATCATTGGCATTCACAATCATGGCACCATCAAGATCGGCGACACCTTCACCGACAAGGAAGAGCTCAAGTTCACCGGCATCCCCAACTTCGCGCCCGAGCATTTCCGCCGGGTGATCCTGAAAAACCCGCTGAAGATGAAGCAGTTGCAAAAAGGCCTGCTGCAGATGGCCGAAGAAGGCGCGGTGCAGGTCTTCCGGCCGCTGATGGGCAACGACTACATCCTCGGCGCGGTGGGCGTGCTCCAGTTCGAGGTAACCATGACCCGGCTCAAGGACGAGTACAGCGTGGACGCCACCTACGAACCGCTCAGCTACACCCTGGCCCGTTGGGTCAGTTGCGACAACAAGCAACAATTGCGCGAATTCGAAAAGAAAACCCAATTCAACCTGGCCTTCGACGCCGAAGGCCACCTGACCTATTTGGCCGAGGGCACCTGGCGGCTGGCGCATACCCAGGATCTGTTTCCCGAGGTGGTTTTCCACAAAACGCGGGAATCGGTGTGAGCGCCGAGAAAAATCTCACCACCTTCGGCATGACAAAAAAATCATGTTGTCGCAGGATGCTGAACGCCCTTGCCGCTGAGCCGGGCGGCGAGATGCGGAACCGGGAGCAAGGGGCAAGCTGTTCGAGCGCAGCGAGTTCTTGCCCCGCCGGTTTCGCGGCTCGGCGGCCGGGGTCACCTCAGCGGCGCGGCTGCCTTTTCTTTTGATTCTTTTCTTTGGGCACGCAAAGAAAAGAATGCCTCCCGGCGAGGGGGTGACCTTGTTCGGTCAGGCATGGACCATTTTCGCCTGACGAAGAACACTCGCCAACAAGAAGCCGAACCGAAAATCTCCCCATGACCTCGATCCTGCTGATCCATCCGCCGGTGGCCAAACCCGGCGAACCGCCGCCCGGCATCGCCGCCCTGGCCGGTTGCCTACGCCGGCACGGCATCGTCTGCGCCCAGCTGGATGCCAATCTCGAAGGCCTGCTGTTTCTCTTGGGCCAGGAGCCCCCTGCAGCCGACGACGCCTGGTCCAAACGGGCCCTGCGCCATCGGCACGCCAATCTGGCGGCCCTGCGCTCCCCCGAACTCTACCGGAATGTCGATCGCTACCAGCGGGCGGTGCGCGACCTCAACCGGGCGCTGGAGTTGCTGGCTCAAAAGCATCCGGCAATCCATGTAAGCCTGGGCAATTATCAAGACGAGTTCGATCCGCTCGCCAGCGACCAGCTGTTGCAGGCGGCGGCGCATTTCAAACGCAGTCCCTTTTTCCCTTGGATGGAGGCGCGGCTGCCCGCTTTGCTGGAAGAACTCGCACCCGAGTGGATCGGCCTATCGCTGTGTTATCTCAGCCAGGCGGTCTGCACCTTTGCCCTACTCGGGTTCCTCCGGAACCGATATCCCGCGATCAAACTGGTGTTGGGCGGCGGCCTGCTCAGTTCCTGGATGGGCCGCCCCGGCTGGAATGAGCCTTTCGTCGGCCTGGTGGACCGCTGCATCCAAGGGCCCGGCGAAGTGCCGCTGCTGCGCCTGTTGGGCTACGACGGCCCAATAACGGACACGGCCCCCGACTACCCGGACCTGCCGCTGGCCGACTACCTCGCCCCCGGCCCGATCCTGCCTTATTCCGCCTCGCGCGGCTGCTACTGGAACCGCTGCACTTTTTGTCCGGAAACCGCCGAGCAAAACCGCTACCAACCGATTGCACCCCAGACCGCGACCAGCCAGATGGCGCAGCTTTGCCACGATCTGCGACCGAACCTGATCCACCTGCTCGACAATGCCGTCAGCCCGGCGCTCCTGACAGCGCTGCGCGACCGGCCGCCCGGAGCGCCCTGGTTCGGTTTTGTTCGTTTCCACGAGCAATTGGCCGATGTCGACTTTTGCCGGCAGTTGCGTGCCGCCGGCTGCGTCCTGCTTAAGCTGGGACTGGAATCGGGCAGCCAGGCGGTGCTGGACGCCATGGACAAGGGCGTCCGCCTGGAGTTGGCGGCCCGGGTCTTCGCGGCCCTGAAACAGGCCGGCATTGCCACCTACGTCTACCTGCTCTTCGGCACCCCCTCGGAATCGTTGGTGGAGGCGCGGCAAACCATGAATTTCGTCCTGCGCCACCACCGGGCCATCACCTTTCTCAACCTGGCCATCTTCAACATGCCGATTGCCAGCGAAGAGGCCAAGCGGTTGCCGGGCAGTGAATTTTCCCCGGCCGATCTATCGCTCTACCTGGATTTCGTCCATCCCCGGGGTTGGGACCGACGATCGGTGCGAACCTTCCTCGACCGCGAATTCAAACGCCAACCGCAGATCACCACCATCCTCCGCCGCGACCCGCCGTTCTTCACCTCCAACCATGCCCCGTTTTTCAGCGGCTGTTTTCCCTGGCCCGACAGGGAGAGTTGCAAAAAAAGCGAAGCCGACACACACTTTGAGGCGGAAAAATAGGTGGGGCATTGGTAAGTTGGACACGTCTGCTCGAAAGGTGTGCCTTTGTTGCACTCGCCGCCGTGAACCGGAACAAGAAGATGGCGGCATGACAAGCCGGAAAATCGTGCAAGCAGACAGGTGTTGACAGTCTTGTCAAAAAAAGGAGAGGTTTTCGTTTGTCATTTTGAGTGGAGCAATAAATTCCTTGAATAATTGAGAGAAAATTTGATTTAGGCCTCTAAATTTTTGATCTTCCCAAACTAATGGCAGCAAAAATCACTCCTCGGCTCATTGAGTTAACCTACGAGGCCGCACTTAAGTCCTTTTGGCGCAAAGAAGCATTGCGCAAATTTTTACGCGCTTCTCACGTAACAGAAGCGTTCGTTGCTACCTGGGCATCAGATGAAAGCAAACGAGACTTTCTCGACCGAACATTTCAAAAACTCCAAGCATCAATCCGTGGAAAATCTGTTATTTTTGAGATGGCACAGTTTATTTCAGAGCAAACAACTTTTCCAGACTTACGTAATTGGGAAGACTCTGCACAAAAAATCGACGAAGCGACAAAAGCCGTTGCCGAATTAAAGGCATACCTTAAAGTGCAAAGCGAAATTATCAGGATCGAAAAAGAGCGAGAAGAGGCCAAGGCTAGGGCACGCGAAGATCGTCAGAAGATACAGCGAAGTCTGACTGACAAAGCCAAATTACAACAACGCTTAGAAGCTCTGCATTCTACTGTTGGAACACAGCAAGGCGGGTACGACTTTCAAGACTGGTTCTATGACCTTCTTGATTTCTGCGAGATCCAAAATCGACGACCTTATGTTACCTCAGGAAGGCAAATCGACGGCTCGCTCACTCTCGATGGAACGACCTACCTCGTTGAGCTGAAAATTACTGCAAGCCAAGCTGACGCCACCGAAATTGATTCTCTTCGCTCTAAGGTCGACGACAAAGCTGACAACACTATGGGAGTTATGGTTTCCATATCGGGGTATTCCAGCGTCGCCATTCAACAAGCATCCGGTCGCAAAACAACTCTCTTGTTATTTGATACCACGCACATTTACATGTTCTTGTCGGGTACGTTGCCCTTCTGCGATATCATTTCTCGTGTTCGACGTCATGCACATCCCAAACTGGAGATGCTTATCTTACAGCAGCAAAATTTGGTGGTTAGAAGATATAATCTCTCATGCAGCCAGACTGTAGGTGACGCCCACAAATTCAACCTTATCATTGAAAAAATAACTCCATCCGCAAGCAATCCACTTACCACTAATTTTCATCCTCATAGCCATAACAACGAACAATATGCCCTCTCTTGTCACTCAACTCCATCGTCAGCTCAAGCCCGATTTCGCCTATTGCTTCAACATCGAATCCAGCCGGGTGCTGGAACCGGGCGAAACCGAACGGCTGCGCCTGATCCTGGCCGACGGCTTTCTCCTCAATACCGTTACCTTCGAGCCCGCCCTGACCGGCGAACGGGTCCTCGAAATCGGCCCCCGGCTCAACTTCGCCACCGCCTGGTCCTCGAACATGGTGTCCATCTGCCGGGCTGTCGGCCTGGACATGGTCACCCGGGTGGAACGCTCCCGCCGCTATCTGGTGCCCGAAGGCGAAGAGATGGCGGCCTTTGCCGCCAAGCATCACGACCGGATGACCGAATGCGTTTACCCGGCTCCGCTGACCACCTTCGAGACCGGCATCGAACCCGAGCCGGTCTACGAGGTCGACCTGATGGGCAAGGGGCCGGACGGCCTGCTCGACATCCCCGGCATCTCCATGGACCAATGGGACCGGGAGCTGTACCACGACTATTTTGTCAAGCGTTGCGGCCGCAACCCGACCATTGTCGAGATCATGGATCTCAACAACGCCAACTCCGAGCATTCGCGCCACGGCTTTTTCCGCGGCAAGCAGGTGATTGACGGCCAAAACTACGACACGCCCCTGTTCAAGGTGGTGACCGATACCCTGGCCGCCAATCCCAAGGGCAGCAAGGTGGCCTTCAAGGATAATTCCAGCGTGATCGAGGGCACCTCCCTGATCACGCTCCTGCCCGAGCAGCCCGGCCAGCCCTCGCCGCTGCGCGAGGCCGCGGTCTACTATCATCCGCTGCTTACCGCCGAAACCCACAACTTTCCCACCGGGGTCGCCCCCTTTCCCGGCGCCGAGACCGGCACCGGCGGCCGCATCCGCGACGTGCAGGGCACCGGCCGAGGCGGCCTGGTCATGGCCGGGACCGCCGGCTACTGCGTGGCCAACCTCCACATCCCCGGCTACGAGCTGGAATGGGAAAACAACTACGCCTGCCCGGACACCCTGGCTCCGGCCCTGGAAATCGAGATCGAGGCCAGCAACGGCGCCTCGGACTACGGCAACAAATTCGGCGAACCGCTGATCCAGGGATTTACCCGCAGTTTCGATCTGCGCCTGGACAACGGCGAACGCTGGGGCTTTCTCAAGCCGATCATGTTCACCGGCGGCATCGGCCAGATCGACGACCGGCACACCGAAAAGAAACAGGCGGCCAAAGGCATGCTGATCGTCCAGGTGGGCGGCCCGGCCTACCGGGTCGGCTTCGGCGGCGGCGCAGCCTCGTCGATGATGCAGGGCGAAAACGAATCCAAGCTCGATTTCGACGCGGTCCAGCGCGGCGACGCCGAGATGGAGCAAAAGATGAACCGGATGATCCGCGCCTGCAACGAGATGGGCGATTTGAGCCTGATCGACGTCATCCACGACCAGGGTGCCGGCGGCCCGGCCAATGTGCTCAAGGAATTGGTCGAACACGCCGGCGGCCGGGTGGAGATCCGCAACATACGGGTGGGCGACCCGACCATGTCGGTTCTGGAAATCTACGTGGCCGAATACCAGGAGCGGGTCGGCCTCTTGATCAGCCCCGAGAACATCGAGCGCTTTCAACAGATCTGCGAACGGGAGAAGGTGGCCTGCGAAATCCTGGGCGAGGTCACCGGCGACTTGCGCTTTACTGTCCACGACCATCTGGACAACTCCACCCCGGTGGACATCGAGATTCCCGAACTGCTCGGCAAGATTCCGCAGAAAACCTTCACCGACAGCCGTTCCAGCCTGACCCTGTCCCCCTTTGTCCCGCCCAAGGGCCTGGATGTGCGGGAGGCCCTGTACCGGGTGCTGCGACTGGTGTCGGTGGGCTCCAAGCGGTTTCTCACCAACAAGGTCGACCGGGCGGTCACCGGCCTGATCGCTCAACAGCAATGCTGCGGTCCGCTGCAACTGACCGTCGGCGACGTGGCGGTGGTGGCTCAGAGCCATTTCGGCCACACCGGCATTGCAACGGCCATCGGCGAACAGCCGATCAAGATGCTGGTGAGTCCGGCGGCCGGGGCGCGAATGGCGGTAGGCGAGGCACTGACCAATCTGGTCTGGGCCCGGATCAGGGATCTGGAACAGGTCAAATGCTCGGCCAACTGGATGTGGGCGCCGAAACTGCCCGGTGAAGGTGCGGCCCTGCGCGATGCGGCCGAGGCCATGGCCGAGGCGATGATCGCCGTGGGCATTGCGGTGGACGGCGGCAAGGACAGCCTGTCCATGGCAGCCAAGGTGGGCGACGAGGTGGTCAAGTCGCCGCGCGAACTGGTGATTTCCCTGTATGCCGCCATGGACGACATCCGCAGGAAGGTCACCCCGGACATCAAGGAGCCCGGTTCGGCCTTGCTGCTGGTCGATCTGGCCGGGGGCAAGAACCGTCTGGGCGGCAGCGCCCTGGCCCAGGTCTGCGGCCGGATCGGCGACGAGGTCCCGGACATGGACGACCCGCAGTTGGTCAGACGGGCCTTTGGCGCCGTGCAATACCTGCTTGAACAAAGCCTGATCCACTCCGGCCACGACCGCAGCGACGGCGGCCTGATCACCACGGTACTGGAGATGGCTTTTGCCGGCAACTGCGGTCTCAACCTCGCGCTCAGCGGCCAGGGTTCGATGCTGGAGATGCTTTTTACCGAGGAGCTGGGCCTGGTAATTGAATGCGGCTGGAACCATCTGGCCGAGGTCAAGCAGCGGTTCGAGCAGGCCAAGGTGCCCTGCGTGGTGCTTGGGTCCACCACGGCGAAGAAGGCGGTCACCGTCCAATATAACGGGCAGGTGATCCTGGACGACGCCATGGCCCTGCTCCGCCAGTGGTGGGAGGAGACCAGCTATCAACTGGAGCGGCTGCAGGTCGCCCCGGAGTGCGCCGATGCGGAGAAGTTCAACATCTTCGACCGCCAGGGTCCGGAATATGCCCTGAGCTTCAAGCCCGAGGCCACCGCGCCGGCCATCTTGCAGAGAAAAGACAAGCCCAAGGTGGTTATCCTCCGCGACGAGGGCTCCAATTCCGACCGGGAGATGAGCTCCGCTTTTTACTCAGCCGGGTTCGAGCCCTGGGACGTGACCATGACCGACCTGCTGGCCGGCCGGATCGATCTGGCCCGCTTCCGGGGCATCGCGGCGGTGGGCGGCTTTTCCTATGCCGACGTGCCGGAGAGCGCCAAGGGCTGGGCCGCGACCATCCGCTTCAATCGGCGGCTCCAGGCCCAATTCCATGAATTCTACAATCGCCCGGACACCTTTACCCTGGGCATCTGCAACGGCTGCCAGCTGTTCGGCCTGCTTGGCTGGGTGCCCTGGCAAGGCATCGAGGCCGTGCGACAACCCCGCTTCATCCACAATCTGAGCGGCCGGTTCGAATCGCGCTGGGCCACGGTCAAAATTCTGCCTAGCAAGGCGATCATGCTGCAGGGCATGGAAGAGACGGTCTTCGGGATTCATGTCGATCATGGCGAGGGCTTTCTGCATTTTCCGGACGTCGCCATCCACGACCGGGTGTGGAACGAACAGATGGCGGCGGTGGTTTTTGTCGACGACGAGGGGCGCCCCACCGAAAGCTATCCCTTCAATCCCAACGGCTCGCCCGGCGGCCTCACCGGCATCTGCTCGCCCGACGGCCGCCATTTGGCGATGATGCCCCACCCCGAACGGGCCTTCCTGCCCTGGCAATGCCACTGGCTGCCCCAATCGATGCAGGGCCTGCCGGTCAGCCCCTGGCTGCGGATGTTCCAGAACGCCTATACCTGGTGCATGGGTTGAGCGGAGAGGAAGGCGAAGCTGCTTCATAACGCAAGGCGTCAATCTGCTGATTGGTTTTAGAAACAGTGGGCAAACCAGAAGGACGGGGCAAATCGGGTTCCCTGCTGGCTCAGGTTGGACGTCAGGCGAAGTTGACCGATGAGGAAGTCGCTGTGGAGTCTCTATTCTGCAGCAGCCAATCAGCTTGGCCCTTGATTGAAAACCAAAATGGATGTATTTTGGTTTCAAAAGGGAGGTCATATGTCGACAACACTCACGCTCAAAAATATCCCCGAGAATGTCTACGCCCGTCTCAAGGCTTCTGCCGAGTTGCACAGGCGCAGTTTGAACAGTGAGGCCATTGTGTGCCTCGAAACTGTTCTCGTCCCTGAACGTATGGATGCGAGCGAACGCCTGAAACGTGCCCGCCTCCTTCGGGAGCGGATCGGAACAGACTTTCAGGCTGCGGACATCGATGCTTTCAAGCGGGAAGGTCGTTCATGATCGTTGTCGATACCAATATTCTGGCCTACTTGTACCTGCCGTGCGAGTTTACCTCTCATGCCGAACGTTTGCTGCTGGATGAGCGAGAGTGGGCAGCCCCCTTGTTATGGCGAAGTGAATTCCGCAATATTTTGACCGGGTATATGCGCCGAGGCCGATTATCTCTCGCTCAGGCGATGCGACTCCAGAACGAAGCTGAATCGTTGCTCGTCCATGCGGAATATGAAGTCAACTCAGCGGATGTTCTGGCCTTGGCCGATAGAAGCGATTGTTCCGCGTATGACTGCGAATTTGTGGCCTTGGCCATGAGTCTTAGGATAAAGGCCGTCACGATGGACAGCAAGCTGTTGCGGGCATTTCCGGAAACCACTCTTTCTCTTGTTGCGTGCTGACAGGCATGGTCGCACATTGAGGCACCCGACGGTGAGAATGAGGCTTGGCAAGGAATGTTGTTCGGAATCCGACAAAACAGCGAGAAGAAATCTCGTTGTGGCAAGGGGATGTCTCCTTTGGTCGAAATGCCTCATCCCCCTCGGCCACGTTTTGCCGTGCGGATCACATCTTATGTGATCTGGAAATGGGATTAATGCGAGACTCCATCGCGATGACTGACCCGTACCAGAGTTAGCCACAGGATGGCGAGATCGAACCGGAAGGATCGCCGGCGCAGGTACTCCGCATCCAATTCGACCTTTTCCGGGATGGGCAGTTCGTCGCGGCCGTTGATCTGCGCCCAGCCGGTCACGCCGGGAACGAGCCGATGCACGCCCCGCTCGGTCCGCAGGACGATCAGGTCGTCCTGATTGAACAGGGCGGGACGAGGTCCGACGAAACTCATGTCGCCGACCAGCACGCTCCATAGTTGCGGCAGTTCGTCCAGGCTGGTGGTGCGGAGAAAGGAGCCGATCGGGGTCAAATGGCGGGCCGGATCTTCGAGAAGATGGGTGGCGACCGCCGGGGTGCCCACCCGCATGCTGCGAAACTTAGGCATTTTAAAGAGCGCGTTGTTTTTCCCCACCCGGTCCGACCAGTAGAGCGCCGGTCCCGGCGAAGTCAGCCGCACCAGAAGGGCGATCGCCAGCAGTGGAACCGCCAGGATCACCAGGGCGATCGTTGCCAGGAGCAGGTCGACCCCCCGCTTCAACACCCGAACATCTCCCGCAATCCCGCCTTCAGGGAGATTGTCGCCTGCCAGTCCAGTTCCCGGGCGATGCACGCCGGCGAATACCAGGCCGAACCGAGCAAGCGGGCCACAGCCTCGCTGTCGAGCGGCACGCGCCGCCGGCACAGGATTTCCAGGCCGTCGCCGCAACGGGCTGCGCCGCGTAGAATAGCCTCGGGAATACTCCACCGGCAGGGCGGCAATCCCAGCGCCTCCCGCAGTGCATCGTACAACTGCCGCCCGGACGGGGCCTCCGGCCCGGCGACGATATAGGTTCGGCCGCGGGCTCGCTCATCTTCCGCCACCCACAGCATGGCGGCAACCACATCGTCGACATGCACCAAGGAACGACGGTTGCCGGTCTCGGGCAGGGGCGGAAACAAACCGCGCCGCACCAACTTGCCCATGCGCTCAAGATTGCCCCGGCCGCCTGAACCGTAAACCATGGCCAGTCGCAGGTTCACCGCGTGCATGCCGTATTGTTGGCCGGCCTCCAGCACCGCCTCCTCCGCCGCCCGTTTGGCCTGCCCGTAGGCTGTTTCCGGCGCTCCCGGAAAATCCTCGTCCGCACATAGTTCGCCGGGCTCGGCCATGGCCTTGACGCTTGAAAGAAAAACAAAGCGTTGCACACCGGCCTGGCCGGCCGCCTCGGCGAGATTGCGCGTCCCCTCGAAATTGACCCGCCAATGCTGCTCGGCATCGCTGTGCAACAGGGCGGCAAAGGCGTGGGCATGGCCGGCGCAGTGGAAAACCGTCTGCGCCTCCTGGCATGCGGCGCGCAATGCCGCAGGATCGTCCAGAGGCGCCGTGCGAGTCGCCATGCCCGCCACAGAACGCCGACCTAAAGCCGTGCAGGCCACATTTCGGCGGCCCAATTCTCGCGCCAGACGGCCGCCGATGAACCCGGTTGCGCCGGCAATCAATTGCACCCCGCCACCTCCTGGAATAGATCGGTATTCTGAAAAGTAGATCCGGGAATGTGCACCACCATGGAGTTCATGTTGCGCTCTCGTGTTGCCGCACGGAAGGGGCATTTTTCCAAGCGTGGAGCAAAGCTGCCGACAAGCCGATGCCCACCACCACCTCGGTGGCCACGGTCATCCATACTGCGGCCCAGACACCGTAGATGGGCATTAACAACCAGTTGCCGCCGATATTGAACACAGCCGCCACCGTGGCCGTCCATGCATACCGGCGGTCGAGCCCCAGGGCGAAGACACCCTGCCCCAGTACCGTGTTGGCCAGAGAAAACACCAGCATAAAACAAAGCACCTTGAACAGGGTGCCAGCAAATACGAATTTTTCACCGAAAAACAGCGGGAAAAATATATCAGCCGTGGGTAGGGCCAACACAAAAATCGCCCCACCCATTCCACCAGCCAGCAGGGAATAACGCACGATGCCGATCACAATCTTTCTGACCGGTGTTTCCACGTTCAATCGAAAACGGCGAAACAGCATGAGACTTATCGGCGATGCGAGCAGCAGAAAGGCATCGATCAAGCGAAACGCCACGGCATAAGCGCCGACGTCGGCGTCCGGCATATCCAGTAGCTCACACAAAAGCATATCTGATCGAAAATAGATCACCGAGGCCAGGTCAAGCCAGATTAGAGGAACAACAACAGCGTAGATTTTTTTAGGAATTTTAAAAACAGGGAGCACCCAACCATTACGCATGAGCAACAGCAAAAAAAACACCATGCCCATGCAATGCGCTCCTAAGACCTCCCAAGGCTCATCTGCTCCCCACCATAGGGCGAAAGCGATGCTGGCGGCCGTCAATGCCCGGCCGCCGATCTGCCACGCAGCATCACGGACCAAGCGGCCTTGGCCGCGTAGAATGGCGAGCGAAAACTGCCCGAGCACGGTTACGCCAAAGGCACCCACTGTTGCCAGCAAGGTCAATCGATGCGAAAAAAAAGGACCCGCTATCGCCAGAAGGGCCAGCAACGCAATAGTCATGTAGGCGTGGCCAAACGCGAATCCATGCAGATTTTCGCTATATTCCTCCAAAGCCGAGGATGTGCGGGCTTTCTCGCGAAGCAAAAGCTTGCCGAAACCACCATCGACGAGGATCGCCAACAGAATGCCAAACGAAGTTGCCTGAGCGTAGACACCGAAGGTTTCCGGGCCAAAACGACGGGCAACGAACACGCTGAGAACAAACGACACCCCGCCGATAAAACCGATCGCCAGCCACTGCGCACCAAGAAAACGCCGAAGCATTCCATAGCCCTGCATTCGCGTTTCCCCGAATATCACACAACGAGAGCGCAGCGATGGACATCGTTCATCTCGGCGGCTGATTGTTCCCAAGAAAATCCGGCCGTGCACCACGATGTGAGAGCTGCTGCAGCTTTTTCATGATATCGGACTAATCGATATCCGATACATCCTGCTGCTTCGACAGCGAGCCGCACCGGTGTAATCATCATGCTCTCATGAAGCATTTGGCACTCCGGGCAGTCGCCCCCAATGTTTAAAAAAATAACGAATCATACTCGACAAATGCCAACGCATATAGCGAAATTGACGATGGCTGTCGCGTCGGGCATCATGCACAATCGAGATGGTAGGGCAAGCGACGACCTTCATCCCAGCTTGCCAAGCCCGCGCACAGATATCCACATCCTCGTAGTAGAGGAAGAAGCGTTCGTCAAATCCGCGAAGTTGTTTGAAGGCATCGCTGCGAAACAGCATGAACATGCCGGCAACCCATTCCGGGAAAAAGGCCGAGGAAGCGTCCGGAATTCGACAACGACCGTCCGATACACCCAAGGCCTTCAGCAGCAGGGATCGGATGGTGGGAAAAGTACGCATACTGTCTTCCACTCCACCCGAAGGATTTTTGACAAGTGGTGCCGAAATGGCGGCATTGGCCTCCTCTATGGCAGCAAGCAAAAAGGGAAAGGGATTGTCCTCCAACTGGATATCCGGATTCAGGGAACAAAAATATGGTTGATTGCAGTGGCTGAACGCCGCATTGTGGTTAGCGCCGAAGCCTGCCGGACGAGAGTTGTCGATCAACTTTATCCGGGTATCTTGCGGTAGCATCAGCGATTCAGGAATATTACGCGTTACAATGAGTTGTCTGACTTCCGGATAATTTGACAAAGCTGTAACGAGTCGTTCAACCATGGTGCCATGGCCATGACTGACAACCGATACGGCAACTGATTGCGAATAATTCTTGTTCATCTGTCAGCTTGCTGGAAAAATAAAGGGCGAGCCAAAAATGACATGAGCGATTGGCCATGCGGCATAATGGTCGCCGTGATTGAGCACATTTTTCACAGGCACACTCAATGACGGGATCGGCTGAGCATTGTCAGGCAAACAAGAAAACCTGCCGTCCGAAGCATCCCTTGCCGAAAAAAACGATATTTGAATACAGTTTTGATACGATTCATTTTTGACATGCGCGGAAGATCCGCGTAGGCATTGATCATAGCGTGCATGGCAGGAGGTATTTGATCTCGATACAGTTCCAATATAGCTTTCGCTTGCTCCATTGTATGCAGCATAGCTTTGCAAGCTGCTTCAAAATGTTGTATCTGAAACACCATCCTTCCGATCCCCCATCGCTTCGCCCCGACACAATTTTTGTGGTGCTGCCGATACAGAATTGTCGACTCGTCCAAAAAGGAAATTTTACCGAACAGGGCAGCAATTAATGCCAACCACCAATCGTGCATGATTGCTTTTTTTGGGATTGGAGTCGCTAGTTTTAGCAAAGGACGATTTATCATCATCGTACAACCTGTTGCAATATTTTGCGTCAGAAGGCGATGCATTTGAGAACCAGAATGAGGAGAAAGATGCTGGTATTTCAACAACGAGGAAAAGATGGGTTGCAGTTGCTCATCGACGATACGCAAATCTGTGTGGATCAATATTGGTTTATCATGACCGTATTTTTGTTCAATCGATTTCATCAGTTCAATTGTTTTGGAAACTTTATCTGGTCGCCAAACATCGTCCTGATCACAAAGCATAATATAATCGGACGTCGACTTTCCCAATAAGCATGAAAAATTCCCGCAAGCTCCTTTAGACTGACAATCTTCATCATCAAACAATATTTTTTCCGGGTTTTGACGCTTAAATTCTCGGATCATCTCGACTGAATGATCACTTGATCCATCATCTCTGATAATCAAGCGCCAATTCGTGTAACTTTGACCAAGAAGAGAATCCCATTGTTCACGCAGAAAAGTTTCACCATTAAATGTTGCAAGAAGTATGTCGATCTGAATCATCAGACACCTTGAGTTTAATGCACTTGTTTCGATGCTTCCAAAATTTGCGCCAATCTCGATTTGCATGCATCTAGTCCGAACCGTTCCTGTATGAGAGAGGCGCCCGCTTTTGAAAGCGTTTCCCACAGGCCGGCATCTTGATAAAGACGCACGGTTTTTTCGATATAGTCGGCCTCAGTTTCGGCGAGCAAGAAAGCGCAACCGTGGTCAATTCCCATGCCTTCCGCCGCGATGGGAGAACAGATGCAGGGAATGCCCGCTCCCATTGTCAATGCCACTTTTCCTTTTATTCCGGCTCCAAAACGCAGGGGAGCCACACCAAGGCGCATTTCGGCCAAAACTGGGGTTAGGTCGGCGACAAAACCCTCTGTCTTCACACCGGGAATATTGCCGAGTTCAATGACCTGCCGGGTCGGTGCAGCGCCGATTATCCGAAATGACGCTTCCGGTAATACAGCATGGATGCGCGGCCAGATTGCCCCGGCAAACCACAGTACAGCATCGATATTGGGGGTGTGAGAAAATCCGCCGAGAAAAAAAACGTCCTTGCGGGTTAAAAAACCAGGCACAGTATCAGGAACCGGAGCATAAAGTGCGGAAAAAAGCTCCATTTTAGTTGTGCATCCATTTTGTTCCAGAAGTTTTTTTTCAATATCGCTAAGCACGACAACGACATCCGATTTTTTGATAATCGTCAGTTCGCGTTGCCGGGTCACTGCGGCGGAAGCGGTCGAGCTTTTTTCCAACAATGCCTGCCGTTCTTCCCGCAGATGGACTAGGTCGGGAGCGTGGAAAATGATCGCGGCCTTAGGCGATGCTTCGCGAGCGGCGGGAATGAGGTATTCCGCCACATTCAGCCGGATGAAGTAAAATACGGAGAAACTGTGCCCTTCGCAAGCAACGTAGGCGACAGGGGAGGCATAACCGGAGCCGGAAGTAATAACGGTGATTCCCAGTTTTTTTACTTCTTGGGCATACTCCGGCGAAGGATCATAATCCGCCGGCAGGAAAACGACCTCATAGCCGAGAGCGGCAGCATCACGCAAAATGCCCATGGTTGTGAAGTCACCGGCGGAAGAGTCTGGTCTGGGTATGCGGTGATCGCAAATCAGAATACGGTTCGTGTTTATCCCTGCTCTAACGGGTTTAAATACCGCCGGAGGCGGTAGGGTTTGCGAGTAGCGTACACGAATTCCCCGCACGCCTTCGTGAGCGAGTATATGGAACACGAACGTAATAAGTCGAGAGAGTCCTCCTTGTTTAATAATGGCGGATGCGACGGCAGTACTCAGGTTGACGAGTCTTCTGGAAATCTGCGAGCTTGGGTGCCAAGCCGACTCGAAACGATACTCCAGCGCCAAGCCATGCCAAAAAAGCCATCCTCGCCCCCAGAAGCCGATCCATTCGCGAAAAGAATCGGCACGGCTCACGCCGGCCGGAAGCATCAAAATGCGCACGCAGAGCCGGGAGAAGAATCCCGGAGAAACATCGCGAGGGTTCTCTTTCACAAGTCCTCAGCCTGGACAATTGCCGTACTGAACAGGAGGGCTTCCAAGTCAGCGCATACCGCATGATACAGAGGGAGATGCATTTCTTGAATTGCGGGCGTCTCCGTATGCGGGGCACGGATCTCAACATCACAAAGCGCTGCCATCTTGCCTCCGTCGCGTCCGGTAAAACCCAATGTTTTTATCTTGAAGGCCCGGGCCACTCGAAAGGCATGCAGCACATTGGGAGCATTTCCTGAAGTACTCAACCCCCAAAGGACGTCTCCCTCTTTGGCCAAGCCAAACACTTGTTGTGCGAATATATACTCTGCGGAAACGTCATTGGCAAAAGCCGTGGCGAGGGATACGCTGGAAACAAGGGATACCGCAGGAATAGCCTGTTGCAAGTTGGCGGCCAGCTGCATGCCGGAGCCGGGGGCTGTGGATTCAAACGCGGCGGCTTGCTCAGGCCGCAACCGTCTCGGCAATAAAAAGCCCTTCATCAGTTCGCCGACGATATGCTCCGCATCCGCCGCGCTTCCACCATTGCCGCAGGTAAAAATTTTTCCTCCGGAACGGGCGCACTCCGCCAACATGGCGACGCTTTGCACCAAGGCTGGTTTCAGATGTACCATATCAGGGTGTCTTTCGGTCAGCTTACTGATGAATGTATAGTTTTGCATGGGCGTTTTCACTTTGCGTTATGGCAGGTGACGCTGGAAATATAGCTCCACATCGCGGAGGTTGGAAATTTTGCGCGCTCTCTGTGGGCACGTTTTCCGGCCGAAATAGAAAAGCCTGCCGATTCCGGCGGCCTCGCCCGCCGTCATGTCGTTGTAGGAATCTCCGATCATGATGGAGCCGGGCAGATTGATGCCGTGCTCTCGCGCCGCCTGCAAAAGCATCCCCGGACCGGGTTTGCGCATGGTTGTGTCGCGTTTGTACTCGCCGATGCCATGCTCGGGATGGTCCGGACAATAATATACCGCGTCCAGGTCAGCCCCGTTTTTGCGAAATTGTTCTTTCACCCAGCGCATCAGCATGTGGAATTGTACTTCGGTATAGTGGCCTCGTCCTATGCCGGCCTGATTTGTTATAATTATCACCAAATAGCCCGCTTCCCGAGCGGTTTTGGCAAGGGAAAATATCCCTTCGATAAAAACGAAGTCTTCTTTCCGGTGGACGTACCCGCTGTCCACATTGACAACGCCGTCACGATCAAGGAAAAGCGCCGGCTGCAACACGCGTTTTTATGCTCCGTCAAGAAGGTTTGCCCAATTTTGAGGCCGCATCAAAGGTGATTTTTTAATTTTTCCAGGTATGAGTTAAGTTCAGCGAAATGACGAAATTGCAAGGCTACACCCGAAGGGGCGGCGGTTCCATCGGAAGCCTTATACACAGAGAAGAGTGAAAGATGAAGAGCGGGCTGCATGTCGGCTTTTTCATCGTCGCCTACAGCCCAGATTTCGCTAGCCGGGAGGTTTAATTTTTCGAGGGCCAAGGTAAAAGGGACAAGGCCCGGTTTGTCCGTTCCCGCCTCTTCGCTTGTCACAATACAGTCGATGAATTTGTCCAGATTGAAATAAACCAATTTGCGCAGTTGGATCTGGGCTGTCAGGTCGGTCACTATCGCAATGGAAATGCCGGAAGTTTTAAGAAATTCAAAAAGGGGAATGACGCCCGGGAAAAGTTCCGCCGCCTTTAAAAAGTTCCGCCAGTAACTTTGCTCAAGGTCAAGAGCCAACAGCGGCTGTGATTTGAAGCCAAGGAGCTCAAGCGTCCGCATGAAGTACAAAAGGCGGCTGTGAGAGCTGGCGGTACTGCCCAACCGACTTTTTATCTCGTTTCTGGCGCGGCTGAAGCATTCGAGAAAGATCGCGGGGGTTATCCCATAGTCTCTGAGAAGTTTTTCCGCAACGGCATTCATCCCGGCATCATGGCTGGGAGGATATGGATACAGCGTATTATCCAGGTCGAAGATAACCGCCCGAGGAAGCATAAGTTGCCGTGGCATATCGCGCATAATTCGCCTACAACTGTTTTGATTCCAGCTTGTCGGTAAAATAGCTGAGGACTATAAGCTGCATGACTCCGTCCATGCCTCCAGCCCACCGCGGCTGCAAGGCCAATAGCTCCAAGATGTCGGGAAACAAGCGGGATGCGATAAACGCGGTGTCTTCCCGGACGAGTTCTCCTTCTATGGTTAGTGTGATTGTATCGAGATCCTCTGTGAAACGCACGTCCACCCGCATCCCACACAAACCGGTCAAGTGTCTGACCAACATGCTAGAAAAATGCGCACCCCGCAACTCCGCATGCAACCCTAATTGCAGAGATCCGGCGTCGAACGTACCCATATGCAGTTGGGTGACGGGATACAGGGAAAATATGATATCAGCATGATCGCGTTGCGGGTGAATGAACTGTTCAGCATCGCTCATTCTGCGCTCTATACTTGCGAGGACCTTCTCCAGTTCATGGCCTCGTTCCAAACAGTCTCTACGGCATTTAAACCAGCGTCGTAGCGTCTCATCCATATCCAGATATATACTGATGTCGTATTTGTCACGAAGGCTTTTGTTCATCAGCGAGTGCAGGCCGGAGACAATAATGACGTCATTCCCGTGCCGCATCAAGGGAGGATTGAAACGGCCCGTGGCATGATCGTATTCACGGCAGGCAATGCTTTTGTTACAGAACATGTCCGTCACGTCTTTGGCAAATTGCTGCAGGTTATTCGCCCCCGGGTGCAGATGGGTGAAGGATTGCCACATGACGCCGAAGCGGTCCCACAGATGATAATCGTCACCGCTGATATGCGCGATGCTTTCTTGGCCAAACATGCCCGCCAGAGTTCGAGCCAGCCTGTCCTTGCCCGTGCCGGAATCACCCGCTACCGCGATACCCATGGGGCGTCGCCATGTGATGTAGGCCTTGCTGCGATATACATTCTCGCGCAGCATGCTGAGGTAGACCACAGCTCCCAGGAAAAAGAGTCCACTTATCCATATGGAATGAAGCTGCACGGGCATTGCGCGTGTTATGTCCGGGAAAAATGAATGGAGTGAAATGCCCAGAAGCGGAATCGCGGCCCCAGGCCAGAATAGAATTTGAGCCAGGGACACACACGCGCTGAAGAGGAACAAAAGGCGCCAGTGCCGGGCATTGGCCGCGTTTACCTGGAATATGGTAATGAAGGGCACAAGCCATAGATACCAGCCCGGAGGGGCCGGGGTTGAAAAAACAAGCAGGAAAAAGGAAAGCCCCAGGATGGTGTAGAACAGATCGAAGGTCATGCGGCGAATCCGCCATGCGAAATAGAGGCCGAGGCCGTAAATCACCGGAGTCAGGTACAGGGAAAGATTCCCCATCTGAATATGCAGGTCGAAGACACGCAGCATTTCGGGGGTTCCCAGTACCATCATCCGGTATCCCCCCGAAAACAGCGGGGCTATTAAAAGGACCAGCATGCCGCCGGTCAGTCCCAGGAGAAAATCTTTTCCAACATTTCTCAGCCTGGGTGTGAGGAAAAGATAGATAAGGAAAAAGGGCAGAACAGCCGCCATGCTTAATTTTGCGGAGCACGCGGCCGCCAGCAGAAAACCCGAAAGGCCAGCTTTACGCTGTTGCAACGCCAACAAGGCGCTGAATAAAAAGCATACCGGGATGGTATCTAACTGTCCTACCCAGTATATGCCGACAAGGGAAATAGGGGAAAGCCAATATGCGCGAAGTATTTTGTCGTATTTTCCGGGGAGCAGAAGGCAGAGCAAAAGGTAAAGCCATACGTCAGCCAGAATCAGCGTGAAGGTAATTCCATGCCCGGACAGGTGTCCGCCGCCGAAAAGTTGTGCCAGGAGAAAGTCCGCGAAAGTGCACGGCAACAGGGTAACGAACATGGTGATGCCATACGGGAACGCCGCGCTGTTCTGGAATACGTAATCCCACGGGGTGATGCTGGGATGCTTCCAGAATGCGTCCATAAAAGGAATAAACCAGTCTATCTGCGGCGCGGGGGCAAGAAAGAGCGCCAGAATAATTTTGGCGGCCAGACCGCCAAGGAAGAGGGGTTTCAGCAGATCTTCCTTCAACACCAAAGCTCCGGCTCCTTGGTACAGACCGCCTGCGGTGTTATTCTTTCCGCGTGCAGCAATTCTCGCAGACGCGGCACTTCGCTGAACGCATCGCGGCCCTGCAATTCGGGGGAAACAAGGCACAGCTTGAAGCCCGCTGCCTTGAGCCGTTTCGCCGATGCGCCATCCAGAGGGAATTTACTGAAGCAATCCACCCAGATCCAGTCCACCTCGCGGGCGAGCGTCAGAGCCGTCTCAACGGACTCAAATTCCGAAACCCTGACGGCACACCGTCGCTCTCCGGTTTTGGCCGTCTTGACCAGGAAGGGGAATGATTGATCTAGAAAGAAGAAATTTTTTATGCCATGGAGGCGCATCAGTTCAAGAACGCGTTCTTCCAACCCTTCTTCCTTGACGTTGAGAATAAGCGTGTTGTGGTGGAAGGAGTGGAGCCAGTCGGCGAACAGCGGGCCTTTGACGAATGGATCATGGTGGGTGACGAGGTCCTGGCCGTAGCTCCTGATGTCGACTTCAATGCCGTAGCGGCTGTCGGTTGCTTCAAGCTCGGCGATGGTATTGCGACGGTGCTGGATGATGGTCGTCATATCCCTTTCCTCGCGCGCAGTTTTAAACTGAAATCGATTGTACGTCCGATGAACTTGAGTTTCGCACGCCAGTTTACGTTCCAATTCGAGCTGCCGTGCAGCCTGTCGGTAAATGCCACAGGGAAACGGCGGACGGAGTAGCCGAGCCGCCCGGCTGTTACCAATGCGTACAGATCAAGGGAAAAGTCATGCGGCGGGTTCTCCCATGCCCCAAACAGGGCGCGGGGAAAAATATTCGGTTGCGCGTTGATGTCCCACAAGGGGCGCATAAACAACAAGCTTTCAAAAATACCCATGCCTGCCGTGAATATTCGGTCATTCAGCGGACGGCCGTGCCGAAGGCCTTTTAGAAAAATTTTTTCCGGATACCGCTCTTTTTCCAATATCGCCAAGGCGCGGACCGCGTCTGCGGGGTCTGTTTGCAAATCCGCGTGCGTCCAGCCAATATAGCGGCCTTTAGCCGCCCGCAAACCGCAAAGAATGCCAAAACCATAGCCCTGGTTCTTTGCGACTCTGACCGTGCGGATATATGAACTCGTAGCCGCCGCTTCGAGAAAGAGAGGAGAGGTGGCATCCGTCGAGCCGTTATCCACAACAATGAATTCAACCCCCCGGGCTTGCCCTCGGAGCGAAGCAAGGCGTTCCAGCAGAAGTGGAACGTTAGCCCCTTCATTGTAGCAAGGGATGACAAGCGAGAGGACTATTGGTTCCATCTGGGTTCTCTTGTCACAACCTAGGGAAATTTATCGCAAAAAAACGTCGAGTCCGGATGACCACTGGATATCCATAAAGAAGTTGTGACGCACGATGACGATTTGTTTTGGATTATAGGCCTCTTTGAGGTGATGCAAAACAGGAAGGGGAGTATTTTGTGTCTCCCGCATGACTCCGTAGTAATCAAGGACAACAACCTCTCTGAAATTTCTGACCAGAGGCAGTCCCAAATTATAATTAAACGAATCTCCGATGACCAGCACTTTTCCCGAAGCAACAGCCGCATTTTTGTAGTAAGTCCCAGATGTTGTACGTGTTGCTTCAGGTCCTGGAAATACTTCCGAGAGAGGAGATTGTGTTATCTCTTGCCCTGTATAAAATGCGTTAGACGGGCACAGATCATTTATATTTTTGAAAGAAGGCACACCAACCAGGTGGGACAAATCGGAGTTCGTAGTGCATGGGGAGAAGTCTTCTGGAATAAAACGTCGCGACAGAGGTTGACTGAACCTTTCCGCGATCATTTCAGAAACAGCGACGGTAAAGGGGGACCAGGACCAGTGGAAGTTTTTTTGCGGATACAACGGATATGTCTCCGTCAGTTTTACGCTCTCCTGAAATGGAAAAAGAAAATATTTCGCATCATCCGGGTGCATCGCGGCAAAGTCAGCCAAGGCGCGCGAAACGGGATGCGTTTCGGGCGTTTTAGGGGTCAGGTTCATGCGCACATATTTGGGGAGATTGTCAAAGCGGAACAGGGGGGATGTCGGTACGGCCAGCAGCACAACGGATTGCGGGGACTTTTTCGCTGTGGCCGCTGTCCGCTTCAACAGATCAAGCTGCTGTGGATATAGCGATGTTCTTTCCGCGGTTTCTCCAACCGCTTCAAAAATTTCCGCATGTTTAACCGCACTTCCTTGAGCTTCCAGCAAAAAAGCGGTTCCGTCACTGCCCAGGGCGACAATCTTGGAAGGAGAAATACCGAAACAATAGAGTTCCATGTACCGGTACAATGTCACAAGTTTCTTGCGAAATCCTATTCTGTCCTCCAGCCATGTTTCCACGCCCTGAGTGAAGCTAGTGGTGTCGGCAAGGCTCGTTGGGAACGCGGGAAAAACGGCCAACTTGCGGTTTTCAGATGACAGCGTGCCGGTGAAATTGAAAAAGCACAACGGCAGAATAAGAAAAAGAGAAAATAAGACACAATATAAAATATTTAAAGTTCGTTTAGCGTGCATAGTTAGAACCTGAAATATAGAAATGGATTATATGTAGAGTTAAGCAAAAAGACTATGGAGATTCCAAAGAGACACAGCGAAAATATATTCTCGAAAATGAATGAACGCGCAAACCTGTTGCGGAACCAGATGAAGACGGGGGTGCTGAAAACACAGCCAAGTCCGAAGAAAAATCCCGTCCGGGCATTGGTCAGTTCGAAAAATAGGGCTTCCGGAACCACGCGCGTCAGGTCGAACATGGCCCCCATATAGCTGATCGCGCCCTCAATCGATTCGCTTCGAAAGAAAACCCAGCCCAATATAACGGCGAGCAGGACATAACAGTGGCGGGCAAGCGCCGGCATGCGCGAAGAAATCGCCGGGAAAAGGCGTTCGGCAATCAAGAAAAGCCCATGCCAGATGCCCCAGACCAGAAAGGTCCAGTTCGCGCCGTGCCAGATGCCTGTGGCGCAAAAGACGATGAACAGATTGCGGTAGGTTTTGAGTACGCCGTACTGGTTGCCGCCGAGCGGGATGTACAGATAATCCCGGAACCATGTTGAAAGCGACATATGCCATCGCCGCCAGAAATCCGTCATGCTGCCGGCAATATATGGGTAATTGAAGTTTTGCGGAAAATGAAATCCGAACAACAGGCCAAGCCCGATTGCCATGTCCGAATAGCCGGAGAAGTCAAAATAAATTTGAAACGTATAGGCAAAGATGCCCATCCAGGCCAGAGGAAGAGAAGCGGAACCCGGAGGAAGCGCGAATATGGCATCCGCAATTGCGCCCATCCCGTTGGCGATAATCACTTTTTTCGCCATGCCGAAGGAGAAGAACCGCAGGCCGAGGACAACGCTTTCCAAGGTAGTGTTCCGGCTGGTAATTTCTTTCTCGATAGTTTGATACCGGACGATGGGCCCCGCCATCAACTGCGGGAACAACGCGATGTACATCCCTAACGATATGAAATTTTTTTGGGCGATCACCTGTCCGCGGTATATGTCGACTATGTAGGAGATCCCCTGAAATATGAAAAATGAAATGCCGATTGGGAGAGGTATTTGCGGAACGGCAAACGTGAGAGCGACTCCGAAAGATTCCTGAAATTCAAGCAAAGAGCGCAACAGAAATGTTGTATACTTGTAATGGCCGAGTACAAGAAGGTTGGCGATAATGCCCGCGGCGAGGAGGGTACGTGTGACCGGCGAGCCTTTTTCTTTCAGCCGTTCGACAGCTACCCCTGTGACATAGTTGATGACAATCGACGCCAGCATGATGAAGACGAATCCGGGCTCTCCCCAGGCATAGAAAATAAGGCTGACCGCAAAGAGAAAGCAATTTCTGACCGGCTTCGGGGTGATGATGTACCCGCAGAGCACAACAGGCAAAAAGAAGAACAAAAAGGAGAAAGAACTGAAAATCATTGCAGGGACATCCTACTGCTATGTTAAAGTCCCTGCATGCAAGGCACGGGCACAGGGTACCGTCTGGGTATGGCTAGCTATTTCCAACATACGCGCGAGCTTCTGGTGATTCTTGCGTCAGGGCCGCAAGTCGCGGCGAGCAACCTTATCGAATCCCCAGAGCCCTTTCAAGAGAATCTTGGTCTACTCTCGCGCGCAATGTGCCTTATACCGACCGAGAAGATGAATCGGCTAAACAGATTGCCACATGGTCTGCGCGCGTGCGTAATCTTCAGGAACGCCAATATCGATGAACACGCCGTCCGTAACAAAGAGCAGCATAGGGTGTTTCGTCACAAAGGGCTGAAGGAACTTTTCCTCAAGCGAGAAGGGGGTTTCCGGTGGAAAGCCGTCCAGTATGGAGGGCGGCAGGATATAACAGCCGGCATTGATCAGGCCGGGACCGGGCACGCCTTTTTCCATAAAGGCGGTGACGCGCGCTCCCTCTGTTTGCAACCGTCCGTAGCGCGCTGTGTCCTCGACGTTTCTTCCGATCAGGATGGGCTCTTTCATTTTTTGCCACAATACTTCCACCTGGGCGAAGTCCAGATCAAGAAATGTGTCGCCGTTCAGGACAAAAACGTGGTCCCGAAGGCAGGCCTGCAGCGCCAGGCGCAACCCTCCACCCGTTCCAAGCGGCTCTTCTTCCTTAACATAGCAGATATCCAGGCCGGCAAAATTGCCGCCCGTGGCCTGAATCACCTGGCCGGCCATATATCCCACCGAGAGTACGACGCGACTGAAACCTTTGTTCGCCAGATGCGCAAGCAGAATATGCAAGAAAGGCACGCCCGCGACAGGAGCGAGAACTTTCGGGCGGTCGGAAACAACGCTTTGCAGCCTGGTTCCTTTGCCGCCGGCCAGGATCACGGCTTCCAGCCCGTTTTCTCGGGGGATCTGCATGGCGATTCCTCCTAAATCCACCAGGACTGTACGCCGTTCTTGGTGAAATGCGCGGGAATGATCATCCCGTCCAGTGTGCCCAGTTCGCGCACCACATTCATGCGTTTTTCCGGCGGCACGATGAACATCATGAAGCCGCCGCCGCCGGCCCCGGACACCTTCCCGGCCAGGGCGCCTGCATTCGTGGCGACGGTATAGCTTTCTTCAATGCAAGGGTTGGATATGAGTTTCGCAGAACGTTTTTTGCTCTCCCATCCTTTGCGGAATGAAGAAATCAACCCGTCAAAGTCTCCCCGCAAAAGGCATTCTTTCATTTTCAGGGCCTCGTCCTTGATCTCCTGCATGGCTTCAAGCGAATCTTTCTTGTTGGCGGTCACGTTCTCGCTTTGGGCCGCGATGATGTTCGCTGAATCTCTTGAAATGCCGGTGAAGTAAAGCAATATAGAGGATTCGAATTCCGTGATGATCCAGTTTTTGATCCGGAGAGGATTGATCACAGCGCGTTCGTCCGCGTAAAACTCCATGAAATTAAACCCGCCGAACGCCGCCGCGTACTGGTCCTGCCGTCCTCCCTGCAGGCCGCAGTCTTTGCGTTCGATGGTGTACGCGGTCCGCGCCAGCAGATAATCGTCCATGGGGATATTCAAATATTCGACGAACGCGCGGAGCATTGCCACAACCAATGTGGATGAAGAGCCGAGCCCGGAACCCGGAGGGGCTTCACAGAATGTTTTCAGTTCAACCGGAAGCGGCTCGCCATGGTGATACGTCTGGATGATATAATTGTAGACGGCCTTGTGCAGGATGAGATCGCCATTCAGCGGAATGGGGCCTCCGAGAGAATAGGAGAACCGTTGTTCCATGTCGCTGGCCTCAAAGCGAATGGTGTTGTCGTCCGTCGGCGCAAGAGAGGCATATGCATATCGGTCTATGGTGGCGTTCAGCACATAGCCGCCATAGGTGTCCGTAAAGGGGGACACATCCGTGCCGCCGCCGGCAAGGCCGAGGCGCAGAGGGGCTCTTGAACGTACTCTCATGCCAACTCCCTTGTCTGCGTCGCAGCGGTTAAGGCTGCGCGTTTTTTTTAAAAACCCAGAATTTCATCCCCAGAAAGTTGATGCATACGGAGACAGCGGTTGCAATCAGAAAGGCAGAGGTTAACGGAAACAAACACTCCGGCAGATTCTTCACAAAAAAATTGTTGGTGGCGACATTTTGTATGATGCTTATACCATACACAACGCAATAGGTGACTATAGTGCGTAGCGATGTCTTGCTTGAAAAAGTCCAGCGGCTGTTAAGAGCATACCCGTATGCGACACTAGCTAAAACACCTGACAACTTTGCAAATATAATCGATACATCAAATATTTTCAAAAGAGCACTGTATGTAATTGCATCTAAAATTACAGCGGAAATTCCTATAATTAGATAACGAAATACCTGCTGTGAAGTTTTAGTCATTTTTTTTGATGGCACACGCGCTCACACTACAGAAAAAATTAGAAGGCCAAACGAGTATTTCTGAAGAAACAAATCCGGCATTCCTGACAACTTGCCACATTTGCCGGCGGGAAAAATATGTTGTGTGCGTGTCCACCTGCGCGGCATACATCCCTTTTTTGTCAAGAAAGCGCAGGATAATATTTTCCAGGACAAATTTTCCAAACCATGAGGGAGAGTTGATGAAAATGACCCCGCCCTTTCGCAGAACCCTGCGGCATTCGCCGAGAATGGCTTCCTGTTCCGTCACATGCTCCATGATGCTCAGAAAAGTAATCATATCGACTGAATGACTCTCAAAATTCTTAAGCGCCAGCAAGATGTCACCTTTTCGCGTATCTATGCCCTTGGTGGCAAGCATCTCGCTGTCAACGTCAAAATCTATGCCGATGCATTGCCCGAATTCTTGCCTGACAGACTGCAAAAACGAAGCGGTCTTGCCGCACCCCGCGTCAACGATGCAGCCTCTTTGGCCTTTGGGGATCAGGGAAAGAAGCTTCCTTCTGGCAAGGGCTATCCGTAATCGCACCAAAAAAGCCTCACACTTTCCCGGGCTCCAGACATAATCTATCTGATCACTCATGAGGACACCTCGGTTTTTTCAGCATAACCGGAAATGCTGCACCCAAAATTGCTGCGCCAGATTCTGATTTCGGTGGAGACAAAACCGGCCCTCACCAGCAGCGGCCACATGTCGCGGGGGTTGTAATACATCTTGTGCGAGTTGTACTGCTTGGGTGTTTCGCCGTATGGGTCAAACAGCCTGTTGGAGAGCACGTTTTCGAGCACCCATTTGCCGAACCATGTCGGGCTGCAGAAAAATATTCTGCCGTTCATGCGTAGGAGCCGCCGGGCGGACCGCAGGATGGAGCCAGGGTCATCCATGTGTTCGAGGATACTCAGAAAGACGATGACGTCGACGGATTCTTCCGGAATTTCCTTAAGCGTGGCTGTGAGGTCGCCTTCGAGAAATGAAAGGCGGTTATTGCTTTTCAGCGCACCAGAAACCTCAAAGTCCAGCCCGATACCCCTACTGACGAACGGCAGCATATTCTGCAATATTCTTGCGTCATACCCGCACCCGACATCCAGAAGCACGGCGTTGGACGCATTGACGTGCCTGGGGAGTATTTTCTTCAGCGAACGAAGGACCAGCGCGAATTTCAATTTGTCGTAAAAAGGATAATCGCCGCCATCTTTGCCCCAAATGGAGATTTCCATATGAACTTCCTTCCCTTGAAAACGAGAATGATTGTGAAGGATCAGCGCCAATACTGGTAGGTGCGCAAATCGTCAGGCGTGCCCCAGCAGAGGTAAGCGTCTACGTCAAAGATCACGCCGCGCAGGCCCAACGCGATTGCGTCGTTGATGCATTCGTCCACATAGAATTCCCCGTTCACTGCCCTGTTTTGCGCAATCATCCGCTCGGCGGCACGGACAAAATCAGCGGCTTTCTTGAACGTGAACGCACCGGTGACCACGGGGTCCTTTGCCGGCGTGGCAAGGGGCTTTTTCACGGAAACGCCGGTGATTTCACCATCCCGGTCCGCAGCCACCCAGCCGTACATTTCCGGCTGCCTGGCCGCTCCCGGATAGCCGCGCACAGTCCAGACAATGAAATCCACCGTGGGGTCATCCATGAGTTTGGAAAAAAGCTCCGGATTGTAGGCAAGGCCGTTATCGCAGGCACCGATGGTGAGCGGGGCCTCCATGTCGGCGCCCTCCAGCCCCAGCAAGCACGTTCTGGTCTGCCCGTCAGTGGCCTGGTCCAGAAGGGTGATATGGGCGGACGGAATTTCTTTGCGCAGCATTTCCGAAAGTTCCACCGCGCCCGACATGTCCTTGCGCAGGATAAAGCGGTTTTCCTTGCAACGCGGCAACGCTTCCCAAGCTTTCAGCACCATGGGGCGCCCGTTGACCGGCACAAGCGGTTTTGGCTGTTTGTACCCTTCCTTGGCAAAACGGCTGCCCATGCCCGCCAGAGGGATTAGTACCGCGCCCTCTTGCGCGGGAGGAGTGCGCATGGCGGCCTCAGCCTTCTTGTAGCGCATGTGGCATTCATACTCGCGTAAGTCTTCGGGCGTACCCCACTGGCAGAACTTGTCCAGGGTGAACACACGGATGTCCTTGTTTTTTTCGAGCAATGGGCGATACGCGAGGCTGACATAATATTCGCCGTTAAGAAGAAGGTCGTTGCGGCGCGAGGTTTCCTCAAACGCTTCGCGCATCAGCGCCGCATTGCGAAAATAATACGCTCCGCTGGAGGCATACTCTTGCATAGGAAAGCCTGTAAACGGATGTTTTTCCTGTATTTGTGCAACACGGTTCCCGTCGTTTACCCTGACATACGCGTAGTTTGTGCTGTGCAGCATATGTGGATGAAAGCCCGTATAGCATATAACAGCGCCGTCGCAGGCCGTCTCGGTAGCGAACCGCCTGAAAGCGTCCCAGTCCCAGGAACAGGAAAAGTCACAGTAATTGACGATGATCGGCGCATCTTGGCGCAGTTGGCCGAATATCCGGGCGACAGCGTGAACCGGGCCCAGCTTGTGCGGCGCTATTCCGGCTATCTGCGCGGTGGGGCATACGGAATGCAAAATTTCCCGCATGCGGTATTCGGGAGTATCCAGATGCTCCTGGTTGCAGATGAACACCACATCCGTGACGCCGGGGTACATGCCGACCACATGCTCGATTATCGGCTTTCCATCGACCGGAATGAGAGGTTTGGGAGTGGTGTAGCCAGCCCTGCGGAACCGCTCGCCAAAACCGGACATTGGGATGACGAGCTGCCACTGTGCAGCGTGTATGGTCATAGTGATCCTGCCCGTATTGAGTGGACATCCAGTTAAGCTGCTTTGAGAGCTTCGAACGCCATAGGACTAATACGACCATTAGCACTATGGCGGCGGGTACGGTTGTAGTCAACTTCAATA
>JAITGO010000023.1 GCA_031280615.1 Desulfobulbus sp. | reverse complement strand
TGAGGCACCGTCAAGGGGTAAAACCGAGTGGATTACAACCCAGAACAGCATGATCTTTGCGAAAAAATTTCCCGGTGAATGCTGACGGGAAGTACTGAGCTATATTTCAAGATTCCCTTAATTTTTCCTCTCAGGAGAGAACGATGAGTAAATCGCTCGTTGAAATGACCGCTGAAATCATTCAATCCCAAATCAGCTCCAAGCAAATGACCACGGATGAAATAAAATCAGCGCTTAACGACACCTTCCAAACCCTTAAAGCGCTGCAAGAATCCGAGTCTGTCGTGACTGAACCGGAACCGGAAGAGACGAATCCTGTTATCGATCCCAAGAAGTCGATTCAAAAAAATAAAGTGGTCTGCCTGGAATGTGGACAAGAGTTCAAGATGCTTTCTCCCAAGCATCTCAAATCACATGGGCTCACCTCTAAAGAATATCGCAAAAAACACGGATTTTCCGCTCGCCAGCCGCTGTGCGCCAAAGCACTGTCGGAGAGACGTTCGCAGTCGGGCAAAGAAAGGGGATTGCCCGACAATCTTCGCAAGGCCATTGAAATGCGAACAAAAGACAAGACCAAGAAAAAATAATTTTTCCCGTCTCCGCCGTATTCCCTGCCCTGCATTCAGGCGGCAGGCCTTGTCGCCTGAATGCAGTTTCCCCTGGTTTTCTTCCCATTTCCGCGTTGCCCGTTATTTCGGTCTTGTGGTCCCGATTCTTCCGCTGTAGATTTGTTGCCCGATCTCTTTATCCCACGCTCCTTGATCTTTTCTTTTTACCGTTCATTGCAATCAACAGAATAAAATGATTGGTATTTTTGATTCCGGCGTTGGCGGCATGACCGTGGCCCGGGCCATCGAACAATGTTGTCCGGGCTATCCCCTGGTCTATCTGGGCGATCTTGCCCGTATGCCGTATGGCCCCAAAAGCCCGGCCATGATCACCGAATACTCGCACCGGAACACCGAATTTCTCCTGCGCCAGGGCGCCCAACTGATCGTGATCGCCTGCAATTCCGCGGCGAGCACGGCCTCCTCCTTCTTGCGCAGCCATTACAGCCAAACCATCATCGACGTGATTTTTCCGGCAGTGGCCAAGGCGGCGGCCATCAGTACCACGGGCAGGATCGGCATCATCGGTACCAGGGCAACCATCAATTCCGGCGCCTACGAACAGCGACTCCAGATGGCCCGCCCCGACTGCGAAGTGCACAGCCAAGCCTGTCCGCTCCTGGTCCCCTTAGTGGAGGAGGGCTGGCTGAACCATCGGGAAACCAAGACGATCGTCAAGAAATACCTCCACCCCCTGCGCGACAAACAAATCGATACCCTGATCCTCGGCTGCACCCACTATCCCCTGCTCAAGAGGGTGATTGCCCCCCGCATCGGCCGCCGGGTCCACATTATCGATTCTTCCGTCGAAGTTGCGCTCCATCTCAAATCCATCCTCAAGGCCGATGCGGAGCTTCGCACGCAACTGTATGATCCCGACACCCCCAGCCGTTTTTTTGTCTCCGACATGCCGTCTCCGGTCCATGGCCTGGCCGGCACAATTTTTGGCCGCCCTGTCCTTCTGGAGCAGACCGATGTTTAGTACTGTACAGCTGTCTCTTCTCGTCTTGTTGCTGGTTGCCGGCCTTGTACCCGGCAGGTTGATTGCCGCCGGCCTTGATCAACGGGTGGCGCAACTTCAGAAAAAATATCAGCAATTGCACAGCCTTGAATTCGATTTTGCCCAAACCACCCAAAACGGAGGCCGGCTGAAACAAGGCTCCGGCAACGCTGTTTTCTACCGGCCCGCCGTGGTCGGAACCGCGACCGGCGCGCCGGGAATCATGCGCTGGAACTACACCGTGCCGACCGCGCAGACCATCATCAACGACGGCACCTCGCTTTCCATCTACACGCCCGAAGACAAGCAATTGCTGGTTTCACCGGCCCAGGACATGGAATCCGATATTACCTACGCCATCTTCACCGGCACCAAAAACCTGCTCGATGAATTCGCCGCAACATCCGGAGATCCCCGATTTACGCTCAACGAGCCGCCGGCAGGCTGCGAGGCCTTGCAACTGACGCCCCGCAAGCCGCATCCCCAGGTCAAACGGGTACAGCTCTGGGTCACCGGAGACCTCACCATCAAACGGCTGCTGATGGAGGACCATTTCGGCGCCCTGACCGAACTGACGTTCACCAATGTCCGATTCAACACCCTTCGGCCGGGCGATCTACAGCAGATGCAGGCACTGCGCGATCTCGATTTGGTGCCTGGAACGGAAATCATCCGGCAATGAACAGCCCATCTTCCGGCCGTCGACACACCTGGCCGACATGGTGGTGCGGGTCCGGCGAAGACTGTGGAAAAGCGTTGCTCCGATGCAACAAGCAGGGTAAAGAGGGGCAGCTTGATCTCGGCCCGCTTTCCGGCTGAAATCGGAGCAACAGGGCCGAGTCGTTCCACCCCAACCGCGACACCCGACCGTAAACCGCATGCGCATAGCCGTTTTTTCCGACAGCCACGATCATATCGCCCATCTCAGGCAGGCCGTGCTGCGTGCCAACCGGGAAGGGGCCGAGCTGCTGATTCATTGCGGCGACCTCATTTCGCCTTTCATGTTGCCCTATCTTGAGCAATTCAACGGCCCGGTTCATGCGATTTACGGCAACAACGCGGGCGACCGGCATTTGATCGCCGGCCGCTGCGCCGCATCCGCCGGCAGCATCACCCATCACGGCGACCGCGGCACCCTGGTTGCCGCCTCCTGGCGCATCGCCATCGAGCACTATCCCAAGTGGGCGCGCTCCCTGGCCGCCTCGGGCGATTTCGACCTGATATGCTGCGGCCATTCCCACGTTTTTCAAGCGGAATGGCTGGGCCGCTGTCTGTTGCTCAATCCCGGTGAACTGCTGGGCAAGGACGCGCCGCCAACCTTTGCCCTCCTGGACACCGTCGATGGCTCCGTCCGGCAGATATCCGTCGGCGAACAGTTGCAGCTGGATGATTGAGACTGTTGTAAACCCTTGCAGCGCCGGCGATGGCGGCCAGGCCCGCCGATTCATTCCACCTTGGTGACCGACCATGAGTAACGAAACCTTTGCAGAACTTTTCCAGGACAAAGCCGTCTCCCGTTCAGCCCTGCAACCCGGCAGCCGGGTCGAGGCCACGGTGGTCGGCATCAGCGGCGACACCGTCTTTCTCGATGCCGGCGGCAAAAGCGAAGGCGTTCTCAGCGCCGCCGAACTCCGTGACCAATCGGGCAACCTGTCCGTGACCCCCGGCGACCGGGTGCAGGTCTTCTTTCTGGCCGCCCGGGGCGGCGAGATGCTGTTCACCACCCGGCTTGGCTCCGGGCAGGCATCTTCCCGCGAACTTGAAGAGGCCTTCCATTCGGGCATTCCAGTCGAAGGCAAGGTGACCGGCGAGGTCAAGGGCGGTTTTTCGGTGACCGTTGCCGGCCAACGGGGTTTTTGCCCCTATTCGCAGATGGACATCCGCAAAGTAGAACAAGCCGAAGATTATCTCGAAAAAACCTTTGCCTTCAAGGTGATCGAATTCGGCAGCCAGGGCCGCAACATCATCCTGTCGGCTCGGGCCGTGCTGGAAGAGCAACGGCAACAGGAGCGCGAGCAGTTGAAGGCCCGGCTGCAGGAAGGCATGCAGGTCAAGGGAACGGTTACCTCGATCCGCGACTTTGGCGCCTTTGTCGATATCGGCGGCGTCGACGGCCTGATTCCCATTGCGGAGCTGGCCTGGGGCCAGACCGAACGGGTGGAAGATGTGCTCAGCCGGGGCCAGCAGGTGGAAGTGATCATCAAGCGGCTCGACTGGGACAGCGAGCGCATTTCGCTGAGCTTGCGGGAAACACTGGAAAATCCATGGGACAAGGTTACCCAGCGCTACCCGGTCGGCTCGGTCCACCACGGTAGGGTCTCGCGGCTGGCTGCTTTTGGCGCCTTCGTAACCTTGGAACCGGGCGTCGACGGCCTGCTCCATATCTCCAAACTGGGAGCAGGACGACGGATTCACCATCCCAGGGAAGTGCTGTCCGGCGGGCAGGAACTGACCGTCAAGATCGAATCGATCGACACCGCCCAGAAACGCTTGGCCTTGACCCCTGAAGATTACGTCGCCAAGGAACAGGCGGAGGATTCGGCGCCGCCTCCTCCGATCCCCAGGGAATTGCAATCAATGGGAACGCTGGGCGATCTGCTGCAGCGGCAGATGAAAAAGAAAAAATAAAAAAAGGCTCAGAGGCCGCGGCGGGAAATTTCGAACATGACCACCGCGGCCGCCACCGAGGCATTGAGCGAGTCGAAGGCCGTCCGCATGGGGATCGTCACCAAGTGGTCGCACTGTTGGCGCACCAACGGCCTGAGCCCCTTGCCCTCGCTGCCGATCACCAGGCAGATCGATCCGGAAAAATCGGTGGCATAGATCGAGGCGACTCTTGGTTCCGCCACCGCACCGTACACCCAAAATCCGCGCTCTTTCAGCTTGTTGAGCGCATCGCTCAGATTGACGACCTGGTAGAGGGAGAGATGGGCCACCGCGCCGGCGGAGGTGCGAGCAACGGTGCCGGTGACCGGCACACTCCGGTCCCTGGTCAGAATGACGTGGTGAAAACCTGCGGCCAGGGCGGACCGCAGGATGGAGCCGAGATTGCGGGGGTCTTGGATGGAGTCGAGTGCCAGCAGCCTGGGCGCCGGCAAGGGCGTCTCCCCGGCCCCGTCGATCCGGTCCAGCAATTCGGCGAACGACAACAATTTCGCCGCGCTCAGCCGGGCCACCACCCCTTGATGGCGGCAGGTGCGCGCAACCCGCATCCTGTCGGGCTCGACAAAACGCACCGCAATGCCGCGCCCCTTGGCAAGATCGATAATTTCCTGCAGGCGCGCGCCTCCCTTGCCTCGCTGGACCAGGAGTTCGCTGACCGTCGCGGCCTGCTGCGCCACGGCTTCCCGAACCGCATTGATCCCCCAAATCAGGTCGTCGTCCGCTGCCGGCGTAGCCGCATCGTCCGCCACTTTTTCCTTCCCGCCCCTGCCAGCCATCACACACTCCAGAGCGCCTGTCGTCCATCCGGCAGCCGACGCTGGCGGCAGCGCTCGGCAACAACGATGCTGCGCAGGCTTTCCACCGCTTGGTCGAGTTGATCGTTGACGATCAGGTAATCGTATGCACCCGAACAGGCCAGCTCCTTGCGGGCATTGTTGAGACGCAGGGCGACGGTGGCTTCGCTCTCGGTTCCGCGGCCGCGCAGACGCCGCTCCAGTTCGGCCAACGATGGCGGGGCGATGAAAATGGTCACCGGCTCGGCCCGCTGCCGCACCTGTGCTGCCCCCTGGACATCAATATCGAGGATAACGTCGCAACCGGCGGCTCGATGCCGCTCGACCTCCTCGACACTGGTGCCGTACATGTTGCCATGGACCTCGGCCCATTCCAGGAAACCGGTCGGCTGCAGGTTGCGGATGGCGGCAAACGTCGCGGTCTCGACAAAATGGTAATGCACCGCGTCGACCTCACCGGGCCGGGGTTGCCGGGTGGTGTGCGAAACGGAAAAGATCAATCCGGGCAGATCGCGCATGACCTGCTTGAGGATGGTTGTCTTGCCGCAGCCGGAAGGCGCGGACAGCACCAACAAAAGGCCGCCAGCCATTATTCTCCCTCGCTTTGGGCTTTAATCAGCGCGAGCTCCGGATGGCGGTGCTCCTGTTCCAGGGCCAGCAAGCGCTGATTGATGGTTTCCGGCTGGACCGACGAGAGGATCAAATGCCCGGAGTCGAGGATCAGGATCGCCCTGGTCCGCCGCCCCTCGGTCACGTCGATCAATTTTTTTTCCTGGCGAGCATCTTCCTTCAGCTTCCTGATGGGCGAGGAGCCCGGATTGACCACGGCGAGAATCCGGCTGACCTTGACGGCATTGCCAAAGCCGATATTGACAAGTCTGTTTTCCATAGATCACTGCGGGGAAAAAAGCGGGCGCTGGCAGCGGACGCGCTACTCGATGTTCTGCACCTGTTCGCGCAGCTTTTCGATTTCATTCTTCATTTCGACGCCAAGGTGTGCAATGGCGGCATTGGCGATTTTCGAGGAGAGCGTGTTGACTTCGCGAAGGAATTCCTGAAGAAGGAAATCGAGCCGACGGCCCACCGGCTCGCCGCTGGCAAGAAAGGCGCGAAATTGGGCCATATGACTGTCAAGCCGGGTGATTTCCTCGGTGACATCGCTCTTGTCGGTCATGATCGCCATTTCCTGGGCCAGCCGGATCGGGTCGAGATCGATCCCTTCCAGCAGCTTGCCAATCCTAGCCTTAAGCTCGTTCTGCCGCTGTTGCTGAAGCTCGGGAATGGCGCGGTCGATCTGGCGTACAATGGCCTCGAATTTGGCCAGGCGATCCAGAAGATCCTGGCGCAAGGCCGCACCCTCTTTTTCGCGCATGAGGTCGCAATCTTTCAGGGCCGTCTCCAGTGCGGACGCCAGCAGCAGCCACTCGGCATCCATGTCCGGCCGCTGCTCCTCCAGGCTGATGACATCGCGCAAAGTCAGCATATCGTGCAAGGTCACCGGCCCCTCGACCTCGAATTCTTCCAGCAACTGCTGGAGACAACGGCGGTATTGGCGGGCCACCGGCGCATTGACCGTCAACTGCGGCTCAACAGCGGCCGTTCCCTGCAGGCTGAAGGCGATATCGACCCTGCCGCGATCGAGCACGGCCGCCACCTTCTTTTTTACCGGTTCTTCAAAAAGGGCAAATGCCCGGGGCAGAATGACCCGCTGGTCAAGGAACCGATGATTCACAGTCCTGATCTCAGCGATCCAGGTCCTGCCCTCCGCCGAGGCTTCGCCGCGGCCAAATCCTGTCATGCTTCGCGGTCGCACCCTCGTTCCACCCGCTTCCTAGTTGAAAATATCAGATTGTTGCAGCGGAAATCGCCGTGCGCAATTCATTGGCGGTCACGCAGGCGGTGCCGATCTTGCCGACCACGATTCCGGCCGCATGGTTGGCAAGCACAGCCGCCTCGCGCATGGAGCAACCGACCGCCAGCCCGAGTGCCAACGTGGCCGCAACGGTATCGCCGGCCCCGGTGACATCGTAGACTTCCTTGGCCGTGGTCGGGATGGTGATCAGTTCGTCATCGCTCTGCAGCAGGGCCATACCTGCCTCCCCCCTGGTAACCAGTACCGCCTCGCAGCCAATGTCGTCCCGGATCAGACGTGCCGCAGCCATCAGGCTCCGTTCGTCCTCGATCTTGAGCCCGGCGATCTGCATGGCCTCGTGATGGTTGGGGGTAATCACGGTGGCACCGACGAAACGATGGATATTGGCAGGTTTGGGATCGACGATCAGCGGCAGCGATCGATGTTCGCGGCTGCGGACCGCATACAGTAGTTGGTGGAGCCGGACCATCAACTGCTCGCTGACCATGCCCTTGGCGTAATCCGACACCATCACCGCATCAAAGGTGTGGATGTGCCGCTCGAGATACTGCAAAAGCGCATCCAACGAATGCCGGGAAGGAAATCCCGTCTGCTCGCGATCGAAACGGACGATCTGTTGGCCTTGGGCCACCACCCGGGTCTTGACTGTGGTCGGCCGCATGCCGACCACCAGCCCCTCGGTCGAAACCCCCAATTGCTCGACCAGCTCGACCACCTTTCTGCCCATGGCATCGTCGCCGACAATCCCGCACAGCGCCCCTTTTCCGCCGAGAGAAATGATGTTTCTCAGGACATTGGCACTGCCGCCCAGCAGGAAGTCTTCGCGCTGGACATTGACGACCGGCACCGGTGCCTCGGGAGAAATGCGGCTTGCCGTCCCCCAGAGGAAATGATCGATAATGATGTCGCCGATGACCAGTACTCGGGCATCGGCGCATCGGGCAAGTCGTTCCTCTAGAAGTTGATCTGCCATGGCATCAGGTCAAAAGACTCAGAGGGCTCTTACTTCATCACCTTGTTCAGCTCGGTGATGACCGTGTTCGAGATATCGACCGCGTCAGTGGCATACAGGACCACATTACGCGGCAGAACAACCGCATAGCCGCTATCGGCAGCAACTTTGGCCACCACTTCTTCCAGTTTCTTGATCACGGGGTTGACCTGTTGTTCCCGCAATTTCCTCAGTTCTTGATTGGCATTTTCCTGCTTCTCGGCCAATTCCTGGCGTTTCTTTTGAAAGGCGGCTGCTTTCTCCCGCTTGACGCTGTCGCTCCAGGCTGCTCCTTTTTTCTCGCCTTCCTTCTGCATGGCGATCAGGTCGTTCTCATCGTTCTTCAATGAGGCCTGCAATGAATCCATTTTTTGCTTGATAACACCTTCCGCCCTCTTGCCGGCAGTGGAAGTGGACAGCACTTGCTTCATGTCAATGACTGCAATTTTCGCATCTGCTGCCAGCGCCTGACCATTGACAAGAACCAAAACCGCTATCATCAAACCACTCATACAGCCAGTCACTGTTTTTACCATATTCACTCTGCACACTCCTTATTTGAATAATTTTAGTTTTCCGTCGGCATCTTCCTTTTCAAGCAAGAATGCGACGTGCTAAAAAACAAAAACCGGGCAGGGCATTCCCCCTGACCCGGTTGCTTATTCATCGTTTAGTTCATGTTATTTTATTTTACAATAACAAAGTCATCCCGACGATTCTGGGCATACGATATCTCATCGTGGCCAAACAGCAGCAGTTTTTCCTCTCCAAAACTGACCGTGGTCAGTCGGTTCGCCTTGACGCCGAGATTGATGAGATACGCTTTGGCACTCTGGGCTCGACGCTCGCCCAGGGCGATATTGTATTCCTGGGTACCCCGAGGATCGCAATTGCCTTCGATTCTGATATCGACGTCAGAATTTTTTTTCATAAAATCTGCATTAGTTTCAATACGTTGCACCTGCTCACCGGTCACCTTGGAGCTATCGAATTCAAAATAAACCGGCACCATCGGGCCGGAGGTCCTGCCCTCCATGATTCCGGTGTCCGGAGTTTCCAGCGATTCCGTCGCTCCGGCTCCTTCCGTTCCTCCCCCTTGCTGCGCCGCGGTTTCGGACTTCTTGCTGCAGCCGGTCAGCCCCAAGCCCAAAATCAACAACCCCAATGCGGCCCAGTGAAACAACTTGTTACTGCTCATCTCTCCCTCCCATACGGTGAAAAATTAAAAAACGCACAAAAAAGAATTTACTGTGCCTCCAGATAAATACAACATTTTTTTCCCGGAAAATTAATTTCCTTGCAAAAGAACACCGGCTTATCTAAAATCTCTCCGTTTAAGTCATACTGTTTTTTTCATCTATTTGCCCAGAAAACAGGAAAAATTATTACTTCTATGAATATTCCCTCCTCGGATTCCCCTGTCCGCATCGAGCAGTTAGTCTGCCGCAATCGTTTCGGCACGTTTTTTGGCGTTTCCCAGCAAGTTTTCGATCGGGTCTGGCACCAACTGACCAGCCCGGACGGCGAATCCGTCGCGTATGTCTCCATGGAGATCGGCGCCGATCCCGATGTGTTTCACCCGGTCATGGACCGGCTGGAACAGGCCAGGATCAGGGAACATGCCAACCCGCAGCTCGACCGACTCGTGCAAAAATACCTGCAGGGCCCCCGCAAGATACCGAATTACAGCGGCGGCCTGGGGGTACTTGCCGGCGACACCCTTAAAAGTTTCGCCGACTTGCATGTTCCGGTCCTGGCCATCAGCCTGCTCTATCGGGAAGGATATTTTTCCCAAATCGTCGATTCCAAGGTCGGCCAGATCGATCACGCGACCCGCTGGACCCCCGAGACCACGCCCTCGCTGTTCCAACTCCGAAACCCGGAGGCTCCCGAGAAGCCCCTGGTAATCGAAATTCCTTTTTACAACGGCCAACTTCACCCCACGGTGGTCAGGGCGCATGTCTGGATGAAGTTGGAGATTTCCGGGCAGCTAGATTCGTTCGTGCCCGAATTTCTGATTGATTACAGCCTGCCCGACTCGCCGGCCTGGGTCATGGAGTCGGCCCACCAGCTCTACAACGCCAAGTCGGCCATCATCAAGGCCAACCAACGCCGAATGCTGGGTTCCGCCATTCTGCCTTTGCTCGACGTGCTTGGATGCACGTCCCGCACCATCCATCTCAACGAGCAGCACGGCATTACCGTTACCCT
Source organism: Desulfobulbus sp. (assembly GCA_031280615.1). GTDB lineage: Bacteria > Desulfobacterota > Desulfobulbia > Desulfobulbales > Desulfobulbaceae > Desulfobulbus. Next base: position 200,474 of record JAITGO010000023.1, on the reverse strand, counting down.
GCACCTCATTCTCCAAGAACTGCACGACACCTTCGGCGATATCCCGCTCGACCGGATCTCCGACGCCGATATTCTCGCGGCAGCGGAGCGGGTCTCGCGCAAGATAGTCTACACCATCCATACGCCGGTGAAGGCCGGCCATGACCGTTTTTCCAGGGAGCTCTATTCCGCGATCAGCCACAATGCCTTTCAGCGGATTCTCAACCTCCTGGCCCATGACGAGGAAATCAGCCACGAGTACAACTTCACCGCCATGGCCATGCGGATCAACCGGGCCATCAACAGTGTCAGCCGGCTGCACCGCGATGTCACCAAAAAGCAGTTCCCGGCCTTTGCCAACAAGATCAAGGCGATTACCAACGGGGTCCATCATCTGACCTGGATCAGCGAGCAGCGGGCCGCCTGTTTCAATCAGACGCCCTCGCTCCGCGCCTGGCGCACCGATCCCAGCTGCTTCGGCACCCTTGCCGGCCAGGATGCGGCCGATCTGGCGCCCAAGCTCGAGGAGGCTTGGCGCTCGGACAACCGGCAGCTGATCGGCTACGTCAACGCCATGCTCAAACGCCACCGCGAGCAAATGGTCGAGACCTGGATCGATCCGCCCAACCATCTTTCCAGCCTGCCCGAGACCGAGTGGCTCCAGCCGGGAGTTTTCACCATCGGGTTTGCCCGCAGATTTTCCACCTACAAACGGGCCGACCTGATTTTCGACGATATCGACCGGCTTTCCGATATCCTCATCGCTCTCAACCGGCCGATCAATTTTCTGTTTGCAGGCAAGGCGCATCCCGCCGACGAGCCGGGCAAATCGGTTCTGAAGCTGATTCTCGACAACCAGGAAGAACTGTATCGCCGCAGCAAAGGTCTGGGCAAACTGGTTTTCATTCCCGGATACGACATGCAGCTTGCCAAGCTGATGGTCAGCGGCGTACATGCCTGGCTTAACAGCCCCAAACGGCCGCTGGAAGCAAGCGGCACGAGCGGCATGAAGGCGGCAATGAACGGCGTGCCGAATATCAGCATCATGGACGGCTGGTGGGTCGAAGGCTATCACGAAGGGCAAACAGGCTGGAAGTTCGGGTACGAAGGCCCGGTCGAGGAAGCCGACCTGAGCGAGGCGCCCGATGCCCTGCTCTATACCGAGGATGCCGCGGCGTTTTACCAGGTTTTGCCCGCAATTCTCGAATCGTTTTACGACCGCCCGGAAACCTACCTGGAACGCGCGCTGAACAACCTCCGGCTCAACATCCCCATTTTCAACACCCACCGCATGGCCGCCGAGTACGTCGCCCAGTACGGTCTGCGGCTGCCGCAGGACCAAGAGGTGTTGATCGACCGCTTCCGCCGCTTATATCTGAGCGAAGCGGGCGGTTTGCACAATTAGGTTCTTCGCGAACCGGCATTTCATTGTTCCGGCCTTTTGCCGGTGCCTGCGGGGAAGATTCGGGAGCTTTTTCCCGAACAAAAGCAGTGCTTATCCCAATGAGGTGCAGTATAAAAAGTCTCATTCCCTTCGTATCGCCTCGCAAGGAAGGTTGCCGGGGCGGGCGCGGGCCTTCGTGTGCCGAAAGGACGCAATGGGCAATTTTGCGTATGCAACCGCCGCCCCGACCATCCCTTCAAGACGATTTGAATTTGTTTTGGATCACCAAGGAGAACGCATGGCTCGACACATAAACCCCAGCAATTCCACTAACAAAACCATAGACGCCATTGACCGGAAGAGAGAGCGGGAGCGGCATTTCATGCTCAAGAAGTCACGGGAAATGGCTGCCGAGTTGGCGGTTGCCCTGGTGCAACGGCTGCTGGATCTGCATATCATCGAAACCAATTCCGTTCATGCCATCCAAGAAGCCATTGCCAGGCAGTTGCAGCAGCTGAGCGACATGGAGGAATTCGACATGCAATTCAAGATCGCGCCGATCAGAAACCTGACTCCGGACCCCAACGTCATCAGTCTCTATCTGACCCAGTACATTGTCGAAGATCTGATCGACCACCCCAACATTCAGGATGTCTTCGGCGACGACCTGGAAGTATATCGCGCCGTGGATTCGGTACTGACCCGCATCCGCCCGCGGTGATCATGCCCCATCATGACGGGTGCTCGCCCCTCAACCGTTCCCGCCCTTGTCTTTGCCACCAGCTCGGGGGAAATTCTCGACTATGCCGGTCTGTCCATGGCCGGCAGCGCTGCCGGCCGGATTAGCGCCCCCGCCCCGGACGACCTGATCGAACTGCCGCCGGGCAGCGAGTTGTTCTCCCTGCCGGCCCGCCTCCCCATCGGGATCGACCCGGAAAGCGGCGAACCGGCCCTCCTCGATACCAATCCGTATCAGCCCGGCGAACCGATTCAGGCGGTGGCCGCCTTCATGGCACCCGCCCATACCGCCATCTTGTCGGCCGCCTACCGGACCGACGACGCCGGTGCTCCGCTCCTGCCGCTTTTCGCCTACACGGCGGTCGGTTGGGCCGACGGCAAATTCTGGGCGGCCGGCTTCCGCAGCGACTACGATTGCCGCCAGGATGCCGATCAATTCAACCAACGCCTGCTCAACCAACGCACCCGCAAACAACTCAGCCGCCACAAGAGCAACCGCCTGATTCAGCATCTCGGCAAATGCTGTCTCACCTACGGCTGTCCCGCCGCCCGCAACTATTTCCTCGGGCGCTGGGAAGCGCCGCTGCCCTGTTCCCCCCTGTGCAATGCCGCTTGCGTGGGCTGCATCTCCCTGCAACCCTCGGGTTGCTGCCCCTCGACCCAGGACCGCATCGCCTTTGTTCCCACGGAAAAAGAAATCGCCGAGGTGGCCGTTCCCCACCTTGAGGCAGCGCCACGGCCCGTGGTCAGCTTCGGCCAGGGATGCGAGGGAGAGCCTTTACTGCAGGCCGGCCTGATCGAAAACAGCATTCGGCTCATCCGTTCCCGAACCGACCGGGGCACCGTCAACCTCAACACCAACGGCAGCCTGCCCGATGCGGTGGAGCGGCTTGCCCACGCCGGGCTGGATTCGATCCGTATCTCCTTGAACAGCGCCCAGCCAGAGCACCACCGGCTCTATTACCGGCCCAAAGGGTTTGACCTGGCCGCTGTCTGCCGATCGATCACAGCCATGAAAAGGCACGGCCGCCATGTCTCCCTCAACTATTTCATCCTGCCCGGCTGCACCGACGATCCGGCCGAATTCGCCGCCCTGTCGGAGTTGATCACCGAATATCGTCCCGATTTCATCCAGTTACGAAACCTGAACATGGACCCGGAATATTACCTGCGGGTGATTGGTCACCGGGGCGATATACCACCCTTGGGGATCAGGAATTGGCTGGGACAGCTCCACAAGAAATTTCCGGAGCTCAAGTTCGGCTACTACAACCCACCCCTGCGATAAGGCAAAAAAGGTCAACCTTGCTGCGTCCGCTCGGAATCGTTGAGCGCGAAAAAGGCCTCGGCATGCTCCCATGCCTGCTCGATGGATTCGCTCGCCTGCACTTTGGCCGCCAGGTGGTGACCGAAGAAATAGTTGGTGGCGAAATGATGGGTGAACTCCTTCAGCCGCCCCAGCCGCCGTTCGGGCAGGAACCGCTCGTTCAGCGACGCCACGAAGTCCGCATACAGCCGGGGCAGCCGGACATCGGGTTCCGGCACAGCGACCCCGTATACCTCCCGGGCAATGCTGGCAAAAACCCACGGCTGCCGTGCCGCGGCCCGGCCGATCATCAATCCGTCGGCTGCCGTTATCTTCAAACAGGCCCGGGCACTGTCCACCGAGTCGATGGAACCGTTGGCAATCACCGGCACATCCACCCATTGCTTGACTTTTGCCACCCACTCCCACCTCGGCGGCCGGGTGAACGGTTCGCCCCGCAGTCGGGCATGCACGGTCAGCATGTCGATACCTTCATCGGCAAGCATTCGGCAGAAATCCCGCAAGCCGTTCTCGCTCAGCGTCTCGCCGAGCCGTATTTTGGCCGAGAGCGGCAGCGAAGTCTGCTTGCGGGCCGCAGCGACAATCCGCCTGACCCGGTCGGGATCGTCCATCAGACTGCTGCCGCCGCCCGCTCGGCGGACCTGGGGAGCCGGGCAGCCGAGGTTGAGATCGACGGCATCCGCCCGAAGGCGATGCAGTGCCTCGAACACCCTGCCAATGATCTTGTCATCGGCCAGGAGGAGCTGGTACGACAGCGGCGATTCCTGCGCGGTTCGCACCAGATAGGGAGAAGAAGCCGGCCGCTCCGCCGGCAAGCGGGCTGCTGCCAGCATCTCCGTGCTGAGTAACCCGACGCCGCCAAATCCGAGGATGGCGGTTCGCAACGCCGAGTGGGTCAAGCCCGCCATGGGTGCCAGCAACAGCGGCGGCCACAGCTCAAGCCTGCCTAAGCGCATCTACGCACACCGTCTCCCATTTTTTCACAATCTCTCGCCAAGTTCTGGCTTGACACAGCTGCAAAACTCATGGTAAATTTAAGAATTATTATTTATTAATGCCTCTATCCCACTAATACGACATAGAATGAACGCGCCAGCATTGACCTTCCGGCTTACGACCCAGCGGCAAATTATCCTTGAAGAATTATCGAAGGTTAAGACTCATCCGACTGCCAGCGAACTGTACGACATGGTCCGTAGGCGCCTGCCCCGTATAGGCTTGGGGACAGTCTACCGCAATCTCGAGTTGATGGCCGAGCACGGCATGATTCTTAAGATTGAAGTTGGCGGCACGCAAAAGCGTTTCGATGCCACCACCGACAACCACTATCATATCAGATGCTCGATATGCGGTAAGGTCGATGACATCGATGTGCCGGTCATCCATGAACTGGTTGCCCAGGCCACCGAATCGTCTGCCTATCTCATCATGGGCCACCATGTGGAATTTACCGGTATTTGCGGCAATTGCCAGAAGCAGCCGCGTCTGCAATAGCCTCCCCGCCCAGTCTACTCTCTACCGCAAAAAAACGGGCGGCTCGCAACAGCGAGCCGCCCGTTGTGTTTTCGCAGCTTTTTTTCAGGAAAAAATAACCCGGCAAAATCGGCGCTTGCCGACTTTGAGCAATACCGCTCCCTTGGTCGGAATGGCCGTGTTGCCGTCATCCACCCGGGCTCCGTCCAGCGACACCGCGTGCTGCTGGATCATACGACGGCCGTCGGAGGTCGATTTCACCAGCCCGGCATCGAGCAGGAGTTTGGGCAGCCAAATCTCGTTTTCCGTCGCAGCTAGGCGTACCTCCTCAATTTCGTCCGGCATTTCGTGACGGGCAAAGACCTGCTCGAAGGTCCGCTCCGCCTCCTCCGCTGCGGCCGAGCTGTAAAACCGGGCGACCATTTCTTTTGCCAACTGTACCTTGACCGATTTGGGATGTAGCTGACCGCGTTCGATCTGCTCCCGTAGCATCGTGATTTCCGCCATCGGCAGATCACTGAGCAATTCGTAATAGCGGAACATCAGGTCGTCGCTGATCGACATGATCTTGCCAAAAATGCTGTCCGGAGGTTCGGATATGCCGATATAGTTGCCCAGCGATTTACTCATCTTGTTGACGCCGTCCAAGCCCTCCAGCAGCGGCATGGTAAGCACCACCTGCGGTTCTTGCCCCCGGCTGCGCTGGAGGTCCCGGCCCATCAGCAGGTTGAACAACTGATCGGTCCCCCCCAGCTCGACGTCGGCCTTCATGGCCACCGAGTCGTACCCCTGGATCAGCGGGTAGAGGAATTCGTGGATCGAGATCGGACGATTCGACTCGAATCGCTTTTTGAAGTCGTCCCGCTCCAGCATCCGGGCCACCGTCAATTCCGAGGCAAGGCGGATCATGTCGTAAGAAGTCAGCTTGCCGAGCCAGGTCGAGTTGAAGACCACTGTGGTCTTGTCCGGATCGAGAATCTTGAAGACCTGCTCCTTGTAGGTTTCGGCATTGCGCTTGACATCTTCCGAGGTCAGCGGCGGCCTGGTATCGGACTTGCCGGTGGGATCGCCGATCAGGCCGGTAAAATCGCCGATCAGGAAGTGGACGCTGTGCCCGAGCACCTGGAAGTGGCGCAATTTCTGGATCAATACCGTGTGCCCGAGATGCAGGTCAGGTGCGGTGGGATCGAACCCGGCTTTGACAGTCAGAGGTACGCCGGTCTCAAGCGACCGGGTGAGTTTCTTGACCAGGTCTTCCCTGGAATGGAAATCGACCGCACCCCGTTCTATCAGGGCAATCTGTTCTTCAACCGACTTCATCGCACCCCCTACTTGGCGTATTCCACTGCTCTGGTTTCACGGATGACCGTAACCCGGATCTGGCCCGGATAGGTCAATTGTTCCTCGATGGCCTTGGCGATGTCGCGACTGAGCAAGGTGGTTTCCTCGTCGCGCACCTTCTGGCTGTCCACGATGATCCGCAGGTCGCGACCGGCCTGAATGGCATACGATTTTTCGACTCCGTTGAAACCATTGGCGATATTCTCCAGATCCTCCAGCCGCTTGACATAGCTCTGCAGCATCTCCTTGCGTGCCCCCGGCCGGGCGCCGGAGAGGGCGTCCGCCGATTGCACCAACACATCCAGCACGCTCTTGGGCGGCTGATCTTCGTGATGGGCGCCGATGGCGTAGACGATATCCTCGGCTTCTCCGTATTTGCGGGCAAGATCGCGGCCGATGATGGCATGCGACCCCTCCACTTCGTGGTCCACCGCCTTGCCGATGTCGTGCAGCAGTCCGGCCCGCTTGGCCTTCTTCACATCCAGGCCGAGTTCGGCGGCCATCACTCCGCAAAGGAAGGCCACCTCCAGCGAATGCTGCAAAATGTTCTGGCCGTAGCTGGTCCGATACTTCAACCGGCCGATCAGATTGATCAACTCCACATGCATGCCATGGGCGCCCACGTCGAAGGTGGCCCGTTCGCCGGATTCGCGGATGCCGATCTCCAACTCCTCGGTCACCTTCTGCACGACCTCTTCGATACGGGCCGGGTGGATACGGCCGTCGGAGATGAGCTGCTCCAGCGCCAGCCGGGCAACCTCGCGCCGGATGGGATTGAATCCGGAAAGAATGACCGCCTCGGGCGTGTCGTCAATGATGATATCGACCCCGGTTGCAGCCTCGATCGCTCTGATATTGCGCCCTTCACGGCCGATGATTCGACCTTTCATCTCCTCGTTGGGCAGCGGCACCATCGACACGGTTTTGTCGGCCACATAGTCGCCGGCATAGCGGGCAATGGCCAAGGCCAGGATATTCTTCCCTTTCCGATCCGCCTCCATCTTCATTTCGTTTTCGATCCGAGACAGGCGCTTGGCACATTCCATCCGCGCTTCGCTTTCAATGGACTGCATGAGCTGCGTTTTGGCCTCTTCCCGATCAATACCGGCAATCTGCTCCAGTTTGTACCGCTGCTCGTCGATCAACCCATCGAGAGTCTGTTTTTTCGTGGCAACCTTGGCTTCATTGGCCTCCAGATTTTCCTCACGGTATTTCAGACTCGCCTGTTTTTCCTCGAGAATCTGAAATTCCCGTTGAATCTCGTCGAATTTTCGATTCAGGCGGCGCTGGTCTTCCTTGATTTCCAGACGGTTGGCCTTCAATTCGCGATCGGCTTCCTGCTTGATCAGAAATGCCTCTTCCTTGGCCTGAAGCAGGGCTTCTTTTTTGATCTGCTCGGCTTCACTGATCGAATTTTCAATGATTTGGCGGCCTTGCAAGGCAATGTTCCGCTGGTTGCCCTCCACCAGTTTTTTGCGCAGAAAGATACCCAAGACAACGCCGACCACCAAATTGATCAGCGCTAAAAATAGAGTTATTGCATTGAGTTCCATAAACAAATCACCCATCCTCCTCTATATGAAAAAAGGGCCTGTCGTGCTCCACGACGACCCGACGCAGATCCATGCTGGCAGGTGAAAAAAAGAAACGGCTGCGCCGGTCGGAGCGACCCGCAGCGTCGAACGGAAACGCTGATCGATTTCAGCGACGAGAAGAGGCCAAACTTTTCAGGACAGGCTCAAGTGTTCCCTTGGTCTTGCGGCCGCCGGAGACTCAAAAAATGCTCGGTCGTGGCATGCAATCGACACGACCCTCGCGAACAGCCTGGATGGAGGGTTACGCATATAGGGTAAACCTGATCGCATCAGTGTTGTCTTTTCTATCGCAGGACCAACATTGCCCGTTCGCGTCCGCCACTCCATTTTCTTGCGTCAAAATGGCGCCTGTGCAAGGAGCGCTCACCCAGCCGGCAACAAAACCCCCGCGCTGCCGTGTCAACGAAATGATTAAACCTAATTGAATTAGGTGGGCAATGCCCCCGTTGACGGCTGGGACTCAATAAAGAGTCCCATGATTCAACTTCGAGGCTACCCTTTTCGTGCGAGTTGGCTCAATACTTCGCAGATCACCAACAGAGCAGGGGTACTATTTTTTTCTTACTGTTCTTTGTAGTCGCTACTATACCGCAACTCTCTCTCCAGCTAAACGAGAATCTACAAAACTCAGTTCAATCCCGAAACGACTTTGTCAATCAGACGGGTCAGGCTCGCCTCCTGTGCTTGACGATATGCATCGAACTCGCGATGCAGCTGGACATATTTCGCCGCCATGCGCAAGCAGCCCAAGACCAGCATCTTGCTGGAGGGCACCGAGCTGCGAGTAAATGTATCGCCGCTTTCCAGCTCCTCGCGCAACAGCGCGATGACGGAATCCACCTCTTCCTCAGACGCATTGCTGTAGAAAGTGAATTCCTGTCCGAACAGCTCAAAGCGGACTAACCGATCCTGCATCGGAGGCTGGGATCAGGTCAGATGTTCTTGCCGTCTGCGGAATCGCTGAACAGCGATCCTTGAATGCTCTCATAGCCGCCGCTCTTTTCCGCCGAAAACGTTTCCTGATCCGATTCCCATTGTTCGATGCGGTCGAGCAATCCGGAGACCCGGTTACCGACCTCGGTCCGCTCGGTGGTCAGGTTGTAGATATTATTTTTCAATTCCGCGCATTCGGCGTCCCGCTCGCTCAATGTTGCCTGCAAGGCGTGAAAATCCGCTTTCAGCTGATTGTATTTATTCAAAAGTTTATCGACAAACTCCTCAAGGCGCACCAATTCCGCATTGTTTTCCATGACTGTATCCTTTCATATTTTTCAGTTGCCGAAAGGCCGCCAACATAACCTTCCGAAATCATAACATAACTTAAACAGCGCTAACTATACAAATCGAGCCAGCCGAACGCAAGAACTTTGCAGAGAGCAAAACCGGACCGGTTCGTTTTTCCGTCGAACCGTTCACGGTTCAGATGCGGACGTATTTCCAGTCAAGGGGCCGGCTGTTGGCATACGGCATATAGCCGTGAAAAGGCCGTAAATCCTCATCGAACACCAGGGGCAAGAAGTAGCGATCGCCTTCCCACATGGGTAAGGTATCGAGAGTGGCGATGGCATGCCAGGCAAGATCGCCCTCCTCATTGGTTGTTTTGGGCACGCCGGTAAATGCGGTGATCAGAAAAATAAAACCGAGCCAATCTTCCCCCTCCGGCCCGAAACCTGTCCAGTTGACCGTGCCCCGCAACTGCACTTCCGTGCATTCAAGCCCCGCCTCTTCCCGGATTTCCCGCCGGAGACAGGTCAGCACGTCTTCATCGGCCCGCATCTTGCCTCCTAGTCCGTTATATTTCCCGAGATGTTGATCCGATGCCCTGGCGTTGCGGTGCACCAACAAGGTCTGCGTGCGGTCGGGGGAAACGATGTAGCCTAAGCTTCCGATGATTGGTGTGTACATGCGACAAAAACCTCAGTTGACAATTTGGCGGACAGTCCGTCTTGTAACTGCAACTTCTGTCGCCGGACGGAATGCATCATGCTATACTGACTCTATTAACGGCATATATTAACAAAGCACTTGCCACTCTGCCACTGCCCTTGTCCCCCCATACCCGGAACACCATGGTCGCCTTTCACCTCTTACGATCCCCGCAGCTTGTCTTTGCCTATGCACTTGTGGCCTTTTACCTGTCCTTGACATGGTCATCCGCCATTGTGCCGGTCCTGGCTGCCGAAAAATTTCCCCTCTACCCGTGTCTCCGGACGAATGTCAAATTTTGGGAGAATATCTACAGCCGTTATTCCACCCGCCAGGGCATTTTGCACGACACAGACGATCTTGGCCGCGTCTACGCGATTGTCGATCTCGTCGATTGGGAAAGCGCGGACGCGGCCCGGATCAACGGCGAGCGAATCAAGACGGCTAAAGACCGAATCAACGACATCCTGACCCGGCTCGGTAGCGGCACCCCTCCCCGAACGGCGGAAGAACGCCGCATTGCCGGATTGTTTCCGCCCAAACAACGCGCCATCTATCACGAAGCGCGGGAAAACGTCCGGTTGCAGCTCGGCCAAAGCGACCGCTTCTACGAAGGGGTGGTCCGCTCCGGCAAATACCTGGCCCAATTCAAACGGATTTTTGCCGCCCAGGGTCTCCCGCCGGAGCTGGCCTATCTCCCCCATGTCGAGTCCTCGTTCAATCCCAAGGCACACAGCAAGGCCGGGGCCGCCGGTCTCTGGCAGTTTACCCGCTCCACGGGAAAAGAATACATGACGGTCAACGAACTGATCGATGAACGCTACGATCCCTTCATCGCCACTCAAGCCGCCGCTCAACTGTTGAAAGGCAATTACGAGCAGCTCCAGACCTGGCCGCTTGCTCTCACCGCCTACAATCACGGGCGTACGGGTATGCTCCGGGCCGTGCGGCAGGCTGGCAATTACGAAAATATATTCCGCTCCTACGACCAGGGTTCGTTCAAATTCGCTTCCCGGAATTTTTACTCGGAATTTCTTGCCGCGGCGCGGGTGGCGATCCGCATGGGCAAGGCACCCCGCTTTCCCTTCGAACGGCCCGAGGAAACGATGACCGTGCGTCTGGCTCAGGATATGCCCGTCAACCGGCTGCGGACATTGTATCGGGTCTCCGCCGACAATTTCAACCGTCTCAATCCAGCCCTTTTATCACCGGTCATCAAAGGCGAGCAAGCGATTCCCCAGAGCTACCAAGTGCGGCTTCCAGTCGCCTCGCGGGGAAAAGTCCGCCCCAACCGCCGGTCCGGCCGATCGATCCGCACCTAGTAAACGCTCGCCCCCCACACACATAACGGAGAGTTTCTTGATTCAGCATGCCCGAAATGCCCCGAAGATACGGCGGCCGCCGCCGCCCCATCCTTTTTTTCGCATTAACGCATTGAATTAATTAAAATTACCCCAGCCTTTCCACCTAAAACGACCAACATTTCGCCCCGATTCTTGCAAAGAATGGATCGGAAAAAAGACAAAATTCCCAAAAAGCACAGCGTGTTCCCGTAAGAAATTCTTGAACGCCCAAGCCGTATGCCCTAATAGTTGAATGTGGCAGCATCGTTTTCCCTTGGGGCCGCCCCCTTTCGCTCATCATGACGGCAGCCGCCCGCACATAGACTCAAGGTGGCCGCACTCCCTGACCGTCGAAATGTCCAAAAGGGCGCGACCAGGAATGCGGAACGATGGCGTTTTCCGCAAACCTTTGCCCGCGATCAGCCGAATCGAGGTACAGCGCCATGACACCAACCGAGACCCTCGTAAAAAAATTCAAAGAAATCAAAACACTGCCGCATATTGTCACCAAACTGGCTCAACTGATCAACGATGAAAACTCGACCTTGCAGGATTTCGAAGAGGTCATTCGGCTGGATCCCGCCCTGGTCGCGCGCCTGTTGACCCTGGTCAACAGCTCCTACTTCGGCCTGACCCGGAAAGTCGATTCCATCTCGCGCGCAGTGGCCCTGCTGGGCATGAAAAATCTCCACAACATCGCGGTCACCGATGCCCTCCAGCACATGCTCCGCAGCCATTCCGGCACCACCGAATTTTCCCCGCAAGCCCTATGGCTGCACAGTGCAGCCTCAGGCATATGCTGCAAGATGATTGCCGAACGCATTTTCGCGCTCAATGGCGACGACGCCTATCTGTGCGGCATCCTGCACGACATTGGGCTGATTGTCGTCATGGAGGCCGACCCGGAAACGTTTCTCAAACTCATCGGCCAGTTGGAACCCGGCGGTCCCTCCCTCGTGACGCTGGAGCGCCAGCTGCTCCAAACCGACCACAGCGCAATCGGCTATATCCTCGCTCAGGAGTGGCACCTCCCCGAGGCCATCGCCGACGCCATTCGCGATCACCACTCAGACGACCTCGTCGACGTTGCCCCGCACTCTCCGACCGGTATCCTGCAGATGAGCGAGTACATCGTCCAGCAGCTTCATTTTCCCGCCGTCAAAGAAGGACTGGCGATGACTCTTGCGCCCTCCTTGGCCGCCCACATTCAAGACAATGTGGAAGAGTACAAAGTGCTTGCAGAAGACCTTCCGGAAGAGCTGGAAAAAACGAAAAATATGTATGGAGGCTGACGCAATTCCCGATGACGCTCTCCCCTCTTTTCGCCGATCTGGTCGATCCGCTCGAGCAATTAACCACCCTGCGGATGCATCTGGAACAGGAAACCGACCAACTCCTGTTCTTCTGCCTCAGCCATTTCGGTCCCCATGCCGCATCCGAGGGATTCCCTCTGGATGCCGGCCTCGCCACCCGCTTCATCAAAGAACACCAGCACCCCTCTCCGGAAACCACCTTTGTGGTACAGGGCAGACGCTATTACCTGGCCGCTGTCCCTGACCTGCAAGGGCACATCCTCACCACGCCGCTCTGCGCGGAACAAGCCGACGATATCGCCACTTGGATGGCAAACATCATCCGTCTGGCCATTCGACTTTTTCTTGCCCGCCGGGAGACGGAGGAGACCGCCAACCGACTCCGCATCCAAAAAAAGCAGTTCGATCGGAAAGCCGCGGCCCTGGAGAAAAAATTCCAGGACATCATGGCGGAAAACGAGCAGAACTACCAAAAGATACAAGAGCAACAACTTACCTATGCCAATAGGTTGCAGGCGGAAATCAAAACCCAGACCGCCGAATTGCGGACGGCAAAGAAGGCGGCCGAAGCCGCCAACATTGCCAAGAGCGAATTTCTGGCCTCCATGAGCCACGAAATCCGCACTCCAATGAACGGCATCATCGGATTCACCGACATGCTTCTTGATACCGGGCTTGACGACGAACAAGAGGAATTTGCCCAGACCATCAAGCGCAGCGCCTATGCACTGCTTTCCCTGATCAACGACATTCTCGACTTTTCCAAGGTCGAGGCGGGAAAGCTCGATTTGGAATGCATCAGTTTCGATCCCGAAATCACGGCTCAAGATGTGTGCGACTTGATTCGGCCCAAAGTGGTCGGCCAGCCGATTGAGGTGCTGTGCCGGATTGACGACGCCTTGCCGGCCAACGTCATGGGCGATCCGGGCCGCTACCGCCAGGTTCTGGTCAACCTCATGGGCAATGCGGCCAAATTCACCAAACAGGGCGAGCTGGAACTTGCCATCATGGTGGAGGACGAAAACGAAACGTCCATAACGTTGCATGCCACCATCCGCGATACCGGCATCGGCATTCCGAAAGACAAACTGGAAGTAATTTTCGAGGCGTTTCGCCAAGCCGACGGCTCCACTACCCGTGAATACGGGGGAACGGGATTGGGGCTTTCCATTTGCCGAAAAATTGCGGATCTCATGGACGGCAAGGTTTGGGCCGAAAGCCGCCCCGGCCAGGGCAGCAGCTTCCATTTCATCGCCACGCTCAGCAAGGCGCCGCAGCAACAAAAGAAGACGTTCCACACGGTCAATCTAGCCGGCAAGCGGGTGTTGATCGTTGACGACAATCAAACCAACCTCGACATTCTTGCGCATGTGCTCCGGTCGGCCCGCCTGGAGGTGACCGCCATTTCCGACAGTGGCACGGTTGTGCCGATCCTGCGGCAGGCTGCGGATGAACGGCGCCAGTTTGATCTTGTCATCCTGGACATCCAGATGCCCGCCCCCGACGGCTATACCTTGGCACGCCGTATCCGCAGCGAACTCGCCGACGCAAGCGCTCTGCCCCTGTTGGCCTACACCTCAACCACGGACAAAAGTGCCCAACGCTGCAAGAGCGCGGGTTTCGATGCTTTTCTGATCAAGCCGACCCGCCGGGAGATTCTCTTCAAGACCATCGAAAAACTGCTGGGAGCCGGTGTGCCTGCCGAAGCAGGCCCGGTGGAATCGTCGCCCCTCATTACCCAATACAGCGTCCGCGAGGCCATGAAACAATCGGTCCGGATTCTCCTTGCCGAAGACAATCCGGTCAATCAAAAGCTGGCGGTGCTGATCCTCACCAAGGCCGGCTACAAGGTCACGGTCGTCAATAACGGCCGTCAGGCGGTCGATACCTTTGCCGAGAATCCCGAAGAATTCGACCTCGTGCTCATGGATGTCCAAATGCCCGAGATGGATGGGCTGGAGGCGACCAAGGAACTTCGTGCCCGCGGATACGCAGCGATCCCCATCGTCGCCATGACCGCCAACGCCATGAAGGGAGACCGGGAAATTTGTCTTGAGGCAGGCATGAGCGACTACATCGTCAAGCCGGTCAAGCGGGAGATTATTTTTGAAATCATCGAAAAATGGCTGTATCGCGGCATGGTGAGATAAGTGGCTGTTGCTTTGCTCCGGCCCACTGGACCAGTCATTTTCCTCCGAAAAAAGCGATAGGGATGTCAGCCGTCACCGTGGCCGCGCTACCAACTCGTTCCATTGAAAATATGCGCGATTTGTTCAACTTGAAGCAGGCTGACCGTCTCTTGCCGCTGGCATGATCAAGCGGAGACAGCATTGGTCAATGGTCTGTTTTTTACATGAATTCCATGCACAGCGACCATGAAACATTCTGCAACCTCGACTATCCATCGTTTGCTGGGCAGCAACAACCTCCTGGTTATCGTCGCCGACGGGTACAATGCCGCGGCCGCTGATAAACCGGGTCATTTTCTGGCAAACATGGCGCTGACCCTGGCAAAGGAACTCTCCTCCTATGCCGTGGTGAATGCCAAGTACAAGCGGGAAATCATGGATCTGACCGATGTCGGCGCTATCTTGACCCGTCCCAAGGTCAAAGATGCTTTCTTGATGCCGATCAAGAAATTCAAGGACGAAATCGAAAACAATGGCCTGCCGCCACTGCTGCTTCTCTTCCAATGCCTAGCCGGCACTGACCAGGGGGAGGCGATGGCGGTGTTCGGCTATGGCCAGGGCGAGCGCGCTTCCGCTGCGACTCCCCATCGCCCGACCATTCCGGCTTCCCTGCTGGCCAAGATTCGGATCGCTATCGAAGACCAGCACCTGCGCACGGAACTCGCCCCGGTGAATTCACCCTACTGCGGCAGAGAACCGCAACACCTCAATCAACTCTTCAAGCAAAAAATATATTGCGCGGACTGGTATGCCCCCGAGGTCCGCTCCATCCTCATTTCCATTCGTCCCGATCTGGTCAGTCAACAAGAAACCGCCGAATCCATCGGCCGCATGCTGGCTCCGGCCTTTGCCCAGTTCAGCATGGCCATGTCGCTGGTGCGGAACATCGACATCAACAATATCGACGTCACCACCTCCGACGATCTCCAGTATATCTTCCGCCTGCCCGGCGACCAACGCTATACCGATTTGCTGCGGGAATCCTATATCGAGGAATTGGCCGGGTCGATCGATCGCAACGGCTTGCTCCATCCCCTGGTGTTGTTGAAGAAAGATGATGGCCGCTACAAAATTCTCTGCGGTTTTCGGCGATTCCAGGCCCTGAAGCGCATCAATCGCAGCTCGGTGGAGGCCAAGGTCTATCAGGAAGCCGACTTTTCGCCCGAGGATTTTTTTAACATCTCGCTGGCGGAAAACACCAAACGGAGGAACTTGAACCCGATCGAAATCGGCAATTTCCTCGAATCGGCCAGCATCTCCCTCGGCCTGAGCAATGCGGAACTCGCGGAACGATTCGGGGGCACCCTCGGCATCGGCAAGCCGGGCCAGAACGTTTCCCATTCCACTATCCACAAGTACAGAAAGGTCAATCAAATCAGGCTGCGCGGCGAATCTCCGGAAATGATCTCCGACGTCATCAACGAAAAACTGCAATTCTCCATTGCCGCCGAAGTGCTCGCCCCGATCAAAAGCAGCGCTGACCGAGATGCCCTCTATCTGCATGTCATCAAGCCGCTGGCCCCGACCAGACCCCAGCTTGGGCAACTCCTTGCCCAACTTGAGCAATTGGCCCCGCAGCTAGACGAGGCGATTGCCTTAAACAAAGTCCAAGCCGCATTGGCCAAGGCGCTCACCTCGCCCCAGCCCGCAGCCTCGCTCCTCAAGTTGTTACGCCAGGAAGCATCCGCTCCGGAAAACGGGCACCCGGGTGTATTCAAGACCCAGGTCGACAGCGTCAGAACCCGCTTTTTCGGCAAACAGGCCAACAAGAAAGATTTCAACATCCTGCCCTCCTCGTCCGCTCGCCGAGATGAAGTCATCGTTCATTTCCGCATTCGCAAAGGAGAAACCCTCGACACCCTCAAGCGACTGTGCCACGCCTTGGAGCAAAGCGATCCGTTTTCCTGGACAAAGCAGGCGGACGATTCTTGAATCAAACCTTCGACACCCTGTTTTTCGCATGCGAAAATTTTCATTTCCCCCTACCTGCCGGCGCTGTTTGCCTTGCCAACCCCATCTTTGGCCACCTCCACTGATCATCCACGATGCCATAAACCTTTCTTGAGAATGGCTATTGATTTCTGTCGATCGTGTTGTATGGTTTTTATACATTCATTCCTATTCCTAATTTATAAAATGGAGGTCATCATGGCTGACGAAAAGAAAAAAACTCCTTGTCCGACCTGTATGGGCAAAAAAGTCATTGACGGCATTTGCGAAACCAGCGGTGAATGGAGAGGAAAAACCGAGGATGGTCAAGTCTGCACTCCTGACCAGACCTGCCCGACCTGCAAGGGAAAGGGTTACGTGAACAGCTGACAGACATATTCCTGGCTGAGGATGCGCAAACCCGGTTGTTTGCCATTCCGGCCAGGCCCTCTCGTCAAACAACAAAAAAGCCTCTCGGAGAGCATATCTCCGAGAGGCTTTTTATATTCCCGCTGTTTTCAAGCCCGTTACACGGCCTTGTTGGCCTCCATGTGCAGGACCAGGTCAAGCATGCGGTTGGAGTAGCCCCACTCGTTGTCGTACCAACTCATAATCTTCACCGAGGGCCCCAGCACTCTGGTGCAGAGCCCGTCGACGATGGAGGAGTGCGAATCGCCCTGGAAATCGATCGAAACCAAGGGCTCCTCGGTATAGGCGAGATAGCGATTGGCCGCCGCGGCCAGCGCCTTGTTAACCTCCGGCACTGTCGTTTCCCGTTCGACCTCGATCACCACGTCAACCAATGAAACATCCGGAGTAGGCACGCGTACCGCCAATCCGTCGAACTTGTTTTTCAACTCCGGAATGACCAAGGCCACAGCGGCGGCGGCTCCGGTTTTGGTCGGTATCATCGACATGGCCGCGGCCCGGGCCCGGCGCAGGTCGGAATGGGGGAAATCGAGCAGGCGTTGATCGCCGGTGTAGGAATGCACCGTGGTCATGAGCCCGCGCTTGATGCCAAAATTATCCAGGATGACCTGGGCCACCGGCGCCAGGCAGTTGGTGGTGCAAGAGGCATTCGAAATCACATGGTGCACGGTGGGATCGTACTCGTGCTCATTGACCCCCATGACGATGGTTTTCACCTCGCCTTTGGCCGGCGCCGAAATGATCACCTTGAGCGCCCCGGCGTCGATGTGCGCCTTTGCCGATTCCATATCGCAAAATAGCCCCGTACATTCGAGCACATAATCCGCACCAAGGCTCGCCCAGGGAATTTCAACGGGTTTTCGATAACTGGTAATGGGGATCTTTTTGCCGTTTACGATAATGCTGTTTTCTCCGACCGTGATCTGTTGATCGGAGCGCCCCATGATGGAGTCATATTTCACCAAATGCGCTATGGTCTTGACATCGGTCAGATCATTGATGCCGACGACCTCAATGTCGGCGAAAAGAGGATCTTTCTCCAGTGCCCTGAAAATATTCCGACCAATTCTGCCAAAGCCGTTGATGCCAACTCGTATAGCCATAGTCTTCCACTCCTTCCTTCTACTGTTGGGGATGATGGACCTGTTTTCTTTTGCCAATTTCTCGATCTAGTCCGGGTACGGCCTTGAGCTGCGCCACACGGATAAGGGCCGCCTGGCAATTGCAATCGCACGCCAGGGCCCGTTCGTACAACTGTAACGCCTGCTGAAACCATTGCCCCTGGAAAAAGCTTTCGCCGGCCAGGCAAAAGCCGATGGCCGCGCCGCCTGCACAGAGGGAGGCAAACAGTTCCTCAAGGGATTCACCCCACAAGGCGGTGACGGCCTGCTCTTCTTCTGCCAACAGCCGGACAACCAAGCCGTTACTCACCAAATCGGGCAACAGCAGACGCAGCAGATAGCTTGCCTCGCCAAAGAGGATACCCACCCTATCCAATTGCCGGGCGGCATCGTCGGCGATCTGGACAAGCAGCATGCGTATATCGTCGAGAGGGGGAGCGGCGCTTTCCTCCTGCCGCGCCATTCCGATCTGTTCCACCAGGGTGTCGACGGTCGCGGTGCGCGCGCCATAGGCATGCAGCAGGTAGAGATTTTCCTTGAGCTTCATGCATTCGTGGAACAACGAACCAATCAGCCAGTCGAACAAAACGCCATGAATGGGTTGTCCCGGCACGGCGTGCGGCCAAATCCGATGACACAGATCTTTCAATTGCCACAGGGGGCCGTTGCTAAGTTCCGTCCCCACCATGGCGTCACAGTGGCGAAACAATTCGGCCAAGGTTGTTCTGGCGTCGCGTCGGGTCCCGTTCTCAGGCGCGGCCTTGTCCGCCGCAGCCTGTTGCACCAGCGTGCTATGATACTGAAAGTAAATTTCCTGGAACCATGTGGCAAGGTGCAGAACGCCACAGATCGCCTCGCGGACAAAATAATCCCGGCGCCGGCTGAACCAATCGCCACCGCCGGCAACAGCGCTTGCAGAACCACTGCGCCAACTCACCGCCTTACGTCTCCCCGGCCATTACCATTGCCCGCCGGTAGAGATCCAAATACGATTCCATCACTTTTCCCCAGGTATGCAGGCGTTGGATCCGCTCCACCGCCGCCATCCGCATGGTCCGCAACAGATGGGGATGGTGCCGGTACAACTGCAAAGCACCGGCCATCACCTCGGCCAGTTTTGCGGGAGTGTTCTCACCGTAGGAGAAACCGGTCTCGCCATCGATCACCTTGACCAGCCCGCCCACCCGATGCACGATGGGCAGGTTGCCGAACAGTTGGGCAATATAATCGGTCAGGCCGCATGGCTCGTAACGCGATGGAATCAGAAAAAAATCGCCCGACGCGTACACCTTGTTGGCCAAGGTAGCGTCGTAGCCTTTGAGAAAGCAGATCCGCTCTCGTCCGAAGTCGGATGCGGTCAATTGCTGGAGTTCCTCTTCAAATTCGAAGGAGCCGGAACCGAGGAAGACAAACTGCAAAGACGGCGCATGCGGCAGCAACTCGCGCAGGGCCTGGATAAGGATGTCCACCCCTTTCTGTGAGGTCAGCCGGCCGATGAAGGTTCCCAACGGTCTTTCGGGATCGGCATCCAGCGTGCCATACTGCCGCACCTGCCCCCAGGGCCCGTTTGCCGCAATGGCGGCCAGCAAGGAGCGTTTGCACATTTCTTTCCCGGCAAAATTTCCTCGGCCGACATCGTATGCCGCCGCCAGGCCCAGAGCAGCGGGCGCGGTCGTATCAAAGGCCGCGGGATCAATGCCGTTTGTGACGCCTGCAAGGGGAACGCCTCGTTCCAGCAGGGTGTGCCCCAGCCAGCCGGTGCGGCTATCTTCGGCCGTTTGCTGCAATTCCCAGCCGTACTGTTCGCTGACCGTATTGAGGATCGCATAGTCCGCGGCTGCGACGAAGGGATCGAAACATTCGTTCAGCCGACCCCGCATGATCACCCGGGCGGGCAGCCCGGTCACTGCGCGGGCAAAGGCGAGGTCTGCGACCTCCTGATGATAGCCCAGACCGGCATTGTGGATGGTGACCAGCGCCCCGGATCTGCGAAAATAATGGCGATAGCCGCTCCCCTCGCGCATGATCGCGGGCAAGGTCGCGGCGTGGCCGTCGTGACAATGAATGACATCGGCCTGCTCGCCCAAGAGGATCATTAAATCGAGGGCCGCCTTTTGCAGCAGGATGTTCATGGCAAAGTAATCATAATGCCCTCCGCCCTTCCGCTGCCAGGCGACTTCCTGTTCATCCTCTTCGGTGTAGGTGTAGACAGCCCGCTTGGTCGCATACCGGTCCGCCTCTACCAGAAAAATCCGCACCCCCTCGATATCCGCCTGCCAAACGGCCACCGTTTCCCTTCGCTCTTCGCCGGTGTAATGCATATCGACGTCGAAGGTGTGCTCATACCGGCGGCCCCCGATCCGGCCGCTCCGCCCGCCGACAGGGGCAAGCGTAAATCCCAGCGCCGCAGGGTCCATGAATCCGTAGCGCGGCAGGACGGCCCGCACCTGGCAGCCACCGCTTGCGGCCAGTGTTTCCGCCAGCTGGCGGCACACATCCTTGACGCCGCCGGCGCCGGCCAGTTTGTCATATTCGCGGGTCACCATCCAGACCGAGCGCACTTGGGTCCGATCATTGCCTGTATCGACTTCCACGTTCGTCATTCCCTTTAGGCAGCGGGCAAAACCGCATTTGCCGGGCCTTGCCCTTCATGTGTCCTTATAAGTTATGCATCTTTTGCACGATTTCCGCAGCCAACTGTTCCGGCGTCCTGCCTTCGGTGCTGAGCCGCAAGTCGGAACCGGCCGCATACATCGGCCGCCGGCGCTCGAGCAGGTGTTCGATCTCGTCCGCGACGGGCTGGCCGGTGAGAGAAGGCCGTTGATGTCCGGAAGCGGGATCGTGCCGCAGCCGCTGCCGGATGGTGTCGCTGTCGGCATCGAGCCAAACCACTAAGGCGCATCGCCTCAACCCGCCCCACTCCCGGAGGTGCTCGATTGCCCCCCCGCCCGTGGCCAGGACAGTCTGCCGCATGGTCGCGAGGTCGCGCAACAGTTGACTTTCGGCCGCCCGGAAGAAAGGCCAGCCGTGACGGGCGACCACCTCGGCAATGGGCTCCCCCAGCCGTTGACGCGCCAGCTCGTCGGTATCAAGAAAAATCCAGTGCAGCTGGGCGGCAACGATACGCCCCACCGAAGTCTTACCCGTTGCCCGGAAACCGGTCAGAATGAGATTGAGAGTTTGCATGAGTATTTCCTCCTAGCATAAAAGAAACCGGACCGGCTCTTCAAGGAGAAAGCGGTTAACACATTTTTTTCTTTTCTTTTTAAGAAGCTATCCTTACTGTTCCAGACGAAACTTGAATGAGGAGCAGTGCGGCGACCGACATGGAATACAAAGATTATTACAAAATCCTCAACGTGGCCCGCGACGCCACCCAGGATCAGATCAAGCAGGCCTATCGCAAGGCGGCCCGCAAATGCCACCCCGATGTCAGCAAGGATGCCCATGCCGAGGCGAAATTCAAGGAGATCGGCGAGGCGTACGAGGTGCTGAAAGATCCGGAAAAACGGGCGGCATACGACAAATTCGGCGCACATTGGCAGGAAGGGCAACATTTCGATCCGCCCCCCAACTGGGACGCGGGGTTCGAATTCAAGGGCAGTGGCGCCTACGAGAAGGATCCCGGCGGATTCAGCGACTTTTTCGAATCGCTGTTCGGGCACGCCCAGGCAGGAGGCCGACAGCAAGCACATGCCTTTCGGATGAAGGGAGAGGATCATCATGCCAAGGTCGTGATCCCCCTGGCCGATGCGTACCGGGGCGCCCGGCAGACCATAACCCTGTCCCGGCCGGCGGTCGACGACAACGGCAGGGTCGGTACCAGCCCGCACACCTTGCATGTCCTCATTCCCAAAGGCATCATCGAAGGGCAGCGGGTACGCCTCGAGGGCCAGGGGCTGCCCGGTTACGGCGACAGCCCGCCCGGCGACCTTTATTTGGAAATCGCCTTTCAGGAAGACCGGCTGTTCCACGCCGAAAAGCGCGACATCCACCTCACCTTGCCGATCGCCCCCTGGGAAGCCGCCCTGGGCGCCTCCCTCACCGTGCCCACTCTGGACGGGCAAGTGCAGCTCAAAATTCCTCCGGGTTCGCAAGGCGGGAAAAAACTTCGGCTCAAGGGCAAGGGTCTGTGCTCCGCCAATCACCGAGGCGACCAGATCGTGACCTTGCAGATCGTCGTGCCCGAGCCGACGACCGATGAACAGCGCCGGCTCTATCGGGCCATGGCGGAGCAGATGCCGTTCAACCCGCGCGCCGGACTGGAGAGATAAGCAATGACCCAACAACACGTCTACATCCAGGGCACGATCCTGAACGAGGAGACCCGCTGCTCCCTGGCCGACCTCTGCGCCCTGTGCGGCGTCAGCACAGAAATCATCAACGAAATGATCAACGAGGGGATCATCACTCCGGAGGGTCCTTCCATCCGGGAGTGGTGCTTCACCGCGGTGGCAATCAAGCGGGTGCAGACAACCATGCGGCTGCAGCGCGATCTTCGGATCAATCTGCCCGGCTGCGCCTTGGCGCTGGATCTGCTTGAGGAATTGGAAGAATTACGGCACCTCACGCGGTGCCGTTGAACGGAGAACGCTTTTCGTTCGCCCCGTGATTCCGCTCAACGAACTCTTCAGCCAACCGCACCTTGCCCCCTTTCTCCTCGGCTGCGGCGTCGGCGGCCTGACTGTGGGCCTAGCCTTCCTCATCGCCCATCAGCGCCTGCAACGGCGGCAATGGTCGCTCGCCCTTCGCCTGGAGCGCGCCCAGGAGCAAGCCCGCTCCCATGGCGGCGAAGTCGAACGATTGCGGACGGAATGCAGCCAGCTTGCCAGGGAATGCCGCGCCTTCGAGACCGATAACGCCTCCCTGCGGACCGCCTGTACCGCCCTGGAACAACAGATTCAGGAACGAAACGCCCTGTTGGCCGAAACCCGCCGGCAGATAGAGCAGGACTTCAACCTGCTGGCCGGACAAGTCATCACCGAAAAAGGCGAACAGCTCGCCAGCCAGCACGCCTCGGCCCTGACCTTGCTGCTGCGGCCATTCCACGACCAATTGGCCGACTTCAAGAAGAAAGTGGAAGAAGTCTACGATCGCGAAGCCCGCGACCGGGTGTCGATGACCAAGGAGATCGAACAGCTCAAGCAGCTCAACAGGCAGCTCAGCTCCGATGCCTCCAACCTGGCCGAAGCCCTGCGTGGCAGCAACAAACTCCAGGGGCAATGGGGCGAAATGGTCCTGGCCCGCCTGCTCGAGGCCTCGGGGTTGCGCAACGGTACCGAATTCGCCCTCCAGGTCAGCCTGAAGACGGAAGACGGCGCCACCTTGCAGCCGGATGCCCTGGTCTACCTGCCCGATAATAGGACCGTGGTCATCGATGCCAAGGTCTCGCTCAAGGCGTTTGCCGAGGCGCACAACGCGCGGGACGAGGGCTACCGGCAACAGCAAATCAAACTGCACCTCGAGTCGGTCAGACGCCAGATCGGCCTATTGGCGCGCAAGCAATACCACCAGCTGACCGAACCGGGATCCCTTGACTTTGTCCTGCTGTTCATCCCGATCGAAGGGGCCTTTCTGCTGGCAGTCAACGAGGATCAGGAACTGCTGGTCAATGCCATGCAGCGGCAAGTCATCCTGACCTGCCCCTCGACCCTGCTGGCCATCCTCCGGACCGTGCACCACCTCTGGCGCATGGACGCGCAAAACCGCAACAGTTTAGCGATTGCCAAACAAGCGGGGAATTTATATGATAAATTCGTCGGTTTTACCGAGGCCTTCGAAGAGATCGGCCTCCGCCTCAACCAAACCCAGCAAGCCTGGCACACGGCACGCAACCGGCTGAGCGCTGGCCAGGGCAACCTGATCGCCAGGACCGAAGCCCTGAAGGCATTGGGCGTGCAAGCCGGCAAGCAGCTGCCCGCCACCCTGCGAACCTCCGCCGCTGAAGGACACGTATCATGAAACATTTCAGCCTGATTGCCCTGCTGTTCCTGTTGGTTCTGCCCTCCTGTGCCACCAAGGGGCAGAGCGGTGCGGTGGGCGGTGCGGCCGCCGGCGCCCTCATCGGCCAGGCCATCGGGCACAACACCGGCGCCACCTTGATAGGCGCGGCCGTGGGCAGCATGTTGGGGTACATTGTCGGCAACGAGATGGACAAGTACGATCGCGAACAGCTTAATCACACCTACGAACGGGGCATGTCCAACCAGCGTTCGGCCTGGGTCAACCCCGATACCGGCAATCAGTACTCGGTCACGCCGCAGCCGGCTTACCAGGATCCTAGCACGAACCAAGTTTGCCGCCGCGCGGAAATCGAGGCGGTCATCGACGGCCGGCCCCAGCGCACCTACAGCACAGCCTGCCGCGATCAATACGGTTCCTGGCAATTGCAGTGATCGTACAGACGGTGCCGCGATGCCCAGAGGCGAACTGACCGTTGCCACCAGCAGACAGCTGGAGATGATCGACCTGACCGACCGCCTGCAGCAGGTGGTCAGCGGCATCGATGACGGCATTCTCCATGTCTACACCCCTCATACCACCGCCGGGCTCATCATCAACGAGGGGGCCGATCCGGACGTGCGGCGGGACATCCTCGGCGCCCTGGGCCGGATCGTTCCGGACGATTTTCCCTATCGCCACAGCGAAGGCAACTCGCCCGCCCATTTGATGACCGCCCTGACCGGCTCCGCGGTGACCGTATTCATTGTGCAGGGCCGTCTGCAACTCGGGACCTGGCAACGCATCTTTTTCTGCGAATTCGACGGCCCCCGCGGCCGCCGCGTCTGGTGGAAAACAATCGCCGGATAATTTCCACCGTTGGAGCCTCCATGCTTTTCGGACTCAATCGCACCACGGACGAGCAATCCCTGATGGCCTTTCTCCGCCTGTTCAGCGCCGACCGCCTCACCCGTGAACTCGTTCCCCGGATGAGCGAGGAGGAGATCCACCAAGTGGTCGACCTGTTGACGCAAGTCATGCGCAATCACCTGAGCGGCGACGAATACCATCGCCTTTTCCTCGGCGAGGAACACCACCATCATTAAACGGCTCACACGGCCCCAACCGCCACAGTTTCCCCATGACCGCCTTGACCAATCTGCGCCAATTTCTTGAGCTGTTGCGAGCCAACGACCAACTGCTCACCATCGACACTCCGGTCGATCCCTACCTTGAAATTGCCGAGATTCACCGGCGAGTCATCGCCAAGGGGGGGCCGGCGCTCCTTTTCACCCGAGTCAAGAATTCAAAATTTCCGGTGGTCACCAACCTGTTCGGCACGCCCCTGCGGCTGGAGCTGGCCTTTGGCCGCCGGCCCTTGGACTTTGTTCGCGACTTGGTTCGGTTAGCGGAGCATTCGTTGCCCCCCACCTGCGCCACTCTGTGGGAAGCCCGCGGTTTGCTGACCCAAGGGCTGCGGGTTGGACTCAAACGGGTCAAAACCGGCCCGATCCTGGAATGCCGGCAGCAGCCCGCTCGGCTCACCGAACTGCCGATGCTCACATCCTGGCATTCGGACGGCGGTCCCTTCGTCACCCTGCCCCTGGTCTACACCGAACATCCCGACGGCCTGGGACACAACCTCGGCATGTACCGTATCCAGCGATACGACGACACCACGACCGGCATCCATTGGCAGATCCACAAGGGAGGTGGGTTCCATTATTTTGCCGCGGAACAAAAAAAACGAGCCCTCCCTTTGACCCTGTACATCGGCGGGCCACCGGCGCTGATGCTTGCCGCTATTGCCCCGCTGCCCGAGAATATCCCGGAGTTGATGCTCGCCTCTCTGTTGCAGGGGGAAAAATTGCGAATGGTGGCCGACCCCAATGGCGGATATCCCCTGGTTGCCGAGGCGGAATTCGCGATCAAGGGCCATGTCCCTCCCTACCTGCGCCGGCCGGAAGGCCCGTTTGGCGACCATTACGGCTACAATTCGCTGCAGCACGATTACCCGGTGTTCCAGACCACGCATCTCTACCACCGGAAGGATGCGATCTATCCGGCCACGGTGGTCGGCCGCCCCAAACAGGAAGATTTCTTTATCGGCGATTTTCTTCAGGATTTGCTCTCGCCCCTCTTCCCTTTGGTGATGAAGGGGGTTGTGCAGCTGAAGACCTTTGGCGAGACCGGATTTCACTGTCTTGCCGCGGCCCGAGTGGCCGATCGCTATCCCCGCGAGGCATTTGCCGCTGGCCTGCGCATTCTCGGCGAGGGGCAGCTTTCGTTGACCAAGTTCCTGTTGGTGACCGACGGCAGCATCGACGTAGCCGATTTCCCCCGTCTTTGGCAGCATATCCTCGAACGGATTCATTGGGAGCGCGATCTTTTTGTGTTCGCCAACGTCTCGCAGGACACCCTCGACTACACCGGGCCATCGGTGAATAAAGGCTCCAAGGCCATGATGCTCGGCCTGGGGCAGGAAAAATGCCGGGAATTGCCGACTGAATTTTCAGGTTCGCTTCCGCAACGTTGCAGCCAGCCCAAAGCCTATCTGCCCGGCACCCTGGTAGTCCAAGGCGTGCCCTACGAATCCGCCCCGGAGCTAGCGGCTGAACTGGCCGCCTTTCCCGGGGTGGCCGGTTGGCCGGTCATTCTGCTGGTGGATTCCGTTGCCGGGGCCACCTGCTCGTTACAGGAATTTCTCTGGACGTTCTTCACTCGCTTCGAGCCGGCCGCAGACATCCATGGGCGGGCCCAGAGCGTGCACCGCTTTCATGTGGGGCTGCAGCCGCCTATCGTGTTCGACTGCCGCATGAAGCCGTGGTACACGGAGGTACTTGAGGTCGACCCGGCCACCAGGCAATTGGTGGACGAAAAAATCGCCGCCCTGCTGCCTGCCGGGTACCGCTGAACACACACCGGACGGACGATCTTTATCTATCGCCATCATGGAAGAGCGGTTGCAGAAAATTCTCGCCAAGGCCGGCATTGCCTCGAGGCGGCAAGCCGAACAATTGATCCGTGCCGGCAGGATCCGGATCAACGACCAGGTGGTGGTGGAAATGGGGTGCAAGGCCGATCCCGCCCGCGACCGGATCACTTGCGATGGCAAGCCCATCGACTTTGAAGAAAAAATATACGTGCTGCTCAACAAGCCGGCGGGTTATGTCACCACCCTCGCCGACCCTCAGGGCAGGCCCATGGTCTCGGATCTCCTCACCGGGATCGCGGAACGGCTCTTTCCGGTCGGCAGGTTGGATCTGGACACGGAGGGGGCCTTGCTCATGACCAACGACGGCGAACTGGCCAACCGCATTCTCCACCCCCGCTTCGAGGTCAACAAGACCTACGAGGCGCTGGTTGCAGGGTTTCCTTCGAGAGAAAAACTCGCTCTTCTCGAGCAAGGGATCGTGATCGACGGCATCAAAACGCGGCCTGCCTGGGTGAGAGTCCTGCAACGTCGTTCAGGCGCAAGCTTGATCGAAATCGTTATCCACGAGGGCAAAAAACGGCAGGTGCGCAAGATGTTTCAAGCGATCGACCATCGGGTTGTGCACTTGAAAAGAACGGCATACGGTCAGCTGTGTCTGGGGCCTCTTCCCCTTGGAAAATTCAGAATCCTGTCGCCGGATGATTTAAAAAAAATTTTTCATACAAAATTCCCTTTACAATCAAAAACATAACTGATTAAATTTTCAACAACATCCTGGAATCAATTCTTATTATGCCAGCGGAGGCAGCAACGGCCGACTTCGAATGGGACAACAAGCATTGTGATATCTTGCAAAGAGGACACTGGGGGAAAGAACGGAATGAATAAATCGGAATTGATTGAAGCTCTAGCCGAAGCGATGAACCTTCCCATTCGCGAGGCCGCCTCGATCACCAACACCATCATCGAAACCATGAGCGACGCCCTTGCACGGGGCGAATCGATAGAGATTCGAGGATTTGGCAGCTTTGTCGTCAAGGAATATTCTTCCTATACCGGCCGCAATCCCAAAACCGGAGAAAAGATCAAAGTGAGGCCCAAAAAGCTTCCCTTCTTCAAGGTCGGCAAGGATCTGCGGGAACAGGTCAACAGGCACATCAAGTAACGCTGCCCGTTTTCGCTCATCCATTTTCCTGAGCGTCGACGACCTCGCCGACCAAATCGTAGGTATGCGCCTCGGTGATACGGACCATGACGATATCACCGGGGTTGACGTTCCCTGAAGTAATATAGATGCATCCATCGATTTCAGGTGCCTGAAATCTACTCCTGCCTTCCAAGAGCAAATCGCTCTCTTCGCTGACCCCTTCGACCAGCACCGGTTCGAGCCGCCCGACATACCGCCGTTGCCGGCGTTCGCTGATAAGGGCCTGTGCCGCCATCACCCGCTGATAACGGGATTCTTTTTCTTCATCCGCCACCTTGTTCGGCAACTGCGCCGCCGGACTACCGTCTTCCTCCTGGTACTGGAAGACCCCGACATGATCGAGTTGCCAGGCATGGAGCGAATCGATCAACTCCGCCACATCCTCGTCGGTTTCGCCCGGAAAGCCGACAAGCATGGTGGTGCGGATGGCGCACGCTGGAACGAGGGTTCTGATCCTGCGAACCAAATCGTCCAGTGTCGCATGGCGGTAGTGGCGGTTCATCGCCGTCAGCACGCGGTCACTGACATGCTGGAAGGGGATGTCGAGATAGGGAAGCAGGCGCGGTTGCTGTGCCATCAAATCCAGGAGTTCGTCGGAGACGCTAGCCGGATAGAGGTAAAGCAGACGCAGCCAGGGAATGCTCGTTTTTTCCAGCAATTGCCGGAGCAGGCCGGTCAGGTTCTCCGGCTTGTCGAAATCGCGGCCGTAGGCGGTCAGATCCTGGGCGATCAAGGAAAGCTCGCGCACACCGGATTGCTCAAGGCGGGTGGCCTCGGCAACCAAGTCGGCAACGGTCCGGCTTCGCAACCGCCCCCGGATCGAGGGGATCATGCAGTAGGCGCACCGGTTGTCGCAACCTTCGGTTATTTTCAGATAGGATCTGAACGGCGGGGTGGCAATCCGCCGCGATACCCGGTGGTCCATCAAATAGGTGGCAAGGCCTGGCCGGGTGATGATTTGTGGCTCGACGCCAAGGCGGTCGACCAATGCGCTGATGCGCGGAAAATCGTCGAGGCCGACAAAGAGGTCGACCTCGGGCAGTTCGGCGACGAGCTCCGCGCCGTACCGCTGTACCATGCAGCCGGTAACCACCAAGCGTTGGGTCGGATTGTGTTCCTTGCAGGTCGCCAATTCGAGAATGGCGTCGATGGCCTCTTCCACCGCAGGGCGGATGAAGCCGCAGGTGTTGACCAGGATGACCGAGGCCTGCCCCGCCTCCTGCACCACGGCATAGCCGGCTTGCTCGAAATCGGCGAGCATCACCTCGGAATCGACCAGGTTTTTGGGGCAGCCCAAGCTGACCATGTACAGCGTTTTCATGCGATCTTGCCACATTGGATGAGAGAACAGAGATATTCGAGTAGGTGTCGGGATTGCCTGCGAAAGCGTTTG
Organism: Desulfobulbus sp.; assembly: GCA_031280615.1. Taxonomy (GTDB): domain Bacteria; phylum Desulfobacterota; class Desulfobulbia; order Desulfobulbales; family Desulfobulbaceae; genus Desulfobulbus. The sequence goes on along the minus strand of JAITGO010000023.1, from coordinate 170,912 downwards.
AGGTGCATCCGAGGCGACCAGACGCGATGATACAACTCATCGGAAACCAGCATCGCCGCAGCCAGATCGACCTGGCGAAAGGCGGCCACCGAACGCAGGGCGGTATACTCCATGTCAACCGCCATGACGCCCTGGGCGCCGTAGCGAGCAACCTTCTCCCTGGTTTCCCGATACAGCGCATCGGTGGTCCAAATCAGCCCTTGCTTGGCCAGCTTGAACCCGCAGGAACCGTCCGGTGTTGAAACCGCAACCGCGTCGACGAGCGCGGCCTGCAGGGAATTGCCGTTGCTTGCAGCCGGTGCCTGATAGTGCCCGCTGGTCCCCTCCTCGCTGATCCCGCCGGTGGGGATGAACAGCTCACCGGCAGCCAGAGTCGGGTGCAGCGATCCGCACCAGCCGTAAACAAGAATCCGGCGCGCGCCCAAAACAATCAATTTTTCCAGGCAGATGGCGGCCATGGGCGCCCCGACCGCCGGCCCGGCAAGAAAAAACGAGTCGTTGGCCAACAACTGCGCGTGAAAAAGGGCATGCCCCGCCAGGCCATGGCGGCGGGCAAGCGAGGTAAAACAGGCGCTGTCGGCGGGGTTGACCGCCAAGATGCCGATCGGAGGCAGTTGCGGATCTTTCGGGCTCCTGGTAGGGTTGACGATGCAGTCGGACATGGCACAACAAGGTAGCAATAAAAAAGGGCTGCGGCAACACCGCAGCCCTTGATCGGGAAATTCCCGTTTATCGTTCGGCGGAAATTACAGACCGAGCGCAGCCTTGAAGGGGTTGGCATACAGCAGGATGAATGCGATAACCAAACCATAAATGGCGATGGACTCGCACAGGGCCATACCAAGAATCATGGTGGTGGTGATTGCGCCCTTTGCTTCCGGATTGCGGGCAACGCCGTCGCAAGCGCCACGCAGACCGTTACCCATACCGATACCAGCACCAAAACCTGCGAGGCCGATGCTGAGTGCCGCGCCGATACAAATCAGAGCAAGACTAAGTTTGTCCATTGTTGTGTTCCTCCGTACTGAAGTTATATAAAAGTTGGCCTTCTTCTCCGTTGAACGGAACTGTCAAAACTTGTTAATGGGCATGCTCCATCGCTCCCGCACAATAGAGCAGGGAGAGCAGGACAAAAACCACCGCCTGGATCACCGACACCAAGACACCCAGGCAGAGGATGGGCAACGGCGCGAAGAAAGCGCCGGCCAGCATGAAGAGCACGCCAAGCAAAACTTCTTTGGCGAGAATGTTGCCGAAAAGACGCATGGAGAGCGAGATCAGCCTCGCGAAGTTGCTGATGATCTCCAGCAGGAACATGAAAGGCGCCAACCACTTGTTCGGCCCCATGAAATGTTTGTAATAATGAAGTCCGTGGTATTTGAAGCCGAGCACATGATGCGTCACCCAGACGATGAGGGTCATGGCCAGGGTAATGTTGAGGCTGGAGGTCGGCGACATGAATCCGGGAATAAGTCCGATCATGTTGGCCATGAGGATATAGAAGAAAAAGGTGGCCATCATCGGGAACAGCATTTTTGCGCCCTTCTCCCCCAGGTTTTCGGCGCAGAAATCCATCAGGCCGCCGACCATCACTTCCCAGAAATTCTGGCCGCTTCCCGGTACCATCTCCAGTTTTCCCATGGTCAGCTTGGGCACGATGATGAGAAAGGCCATGACCATCCAGGTATAGGTCATGTAGGGCTCGCATATCTTTTCAAGCATGGTCGCGCCGACCGGAGTATGGGGGACCGGCAATCCCAATGCCTGAAGAATCAACGAAATGAATAATATCGGATGTTCCATAGCCTGTCTCTCCTCACACTTTATCCGGCGACCAGCGGCGTCCTGCGCTCAAGCCGATAATCACCACACTGACCATCACCGTTGCAAACCCCACGACAAGCCCGACCGCATCGATCGATATCCGCGAGGCCAGCGCAAATAACAATAATCCCACCACAATCAACCGGCCGAAGGATCTGAGAAAAAAACGGGTCTTCTCACTGGCGATCACGGCTTCGCCGCCGATTTCGCCAATCCGCCGCAGCAATCGGCGCGTATCCTTCTGCATCAGCCAGAAACTCCCGTTGACCAACAAACCGCCAATCAACAGGGAACGGGCAAAAATCCATCCTTGTAGCATGTAACCGCCCGCCACCAGCGCAGCCAGCAACACCATGCTGCCGACCGTCACCTTGCGGACGATCATCGAGTCGCTTATCTGGTCAAGGTTCGGGCTCGAGCCCTTTCCCAGTTCATGCATCTTTTATTTTCCTGGTCAATTCCCAAAGACCTTTGAATCCGGCCGCAATACCGAATCCCAAAAAAATAAAAGTCAGATACGGCGCTGTTTTTCCGTCAAACACTTTATTGTCAAGCGCCCAGCCCATGCCAAATCCGATCAGGATGGAAAAGACAAAGCTCATGCCTGCCTGGCTGTAGACCGCCAACTGCCTGAACATTTCACTGCGGTCATCCGCCATCGCAATTCTGAGCCTCCCTCGGCCGGGGCGTGACAGCAGCTACTGGTAGCACGCACCTTCGGCAAACGCAATAATTTTTTAATTAAACTATCAGTTTTTTGAATGACGATTCAGTCATGTCCAAGGCTTTTTGCAAGTGTTGCCGGCCATGTGCGGCCGACACGAATGCGGCCTCGAACTGGGATGGCGCCAGCCAGATCCCGTTGGCGAGCATCTGGCGATAGTGCCGCCCATACCTGTCGGTATCGGCGCGCAGGGCCGAAGTGAAGTCGACGACCGGCTCTGCGGCAAAAAAGCAGGTCAGCATCGAGCCGACCCGATTCAGGGTCGTGGGCACCGACGAGTTAGCCGCGATTTTTTCCAGCTCGGCGCCAAACCAGGCGCTCTTCTTCTCCAGTTCCTCATAAAATCCGGGCCGCCGCACCACCTGAAGCATCGCCAACCCCGCGGCCATGGCCAGGGGGTTGCCGGACAGGGTCCCGGCCTGGTAAACCGGCCCATCGGGCGCGATCAGCGACATGATCTCCCGCTTGCCGCCATAGGCACCCACCGGCAGACCGCCGCCGATGATCTTGCCGAGGCAGGTCAGGTCGGGGATGATGCCGAACCGTTCCTGGGCGCCGCCCAGCGCCAACCGGAACCCGGTGATGACCTCGTCGAAAATCAGCACGATGCCGAGTTCGCGGGTCAATTCCCGCAATGTTTGCAGAAAACCCGGCTGCGGCGCCACCACCCCCATGTTGCCGGCCACCGGTTCGACAATCACGCAGGCGATGTCCAGGGAAGGATCGCGCAGGGTTTGCTCCAGCACCGCCACATCGTTATAGGGAATGGACAGGGTGTTGCGGACGATATCGTCGGGCACGCCCGGACTTCCGGGAATTCCCAAGGTAATGACGCCCGAACCCGCTTTCACCAGAAAGGAATCGGCATGCCCATGGTAGCAGCCATCGAATTTGACCACCACCTTGCGGCCGGTATAGCCCCGGGCCAGCCGAATCGCGCTCATGGTCGCCTCGGTGCCGGAATTGACAAAGCGGACCATCTCGATTGCGGGCATTGCCGCGCAAACCTGGGCGGCCAGCTCCACCTCCAGCGGCGAGGGCGCACCAAAGCTGGTACCGTCCGATGCAGTCCGGCGGATTGCCTCCAGCACTTCGGGATGGGCGTGGCCGAGGATCATGGGCCCCCAGGAACCGACAAAATCAAGGAAGGTGTTGCCATCGACGTCGGTGATCGTGCACCCCGAGGCCTTGGCCACGAACAATGGATCGCAGCCCACGGAGCGGCAGGCCCTGACCGGCGAATTGACGCCACCGGGGATCAATGCTTTCGCTTGGGTGAATAGTTGGGCGGATGCTTCCGTCTTCATCGCAATCTCACGGTTAAATAATATGGACAGTTGCGCCAGCGGTTCGGCTGTCCTTTATAGCATGGCTTTTTTTCCCCTGTCAAAACGAAAACGACCGGAGTGTCGGGCGCCAGCGGCCCGACGGGATCAATTTTCTCTTGTCACCATGGGGTCCGCAAGGTATTATGCCCGCTACTGTAGCTTTTGATTAGATAACCATCGAAAATTTATTACTTTTTATCTAAGCCCTTCCAACGGCTGCTCAAAAGGAGAAAAACGATGGCAAGCGATAAAGTCGTCCATATTTCTGATAGTGAATTTGACAATAGTGTCATCGGGAATGCGCTCCCCTGCCTTGTCGATTTCTGGGCGCCCTGGTGCGGCCCGTGCAAGGCCATCGGCCCGGTGATCGACGAGTTGGCGGCGGAATTCGACGGCAAGGTCGTCGTCGCCAAGATGAACGTGGATGACAATCCTGCCACCCCCGGCCGATTCGGCATCCGGGCCATCCCCACGCTCATTCTTTTCAAGGGCGGCGAAGTGGTCGACCAGATCACCGGCGCGGTAGGCAAGTCGCAACTCCAGGATCTGATCAAGAAAGCCCTTTGATTCCTCATCGTTCCGGCACGGTTTTTTGCATTGCGCGAAAAACCGTGCCTTCTTTTTGGCGGTATCTCCCATGCAGCAGGCACAGTATCAACTGATCATCGTTGGCGGCGGACCGGCGGGTTTGACGGCCGGCCTCTATGCCGCCCGCGGCCGCCTCAAGGTGCTGCTCGTCGAAAAGGGAGCCACCGGTGGCCAGGTTCTGGTCACGGACTGGGTCGACAATTATCCCGGTTTCATCGATGGATTGTCGGGATTCGACCTGGTGGATAAGATGACCGCCCATGCCGACCGCTTTGGCCTGGAAAAAAAATACGCCACCATCGCTTCCCTGGACCTGGCCGGTGAAATCAAATCGGTCACCTTGGAAGACGGCGAAGTGCTCACCGCCTCCACCATCATTCTCTGCACCGGCGCCAGACCGCGTAAACTGGACATTCCCGGCGAATACGAATTCACCGGCCGGGGTGTTTCCTACTGCGCCACCTGCGACGGCCCTTTTTACCGCAACCAGGAAATCGCCGTGGTCGGTGGCGGCAACACCGCCATCCAGGATGCCCTGCACCTGACCAAATTTGCCTCGAAAGTCACCGTCATCCACCGACGGGGAGAACTGCGCGCCACCAAAATCCTGCAGGAAAAGGCCTTCTGCAACCAGAAGATCGATTTTATCTGGAACACCAAGGTCCTCGAAGTCCGGGGAGACAAGACCGGTGTCGACAGCCTGCTGCTCAGGCACCACCGCGGCGACGAATCGGTCATCAAGGTCACCGGCCTGTTCGTGCTGATCGGCATCGCCCCCAACAACGAGCTCCTGCGCGCCAATCCCCTGCAGACCGATGAAGGCGGCTTCGTCGTCACCGATGAAGAAATGGCCACCTCCGTCCCCGGCGTCTTTGCCGCGGGCGACATCCGCAGCAAACGATCCCGGCAGATCATCAATGCCGCCGGCGAAGGCGCGGTCGCCGAACTCTCAGCCGAGCATTATCTCGGCAACAAAGCCCCGGATACTCCCCTCAACTGCAGCGAAAAGGATTGACCATGTTGTCCCGCAACGCATCGCCCTGCTCTGGCCTCAAGCGCCTTCTGCTCATTTTGCTCGTGGCGACGGCCCTCGCCCAGTACGGCTGCTCGATGTTCAACAAAGTCACCTTCGGGGAAGAAGAGGAAGCACCGAAATCGAAACCGCCCGAAGAGTTGATCGTCCAAGGCATGGACGCCTACAATACCGGCGACTACGGTGAGGCCATCAAGCTCTTCAAGATCATCCTCGACGAGCATCCCTTCAGCCCCCAGGCCATGCTGGCCGAACTGAAATCCGCCGACGCCCACTACTACAATAAGCAGTACGCCGAGGCCAAGGTGCTGTACAAATCCTTTGAGGAACGCCATCCCACCAACGAGGCCATCCCCTATGTCCTGTTCCAGATCGGCATGTGCGACTACAGCCGCTCCGACCGCATCGATCGGGACATAGCCGGTCCGCAGGAAGCGATCAAGTCCTTCACCCGCCTGATCAACGCCTACCCCCAGTCGCCCTACGCCAAGGAAGCGAAGACCAGGATCAAGGACGCCAAGGAATTTCTCGTCAACCACGAATACATGGTGGCGGTCTTTTATGTTCGGACCGCCCGCTACGACGAAGCCAAGCACCGGCTCAAATATCTATTGGCCAGGTATCCCGATTCGGACCTGGCCCCTAAGGCGAAGGAGTTGCTTGCTTCCCTTGAAGCGGGCAACAGGCCGACCTGGGGGATGAACCGCTGGCTGCCGGAATTCATGACCCAGGCACCGTCGGACCGGCAGGAGGCGAAAGACGCCAAGAAAGCGGCGATAGAAGCCGGCGAAGCGGAAGCAAAAGCGCCGGAGGAATACACTCCGTAAATCGGCATGTGCCCGGGCTGCGGCGGCCCGCCACCGCATGAACGGGCCCGGGGCGGACAGCCCGGTCGATCAGCTAGTTCGACGGCCCGGCACCGCCGCCGAACTGGGCCGTCAACCACTGCAGCAGGGCCTCCACCGGCTGCTCAGTGTCCACAAGCAGGCAATCGTCTTCTCCGACTTGTGTCGCAGGCAGTTCGAACGTTTGCCGCTGGTGCTCATAGATCTCCCAGCGGCCATCGGAAACCGCCTCCGGATCACGGGCCCGCAGCGACAGGCGCCGCCGCACCTCATCCTCACCGCAACGGCAGAACAGAAACGCGCATTTCACCCCCGCCGCCCTGGCCGCGGCTCTGACCCGGTCCCGGTCCGCACGCCTGGCATACGAGCCGTCCAGCACCACCAGCAGTTCGCCGGAGGCGAAATCACAACCAGCCTGATCGAGCATGGTTTGATACGTCCGCTCGGTGAAGGCCTGGCTGTAAATCCCGCGTCCCACCGCATCCGGCCGCTTGTCTTCCGGCCGCAACCCCGCCAATTCCTTGCGGATCCGATCGGTATTGTAGTAGGGGGCATGGTGCCGACCGGCCCAGGCCTGGCCCAGGGTCGACTTGCCCGAGGCCGTCATGCCGAAAAAGACCATCAAGGTTTTCCCGGCGGAGAGCGGACCCTGCTGGCTATTGGCAGACGGCATATCGCTGGGCCAGTCGGAAGTATTTGGCGGCCTGCTCGATATTAGCGGTCCGGACCGCGGGATCGACCGCCGGATCCGTAGCGGTGAACAGCCCGATCTTGCCCCGGACATAAGCACGATAGCACTTGTAGAAATTGAGCATGGCCTGCAGACCGCGATCGGAGGTCGCCTGGACGAAACGGTCGACGAAACGGCCGGCCAATTCATCCAGCCCGTGAAACTCCAGATCCATCACCAGAAAGGCCACGTCGCTGGCCACATCGCAATAGCGGAAGCGCTGGTTGAATTCGATGCAGTCGTAGATATAGACCCGGTCGGCCAGGCAGATATTGGCGGAATACAGATCGCCATGGCAGTCGCGGATGAAGCCGCCGTCGATCCGCTGCTGAAACAGCGACTCGTTTTTGAGAAAACCGCGGGCATAACCGGCTATCGCCTCGAACTGGGTACGATCCAGGGCCCCCTGGCCGATGAAGGATTGGGTCTGATCGAAATTTTCCAGGACATTGACCGCCACGGCGGTGGCGGTACCGAACCGGGCGATCTCCGAGCCGTTTTCCGCCCGTTGATAAAAATCGGCCAGCACGCCAACCAGTGCGTCGATGTGGGAGGCCTGCAACTGTCCGCCGCGAATCATCTGCGCCATCATCAGCTCTTCCGGCATGCGCGCCATCTTGACCCCGTACTCCGCCACCGGGCCGGAACCGTTCAAGGCAAAGCCGCCGTCCGGCTCGACGGTGACCGTCACCATGCCGAGATAAATTTCAGGGCAAAGCCGGCGATTGAGCAGAATTTCCTGCTCGCAGCAGGCCCGCCGCTTGTCGAGGTCCGAAAAATCGAGAAAACCGAAATTCACCGGTTTTTTGAATTTATAGACATAATCTCCGGCCAGAATCACCGAGGAGATGTGGGTTTGGATCAAGTTGACATCCGCAGCGGGATGGTCGTAGCGGTCGGGGTGCATGAGCGCCCGCAGAAAGGGGGGTAAATGGTCGTTGGCCATGGGGTGGGTCTCCCGCTGCCAGAGCAGCTTTCGTTGATAAGACAAGTGGTCGGCACTCTAACAGAACGGACTGACAGCGTAAACTGTTTACGCGGGGCTCGGAGCGTGGTAGAGTCCTGCGCGCAAGCGCAAGGAGTAATTTTCCATGAATGAACAACTGCTTACCACCTTGTTGCAGCAGGTCGGCAGCGGCGAGGTCAACGTCGCGGAAGCCCTGCGGCGACTTCGCCATTGGCCGGTCGAGGTTCTGGAATCGGCCAGGATCGATCACCATCGGCCCCTCAGAACCGGACAGCCCGAAGCGGTCTTCGGCGCGACCAAGACGACCGCCCAGTTGATCGAGATCCTGGGTGCCATGCTGGCCACCCCGACCGTGGTGCTGGCGACGCGGGTGGTTCCGGAAAAGGCCGAGCTCATCCTCGCCAGCCTGCCTCAACTGACCTACCATCCGACAGCCCGCATTCTGACCGGCAACGACCGGCACATCCCAGCCGACTCCGGCCGAGGGACCGTGGTGATCGTCACTGCCGGCACCTCGGATCTGCCGGTGGCGGAAGAGGCACGGATCACCTTGCAATGGTTCGGCCATGAGGTAGCGACCATTTACGACGCGGGGGTGGCCGGCATCCATCGCATCTTGGCCCATTCGGATCTGCTCCAGCAGGGGCGGGTGATCATCGTTGTCGCCGGAATGGAGGGCGCCCTCCCCTCGGTTGTCGCCGGCTTGACCGCCTCGCCGGTGATCGGCGTGCCAACCAGCATTGGATACGGGGCCGGGGCCGGCGGCTATGCCGCCCTGCTCGGCATGCTCAACAGCTGTTCGCCCGGTCTGGCGGTGGTCAATATCGACAACGGCTTCGGCGCGGCCTGCATGGCGGCGGCCATCAATCGGACAGGTTGAGGTGCGAGTCAATCCCTGCCCGCATTTTCCCCGCCGCTTTTATCGCCTCGCCTTTTGCCGCAAAAAAGCACCCCGGCATTGCAGGATGCGGGGTATCGACGTATAATCGATCCATTTTAACACGTGGAGCCCCGCTCTTTCTTCTTGCTCATCCAAAGGAACATAGTCAATGAATTCCACCATAAAGCTTAAAATCGGGCTTGTGATTCTCCTTTTGATCTTTTCCGGCCTGGCCCTCACCCCCTCCCTGTATCACGGCCTGCCCGACTGGTGGAAAAAATATCTAGCGCCTGCGGGGCTCAAACTGGGGCTGGATCTTCAGGGCGGCATGCATATCGTCCTGCAGGTCGACCTGGAAAAGGCCGCTGAAAACTCCCTTGATCTTTCAGCCTCGGATTTCAAGGCGGCACTGACGGAAAAGAACATCAACGCGGTCCGGATGGACAGCGGCAATCCGAAATCGGTCCTGTTCACCTTGCCCAACATCGGTGCCATCGACACCGTCAAGCAGATCTTAAACGAGCGATTCCCCAATCTCGACAGCCAGATCCAGGCCGAGGCGGGTTCGTTCCCACGCATCACCCTGCAGCTCAAGAGCAGTGAAGTCGACTTCATCAGGAAAAATTCGGTCAATCAATCGCTGGAGATCATCCGCAACCGCATCGACCAGTTCGGCGTTGCCGAGCCGATCGTGCTGCGCCAGGGTGAGAATCAAATTGTCGTGCAACTTCCGGGCGTCAAGGATCCCCAGCGAGCCATGTCCCTGATCGGCCAGACTGCGCAGCTCGAATTCAAGCTGGTGGCCGAAGCGCCGGGGCTCAACCTGCCGCAACTCATCGACGAGGTGGTCAAGGCGGGCCAGTGGCGCGAGGGCGAGAGCCGCAAACGGCTCAACCTGGCCCTGCAGAACCGATTGCCCCAGGGCACCGAAATCTATTTTGAGAAGACCGTCGACCAGAAAACCAAGAGGGAATCCAGGATTCCCATTTTGCTGGAAAGCCCGGTTTTGATGACCGGTGAAATGGTAAAAAATGCCCAAGTCCGAATCGGTGGCCACTTCAACGAGCCCTATGTCAGCCTGGATTTGACCTCGCGCGGCGGGCAGGTCTTTGCTTCGATTACCGAAAAAAGCGTGGGCCGGCGACTGGCCATCGTGCTGGACGACATCGTCCGCTCGGCGCCGGTGATCCGGGAAAAAATCCTGGGCGGCAGCGCCCAGATTTCGGGCAGCTTCACCCACAACGAAGCCACTGACCTGGCGATCGTCCTGCGGGTCGGCGCCCTGCCGGCGCCGGTCGACATCGTCCAGAACCTGACGGTCGGCGCCAGCCTCGGCCAGGATTCCATCAACAAGGGGATTTATTCCGGCCTGTTCGGCACCTTGCTGGTCGTGGTGTTCATGGCCATTTATTACCGCCTTTCCGGAGTGATTGCCAATGCGGCCATGGTTCTGAACATCATGCTGCTATTCGTCGGCCTGGCACTTCTGGGCGCAACCCTCACCCTGCCCGGCATCGCCGGTATCATCCTCTCCATCGGTATGGCCGTGGACGCCAACGTTCTGGTGTACGAACGAATGCGCGACGAATTCGCGGTGGGTAAATCGCTCAGGGCCGGGGTGGATGCCGGCTTCAACCGGGCCTTCTGGAGTATCGTCGACGGCCATGTCACCACCCTCATCACGGCCCTGGCGCTCTTTTTGTTCGGTACCGGCCCCATCAAGGGATTCGCCATCACCCTGACCCTGGGCCTGATCCTCAACCTTTTCGCGGTGCTGTTCTGCTGCCGGCTGGTTTACGACGTCCTGTTCAACTACAAATTGCTCAAACGGCTTCAGTTCTTCCACCTGGTGCACAACTCGCATTTCGATTTCATGGGGGTCAGAAAAATCGCCTTCACGCTTTCAGCCGCAGCCGCTCTGCTCGGGGTTGTCGCTTTTGTCCAGATTGTTCGCGGCAACGCCAATATGGGTGTGGATTTCTCCGGCGGCGCCCTGCTCCAATACCAAGCGCAGAAACCTTTTGCCCTCGACGAGGTCCGCGCCGCCCTGACCAACAGCGGCCATCCAGGGGTCGAACTGCAGGAAGTGACCGGGGAAAACCGCCTGATCGTCAAGATCAAGAAATCGGAACAAAAGGTGGGCAATTTCAGCGACCAGATCACGGAAGTTTTGCACAAGGAGCAGGCAGACAAAGGGTTCAGCCTGGAAAGCAAATCGGAGATTGGGGCCTCGACCTCGGCTGACTTGCGCAGCAAGGCGGTCATTTCGATCGTCATCTCCATGATCGGGGTCATGATCTACCTGGCGCTTCGCTTCGATTTCCGCTTCGGGATCGCGGCGGCGATCGCCACGTTGCACGACGTGCTCGCGGTGTTGGGCATCGTTTGGCTGCTCGACAAGGAGATGACCCTGTTGATCATCACCGCCCTGCTGACCCTGGCCGGCTACTCCCTGAACGACACGGTCGTCATTTTCGACCGTATCCGGGAAAACCAGCAAAAGGATCCGGACCTCAGTCTCTACGAAATTATCAACAATTCCATCAACCAGGTGTTGGCCCGCTCGATCATCACGGTTCTGACCGTGCTGTTCACGGTTCTTTCCCTGTTCTTTCTCGGCGGTTCGGCCATCCACGATTTCTCCTTCGCCTTGCTGATCGGTCTGCTGGCAGGGAGCTTCTCCTCCATCTTCGTTGCCAGCCCGCTGCTGTCCATCAAATGGGGGCGCTCGGCATGAGTTCGCCAACCTTGCCCGAGCATTTTCAGCCCGCCAGCGCGGACCAGGAATTGGTCTTTGCCTGTCATCCGGGGGTTTCCTGCTTCACCCAATGCTGCCGCGAATTGGATTTAGCCTTGAGCCCGTACGACGCGTTGCGCCTGAAATGGCGGCTTGCGCTTTCTTCCAGGCAATTTCTCGACCAATACGTCATCGTCGAATGGGATGAGGGATGCGTCCTGCCTACCTGTTATCTCACCATGGTGGATGACGGCCGGGCCTCCTGCGTCTTTGTTGGCGACCAAGGATGCTCGGTGTACGACGACCGGCCCGGGAGTTGCCGAGCCTATCCGGTGGGCCGGGGAGCGGCCAGAGATGGCGACGGCGTGGCGGTGGAATCGCTGGTGTTGCTGCACGAACCGCATTGCCGAGGTTTTGTGGAAGCGACAGCCGGCCAGACGGTGCGCACCTACCTGCGCAGCCAGGAACTGGAGTCCTACAACCGGTTCAACGATGCCCTGCTGCCGCTGGTGCACCATCCCGCCCTCCAAGCCGGGACCTTCAGGCCCTCCCGGCAGCAGCTTGACCAGTACATGCTGGCCCTATATGACCTGGATCAGTTCAGGGGCGAGATGGCCAGCGGCCGCGTGAGCTTGCAGAGTCCTTTGAATCCGGTGGAGCTGGCAGGGGTGACCGGCGACGATGAACAACTGCTGCTGCTCGGTCTCCGTTGGCTGAGGCAGGAATGGTTTGGTGAATAGGCCACGGGCAACGGCCACGCCATCGCCGACCATTGCCGATCTCCTTGCCTCTGAGCTTCTCCAGCGGTTGCGGACACTCAGCCATTCCTTTTGTAGTACCGAAGGCGGATCACATGGCCCCGACCACAGCGAGCGGGTGCTGCACACCGCCTTGACCATCGGCGAGCGGATGGGCGGCCGGCTCGATATTCTCGCCCCGGCCGCGCTGTTGCACGACATCGGCCGCAGGGAGGAGAGCCAGAGTCGGGGCCGGATTTGCCACGCCCGGCGCGGCGCCGAGCTAGCGGCACCCTTGCTGCGCGAATTGGCCTACGGCCAAGCGGCGATCGAGGCCATCTGCCATTGCATTGGCAGCCACCGGTTCCGCGGCGCAATGCCCCCCTCCACCTTGGAAGCGGAAATCCTCTACGATGCCGACAAACTCGACTCCATCGGGGCGGTCGGCATCGGCCGGGCCTTTCTCTTTGCCGGCCAGATCGGCGCCCGGCTGCACAATCCGGAGTTGGAGCCGACCGCAACGTCGCCCTATTCCCTGGAGGATACCGCCTACCGCGAATTCCGCATCAAAATGTCGAAGGTCCGCACCCGGATGCTGACCTCGGTGGGGCGGGAAATGGCCGAACAACGACATGCCTTCATGCAAACTTTTTTCGATCAACTCACCCGGGAAACCAACGGCATCTTGCCGTGATTCCCACCAATTCGCGGACCACCCATGCTCAAACTTGTCGTTTTCGATTGCGACGGCGTCATGTTCAGTTCCCGGGAATCAAACCGGCATTACTACAACGACCTGCTCGCCGCTTTTTCCTGCCAGCCGATGGACGAGGAAGAACTGAATTACGTCCATATCCACAACGTGCGCAATTCGGTTGCCCATATCTTTCGCAAGCACGGCCACATCGACCCGCAATCGATCGAGACCTACCGCCTTGGTCTCGATTACGCCCCCTACCTGCGTTTCATGGCCATGGAACCCGATCTGCTCCGGTTTCTGGCGCTCATCAAGCCGGCCTACCGGACCGCGATCTCCACCAACCGCACCGACACCATGGAGATCATTCTCGACACCTTCGCCCTGCGGCCCTGGTTCGAGATGGTGGTGACCGCCCTCAACGCGCCACGCCCCAAGCCAGCTCCGGACGGATTGTTCATGATCATGGACCATTTTCAAGTCCAGCCGGATGAGGCTATTTACATCGGCGATTCGGTGATCGATCAGGAACACTGTGCTGGCGCCGGGGTCGATTTGATCGCCTTCAGAAACCGGGCGCTGGAGGCCCGCTACCATGTGGATGACTTCATGAGCATCGCCAAGCTGCCGCCTTTTCGAGCCAACAGCTAGGCAACGGCGGGGAAGGGTTATTCGCCCTCGTCGAGCCGGCGCAGGCCTTCCATGAGGATCATCATGAAATCGCCGATCTCCCGTGTCTTCATCAGGGCTTCCGGCAGGCCGGGGAGGAAATGGAAGGTGCCTTTTTTCTGGGACAGCATGGCGTAAACGGCTTCCTGGTTGTCGAAATCCTCATACCGGGCCGCCAACAACCCGCCTTCCCGGAAGGTGACCCGGGCGGACCCCCTGTCGAATTCCAGAATGAGCCGGCCGGTTTTTTGATGCATGTGGAAAACCTGCAGCAACTCCGCCGGGGCGATGGCTTCCAGACGTCCGCTGATCACCGACTCCGTGTTTTCGGCAAGGACGGCGGCATGTTTGCCGACGTTGCTTGCAACCGCTTTGTCCGTCAGGCAAAATTTAATCAGCCCGGTGCATCCGCCGCAGGTGTACACCATGTCACGTTGTTCGGCAAAACCGGTTGATGCGTGCGGCAGAAGGTTGAAAAGCAGTCCTGTCAGTTCTCGCACCAAAAGGAGGCAGGAGGGGCGGCCCAACGGCAGCTCGACCGCTTTGTCGGTCAGCAGAAAGCACTCCTCCTGGACGTAGAAGGGGCAGTTTCTGACGTGGGTTATTTCAAATGCGGCACGGAAGGACTTCATCGGACTCAACACGTTTGTAATGACGTTACTTTGGCTAGTGTACACGGAATGGGACCCGGCTCAAAGAAATCTTCGCCGAAGCGACCGCATCTTGACTTTTTCGTCCGCCGGACAAAGCTGGCTTGTTTCCCCCAACGTAATGCTTTACAATTATAAGGTAATGCCCGCTGGGCCGATGCGGCAAGTTTTTCTTTCCGCATCGACCAACGCACTTGCCCGGCAGCCGGCATGGCAACCACACCACACAGGTTATAATTTATGGCCACGGGCTCACAGCAGGTCACTGAGGATTATGAGCAACTCAAGGAACTCCTTGAGTTATATCCTAATATTGCAATCGTCGGAACTGAAGGCCAGCCCCCCGACAGTTACGAAATTGAATATACGCTGCGCGGCTTTGTCAAGGAAGACGATGCCTCCATCGGCATTGGCCAAACCCATCGGGTGCGGCTCAGTCTTCCCTTTGGTTACCCGCACTTTGCCCCGATCGCCAAGCCCCTGACCCCTGTTTTCCATCCCGATTTCGATCCGTCCGCTATCCGCTTGGCCGATTACTGGCAGCAGAATCCTTCCTTGCCCGAGCTGGTGCTCCACATCGGCGAGATGATCTGCGGCAGCATCTACAACCTCGAAGATCCCTTCAACCAAGAAGCTGCGGAATGGTACAGGCACCAGCGGGCCCAGCTTCCTCTTGATACCGTCACCATTGCCGATATCGAGGCAACCACTTCGGATCTGGATGCGCTGGATGATGGCGACCTGGGCTCCCTCGGCCTGGAAAGGAGGGATGTTCCTCCCTCGCAGCCTTTGGCCGACCAAGCGGAAGACAACGCGGACATTCAATATATTCGCGATCTTATCGACGAAAATAAAATTTTTTCCGCCAACAGGCTGCTGGCCGAGTTGCCTGCGAATGCCCCCGTCGCTGTCCGCGAGGAATTGCAACAGCACATTGGCAAGGTGCTTCGCAAAGTCGATCAGCTCTTCAAACTGGCGGAACAATTGGAGTCGATGGCCAAGCTGACCGAGGCCATGGAGGTGGCGGACAACATCAAGACCCTTGCCGCCGACGCCCCCGGTGCCGACGCGCTCAAAAGAAAAATTCAACAGGCCCTGCAAGCAGCGCCGCCTAAATCGGGCCAAAAGACGGAGTCCAAGCCGGCGGCACCGGTATCGCCGCCACTCCCAGCCAAATTGGCGGGCAAACCGCTGGCCTGGCTCGGATCGGTTTCTTTCAAGCCCATTGCTGCGGCCATCGTGGTTCTCGCCACAGCGATCCTGGCCATCACCTTGTATTTCAAGGATCAAAATACGCTCGACCGGGCACAGGCCAGCTTGCGCGAAGGCCAACTGCTCGTTGAAAAAAGGCAGTTCGAACAAGCCCTGGAAACCTTGGAAGGAGGAAAGGCCATGCTCTCCGGCCTGACCATCCTCCGTGCGCACAAAGGCACCCAAGAGCAAGCCATCGACAACCTGATCTCGTCCACTGACTTGCAGGAAGGGCTGAAAGGGCGGGTCTTGTATCAAGGGGAATACATTCCGACCAGCGTTGCCGCATCCTTGGAGGAATTGAGCGGACTGACCGATCAGGCCCAGACGCTTGTCGGACAGAACAAAATCGAGCAGGCGCTCCCGCTCTACCGGCAGGCCCTGAAATTCGCAGCCGATCGCAATCTGAGCAAGCAACAGGCTTCGATCAGCGAGATCGTGCAATCGCTTGAATTGCGGCACACCCTTGCCGCTGCCGAAAAAGCCGAACAAGGCAAGAACTGGGACGAGGCGGCAGATGCCTACCGCAAGGCCTTGAACCTTTCCGGCAAGATGATGAATCTGGGCACGACCAGCGACATCACCAGCAGAATGACCGCTGCCACTTTCCGCCATGAGCTCGACCAGTCCAAAAAGGCGTTTACCCAATCGCAGTGGAAAGAAACCATCAAGTACCTCGAGCAGGCACAGCAAGCCATCGACGCCAATCCCAGTGTCGTCAGCGAAAAGGAACGACAGGACCTCCACCTGCTGCTGGTCAATTCTCGTCTCTATTTCATGCTGTCCACCGCCCGCGAGGCCTATGAGCAAAAAAATTGGTCCCAGGCCATAGAGGAGTATCAAAACGCCCTGAATTTGTTGACCAGTGAGCCGGAGAGCACGGGAACTCTGCGCGGAGAGTCCGTGGGCAAGATTGAAAAAACCCTTTTGATGGTCAAGATCGCGCAGATCCAAGATCAGATCCTTGCGGTGGAAGGCAAGGAAGATCCGTCATTAGTTCTTAACCGCTACAAGGAAATCCAGCGGATTATCAAGGAAAGCGCCCATCAAAACGACCCGGCGGTCAAGGGGGTCGCCCAGAAGGTCGCCGAGAAAATCGAAAAACAGCAGGAAGTGCTGCTCGAACGCGACAAGGTCACCTGGCTGGAAGAGCACTTTGAAGAGATCTTTCGCGCCAATTACCCGACGTTCAAAGGCTCAAGGCTCTCGCAACCCAAGGCCGTGTTCTCGAAGAAAGTAGGTTCACGGCTGGTCTTCACCCTGACCTGCATGGAGCGGAGTCCGGGCAGTTCCTCAAAATTGGAATTGAATTACCAATTCGACACCTCCAACGGCCGGTGGTCGGTCTACAACTACTGAGCCAACTGCTTTCCTCTGCTAGATCAAGAACCTGAACTCTCCCTTGCCCAATAGGTCATGGAGGTGCAGTATGCCTTCCATGTGTCCGCCTTCATCGGCCACCGCAAGCACCGTTATCTCGTGCCGCTGCATGATGCTCAGGGCATCGGCGGCCATCAGTGAGCTGTGAATGGCCACAGGATCGGCCTTCATCCCTTCCTTGAGTGTCATCTCCCGGATGTTTTTCCCAGACGACAGCATCCGGCGGATATCGCCATCGGTGATGATGCCCAGCAGCTTTTTATCGGTGTCGCAAATAAATACCGCCCCCAAATTTTTCCGGTTCAGTTCGGCAACGGCATCTGGCAGGGTGTACGTACTGTCGACAATCGGCACCTCCTCGCCTGTCAACATCACCTCGCGCACAGCGACCTTCAGCCGTTCCCCCAGGCTTCCACCGGGATGGTTTCTCCTGAAATCTTCCGCTCGAAACTGCTTTCTATCCAACAAGGCCACCGCCAGGGCATCGCCCAACGCCAGGGTGGCCGTCGTCGAGGTCGTGGGGGCAAGACCGAGCGGGCACGCCTCCCGCGGCACCGCGACGTTCAGCGTTACCACGGCGTGCTGGGCCAGATTCGATTGCAACCGCCCGCACAGGGCAATGATTGGAACATTCCGCTCCTTCAGACTGCCGAGCAAGCCGTTCAATTCGGCAGTTTCACCGGAATAGGAAATGGCCAGCACCACGTCGGTCGACGCGACCATACCGAGGTCGCCGTGAAGCGCTTCCACCGGGTGGAGAAAGACCGAAGGTGTGCCGGTGGAATTGAGCGTTGCCGAAATTTTTTGTCCGACCAGCCCCGATTTGCCGATGCCCGTCACCACCAGGCGACTCGGACAGGCCATAATGAGATCAACAGCCTTTTCAAACTCCCTGCCGAGATTGTCGCGCACCGCCAGGATGCCTGCGGATTCGATCGACAGCACTTCTTTTGCCAGCTTGACGCTCACACTGCCTCCTCCAAGTCAACAACCCATCTTCCCTTGCTCTGGCCGGCCAGCATCGCATCGATGGCGGCCCCGAGATCGCCGAGCTGCACCGTACGGCAAATCGGCGTCAGATCGAGTTTCCACTCACCTGCCAGTTTATCCCAAATGTGTAGCCGTTTGGCCATGGGGCAGTTGGCCGAATACACCCCAATGAGATGAATGCCCCGCAGGATGAAGGGATAAACCGTCAAGGGCAGGTCACCGGAGGCGGCGTTGCCGCAACAGGTGACGACGCCATCGAATGCGGCCCCTTTCACCGCCACGGACAGCGGCTTGCCGCCCAAGGTATCGATGGCACCGGCCCAGCGCGCGGGCAGTAGCTGCTTTTCGCTGTCGGCCAGGAATTCGTGCCGGTCCAGGACCTCTGTCACCCCCATGGCCAGCAATGCCGAATGTTCGGCTTGCTTACCCGTGACCGCGATTATCTGGTATCCCAGCTTGTGCAGCAACATGAGCGCGACCGTGCCTACCCCTCCCGTGGCGCCAGTCACCAGGATGGGGCCCTTGTCCGGGCCGAGACCGTGTTGTTCCAGATGCAGCAGACATTGGGCAGCGGTGAAACCGGCGGTTCCGATGCGCATGCTTTCCAAAAGCGACAACCCTCGAGGCTTGCGTACTACCCAGCTTGCCGGCACCCTGATGCACTGGCCGAAGCCACCGGCGGTGTTCATCCCCAAATCGTATCCCGTACACAGCACCTCGTCGCCCGCTTGCCACGTAGGATTGGTCGAAAAGACGACACGTCCTGCGGCGTCGATTCCCGGTGTATGCGGATAGTGTTTGGTCACCCCGTGGTTGCCACTGGCGGAAAGGGCATCCTTGTAGTTGAGCGACGAGTATTTCACCTGAATAAGGACATCGCCAGGAGGAAGCTCGGCCGTCGATTTACGAACGATCTCGTGTCGGAAGCCCTGATTGCCGCCGTCGTAGGCAACCAGGGCGTAAAAATCTCTTTCTTTCATAGCAGGAGGATAGTGTCGCAAAGGCTTGTCGTTCGCAACCCCGATGCAATTGAATGAAAACGGGGCATGGCTCGTGTTCAGCCAAAAGGTCTAACCGGAACTCAATCGAAGTTGCCCACCAATCACCTGATGCTCGCGGCCGTTATCCTCGCGAATGCGGTAGGCACCCTGGTCGGTCACTCCCAGGCCTATCCCGGTCATGCTTTGGCTGTCGCGAAGGTACACCACAGTGCGGTCCTTGAGCAAATCGTCCCTTTGCCACTCGGCCAGCACGGCGGCGCGCTCACGCTTCAACCGGGTCATCTGATCGACAATGGCCTGTGTCAGGTCGGTCAGCAACACGTCCAGGTCAATCCGGCGGTGGAGGTGCTCAAAAAGGGTGGTAATCAGCGGCTGAATCTCATCGGCAAAGTCACCCACCTGGTTGTTGACATTCATACCAACACCGATGATGACAGTCGCCTTTGGTCCGCCAGGACCTGGCTTGATGACATTCTCACAAAGAATTCCAGCGACCTTCTTGCCGGCAAGATAAATGTCGTTGGGCCATTTGATCCGCGGGGACAAAAAAAATTGCTGTTTGAGCAGTCGCAGACAGGCAAGTCCTGTTGCCAGAGTAATCAGGGGAAATTGGTCAAGCGGCAGATCCGGTTCGAACACCAGGGAGAAATAGAGGCCGCCTTCGGGAGATTCGAAAACGCGCCCGTATTGCCCCTTGCCCGCCGATTGCATGGCAGCGCGCACAATCGTTCCGTTCGGCGTGCCTTCGGCGATCAAGCCCTTGGCAACTCGATTGGTGGAATCGATATGGTCATAGTGCAGAATCATGCGTCTGACCAAGGAGAGAACACCTGAGATGAGTGAAAAAAGAAAAGCAGAGATCCCGATAAGGATCCCTGCCTGCTCACCCCAGATTTGCGAAGGGGCTTTTACTTCTCTTCGTTCTGAATGCGGTCAGGACGAGCGTACATGGTGGTCGATCCCGACGACCAGAACATCAACTCGCCTTCGGTGACCAATGCATTGGCGATCTTCTTGATGTCACGCGGCTTGGTATCCGGATCGCATTCATAGAAATCTTTGATGTACAGCTGCGGTTTCGGTGCCTTTTTGGCTTTTTCTATAATGGCTTTTTTCAGTTCTTCTACGCTCAGTGCCATAGTGCGCTCCTGGTGGTGTGTGAAAACACAAAAATGATCGGCTCTGTGCGAAACAGAGCCGATCATCGATTACTTGCTGCTACTTGGTGTACGCAGCGGTATGACTTGTAAACTTGAATTGGGTGGTGGTCCGCCAGGTGTCGTATGCCAGACGATAGTCATCGATGGATTTTTCCGTAAAAGGAAGTCCGGTTTTTTCGAAGAACTTCTCCCAACCAATCCGCTCGGCCCATTCGCCTACACGCTCATATTTCTTCGCATCCTTGGTATAGGCCTCCAGAATCTGGCGAACACAAGCGACGGTCTCAGGCCAACGCGGGGTCGTGTTCGGCAGGAACGGCACGACCAGTTTGGAGAACTTCGGTGCCGATTTGGAGTTGGAAACCTTACCGCCGACCAGGATGGCGATACCGTCGCCATCCGGATCCGCCAAAGGCATGGCCGGACACATGGTGTAGCAGTTACCGCAGAACATACAACGCTCTGCATTGACCTTGACCGACTTCACTTCCTCGCCGGCGGAGTTGGTCGCCTTGGCAGGCTTGACCGCACCCAACGGACAGGAGGCAATGGCCAGCGGGATTTCGCAAACGCCGGTGATGCGATCATTATCGATCATCGGCGGCTTACGATGGATACCGAGGATGGCGATATCGGAGGCATGAACGGCACCGCACATGTTCAGGCAGCAAGCCAGAGCGATGCGCACCTGTGCGGGCAGTGTCATGGAACCGAAATACTCGAACAGATCATCCATTACCGCCTTGACCGGGCCGGAGGCATCGGTTGCAGGCGTATGGCAGTGAATCCAGCCTTGAGTATGAACGATGTTGGTCACGCAGGCGCCGGTGCCGCCGATCGGCAGGATGTCTTTGCACCCTTGCAAGCCGGCCTTGAGTGCATCGAGCTTCTCTTTGCTGTCGACCATGAACTCGACGTTATTGCGGGTGGTGAAACGAAGGTAGCCGCCGCAGTATTTATCGGCGATGTCGCAGTAAACCCGCACGCGGTTGACGGTCAGCAGACGGGCGGAACCGCAACGTACGGTGTACACCTTGGCACCGGACTCGGAAACATGCACCAGAATACCGGGCTCAAGGATCTCATGATAGAGCCATTTGCCTTTATTCTCTTTGATGACTGGCGGCAGAAAATCTCCATAGTACCGCGGCCCCAAGTCGGTAATCCGACCTTCCATAGGATTTTTCGGATCGTAACCCATTATATTATCTCCTTATAAGTAGTCCGTTAGGTTCTATCGATGACGATTATTAGGCGGCGTGACGTCTTCTGAACTCAGCTACGTCACGTTCCCAGCCACCAGGCACTTCTTCTTCTCTCCAGAAGACGTACGGGTTGGAACGCGGCTCTTTGACATGCTGCGGCAGCGGCTCGATTTCCATGACGCTGAGGAAGGTCGGCAGGCCGATACGCTGCATGGTCTCGCCCACGCGCTCGCGGTTCTTGCCAACTTCCATCCACCAATCCCAAACCTTCTCGATCATGTCAACGATGCCCTGGAAATCATCTTCGGCGTTAACCTCGATGAACGGAACGACCAAGGTGGCGAACTGGGCACCATCGAGAATCGGGGCCTTGGCACCGATGCAGATGGAGGCGCCTTGCTGCACGCCGGGGCGCAGAGCGCGCGGCATGACGTTGATGCAGTGCATGCAACGGGTGCATTCGGAATCGTCGATCTTCAGCTCGTTGCCTTCCATCCACATACAGTTGGTGGGGCACAGCTTGATCACTTCTTTCTGGATGTCGAATTTACCCCAGTCGCGGCCCTTGTGGGCACCGGCGTTGGCCGGAAACTCCGGATCGTTGGCAATGTATTTCTGGACGGCGGCCTGATCGATGCGGATGTTGTCCTTCCAGGTGCCGATAACGGCAAAGTCGGAACGGGCGATGGCGGCAACGCAGTCGTTGGGGCAAGCGGAGAATTTGAATTTAAACTTGTAGGGGAATGCCGGGCGATGGATCTCGTCCTGATAGCGCTGGGTCAGGCTGTTGCAGACTTCCTGCGCATCGTAGCAGGCCCACTCGCAACGGGAATTACCGAGACAGCAGGAGGGGGTCCGCAGGTTGGAGCCGGAGCCGCCGAGGTCTTGCTTCAGGTCGTGGGTCAGATCCCAGAACAGGGGCTCGAGGTTCTCGGTCCGGGTTCCGAGGAAGATCATGTCGCCGGTGGAACCGTGCATATTGGTAACGCCGGAACCGTATTTCTCCCACAGGTTCATCAGGGCGCGCAGGTTCTCGGTGCTGTAGTAAAGACCCGAGGGCTGGGCGATACGAACGGTGTGGAAGTGCTCGACGCCGGGGAACTGGGTAGGAACATCAGAATAGCGACCGACGATACCGCCGCCATACCCGAAAACACCAACGATACCGCCGTGCTTCCAATGGGTAATCTTATCTTTGAACGAAAGCTCAAGCTGACCAAGGATGTCCCAGCATTCAGGCTTGGTTGCTGCCTGCTGCTTGAGGTCGGTGACGAAACTCGGCCATGGACCTTTTTCCAGTTCGTCCAATAGAGGCGTTTTATGCTTTGCCATCAGTGTTCCTCCTAGAGATTATGTGGTTAAAAAAAACCTGTCTATTCAGTTAGCCCGCACAAAAAATGCCCGTCAATACAGGCAAGAACGCACATTACTATATTGAATGCTCATTCAGAGGGCGAGCATAAACGTCTGCTCCCCCTTTGTCAACAAAAAATCTAACCTACTGTCGCACCATGCAAAACGAAGAAGACGACGCCATTCGTTCACCCGATTCCCGCCTGTTTCAGCATGCTTTCCTCAAGGGGATTGGCCTCGGTTGACGCCGTCCTGCCCGAGATGAGGTCCAGCAGGCGGGTCGCCAGAATCTTGCCCAGCTGCACCCCTTCCTGATCGAACGAATTTATGTTCCAGCAAAATCCCTGAAACGCGATCCGGTGTTCGTAAATCGCCAGCAAGGCGCCCATGGCATACGGGGTCAGCCGGTCGGCGAGCAGCACCGAATTGGGCCGGTTCCCCGGAAAACAACGGGCCGGATTGTCGCTGTGCCTGCCCAGGGCCAGGGCCAGGGATTGTGCCAGCATGTTGGCGATCAGCTTTTGCTGTGAGCCGGTTCCCTCCACATTCAAATCGAGGCCGTACTGGCTTTGGCGAAAGCCGATGAACTCGGCGGGCACGACCTCGGTCCCCTGGTGGATCAGCTGGTAAAAGGCGTGCTGTCCGTTGGTTCCCGGTTCTCCCCAGACCACGGGGCCGGTTTGCCAGCTAACGGCCTTGCCCTGCCGAGTGACCGATTTGCCGTTGCTTTCCATGTCGCACTGTTGCAGATGGGCGGGAAACCGGGACAACGCCTGGCTGTACGGCAGCACCGCCACCGTGGCATGTTTGAGGAAGTTGTGATTCCAGATGCCCAGCATCGCCAGCAGCAAGGGCAGGTTGGCCCGGATGTCCGGCTCCATTGCGCCCCGGTCGACCTCGTGCGCCCCCTGCAGGATTTCCATGACGGCCGCAAAGCCCAGGGCAAAGCCCAGGGAGACCAGTCCCACCATGGAGGTGGCCGAATAGCGGCCGCCGATGTAGTCCTCCATGTAAAACGACCGCAGGTACTTTGCAGGATCGTCCATGGGGCTCCCCTCGCCGGTGACCGCCATCACGTGCCGCGCCGGATCGAGCCCCTCTTGGGCGAGCCTGGCTCGGACCAGCTGTTCGTTGGTCAAGGTTTCCAGGGTGGAGCCGCTCTTGGACACCACATTGAAAAGGGTGCGCGACAGATCGAGTCCGGACAGCACCTCGGCCACGTCGTCGGGATCGACATTGGCGATAAACCGGGCGGAACGGCCGGGCAGCGCGTACGCCTTCAGCGCCATGTACAGGGCCCTTGGCCCCAGATCGGAACCGCCGATCCCCACCTGCACCATGGTGGTGAAGGATTTTCCCTCTGTATTGACCAGGGTGCCGTCGGCGAGTTCATCGAGAAAGGTCCGCAATTTCTCAATCTCCCGCTTTGCCTTGGCGCTGGCCTCCGGCGCCAAGGGGGGATCGACGAATACATCGCGGCTGGCCGTATGCAGAACCTGCCGATTCTCGCAAGCATACCCCTCAATGCGATTCAGCACCTCGCCTTGCCGCATCGCCCTGTAGGCCGCAATCAGCCCCGCCTCGTTGGCGAGCTCCTGCAGCGCGTCCAGCACTGCGGGCGTGACCCGCTGGGTTGCGTAAAGGAGGTCGAAGCCGCAAAACGACGCCTTCATTTCGCCAAGCCGCTGGGTGCTCAAACCGCCGGGCGCGGTCAGGTCATGGGGCGTGCGCGCCAGAGCCGCCAGTTTTCCTACGGCCGCATGTACCGAAAAATCCTGGAATTGCATACCTGCCTCCTTGTCATCCCTGGTCACTGTCGGGCCAACTCCTTCATTCGGGAGATGACCGCCTGGTAATCTTCCTGGCCGTAAATCGCGGAACCGGCAACAAAGATGTTCGCCCCGGCCGCCGCCGCCCGGCCGATGGTCGCCAGGCCGATACCGCCGTCGACTTCGATCCCGGCCCCAGGATTCACCTGGTCGAGCATGTGCCGCAGCTTGCTGGCTTTCTCCAGCGAGGATTCGATGAACGACTGGCCGCCGAAGCCGGGATTCACGCTCATCAGCATCACCAGGTCGACCTCGGCCAGCACATATTCGAGCGTGGAAAGGGAGGTGGCCGGGTTGAGCACCGCGCCCGCCTTTTTACCCCGCTCTCTGATCGCGGCCAGGGTGCGGTGGAGATGGGTGCAGGCCTCGACATGCACCGTCACCCAGTCGGCGCCAGCATCGATAAAATCGTGGATGTACCGATCGGGTTCGGTGATCATCAGGTGCACGTCGACCGGCAGCCGGGTCACGGCCCGGACCGCCCGGACCACCAAGGGGCCGATGGTGATGTTGGGCACGAAATGGCCATCCATGACATCGACATGGATGACATCCGCCCCTGCCGCTTCCACTGCCCTGACTTCCTCGCCAAGCCGGGAAAAATCGGCGGAAAGGATGGAGGGCGCAATCATAAGCGATCGCATAGTTGCTCACTGGGATAAAAAATGGTTTGCCGAACATAGCGTTGACTGAATCAGCGACGGATTATACCAGATCGTCCGGAAAAAAACCGGTTATTCGCGCCAGGCAGCCCGGGCGCCTTAATCGCTGTGGACGCGCTCGTACTGCTGGCCCGGGACCTGGCGGATCATTCCTTTCAACTCCAGCTGGAGCAGCAGCCCGTGCAGTTCGGACACGGGCTGCCCCGAGGCTTGTGCCAGGCCATCGATGTCGAGCGGGTAGGCCTCCATGATCGCCAAAAGCTTTTGCTCCGGCTCCGTCAGCGCGGGCATCGATCGGACAGCCGAGCCAGAAAAGGCCCGTTCCCCACCCCAGGCCAAGGCCTCCAGCACGTCGGCCGCGTTCGCCACAAGATGGGCACCCTGTTGAATCAATCGATGGGCGCCGGCACTCTTGGGCGAATCGACCCGGCCCGGAACGGCGAAGACCTCGCGCCCCTGGTCAAGGGCCAGGCGGGCGGTGATAAGGGAACCCGATTTCTCGGTGGCCTCGACCACCACCACCGCCTGAGCCAGGCCGCTGATGATCCGGTTTCGTGCCGGAAACCGGAAGGCTTCCGGCCGGGTTTCCAGCGGGTATTCGCTGAGCACCAACCCCTTGGCCGCGATGGCGGCAAACAGGTCGGCGTGGGTGCGGGGGTAGACCACATCGACACCGCAGCCGAGTACGGCGACGGTGCCCCCGCCACCCGCCAGGGCGCCGCGATGGGCAGCGGCGTCGATGCCGTAGGCAGCGCCGGAAACAACGACCAACCCGGCAGCAGTCAAATCGGCAGCCAGGCTGGTGGCGACCCGGCGGCCATAGTCGGTGGCCGCCCGGGAGCCGATCACGGCCACGGCCGGGCGGGTCAACCAATCAAGGCCGCCGCGACAGAAGAGAAGGACGGGACAATCGGGGATATCGCGCAGGGCGGAGGGGAATGCGGAACTATCGAGGGTAAGGAGAGTGACATTGAGTCGGTCAAGACGGCCCAGCTCGTCACGGGCACGGCGCCGAGCAGCGGCCACCCGCCTGCCGTCACCCAGCACGGCCGCAAGTTGGGGACCGATGCCGGGCCGCGACCGGAGGTCCGACGGATTGTTCAGCACCGCCGCCGGCGACCCGAACCACTGCACCAGCCGGCTGATCAGGGTGCAGCCCAGACCGGGAAGCAGCGAGAGGGCCAGCCAATCTTCGACCGCTTGCGGGTGGGACAAGGATGCTAGTCGGTCGTCATGAAGGCGAGCAACTCCTGGCTTCGTGCCGGGTGCCGCAGTTTTTTCAGGGCCTGGGCCTCGATCTGGCGAATGCGCTCCCTAGTCACCGAGAAGCACTGGCCGACCTCCTCCAAAGTGTGATCGCATCCGATTTCAATACCGTACCGCATCCGCAGCACCTTTTCCTCCCGCGGAGTCAACGAACCCATCACCTTGCACAGGCATCGCTTGAGGCTTTCGGTGGTCGAATGCTCCTGGGGATCGGGGTGGGCGTGGTTCTCGATGAAATCGCTGAGCAGGGTATCCTCTTCGTCGTTGACCGGAGCGTCGAGCGAAATGGCGTCCTTGGCCGTTTTCAACGCGATCTGCACCTTTTCGACATCGGTTCCCAGCTGCTCCGCCATCTCTTGCGGCGTTGGCTCCCGGCTTTCGATACGTTGAAAGTCCTTGGAAAAACGCAGCAAACGATTGATGGTCTCGATCATATGCACCGGCAGGCGAATGGTCCGCCCCTGATCGGCGATGCCGCGGGTCACGGCCTGGCGGATCCACCATGTGGCGTAGGTGGAGAATTTGTAGCCCCGTTTGTAATCGTACTTCTCGACCGCCTTCATCAGGCCGATATTGCCTTCCTGAATCAAGTCGGGCAACTGCATGCCGCGGTTCATGAACTTCTTGGAAACCGAAATCACCAGGCGGAGGTTGGCACGCACCAGGGTATCCTTGGCCTGCTTGGCCGTTTCCCGCCCGATTTCCACTTCCTGCTGCAACTGAATGAAGGCAGGCCAGGAAATACCGATGGTTTCGGCCAACTCGAGGGTGACCCGTTTTTCGACTTCGGCCGGGTTGACTTCCCCGGTTTCCGGATGCATTTGGTGGCGGCGGGCGGCCAACAGCAATTCCTGTTGCCGGGCCACCACTCGAACCCTGTTGAATTTCTGCGCCAATTCCTTGACAGCGTCGGCCACCGACAGCAGCCCCTTGGAGCACAACCGGTACTCCTGGAACAGGTTGGCAACATCCGAGCCCACTGCCAGGATGTCGGCCACCAGGGCGGCTTCCTTGGCTTCGTCGCCCGCATGTTTTTTCAATTCGAGGAACAGCTCCCGGCGCCGGGCATCGAGCTCATTCGCTTTTTCCACCTGGTCGAGCAGGGCACCGCGCACCGTGGTCAACTCATCCTCGTCGTTGTCGGACAAGCCTCGGATCACCGAATTGATGCGGACGTTGCCGCGCAGAAGGTTTTCGGCCAGGTCGTTGAGCGCGGTAATCCCCAGGGTCAGGCGGAGCACCGCCCGCTGGATGCGAGTTTCGCCATCCTCGATCATGCGAGCCAGCTCGATCTCCTCTTCGTGACTGAGCAGCCGCTGGCTGCCCATTTCCCGGAGGTAGATGTTCATCGGGTCGATACTGCTCCCCGTCCCCCTTCGGTCGCCCCCGCGCCGGTCGTCCCCCAGGCGCCGATCCAAGGACGAACGGCGCTCTATGCTGTTGCGAATGGCCCAGTCATCTTCTTCTTGGACCTCGCCCGACCAGCCCTGATCCGTTCCTTCGGTACTTGCAGCAGGCTCTCGATCATCATCCAAAAGATAATCATTCGGTTCCATCACCCTCCTCCACACCACCGTCCGTTGAACGGCATCGCCCCCGCCGCCCTCTTCCCCACACCGGAAGAGTTGAGAGATATCAGCGGGATACAAAAAACACAATCAACTGGCCTCAACGCCACAACATCACAAAAGCCCCACAAGGACTCCTCGAAAATACAATTTTTTAAACCTATCAGATTTGTATCTTTTTTCAATAGGTTAAATTGGGTATCCCTTCTTTTTTTGTTCCATTTCCTGTTTACGGCCGATCAATTCCATCAACAGTCCTTTGTTCCCAAGGCTTTCAGCCCGGCGGATCTCCTCCTGCAATTCGGCCGAAGCCTGCTTATGCAGGGTCGAACGTACCCAACGCACCAGTACATCGCACATCTCCCGGGCCTGTTCCTGGCCAGGCTCGTACGGCAATCCTCTGGTCAAAACCTGCACGATATAGGCGCGGTCCTCGGTGTCGGCGACATGGGCGAGCAATTGCTCGGGCTGGCGGGCGCCAGTGTCGTCCATCCGGGTCATCAAATCGACCAGTCTGCGGGCCGCCGGTTCCCGGACCGCGTCCATCAACCCGACCCGGAGCAATTCGTCGAAGTATTCAGGGTATAAAATGACAAACTCGACCAAATGACGTTCCTGGGCGGGCAAACGGGCCAGCCCTTCGGCGATGGGCGTTTCGTTCCGCGGAGGCAGACTGCGGCCCGCCGCCGGCGGGCCGGATTGAAAATAACCGGGCGACATGCCCAGCTTTTCGCTGAAATGGGCCACCATCAAAGCCCGCTGCTCGGGCTGGGTCGAATCCTTGATGAGCTCTTTCAGTTCGGCGACGATCTTGTTCTTGCCCGTCAAGGTCAGGCCGTGGGTACGCACCAGGGCATCGAAGGCGAATTCGGCCAGGGGGCGGGCCGCAGCCATCAGGGTGGCGATCGCCTCCGGCCCCTCGGCCCGGACATAGGAATCGGGATCGTGGCCGGCCGGCAGCAGGGCCACCCTTCCCTCGACCTGCTCGGCAAGGAAGTGGGGGATGCTGCGCATGGCGGCCTTCAAGCCGGCGGCATCGGCATCGAACAGCAAAATCGCCTCGTCTCCGTATCCGCGCAAGGCCCGGATATGTTCGCGGGTCAGCGCGGTGCCCAGCGGGGCGACCGCGTTGTCGATGCCATGCACCGCGAGCGAAAGCAAATCGAAGTTTCCCTCGACTACCAAGGCGCGGCGCTGCCGGCGGATGGCCTCCCGGTGCGGATGCAGCCCGAACAAGAGCCGGCTTTTCTCGAAAATCGGGCTTTCCGGCGAGTTCAAGTACTTGGGTTTGCCGTCGCCCAGCATGCGGCCGCCAAAGGCCACCACCCGGCCGGTCATGTCGGCAAGGGGAAACATGACCCGCGAGCGGAACCGGTCGTAATGGCCGCCGCGCTCCTTGCCGACCGCCAAACCGGCCAGAACCAGGGTCTCCCGGGACAACCCCTTGGTCAGGAGTTGGTCGGCAAGCCAGCTCCAGCCCGCCTGTTCCGGGTCCGGCGCGCAGCCCAAGCGGTACCGCTCGGCAACCTCGTCCGGCACACCGCGTTGTTCGAGATAGGTTCGGGCCACCTTGCCCAATTTCGGATGCCGCAGGCATTGCTGATAGACCACCGCCGCGGCCTCGTTGGCCTCGTACAGCGCCTCGCGCCGGCGCAGCTGAAGCTTTTCGGCCTCGGTCAGCTGGCGTTCCTCCAATTCGATGCCGTATTTTTGCGCCAGGAACTTGAGGGCCTCGGGAAAGTCCATGCGATGGTACTTCATCACAAAGGCGAAGACATCGCCGTGCTCGCCGCAGCCGAAGCAATGAAAGAACTGACCTTGGGGATTGACCGAGAAAGACGGGGTCTTTTCGTTATGGAAGGGGCACAGTCCGGCCAGGCGGTTGCCGGACCGTTTCAGTTCGACCACCTCGCCGATCACCTGGGCGATGTCGGCAGCCGCCTTGACGGTATTCTTGATCGACTCGCGACTCGTTGAAACGGACATGTCGTTCTCCGAAACCTGCCCTCACCCCTGCCCGAACCCGGACCGACCACGGGTACAAGGGACGCCGCATGGACGGAGAGGACGGGAGACGAGTTGACCGACCTCAATGATCTTGCAAGCTTTTCTTGGGATTTTCATATAAAATAAGCATGAACCTGCGGGCCCGTGGAAAGGTTTTTCCGCACGGCTTGTTTCTCTCACAATCCCCTTGCATCGAGGCGCACGACGACAACGGTATGCACGATCTGGATGGCATGCTCGCCCTGGAAATAAAGAAGGAGATGGCGGATCGCTATTTCGGCTCCCGCAAGAGAATCGAGGAGGACAGCCGGGAATATAACCAGCACCTCCGGGAGGCCTACCGCCAGCTGGAAGACGAGGTGGGATTCGATCTGATCAGGCTCTACATCCTTTTGGGCAGGGAATCCCTGGTCCACGACTTTTTCCGCCTGACCGGGATGCGGGACCAGGTCTTTCTCGACACCTACCTTCTCGGCTCGCCGACGATCCGCAAACGGCTGTTCAAGGGCCAGTTCGTTCACGGCCTGACCCGCCGTTCCCGGTTCCACCACCTCTTTTTCGATATCTACGAGCGGCTGCGCCAGGGCGTGGCCGCCTACGGCGCCACCCTCAAACGGTTGGTCGAGGAAGGCAAGGCCCTGGCCGGGGAGGTCGAACAGTTCCACCGGAGCAACGACCTGGGCACCATGATGGGATTTCTCCGCCGCCTGGACGGCGGGGCCATGCATGGAGAAGGGCCGATGCGAGGCCATCTTGCGCCGCAACGGGACAGTGCCCTGGCGGAAAAGATGCAGCTCCCTGTCCCGGTTGCGGCCGAAACGCACCTGCCGGCCATCTCCTCTCTGCCGGATGTGCGGACATGCAAGGCCAAGCTGCGGGAACTCGTCGACACCGCCTTCGACACCCAAGGCAAGCCGGAAGTGGGGGAATACGGCCGTTAGCCGGCACTCATCGGCCGACCCAGTCCTCCAGACGTTCGATTTGATACAGACAGCCGGGCTGCTGGGGCCAGGCGCAAACCCCTTGGACATCCAGCCCCTGGTGGATGACGGAAACCGGCCGGTCCGACGAGACCACCACCACGATGATCTTCGGGTGTTCGGCGGTGAACCGCAGGGCCGAATTGTAACGGGCGCCCCGGGCGAGATCCTCGCCGTCGAAGGCCCGGCCGTCGAGCAGGCAGGCGAAACCGTGCAGATGCATATCCGCGCCGAGGTGGATCGCGCCATCCACTTTGGCCAGTGACTTGGCCAGCTTCAGGGTATACGGCTTGCGCAGATCCAAGGGTGGCGAGAGGCTCTGCCCCGAAATCCGGATCGGCTGGTCGTTGAGATCGATGACGATCGCGCAGCCGTGTTTGCGCCGTTGGGCGTGCTGCACCAGGCTGACCACGATCTTGAAGATGTAATAGCAATCGAACCGCTTGAGATTCGACTCCAGCAGCAACTCCTCCAGCTGCACCAGCTTGGCCTGGTAGGTGGTCGAGTTGAATTTGCCGTCGGCAAAGCTGCACACCTTGTTGCGATTCACCCGCAAGAAACCGTGCCGGCCCCTGAAATCCGCGCAGACGGAGAATGCCGGCAGGGTATCGTCGCTGATGCCGAGAATGGCCCGGCCGTCGCTGACAAGAGATCGGCCGGAACGCTCCACGGTGAGCAGCAACTTGCGCACATGCTTGTAATTGATCAATTGCGGCCGCAGCTCTTCCTGGAATTTGACCAGGAATTTCACCTGATCGAGCATGCCGGGATCGACGAACAGCAGCCGCCCTTCCGGCCACGCCCCCTCTTCCTGGGTTTCGGAAATCATCAGTACGGCGTCGAGGATGGGATAGACCCGCATGGAGGTGTCCCAACCGAGCAGTACATTCATCAGGTCGATGATGTGGTCCCGCACCGCGTGGGCGGCGTATTCCTTGAGAAAATATCCTGAAATCCCGGTATATAACTCGACGTCGTTGGCCAGGTCGTGGGAAAAGCGCCAGACCGCGTGCTCCAGCCAGCATTCGGTCGGCCCGGTGGAGCAGAGATCGGGGTGCTGCTCGGTGAACCACTGCTGGAAAAACACCGATCCCGAATAGCCGCCGTTGGACAAGAGGCCGGCGAGGCCGGGGTCCTTGACCGGGATGATCTCGGCGAAATGCTTCCGGTCGAACCGGACCTTTTCATTGACCCGCCACTTCTGCGTGTCGAGATAGAGATTTTTGAAAATCGGCTCGTGGCCTTTGAGCAGATTCTGGGGATCGCACAGCACCATCGGGCTGTCGGGCCGCAGGGCGAAGACGACCGCCACCCGGCTCGGTCCGGAAAAATGGGTCAAGCCGTCGCTGAGGCCGTTGAGGATGTCGCTGACGCAACGACAGACAAATGATTGCCGGGCCCGATTCTCCATGGGCCATGTTGGCCGGTCTGCTAATGGCATCTGCCGATCGTTCCCTTCCGGTTGCGTCCCTGTTCGTCAGGTGTAAAGCCGTCCATGTCCGCATGGTACAAACAGGACCCCGGAGCGTCAAGACTTTCGGCCCCGACCCGTTCCAGCCCTGCCGGCATCGCACCCGAAAGCGGCGGTGCCGGCACCTTGACAGGCGCGACATCATGACCATACTCCAATCAGTTAGCAACAATTCCCACCAAGAAAGGAGGAGAGGTCATGACCTTTGTATGCACAACCTGTGGAGCAACGGCGGAGAGTCCGGGCCACCTGTGCAGCCCGCACGACAGTACCACGGCCAGCACCTCGGGAGGCGTCCGGGATGCCGGCGCCCGGCACGCCTGCCGCGACCGGGGAGATACCTTACGCTACTATTGCACCACCTGTGGCCAGGTGACGGAGGAGAAACGAAATCTTTGCGCCCCCGAACCCATTGCCGAATGATTCGCTCCAGGCGAACAAACCATCTGCCGGCAAGGTATCGAACCAATCCCGATGCGTTGCCGGCGGATGCCTTTTCCCCTCCTCCCAAGCCGGATCGATTCCTTGCCCGAGCCGCCGCACGTGCCGTTTTCCGCCAAAAAGGGCTTGGCCTGGCGACCGTTACCGCCTATCATGGCGCGCACAGCCGGCTGATCGTCTTTGTCCGCCCCTTGGCGACCCCAGCCTCTCTCAACGCCCGCAAACGCACGGTATGCCCATGGAAGACCATATTGCCGAAGAACTCGTCAGCATCATCAAAAAGCAAAAAAAATCCGAATACGAGGAGGCCTTCGAGCGTGCCTTCGAACTGACCAAGGCCTATGCCGGCTCGGCCAACGCCCAGGCATCGACCATCCCCTTTGTCTTCGAGCGGCTGTTCGAACTGTTCGTAACCGGCAAGGCCAGATCGTAGCCGCACCTCGCCAAATCCCGGCCGCAGAGGCATCGACGCGTTCGGCGCGGCACCGCGGACAACGGGCCGGCAGCCCTGTTGTCCCTGTAGCGGCGCGCGTGATTTGGAACCAACTCGCGCAAGGTTTGGAACCGCGTTTGCAGCCTGTTTTACCTTTTTTTAATTCCCGATTAAAAGTTCGGTCCTGACCTTCGACCGGCTCCCCGTATGCCTGCTCATTGAGTAAGTGAGCTGCACCTCCTCAACCTTGAATCGCCCAAAAATCTCCCGGACCTCGGGAGTGTCATTGATCGTCAGAAGAAACCGCCCTTTGATGTCTCCCAAGACATCCGCCAGATCGTAAAAATCCCGCTCCACAAAGTTGTGCTCGTAGCCGTCGATACCCCAGTACGGTGGATCGACAAAGAACAAGGAATGATCCCGGTCGTAGCGGGGAATCAGCTCCCGGAAGTCGAGGCACTCGATCATCACCTGGCTCAAACGAATCCATGCGTCCTCGATCAGCCGCTGAAGAGTGAACAGATTGAGCTTTGGCGCGGCGGTGGTCGATGTCCCGAATGTCCGATTATGCACCCTTCCCCCAAAACACATCCGCTGCAAATAGAGATACCGCGCAGCCCGCTGGATATCGGTGAGGGTGTCGGGGTTGACCTGCATCAGGCGCTGGAACTCATCCCGTGCCACCAGCGCGTATTTGAATTGCCGGTGCAACTCCTCGGGATGATACTTGACCGCACGATACAAAGTGATCAGATCCCGATCCCGATCGTTGATGACCTCGACCTTGCTTTGTTGCTTGTTGAATAGCACATGCGCGCCGCCGGCAAACACCTCGACATAGCACTGGTGCTCCGGGAATCTGGAGATGATGGCTTTGGCCAGGCGGCTCTTGCCGCCGAAATAGGGAATCAATGCCACGAAAGGCTCCTTGTGCAATCGCAGGCGATATGCTACTTACCCCGTGCGCTGTCCAAGCGTGCATCGGGACTATAGCGGGTGAACCTGCGGGCCTCCTTCCGTGTTAGCGCACGGTTGGATGGTTCGGGGGGGGTGACCGCCCTCCCCAGTCCCGTCCTCAAATCCTAGCGCGCTTCCGGCGGCAGTTGCGCTCCTGCGCGTTCAGCCTCGAAGCTTTGCCGGCAGTGGTCAGCCTCCCAGAAGAAAAGTGCGTCGATCAGTCGGCGCGGCCAATGCCGAACGCCATCCTGATCCCAGCGCCAAGCACGGCTGGAAATGGTTTCGTCCGGCCAACCACCGAAGATTGTATTGATCAACTGATCGGTGGCGATCAGTACTGCTTTGCCCCTAGTCATAATGTCACCGCCATAGAGAATAAATTATCGATTTGGGCCTCGGTCAGCTCCAGGGCACCGGTGATCTGGCCAAGCAGCGGATCATCCCGCCGCACCTCTGTTGCGTAGTTCCATGAGATCCGCGCCGCTTCCCCTTCCGGGCCACTCAAACCCGCAATTGCTGTCTCGACCGGCTCGAGCAACCCAGCCGCCAAGAGTGCCAACCGGGCCTGCCGGGGTGTGACGGAGATCGGCACAGTCGGCTCGATCGGCACTTCCGGATCGGGATCCGGCTCCGGGATCGGGATGGGCTCAAACATCCAACCTCCTCCTGACCACTTTGCCCGCTGCCCTTCAGGCACCTCAGGAGCCGGCACATCGATGTGATTCCAAGCGAGCAAGTATTTGCCAGGGTCTAGCGGCGACTCATCGGCCGCAACCGCTCCCGTGAAATACCCCTCACGATCAACGCTACAAACAATTTTCATTGTGTCTCCTCGATCAATATTTGACGCAGGGGAGCAGGGCGGTGTTGATCGGCCTGCTCTCCGTCCCTCCGCTACTTGCTATGCTGATGCCAGTACCATTTACACTTGTCGCGGCGTACAGACTCGCCTCCCAATATGCTCCTAGCGATCCATTTATTCCGCGGCCAGGCCCCGTGGTGGTGTGTTCGGTGTGGCTGTGGCCGGGATCGTTCACTCCGTGCGCATGAGCCGCGTTTTGGCTCGTTTGCAGCGATCCGAAAGCCCTCCCCGGATCCACACCCCCGCCATCGTCCCAGCACCGCAAAAAATCGCCGCGCACATCATAGATTCGAAATGTAGTCCCATCGGCATTGTCGGCGCAGACGACACTACCCGCAGTCCAGGCGCCAACAGCAACCATGCG
The DNA here is from genome assembly GCA_031280615.1 of Desulfobulbus sp. Classification (GTDB taxonomy): domain Bacteria; phylum Desulfobacterota; class Desulfobulbia; order Desulfobulbales; family Desulfobulbaceae; genus Desulfobulbus. The sequence continues at coordinate 135,323 of JAITGO010000023.1, read as the reverse complement.
GCCATTATGCATGGCCCAGGCGCGTAATGCTGCATAGGCTGTGCGCGACAAGTTTGCAGTGCCGGACTTTATATAACCCGGGCGCACTGTCTGCTGGGTATCGAGGGCCAATCTGCCGATATCGATCGATGCATATCCGATGTAGTTGGCCCCGTTGGCGGTGAAGACCTGCCACGACATGATGCCGCCGTAGTCATCGTGCCAGATCGGCCCGATGTTGGTCGTCGGCAGCACCGTCCCGGCCGGCAGGTATCGAATAGCGGGATCGGCAGGCGGCGGCGCCGAGTTGGCGATTAACACCTCGATCGCATCGAGCAATTGACCATTGTTTGCGGGTGTCAACTGGATGCCGGCCGCCGAGATCACGCTGATGATTTCTTCCTGTTGGGTGTTGAGCCACTCCGCCGTGACTACCGTACCCTTGGTGTTGGTGGCCGGATTGCCGCCGGCAAATAAACCGTTATGGGTGTTGATGCGTTGCATCAGATCTCTCCGTAGTTGAAGTACACAAAAGTGTGGGCAGGCTTGAGTTCGATGAACAAGCGTTCCAGCTCCTCCTTACCGGTCCACCAGAGCAGCGACTCGCCGGCCGCCGACTCTCCGGCCCGGAAGGGATAAAGCGGCGTGCCGGATATCTTGACGCCCCACTGCCAGATGACCTCGGGCGCCATCAGCTCGTCGCCGGCGTACAGCCAGCCGACCATGGACGGCACCGGCTCCTCGATCTCGACGGTATATCCCATGGCCAAGGCCAGGGACTGAAAATAGGGGATAGACAAGCCGCCGCGCTGGCGCACCGCGCGCACCACCCTGTCCCGCCGCAGTTGCAGCGGATCGTCGTTGCCGGGCACAAGGGCATACACCCGTTCCCAATCGATTAACAGTTGTGCCGCCCCGTCGGGAAACATCTCCACCAGCGCGGTCTCCCCATGCTGCCGGGCCGCCTCGAGCATACGGGCGTCGTGTTCGAGGTCGGCCGGATGATCGCCGCCCAGGTCGATGGGCATCAAATAGCGCAGGGTGTCCTTAAGTGACATCGATCACCCCTGGACGAATCATTTCGTGGGCTGCCGGCCGTACCTCGCCCGATGGCATGGACACCACCGGGTTTTGCGCCCCGGCCGCCACCGCCAGGGCGGCGAGTTGCGGGATGTACAGCGGTTGTCCTGGTACAAAGTTGGCCAGGTATGCCTGAATCGCGCTGGTAACGGCAGGGGCCAGCGCCGCGCCCACGCCGGACATGACCACCGGTTGTAGGATGACCGAGGGCGGCAAGATCCGCACGAAACGTGCCCCGACCGGGCGGACCGAGGCGATGTATGCATCCACCTTGGCCAACAGCTCGGGAGTGGGGATGTCGGAACCGGTGACTTCCGGATTGGCCACGACGATCACATCCACCGATTCACCGCCCTGGGCTAGCGGAAAGGCGTAGGCTTGGGCCACGCCATCGATCTCCTTGGCCCACATCTCGTAATCGTGGGCGTTGCCCCCGGCCGGCGGCCGGCGGAGATAATCGAGCACCCGGGCCAGGTAGGCGGCTTCGGTCTCGCCCACGGTCCGCGTCACCCCCCGCACCCAGCCATGATGTTCCAGGGCTTCGGTGTCGGCGGTGTCCGGGAAGATCTGCCGGCGGATCCATTGCATGTAGCGGTACAGTCCCCACAGCGCCGAAGCGTAGGCCGTGGCTTTCATCCGTGCCAATGAGCCTTGGGAGACATCCACCCCGGGGAAGGTATTCTGGAAATCGGTCAGGATATCGTTCAGGATTTCGTCGAATTCTTTTTCGTATGCCATCTCAGACCACCTCCCGGAACACCGTGAAAGACACCCGCCGGTTGTCCGCCTGCCGGACCTCGATCGCGATCAGCATCCGGTGCAGGTCGATCGCGCGATCCCGCCAGACTTCGACTTCAACTTCCAGGGCTTTTTTGGTGTCGATCAGCCACTGCAAGGCGTCGAGATAGTCGTGCCGGATCAGGGCCGCCGTGGACTCGGTGTTTTTCAGCCGCCGGCGCTTCCGCAGGCCGAACTCCGGGTTGTGCCACCAGCTGCCACGCTCCACGGCCAGGCTGAGGAACACGTTGTTGACCAGGCTGTCGCAGGCATCCCAGCTCATCCGGCCGGTCAGGTTGCGGGCATCAACGGTAATGGCGTAGTCCATCACATCCCCTGGTTGGGCACGCCGCTGTTGCCGGTGCCCGGTTGCACCTGCTTGTGAGTGTGGGCATCGTATGTGGTCCGCATCTGCTCCATGCTCCTGCCGTCGCTGTCGACCCGATCGACGATCTCGCCGGTGGCCTCCACCTGCGGGGTCTCGATCCGGACCTTGGTTCCGGCCTTGATCACCAGGGTCTCGGTGACGATCTCCGCCACCCGGCCGCGCTTGAGATGCACGTGATCGCCCTCGTCGGTGTAGATCGCCACCTCGCCACCCTCCAGGGCGATCCGGTATCGCCGGTCGTCAGTGGCGATCAGGACGATGTGGTTGCCCTTATTGACCAAGATGCCCTCGGCGCCAGGCAGGGGGCTACTGGTGAACCCGTAGTGCTGGAAATACTCGCGGCCGGTAAAACTCTCGCCGGGTCGGCCGGTGCCGCTGAACAGCTTGATTGCGCCCTCGGCGATCGCACCGAGAATGATCCGGATCATATCACCACCCCGGGTTTGCCCAGCTTGAGGGCGGTGATGGTGCCGCCGGTTTTCGAGCGGCGGAAGGTGCGGCCATAAATCAAAAAGACCTTGTCGACCCCGAGATCCTCGTCGCGCACCCGGCACAATTCATTGATCTGCCAGTTCCGGCCCCGGTGGCCATGGCCCTGCACGGTATAGATCAGCTGATACCCCTCGTGTCGCTGCTGCTCCATGATGAACCGGGCGTGCAGCGCCGGGCTCTGGGCATCGTTATTGTCCGTGGCCACGTACGGCTTGTAGAACGGGAACTCGGCATCTACCGCTTCGGCGCGGGTGTTGATGGCCGCCGGGCCGGACAGGTCGTCGCTGCCTTGCTGCTGGCCGATCACCACCACCTTGCTGTAGCGCCGGCTGATATCGTTGTTCTCCTCGCCGTCCAGGACGTTGTTGCCCCGGCCGCTTTTGAGGTTGGTCAGCTCGTAGACCGGCTCGCCCTTGAGCTTGGGACGGCCGAACACGAAGGTGCCGTCGGGCTTGGCCCAGAACATCAGGCCCCGGCTGGCGGCATAATTCTTGAGCACCTCGAATACGGTCATGCCCGGCTCGATCTGGCCGATCTTCTGCGGGGTGTCCATGTAGCCCACCATCGGATCGTCCACGGTCTTCTTCTTGCCCTTGAGCTTGCCGACCACATCTTCCTGGTAGACGATCTTTTCCCGGTTGATGAACGGCACCTTCTTCAGCAGCATCTGAGCAAGCTCGGACAGTTTCTTGCCCTGGATGGTGACGAACTCCTCGCAATACGAGTCGACCAGCAGGCCCATCAGGTCGCGGCCCTCGATCCGATATGTCAGGCCCTGCTTGTCGAAGCGCCGAGAACATCGGTCGACGATGCCGGTCAGCTCCAGCTCGCCGTTGACATACAGCTCGCATTTCTGCCCGGGCGCGATGACCACCTCCGGCCGGGCCACCTCGAGCGAGAAGACATCGTCGGCAATGTAGAGATCGGCGTTGATCTCATACGAGAGGAAGCGCTCGATCCGGCGGCCGCCCACTTCCAGGGTCACATTGTCAGTCGACATGGAGCGCACCTCCGAAAGCAACTTTCTCGCCGCCAAACCTGACCGCCTCATCCCCGAACATGACGTCTTCGCTTCCGGAAGCGGGCGCGGTGGCCGTGGCCATGGCCGAGCCCCCGAACACGACTTCCTCGCCACCGAAGGTGACCTCTTCCCCGCCGAAAACCACTTCCTCGCCCCGATTGGCTACAGTCACGAAGGCGGCCCGGTTGCCAACCGCCCCGTCGGCCAGGATCACTATCTCGCCGCTGACCTCGTTGGGGTTGCGGATCTGGTTGATGGACAGCAGCCGATCGGCGGCACCGTAAGGCAGACCGTGGCGGAGGCAGATCAGATGCAGGGGCAACGAGTTGTCGACTGTCACCGTGGTCAGCTTGTCGCGCTCGATCTTCACCTGGTTGACGTGAATCATCAGGGTCAGGGCGGCCCGTTTCAGACTGCCCGCACCCCTGGCCAGATCGACCGCCGCCTGGATCCGTTGCCGCGCCAACGCCAGAGTGTTCTCCAGCTCCTGCACGGTCATAGGCTGCGGATCCGCCGCCGAGTATTCCGGCGGCGTGTACCTGCCCAGGGCATCGAATGCCGGTCGGCCCTCGGACCGCCGGCGGGTGCGACGCAGGTCTTCGTCCGCCTTATATATATAGGCGGTGTGCAGGGCCATCTGGCTGGCCGTGCCAATCCGGGCCGTCTTGGCGAAATCACCGGAACCGGCGGTCAATTCATCGGACCAAGTGGCCAGGCTGCCGACATACCGTTCCGGGGCAGCGGTTTGCGACGAGCCGATGGAGATGGAGTAGCGTTCGGCGCACCTTGCCAGGGCGCCGATCACCCGGCCCGGCAGGTTGTTGCCGTAGGTGATGATCGACATCAGGGAGTTGGCGGGGTGCGCCACAATGTTGAGGCTGCCCTCCAAACTGCCGACGAACGATTCCACGCCCTGCAGGTACTGCCTGGCCGTGCCGGTGACCCAGTCGAACTGCTCGACGATGCCCCGGGCCGGGTCCAGGGCCGTGCCGATGATGGCGTTCGCCTCCAGGCCGATGGTGGCCAGCATGTCCTCGCCGAACTCGGCTTTTTGCTCCGCGATGCTGTCGAGATAGGCGGCCTCGGCGCTGCCTTCCACATCCTCGAAGACGGTGTCGTCGGTATCCTCGATCAGGCCCTGGACAAAAACGATATCGATCGCCGCATGGCGCTCGATATCGTCGAAATGGATGCCGATCGATTCGATGCCGCCCCGCATGGGGCCATGGTTAGGATGGACCAGCTCGACGATCTCCATCCGGTCGAGGTGAGCCAGTAGCTCCAGATGGGCCTCATAAGTCTGGTGGCTGCCGCCGTCGTCCCAAAAATGGCACTTGACCCTGACTACCCGGGCGTGCTGCCCCATATCCTCCAGCAACGCGCCGTTGCGGTGGGGATACTCGTGCTTGACGATCGCCTTGGCGATCTCGTCATCCAGCGCCTCGATCTCGAGGTCGATGCCGTCAAGCTGTGCGGGGTAGAGGTCGAGCATGGTCAGAAATAATTGGGATCGGCAAAGTTGCCTCGTTTGAGGTTTGTGGTTGCCGACAGCTTGGTATTGGGATCGTTCGCAGCCGCAATAGCCCGACCCGCCTGGTCAACCGAGATCTCAACCTTGATATCGTTCTTGATTTCCTGCTTTTCTTCGGGGTGCATCCAGTCATAGACCATGTTGCCCAGCCATCCCTCACCGCCATACTTGCCGTCGGTCAGGTGGCCGCTGAGTTCCCCCATTCCCTGGTTGATGATGGTGCCGGCGCCATAGCCCCCGGCTCCGGCACCCACCACGTTGACCGCCTTGGACAGCGCACCGGCAGCTTTACCGACAGAACCAGTCGCGGTGGTGGGGACGCTTCCGCCCGGGAGGCCGCCACCCGGCATGTTGACTACGAATACCGGAGTAACTCCGCCAAACTGCTCAAGGGCCTTGCCTTGGATGGTCCCGGCAGCCAGGCCGGCCGAACCGCTGAACAAGCGGCTGGCCGCCTTGCCGCCGTATCTGCCTAATAGCAACAGGCCAAGGCCGCCGCCTGCGCCGTACTCGAACATCTCCTTGCCGTTCAAACCCAGGCCGCCGTTGGCCTTGGAGTCCCGCGCCCACTTGATCAGGTCGGTCAGGGTGGCATTGATTGGCTGCACGAATCCATCCGCCGCCTGGCGCAGATCGGCCTTGAGCATGCCGATTTGGTCGATCAGATTTTTGGTGGCATCACCGAGATCATCCACGAGCGTATCGCCGGCATGGCCGATATCCCGGGTGAATTGCCCTCTCACCTTGGTCAGTATGTCGCCCTGGAGAAAGGTTTTCATGCCTTTTTGGGTGTCGAGATCGGCGTGGCCGAATGCCTTCTGGATGAATACGGCCCGCTGCTGGTCCGTCTTCAACGTGTCGTACCGCTTCTTGATGTCGGCGATGATAGCCAGGGCATCGCGGCGTTCGCCCTTGGCATCGAAGAAACGCACCCCCGTGGCTTTCTGGGCGGCCTTCATATATTTGAGGTTGTTGAACAGACGCAGGGTGGAGTCGGCCAGGGTTGCCAGGCGTTCGGGTTGCCGCTCAACCAGGGAAAGCCCCTCGATAAAAGCCAGTGTCTGGTCAAAGCTCATCCCAGCGCTGGCCGCGTTGACCCCGACCCGGGCGAAGATGTCGGAAAGGTTTTCCAACTCGGCATTGCCCTGTCGGCCAGCCACGGTCATCTTGTCGAGCAGCTCCAGGGCCAGGCCTGGTTTAGCCAGATCGAGATTGAACGCGGTGGCGCCAACCGTGAGACCGCCGCTCAAGGTGGTGGCCTGGGCGCCGGTGACGGCCGAGCCGATGTTGACCGCCTTGATCGTCTCCATGGCTGATTTCCAGTCCAGCCCCGACTGCACCAAATTGTCGAAGCCAGCCTGCAGATCCTCGACCGGTTTGCCGGTTTGCCGGGCCATCGTAAACAACTCGCGGCGCAGGTTTGCCATTTCCCCGGCGGTCGCGCCGGCGGTCTGCTTGATCCGGACCAGGCTCTTGTCGAGTCGGGCCGAGGCAGACATAGTCTGCAATGCGCTGAAACTGATCCCCAGGGCCGCTAATTGCCCGGTGACCGATCCTGCAATGTTCCGCAAGGAAGACAGTTCGCTGCGCACTCCGGCCGACCAGCGGGATACGGCGCCCTTGGCGCTGTTCAGCTCGCCGCGCAGGTTGCTGGATTTGCCCATCAGCTCCAGATAGAGCCGCATGTTCTCAGCCATTGTCCTTCTTCCTCAGCACCTTGTAGCGTTTCTTTTTTGGGTCGGTCGGTTTGTTCAGTTCCCGATGCGCCGCCAGGTACGCCATGGCCACCTCTTCCGGCATGGCGGCGGCGGTGGCACAATCAAATCCCAACTTCAACAGGGCCAGATGCAGCATCCGGCGCGGCTTCAGCCGCGCCTCGAAACGAGTCCCTCTCGACGCTCATGGCCTTACTGCTTTTGAGCAGGTGGGTAAAATCGTCGCTGAGCATGCCCATGACCATTTCCGGGGTGACCGGTTTGTCCAGCCCAACCAGGGCCAGCCGCCGAGCCATGAGGCAGATGTTGTAGTAACTGTCGGTCTTTATCGCCCGGGGTCCGTGTTCCGACTCCAACACTTCGATTTCGTCGGCAACGAATTGTTCACGCAGTTCGTAATCGCGATAGACGGTGCCATCGATTTCGATGCCGCAAGGCAGTTGTCCTTTTTTGCGCATCATTCCACCTTACCTGTGGCGCCGAAGGTGATGGTGCGGACTGCCTCGTTTTCGCCATCGTATTTTGTGGCGCCGACCTTGAGGGTCCAAACACCGGTGTAGGTGGTTCTCACCCCGTTTTGCTTGTCGATGGTCAGGGTGCCATCCTCCACGGTTTTGAAATCGAACTCGGCCTTGTCCGCCGGCACCACGTAGTCGACCTCCACTCCATGCCGGGCCGTCATGCGGCCGAAGCCGGTTTTGTTCATCAGGTTGATCTGTTTGGCCACCTCTAGTTCGCCCTCGGTGACAGCCTTGAAATCGTCGATGTTCTGCCCGTTGACCTCGAGCAGCACGCTTACCACGTATTCAGACATGCTTTATCTCTCCGTTAAAACCGGTTTTACAGCAGCAAGTCGATGCGGCCGGCGAACACATGCAGGCCATTGACCACATCGGCCGGGATTCGGCCGTTGAGCCGGTTGGGATCTTGCAAGTCGCGCTCGACCAACAAGCCGTCCTTGTGGACCATCACATCTTCGAGGATATCCAACTTCTCAAGCTTATCCAGCACATCCAGCAGCTCGGTCCGCACCTTCTTTGGCGTCCGGCTGGACAGTTTTTCCCGGGGAAACCGCAGGGCGATCCGTTCCCGGCACGCCTTGCGTGTATAGTCTAGGGTGCGGATGGTGGTCAGGTCGAGGAGGGCGATGTCCGCTACATTCTCGGCGTTTTTGGTGTAGGTGGTGATGGCCCGCACGATCTGCACCGTTTCGCCCGGGCCGACTTCCAGCGGGGCAATGCCGTTGGCCAGGCAACTTTCCTGCTCGCCTCTTCCTAGGCGCGCGGGAATCGGCGGGGCATGAATGCCGGTCAGGGCCAGGGTGTTGAGCGGCCGGGCCGGGTCTTCCTCAAATGCAACCACGGCCCCGTAGGCTGCGGCCACCTCGTAATCCGGCGACCGGGTGCCGCGCAGGTAAGCGACGAGGATGCGGCCGGAATTGATCTGCCCGGCCAGGGTGGTGGCACCGGCCAGAGCGCCGTCGATGGCGGCGATACCAATCCCTGGGCGTTGCTCCATCGGGCCGGACACATCGTCCAAATAATTCCGCAGGGCGGTGAGCGCGGCCTGGTCGTTGTATGGAGTGACGATCACGTCGAATTGGTTGCCGTAGACCTGGGCCAGGGCTGTGGCAAGGTCCGGATCGATGGCGCCACCGGTCAGCGACGTGCCGGACATGGTAACGGTGGTGCCTTTGGCGCTCAGCTCACAGGCAAGGTCGATCCGGTTGGGCACCGTGCCCTTGTGCCGGGCGGTGAGGGTGACGATCGCGGCCTCGACCGTGGCGCTCACTGGCAACTCATGTCTGACATCCAGGGCCGCCTTGAGCGCGGCGGCTACCTCCGCAGCCGTATCGCCCGATGTGACGACGATCTCGACACTGTCGTTGCCGAGGAAAAATTTAAGGAAACCCGAGATCGTCGCATCACCCGCAATCGTCACCGTGGCCGAGGCCGCCGCGCCCGCGCCGTCGTCCAGGGCGCAAACCGTGAGCTGCAGGTAGGGGTTGGCGACGATAGCCGCGCGGCACATCCGGTGGGCCAAGCTGCCGGCGCCGAAGGCATCCGCCGCCTGGGCATCGGAAAAAATCCGGGTAGGGACCAGGGCCGGCACCAAGCCGTATGGTAATCGTTGGGCAACGATCAGCATCTGCTGCTGGTTAGTCGGCAGGGTGCGCACCGCCAGCCGATGGTTGAACTCAAAATACTTACCTGGCTTGCGGATGCTGCTCGGAATACTGTCAAAGCTGATGCTCTGTGAAGCCATCACTGTGCTCCCTTGGTGGTGGCCGGTTGGGCCGGTGTGATTTCAACGAGGGAGCCATCATTCAGCAGACGGCGGTAATACGCCGTGCCAGGCACCTCGACCGGCTTCCCGTCGGTGATGTATTGGCGGGGACGGCCTTCCATCGGACATTTCGTTCCCTTTGCCGCCTGTACCTTCATGGATTTCTCCTGTCGTTGAGGAATGTTCTGTTTTCCCATTCATCGTGCAATCGTTCCTCGATATAATGAGAGCGCCGAAAATAGGAGCTGAGGTTTTTGTTTTCATAATACCAATCGCGGACCGAGGCCCATGCCGCCAGCACCGCGTCCCCTATACAGGCGAACACCAGCCCCACGGCGAACAGAGACACAAGTAACAGCCAACAGGCATAATGATGCACCGCAAACCGGCGGATGTTTTTTTTCATTTTCAATCTGCTCATCGGGATCTCCATTGGGTTGCCTCTCCATCCAATGCGATTTACGACCCACCCAGGCTGACCGCAGAATCATCGGCGATGTTTCGCAACGACACCAGGTCGACGGCGTCGGCGATGTCGTCGCCCGGGGTGAGATAGTAGTTCAGGCCCACGGCCAGCAGATCGGCAACGGCTGTCTCCTCATCCTTTGCCTGAGCGATGGTGTAGGCGGTGGTCAGTTCCAGTGAAAAGGCCAACAGCCCTTGCTGCCGCATCTCTTCGACCGTGGTGTTCTTCCAGTTTCTCGGGACCAGCGGCTTTATGGCCAGGCCGAGATCCTGCCAGATAAGTATTCGGAGGACTCCTTCCAGGATCTGGTAGATTCCTTTCCGGCGGCTGGCGTCATCCGCGCCCCGGTAAGAGAAGACGATGTCCACGTAGATGGTCAATTCGTGCTGATAACTGGTGAATGTTACCTTCTTGAACTGGCCCGCTTCGGTCGACACATAGACGGCCGGCTGGGGGATGCCATCCACTCCCTTTTGCACGGCAATCTTGCCGGCGACATCGCCGACTTTCTCCTTGATCAGCGCGATGATCGCGTCTTCGATTTCGTTGATCATCAGTAATCCCTCAAAGTCTCCCGGGTGAACACCCGGTCCGGAGTCGTGAATTGCGGCCCGCCGGCCGACGGCACCACGCCGCCGCCCGATGCCTCCGCGCCCAGCGAGATCTTGCCGGCCTGGATCTGTTCCAAGATCTTCAGGGCATTCTTGTACCGTTCGGTCACGATCTCCGGCGGAGTGAGCCGCAACCGGCGGGCATACAGCCGGTACACGGCCACGTCGGCAGCCAGGGTGTTGAGCAGGCGGGGTGGCGGTGACAGGGGCAGCATGTAGCGACCCCTGAGATAGCCGTCGATCAACTCGCCGGCATCGGCGATCGCCCGGTCGATCACGTCATCGTTGGCGCTGGCCGGCGGGATGGAATCGTCGGTCAGCTCGATCAAGTCGGTTTCCGGCATGATGGCCCGGATATCGCTCGCGGTACAGTACATGTTCACTCCCCAATTTCTTTGCTCTTGCCCTTCCCCTCCTTGGGTACTTCGCCGACCACGGCGACAGCCAGCAGCGCCATTGCCTGTTCCTCGGCCAATTCAACCGTGTCGCCGGCGGCGTACTTTTTTTGATCATGGGACAAAGGTTGCAGCACCAGATATTTAGACATGTGACATCCTCCTTGCTTTACACTACGGCATTCTGGATGAAATAACCGAGGTCAGGGGCGCAGATCAGTTCCTTGACGCTCTCGCCCATCCGGACCCGATGGCCGCCGCGCAGGCCGATATTCTTGTCTTCCCATGCCCCGGCGAGGCGGCTGCCGAACTGGCAGGTGTAACCGAATGACATCCGGCCCCTGGTGGTAGCGTTGCGGTCGCGGTAGGTCAGGGCAATATGCTTGCCCCATACCCGCGACAGCGCCACGGCCTGGCCTTTTTTGGCGGTGTTGAGATACGCCTCGCCGATCAACACCTCATCCAGCTCGAACAACTGGGCGACCTGGTTGGCGGTGACGATACCGACATCGGTGTTGTTGCCGAAAATCGCCTTACAGAGCTTCGGGTGCCGGCACAGTACCGAAAATGCCGGTCTGCCGATGGTCATGACGTTCGGCCGCATGAGACAGGAGTCCAGCGCGGTATGGATGGTGGCGATGGGATCCGAGTTGGCGAAATCGGAGAACTGACTGGTCCCCGACAAGGTGACCTTGTTGACATAGGTGGCGGCATTAAACACCAGGCCGGCCACACGGATTTCGCGATCAAGCAGGATGAGATCTGTGATGCCTTCCACGGCTCGCCCCACCGGATCGTAGTTGGGCGGAGCGTTGGTGATGTCGTCCTGGGGGATGGGATCTTCCAGGCCGTAATCATCGGCGCTGGCCGTCAATTCGGTTGCCTGGAATTCGACCTCGTTGACCTTGCCTTTGCGTCCAACTCTGGTGTCAGGCACGGTGAAACCATCGGCCAGGTTGTAGACCAGGTACTTGAACTCCCGTTTGCCGACTGGAATCCTGGGTAGGACATTGTCGGCAATCAATCGGGTGTTGCGATAGCCGATCGCGATGGCAGTCAGCTCCGGTTGAATAGGAAAAGGGGCTGTTGGCATGGATTAAACCTCCGTTGTAAATGTATCGTTATCCTTGGATGCGGCAGGGGGCGAGCATGCAGTGGCCTATATCACCCACCACTCCCGAAACCAGCGCCCGGCCAATGACATTATTGTTGGTGCCGGCAGCCGGTGCGGCTGATACAGCCCGGCCGCTGGCGTCGGTGGTCAACCAGTCGCCCCGGGTGACGTTGCCGCCGTATTCGACCTCGGCAATATCACTCATGATGATGTCGACCCGACGGCCCGCATCTCCTGCCACCAGCCCGCAGACTCCAATCAGGGCATCGCCCACTGCGGTTGCTTGCACAACGTTGGCGTCCGAGGTGCCGAACTTGGCAATGCGATAAGCCGCAACAGCCGCTTCAGCGACGAATGTCTTGATCAATCCTGGATTTGGCATGATTTATTTCCCTCCTTTTGTGACATGGTTCACCGCTTCGGCCATGCTGATGACGCGGCCGGATTGGGACTCGGATTCCTGGAATTCGACCGCCTTTTGCGCGATCATCTCGGCCGTTTGATCGGCCGGCGGCGCCTCGCCCTTGGCGAACTCTCCGAACTTGACGATCTCCGGCTGGGCAGAGAGGAAAGACTTGAACGCCTCTCCCATGGACAGCGACTGCCTGGCCTCGCCCTCGCCGAACTCCACCACCTGGCCACTATCGTGGCCGGAGGCAAAATCAAGCATGGCCACCGCCTGTTCCTTCTGTGCCGGCAGCAGCTTGCCGGCCTTGACCAGGCCATCGGCAAAATCAAGATGAGCCCGGTGGAGCGCCGCTTGCTCCTGTTGCTTCAGCTTGACCTCGCGTTCGGCGAACGCCGCTTCCTTTTCCCGCAGGGCCGCTTCCTTGGCGGCCAGTTGTTCTGGGGTGAACATCTCTTTGTCCTCCTGTGTTTGAGCACCTTCGGCTTCTGCCGGCATGGGCTCGGGTTTCACGTTTGTATGTGCGGCCTCGGTCTGCGCCGCGTCCACATTCCAGTCGCCGAACTCCACCACCCCTTCCTCGGCGGCGGCAAAGCTGGCGCTCTTGAGTCCCTTTACCGCCGGTGGCTGGGCACCAAGAAAGCCGACATGGCGCAGGTAGTACACGCCCGGCACCGGATTGTTCGATGCGTCCGGCAGGTAAAATGAGGCGGATATTCGTTTGAACCGGCCGGCGTTGACTATTTCAGCAAAAGCCGGATCGACCTGGTCGGGTTCGGCGGTCATGACGCTGTCGGAAAACCCCAGGGCCTTGACCCAACCGTAGGCCGGGGCATCGATACCGGGATGGCCGACCACCAGGGGTGCCTCGTGTTTGTCCGGATCGTAGGCGGCGACCGTGGCCTGCAGGTCGGCCTCGCTGAATTCCAGCACCTGCCCGCCCAGGGCGGTGTGCTTGCCGGACTTAAAGATCTCCAATTGTTTTCCCATGTGCATCCTCCGCGCGAACCGTGTTTAAAAGCGCTTTAAAATTCCCTGTATTCGATTTTCAGCCCCAGACCTGTACTCGTGAGCGCCCCGCCCCGGCGTGGCGACTACAGCCCCATTCCCCAATGATCGGTGACGATCTCCAGAATCCGGTCCCGATCTTGCCGCGAGAACCCGAGATACTCTCGCGCGGGAATGTCCGAGCCCGGATGGTTGACGCTGCGTGCCGGGTGCCGAGCCCCCGGCCAGGCCAGAGCCTTTTTGGTCCTCGGCCTGATCACGTGCGGGCTGGTCTTGCCTCCGAGCTGGTGGATGGCGCCATAGATCCGGTTGGTGCCGAGCCGCATCCCGTTGTTGTCGGCCTGGTAATGGATGGTGTCGGCCAGGTGGCCGCGTGCCCGCAGGATATTGCCGCTGTGGCCCCGTGCTGCCTTGGCCGCCACGGTCGAAGGCTTCAATGCTTGCCATGGCCGCCCCTCCGGATCCATCTGGTCGCGGAACCGTTGCCGGGTCGAGCGCAATAACGACTCGCCAATAACCTTGAACACCGGCGCCATCCTGTCGGTGTGTGCCCGCAACCGCTCCAGGGCGGCCATCACCTCGCGATCGTCGATCCTGGCTAGTATCTGGAAGGCTCCCGCCATTTGACAAAATCCAAGGTTCCGGTTATTTTCAAAGCACGATGGAACGGGTTGGGCCGTAGCCCCGACAACCGGTTCCTGGAGCCCGCTCTGCTACGGAGAGAGCGAGGGCCCCCCTCCCCATCATTCCCGTCCCCACAACAACTTTCCGGTTCGCTGCCTGTTCAGGTACTTTCGATCAGTGGTCGGGATCATGGTCCACGCTTCCAGCAGTCCGTTCCGCGCTTGCGCCGTCACCAGCACCCCGCGCTCCTTGTCCAGTCGCACCATCTTGATCAGCCGCTGCCGCAGCACCACCTTATTGGTTCCTTGGTGCTGCTCGAATGAGAGCCAGATCTCGTAGGGATCCTCCAGCACCTCCGGCAGCAGCGGCAAGTAAGGGCTGCGATCAAGATCGATGTGGCTGGCCAGGGCCTCGGCGTTCACCAGGATCTTCCCTCCTGTGGGCAAGGTATAGATCCGCTCGGCGGCACTCATGATCCCGGTCAGGGCCTGAGCCGCTTCCGCCGTGGTCGCCAGCTTCGGGCCGAGTGCGGCCTTGGCCTGATCGGCCGGTATCCGGTCGGGCCGGCCGGCGGCGCGAAAGTCACCGGGTGTCAATCGCTGCCATGCCTTGCCGCCCTGGGCCCGCCACTCGTTCATGGCCTTGGTGGAGAGTTGCCGGCCGAACGCCGCCTCGCCCACGTTGTAATCCCAGCCCTGGTCGATCCCCATCGGTGCGCCGGTTTTGGGATCGATCTCGATCGGCGGGGCCTGGTCGGGTCCATCCTTGCCGGCCCGGGCCAGATCGCGCTGCGAGCGCGGTTCGATAAAGCAGGTGCAGCCCCAGCCGTTGGGCGTGTAGTGGGTCGACCACCAGGGATCGTCATACCGCAGTATCAGCCCGTCCCAGGCCAGATGCATCAGGCGGGGGTGGCTGCTGTCGCCGTGCCGGTACTGCCAGTACGGGCAGTAGGCCAGCACGTCCGGATCGGTCATCTGCTGGTAACGGCCGGCAGCGTACGAGGTGCGCAGGTTGGTGTCGTAGATCACCCGGGTGCGCCAGCCCCGTCCGCCGTTGTAGCTCCAGCCGTATCTGCCGACGATGCCGTCAAAGTCGGCGCGGAATTCTTCCAGGGTCGTGCCCTGGGAGATGGCCTTGTCGATCGCCGTCCGGAAATCGCAGAGCAGGTCGTCGCGCATCGCGCCGGCGATCATGAAGCCCCTGGCATGCTCGCCTTTTTTCAAGTCATCCCAACGCTTAGTGGGGATGTTGACCTTGTCGCGGAAGAATGCCTCCGCTTCATCGAAAGGCAGGCTGCCGTACTCGGCTGTCATTTGCCGGCCTCGTCGATGACCTCGGCCCGGCCGGTCAAGCCCGCCTGAAACAGCCGATTTCCCAGGGCGGTCCCGGTCGTGGCCACCGGCACCTGGTCATAGATATCGAGCAACCTATCCCGCGCTTCTTCCAAACTGCCGCACTCCGCCAGCAGCCGATAGATTGCCTCGCCCATGTCGGCGCCATCGGCCTCGGTCAGCAATTGGGCGGCCACCTGATCCACGGTATCGGCCGCTTCTTCGGCGAACTGGGCCGCAGGCTCACCGGCAGGATCCGGAGGAGGCTGCTCCTGGGATTGCTTCTTCCGCCACTTGCCGCCATAGGTCTCGTTGACGTACCGCTCGTCCGGTTCAAAACCCATGTCGCTCAGGTTCTTGTCCGTTTCCGACCGGGCCTTGAGATCCTCTTCCTCTGCAAAGTCGCGCCAGACCTTGGGCGGGCCAGCGCCGGGCAAATTCAACTCCACGACCCAGCGGACCAGAGTTTCGTTGACGGTGTCGGACAACAAGTCCGAATCGCCTTTAGCCAGCTCGATCCGCACCTCGTTGTGGGTTTTGGCCGCCGCCATGCTGCCGGTGGTGCCGATGTTGGTGGAGAGCGTCTCGCCCAGGACGCACTCGCTGATCTGCTCGTCCATGTACCGGGCCAGCTTCTCGTAGGTATCGATCGATCCCGACCGGGCCGCCTCCAGGAACTTGACCACCATGCCCTGGGGCACGATGATCCCAGCCTCGTGAGCAATGGCTGCCAAGGAAGCCAGCAACCTTTTCTGCTCTTCATCGCTTGTCCCTGTCGGATACTCGCCGACAGCCGTGGGCGATGCGAACTTGTCGACAAAGGTCAGCCAGAAGGTGATGTCCTGCCGCTTGAAGAACACCGGCCAGAACAGTTTGTGCCCGAGTCCCAGACCATAGGGGTTGTCGTCGTCTTTCTCGCCGTACCGATGAACGATGAACTTGCGTGCCGGCACTGGCTCGCCCGGGAACATGTTGGCCAGGGTGATCAGCCGGGGCAGCTGTTCCTCGTCGAAAAGAAAGCGCCGTTGCGGTTTGACCTTGACCCTGGCGGCCACGATCTCGGCCCCGTCGGTAGCCCAGATGATCTCGCCGACGCTGTAGCCTTTCAACGTGGCGTCGAGCAGCTTCAGGCAAACCTGGTCGAATTTGATATTGGTCAACTGTGCCTTGACCAGGTCGGCGGCTTTCTTGTCCAGGCGGGCCGAGGATGCCGGTTCCACCTGCCACTCGCGGGCAATGATCGCGTTCTTGCGCTTCTGCAGCACGGAGTAGGCATGGCAGTCGCGCTCGATCTCGTCGTAGATCTTGAGGCCCTTGCCGCCGCCCCGGGAGAGCAGGGTATCGTCTTCGTTACGCAGCACCCCGGCAAAGGCCGGGATCGCTGGATCCGAGGCGATGGTGGCGATCTCGTTGCGCAGATCCTTGGGCACCGTCGTCATCTTCAATACCCCATGGTGTCGCGCCGGCCGCCGGTGCCGGTGTAGTCGGCATAGCCAGCAGAGGGCCTGGTTTGTTCGGTGGATTGGATCTCCGGATCGTATGTTCCGCCACTTGCGGCATGCACCGCCAGGGCCAGGGCCCAGAATCGATCCGCATGGCCGTTCTCGCTACGTTCGGCGGTAAAGCGGATGTTGCCGGCCGCCGTGGTTTCCTTGGTTACCGCCCGAAGGTCGGCCCTGATTTCCGGCTTGTAAGGGATGCGCAGCTTACGGTCTTCCATCTTACCTCGGACCGGGTAGGCCAATGCCTCCTTGACCTTGGCGCTGAAGGTCACTGTCTCGACCCGGTATTCGCCGAATTTCTTCTGGGCATCGTCGCCCCAACCGATCCCCAGACCGGTGTAATCCAGGCAGGTGCGATCCATGTTGGCCATGATCGGCCACAAGACGGCTTCTTGATCCGGTTTGCTCATCTTGCGCAGCTCCACCACCATCCGCGTGTACAGCACATCACCAAGCAACTCCAACACCCAGAGCACGGTCAGGTCTTTCTGGCGGCCGATGTCGAGGCCGGCAAAGAATCGTCCCAGGGACCGCACCGTGCTGCAATCGATCTCCCACTCTTCGTTCTGGCCATACTCGCAGCTGGCGATCAGATCGAATTCGAGGAAAGCGGCCGCGTCGTCCGCCGGCATGCACATGTATTCCTGCAGGAACGATTCTTCGTCGGCGCATCCGCTCCGGATGAAGTCGAAGTACTCGGCCTCGTCCATGCCCTTGACCTCGTGATCACTCGGCAAGGACTGCTGCAGTTTGAACAGGAACCCTTGGTCTAGGGCATTCTGGAGGGTCACCCGATGCAGGCTGATTTTCTTGGGGTTGCCGTGCTCGCGGATCTCGCGGATCAGTAGGTTGAAAAAGTTCTGGCTGCCGCGATGGGTGGAGATCACCTCCATGTTGCCGCCCCAGGTGATGCCGGGATAGGCGATCGACCAGAGCTTACGCGGATCCGGATGCAGGGCGAATTCGTCCAGGATGCGGCCGCCGCGTTTGCCGGCTTGGGCATCGGGGTTACTGCTCATGCTGTGGATGCGCCGGCCGTTGGCAAAGTGGAGCACATAAGCGGAGATCTTCTTTTCTTGGTCAATGACCAGTTCGCCGAGATCCTCGGCCGCCAGTTGCAGCAGCTTGGCGAACATCTTGCAATCCTCTATCACCAGCCTGGCCTGGAGATCGTCCCGGCTGGAGATCCATTGGTCCCACTTGGCACCGGCCTCGGCAGTCCGCTCGTCGGCGGCATAGGCCGTGGACCAGGAGAGCCCGATCTGTCGCGCCTTCTCCATCAGTTTTAAACGACTGCGGTCGATGATCCATTTCTCCTGGTAAGGGAGGAATATGCCATCCGGGTTGACCGGTTTGATCTTGGCTCCGCCGTGGCTCATGCCGCCATCCTCAACACATCGCGCCGGATTTTCTGGATCGTCTCCGGCGATACGCCCGCCTGGGCGGCTGTTTCGCCGATCGCGCTCGCCGCTTCCTCCAGCGCCTGCCGGCGTATATCCGCTTCTCGCTTGACGCTGAGGGTTGCCGACGCCTCGAGCCGTTGTACCGCCAAGGCCAGGCCCTTCAGCTGGTGGATCACATCCGGCAGGCTTTCTCCCGTCAACTCGCCTTCCTGGAGCTTCAGGGTGACGTCGAATGCCAGGGTGCGCAGCGTCTCGTTGATCAGGTTGCCCAGCTTGCCCTGGGGGGCCGCTCCCAGTTTGCCGATCCACATCTCGGCGACTTCGCGGGACTGGCGCAGCTTCTCGCCGACCTTTCGCATCTCCATATCGTACCGGTTGACCGCGCTCTTGCTGACCCGCTCCGGATGGCCCTCCGTCTCCAGGATCTCATTGATCCGGATGGTGGCGTCCAGCTGGGTGACACGAGGGTCGCGCAGCAGTTCCTGGAGCCGTTCCAGGATATCCGGCGGCAACCGATCTATGGAGGATTGGCGTCCACCCATCACATCGGCTCCGGCCGTTTGACTCCGGGGACGACGACGGCCCCTTCGGAAACATCCTTGCCGCGCCCGGTCAGCTTGGCGACCATGGTGCCGGTGACATCGGCCAGCTCAACCAACCCTTGTTCCTTCAGCCAAGCCAGTTCCGTCCGCAGCTTGTCCCGGCTGACCGTATGACCCAGGTGGCCCAGCATTTCCTTCAGCACATATTCGTTGTGCGCGTATCCGGCGTCCTGGGCCAGGGAGAGCAGCACCACCAGCCGTAGATCAGCGTTCACCAAGTCCTCGAATTTCATCTACCGATCCTAAGATGATGTTGATTCAGGAGATCGACCGCACGGTTGATCCCGCCTAACCGGCCATCCAGCGTGCCGAGCTTTTCCGTGAGACTGCCTATTTGGTCGGACAATTTGTCAAAATCCCCCTTGCTCGGCAGATGGCGCAGTTCCGATTGCATGACGAGATGCTGCTTGTCGAGCGCATCTGTGCGGGCCGTGTGCCTTGCGCAACCGTCGGCAAGACCCTCGACATCGTCGACCAGCTCGTCGACGGCTGAGGTTTGCGCGGCCTGCCGTTTTTCAAGGTCGGCAAATCGTTTCATGGTCTTACCCTGCCGTCTGTCCCACCATACGTAGATACAGACGATCAGTGTCGCGGCCGCCTGCCCCATGTCGATCCAGAATCGCCAAGCCGTATAGTCGATGCTCATCTTTGCCCTCGTTGCCGCCGCTCCAAGGTTTCCTGACATGCGATGCAGAGCCGGCAACCGGGCATGGCCTGTCGGCGTTCCTCCGGGATCGGCTCGTCGCACTCATCGCACTCGCTTGCCGTCTCGCCCTTGGGCAATGCGTAGGATTGAGCCATGAGTGCTCGCCGCAGCTGGGCATCTTGCAGCTCCTGGGCGATATCGACCTCATCCATCAGGCCGCTGGCTCCGGACCGCCCGTCGGTAGCCGGGCCGCCGCCGCATCCCGAACGATGATGAGCACCTCGCGGATCACCACCATCCGTGTTGAGGCGGAAATGTTGGCCTCGGCCAGCCGGGCCCGAACCTGCGCCTCGACCAATGAGACGAATTCAACAAACGAGACCGCCGTGGCCATATCCATGTTGAGCTTGGCGGTTTCCCGGCCGAGTGCCGCCTGCAGCTCGTCGGCCAGCACGGTCTTGTCGTCCATGATGGTCAGCAAGGCCGTGGACACCTTGTATGCAGGTTCCACCGCCGCCGGCCGCGACGAGAGCGCCATGCCGACCGCAACCCGGAGAGTGGCCGCCTCCACCGGATCGACCTTGCCGTTGCCAACCGTGGATTGGCCTTGGCAGCCGCCGGATGTGGCCACAAATGCCAACAGCAGCATGACCACCACCACACAGGGGAGGTGCTCGATCATTGATTGTATCGTCTTCATCGGGTCTCCTTTTGTTGTCGTTTCCATTGCCAGATCGCGTGCAGGCTCCTCAGCCATATCACGCGATCCACTCTGGGCTTATGCTTTGCCCCCTCCATTTTTCCGGAGTTAGGTGCGCTCGAACACGCCGGGGAAGTCTTCATGTTTGGACCATGATTTATAGTGGATGTATTGTTCGCCATTCTGGCACTTCACCAGTAGGCGTACCGGCCGGACATCTACACAGACAAGGACCGCACCGATAGTTTGCGTGCCGATGACGCCGTCCACCTTCAGGTCCGGATAGAGTTTGCCCCGCTTGTTGAGGGCATTGAGTGCCCGTTGCAAAAATTTTGCTCCGTTGCCCGGGCCGCAGTTGACCGATGCTTCGAACAGCTCCTCGGCCACCGCCTCGCTCATCACATCGATCACATGGCAGCTTAGCGGTATCCAGAAGTTGACCTGGTAAAACTCACGGACCAGTTGGTTTAGATTGGCTTGGAGTGGCTTACCCTCTTTCAGGCAAGCGTCAATTATTGCCCATCCTCGCCATGTTGGGTGCTTGGTGCGGTCGATGCCCATGTACGTTTCGTGGCCATCGACTATGGTGTGACCACCTTCGAACGCCATCGTGGTAGCGAATGCTTTGTCAAAACTCATGATTCCTCCTTCTCGGTGTTGCATAGGTTGTTGCAGCCTTGAACAGTTCCTCGGGCATGGGCAGAACTTTGACCGGTAAAACGCACGGACCTGCCAATCCAGGTCCCCCCCGGCGCTCGAGCGATTCTCCGCGACGCCGGGCCGTGTCGATGATCGACCAGCCCCCCCATTCGGGATGCTGGTTGCGGTCGATACCCATGTACGTTTCGTGGCCATCGACTATGGTGTGACCACCTTCGAACGCTGTCGTGGCAGCGAATGCTTTGTCAAAACTCATGATTCCTCCTTCTCAGTGCTGCGGGGCGACGCCCTTGATTGGGAGTCCTGACAATTGATATAGCCGCAATATTTGCGGCGGTGTTCCGCCATTCCCAATAACCGCGCCTATCGCCCCAAGAGCTACGGGCACGGATCTGGCAGTGCCCAGTAAATCGGTTGGTACAGTGGCCGATGTATCGTTTCCCGAGCCGATGGCTGGGCTGACCGATTGCAGGCGGAAATCACCGGTTGCGGGATCAACGAATTTCGGGTCTGCTTTATAAAATGCGCTGTCCCAGGATGGGATTTGCATCCCACCGTTGTTAGTGCTGTAGTATAAGTTATTGTTGCTTTTGGTCGGGGCGGCATGCGACGCGTAAGCCACACCTCTGGTGTCAACTATGATGTTGTTTTGCAGAGTTGTTGTGCCAGCCGTTTGGAATTGGTTTTCAGCTGCATAGCCATACACCGTGTTATTGAAAATTTTAAAAGAAGCGGTGTTGGCTTCGATCCTGAATGCGGCCGCCGGTTGCGCATATACCCCGCCTGGGGGCGAATAGGACGGGTCGAGTACGATCAGATTGTTATAGACATTGTACGATGCAGGATATGCCGCGTTCAAATTGATGGCGTTTCCAGCGAAGTTGTGGATTACGTTGTCGTGAATGTTGAATGTTCCTCTCCATCCCACCCCTGGATTTTGATCGTATATGTGGATACCCTGGTATGCGGTGTTGTTGTGGAAATACGACCACCCTATCTCGTACGCCTCCGCTTGATGCGGCGATCGATTCGAGATGTACAGCACGTGGTGGAAGTTGTTTGCCCCAGTTCGATCACCGTAATCGTGGATTTCGGCACCAAGGATTCGGTGTCCGCTACATGCCGTAGCATCGGCTAGCTCGGTGCAGTTGCCGCCGATGGCACCGGAATACTGGTTGGCGCCAGGCAAATTCCCCGTCAAATCAAGCCCTATGTAGCGGGCATAGCCAAAAATGGAGAGTGCCGTAAATCCGGTGTCTATCGATAGTTTTGAGAAAGTCCAAAAATTATTGGCAACACCGCCCGAAACATTGTTGTGGATTGTGGCTGTGCCGTACTCTGTGGGCGTTGAACACGCCACTGTCGTGCCAGGATAGGCAACCAACGCTGTTTTGGTCGTTGCTGTGCCGGTGATCTTGGATGATGCGCCCACATCGACCTCGGAGGAGGCGCCCACACCCACGGAGTAGACGATGTCTCCGGGGACAATTTTGGCGCCGGAAACGGCAAAGGACAAGGATGCCCACGGGGTGTTCCACAACCCGGTTCCGGTGTTGTTTCCTCCTGGTTTTACGAAGCGGATATTCCCTGGGCGCACGAAGAAAGGCAGGGTATTGGAATCCACCCCATTGTGCCGCACCCTGATCGTTGTCGCCCCATCGGGGGCTCCTGTCGGGATGGCAAAGGCGATCTCTTGCATTTTGTGGTAGGTGTACAGATCGGCTGGTCCACCCGGCAGTTGGCCATCTGCGTTCTTCCAGTAATAAATTGCCGTTGCTTCGGCCTCTCCGACATACACACTGGCATCTTGGCTCGCCCCCAGATTGTTGCCCCAAATCGTTACAATCGCTCCACTGCCTTTGCCGTCCGTGTTACCCGTTTTCGGGCCAGAATCGAGATCGGAAAAGGCGAGACGTGGTGCTAACGCCCACGCTGCTGCCGGAAAAACCAAAATACACAGAATCGCTATCAGTCGCATGACACCACCAGCCAAAATTCCACCACATTTTGCTCATTGACGCCTTGCGCCAGCGCCCCGGAATCCAGGTCGCTACGGAAGCCAAAGCTGTTGCCCGCTATCTCTTGAGCAGTCCAGTTGCTGCCGGATGGCCCCACCGCATAGTCTTGCGTGATCTCGGTTACCGCTGTGCCGATACTAATAGTGCTGCTGGTGTGGTTGGTTGCGTTGTAATATGCGTTTAGCCGTAGCTTGCGGGGGACCGCTGCACTGCCTGTCATCACCCCTCTGGCGTGCAAGGTGATTTTGCTGATTGTGCTCGTGCAAGCCGGCTCTGGAAAGCTAAATCGCTGCGACATATCGCCCGCATATGTCCGCATGCCCGTCGCGTCCGCCGCATCGGCGACCTGCTGATAGCCATTTGCGTCAGCAATGCCTGTGGCGTTGTTGATCCAATTGTTGCCTCCGGTTTGCGCGATGGGCCGCAGTATCTGTGTGCCCGAGCCGGATCGGGGAGTGAATGTGCCTGAGAGGCGAGTAACTCCATCGGCTGCTGCAAAACTGAGCGTGTGACTAGAGGTGTTGAACCAGATGCTCCCCGTCGGTGGATCGACCGGGTCGCTTGCGACCTGCGTAATGCTTGCGCTACTCCCGCCGGCGGGCAAATCATGTACGCCGACAGCGCCGACAGCATTGGTGCCGTAGTACTTGCTGGCTCCCGCAATACCGGCAGCAGTGGTCAAACTGGCGCTGGCAGGCTGGTATGCCCCGCTCAGCACGCCAATCGTAGCTGTGCCGCCAGACTCCGTAATCGTGATGCCGGTACCGGCTGTGATGTTGATGCCGTTATCATATGCCGTGCCCAGCGCCTGGATGGCGCCGTGCATGGTTGTTTGGCCGGAGAGTGCCATTCCGGTCCACGACCCGGTCAGATCGCCGCCGACTGCCTCGCAGGTGACAGATCCCTCAACCGATACGCTATTGATGGCCGCTCCGGGTGCACATCCGGCGCCGATGCGGCGCTGTACGTATGCCGCATCGACACTCACCGTCCCATCGGTTGCCAGGATGATCCCGTCGCCCTGGAGGACTCCAGCGCCGGTCCCGGCGGGCAATTGGCTGGACGGTACCTTGCCGTCGGCGCCCAGGGCGGCATAGCCGTTGGCAGCCCCTTTTTTCGCAGCATCTTCCGGGGTGTAGCCCAAAGCATTTTGCTTGCCCGACCAGGTAGCCATGTCCGCGTCGGTCACCGATCTATGGTTCGCGTCGCCGGCCAGCTGGGACAAGGCGGTGGGGATGGTGGGCTTGTCCGTCAAATCGTTGTAACTGGTAACCCCGCCACCACCAGTCCCGGCGGGCAATTGGCTGGACGGCACCTTGCCGTCGGCACCCAGAGCGGCGTAGCCGTTAGCCACGCCCTTGTTAGCCGGATTTTCCGGCATGTATCCCAGTGCGTCTTGCTTGCCAGCCAAGTCGGATTTGCGAGCGATGGAGAGCGGCAGGTACTCATCGTCGACTTTGCCATCACTGTTTTTGTCCAACTCGACGACTGCAAACGCAGGCGCCGCGCAGAGCCACAACAACAATGCGCCAATGAGGTGATGGCCAACGCGGCCCTTGTTGTTCGTGGTATAGGTCGACATCCGTCTCGCCCCCGGTGATGGTGGTTGCAAACCCCGAAAAGGGGCGGGGTATGAGCCCGCCCCATCAAAAGGAGGTAACAGGTGGCTGAATACCTGTTGCGGGGATATGTACCGGATTGCAGGGAGCGCGAAGAGCCGTAACGTTACGAAACAAAAAAAGGGGAGGCTCGAAAGCCTCCCCTGGGGGAACGGCACCGATCGGTGCCGGGATACTAGGTGTTTAATAGATCGTTAAGACGTCTTTTCCTGCTCGATATCGTCCAAAAAGTCTTTCAGCAGCCCCCGGTTGTCCATCCACAACAACGCATCAAGCAACCTCCAGGCCGGGCCGCTGGGCGCCTGCTCCCCCGACTCCCACTTGCGTATCGTGCCGGTGGCTGTGTTACACCATCGGGCGAACACTTTTTGCGTCACCCCGAATTTATTGCGGATATCTGCTGGGTTCATTCTGCCCATGGCTTGAGGCATGGTAATTTTTTAGCTAGTCGATAACGCACTGGCAATTCGAATTGCTTTCCTTGCTCGGTGTACACGGCAAAGGTCCACTTGGGAGGCTGGCCAGGTCGATCCCGATCCCTCTCGGCCGGCATCGAATCAGCTTGTTCGGGGACGATATGCAGACAAAAGGGAGCATCTGAGTTGTCTTCGAACAAAATTTCTAATGCATCGTGTTTGTTCATCTCTGGCCATGGAGCACGCGTAATCAGTACAACACTTGCCTCCCGCATGTCTTCCAGCGAAAGCCCTCTCGGAGGGATCAGCAGGCGAAAACATCCGGCGTTGATGGTGAGATAAACATATCCACCGGCTGCATACTCCGACTGCCAATAGTTTGTTGCAACAAGTTCTGTGCCATCGTTTTTGAACGAAAGCAGATCATTCATATAAATCCATCTCCTGGCCCGGCTTTACCCAAGCCCTCGAAAATTCATTATCTCTAAACAATGCCGCAATTCCCGTTATCTGTTTCAAGCGGAGGATCTCCTCCGCATCCATCCCGATTTTTCGGGCGATCCATTGATCTGACTTCCCCATCTCGACCAACTCGGCCACAATATTGCTCATCAAGTCGATATCGTGCGATCCTCTGGCTCTATTGTGCCGTATGGTGCTGGCCATGCGGTCGCCGATCTCTTTTTCTATCACCACCACCGGGATTTCCGGCAAGTGGAGCGTTTTGGTCAATACCGTATATCGATGAAATCCATCGACTACAATGTATTTTTCAGATGTCTCATCGTAATAAGTAACAATGGCCATGGTCACCCCGTCTTCCTCGATAGAGGTTTGAAGAAGTTTCATCTCCGGCGGGGCAACTTTGTTCGGGTTGTAGTCATTGGCCACTACCATGCTGGCAGGCACCAGCTTGGCATTCAAACATGGAAATGTGATTTTTTTCATCAGATATCCCTGTATTTCTCGACAAGAGCTTTTATTCGTTCGACCTGATTCTTTGTCTGGCTAAAGCTCAGTCCTTTGCACAAATGATCGTTCTTGAGTATGCATGCCGCCATCCTTCTCCATGTTGGCGCCAGTTTTTCGCTCTCCAAATCTGAGTCAAGGTGATCGGGGATGGACCGGTATCGGACCAGCTTCTTATCTTTCTTTCCCCTTGTCGCGATCTTGTCAGTGATCGCCGCTTCTGGGGGCAACAAGTTGAGCATGTTGTTACGTACGGGTGAGCCCTGCCTGTGCCAGTAGCAGATGAATTTGAGGAAGCGTTCCTTATAGCTCGCCTGCGCCTCGGGTGGCAGGCTGGCCAAGAGCAGCTTGGTGTAGCTTTTCCATGTGTGCCCTTGTGGAAGATTAACCTGTCGATACCCGAGCATCTTGGAACCACAATAGATGTTGCCGAAATTGGCGCCGGAGACGCGATTGACTACCTTTGCCCACGTTTCCGGCTCGATAACCCGAAACAGGTCAAGCCCTATTCTTTGATCGTCCCCGTAAGGCTGGCAAATACGCATTTCGTGGATGCCGACTCCCGCACGATAGAAAACATCGTACAGCTTGTTGTAGTCCCATCCGTTTTTTCCATTTGCCGTCCAGATGTCTTCGGTACCCCAGTCATATATTGGGAAGCAACTGTAGGTGGAATTTGCAACAAGAGTTGTCCAGCTGTGGCCCTTGTAAGTAGCCTTGCTGTCGGACATAATAGTCCGATAGCGGTTCAAACTCTCATCGCTGCGAATACCGACGAGGCATGCGGACAGGTCGTTGCCGCCAAACCATCTGTTAAATGCCACGATGAACTCTTCAAACTCCATGCGATACCGATAAAATGGAAAGAAATCCTGGTCGGTTATCACGTCGTCCCGGTTTGGGGGCATCCGAATCCATTTATCTTGCTGCTCGGGATCCCACGCACACCAAAACGGCTGGTACATCGAAACGGCATTGCGCAGATTGATCGGCAGGCAGACCCAGTATGGGCACAACACATCCGCATTCACGTCGAGAATCCTGGCGATATAATCAACAGTCAATGCGTACTGCCCTTCGAGGTCGATAATCAGGACCGTTATTTTCCGCCCACGCCTCCTGGCCTCTTGGATGGCAAGATTGAGCATTACGCCTGAATCTTTACCCCCCGAGAACGACACGCATATTCTTTCAAACTCGGAAAAGATCAGACCGATCCTTTTTCTAGCAGCAGTCAAGACATCAATGTCGAGGTAGCATTTCATAATTTTTCGATCAGCTTGCGCAACGCATCGTCTCGGGAATCTTTCACTGCGTTCACTTCGTTGCGAAAAGTTGCCACCGCATCTTCTTTGTTAGCAATGGCCTTGGCGATTCTATCTTCTATGCCACAATCCGCATAAATATCACTGTAAATAGCGGTACGAGTCTGGCCAATGCGATGAAACCTGTCTTCAGCTTGAATCCGCGACGAGTATTTGAATCCATTGGCGTAGAATATCGCGTACCGGGCGGCCGTCAAGTCCAGGCCATGGCCGCCAGCATCCTGGGTGGCAAGCAGCACCCCTCCCTCCCGGCGCCATTTCACCACTTCCTGGTGGCGTTGTTTCTCGCTGATCTTGCCGTGATACTGGCAAATTAAACGATCATTTATTGCGGCAGCGATTTGCTCGCGGCAAAAATGATACTTGGTCCAGATCACTACCGGTTCGTCTGCCGGGATGCCTGCCAAAACCGTCTTGAGCAAGCGAAGCCGATTGTGCTCCAGTGGCCAGGTCTCATTTTCTTCGCGGACAAAACCGCAGACAATGGCTTGTAGCGTGGAAAACAGCCGCAAAAAAGGCAGGCTGGATTGATATTGACGACCATCGTCCAGCTCCAAGACTTCTCTGTAGAATCGTTCCTTGGCCGCACCATACGCATCGATCTGTTCACTGCTCAGATCGCAAGAGAAACGCTTGTGCATTTTGGGAGGGAGATCAAGGCATTCATCTTTTGTAACTTGATACACATAAGGGGCAATCTTGGCTGCCAGCCACTCAGTATGATGAGTGGCAACTATCATGCCGAGATGCCGTTCACTGTATTCCAAGTGATTCTTGGCGAATGAATACCAAGACCGATATCCTAAGATTTTGGGGGAGAGAAAAGCCATCTGGCTGTAGAGATCCTGCACACCCTGGCTGATCGGCGTGCCGGTAAGCACCAACCGGTATCTGGCCCGCTTGGCGATTGCCGTCACCCGGTTTGTACGTTTGGCGCGATGCCCCTTAATATAGCTCGATTCATCGACGATCACCAAGCTATCCTCGGTGATTGCCCGGTTGGCGGCCAGCATAATGCGGCTGGACCCGCCCAAAGATTCGAGGCCGATCACGTACCAGGATGCCTCGGGCAGATTGGCGTCGGTGGTGTGGGAGTCGAACAAATAGATTTCGCCTTGGCCTGAGTTGGTATGCTTGAGTATTTCATGCCGCACTGTCTCTTTGAGGCTTACCAGAGTAAACCAAATCACCCTGGTGATGCGCTCCGATCGCCGGGCCGCCAACTCGATTGCCGTACGGCTTTTGCCGGTGCCCATGTCCATAAACAATGCGCCAACCCGTAGGGCTAGCAGTTTATCGACTGCAGCTTGTTGGTGCGGCAGTAAATCAGTTGTCGAGCAAATCTGCATCGACCTTCCCCGTTTGCTCTAAATCAAGAACTTGTTTCTCCGGTTGCAGGAGCCGCTGCGGCTTTGCTGGCTTGGCTGGATAAACTACCAATGCCGCGGCGTGCTCAACCTTGGCTTGATCAATCAGCTTTATCGCGCCAGGAGAAAGTAGAAAACCATTTATCTCAGCAAAATCGAGTACCTCTTCGAAATGCTCGGGACGGACAATCACGTACGGACGAATGTACTTTGCCCCCGGTAGGCGCTTGGCATCTGCATAAAAATCACCATCTATCATTCTCCAGGAAAGTGCCAAGTACCCCGTGTAATCTCCATTAACCAATGCTGTTACCCATTTGCCGTGTTCCGGCTCAAATGAAGCATCAATCATCATGGCCCGCACATCACTATTGAAACAACGGACTATGAACCCCGCTCGCAACAAATGGTTGCCGGCCTCGGCTGCCCGATCTTCAACCGTCCCGGAAGTTGCAGTGATTTGCTTGACCCATCTCCTATCCCAGGTGTACCCCAGTTCTTTTTTGATGATTCGCCAGAAATCATCGCGCTTCTCGGGGAAAAAAATTTCAACAGTTTTTTCCGACAGCTTTATTTCAGCTACAGTTTTAGTTACCGGCCGATCTGGCCGCATGGTGGACTCATCCTTGGCTGCTACCGCTTCAGGGGTCGACTCGGCATCAGCCTTCTTTTGAGCCATGCACATCTTGTCGATTATCGATCCCTTTTTGAGCGATAGCTCTTCCCGATTGTCGATCCACCACCGTGCTGACGGCTCGCCCTTGATTTTTTCGATTGCTTTTGCAAGATAGTGTGCAAACTCATCAATATCAGCGTAGCCATCATCAACAGCTTGTTGCTGCGCTTGAGCAAGAGTGGAGGGGTTCGCTATGATTATTTCAACTCGATCAGCAAACGCTTTCCATCGCTGATCGATTTTTGCGATAGCCTCTTTACGGATAGTCTCAGCCCATGCGATCTGCTTTTCTGTTCCTTCCAGTTGGGGCAGCCCGGTCGCATGATTTGCAATCGCGCTCTCGCGGTTATGCTCGTCCCTGGCTTCTTCGTCGGCGATACGCTTGCACTCCAAACATGGCACCGACTCCATCCATTCGATCTTACGTTCGCGATCGGCTATTTTGCCAAACAATTGATGAATTTCTTTGTGCCCGCAGCTGTGAATTACACCGTATGTTCCCATGGTTTACTCTTTTCAGCCTCCAAACATGGCATCCAATGCGGCTTCGGCCTCGCGATGATGTTCTACCGCCGCCAAATAGTTTGATTTCAACTCTTCAGTCGTTAGTGGGTCAAAACCAAAAAAATCACTGAATGAAACAGGGCTTGATGCGTCATTCGGAAACGCCTCTTCCATCAGTCGATCACTGATAGCCTTGTGCGCTTCCTTTAGTTTTTCTTTTTCCTTCTCGAGGTTTTGCACCAAAATTTCGACTGCGGCGTAAAACTGGCCGTAATAGTCGATGTCGTATTTCGGCAAAATAATGAGCCGACTGCTTCTCCTTGCTTCCAGATACCATCCAGCCAGACCAGCGGCACAGCAGCCATGCATGTAATGTCTATTGTGCTTAAACGTGCCATCATCACTCTCAAATTCCGCCTCAGCAGCAACCAATCCCAAGAGACTTGCTCTTGCCGCCAGCAGTTCTTTTTGGGCGGTACCAGACAATCGCACGATGCTCGGCTCCCAACTCCGGGGCGGCACTCCGCCGTGCCCGGAGTAGTATACCTGCTCTTCTGCCGGGGCGGCATCCCACCCGGCTTTCCATTGCGCGAGTTCGGCGGCATCGGCGGCATCAATCAACCGGGCCGCCGCCAGGTCGGCGCAGCCGGCCTCAAGAGCCGAATGCACAGTCAGCAGATCTTCGGCATCTACCATCGGCATGGCCGCTACCTCTTGAAGATGATGGGTTACTACTTCAACTCCGGCTACCATGATTTTTGAGTAACCGCCAGCTTCGCGGATGATGGATAAATTTTCGTAGTATCTGTCTTCCATTTGCGCCACCCGGCCCTTTACTCTTCCCAACGGTAAACTTCGTCAACCGCTGCGGCCCCCCATCCCGCCTCTTTGCGCCGCTCTTGAACATACGCGATTTCTGTTTCCGTCAACTTGATTTCTTGTTTTTTATGTGCCCAAGCCATTCGACTAGGCCAGTCACTATAAAAACGCGCGGCCCATTCTTTCTGCCGCTCAGACGGGTTGATCCCGTTTATGGATACAATATTTGCCAAGCGCTGCCTGCGTTCCTCGCGGGTTTCCCCGCGTGGCAAGGGGGGACGCGCAGTGATAAAAAAATCGCCATCGGCACTGGACCAATCATTCAGCAAATGGGATGCACTCTCACATCTTTCGAGCGACGCTTCGGCAGAATCTGTTAATCGGACAACAACGATCCACTTATCAGCATCAATCATCATGATGCTGCCTTCAGTATATCCCATGCTCTGAGATACCCTTACGAGCTCACGTTTATAATCTTCCCTGTTCTGGATAACCGAAAATCCAAACCGAGGGACTCCAAATTTCTCAATATACGCTTCCTGAGCTTCTTCCGGACATTCACCTACTGCAAAACCTTCGTCGCTATCATATGCTGTTGCTATCCACTTCATGATATCCCCCTTTTGATGAGTTTTTTCCACCCTTTATTCTCAAGGATTTTCCCTTTCTTTATCTAAGATAATACCCTATTAGGGCACAAGGGGCAAGGAGAAAATCATCATTAAACCTTTTTTATTATCTCATCGCTATGTGTTACATTGCCGCCAACCAATCAACCCTTGCCAAGGAGGCTCCCATGCACCGCACCCGTCTGATCCATGTTTTGCCCCTGCTGTTCACCCTGTTGTTCGTCCGCAGCTCTTTTGCCGCTGAATTCAATCAGCAGGACAAAAACTCGCAAACCAACGGTAATATGCTGATCGCCATCGACAAGGTTCAGAAAACAAAACCGGAAGACTTGGTCAAATCGGCCCAACCCATGTCCGCATCGGATGTCACCAAAAAAATCTACACGACATTGGGCAAGGCCGTGAAGTTGAGCGGAAAGGTCTATAAGGTAGAGGAGATGCCTCCGAACGACCTTTTTCCCGGAACATGGACCGAAGTGCTTATTATGGCCAAGAATCAGAATGCGCCGCTGGGCGTGACCACCATCGACTTCATCTATCAAGGGGACTCGAGCAAGATCAACGCAAAGGATGTCGTGACCTGCACAGGGTATTTGGTTGGTATGCATGATAGCGAGAACGCCTATGGCGGTAAGGTTGAAGCCATCGTGCTGGTGGGCAATCATTTCGAGAAAAAAGGCAAATGAGTTTGTCCGCTTTGTTTCCAGTGGGGGTGCAACGGATGTGCCCCCTCAAAACAACCTCAGCTGCTTGTCTTGCAGCGCCTGCTGCGCGGTCGACGGTTGAGCCAGGATTTTCTCGATAGATGACTGGCTCAACCGCCATATCCGGGCCAACTCCCGCATAGTAATGTTCCCACTGTCGTACATGGCTCTGATCTGATCGTTGCGCCAGGCCAGCGGCGCTCCATCCATTTTCCTGACATACAACCATCCTCCACCCACTCGCTGCGCCAGGGCCAGCGCGATCAGCACGCCCATGCCAGGAAAATCCAATTCCATGGCCTTGGCAATCACCTGCATGTCACCGGGCAGCTCGTCGATCGGCGGCCGGTACTGCTCGGGCAATCCGGTGAGTTGATTATCCAACATCCACACCCTCGCGTTTTGCCATGCTTTTCAAGGCTTCGATGATCGTGTATTTCTCGTGGCCATCGCAAAACCGCAGGTGATCCTTGCCGGGATGGGTCTTGGTTTTGGTCATCCGCTTGCAAAAGCTCATAAGGGCCTTGTCTGTACCATCGTAAATCACCCCAGCTTGGTGCAAGGTGATCCACAATGCCTGGATCTTCTTGGATTGCCTGTTGTCTTGCGGCACCCCTTGGCTCACCCCCGGCAACCAGCCCTGCGGCTCCCACCCCATACCCTGGAAGATGCGGATCAGCTGGTTGGCTTGCACAAGCGACAACTCCGTGCAGGATTTTTTCCTGAACTTTTCGCGGAGGATCTTCCGGTATTCGACGTCAGAGAGCCCCAGCTGTCCCTGGGCGACCTTGATCTTAGCGATCATCTTCCTGGTCAGTGCCATGTTGGCCTCCTTGTTGAGCCATTAGCTTACGCATGATCTCGCTCATTTCTTCGGGATCGCTCTGCTGCCTGATCACCCGTTGGGTGCCGTCAACCTCGGCCCGGCGATGGGTTTGCTCCTGCCGGGCATCGGCCTGATCGGCGAGTTGCCAGACGACATGCCGGAGATAGTTGTGATTTTTCAGCGGCCGCTGCAAGTCAGCGCGACCCACCATCTGTTCCATGGCCTGTGCCCAGATGTGGGGCGGACAAGGGCGGGACGGCTTGCCCTGCACCTGCACCCATCCGGGCGCGATCAGGGCGGCGAGATCGTCCACGATTTTTTTCGCTTTCTTCCAACTGAGAGCCCGCTGGTGCGGCCGGAAGAGCCCCATGTAGCCGAGCATTCCCTTGGCCACCGGGGCGGGCAGGGCAATCATGGCCTGCAAGGTCTCGCGTGCCGCCATATCGTTCTCCCAGGCTGCTGCCGAGGCTGTCGCCCCGCATGATGGGCAGGTGAGGATCATGCTTCGCAAGTGTTCCGGGCGGCACCGGTATTTTTCGTGGCTGACGGGTGAGCGAGATCGCCTCGTTTGATATGCGGCAGGTAGGTGGGGTCATCGTATGCGTCTTTTTTCCTCGGACTCTGACGCCGCAAAGACATCTGTTGCTGTGCGGGCATGGGAGGGGTCAGCAGCTCAGCTGGTATCTTGTCGGGCCTCCCAGCCTTTTTCCATCGCCAACGAAGAGTGCCTTCGTTCAAGCCATGATCACGAGCCAGCTCTTTGATTGTGGTTGCATTGCCCCGGAACGTGATTGCTATTGTCATGTCTCCTCCTGTTTGGGCTGCTCATCAGTGCCAGGTCACCACGCCCGACAGACGCTGTTGAAATAATGGCGGATGATCGGATACGCCGATCGCGGAGCCGCCACGCGCCATTGTCTGGCCGACTCGTGGCCGGGCGCTACCCGACCCTCTCCACATCAGCGGGGGCGACCCGCTGCCCGCCGGCAGCCCCGGCGGCGGCGTAATCTTCGCGGAGAGCGTCACCGATCGGGGTGCCATACCCCCAATCTCCTGGAGAGCCGAAAGCTTCCTTAACCGAGCGCCCGGAAATGATGCGGGCCAAGCAGCGCAGCAACTCGGCATCATCCTTCTGTGTGTCGTAATCTACACTGTCGTAGTCGGCATTGGTGTTGATCGTGTTTGCCCTGCGGCGGACCGCCTGTGCGAGGTTTGTATAGTTCACATGTCTCTCCTTGTTTGGGCTGCTCATCAGTGCCGGGCCACCACGCCCGACAGACCCCGGCTGGGCCGGGGTTTCGCTTGGTCAATCTGTTTGCTCCTCCAGAAATATCGCATAGCCCTTATGAACGATCGACCAGTTCCCCTCCTTCACCTCGGGGCACCGATCGGCCAAGAAGCTCCACAACTCCAGAGTGGCGATTGAGCGGTTCGGCCCGTCCATCCTGTCCATCATATGCGCGATCATCGGCGCCAGCTTTCTGGGGATCTGATACCGCCGATGTGTCTTTTCCTGCTTCTCGTTGCAATAATCCATACTGACCTCCGAATAAGATTTAATGATATTGCGGCCCATCTCACACCCCTGAAAAATCGAGGCAAATCTGCTGGTAACGGCCTTGCTCGTCCCGTTCGTAAAACCTGTGGTACACGCACGATCCGGTGATAGTGATTGCGGCGCCGATGGCTTCCATGGCCTGCTGCCAGGTGGGGTGCTCGATCTTCAGCTTGCGCAGGGCCAGGATGCGCTTGGTGTTGATTTTCCCTTTTTTGTCCACCTGGAAAGCATCATCAATTATCACCCTGGCATTGGGGTTCGAGTCTTTTGTCCATTCCCGCAAGCACTGGTCAACCAGCGCCTTGGCGGCCTGGAGGCGTTCGTCGAACTCAATCCGCTCGGCAACATCGCGGGTCACTCTGAAGCGGCCATCAAAACTGGTCAGCGTGATATTGCCCTTGGCGCCGCCCAGCTTGACACCGTATTTCTCGGTGGAGAGGTCGAGGAAAGCGTCCATGTCTCCGCTGATTCGATCCTTGAAGTCGGCCAGCTCGTCTTCTTTCTCCCGCGCCATTTGCACCGCCCGCAAAACGAACTCATCTCGCGTCAAGTCCACTTCCTCAATCTGCTCGATCGGGACCAGATGGCCAAGCGCGTTGCGCATGTATCCTTCGGGTATGTTTTCCGTGCTCATGCTGCCCCCTCGGCCTGTGCTTTTGCTGCCGTTCGGATCAAGTCCAGACAAACCCCGATCCGGTCCCGTGCTAACTCGCAGGCATAGCCCAGGCTGATCATTTGCCGACGATCGGGATCTCCGTCGCACTCATCCAGCAACTGGCCGATCCGGCGCACCTGGTCCAAGGCATCGTTCAGACGCCCTTCAATTACTTGTTTTTCCCTATTCATGTTGCCTCCTTTAGTCGTCTTCTTTTGGATCCGTGTTGTTCGGGCAAGCCCGGCATGCCTGGTACATCCGCACCCGATGCGGGTTGGCGGTGCAGAAGGGCTTACGCCGCTCATCCACACACTGGGGATAGGCGATCATCCCCAGGATCGGGCAATCGACCTCGGTCCGGCCGAACACCTCTTCCACTCTGGTCAAAATGGCATCCAACTGGCCGCCATAACTGCCGCTCAGCACCTGCGATATGGTGGCCGAGCTGTACCCCAGCCGCTTGCCGGCCTTGGCCTGGCTGCCGAGATCGGCGACGGCTTCGCGTAACAATGCCATCCGGTCGTCATTCGTCATCGCTCACCCCCTCGTCACTCCGCCACCGCACCTTCTGCTGGTTCGGATCCCACACCCGCTTGGTCCGCTGGATCATCGGCGCCAGCGGGCCAGTGTAGGCGGTGGGCAAGAACATGTAGCTGTCCCCGAATTTCCGCAAATACCCGGCATGGCACAGGTGCTTGGCGTAGTCGGCAGCGGTAGACTCTTTCACCAAACAGTCGGGCATGCTTGCGGCCACTGCCAGTTCACGCGGGGTGAAGGTCCGCAGGATCCGCATGGCTTCCCACATGTTCTTGCGGCCGTCGCCCTGGGTAACCGGCGTGCCGTCTTTGCGTACGCGCGGGGCTTCGGCGCCGACATCGTTGCTCAGGGCGTAGACAGTCACAAACCCCTTTGGTTGCGGGTATGCCTTGAGGTACCCCGCAGCAGTGAGGCCGAGGACATAGTCGCGGACAGATTCTATCGTGAGCAGGGTTTTGTTCCGTAGTTCACGCACCGTAAATTCCCGCAGCTGCCTGATAGCCTCCCACACCGCTTGCCGCGAATCGCGTCCGTTGCGTTTGTCCATCGGTTTAAGCGCCATACCGCCTCCTTGTGCTCCCCGTGAGAAACTCGCGATCGCCCCAGTCTTGAAGGGAGACCGCATCCAGCCCGACCGTGGCGGCGTACTGGGCCACATGGGATAGGTTGAGGCAGACGCGGCCGGCGGAACCGTCGCTCACTTCGGTAATCCGGACCAGCAGATCCTTCGCCACTTCCACTTCCGGGTGATACAGCCGCCGCAGGTGGGCCGTATCGTCGATATCGCACGGCGCCGCCTGCACCCATTCCAGTACCCGGCGATGGAAGCGTTCCCATTTCTGCAGCTTGTCGTAGACGTTCTGCTCGCCGATCAGCAGGATCACCGCGCCGGACCCCTCGTACAGATCCCGGATCAGCTCCACGCTCTTCTTCTCCACCATCTTGTCCAGCTCGTCCACGATCAGCGGCCGTCCACTTTTGGCCAGCTGCTCGCACACCTGTTCGGCCATCTCCCACACTCGCTGCTTGGGCGATATGCCCATGGTGGCGAGGATGTAATGGAGGATGGCCTTGCCGTTCCAGGTTTCCTGGCATTGGACGTAATAGCCCCGGTATTTGAGGCTGCAATAAGTTGCGGCCTTGGATTTGCCCCAGCCGGCCGGACCGTACATACACACCATGCCCGGCAGGTGGCCGGGCCGTCGCATGGCCCGCTCCACCGCGTTGGCGCACAAGCTGACATTGGCCAGCGGCGCCACCGTGTACGCGGTAAAATCCGTTTTCTTGCCCTTTTCCAACATTTGCGCTATTCTCCTTTCGTGATTGACTTGCCGATAGTTAATCTTGGAGGTTTCCCCCTTGGAGCCGTGTTCCCGCACGGCTCTTTTTTTATCCTTGCCTCAGCTGCACTCCGAGATCCTTCTCGACCTCGACAAACGTCCGGTAGGTGGTCGAGTTGCGGAAACTCTCGTAAAACCGCATGGCCCGCTCTTCAATCGCACCGCCATCCCGCAGCCGCTGATCCAGCTCGCGCCATAATCGCATCATGTCGCGGTCGTTGGTCGGAATCCGGAATTGCTCCGACTCTTTTTTGTCCTGCTCCATCCTGACGACAAGCTGCTCCCTGGCCGCGGCAAGGTCGCGTTCTTCCCGCTTGGGGAAGAGCAAGACTCTGGCCTTTGACTTCGGTTGCGGCACAATATCGATCACGCCGCGCGCCTCGTCGTAGATCTCTTGAAGCTGCATCTTTTTGATTTCCGCCCGCCGCTTGGCACGCTGCTCCATGGCCTTTTCCACCATTGCCTTGGGAAAGGCGTCAACCAGGTTTTTCTCGTACCAGGCGTAGCAGATCAGCCGGCCTTCCATATCCCAGACCTGCACCTTGGAAGCGTCGGAGGGGAAATACGCCACCTGCACCTCTCGCCGGTCGTAATGCGCCAGGTCGGCGTTGTAATAGTGATTGTTGCCCAGCTGTACCGTGGCTCGCTGCACGGTCCTGGTTTCCCTGGGCAGCCACAGCACCTCGACCTCGGCCTCGGTCAGGTGATGCTCTGTCGGGTCCCAACCGTCTGCCATGTGCCAGGCCCAGCACTCCAGGGGTGCCATGTGGCGCTTGAGGCCGGTCTCGGGATCCTTGATTTTCGGCAGGGCGGAATGGGGGCGGCGATTGTAGTCGTCCACTATCTGTTGCCCAAACTCCAGAAACTGTGGCCAACTCATCACCAGTTCGCTCTTCCCGTGCTCTTTCACATCCTTTTGGATCTTGAGGTAGTTCTGCCGCCTGACGCCTTTGTCCATCGATGCGGCAGTGCAGGACGGCAGCAGTTTGGCCCCTCTGATCCAGATCGATTGATTGGATTTTTCGATCATCCCGCGCCCTTGCGGGTTTCCGGCGCGCCCATGCGTAAAGGTCGTCCCGAGGCGGGCAAAGAGGCCGGTAACGTCGCTGGTATTGATATCGGCAATGTTGCCCGAACCGCCGTCCGTGTAGAGGATGCCTATCTGCCCGCCATAGGGTTTGCGCTCGTTGGTTGTAACCGCATGCCGAAGAGCGGCGGCCACGGTCAGGGCCGATTCGGCCAACCCCGCCGACCATCCCAGCAACACCCTGGTGGCCCAATCGATCACACCGCACACTTCGGGATGGAACGGCCGGCCATGCACCGGATGCGCCACGTATGCCTTGAAACTGTGGCCGTCGCATTGGGCAATGGTTAGCGGCCGGTAGCCGCTGACATCCCGCTTGATGTGTCCTTTCAGCGCCCGGTATGCCGATCCGGTCCGCCGTCCCTTCTCTTGATCGAGCACCGAGCGCTTGTTATGCCACCGCAACACCTGGTGGTACGAGGGGGCCTTCATCTCTGCCGGGAGTATCTTGGCCATTTGCTCCATGGCTTCCGGCACGCTCGGATTGCTCGGCAACTGGTAGCATTTGACGAAATAGGGCACCCAAGCTGGCTGCCCCCCTTTCTCCATCGCCGCCGGGGCCAGGGCCGGAATCCCGTATCGCCGCACCGCCCGCTGCCAGCCCAGGATCATGGATCGCGACAGCGTCCGCTCGGTGCCTTTGCGGGCGTTGGCCTCGGCCACGCAGCGCATCAAGTGTTCGGGGAGTTCGCTCCGCTGGGCCATGGCCACTATCACCTCGATCGCCTGGTTGGTGCCGTGCAGCTTCTGCAGCTGTTCGAACTCGCGGAATAGGGCCAGCCGGGCATCGAATATCTTGCGCTGCCAGGTCTTCAGCTCGGTAAGCCGCACATCGGCTTGCTCGCGAATCACCAGCTCATTGTCCTTGATCGGTACCGGAGCGGATTTAAAATGCAGGGCTGCCTGGGTTTCCGCTGGCAAAGAGTCGAGATGGTATTCCTTGCCGCCGCCTTGGCCGCGTCGGTATTTGGCCATCCAGTGTTCGCGCTTGGCTCGCCTGATTACCGCACTTTCCGTTGATGGCATGGCGGGTAGCCCTGCGAGCTCCTGGCTCGTGAACCAACCTTTCACGCCACTTTCCTCATGTCGGCAGGCAGTGCCAGGTGTTTTTTAGGGCAACCGGCATCCCGCAGCCAGGCCAGTACCCGACGGTTATTCTCGGCTCCCTCTATGGTCGCCCTCACCGTTTTGTGAGTCCGGAATTCAAGCTCTCGCTGGATGTTGACCAACCTGATGCCCTTGCGACGCATCCATACCCGGATTTCAATGCTGTTCCGTTCCATCGTCTCACGCCTGGATATTGAGAGGATCGAGCATCAGGTCGTCAAAAGCGGCCAGCCCCTGTTCGGTAGTCTCGTATTCGCCATACACCAGCCATTCGTCGGCGGATTCGAGCTGCTCGATCGACTTTTGGCTGGCCGACAAGCGGAAAATCTTGATTCCGGCAGCCAGCAGTTTATCGGTGTTGTTGCCTCGCCAAAGCACCCGCTTTGCCTTGATTGTCTCTTCCCCGCACTCGCCCACTGCCTGGGCGACCGCACACAGGGAATTGAAAACAGCCTCCCTGGAGGTGTGGCGCCAGTTCGCATCCTTTTCCAATTCGATCTGGGTCATGAGCACACCGATGGCGACGACAAATCGTTCGGATTTCCTGTCCTCGCTTTTGGATTGCTTCCTGATGTGGTCCTTGGCAGCGCGGGTGCTTTTGGTGATTGATTCGCCCTTGAGTTCCCGCACCGCCGCCTTGACCGTTTTCGCGGTCAGGCGGAAAGGTTGAGCGGCATCGGCCGTCGACTGTTTGAAGTCGATCAGATCCCGCCATACCCGCACCTGCTCTTCCGGCTCCAGCCGGGCCAATTCGCGGGCCTGCGATTCGTTGGCCGGGAGTAATTCCCAGTCCGGGGTGCCATCGCCCTTGACAACAATTGTTGTCAAATTCTCAACCACCGCCTTGGCCGCGATCAACTGATCGGCCCGCTGGTGCGACATATCCCACAACTCGCGACAGTAACCTTCCCAGGTGCGGCCATCCTCGGTGCGGTACAATCGGCTCTCGCGGATCTCAAGCAACGCCTCGCCCACGGCCACGTAGGCAAGGAAATTGTCCCGGATGATTTCTTCGAGTTCTCTTAACCGGCCTTGCTCATATGGGGCCAGGGGCTTGTCGTTGATGATCAGTTCCATGTCAGTTCCTTAGAGTTCCGCTTTTAATCGTTTCATTTCAGCCTGCTTGCGCTTGACGTCCCGGTCCAGTTCGGCCAGGGTCAGCAGCTTGGCCTGTCTGTCGTCAATCACCCGCCATCCCAGGGGAGCTACCAGCACCTGCATCGGTTCGACGCTGTCCACCGCCGCGCAGAACACGGAAAGGGCCTTGGTCGGAATCACCCGCTCCTTGTCCTCCGGGTTCAGCCATTTCTCCAGGGTGGCCATGGTCAGGTTCGGCCCGGTTCCCTTCACCAGCCGGACCCCGTAACGGTCGGCCAGCTGGTTGATCCGGTCGCACAATGCTTCTCTCGATAGCCCTGTGGCATCGGCAGCTTGAGCCATGGCGACCTTTAGATCCCGCAACACATTGAGCGTCGGGATAGAGGTGAAAAGGCCCAACTGGGTAACCATCAAATCCGCTCCCTGTACATCCGTTCCGCGAGCACAACCGCTTGTTCCAAGGTGTAAAAACAGTACTTGTAACCTTTTCGGCCTTGCCATCGACCATCGACACGCAGCCGGTAATACTGATTCCAGTATTCTCGATTGCGCAGCGGTGGGTGAGGGTGCATGGTTCGTTTGTGCGGGTCCCAGTTGTGCCGCCACTGCTCGGCCTGATACAGTTCGATTTTTAGTGGTTTTTTGCCCTGTGTGGCGGCATTTCCCCACCGCCACACAATGTCCGGCATCCTGATTTCACTCATTGGCGTCCTAAGCCGAATCGCGAGAAATTACCGTTGCGAGAACCGCATCCGCGCAAACCGTGCCGTTCAAGGGTGATTTCGGCTTCCTATTCATCATCCGACGAGTGATTTCGGCTGCCCATTCATCATCCGACAAACCGCCCTTTACCAGTTCGATGTGCGCCTGCATGGCCCCATGCTTTGCGTTCTTTCTTCCACCGTCCGCCATATTCCACCCCCACTGTCTGGTTTTAATTTCACACGGACATTGAAGATTTGTTCTCGCCCGTGTAATTTCTGGTTAACCAACCCCCTTTTGTGGGGGGCGTGGGCTAAGTATTAAATGAGTTTTTAGTAAATTTCAAGCTTATTTTTCACGTCAGACTTCTCGATAAGCCTGAAGCTTAGCCACGCGGTGTTAATTTGTTGAATTTTCGTTATTATATTGGAAGCCTGACCAAAATTTTCATGGTCAAACTTCGGTCAGGCTTTTTTGGAAAGAACTATGACGTGCGAATCAAGCGATTTTGACAAGTTTGATGCTTCGTGGAATCGAACCATGAAACTTACTGGATGGACTCAGAAGCGGCAGCTTGCCGATTTTTTGGGAATCAAGGGGCAGTCTGTTTCTGGCGCAAGGACAAGAAACAGCTTTCCCGCTGACTGGGCATACAGAATAGCTTCTGAATTTGGTGGAAATACTGATTGGATAATAGAAGGAAGGGGGCCTATACGGCATGAAGGTATCCCGATTGACTCTCGCTCTACGAGGGTAAGTCAGGTGACGCCCACCCCCAAGCCCTGCACTATTGATGAAAGCGGCAGGGTCACCATTCCCAGTTGGCAAAACCCTGACCCGGAAATGTTCGATTATATTCCCATGGCCGACGCGAAGTTATCGGCAGGTGGAGGTTGTTTCGTGCTTTCCGAGGATATGCGGGATTACTATGCGTTCCGCAAGAGCTGGCTGTACAGGGTTGCGTCAAGCCCGAAGAGCGTCGTGTTGATGCGTGTGCAAGGGAGTTCCATGGACCCGACGATCCAAGATGGCGATGCCGTGATGATCGATACCGGCCGGCGCGATATCAAGGAGGGAATGATCTACGCTTTGCGCGTGGATTCGACGGTGATGATCAAGCGGCTGTCTTTCCGGATCGGCGGCAAGGTCCGCATCATCTCCGACAACCGCCAGGATTTCGAGCCATACGAGGCCGACACCAAAGACTTGCACATCATCGGCCAAATCATCTTCTTCTGCCGGTCGTTCATCTCGGATTGATCCCGACCCCGCAGGTTCTAAATCTTTTGCGAGAAACTCGGCAAACCGCTTTTTCCTTGGTTTTTCCTTGGCTCAGGTTCTGAAGCAGTTTTCCGAGTTTCTTTTTGCCAAAACTTCAAAATCCACAATCAATTCAATCCGATCCCGTTTAAACCCGTTTGATTTAACTTTATCCCGTTTCACACCCAGGTTCTGATTCGTTTTCTAGGGAACATCCCCCTGATCGCCCCTCACTTGGTGCCGAAAATTTTGTCGCCGGCGTCGCCGAGTCCGGGGAGAATATACCCGGCCTCGTTCAGGCGCTCATCGACGGCGGCAACATAGATGTCGACATCGGGATGGCGTGCTTCCAGAGCACGGATTCCCTCGGGCGCAGCCACCAGGAACAGTCCGAGAATGCTTCGGCAGCCGGCTTCTTTCAGCATGTCGACGGTTGCGACCAGGGTGCCGCCGGTGGCCAGCATCGGATCGAGGATCATCGCCTGGCGTTGGTCGATATCCGGCACCAACTTCTTGAAATAGGCCACCGGCCGCAAAGTGGTCTCGTCGCGATACAGCCCCACCACCGACACCTTGGCGTTGGGCAGGGCCATGAGGACCCCGTCCATCATGCCCAGCCCGGCTCTCAGTACAGGGACTATGGTGATTTTCTTACCTTTTATCCGATCGACCGCCACCGGCCCGGCCCAGGTCTCCACGGTAACCCGTTCGGTGGGCAGGTTGCCGGTGGCCTCGTAGGCCAGCAGCATCCCGATCTCCGAGGCCAGCTCCCGAAAATCCTTGGTCGAGATATCCTTCTCACGCATCAGGCCCAGCTTGTGCCGGACCAACGGATGGGCAATGCAGTGAACAGCCACGCAGACCTCCTCAAAAGCTCAAAACGCCGGTGGTGGGTGCGCCGGAAGTGGCGCGATCAAGACGGGCCGATGCACGATACCCGCGCACCAAGGCCGTTGCGGTCCGCCACCCCGGGCGGCCGCGTCGTTTATGTCTGAAGCCGCCGCTGGATCAGCTGCAAATCCTGCCAGGCCGCCTTTT
The DNA here is from genome assembly GCA_031280615.1 of Desulfobulbus sp. Taxonomy (GTDB): domain Bacteria; phylum Desulfobacterota; class Desulfobulbia; order Desulfobulbales; family Desulfobulbaceae; genus Desulfobulbus. The sequence goes on along the minus strand of JAITGO010000023.1, from coordinate 92,329 downwards.
TCAACTCGATGTTTTTCAGAAGAAAACGGGGATGAAAGGTCGCCATGACCTGGAGCGGCTCGCCAGCGGCATACGCAAGCCGGCAAGGATGGAACCGGCCGCGCAGCCGTACCAGCGCCCCCTGCGCCCCGGTCAACGCGCGCACCGCAATCTCGCCCATGGCACACACCATCTTGGGTTGCACCAGCTCGATTTCCCGCACCAGAAAACCGTGACAGCAGCGGATGCTCTCCTCGTTCGGGACCTTTGCCGCAAGCGGGCAGCATTTGACCGCGTTGGTCACGTAGACCTGCTCGGGGGCTAGGCCAATGGCGCGCATCATGTTCCAGAGCATGGTGTCCTCGGCCGCACCGAACAGGGTCGCGGCGGAAAACTCCGCGCTCTGAACGGAATAATCGCCAACCACCATCAACACCGCCTCCCCGATGCCGCGGGCGTGGACCACGCCCTGCCTGGCCGACGCCAGGCAGCATTGGCGGCAGGCATCGATTTCGCGATCAAGAGCTTGCAGCCCTGCCCCGGCCTTTTCCGGCGTTGTCGGTGCCACGGCCTCGGCCCGGGTGGGCACCGCCGGCTCAACCGCCTGGTTCTTGCCCTCCACCGGTGGTGCCGGCCGCTCCTGGGGGTAGAGAAAGCCCTGCAGTCCGGGCGAGGAGGGATAGTGTTCGATGCCCATCTGCCGGTGGTGCCGCAGCAGGGTCCGCAAGGCCCCGGCCAGATGGAGGCCGTCCATGCGGTCGGAGGAGACCGCCGGATCCCGCTCCGGCTTCGCGCCGCCATCGGCAGCCGCCCTGCCCGTTCGCTCCCTCTTGTCTCCGTCGCCGTTGCCTGTCAAAATTCGCCCCCGAATGGCCTCGCCCTATTCCTTTTTCTTTTTGGGAGGTTCGAACTCGAACACCGTTTCGTTCTTGCGCAGCAGTCCGTGCTTTTTCCGGGCCACCTCTTCCAGATACTTGTCATCGGAGCGCAACCGGTTGATGTCTTCGAGCAGTTCGGTATTTTTTGCTTCCAGACGGACGTTTTCCTCGCTGAGCGCGGCAATATCCTTTTTCAATCGCAGGTAATGAAAAAGCCCGCGCCCCGGGGCAAACATCACCCACAGCAGAAATAAAACCACGATCGCCGCGCCAAGAAACCAGAGCGTCTTCCTATCCGGACGAGTATCCTCTTGCTGTTTGCGTATGGTCATGTGTCTCTTCGATTTCTTCTACTCTACTGGTACAGGATGGAACATTCGTCCAAGTGTCTGGTGAGCGCCTGTCTCGTCGGACTCTGCACCCGCTACGACGGGCGCAGCAAACCCGATCCCGCCTGCCTGCGTTTTTTGGCAAACCGCCACTGGATTCCGGTCTGCCCCGAACAGCTGGGTGGCCTTACCACCCCGCGGCCCGCAGCCTCCTTGACCGGCGGCGACGGCCACGGGGTTCTGGCCGGCACGGCTCGGGTCGTCGATCGCGACGGCAGCGACGTGACCGATGCCTTTATCCGCGGCGCCCGCATGGTGCTTGCCATCGCCCAGGCCCAGGACATCACCCTCTGCCTGCTCAAGTCCGGCAGCCCTTCTTGCGGCCTTGCTCCCCTGGCCGGGGTGACCGCCGCCCTGCTGCAACGCCACGGCATCCGGATCGTCCCTTATTGAACGATACGCCCGGCCGCCTGTCAGACGTCCGGAGGAGCAAGTTCGGCTTTCCGTTCGCCAAGCCCCATCAACCGGATCAGGAGGATGCCCGATTCATAGAGCAGATACAGGGGCACCCCCATCAACGCCATGTTGAAAACATCCGGGGTCGGAGTCAGGACGGCGGCCAGGATGGCAATCGCCAGCACCGCATAACGCCTGTTCTTTTCAAAGGTCTTGCGGGTGATGATGCCGACCTGGGCGGCGAACACCATGAAGACCGGCAACTCGAAAATCACCCCGAAACCGAACAGGAAAAGGGTCACGAAGGTGACGAAACGGTCCACCGAGATCACCGCCCGTAAGGCCTCGGATTGAAAGCCCAGCAAAAAGCTGATGCCAAAGGGCAGGGTAACGAACGCGCAGAAAATCGTGCCGCCGTAAAACAGCACGCAGGTCGCCACCACAAACCAGGTCAGCTTTTTGCCGACCACCCCGAAGGGCTTACCCAACGCCTTCCACAACACGAACATGCACAGCGGCATCAGTAGGTACAGGGCGCCGAAAAAGGCCAGATTGACATGGGAAAGAAAGGGGGCGGCCACGGAAAAAAAATACAATTTTTCGCCGAGATGCCCTTGCAACCCGGCCAACAGCCGGCCGGAGACGAAAAAAAGGGCCGCAGTGGTGCCGACGATGGCCAGCATGAGCACCTTCAGAAATCCGCGCAGTTCAAGCAGAAAGATGGCAAACGATTTCAGGCGAGCGTTCATGGCAAGCGTTGGAGGAAACAAATTGGGAACATGCGATAGCAGCGGCGAAAAGTAGCAAAACGGAAGGAGAATAGCAATTGAATACCCGTTGCCTTTCGCCGGGTGCCGTGATAAAAGCCGTTCATGCCGACACACGGTTGCCGCAGGGCGGCAGCCGTTTTTCAACTCCGTTCTTCACCCGCTCACACCACCATGCTTGAACTGCGCTTTGTCCGGGAAAATCTGGAATTGGTCCGCCAAAAGAGTCTGCTCCGCGGTGTCGATCCTCAACTGATCGACCGCTTTGCCGCAACCGACCAGCGAAGGCTCTCGACGATCGCCGAGGTCGAGGCCCTGAAAAACCGCCGCAACACGGTTTCCAAAACCATCGCCTCGCTCAAGCAGGCGGGCAACGAGGGGCAGGCCGAACCGCTGATCGCGGAGATGCGTCAGGTCTCCGACCAGATCAAAAGCCTTGATGCCGTGCTGGCGGACATCGAAGGCGAACTGCAGGAAGTGATCCTGGTCATCCCCAACCTCTGCGACGATTCCGTACCGGCCGGACGAGACGAGCAGGACAATATCGAGATCAAACGATGGGGCGAAATTCCGACCTTTTCCTTTCAGCCTCGGCCGCACTGGGAGATCGGCGAACAACTCGGCATCCTCGATTTCGAGACAGCTGCCCGGCTCGCCGGTGCCCGCTTTGCCTTGCTCAAGGGATTCGGTGCCCGGCTGTCACGCGCCCTGGTCCATTTCTTTCTTGATTTGCATACCCAGCGACACGGCTACACCGAGGTGCTACCGCCGTTCATGGTCAACTCCAAAAGCATGACCGGAACAGGCCAACTACCCAAATTCAAGGAAGATTCGTTCAAAGTGGAGGGATGGGACTTGTGGCTGATCCCCACCGCCGAGGTGCCGGTCACCAACATGCATGCCGAGACCACCGTCGACGAGGCCGAACTGCCGCTGAAATACACTGCCTACACCCCTTGCTTCCGCTCCGAGGCGGGTTCGTACGGCAAGGACACCCGGGGGCTGATCCGGCAGCATCAATTCGAAAAGGTAGAATTGGTGAAGTTCACCGCCCCCGAGACCTCCTGGGACGAGCTGGAAAGCCTGCTGGCCGATGCCGAGACGGCCCTGCAACTGTTGGAGCTGCCTTATCGGGTCATCACCCTGTGCGCGGGCGATCTGGGATTCTCCTCGGCAAAAACCTACGATATCGAGGTGTGGCTGCCGGGGCAGAACTGCTACCGCGAGATCTCCTCCTGCTCCAATTTCCTCGACTTCCAGGCCCGCCGGGCAGGCATCCGCTACCGGCCCAAGGGCGAGAAAAAAAGCCGCCTGCTCCACACCCTCAACGGCTCCGGCCTCGCCGTGGGCCGGACCTTGCTGGCCGTACTGGAAAATTACCAGCAAGCCGACGGGACGGTGCGGCTGCCCAAGGTCCTGGAACCCTACTTTCAAACCCGCTTCTGATCGCCAAGCCAGGATCGGCCGGGCAATCGGGGGTTTTCTCTATGCTTTTTCCTGCGGAACGGCCGGTTTTTCCTGGGCAAGCTCGATCAGGCGGTCCAACAGGCCGCTGAACGGGTAGCCCGCCGCAGCCGCGGCCTGGGGCAGGAGACTGGTGGGGGTCATGCCCGGGATGGTGTTGGTTTCCAGCAGATACAACTCATCCTCGCCCGCCGCCAGGATCATGTCCGTGCGGCTGTAGCCGCGCAGTTGCAGACAGCGATGGGCCCGCACCGCATAGTCCTGGGCCTTGCGCCGCACCGCGTCATCCACTTCGGCCGGGCAGATCTCCCGGCTGGCCCCCGGCTGATACTTGGCCTCGTAATCGAAAAACTCGAACTTGGCGTCGGGAATGATCTCGACCAGTGGCAGGGCCTCGGGCGACGCGTTGCCGAGAACGCCGGCCGTCAGCTCGCGGCCCTTGATGTACTTTTCGACCATGACGCTGCCGTCGTGCCGCAGGGCCAGCCGCAGGGCCTCGGGCAGCTTGTCGGCCTGGCGCACGATGGACATGCCGATGGACGATCCCTGCCGCACCGGCTTGACCACGCAGGGCAAACCGACCTCGCCCAGGATCCGGCCGGTATCCTGGAGGTCGCGGGATTCCACCATCACCCAGGGGGCCACCGGCAGCCCGTGCAACCGGTACATGGTCTTGGCCAGGTTCTTGTCCATGGCTAGGGCACTGCCCAGCACGCCGGCACCCTGGTAGGGAATGCCGAGCAGATCGAGGAAGCCCTGGATGGTACCGTCCTCGCCGTTCACTCCGTGCAACAGGAGGAAGGCCACATCGATTTTTTCGGCATCGCAGGCGATTCGCGCCAGATCGGCGGCAGGGTCGTACCGGACCACTTCGTACTTGGCCGGATCGAGCGCCTGCGCCACCCCGGCCGCGCCCCGGAGCGAAACCTCGCGTTCGTCGGATGTTCCCCCGGCAATCAATGCCAATCGAATCTTCGCCATGGTCAATCTCCCCGTTCAATAAACATGGTGCCCTGCCTCTTCGCATCGCCGCCGCCATGTTACCATCACCTTCGAGAAAAACAATCAAAAGGGCTGCGCAACAACGGTCCGGCTTCGGTCACAGCAACAGCCGCTGCGCCGCAACACGTCGCCTTTTCACCCTTGCCGTGCCGGAAAATAACCGGCAATTCCATTATTTGATTTGACAAGAACCCGGAAAGCAGCTAGCTTAGCGGCCTTAAACCCCACTCTTACCAACGGCGCATGCCGACCACCAAAGGAAGTGATGCAACTATGATCGAAGTAGATGTCAGAGGTGACCTTGAATACGCGATCAGGCAGTTGAAGAAAAAGCTGCAGATCGACGGTATCAAACGAGAGCTGAAGCGGCGGGAATACTATGAAAAGCCCAGTGTCAAAAAACGCCGCAAAGCAGCGGAAGCCCTGCGTAAACTTCGCAAGTTCAACCGATTGAGAAATCGGATGTGAACAGCATGCCCCAACGGTCCGCCGTTGGGGCATTTGTCTTTCCCCCTTTTGTCCGCCACACGTCCCTGCACCCCGCTGCCCTTGCCACCTACCTGCCGGATTTTCTCCGCCACCTGACCATCCAGCGGCGGCTGGCCAAGAATACCGTCGCCGCCTACGGTGCCGATCTGCGTGCCTTCCTTCGCTTTCTCGCCCGCCCGGAACCGCCGTTGCCGGATGAAGTCGGCAAGGAGGAAGTGCAGCAATTCTTGCACCATTGCCATCGGCGCCGGATCAGTGCCCGGTCCAATGCCCGCCGGCTGGCTGCCCTGCGCGCCTTTTTTCTTTTTCTCGAGAAACAAGGAGTGCTGGCAGTCAATCCGCTGGAGGAAATCGACGGCCCCAAAATCGGCCGCAGCCTGCCCAAGGCCCTGACCGTGGCCGAGGTCGACACCCTGTTGCGCCCGCCGGCCTCTCCCACCCCCCTGGCGCTACGCAACTCCGCCATGCTCCATCTCCTGTACGCTTCTGGGTTGCGAGTTTCGGAACTGGTCACTCTGCCGGTAAGCGGTTGCAACCTGGCCAACGGCCATCTCCGCATCGTGGGCAAGGGCAACAAGGAACGGGTCGTCCCCTTTTCGGCCGCCGCCGGTGAACGGGTGCGCGAGTATCTCGAGCGGGGCAGGCCGCTACTGCTCAAGGGCCGGCCAAGCCCGATGCTGTTTTGTTCCAACCGGGGCCGCGCCATGACCCGCGTCCGTTTCTGGCAGATCATCCGGGAAACCGCCCTGGCCGCAGGGATCGCCAAGGAGATCAGCCCGCACATGCTCCGCCACTCCTTTGCCACCCACCTGTTGGCCGGCGGCGCCGACCTGCGTTCGGTCCAAATGATGCTCGGCCACACCGACATCGCCACCACCCAAATCTATACCCATGTGGATACCGACCGTCTGAAAGCGATCCACCGGCGCTTCCACCCCCGCGGCTAGGCCGCGTCTTCTTCCGCCGCCGGCAGGCTGACCCGGAAAACCGTCCGGCCGGGTTCGGACCGGACCTCGATGCGGCCGCCATGGGCCCGGACGATCCCGTACGAGACCGACAGTCCGAGTCCCGAGCCTTCGACTACCGCCTTGGTGGTGTAAAACGGCTCAAAAATCTTGCCGAGCTGTTCGGGAGCGATCCCCGGTCCGCTATCCTCGACGCAGGCCATAACCCGGTCGCCCTCTCCGGCCGTGGCCAGGTTCAGGGTACCGCCGTGTTCGGCCATGGCATCGGCGGCGTTGATGATCAGGTTGATGAACACCTGGCGGATTTGGTCTTCGACCGCATGGACCTGCAGGGCCTGACCGGCATAGGAACGTTCCAGGACGATGCGCCGCTCATTGAAAAAATTGCGATGCAGGGTCAAGATGTCCTCCAACAGCCGGTTGAGGTCGAAGACCGTCTTCCTGCCGGTGGACGGACGGTTGAACTGCCGTAAATCCCGAATCAGTTTGCGCATCCGGTCGCATTCCTCACTTGCCAGTTGCAGCAGGGCGGCGGCCTCGTCATCCTGGCGCACACGCTGCTGGACATCGCGAAGGGCAAAGCTGATCCCCAAAAGAGGGTTGCCGAATTCGTGCGCAATGGAGGCGGCGAGTTTGCCCACCGCTTCCATCTTCTGGGCATGGTGCAGCTGCTCGACCAGCTGTTGTTCGCGGGTGCGGTCGCGTCCCATGGCCACGACATGGGTCCGGCGGCCGGTGCCGTCCAGGATGGGGAACACGGATGCGGTCAAGGTGATGGTCCGGCCCTGCGGGGTCAGGCGGGTCAAGCGCCCGGTCCAAGGTTCGTCCTTGCCGATGCACTCCATCACCTGCGTGGCCTGCTCGGCGAGATCGAGCCCGGGCAAACAATCAAAGGCTCTCTTGCCCCGTAGCTCTGCTCCGTCGCACTCCATCACCTGTTCGAAGCTGGCATTGACATATTCGATCACGCCCTCCGAATCGGTGACCAGAATCAGGGCCGGGGCCTGGCGGATCATCTTGGTAAACAGCAGTTTCTCCTGTTCCAGCTGTTGCTGGCGGCTGATATCGGCGTAAAAAACAACGGCGCCGGTGCATTGTTCGTCCTCAAAGACCGGATAGGCCCGCAGGCTAACCGACAGCGACGAACCATCCGGCAGCTCAAGGGGCATTTCATCGGCATGCATGGCCTTGCCTTCCGCAACGGTTGCGCGGATCAGTCCGCCCAGGGCCTGTGTATGGGCAGCCTCCGGTCCCCCCGCGGCGAACAGAGTCAAGATGTCCCGGCCGATGAATCCATTGGCACCGGCCGCGCCAAACTGTTCCTGTCCCGCCCGGTTGATGAAGGTGCACCGGCCTTTGGAATCCACTCCCAACACGACCTCCTCGGTGGCATCCAAAAACAGGCGCAGCCGTTCCCCCTGGGTTTCCAGATCGGCCAGGGCCTTGTGTCCGCTCATGCAGAGAAAATTGAGCGACGACACCAGCCGGTCGAGCTCGTCGGGCTGCCTGGAAACGGACCGCTCCAGCCGCATCGGCGCAAATCGCCTGTTTTTGAGATCGACATTCTCGGCACAGCGGGCCAGGTTGGTCAGGTGTCGGGTCAGGTACTTTTGGAAACAGAAGAAGATAAAACCGGAAACGAGGAAGGTTTTGACGGCGTTGCTGGCCAGCAGCACGGCGAATCGCTGGGCCAGACGTTGGTGTATTCCCGCGTACGAGGCGGTTACTTCGAGCTGCCCGATTTCCTCGACACGTTCACGGACCAGATGGCGCAGGGGGTAGACGCGGGTGACGCTGTCGGCTGGGCTGGGCGTGCCGCTGGCCCAGGCGACCAGGCCATCCATCCGCACCGCCGCGTATACGATGTATTCGCGGTTGATCAATCCCTCAAGCTGCAGATTGACCTGCAATTCGTCGAGAATCCAGACGCTTTCCTCCAACGGCCGGGTGCTGGTCTCGGGGATGATGTTGAAAAAGGTATCGATTCCTTCTATGTCGCGGCGATAATCGAGATACAACTGCAGGGCGGTGGAAAAACAGGCGATCAGGCTGCTGAACAGGATCACCACAAAGGTCAGGCGGTAGGCTATGCTGTGCTTGTTCCAGGGCATCGATGCCATTCATCCCGCAAAAGAGTGCCCTCGTCGGGGCGGTCATGCCACACACCTCACCGCGAAGGCCCGCTACGGGCGCAGCGTCTGCCGCCTCATGGGTCCACCTCCAGCAAGGGGCACACCTGACCCTGGCTGGCGAGCAGCAGCCTCACCTCGCCCTCGCCCGGAAATCGCCGACGCGCTTCCGCCCAAACCAGGTCGGGGTGATTGTTGATCTCGCTCAAATGGGCCAGCACCAGCAACCGCAAGTGCTCAGCGGCCAACTCGGCCGCAAGATCGAGCGAGTCGGGATTGGCCAGGTGGCCCCGGCTGGAAAGCACCCGCTGCTGCAGGGGCAGCGGATACGGCCCCTCCTTCACCATCCGGACATCGTGGTTGGCTTCCAGGATCACGGCCCGGCAGGCGCGCAAGCGCTGGCGAATCAACCGGGTGACGATGCCGGTATCGGTGCAGTACCCCAGGCTGTCGCCGCCATCGCTGAGCACGAACCCCACCGGGTCGGCGGCGTCGTGGGAAACGGCAAAGGGGTGAATCCGCAGCGCGTCGATGGCAAAGGCTTCGCCCACCTCGAATTCCCTGTAAATCGGCAACTTACCCATCCTGGCCTCAGCCGCCCGCTGGGTCGCCTCGTTGGCGTAGACCGGCAGCGTGAACCGGCGCGCCAGCACTCCCGCACCCTTGACATGGTCGTCGTGCTCGTGGGTCAGGATAAGTGCGGTCAGGCTTTCCGGGTCGATATCCAGCGACCGCAGACGGGCCAGGAGCTCCTTGCCCGAAAAACCGTTGTCGATCAGCACCCGGGTCGGGCCGGCCACGACCAGGGTACAGTTGCCCTTGCTGCCGCTGCCGAGGACCGAAAACCTCACCGACCGTCGTCCGCGCCGGCCACGGCACGGTTAGCGCAGGCCAGGCCGGTGTGCCCGAATCCGCCGCTGCCGCGTTCGGTGGGGGCAAGCGAGGCCACAAGGCGCACCTCGGCGCGCACCACCGGTGCCAGGATCAGCTGGGCGATGCGGTCGCCGCGCCTGATGGTGAACGGCTCCCGGCCAAGGTTGATCAGCGCGACCTTGACCTCGCCCCGATAATCGGCATCGATGGTGCCCGGCGCGTTGACCACGGTGATCCCGCGCTTGACCGCCAGCCCGGACCGGGGCCGAACCTGGATCTCGTACCCCTCCGGGATAGCCACCGCAAATCCACAGGGAATGAGGCCGATCGCTCCCGGCTGCAACTCGACGTCTTCCGCCAGGGCCGCGGCCACATCCATGCCCGCCGCCAGCGCGGTGGCGTAGGCCGGCAGTGGCAAGCCGGCGGCCTGCTCGGCATCCAGCCAGGTCAGATCGATGGCTATCGTCTCCATCCTTCCCCTTTATCCTTTCCGTTCAAATCAATGCGATAAAAAAAGCCGGCGACCGCATTCGCGGCAACCGGCTTTTCGGGCATCGCTGCACCGCAGGTCGATTATGCCTCGCCGTCGGCCAGGGCTGCCTTGCGACTCAACCGAATCCGTCCCCGGTTGTCGATGTCGATGACCTTGACCTTGATCACGTCCCCTTCCTTGACCACGTCGGTGACGTTCTTCACCCGCTCGTTGGCCAATTCGGAGATATGCACCATGCCGTCGGTTCCGGGCAGAATCTGGACAAAGGCGCCGAATTCTTTGATCGTGCGCACTTCGCCTTCGTAGATCCGGCCGACCTCGGGCACGGCGGTGATCTGCTGGATCCGTTTGACCAGATCGTTGGCCATTTCGCTGCTGTTGCTGAAAATCTTGATGGTGCCGTCATCCTCGACATCGATCTTGGAGTCGAACTCCATGGTCATCTCGCGGATGATTTTGCCGCCGGGGCCGATGATATCGCGGATTTTGTCCGGATGGATCTTGATGGTCACGTATTTGGGCGCATGCTCGGAAACCGCCGAACGGGGAGAACTGAGCGCCTCCCTCATCTTCTCCAGAATGTGGACGCGTCCCTTTTTGGCCTGAGCCAGAGCTTGAGACATGATCTCCCGGTCAACGCCCTCGATCTTGATGTCCATCTGCAGGCCGGTGATACCTTCCTTGGTCCCGACCACCTTGAAATCCATGTCGCCAAGGTGGTCTTCGTCGCCGAGGATGTCGGTGAGCACCACCACCCGGTCGCCTTCCTTGATCAGGCCCATGGCCACGCCCGAAACCGGGGCCTGGATCGGCACGCCGGCATCCATCAGCGCCAGGCTGCCGCCGCATACGGTGGCCATGGAGGAGGAGCCGTTCGACTCCAGCACCTCGGAAACCACCCGCAGGGTGTAGGGGAAGGCGTCGTTAGCGGGCAGAACCGCCTCGATGCCGCGGCGGGCCAAGGTGCCATGGCCGATATCGCGGCGGCTCGGGCCGCGGAGCGGCCGAACCTCGCCGACGCAGAAGGGCGGGAAATTGTAATGGAGCATGAACCGCCGGTACACATCGCCACCCAGTCCTTCCAGATGTTGTTCGTCGCGTTCGCTCCCCAAAGTGCAGATCACCAGGGCCTGTGTCTCGCCCCGGGTGAACAGGGCCGATCCATGGGCGCGGGGCAGGATGCCGACCTCGCAGCTGATCGGCCGGACCTCTTCAAAGGAACGGCCATCGAGCCGCTGCCCCTTGCCGATGATCCGGTCGCGCATCACCCGCTTCTTGTAGTCGCTCAACAGGTCGCTCACCTGCGAGGGCGATTCGTACTGTTCGGGATCGAGCTGAGCCAAGACTTCTTCCTTCAGGCGGCGGTAGCGGTCGGAACGGGCGATTTTTTCGGCCGTGGTGACCACTTCCTCCATGCCGGCCGCCGCCAGAGCTTCGATCTTCCCCTGCAAGTCGGCATCGACCTCCGGTGCCGACACGTTACGCTTGTTTTTTCCCGCCTGCTGCTGCAACTGCAATTGCGCGTCGATCAGCGGCTGGATACCGGCATGGGCAAAGAAGATCGCCTCCAGGACCACATCTTCCTGCAACTCCTCGGCCCGGCCCTCGACCATGACCACCGCGGACCGAGTGCCGGCGACCACCAGGTTGATTTGGGAATTTTCCAGTTGTTTCCTGGAAGGATTGAGCACGTACTGGCCGTCGACATAGCCGACCCGGGCGGCGCCCACCGGCCCGTCAAAAGGGATATCGGAGATGAGCAGGGCGGCCGAGGCGCCGTTCATGGCCAGGATGTCGGGATCGAAATCCTGGTCCGCCGAGAAGACAGTGGCGATCAGCTGGGTTTCGCAGTCGTATCCGTCGGGAAAAAGCGGCCGCAGCGGCCGGTCGATCAACCGACAGGTCAGCACCTCCTTCTCGCTGGGACGGCCGATCTCCCGCCGGAAATAGCTGCCGGGAATGCGGCCGGCCGCGTACATCCGTTCCTGGTATTCGATGGTCAGGGGCAGAAATCCCATTTTTTTCGGCTCGGTTTCGGCCACGACAGTCACCAGCACCTTGGTGTCGCCGCTGGAGACCACCACGGAGCCGCTGGTTTGTTTGGCCATCTTGCCGGTTTCCAGGGCGATGCTCCGCCCGCCGATTTCGGTTGCTACAGTATGGATCATAGATTCTCCTGTCCGGTGTTCCCGGAATATAGGTGAAAACAATGCAACCGGCCCGGCTCAATGCCGCCACAAAGGCACAAAGGATGCAGTGACACCCGCACCCTTTTGGTCCGTTCTCTCTGTGTCCTTTGTGTCTTTATGGCGCTCCGCTGCCGTGGCGCGGTCACATGGCTGAAAAAAGGACGGCGGGCCACCGTGGCCCGCCGTCCGGTAACGGTCTACTTGCGGATGCCAAGTTGCTGGATGAGCGTCCGGTACTTGCCGATATCCTTCTTTTGCAGATATTTGAGCAAATTACGCCTCTGACCGACCAGCCGCAGCAAACCGCGACGGGAATGATGGTCCTTGGCATGGGTCTTGAAATGCTCGGTGAGATAGAGAATGCGATCGGTCAGGAGGGCGATCTGCACCTCGCAGGAGCCGGTATCGGTCTCGTGGGTTTTAAATTTTTCGATCAGTTCCTTTTTCTTTTCCGTTGCTTGTGCCATGGGGCACCTCCACTTTCCTTCTGCTGCCAGACAAGCCTCTTCCCTCAGCCTCTCTGGAGTCTGGATAGATTGTCCCTGTTCCCGGGTCAGAGGGACGACCCGAGGGGACGACATGAGCTTCTATACTCCACGCCACTCGACCGTGGCAAGAACAAAAGCACGGTTAGCCGGCAGGTTGCAATACCTGTTCGAGACTGCGGCGTTTGGAACGCAACAACTGCGGGTCGTTGTCGACGAACAACTCCTCGCCGGACAGGCCGTCTTCAACGGCAAACTGACCCGAGCGGGTCCGCCGCAATGCGACCAGATGGGCGCCGCAACCGAGCGCCCGGCCGATATCGGCCGCCAGCACCCGGATATAGGTGCCTCGGCTGCATTCGACCTCGATGCTCAATTGGCCGGCATCGGCATCGTAGTCCAACAATTCAAGACGGAATATCTCGATCGGCTTGGCCGGTTTTTCGATCTGCACTCCCTGTCGGGCATAGACATACAGCGGTTTGCCCTTGTGCTTGGCCGCGGAAAAGGGCGGCGGTGCCTGGAGCTGCGGCCCGACGTGGCGCCGGAGGCAGGCGGTCAGGGTTGCCTCGTCCAATTTCGGCACCGGCCTGGTGGCGACGACGCTTCCTTCGGGATCCTGGGTGGTGGTTTCCACCCCCAACTGAAGCCGGGCCCGGTAGGTTTTGCGGCCGGCCATGAACTGTTCGATCTGCCTGGTGGCCGACCGACCGACGCAGACGATCAACAAGCCGGAGGCAAAGGGATCGAGCGTGCCGGCATGCCCCACTTTTTTGATGCCGAGCAGGCGCCGGATTCGGCGGACAATGGCAAAGGAGGTCAATCCCACCGGTTTGTCGACCAGAAAGACACCGTCGTTCCAATCCGGCTTGTCCTCTTCGACCATCGCAACCGCCGCGGTCATCGGTGTCTTATCCCTGCACCTCTGGCCGCAGCACGCGCAACAGGGTATCGCGCGCCTCCTCCATGCTCTGCCCCTTGATCCTGAACCCGCTGGCATTGCGGTGGCCGCCGCCGTTGAACCGGGCGGCGATCAGGGAAACGTCGCATTTGCCCTTAGCCCGAAGGCTGACGGAAATATGGAGCGGCGCGACCTCCTTGAGGAATACCGCCACCCGCACCGAACTGACGGCCCGGGGCAGGTTGATGAAGTATTCGGTATCCTCCATGGTGGTGAAGGTACGCTCCAGCATCTTCTGGCTCACCCGGATGATGGCGATCCGATCCCGCTCGTGCATTTCCAGGGTGGCCAGCACCTCCTGCATCAGCCGTAGCCGGCCCAGGGTGTAGTTCTCGTACAGGTCGTTGCCCACCTGGGCCGGATTCACGCCCCGGCGAACCAGATCGCCGGCCACCGCAAAGGTGTGACTGCTGGTGGATTCGTACCGGAACGAGCCCGTGTCGGTGTTGATGGCCGCAAACAGGCATTCCGCCGCTCTGGCGGAAATGTCCGCGCCCAAGGTCATGACCAGATCGTACACCATCTCGGCGGTGGACGAGCGGTGCGGCTCGATCCAGTCGCAATCGCCGAACCCGTCGTTGCCGCGGTGGTGGTCGATCACCATCAAGGGCCGGAACCCGATCAACTCGGCACCGTGCCTGCCCAAACGGTGGGTATCGCCGCAGTCCAGGCAGAGGGCGAGGAAATCGTCCCCCGCCCGGGCGACGAATTCCCGTACCTTGTCCATCTCGGTCTGGGTTTGGCCGCAGCCGGGCAGAAAGCGGTAGATCGAAGGAACCGGTTCCTCCAGATAGCGGAACACCTTCTTGCCCATGCCTTCGAGGATGTCCGCCAGGCCGAGCAGGGAACCCAGCGCGTCGCCATCGGGATTGAAATGGGTGGCCAACAGGATATGCCCTTTGGCGCGGATGGCCTCGGCTACCGCTAGCTCAGGACTGCTCATGCTTTCTCTCCTCCTCGATTTGGCGGAACAGATTGTCGATCCGTGCCGCCTCTTCATTGAGGCTGTCATAGTAAAAAAGCAAATCGGGCGTGTAGCGCAAGTTGACGGTCTTGGCCAGATGGCTGCGGAAAAAACCTTTAGCGCTCCTCATGCCCTGCAGCGCCGGACCGCTCTCCTGCTCGACCGGGACGGTGAAGTAAATCTTGGCCTGTTTGAGATCGGGCGTCACCACCACCTTGGAGATACGGACTGCCGCCAGACGTGGGTCCGCGACTTGCTGCAGCAGGAGGATGGTCAACTCGTTCTTGACCGCCTCGGCCACCCGCTTGGGCCGCGAGCTTTCCGGGCGGCCCAGGCCGGGGAGCTTGAAATCGAAATCCATAACCAGTATCGATCGTCTACAGAGTTGCTTCCACCTCGTCGAGGACAAAGGCTTCCAGGTTGTCGCCAACCTTGATGTCGTTGAAGTTCTCGACCCCTATGCCGCATTCGAAACCGGTGAGCACTTCCTTGACATCGTCCTTGAACCGCCGCAACGAAGAAATTTTGCCGGTATAGACCACCACCCCTTCGCGGAGCACCCGCACCCGGGCATTGCGCTCGATCTTGCCGGCAATGACAGAACAGCCGGCGATGATCCCCACCTTGGGCACCTGGAAGGTTTCGCGCACGTCGGCGGTGCCGATCACTCGTTCCTCGTAGGTCGGCTCCAACATGCCTTTCATCGCTTTTTCGATGTCTTCCAAGGCATGGTAGATGACGTCGTAGGAGCGGACGTCGACCCCTTCCCGCTCGGCCAACTCCTTCACCTTGACCGCGGGGCGAACATTGAACCCAATGATGATCGCATCCGAGGCGGCGGCCAGGTGGATGTCGTTTTCCGTGATCGATCCGGTCCCCTCATGCAGGGAACGGACTCGGATCGCCTTGGTCGACAGACTTTCCGCCGCCTGGCCGAAGGCTTGGAGCGTTCCTTGCACGTCGGCGCGGAGGATGACCCGCAATTCCTTGATCTCCTGCTCGGCCATCTTCTCGAAGAGATTGTCGAGCGAAACCTTGGAAACCGATGCCAATTCGGTTTCCCGTGCCTTGAGCTGCCGAGCCGAAGCTACCGATTTGGCCATCTTCTCGTCGGCAAGAACGACGAATTCGTCGCCGGCTTGAGGCACGCCGGAGATGCCCTGCACCTCGACCGGGATGGACGGACCGGCCTCCTGGACCTGTTCGCCGCGCTCGTTGGTCAGCAGTCGCACCTTGCCGCTGTAGATACCGGCCACGAAATTATCGCCCGGCCTCAGGGTGCCTTCCTGCACCAGCACCGTGGCCACCGGGCCACGCCCCTTGTGCAGCTGCGCCTCGATGACCGTTCCCTTGGCGCGGCGGCCAGGATCGGCCCGCAACTCGAGGATTTCCGCCTGAAGTTGGATCGACTCCAGCAATTCCTCGATCCCGATTCCTTTCTTGGCCGAGGTCTCGCAGTAGATGGTGGTGCCGCCCCAACTTTCGGGGATGAGACCGAAGTCGCTCAATTCACGGCGAACCCGGTCGGGATCGGCATTGTCCTTGTCGATCTTGTTGACCGCGACCACCAGGGGCACCTCGGCCGCCTTGGCATGGGCGATAGCCTCCTTGGTCTGGTCCATGACCCCATCGTCGGCGGCCACGACCAGGACGACGATGTCGGTGACCTTGGCGCCCCGCGAGCGCATTTCGGTAAAGGCGGCATGGCCGGGCGTATCGACAAAGGTCAGGTCACCCGAGGGGGCCTGGACATGGTAGGCGCCGATGTGCTGGGTGATGCCGCCCGCCTCGCCCGCCGCCACGTCGGTCTTGCGAATGGCATCGAGGATCGAGGTCTTACCGTGGTCGACATGGCCCATGACCGTGACCACCGGCGGCCGGGGCAGGCCCACGCCGCCCGACTCGCTTTCCTGCTCCTGCAATGCCTCCAGTTCCAGCTCTTCGGTCATGGCCTGCTCGACCTCGTAGCCGAAGTCGGCCGACACCAGGGCGGCGGTGTCGACGTCCAGGGCCTGGTTGAGGGTGGCCAGCACTCCGAGACGCATCAGGGCGGCAATCACCTCGCTGGCCTTGATCCCCATCCGTTTGGCCAGATCGCCGACACTGATGGTGGAAACCACCTTAATCCGACGCTTGATCGCCTTGGTTTCGGCCACCTGCGACATCAGCAGATCCTTCTTGCCGCTCTCTTTTCTTTTTTTGCCTTTGCGGGGTCGCATGAATTCGACATCGCCGTCCGGGCTGAAATCGATCCGGCCTTTTCCCTTCTTCTGTCCCTTGGCGCCCTTTCGGTTGAGACCTTCCTCCTCCGTCTGAACGGCAACTACCCGCTTGCTTTTTTTCTTGGCCTTGTCGCCTCGGGCGGCATCGTCCTTGGCCACCGGCACCTCCGTCGACGTCTCTCCGGGGAGAGGCCGAGCCGTCGGGCGCGCCGGCTTTTTCTGAACCGGCTTCACCCGTTTCTCCGGCACCGGGATGACCACGCGTCCCACTACCTTGGCCAGTTGCTTCGGCTTTCGCGCCTCTTCCTCGGCGGCGTCTCCGGCCACCGGCGGCGGTGCGGTTGCCGGCGCAAGCACAGGCTCTACGCGCGTCTCCCCGGCCGTCTCACCGGCTTCGGGCTCTGCCGCGGCCTCTTCGGCCACCGCTTCGGCGGGCGCAGAGGCCGGAGGCTGCTGCTCGGCCAAGGCGTCATCCAGCGGCAACTCCTCCGCCTGGGGCGGAGTGAGAAGTTCTTCGGCCTGGGCCGGCGGCGCCTCGGCGACTGGTGCCTTATCCTCCAACCGTGCCGCCAGGGCCTGGATTTCCGCTTCCAGGGCGAGCGTTTCGGCCTCTTCCTGTTTTTTAGCCGCTTCTTCCTTGTCCGCCTTGGAGCGACGCCGAACCACGGTCTTGGCCTTGGCGGCGGGCTCGGGCTTGTTTTTCAGCTCGATCCGTCTCGCCCCGGAGTCAGGCGAGGCATCGCCCGTCAATTTTCTGCGAATATCTGCGGCCACATCATCCTCAACGCTCGAACTGGGGCTGGCAATGGCATAGCCCATTGCGACCAGCTTGTCGGCCAGCTCCTTGCTCTTGAGTCCGAACTCCTTGGCGAGATCGTATATACGAACCTTGCTCATCAAACGCTCCCTTCCTCTGTACCCCGCCCGGCACGATCAATCCGTTTTCGGATTTTTTTGCTTTTTGCCAACCGTTCACGGCAGGTAGTGTGGTTGCAGCAATATATTCCTCGACCAGCCAGGGCGCCGAGCTGGTCCGCGACCAGCTCGCCTGCGGCCAGGACGAACCGCAGCATTTCCGCCTGTGGCCCCTTGTGGCCGCAGCCCCGGCAGGTCCGCAGCGGGACATGCCCTCGCCGCATCAGGCCGGCCCGTCCTCCGACGTCTCGGCCGCATCGGCACCCGCGTCTTCCCCGGCTGCAGCGGCCGGCGCCTCGGGAGCCTCCGGCGGTTGCACCAGGGCGGCCTTTTCCTGCAGGGCCTTGGTCTTTTCCTCATCCAGGCGCGCCAGGGCCATCAATTTCTCGGTTTCCATCCCGGCCAACAGACCGGCCGAGGCTATGCCGGCCGCAAACAGCCGGTCGGCCAAGCCCTCGTCCACGCCCTCGACCTCGAGCAGGCTGCGGTAGCTGGCATTTTCCAGATTGGTGTAGCGAGTCTCGCTCTTGACGTCGATCTTCCAATTCAACAGCCGGGAGGCCAGGCGCACGTTTTGCCCCTGGCGGCCAATGGCCAAGGACAACTGATCGTCGGGCACCACCACCAGCATGGTTTTTCTCTCGTCTTCGATGACGACCATCGACACTTCCGCCGGCGCCAGGGCATTGTACACATATTTGGCCGGATCCGGGCTCCAAGGCACGATGTCGATCCGCTCGCCCTGCAGCTCCTGCACCACGTTCTGGACCCGCGAGCCCTTGAGGCCGACGCAGGCGCCCACCGGATCCACATCCGATTCGATGGAGGAAACGGCGATCTTGGCTCGAAATCCCGGCTCGCGGCTGGCCCCCATGATTTTGACGATGCCCTCGGCGATTTCCGGGACCTCCATCTCAAACAGTTTGATCAAGAATTCGTTGCAGGTTCGGCTCAGGATCAGCTGGGCATCGCGGAACTTGCCGCTTTCCCGGACTTCGCGGCGCACTTCCTGCAGATAGGCCCGGATGCGATCCCCCTGCTTGTACGACCGTTTCGGGATTTGGCCCTCGCGGGGCAAAATGGCGTCGGTGCGTCCGAGGTTGATGATCATGTCGCCGCGCTCGAACCGCTGGACGATCCCGTTGACGATGCTCCCTTCGCGGTCGCGGTACATATCGAAGATGACGTCGCGCTCGGCGTCGCGCATCCGATGAATGATGACCTGCTTGGCGGACTGGGCGGCGATGCGGCCCAAGTCGGCGATATTGTCCAGCTTCTCGCCGAGATCGTCGTCGAGCTCGGCCTCGGGGTCGAGCCGCCGGGCCTCTTCCAACGAGATCTCGGTTTCTTCGTCGTAGACCTCGTCCACCACCGTGCGATACTGGAAGACCTCGACTTCGCCTAGGTCTTCGCTGAATTGAACTTCGATCTCCCTGCGATTGCCGAATTTTTTCCGGACAGCCGAGCGAACGGCCTCTTCGATGGCATCGATCAGCAAGGCGCGGTCAATGCCCTTGTCCCGACAAATTTGATCGACGATTCGTTTGAGATTTTCTGTTCCAACCATGTCGTACTCCAACTCAGGCAATCGTTTGCATGTTCCTGCGAACTTACAGCGTCAGGCGTGCCTTTGATATATTTTCCATGTCGACCCGGACGGTTTCCCCGTCCAGCGTCAACACCACCGAGTCTCCTTCCATGCCCTGCAAGGTGCCGACGAGCACCCGCTGTCCGGCCGCGGCCTCCCGCAGCTTGATCCGGGCCAGCTTGCCGGCGAAGCGGATAAAATCGTCCCGCTTCTTGAGCGGCCGCTCCAAGCCGGGCGAGGAGACCTCGAGATGATAGGCGTGATCGATCAGGTCTTCCACCTCGAGATAGGCGCTGATTTCTCTGCTCACCGCAACACAGTCGTCGATGGCGACGCCACCTTCCTTGTCGATGAACAATCGGAGCACCCAGCCGTGCCCTTCCCGGCGGAACTGGATCTCCACCAACTCCATCCCCATGTCGGCCAACAGGGGCTCGGCAAAACCCCGAATTGTCGTGAGTAATCTATCCGTCGCTTCTTCCACAGCATGCAACCGTTTTCTTTCGACTGACCCGTGGCGCCAGTATCGCGCCGATCCCTGCCTGTGCCGAGCGTCCGCTCCTCCGGCATCGGCAATGCAACCGGAGCGCGGCAAAAGACAATAAAAAAAGCGGGCAGAGCCCACTTTCGCAAAACACCGGCATTTCCGATGCCGACCCCGGCAGGGATCTAAGCAACTGTGGCGCCGGGGCCAACTTCCTTTTGGAGCGGGCAACGGGGCTCGAACCCGCGACCCCAAGCTTGGGAAGCTTGTGCTCTGCCAACTGAGCTACACCCGCTCTGCCGTTCTCAAGGAAGTTCACCAAAATAGAGCATTGACAAATATTTGTCAAGCGGCAAGGCATGGCCGATCAATGATTTTCTTGCCGCCGCCATCCCGATCCGCACGCGGGATGTCCGCGTTCAAGTGACAATAAAATCACGCTGTTGGCGCAAGAGGGCGATCTGGGCGATCCGCACCTCCAAAAACCGTCGTTTGCATCGAAACGGGTGCGGGCGTTCTCTTTACAGACACTTTTCTTGGTGTATAATCGGCGCCATGGATATCATCACCACCCATATCGGCGCCGACTTCGACAGCCTGGCCGCCATGGTCGCCGCCAAAAGGCTCTATCCCGAGGCTGAACTCGTCTTTCCGGGATCGCAGGAAAAATCGGTACGCGACTATCTGGCCCAGGAGTTTCGCAACATCTACGAATTCAAAAAGATCAAGCATATCGACCTGAGCAAGGTGCGACGGCTGATCGTGGTCGATACCCGGCAGCCGAATCGAATCGGCAGGCTGGCGGAATGTCTGAAAAATCCCGGCATGGTCGTCCACCTCTACGACCATCACCCCGATGCCGCCGGCGACATGCGCGGCGTCGAGGAAACCGTCACCTCCTTCGGCTCGACCACCACCATCTTCACCCGCCTCTTCCGGGAACAGGGCATCATGCCCAGCCCGGACGAACTCACTTTAATGGCGCTCGGGATCTACGAGGACACAGGCAGCTTCCTCCACTCCTCCACCCGCCCCGAGGATCTGGAAGCCGCCTCGTGGCTGCTTGCCCGCGGCGCCAACCTCGACATCGTCACCCAGTTCATTTCCCGGGACCTCTCCTCTGAGCAGATCAGCCTGATCAGCCAGTTGCAGCAGGAGGCGCAATCCTATGTCATCTGCGGGGTGCCGGTGGTGATCGCCAAGCTGGTCAAGGCCGATTATATCGGCGATTTCGCGGTCATTGTCCAGCGGTTGATGGAGATGGAAAACATCGACGTGCTCTGTGCCCTGCTCAGCCTGGGCGAACGGACCTATCTCATCGCCCGCAGCCGCATCCCGGAGGTCAACGTCGGCACCATTGCCCGCGAGTTCGGCGGTGGCGGGCATGCATCCGCCGCATCGGCCACCATCCGTGACCTGACCATCGCCGAGGCGGAGGAACAGTTGGTCGGGCTCCTCCACCGCCATATCCGCCCCAAGGCCGTGGCCGGCGAACTCATGAGTTCGCCGGTGATCACCGTCACCCCCGATGTCAGCATCGACCAGGCCAACCGGCTGATGACCCGCTACAACGTCACCGTCCTGCCGGTGGTCCGGGAAAACGGCGGCCACGATACCGATTCGCAACCCGTCGGCTTTCTGGGCATGATCTCGAGGATGGTGGCGGAAAAGGCCATTTTCCACAAGCTGGGCAGCTTGCCGGTGGCCGACTACATGACCACCGAAATCGCCACCATTCCCGAAAGCGGCACCCTGGCCGATATCCAGCGGCTGATCATCGAAAACCGTCAGCGGCTCATCCCGGTGGTCCAGGGCGAGGCGATCGTGGGCGTGATCACCCGCACCGACCTGCTCAGCCTGCTGGTCCACGACCCGGCCCACCTCTCGCCGGACCTGCTCCGCAGCGACGAGCGGCCCTCGGTGGAACGCACCCGCAACCTGGCGGGCATCATGACCCAGGTGCTGCCCCGCGACATCATCGTGCTGCTGCGCGAAATCGGGGAGACCGCCGCCGCCATCGGCTGCAACGCCTACGTGGCCGGCGGCTTTGTCCGCGACCTGCTGCTCCACGTCAAGAACACCGACATCGACATCGTCATCGAGGGCGACGGCGTCCGCTTTGCCAAGGCCCTGGCCGAACAGCGGCACGGCATTGTCCATCCCCACGAAAAATTCGGCACCGCCACAGTGATCTTCCCGGACCAGACCCGCATCGACGTGGCCACGGCCCGGCTGGAATATTACGACCATCCGGCGGCCATGCCCACGGTGGAACACAGCTCGATCAAGCTCGACCTCTACCGCCGCGACTTCACCATCAACGCCATGGCCATCCACATCAACCCGCAACGGTTCGGGGTCCTGGCCGATTACTTCAACTGCCAGAACGACCTCAAGGAACGGCGCATCCAGGCCCTGCACAACTTGAGCTTTGTCGAGGACCCGACCCGCATTTTCCGGGCGATCCGCTTCGAGGGCCGGCTCGATTTCACCATTACCCGCCACACCGAGAAACTGATCAAGAACACGGTGCAGCTCAACCTGTTCGATCAGGTCGAGGAACCCCGTTTTTTCCACGAACTCAAGCTGATCCTCTCCGAGGACGACCCCACCCCGGTCCTGCGGCGGATGGCCTCTTTCAAGCTTCTTCCCTTTCTCTGGCCGGATCTGCGCCCCAACTTCAAGATCGACCGCCGCTTCCTCCACTTTCTCACCCAGGCCAACCAGGCCATTGCCTGGTTCAATCTGCTCTACCTGCCCGACAAGCTGGAATCGTGGATGGTCTACCTGCTGGCGATCATGAGCCGCTCGCGCACCAAGGAACTGATTGCCTTCTGCGATCGCTTCGAGCTGCCACCCAAGCAGCGGCGAAAGCTGATCGCGCAGAAGACCGAGGCCGAGCGCATCGCCCAGGAGATGCAGAAACGCCCCTTTCTCCGGCCCAGCGAAATCTACTGGCTCCTGCACGAACTCGACAACGAAGGCTTGCTGTACCTGATGACCATTGCCCGCAAGCGATTCATCCAGCAGGCGGTCTCCCAGTATGTCACCACCCTGCGGCGGGAAACGCCCCTGGTCGGCGGCGAGGAACTCAAGGCCATGGGCTATATCCCCGGCCCCCAGTTCCGGGCCATCCGCAACCACCTGCTCGAGATGCAGCTCGACGGCGAAATCGCCGGGCACGACCAGGCCATCGCCTTCATCCGCACCACCTATCCGGTCGACAACCAGCCGCAGCGCTGACCGCCGTCGCGCTTTTTTCCTCGCTTTTCCCCGGTTTGGCCTTACTTTTTCACCCACTCTCGGCTCCGGTACCGCATCCGGACACCAACCTCATTCAGGAGTTTTTTGTACATGGATTTCGATTTCAACGCCCTCATGCGGCAATTGATCATCCAAGTGCCGCCGCTGCTGTTCGCCCTGACCGTGCACGAATTGGCCCACGGCTATGTGGCCTGGCGCCTGGGCGATCCGACCGCAAAAAATCTCGGCCGCCTGACCTTGAATCCGCTCAAGCACCTCGACCCCCTCGGGGTGCTGGCCTTCATCATCATGAAGATCGGCTGGGCCAAGCCGGTGCCGGTGAATCCCCGCTATTTCAGGCAGCCGCAGCGCGACATGCTGCTGGTCGCCCTGGCCGGACCGGCGGCCAACGTGGTCCTGGCCGTGGGCAGCGCGGCACTGGCCCACCTGTTCGTGGCCCTGCGGTTCGTGGTTCCCTTTTTTATTCTCCAGCCGCTGGTGGCCATGCTGGCGGCCAGTGTCTGGATCAACATCATGCTGGCGGTGTTCAACTGCATCCCCATTCCGCCGCTCGACGGCTCGAAGGTACTGATGGGCCTCCTCCCACCGGACGCGGCCCGCGGCTACGCCAAGCTGGAACCGTTCGGTTTCATCATCCTCCTGGCCCTGTTCTATACCGGGGTGATCGGGTGGGTGATCATGCCCATCATCCGTTTTTCCAACACCTTGCTGCTGGGATAAAAAAAGGCCCGGAATGTTTCCGGGCCTTTGGAGTCGCGCTTTTGGACCGCGCGGGTGTGGCGGGCAATGTTTACAGCTTGTAGGTAAACCCGAAGGTCAGGAGGTGGGCGGCGGCATCGGTGAACTCGCCGTTGACCGTCGCGTTGCTGATCCGGCGGCTTTCCTTGTCGTCATACAGATAGGCCGCACCGATCTCCATGTTGTCGTTGATCTTGTATCGGGCGCCCACGGAATACAGGCGGGCGTCCGAATCGGGCAGCTCAAAGCCCAGGGTGTTGCTCGGCACGGGATTCTCGTCGATGGCGAACCCGGCCATGAGGATCCAGTTGTTCTTCAGGTCATAGGTGACGCTCAACCGCCAGGAATCGGTATCCTGCCACTTTTTGGCAATCGGACTGTCAAAGGCGTAGAACGGGTTCGGGGCCCTGAACACCGAGCTGTAGTTGAAATCCAGATATTCATAATCGGACCAGTAGGTCCGATCGTAAGCCAACTCCACCGTCAACTGGTCGAAGAAGGTATACGAAGCGGCCACCGCCAGCACGGCGGGCAGGGGAATCTCCACGCTGGCGGCACCGCTGTAGGCCATCGACATCGGCACATAACGCAGGGTTGCATCGCCCTCGACGCTCAGATCCACCTTGGAACGGTAGGTGACGCTGAGGTTCATGTTGTCCACGGGCCGGAGCGTGGCCGCCAGATTGTATCCCGCATCCCAGGAATCGCCCTTGAGATCTCTCGTCAGCAGGTCGTTGGCGTTGCCTTTCACCTTGCCATCCGTATACACGCCCCGAATGCCGGCAGCGACTGAAAATCGGTCGCCAAATTTATAGGAAACCGTGGGGTTGAACTCGAAAATCTTGAGCGAGAATTCTTCGGCATAGATCCGGGGATACGGTTCCTGCCATTGCTTCGACAGGCCGCCCGGCGCGGTCACCGAGAAACCGAAGCGGAACTTGTTGTATTCCGGAGAAACCGCAAAGAAGGTGGGCATGAAAAAATCCTCGGCCTCAGCATCGCCGCTTCGGGCCGGGTTCCGATCCTCATAGTCGATCGAACTCAAGTGAATCCAGGTGGCGTCCGCCTCCAGTTGAGTGCGGTTTTCCAGCCAGGACATGTTGGCGGGATTATAGTAAGAAGCGTCGGCGCCCGGAGTGTAGGCCACATAACTGCCGGCACGGGCCACCGAGTTCACCGACTGTTCCGGGATGCGATAGCCCGAGGCCAGCGCCGATCCGTCCGCCGCCAGCAGGATCAATCCCGCGATTCCACATGTTTTCCTCATTCATTTCCCCCTTGTTGTTGGTTGAAGGTGTTGCTTGGTTTACGCCTGCATGCTGTCGGCAGAATAGAGATATCGCTTGATCTTGTGGGTGGCGGTCTTGACGAAGGGCTCGCGCCGTTCGAGAATCCGGGAAATGCGGGAAGAATTCGAGAGCTGCTCGTTGACGGCAACACGCATCTCCTCGAACAGGTCGGCGATGAAGCGGTGCCGCTGGGTCCGGCTCTGGCCGGCCGTTTTCCCGTCGATGAATTCATAGTCAGGGTAAATCCAGGCCTCGAGCAAGCCGCGGTTCTCGATGACCAGCGACTCGACCACAAAGGGATGGGCGTTCAGCTTGTGCTCGATCGCCTCGGGATACACGTTTTCGCCGTTCGACAAAACAATGACCGATTTGGACCGCCCCTTGATATGCAGGTTGCCGGCGGCGTCGAGCAGACCGAGATCGCCGGTTTTGAGCCAGCCGTCCTCGGTCAGCGTTTCCCTGGTCGCCTCTTGGTCGTTGTGATAACCCTGCATGACGTTCTCGCCCCGGGCCAGGATCTCGCCGACCCCGGTTTCGGGATGGGGATCCTCGATGCAAATCTCCACGTTGGGCACCGGTTTACCGGAAGACCCGAGCTGGATGGTCGTGTCGCCGTGCGGCCCGCCGGCGAGCAGCGGCGCCGCCTCGGTCAGGCCGTAGCCGATGATGTAGGGAAAATTGGCATCCCGGAGGAAGGCCTCGACCTCCGGGTTGAGCGCCGCGCCGCCGATCCCCATCACCTCCAGGCGTCCGCCGAAAAAGGCGTACAGTTTGGCGCCGATCTTGCGGTAGATCATCTTCCTGCTCGGGCCGAACCGACAAAAGAAGCTGAGCATCCTGCTTTTTTCCACCGCCGGGATTACCCGTTTCTTGAAGATTTTCTCGATGATCAACGGCACAACCATCATGGCGTGGGGTTGTTCCTTTTCGCAGATCTTCTGCAGGATGGCAGGGGTCGGCGTCTTGCCGGCATAAACGACCCGGCACCCTTTCAACAGCGGCAGGAGAAACCCGACCGTGAATTCGTAGGTGTGGGAGATCGGCAGCACCGAGAGAAACACCCAGCCGGGAACGATCTGCATGACATTGCCGGCCGAATGGGCGTTGGCGCACAGGTTGCGATGGCTGAGCATCACGGCTTTCGAAAAGCCCGAGGTGCCGGAAGTGTACAGGATGGAGGCAAGGTCATCCGGCGAAATCTTCGGAAAATCCAAGGTTTCGTCGCGGGCCTCGCCGCCGAAATCGGCAAGCGCCTCGGCCACGAAGTCGCTGAAGGTTTGCAGGCTGATCAGGCCGGTGTTGTCGCGGTAATCGTCGAAGGTAACGACATGGCGTAGCTGCTGCTTGAGGTCGTAGATCTTTTCGATCTGCCGCTGGGTGAGAAAGATCACGTCGCAGTGCATTTCCCCCAAGATATGATGGACATCGGCCTCCGGAAGATCGGGAAAAATGGGGACGGTGACCGCGCCCAGCCGGACCACCGCCAGGTAGACGATGCCCCAGTGATGGGAATTCTCCGCGAGCAGCGCGACTCGGTCGCCCTGCTTGACACCGAAACGACGCAACAGGGCGGCGATGGCGAGAATCCGCTCGTGCATGGTCTTGTAGGAAAGCGGTTCGTCCAGCGCCATGCCGACAGCGGGCAATTGCCGGTACTTGCGGCAGCTGATATCGACCAAATCGTTCAGGGTCGCCGCGTTTTCCTGGATGACCGGCAGACGGGCGGCCTCCGGCTGTGCATCGACGGCCTCCTGGTGTCCATCTTGGTTCAATTCGGCTTCATCTAGCGATGTTTGCATACTTTTCTCCAACTCAAATCCTTGATTCCGCATACCGTCATAGCTGGCCTGTTTACCATACCGGGTGGTGATTTTCAAAGAAAACGGGCAATTCGCTTGACAGCGCGGAAAGAGAGCGGGTAACTTGCTCAAATTTATAGAGTTGCCTTTAACCATCCGCGATCCGTATGCCTCGATTCCTGTCTTTTACCCTAACGTTGATGGCGGTGAGCATCGTTTTGCTTCTCCAGCCCGTAAGCTCTGTCCACGGTGCACAACCGACCGCCACCGCGACCAAAACAAAGAAACAAGGGCCATCTCCGAGCATTGCCAAGGCACCGGCCAAGCCGGCCGCGCAAGCTGCCGCACCGGCCAAGTCCCCGGTGAAAACATCCGTTGCCGTCCCGAAAAAGACCAAGGCAAGCCCAGTGGCTCCTGCATCGGCCCAGACCAAGCGGAGCACCCAGGTAAGCGGTACCGCCAAGCCGGCCGTTGCCAAAAAACAGCCGCGGGTTGCCGCCCGGCAACCCGCACCGGCACCCAAAGCCGTGCCGACCCAGCAAGTCAAGAAAGCCAAGAAGAACAATACCGCCACGGCACGGAGCACGGTGCGTCCCGCTCCGGTTACGGCCAGTGCCGAGCCGGCCGGGGCACCTCAAGGATTCGAAAAACAGATCAGCGCGAGAAGCGCCATTATTCTGGACGCCAAAACCGGCGGCGAGCTTTTTACCAAGTACCCCGACAACCCGCGCCAGCCCGCATCGACCATCAAGATCGTGACCGCCATGATCGCGATCAAATCCTTGAAGGACAACGACGTGGTCGAAGTCAGCAACCACGCGGCCAGCATGCCCAGTTCCAAGGTGTTTCTCGAAACCAGCAAGCGCTACCAGGCCGATGACCTGATCAACGCGGTTCTCCTTTCCTCCGCCAATGACGCCAGCGTCGCTCTGGCGGAAAAAGTGGCCGGCAGCGAAGAGAGTTTCGCCAACCTGATGACGATTTCAGCGCGGATGTGGGGTGCTCGCAACACCGTCTGCCGTACTGCCTCGGGACTGACGGCCCTCGGCCAGCAATCGACCTCCCGCGACCTGGCCAACATCTTCCGCTTTGCCATGCAGCACGAAGAGTTTGCCCGGCGGATGCGGGAAAAATCTGTCACCACCTCCTACGGCAAGGTCTTGCGCAACCATAACAAGGCCTTGTGGAAGGTGGACGGGGCGCTGGGCGGCAAAACCGGCTACACCGTTGCCGCACGCCAGACCTATGTCGGGCAGTTCAGCCGCAACGGCCAGACCATCGTGGTGGCGCTCATGGGCAGTGAAACGATGTGGGCGGACCTGGGCAAGCTGGTCGAATACGGTTTCAAGAAACAAAAGGATGAGCAACTGGCACAGCTCGGTTCCAGCGGCGTCCGAGGCTCGAACTGACAGAGTCGGCGGCATCTCACAAAATTCCATAAAAAAAGGGTCTGCATTGCTGCAGACCCTTTTTTTATGAACAAGGTTATAAAAAAACTATTGTTCCGCGGCCAACTGCTTACGCACCAGTTCGAGAAAGGCGTCCCGCTTGAACGGTTTTTCCAGGGTGGCGATATCGCCGAGATACCCGGCCATGGTTAGATAGCGTTCCGCCTTGATGGCGCCGCCGCCGGAAATGGCCAGTATTTTCAGCTCGGGATAATCGCGTACCAATTCCATGATGAACTTCAGGCCATCCTTGATCGGCATGATCATGTCGGTGATGACCAGATCGAAAGCATGGCGACCGACCAGCGCCAGCCCTTCCTCACCGTTTTCAGCGGTGTGAACGGTATAGCCCTCCTGCTCCAGCATCTGGGTCAGCATGGTGCGGATTTGCGCTTCGTCGTCGACCACCAGTATCCGTTTCAAGAACCTTCCACTCCTTATTGCAAAATAGTATTTATTGCATTCTGCGCATCCTACAAGTTGTCCCCGCGCGATTCAACAGCTTTTTCTCGGGATCAGTCTTTTTCCCGGCGGCATAACCGCCCGAAACCGCCCGGAATAGTTCCTGAAGACCAAAACGCCCGCCCCTGTTTGAAGTCGACAAACCACTGCCCACCCGGTTTCCTGGTCGCATCGACAAAGACAAAGGGCTGCTCTCCGGAAAAACAGCCGTGCAGATACTGGCCCGCCGCGGACTGCTCGCGTTCGAGCAGGGAAAGGGCCTCGGCCATCGAAGGCAGGCGCCAGTCGGAAAATCCCGCAAACCCGGCTCCGTTGATCCGTTCGATCTCCCGGCGCATCGAGCGGTGGCTCATGATATCGGTGCCGCCGCGCTGCCACATCAGGCCGGTGGCCCGGTCGCTGACCGTCAAGCCGTCATCATTGTCGACCAGCACCTTAACGAAACTCCCTTGGGGATTGCGCTCCTGTTCGACGAAATTGAAGCGGAGCACCAAGGCGGTCACATTCTCCTCGCTCATTTCGACGGGCTCGTGCGGCAGGACGATCCGCTCCGGCACGGCCGGCGCCGCATCCCGTCCCGGCAGGTCGGTGCCGGCCACCGGGGCACGGCTGGTTTCGACCAGGGGGATCACCTTGGAATCGTCCTCGCTTTCCACCACGTTGGCGAGCAGCCATTGTTTCAGCTCCTCGTTGATGGGGTGGGTCCGCTCGAAGCGGGCCACCTTGCCCTGTTCGTCGACGCACCGGCGGACCATCTCCGGCGGCGCCAGGATTTCGGCGATCACCCGGGCATGCTTGATGCCGCGTTCCATCAGGCAAAGTTTCGGCTCTTCGTCCCAGGCGTCGATGAAGAAATAATAAATTCGTTCGTTCTTGCTCCGGACCCGCTCCCGGCCACCCCAGCTCTCGAACGTGCCAAAGGTGTACTCAGGGGTCATTTCCCAATCGATCGCCGCTATTTCCGGTTGCACCAGTTTTTTGAAGAGCCCCATCCTGACCTCCACTAAGGTTGAAAATGATCTGCAAGCCCGTTAGATACAGAGTAAGCAGAATTTATCGACAATATAATGATAACAATTCCCACTTCAACATGAAAAAGACCATCCGGACAAAATCAGGCTCGCCGCTGCCGCTCGGCGCCACCATCACTCACCAGGGGGTCAATTTTGCCCTTTTCTCGCGCCATGCCTCCGCGGTCACTCTGGTCATAGCCCCAGAGGCCAGCCGGCAACAAGGCTGGATCGAGATCCCCTTGAATCCGCAGGCCAACAAAACCGGCGATATCTGGCATATTTTGCTCAGCGACATCCCCCTGCCCCTGCTCTACGGCTATCGAATCGACGGCCCTGACGACCGGCAGGAAAGCGGGCATCGCTACGACGCCCGACGCATCCTGCTGGATCCCTATGCCAAGGAAATCCATTCCCCGGATTGGGGCCGGACCCGGACCTGCCTCGGATCAGAGCCCTGCTGCCTGTTGGCCAGACAGGTCTACGACTGGGAAGGGGATCGACCGCTCAACATCCCCCTGCGGGATTCGATCATCTACGAACTGCATGTCCGCGGCTTCACCCGCCACCCATCTTCCGGGGTCGATTGTCCCGGCACCTTCAAGGGCATCGTCGAAAAAATACCCTATCTCACAAAACTGGGAATAACGGCCGTGGAGCTGATGCCCGTGACCGAATTCGACGAGAACGAGCCCATCTTCACCAATCCCCAAACCGGCGAACGGCTGAAAAATTTCTGGGGCTACAGTCCGCTCTCTTTTTTTGCGCCCAAATGCAGTTACAGCAGCGATCTCCTGGCGCCGCTCACCGAGTTCCGCGACATGGTCAAGGCCCTGCACCGGGCGGGGATCGAAGTCATCCTCGACATCGTCTACAACCACACCGCCGAAGGTGGGGCCGACGGGCCGACGACCAGTTTCCGAGGCATCGACAACACCATTTATTACCTGCTCGATCCCTGGACCCGCGCCTACCTCAATTTTTCCGGCTGCGGCAACACCTGCAACTGCAACCATCCCATTGTCCGCAGCCTGATCATGGACGCCCTGCGCTGGTGGGTGATCGACATGCACGTCGACGGCTTTCGCTTCGACCTGGCCTCGATTCTCGGCCGGGATTCGAGCGGCCAGGTGCTGTCCAACCCGCCGGTGGTGGAGCGCATCGCCGAAGACCCGGTCCTGGCCGACACCAAGATCATCGCCGAGGCCTGGGACGCGGCCGGGCTGTACCAGGTGGGCCAGTTTTCCCGGCACCGCCGCTGGGCCGAATGGAACGGCCGCTTCCGCGACGATGTCCGCGCCTTCATGGCCGGCCAGGCCGGCGCGGTTCCGGCCTTGGCCACCCGCATCGCCGGCAGCTCCGATCTCTATCAGCATTCCAACCGCCGGCCCTGCAACTCGATCAACTTCGTCACCAGCCACGACGGCTTCACCCTGGCCGATCTGGTCAGCTACAACGAGAAGCACAACCTGATGAACGGCGAGGACAACCGCGACGGCGACAACAACAACCTCAGTTGGAACAGCGGTGCGGAAGGACCGAGCTCCGACACGGCCATCCTGAATCTCCGTTCCCGGCGCATCCGCACCATGGCCACCATTCTACTGCTCTCCCAGGGGGTGCCGATGCTGGTTGCCGGCGACGAATTCGGCCGCAGCCAACAGGGCAACAACAATGCCTGGTGCCAGGACAATGCGGTCAGCTGGGTCGACTGGACCCTGGTGCAAACCAACAAGCCGCTGTTGCGTTTTTTCCGCAAATTGATCCGGCTGCGCAAGTCGCACCCGGTCTTCCGGCGCGAGGATTTTTTCCTGTACGACGGCCAAGGGCAGAAGCTGGAGGGGCAGCCGCTTGAAATCCTCTGGCAGAGCCTGCGGCCGGGCGAGCAGGATTGGTCTCGGGAGTGCCGGACCCTGGCCTTCCATCTCATCGGTGCCGACCTGCAACCGGCGGACGCGGATTTTTTCGTCATGCTCAACGGCAGCTCCGCCGACGCCGCCCGGTTCACCGTTCCCGCGGCCAGCCGGGGCAAAAGCTGGGTCACGCTCATCGACACCGGCCGCCGCTCGCCCCAGGACTTCGTTGACCCGGGGCATGGCGATACGGTAGAGTGCGGCCAAACCCTTCTTGTTGCCAACATGGGCTGCATGGTTTTGCAGTCGCGATGAACGAGGTGACCACATGATCAAATTGTTGATGCTAGGCGATTCGCTGGTGGAATGGGGCAACTGGTCCAGGCACCTTCCCCATGTCGTTGTCATCAACCGGGGCATTGCCGGCGAGATGACCGAGGAGCTGTCGGCCCGGCTGATGGATGAAATCGACGACTGCCCCGGCCCGGACGCGGTCCTGGTCCAATCCGGAACCAATAACCTCTT
The DNA here is from genome assembly GCA_031280615.1 of Desulfobulbus sp. Lineage (GTDB taxonomy): Bacteria > Desulfobacterota > Desulfobulbia > Desulfobulbales > Desulfobulbaceae > Desulfobulbus. The sequence goes on along the minus strand of JAITGO010000023.1, from coordinate 60,309 downwards.
GATGGGATACATGTTTTTCCCGGCGATCTTCTCCACCATGATGCAGCGGCTGCACGCCTGCTATCCGGGTGTGCCGCTGATTCTCTGCTCGTTGATGCCCATGCCCGCAGCCCCCAGCCACGAGATCGAACAGGTCAACCGCCAGTTGGCCGAAGTGGCGGCGGCCACCGAAAACTGCGTCTTTCTCGATTTGGTCGAGCCTTTTTTCGAACAGTGCCTCCCCATTACCCAGCCGGGCTTTCTCGCCGACAACGTCCACCTCAGCACCAGGGGATACCAGGTCTGGGCCGGCGAGATCGAACGCTGCCTGCAGGGCCTGTTTCCCGACAGCAGCCGAAGTTGACAGGCGACAGGTAAATTCTTATTACAAAACCGATGTGCAATCCCGACCGCACCAGCGGTCGCCCAAGGCCCTTCGCCCCTGCTTTCATTTGTTTTTTCTCATATCTTGGAGAGTTCGCATGTTTCTATCGTCCAAAATCCTGCTTCGTACCGCCCTTTGCCTGACCCTGATCGCCCCGGTTCCAGTCCTGGCCGCGGAACAACCGGCCGCCCCGCCGAAAGAAAAGGCCGCCGAGGCCGCGCTCGACGGCAAGACCATGCAGGGCAACGTCCTTGAGACCATGAACAGCAACGGCTACACCTATCTGCTTCTCGATGCGGCCCAGGGGAAAATCTGGGTCGCCATCCCGGAAACCCAGGTCAAGGTCGGGCAGAATCTGGCCATCGCCCCGGGTATGACCATGTTCAATTTCACCTCCAAGACCTTGAACCGCACCTTTGACCGCATCGTCTTCGCCCCCGGCCCGGACAAGGGCTCTCGCCCGGCAGCAGCGGCCGAGGCGGCCAAGCCCGCCCAGGGAGGCGGTTTCGATGCCGCCCTCCGGGCCGAAGCGACCGGCGCCAAGGACGCAGCCACCCAGCCCGAAGGCGGCTCCGATGCCAGCCTGGGCACCTCGACCGGCAGCGCCGGTGCAGTGGTCCCTTCGTCCGAGGTCAACGTGCATAAGGCCGCCGGCCCGAACAGCTACTCGGTGGGCGAGTGTTTCGAACAGGGCAAGGAGTTGAACGGCAAGACGGTCCGGGTCCGGGGCAAGGTGATGAAGATCTCGCGGATGATCATGGGCAAAAATTGGCTGCACATCCAGGATGGCACCGGCAACCCACTGAAAAATCATCACGACCTGGTGGTCACCACCCAAGAGGACCCCGGCGAGGGCACCGTGGTCACCATCGAGGGCAAGCTGGCCGCCGACAAGGATTTCGGCGCGGGCTACCGGTACGATGTCCTGGTCGAAGATGCCAAGATCGAAAAATAAGCCACCGGTTCCGCCCATGCCCGTCCCCAGGATCCACCCAGCCGAGATCGGCTTTGATTTCGACGGCGTCATCGCCGACACGGTCGAGGCCTTCATCCGCCTGGCCTGCGAACAATACGGCCACTGTGGAATTCGCCCGGAACAGATCACCGATTTTGCGGTGGAGGAATGCCTGTCCATGGAAGCCGGCCTGGCCGATGCCATTTTTCTGGACATCCTGCGCGATTCGGTAGGAACGGGCCTGTTGCCCATGCCGGGAGCGGTCGAGGTGCTCGGCGATCTGTCCCGGCAGGCCCAGGTGAAGGTGGTCACCGCCCGGCCGGAGGTGCAACCGGTGCATACCTGGCTGCGGGCGGTGTTCCCGGCACCCGTCTGGGAGCGTATCCAGGTGGTGGCCATGGGCGACCACGACGACAAAACCCGGCACGTCAAGGAATTGGGGCTTTCCGCCTTTATCGACGACCGGGCCGAGACCTGCATGCAATTGCATCGGGCCGGAATCACGGCCATCGTCTTCAGCCAGCCCTGGAACCGTGACCGCCACACCCTGCCCTCGGTGCGCACCTGGGCGGAAATCCGCGATCTCTGCCTGTAACCTTTCCGGAGGACCTCCCATGCGCTGCCCTGCCTGCGGCATCCAGGTCACCCCCTTCAAGAACCCGGTTCCCACCGTGGACATCATCATCGAGACCGAGGGCGGCATTGTCCTCATCGAACGCAAGAATCCCCCCTTTGGCTGGGCCTTGCCCGGGGGATTCGTCGATTACGGCGAGTCCTTCGAAGATGCGGCCCGGCGGGAAGCCGCAGAGGAAACCGGCCTGGCTGTGACTCTGACCCTCCAGTTCCACACCTATTCGGCCCCGGACCGCGATGCCCGCCAGCACACCGCCTCAACCGTCTACGTCGCCACGGCCAGCGGCCATCCAGTGGCGGCGGACGACGCCCAGCGGGCAGAGGTGTTCCATGAGGCCAATCTGCCCCCCTTGGTCTTTGACCACCAGCGTATCCTGCGGGATTATTTCGCCTTCAAGCAAAGCGGCCGCCGGCCGTTTTTCTGAGCGACAGGCACGCAGCCGTCTTTATTCCGTTTTGCGTCCTCGACCTGCAAGGTTCCCAGCTTGAAGGTGGGTTGCGGGGCAGGAACACGGGGGGTAACCGCCTGCTTGGGCGGCGGAGGTGCCGGTTTTCGAGCTGGCGCGGCCTGAGGCTTGATCGCTGTGCTGGTCGTCGGCGCGGGAGTTTCCGACGCTGGGGGCGCGACCGGAGTGGTCGGTGAGGTCGGCAGGGGCGACGAAGTCGGGACATCGGAAGGTACCGGCCGGGGGGCGAGGTTGCGGGCTGGCGTCTGCACAGGAGATGGCGGCAGGATGGCTGACGGCTCTTTCGATCGTCCCTGCCAGATCAGCAGCAGCACCAGAACGGCCAGCCCGGTGCAGCCGACAACCGCAAGCCGTAGGCCGGGGAACCGGCGGGGACGGCGCGGTGGCAAGGCCGCTGTTGCCGGTATGGAAAAATCGACCGATGCGGCCGTCTGCTGTCCTTGGGTGGCGGCCATTCCTATCGGCGTCTTCTCGGGCCCCGTCAACTCCTGGCTGGATGCCAACGACGGCCCATCCGCGTCTCTTGCAGCTTCAGACCGGACCGAGAGACGGGAAAACACCGCTTCCGCGCCCGCCAGGGCAGCCTGTTCTTCAGGCAGACCCGGCATATCGACCACCAGCCGCTCGATGTCGCGGTACAGCTTCCCTGCCTCTTCCCGCCGTCCTTCGGCGGCGGCGTTCCTGGCCAGATGGCGCAGGCGCTCCGCCTCGGCCAGCAGCCGGCTCACTTCCCGCTCCAGCGCCTGCCGCTGTTCGGCCTCGATCCCATCGCTGAATTGACGCAGCAGAAACCGGGCCTCGAGCACCCGCCGTTCCTTCATCCTCGCCCGGATACGGGTAGCAGGGGCTTCCGGGGAAAACTCGGCGTCACCAGGCATTGTTGCGCACCAGTCAGAACAGCATCTTGAGGATCGCGTACACGGCCAGCCCCGTACCTACGGAGCCATACAGCAGCAGTCAGGGAGGACAGTCGCCGTCCACGCGTTTTCGCAAAACAACAAAAGCGGCGATTCCGGCCAGGGCGGCCGCCCCGACCATAAGCAACTCTTCCATGGTACCTCCTTGCCGGGAAAAGCGCTACCCTCGAATCTTGGCGTCCTTTTTCTTGCGCAACCGGATGGCCTTGGGCGTGATTTCCACCAGCTCGTCGTCATTGATATAGGATATGCAATCCTCCAGACTCATGTCAACCGGCGGGGTAAGAATGACCGCGTCGTCGGAGCCCGAGGCGCGGACGTTGGTCAATTTCTTGCCCTTGGCCGGATTGACGATCAGGTCGGCAGGCCGGCAGTGCTCGCCGATGATCATGCCGGGATAAACGTCGACACCGGGGCCGAGGAAAAGCTTGCCGCGCTCCTGCAGGTTGAACAGGGCATAGGCCACGGTGGCGCACGGCTCCTTGACGATCATCACCCCGTTGACCCGATTCTGGATCTCGCCGGCATGGGGCCCCCATTCGGCGAAGATATAGTTCATCACCCCCATGCCCCGGGTATCGGTCATGAACACCGAACGGTAGCCCAACAGTCCCCGCGTCGGCACCTTGAACTTCATCCGGGTCATCTCCTTCTCCACCCGCATGTCGAGCAGCACACCCTTCAATTTCCCCAACTTTTCGATCACCACCCCCTGAAACTGCTCGTCCACGTCCACCGACAGCTCTTCGTAGGGCTCGAGCAGCTTGCCATCGACCTCGCGCATGATCACTTGCGGCCGGGTCACCTGGAACTCGTAGTCTTCCCGGCGCATTTTCTCGATGAGAATGGAAAGATGGAGTTCGCCCCGGCCGGAAACCCGGTAGCCGATGCCCTCGGTCAGCGGCTCGACCTGCAGGGCCACATCGGAGAGGGTTTCGCGGGCGAGCCGTTCCTCGAGATGGCGCGAGGTTACATATTTGCCGTCCTGGCCGGCAAAGGGCGAATCGTTGGGGATAAAGTTCATGGAGATGGTCGGCGGGTCGATCTCGATCAACGGCAGGGGCCGGGGATCGGCGGGATCGGTGAAGGTGACGCCCACGGTCACGTCTTCCATGCCGGCCACGGCCACGATATCGCCCACCGAGGCGCTGTCCACCGGCACCTTCTGGCTGCCGCTGAAACCGAAAATCTTGTTGATCCGCACCGAGGTGATCGAGCCGTCGCGCCGGGCCACGGCCAGCGGAGTGCGCAGATCGAGTCGGCCGTTGACCAGCTTGCCGATACCCAACCGGCCGAGATAGGGGGAATAATCGATGGTGTTGATCTGGAGCTGCAGGGGTGCCTCGGCACTGCCCGACGGCGGCGGCACGTGCTTGACAATCATCTCGGACACTGCCTGCATGCCGGTTTCGGGGGTCACCGGCGTATCCGGTTCGGCCAGGGCGTACCCGGCCTTGGCCGAGGCGTAGACCACCGGGAAATCGAGGATATGATCCGGAGCGTCGAGACGGTCCAGCAGGCCGAAAACCTGGTCCACCGCCCAGTCGCAGCGAGCGGCCGGTTTATCGATCTTGTTGACCACCACCAGGATCGGCAGGGCCGCGGCCAAGGCCTTTTTCACCACGAAAAAGGTCTGGGGCATCGGTCCCTCCTGGGCATCGACCAGCAGCACCGCCCCGTCGGCCATGCGCAGCACCCGTTCCACTTGGCCGCCGAAATCGGCATGGCCCGGCGTGTCGATGATGTTGATTTGGTAGTCGCCATACAGATAGGACCCGTTCTTCGAGGCAATGGTGATGCCGCGTTCGCGTTCGAGGTCCATGGAGTCCATCAGCCGCTCCGCCACCTGCTGGTTGTCGCGGAACATGCCGCTTTGGCGAAACAACTGATCGACCAGGGTGGTCTTGCCATGATCGACATGGGCGATGATGGCGACATTGCGAATAAACTTCTGCTCCATACTGCTCCTGCCCCAAGGGGCGTCTGTGATGCACGATGATTGTCCCGGACAACCGGAAGGCAACTGATGGCGGATAGGAACCGGCAGGATATCTAGAGGAAAAAACGGACCGGCCCTCAAACGAAAAAGAGAGTTTATATAACGGAAGAAGGACAAGAAGACAAGGAGATTGACGCGGGGCCCGGCCAGTGGGATCAAGAAAAAACGCCTACGGCTCCGTCATGGCTTGGAAAACGCCTGCTCGAGGAGCGCGCCGCCATCGATCCGGCCGGCAGGAAACGGCAAGCATCTCTCGGTGCCGGATGTCGAATTTTTCACCAGAATGTTGTTTACGCAAAATTATCTACACGCCCCTGCCGGATTCTCTCAAAATGGCGGCCTTTTGGGACCATCGCTCCCATTTCATGCTTATGTTGACAACAGTTGTACCACTCTCGTGTCCCGTGGCCTCGATCTCGGCGATTCGTTTTTTTTTGCATCGCAAGGGCGCCATGCCGGTCAACAACGCTTTCGAAACGGTGAACGTTTCGAAGCCCAACAACCCTTCCCCCAATTTCGCCAATGAGGTTGCCCATGAATTCTCGAAGCCTGAAAGGAATCATCGCCATTCTCGCTGTGATTGCCATGTATCTGCTGCCCACTCTTTTGGGTGCTTCTCCCATGCCGGGGGGGCGGGCGCTTTTCGCGGTCGGCGTCCCTCCGGGGCTCCATCCGGAGGCGTGGCTGTATTTTTCGATTTTCATCGGCGTGGTTGTCGGTCTTATCCTGGAACCGTTGCCAGCCGCCCTGGTCAGTTTCATCGGCGTGGTCGCAGCCGCCTTCCTGCGGGTGGGAGCCATACCCGGCCACGACGGCGGCATTTCCGTGAAAGAGGCCCTGACCTGGGGCCTTTCCGGCTTTTCCGACAGCACGGTCTGGCTCATCTTCGTGGCGTTCATGTTTGCCATGGGCTACGAAAAAACAGGGCTTGGCAAACGCATAGCCCTCATTCTGGTGAAATATCTCGGGAAAAACAGCCTCGGCCTCGGTTACGCCGTGGCCTTGTCCGACTGTGCGCTGGCGCCATTCATGCCCTCGAACACCGCCCGCAGCGGCGGCACGCTTTTCCCGATCATCCGCAATATCCCGGCCATGTTCGGTTCCTTCCCAGACAAGGAGCCGCGCAAGCTCGGCGCCTATCTTGTCTGGGTCGCGCTGGCATCCACCTGCGTGACCAGTTCTCTCTTTTATACCGGCCTGGCCCCCAACATCCTGGCCGGCGGCATTTTGAACAGCAACGGCATCGCGTTCACCTGGACCGACTGGTTCCTGACCATGGCACCCGTGGGCATCCCCCTGTTGCTGCTCGTGCCCCTGCTCACCTATTTCCTGTATCCTCCGGGATTGAAAAAAGCGCCGGATGCTCCCGTCTGGGCGCGGAAGGAACTGGAGAAGATGGGCGCCATGTCGCGGCGGGAATGCATCATGCTCGCCCTGGCGTTTTTTGCCCTTGTCCTGTGGATTTGGGGATCGCACCTTGCCGACGGTACCGAAACGGCGCTCATTGTCTTCATGCTCATGCCGCTGCTTGGCGTGGTCAGCTGGGACGACATTTTGGGCAACAAATCGGCCTGGAACGTATTGATCTGGTTCGGCACCCTCGTCACTTTGGCCGAAGGCCTGAATCACGTTGGCTTTCTGGCCTGGTTCGCCCACGGCAGTGCCAGCTTCGTCCGAGGCTATTCACCGGAGAAAATCACCTTGATCCTGCTGGTCATCTTTTTTCTTTCCCATTATCTTTTCGCCAGCGTCACCGCCCATGTCACCGCCCTGCTCGGCCTGTTCGTGACCACGGCTAACGGCATCCCCGGCGTGGACGCACACCAGACGGCCCTCCTGTTGGCCATGAGCCTGGGGCTGATGGGCATTCTCACGCCTTACGGGGCGGGTCCCAGCCCCATCTGGTACGGTGCCGGCTATATTTCGCCCAAGGCATTCTGGATTTTGGGTTTTCTTTTCGGCATGCTGTATCTCGCGTTTTTCCTGGTCATCGGCGTACCTTGGATGCGCCTGCTGCACCCGACCGCAGCCTAGCCACAGGCACTTTGCCAGAAGTTCCCAAGCCCTGCCCGCAACCCCACAAGGCGGTCTGCGCCGGACGCTATCCGTGAAAAAAATTCGCCAACGCTGGTATCGGATCCGCCTTTGCCGTATCATTGATCCATGTTGCCAACCAGGGAAGGAAGACGGGATTCTTTGGTCGACACAGGGAGAATACCAAGGGAACCTCGCCGAGAGCCGGCGAACGGCCCGCGCTCCAGGTGGCCCGAACGGCTACTCGACTACATCGAAACAGGCACGGATTCACTTCCGTATCCCCGGTGATTCCAGGCAACCTTTTCTTCACGCACCGGAGCATTGACAGAATCGGCCAACCGCCAATTCCAAACGAAGATGGACTGCGGTTATTAACAAGAAAATATTGCACAAACCAAGGATTGGAGACGAAATGTCGGACGAAATAAAAATAAAGGAACCGCCTATTTTATTCAACGAGACGCAATCGATCATAAAAAAACTGGAAGAGATATTCAATGCTCCGGTTATTTGCTATTGGAACAACCCTCGTGGGAGTATTTGCGCGAGTGACGTCATAGTATTATATGAAATATTGGGAAAAATAGGAAATCACGAAGAAATTTACCTTTTTGTCAAGTCAGATGGAGGAAACGGAAAAGCATCGCTGCGTTTCGTCAGCCTTTTACGGCAGTATTGTCGAAAATTAACTGCGCTTGTTCCATTGGAATGCTCTTCGGCAGCCACCATGATAGCGCTGGGAGCCGATGAAATCCAAATGGGGCCCATGGCTCATCTTTCGGCTGTCGACACCTCGATAACCCATGACTTATCACCTATTGACAGAGATAACGACAGGGTATCCGTTAGCTTAGATGAACTGAACAGAGTTATTAAACTTTGGAGCAAGGAGAACAAAGAAAACAAGAATCCGTATCAATATTTGTTCGAATATGTTCATCCACTGGTCATTGGTGCGGTCGACAGGGCGGAATCTCTATCGATTATGCTCTGCAAGGAGATACTGTCTTATCACATGAAAGACGAAAAAAAATCCAACGACATCTCGGAAACATTAAATTCGAAATATCCCAGCCATGGTTACCCGATCCTGCTCAACGAAGCGCAAAAATTGGGACTGAACGCACAATTCATGGACAAGGAAATCCATCAAATGTTGCTCAACCTGAGCAACCTCTACAGTGAGATGGGGCAAAAGGCCACTACCGACTTCAGCGAGATCAGAGCACATAGCAATGAGATCCTGAATATTCTGGAATCATCGAATATGCAGGTATTTTTCCAGCAAGATAAAAATTGGTTTTACAGGGCGGAAGAACGCAGGTGGATCACCATGAATGATGAAAGCTCATGGCGGAAGAATGAAATGATCGACGGGGCAATGAAAACCTCAATACTGCATATCGCTTAATCAAGGCGCGCAGCCCGACCGCTTGCCGCCGGTCCATGCCATTCGCCACGTACCGTTACGCCATGAAACCAAAAAACATACGCGACGCGTTGCCGGACACGCTTGAAATCGAAACCTTCGAAGATATTCTCCGCGTCCCCGGGGTGCGCATTGAGCGTATCGTCTCCAAAGGGCAAGCCTCACCCGAGCAAGGGTGGTACGATCAGGATGAGCATGAATGGGTGATGGTGGTGGCGGGTAAGGCGGCGATCGAATTTGCTGACGGCTCCCACTGCACCATGTCCGCAGGCGATTACCTCAACATCCCGGCCCGTTGCCGGCACAGGGTGTCGTGGACAGATCCCGGCGACGTCACCATTTGGCTGGCGGTGTTTTACACGTGATGCGCAAGCTGCTGGACGGAACAGGACAATGTTGAGCGCTGGCGCCTTTGCTAATGAACGCGTATCCGAGGAGGACGCATGCGCATCAACAATATCCTACTGGCTGTACTGCTTGTAGGCGTCGCCCTACTGGCAGGTTGCGCCGCCATGCAATCGCGATTCGCCTCGGACGTCGATTCCCTTGCCCAGACGGACGCAGGCACGAAAAAGCGCTATGTCCTCTTGCCCGGCGGCAAGGGGATCGAGGCCGGCGACCTCCAGTTTCAGGAATTCGCGGCCTATGTCGAAAAAATTCTGGCCGAAAAAGGGTTTGTGAAGGTGGCTACCTTTCAGGATGCCGAGGTGGCCATTTTCCTGGCGTACGCGATCGGCGACCCGCAAACATACCAGTACGCCTATTCGATCCCCACCTGGGGCCAGACGGGTGTGTCCTCGGCGAACACCTTTGGCACCATATCCTCCTACAGAGGTGTGGCCACCTACTCAGGCACCACCGTCTACACCCCGACCTACGGCATCACCGGATCGACCACGCACATCGGGACCGACACGGTGTACACCCGTTTTTTATTCCTGGATGCCTACGACGTGCAAGCCTACATCAAGGAAAGGAAAATGACGCAGGTGTGGACGACCAGCGTGGTCAGCACCGGCCAGAGCGACGACCTGCGGTTGATTATCCCTTACATGGTCGCGGCCATGAAGCCTTATCTGGGCACCAACACGGGCCGGAAAATCAAGGTGGAGGTCCCGGCAGACGATCCGGAAGTGCGAATGCTGCGAGGAGGCCCGCCGCCCCCTGTGAAGTGATGCCTTCATGCCGGGCATTGCGGCAGCGCGTGGCGTCGAACAGCAAGCCGCGGCCCCGGGCAGCAGCACCTTCCCTTCACCACTCCGCGAACACCGCCCTTCTGGCGGCGGCCGAACGCCGCAGGACCGGGACGGCCTCGTCGACATAGTCGATCACCCGGGCCTCTTTGCCTTCGGCCGGCCGCATGATCCGCCCCACCACCTGCAACAGTCGGCCCTCGAACTTGATCGGCGTGGCCAGGACCAAGGTGGACAGGCCCGGACAATCGAACCCCTCCCCGATCAACTGCACGGTGGCAATCAGCACAATCACACGTCCCGCCTGAACATCGGCGACAATTCCCATCCGTTCCTCGGGCGGCGACTGGCCGGTAAGGACAGGGGCGGACACGCCTTGTCCGGCCAGCAACTCGGCCAAAATCCGACAATGGGCCACCCGGTCCGACACCACCAGGATGGTGCCTTGATGATCTTGCCGCAGCAAGGCGAGAATATCGTCCGTAATCAGGCGGTTGCGTGGCAGATTGGCGGCCAGCGCCTTGATCAGCTTGGCGTATTCGCCCTGGTAGCCGTAGCTGAAAGCGGTCGGCCGCTGCTGCAGAACCGGCCGGATCACCGCGCCGCTGGCCGCCAGCATCCGGTTGTCGACCGCATGGACCCGGTCGCCCATCGAGATGTGGATCAGCCGGGTCATGCCGTCCTCTCGGCGGAAGGCGGTGGCGGATAGGCCCAGCATATAGGTGCAGTCGAAGGCCGAAACCACGTCGGTGAACAGCGTGGCCGGCACCCGATGGCATTCGTCGACCACCAGCTGGCCGAATCGGTCCGGCAGGGTGTCCAGATGCTTCTTGACGGTGTTGACGATGGCCACGGTCACCGGCCGGATATCGAGGATGCCGTCGCCGGCCAGGCCGGCCTCCAGGCCGAGGAATTGGGCAATTCGCTGCTGCCACTGGCGCATCAACTCCTTGGAGTGGACCACGATCAAGGTCGGCTGTTGCCGCCGGGCAATCGCCGCCAGAGCCATGACGGTCTTGCCCGAACCGGTGCCCGCCTCGAGCACCCCGAAGGAATGTGCCAGCATTGCCGCCACCGCTTCTTCCTGGTAGGGACGCAGGCTGCCCTGAAACGAGAGATCGATTGCGGGGAGCAGGCGGCGGCGGTCGTCGATGATCGGCGTCAGTCCGGTGATCCGGCGGCAGAGTCGCACCGCCTGGTTGCCGAAGCCACGTGGGAAAAAGAGCTGGCCGTCTTCTTCACGAAAGAAAAAAAGCCGCGGCTTGAGCTTCTTGCCGATCCAGCGGCCGAATTGTTTGGCGGCCTGGTATTGGGGATTGTCGATGGTCAGTTCGGCCCGGATGGCCGCCAGCAACTCCGGGGCCGCATCGCTGAGGCAACATTCCCGATCGACCGCAAGGCGCGGCACCGGTCCGTTATTACCGGCCATGGCTTGGTCGCGACCAAGAGCAACCGGCCTTTTTTCTGCCCGTCAGCTTGACAGGGGAACGAAAATCGAGCATTTTTGTCTGTTTTCTCCTGTGCCGGTTCCTTGCCCTCCGACCCGGCCCGACATCGCCACGCCGGCTTCGGACCCCTGTCCGAGTCTCTGTTGCCGCCGTGGCCATCATCAACCCGGCGGCGGCGCAAGCCATGGACTTACCGCTTTTCCTATTGATTGGCCGACATGTTGAACATGAGAAATCGTCTGCGCTCCTTCTGGCTGCTGTGCGGCCTGCTGCTGTGTCCCTTCTCCGCCGCCGCCGATGGCCAGAGAAACATCGTCCTGACCCTGCCGGCGGAAACCGTGCTGGCCTCGCTGCAAAAGGCCCTGCCCCTAGACATCCCCTCGCAGAGCCGGCAACTGCAGGGCGACATCACCGTCGAATCGGTGGACCGGCTCTCCATCCGCAACAACGTCATCTCGGTGCGCGGCACGCTTTCCGGCAAAAACCTGGTCGTGACCACCAATCTTGCCGGCCAGGATCTGCAGCTCCGGGTCGGCGAAGTCCGCCTGCCGGTGGCCTGTGACTTACAGACCCGGTTCGATCCGGTCAAGCGCAAGCTGTTCGTCACGCCCCAATTCAAGGAAACCGCCCAGAACCCGGGCAATACCCAGGATGCGCTGCCCTCCCTGCTCGGCAGCCTCGGCGGCCGCGAGTACGCGGTCGATCTCGATGCCCTAGAAACGATCAACCTCAAGGTCGGTACCCGCTTGATCCCCATCGCCATGGAGCCGGTCGGCATCGCCGGCGTCGACAACTCCCTGGTCTTCCAGATGCTGCCGCGGGTCGGCCCCCGGCGCTAGCCATTCCCAGCCCCCACACGAGAGGTTCTTATGCCCGACAATTGTTTGTTCTGCAAGATTATCCGGGGAGAAATCCCGGCCAGCAAACTCTACGAGGACGACGACGTCCTGGCTTTCCGCGACATCGCGCCCCAGGCCCCGGTCCATATTCTGGTGATCCCGAAAAAACACCTCAGCGGGCCGGTGGCGGTCGCCGAGGAAGACGAGAGAGTGGTGGGCAAGTTGATACGGGTGGGCAACGAAATCGCCCGCAAGGAAGGAATACCGCACTATCGGTTGGTGTTCAACAACGGCGCCCAGGCGGGCCAGACCGTTTTCCACCTGCACATGCACATTCTGGGCGGACGCCACATGGCCTGGCCTCCGGGCTGATCGCCGGACCGCCCCCTTCCCGGCCGGGTCAGGTCGGCAGCATACCGTACAGATAGTTGATGATGTCGGTGCGGGTGACGATGCCGATCACCTTTTCCCCCTGCACCACCGGCAGGTGGCCGATGTTCTTCTGCACCATCAATTCCGCCGCCTCGCTGGCCAGGGCGTCGGGCGCGATGGTGGTGACCTGCCGGTTCATGAAGGCCTTGACCGGACTGTTCCACTGCTTGTTCAGCCGCAGCTTCTTCAAATCCCACAGCACAACGATGCCGCGCAGGCATTCGTTTTCCGCGACCAGCACCCCGCGAATCCGTTCTTCCTCCATGATGTGCCGGATCTGATCCATGGTGGTCTCAGGCGATACCGTGGTCACCGGAAAGGACATCATGTCCGCCACCAGGGCCGCGCCGCGCTGCATTTCGTGCAGGGCGGCGATGATTTTCTGCCGGACCTCGACGGGTGTCATCTTGGTGTCGGTGATGGTCGCCGACCCCGCTCCCGGATGGCCGCCGCCGCCGAATCGCTGCAGCATGTTGTTGACGTTGATCTCCGGCGTCGAACTGCGGCCGATGATGAAATAGCCGCCGCCTTCGTTGACAAAGATCACGAACACCGCATCGGCGTTGACGATCTTGCCATAGAGCTGCACCACCATGGACAGCTCGACATGCTTGTCGATGTGGACCACGCCGATCCCCACCTTTTTCCCCTTGATATCGTGTTGCTCGGCGTCGCGCATCAGACGGAACAGCACCTTTTTCTGCATCTCGCCGTAGGCCATGTTGAGGAAATCGACGGCAATGGTCAAGTCCGCGCCCTGCTCCAGGAGAAAGGCGGCCGCGCGGGCGTCTTCCGGGGTGGTGGAGCTGAAGGTCAGCTGGCCGGTGTCCTCGTAGAGGCCGATCAGGTACAAGGTGGCCTGCAACGGGGTAAGCGCTAGCTTCCGCTCCCTGATTTCCCGCACCAGCAGGGTGATGGTGGCGCCGATCTTCTCGACGCACTGCCAGGTGGGCTGGATGTCGCCCAGGCCCATGTGGTGATCCCACAGCACCACCTCGACGTTGTCCCGCCCCCGGAGACAGTCGACCCGGTCGAGCCGCCGCCATTGGTTGGTGTCGACGACGATCAGGCGATTGACCGCTTCCGGGTCGACTTCGCCGGCCAGGATGATGTCGAAGGAGGTCTTGTGCAGGGAGAGAAAGCGGTGGACATTGGGATTGACGTTTTTCGGGCACACGGCAACGGTGCCCGGATACAGCAGGGTGGCCGCCACGATGGAGGCCAGCCCGTCGAAGTCGGTATTGCGGTGCGTGGTGGCAATCTGCATGGAGCATCGAAGACGTAAAAAAGTTCAACGGCGGCCGCAGCAACAGACACCGTATGCGAAAACAATGGACCCTTTGATGCAATATACCGGATATACTCGGTAAATAAAGGCCAATACCGATTTATCAATAAAACACTCAAAAACAGTTACATCACCCGAGAACGATTCCTGTTGCTTATTCCGGCGACTGATGCTTAACATCATTCATTATTCTTCAACCGGCGGGACCTGGCATGGGCGGACTCTATACTCTCGGCGAATATAAGGACAACTGTGGTTTCGGGCTGATAGCCCACATCAAGGGCAAGGCCAGCCATGGTCTGATCCGGACCGGGATCGAAGCCCTGACCTGCATGACCCATCGGGGAGGCATCGCCGCCGACGGCCGCACCGGCGACGGTTGCGGCCTCTTGCTGCAAAAACCGGACGCCTTTTTCCGCCGGCTGGCCCGCGACAACGGCATGGGCGAACTCACGCCGCTCTACGGGGTCGGCACGCTGATGTGCGGCCGCGGACAGGGCCGGGCCGAGGCGGCACAACGGATTCTTGCCGAGGAACTGGCGGGCCAGGGACTGGTGGTGGCGGGTTGGCGGCAGGTGCCGATCGAGATCGGCTGTCTGGGCCCCATCGCCCTGGACTCCCTGCCCCTGTTTTTCCAGGTGTTCGTCAACTGCGACAACGAAAGCCGCGAACGGCTGACCGCCAAGCTGCTCATCGCCCGCCGCGCGGCCGAGAAACGGCTGGTCGACGATCCCGATTTTTACGTGGCCAGCCTCAGCGAGGGGGTGGTTGTGTATAAGGGGTTGATGATGCCCGCCGATCTGCCCGGTTTCTTTCCCGACCTGGCCGACCCGGAGATGGCGAGCGCGATCTGCGTCTTCCACCAGCGATTCTCCACCAACACCATGCCCCGCTGGCCGCTGGCCCAGCCGTTCCGCCTCCTGGCCCACAACGGCGAGATCAACACCATCACCGGCAACCGGAACTGGGCCGAAGCCCGGACCGGCAAGTTCAAGACCCCGCTGCTGCCGGATATCGAGGCCATCGCCCCCCTGGTCAACCGGACCGGCTCGGACTCCTCCAGCCTGGACAACATGCTGGAAGTTTTGATGTCCGGCGGCATGGACCTGCACCGGGCCATCCGCATGCTGGTGCCACCGGCATGGCAGAACGTCGAGCACCTGGATCCGGATCTCCGCGCCTTCTACGAATTCAATTCCATGCACACCGAGGCCTGGGATGGCCCGGCCGGCCTGGTGCTTTCCGACGGCCGATACGCGGTCTGCGCCCTGGACCGCAACGGCCTGCGTCCCTCGCGCTGGGTACTGACCCGCGACGAGGTGCTCACCGTGGCCTCGGAGGTCGGGGTGCACCGCTACGACCCCGGCGAGGTGGTGGCCAAGGGCCGGCTCGGCCCCGGCCAGATCCTCTCGGTCGACACCGTCAACGGCACCCTGTCCCACACCGCCGACATCGACGAGGCCCTCAAACGCCGCCATCCCTACAAGCAGTGGCTCAAGGACAACACCCTGCGGCTGGAGGGGACCCTGACCCAGGACCGCGCCACCAGGGAGTTGGAGGGCGAGCCGCTGCGGATGGCGATGAAGATGTACCAGGTCAGCTTCGAGGAGCGGGACCAGCTCCTCCGTCCCCTGGCCGAAACCGGCCAGGAGGCCGTCGGCTCCATGGGCGACGACACCCCGATGGCGGTGCTCTCCCACGGTCAACGCCCGCTGTACGACTATTTCCGGCAACAGTTCGCCCTGGTGACCAACCCGCCCATCGATCCCCTGCGCGAGGCAGTGGTCATGTCGCTGGAAACCACCATCGGCCCGGAACAGCAGTCGATTTTCGAGGAATCCGAGCAGCATGCCAGCCGGGTCGTCCTCACCTCGCCGGTGCTGTCCACCGAGAAATACCGCGCCTTACTCCATCTCGACCGTTGGGGCTACCGGCTGTGCCGGTTGTCGCTCGGCTACGATCCGGCCCGGATCGACCTGCGCGAGGCCATCGAGCGGCTCTGCCGGCAGGCCGCCGAGGCCGTCCGCTCCGGCTGCGTCCTCTTGCTGCTCACCGACCAGGAATGCGCGCCGCCGGAACTGCCGATCCACGCCCTGCTGGCCACCGGCGCGGTGCATCACCACCTGGGCCGGGCCGGGCTGCGCTGCAACGCCAACCTCATCGTCTCCACCGCCACCGCCCGCGACGCCCACCAGATGGCCTGCCTGATCGGCTTCGGTGCCACCGCCGTCTACCCCTATCTCGGCTACGCGGTGCTGGCCGACCTCTGCCGCAGCGGCGAGCTGGAACTGGCACCGAATCCGGTGCTGCGGAACTATCGCGCCGGAATCAAGAAGGGATTGCTCAAGATCCTCTCCAAGATGGGCATTGCCACCGTGGCCTCCTACCGGGGCGCCCAGCTGTTCGAGATCGTCGGTCTGGACGACGAGGTGGTCGAGTTGTGTTTTGCCGGCACGCCCAGCCGCATCCGGGGGGCCGGATTCGCCGAGCTCGAGGCGGATCAGAGGATTCTGGCCAAAGAGGCTATCAACCGCCAAAAGCCCATCCGACCGGGCGGTCTGCTCAAATACATGTACGGTCAGGAATACCACGCCTTCAATCCCGAGGTGGTACTCGGCCTGCAGGCCGCGGTCACCGGCGGCGAGTACCGGCAATGGCGGGCCTGCGCCGAGCGGATCAACCGGCGCGAACCGGCAACCCTGCGCGACTTGCTGCACTTTCGCCGGGACATACGGCCCATCCCCCTGGACCAGGTCGAACCGGTGGAGACGATCATCCCCCGCTTCGACACCGCCGCCATGTCGCTCGGCGCCCTGTCGCCCGAGGCCCACGAGGCCCTGGCCGAAGCCATGAACAGCCTCGGCGGCCGCTCCAACAGCGGCGAGGGCGGCGAGGACCCGGCCCGCTACGGCACGGTCAAGATGTCCAAGATCAAGCAGGTCGCCTCGGGCCGGTTCGGCGTCACCCCGCAGTATCTGGTCAACGCCGAGGTGCTCCAGATCAAGATCGCCCAGGGCGCCAAGCCGGGCGAAGGCGGCCAGCTGCCGGGGAGCAAGGTCAACGGCCTGATCGCCCGGCTACGCTACGCGGTGCCCGGCGTCACCCTGATTTCGCCGCCGCCGCATCACGACATCTACTCGATCGAGGATCTGGCCCAGCTGATCTTCGACCTCAAGCAGGTCAATCCCGAGGCCCTGGTCTCGGTCAAGCTGGTTTCCCGGCCCGGCATCGGCACCATTGCCGCCGGGGTGGCCAAGGCCTATGCCGATCTGATCACCGTGTCCGGGTATGACGGCGGCACCGCCGCCAGCCCCATCGCCTCGATCCGCCACGCCGGATCGCCCTGGGAACTGGGCCTGGCCGAGGTGCACCAGACCCTTCAGGCCAACGATCTCCGCGACAAGATCCGGCTCCAGACCGACGGCGGCCTCAAGACCGGGCTGGATGTGGTCAAGGCGGCCATGCTCGGCGCCGAGAGTTTCGGCTTCGGCACCGCGCCGATGGTGGCGCTGGGCTGCAAGTACCTGCGCATCTGCCATCTCAACAACTGCGCCACCGGCGTGGCCACCCAACGCGAAGACCTCCGCCGCGACCACTACCGGGGCACGGTGGCCAAGGTCGTCAACTACTTCCGCTTCCTGGCCGAGGAGACCAGGGAATGGCTGGCGGTGCTCGGGGTGCGCAGCCTGGCCGAGCTGGTCGGCCGGGTCGATCTTCTCGAACCGGCCGCCGGCAGCACGGCCCGACAGCAACGCCTCGATTTGCGGCCGCTCATCCACACCGACGCCCTCCTGCGCACCAAGCCCCGCCACTGCGCCATTACCCGCAACCGGCCCTTTGACCGCGGAGAACTGGCCGAGCGCATGGTGCGCGAAATCCTGCCCGCCATCGAAAGCAAGGGCGGCGGCATTTTCGCCTACACCCTGACCAACTGCGACCGCTCGGTCGGCGCCCGGCTGAGCGGTGAGATCGCGAAGCGCTGGGGCAATCAGGGCATGGCCGGGACGCCGGTCAGGCTCAAGCTCACCGGCGTGGCCGGCCAGAGCCTCGGCGCCTGGAACGCCGGCGGCCTGGAGCTGTACCTCGACGGCGATGCCAACGACTATGTCGGCAAGGGCATGGCCGGCGGCAAGATCGTGCTCCGGCCGCCGCACCGGTCGACCTTTCGCAGCGAGACGGCCGGCATCATGGGCAATACCTGCCTCTACGGCGCCACCGGCGGCAAGCTGTTCGCCTCGGGCCGGGCCGGCGAACGGTTTGCGGTGCGCAATTCCGGCGCGCATGCGGTGGTCGAGGGCGTGGGCGACCATGGCTGCGAGTACATGACCGGCGGACTGGTGACGGTACTCGGCCCGACGGGCAGCAACTTCGGTGCCGGCATGACTGGGGGCTTTGCCTATGTGCTCGATCTCGAAAACCGGTTCGTCGACCAGTACAACCACGAGCTGGTGGAGATCCAGCGCATCCATTCCGGCTACATGGAGGAATACCGCAACCACCTGCACGAGGTGATCGTGGAATTCTGCCGCGAAACCAACAGCGACTGGGGCTGGCGGCTTTTGGACGATTTTCCCGACTATATCGGCAGGTTCTGGCTGGTCAAACCCAAGGCCGCCGACCTCTCCAACCTGCTCGACCGGCTCATGCAGCGCGGCGAATAACCCTTAATCGGACGGCATCGCCATGAACAAGCGGCTGGACAATGTCTTTCAATTCCTCGACGTCGAGCGGAAACTGCCACCCAAGATCGGCCTCGTCACCCGCAAGACCGCGTTCCGCGAAATCTACGAGCAGGTTGCCGAACCGCACCACCAGCACCAGGCGCACCGCTGCCTGGCCTGCGGCAATCCATACTGCGAATGGCGCTGCCCGGTCCACAACCTGATCCCCAACTGGCTCAAGCTGATGGCCGAAGGCAACCTGATCGCCGCGGTGGAGTTGTGCCACCAGACCAACACCTTGCCGGAAATCTGCGGCAGGGTCTGCCCCCAGGACCGGCTGTGCGAGGGGGCCTGCACCCTTAACGACGGCTTCGGCGCGGTCACCATCGGCGCGGTCGAGCAGTACATTACCGAGCAGGCCCTGGCCCAAGGCTGGAAACCGGACATGTCCGGAGTGGCCTGGACCGACAAGCGGGTGGCGGTGATCGGCGCCGGACCGGCCGGCCTGGGTTGTGCCGACGTCCTGGTCCGTAACGGCGTCCGGCCGGTGGTTTTCGACCGCTATCCGGAAATCGGCGGTTTGCTGACCTTCGGCATTCCCGAGTTTAAGCTGGAAAAATCGGTGCTGGCCCGACGGCGGCAGCTGTTCTCCGGCATGGGCGTGGAATTCCGTCTCAACACCGAGATCGGCCGCGATGTCGCCATGGAGCGGCTGCTTGCGGAATTCGATGCCGTCTTCCTCGGCATGGGCACCTATCAATTTCTGCGGGGAGGTCTGCCCGGCGAGGAATTGCCGGGCGTGCACGACGCCCTTCCCTTTCTGGTGGGCAATGTCTGCCAGCAGCGCGGCTACGAGGCAGTCGCCCCCTTCGTCGACACTGCCGGCTTGCGGGTGGTGGTCATGGGCGGCGGCGACACGGCCATGGATTGCTGCCGCACCGCCATCCGCCAGGGCGCGGCCAGCGTCACCTGCGTCTACCGGCGGGACGAGGTCAACATGCCCGGCTCAAAGCGGGAGGTGGTCAACGCCAGGGAAGAAGGGGTGGCGTTTTTGTTCAACCGCCAACCCATCGGCATCCTCGGCGAACACCGGGTGGAGGGAGTGGAATTGGTGACCACCGAATTGGGCGAGGCGGATGCGAGCGGCCGGCGACGGCCGGTGGTGGTCAACGGCAGCCAGGTGACCCTGACCGCGGACGTGGTGCTGACCGCCTTTGGTTTCCGTCCCAATCCGCCCACCTGGCTGCGGGAACACGGTGTCCAGGTCAACGAGCGAGATCGGGTGGTGGCCGGCGAATCCGGCCCCTATCCCATGCAAACCAGCCATCCCAAGATCTTTGCCGGCGGTGACATGGTGCGCGGCTCCGACTTGGTGGTGAATGCCATCTGGCAGGGCCGCCAGGCCGGCAAGGGTATTCTGGCCTTTCTGGGAGTCGACTGACCGGCCGGCCCCTCGATCGCCCTTCCCCGTACCCCCTGATCACCTGGGCAACAACTATCCATCCGGCGCGGTTGCCATTGCCGGGAATTTCAACTTGCAACATCTTGTTTTAACTCCATATTTCCAAAAAACTTTTGCCACGCCCCCGACAACTGGGTAAAAAATATCCACCCAGGGGTCGAACTCTGGCCCCGCAGGACACCTTTCCCGTTCAACCTGGTAATTTCATTCATTCTTTTTCCATCACCCCTTCTCCCTGAGCCCCTGGCATCGCGCATGCTTTGTCAGGACAGTTCGTTCCGATGCATCAACCATGAACGCAGTGAAAGGAGAGAGCAATGAACAGGATGTTTGTTGGTAGCGTCGTTTTGGCCGTTCTGCTGGCCCTTGGCGGATGTTGCTGGCCCGGATATGGACACCATCACGGCCCTGGCCAGTCCAGGTACTATGATCGATCCTACGATACCTACGATCAATACCGCCAGGGAGGCCCCTATTACCGCCGGAGATAAACCGGCTGCAATGCCGGCACCGGCCGATTTCCTCGAACTAAGGCCTGCGGCGCCGGGGATCAACCGAATCGGCCGGTGATGTAGTCCTCGGTCAGCTGGTGTCGGGGATTGGTGAAAATACGGTCCGTGGAGCCGACCTCGACCAGATCGCCGAGGTGGAAGTAGGCGGTGCGCTGAGAAACGCGCGCCGCCTGCTGCATGTTGTGGGTGACGATGACGATGGTGTACTGCTCCTTGAGCTCGGTAATCAGGTCTTCCACTGTGGCGGTGGCAATGGGATCGAGGGCGGAACAGGGTTCGTCCATGAGGATGACCTCGGGCCGCACGGCAATGGCGCGGGCGATGCAGAGCCGTTGCTGCTGGCCACCGGACAGCCCGGTGCCCGGCTGGTCGAGGCGGTCGCTGACCTCGTTCCACAGGCCGGCCTTTTTCAGCGATCCCTCGACAATGTCCCGGAGCTCGGACTTGCTGCCGGCCAGGCCGTGGATCTTGGGTCCGTAGGCCACATTGTCGAAAATCGATTTGGGAAAGGGATTGGGTTTCTGGAAGACCATGCCCACCCGAGCCCGCAGCGGCACCACGTCCACCTTGCGGTCGTAGATGTCAAGGTCGTCCAGCACTATTTCCCCGGTGACCCGGCAGCCGGCCACGGTGTCGTTCATCCGGTTGAGGCAGCGGAGAAAGGTCGACTTGCCGCAGCCAGAGGGGCCGATCATGGCCAACACCTCGTTCTTGCCGACATCGATGCTGACATTTTTGATGGCGTGCTTGTCGCCGTAATAGACGTTGACCTCCCGGCAGATCATCCGGGGCTCCTCGACAAAGGGCAGGCCCACGGTTTGGCGCTGGTCGCGGTCTACCTTGCGCACCCTGGCCGCCACGGCCGCATCCGCCTCGTTTTTTTCCCTCGCCACGTCACGCATATCAAGGACCGTACCCAGAATCGCAGCCATTATTGCTCCACCTCCGCGGGGATGCCGCCCGCCCTGCCGGCACGAAACGGCTTTTTCCCCTCATTTCCATCCTGAACCAGCGAAGGCGGTCCGACCGACGGCGACAACCTTGCCACCGCCAGCCGGGTCCGCCCCGTATCGCCCGTCGGGCATCGGGCCGGATGCGAGCGCATCGTTTTGTACCTCAAGCGGCCTGCCCACAGGATGCAGGTATTATTTTTTATTCACCATCGCGCTCAGGGCCTTGGCAACGGCGGCCATGGCCTTCTGCTCGTCCTTCGGCATGGGGATCAGGCCCTTTTCCGCCAGATATCCTTGCTCGCCCCAGGCGCGGTCGCTGGCGAACTCGGCCAGAAACTCGGCCATGCCGGGGATCTTGCCGACATGGTCCTTCTTGACATAGATGAACAGCGGCCGGGCCACCGGATACTTGCCATCGGCAATGGTCTTGAATTCCGGCAGTTCGCCATCGATGGCCGAGGCCTGGATCTTGTCGGCGTTCTGATCGAGGAAGCTGAAGCCGAAGATGCCCACGCTCCTGGGATTGGCCTCGAGCTTCTGGACGATCAGGTTGTCGTTCTCGCCGGCCTCGATATAGGCGCCGTCCTCACGCAGGGTCTGGCAGATCGCCTTGAATTTCTTCTCGTCTGCGGCCTGCAGCGCCTTGATCTGGGGGAATTCGGCGCAACCGTGGTCCATGACCATCTCGACAAAAGCATCGCGGGTGCCCGAGGTGGGCGGCGGCCCCAACACCTCGATCTTGTTCGCCGGCAGCTTGGGATTGACGTCCTTCCACGTCTTGTAGGGGTTGGCCACCAGCCGGTCGCCGCCCTCGGGACTGGGCACGTCCTTGGCCAGGGCCAGGTAGAGGTCCTTACGGCTCAGTTGCATCTGCTCGGCCTTCTTGCTGTTGGCCAGGACAATGCCGTCGTAGCCGACCTTGATCTCGACGATCTGGGAGACGCCGTTCTTGGCGCAGGTCTCGATTTCCGACTTCTTGATCGGGCGCGAGGCATTGGCCACATCCGGGGTATCGACCCCGGCACCGGCGCAGAACAGCTTCAAGCCGCCGCCAGTACCGGTGGATTCGATCTTCGGGGTCTTGAACTTGGTGGTCTTGCCGAATTGCTCGGCCACGGCGGTGGTAAAGGGGTAGACCGTGGACGAGCCGACGATCGAGATGTAATCGCGGCCCTCGGCGGCCAGGGCAGGGGCGGCCGAGCCGGCGAACAGCGCGGCGGCGACCAGGATACGTGCGAATTTCTGCATGGATGATCTCCTGAAAAAATTGATCTGTTCGTTCGTTTGCTGCCCAGAACGGTACACCCGTTCTATTTGCTTTCCGTTAGCAAACGGTTCCGGTTGCATTACCAGCGGCGTTCGAACTTATTGCGCAGCAGGACCGCGGCGGCGTTCATGGCCAGCAACAGGAGGAGCAGGACCATGATCGCCGCCGAAGTCCGCTCGACAAAGGCGCGCTCCGGGCTGTCGGCCCACAGATAGATCTGCACCGGCAGCGCCGTGGCCGGATCGCTGAAACTGTGCGGAATGTCGACAATGAAGGCCACCATGCCGATCATCAGCAGCGGGGCGGTTTCGCCCAGGGCTCGGGCCATGCCGATGATGGCCCCGGTCATCATGCCGGGCATGGCCAGCGGCAGAACATGGTGGACAATGGTCTGGACCTGCGAGGCTCCGATCCCCAGGGCAGCCTCGCGGATCGAGGGCGGCACCGATTTCAGCGAGGCTCGGCTGGCAATGATGACCGTCGGCAAAGTCATCAGAGTCAGCACCAGGCCGCCGACCAGAGAGGCGGAGCGAGGCAGGTGCATGAAATCGAGAAAAACGGCCAATCCGAGCAGGCCGAAGACGATCGATGGGATGGCAGCCAGATTGTTGATGTTGACTTCGACCAGGTCGGTCCAACGATTTTTGGGCGCGAACTCCTCCAGATAAACCGCAGCGGCCACGCCGATGGGAAAGCTGAGCGTCAGGGTGACGGCCAGGGTGAACAGCGAGCCCATGGCCGCCCCTCGGATGCCTGCCAGTTCGGGTTCGCGGGAATCGCCCGCCTGGAAAAAGGTCGCATTGAAGCCTTGCCGCAGCCGTTCGGCGGCGGCAAGCTGATCGATCCAGGCCGCCTGCTTGTCGCTGATCCGGCGCTCGTTTTCGGGCACCTCTCGGGGAATGTACCCCTTGACGAACATGTCGACCTCGTCGTCGGCCACCACCCAGATCGGTATGATGGAGCCGATCAACTCCGGCTTGCTCGTCACTATCTCCTGCACCTGATAGGCGACGCCGGTGCTGACCAATTTGGCGAGGGCCCGCTGGTCCTGCCGGCTTGCCGCCTGCGGAAAAAGACGCAAGGTCGCTTCCCGCACCAAGGCGGCATAGTTGGCGGTGGCGAGGTTGTTGACATCGAGCACCGCCGGATCGAAATGGATATCGAGCAATATCTGAGTCTGCCAGAAGGCGGTGTAGCCTTTGGCCACGATCGAGCCGAGCAGCACCACCAAAAACAGCAGACTGGCGGCAATGGCCGCAAGCCCGAACAACCTGAAACGCCGCTCCTTGCGATAGCGGGCCGCCAAACCGGCCTGAACCTTGGCGGTGGCGCCCATGCCGTCCGGTTCGTTGAACCGGCTGTTGTCTTCCGTATGCCTATTCATATTCTTCACGGTATTTGCGCACCACATAGAGGGCGGCCACATTGAGCGCCAGGGTGACCGCGAACAGCAACATGCCCAGGGCAAAGGCTGCCAGGGTTTTGGGGCTGTCGAACTCCTGGTCGCCGACCAACAGGGTGACGATCTGCACGGTCACGGTGGTCACCGCCTGCAGGGGATTGAAGGTGAGATTGGCGGCCAGGCCGGCGGCCATGACCACGATCATGGTCTCGCCGATGGCCCGCGACACTGCCAGCAGGATCGAGCCGACGATGCCGGGCAGGGCCGCGGGCAGGATGACCAGCTTGATGGTCTCGCTCTTGGTGGCCCCCAGGCCGTAGGAGCCGTCGCGCAGCGATTGGGGCACGGCATTGATGACATCGTCGGAGAGCGAGGAGACAAAGGGAATGATCATGATCCCCATCACCAGCCCGGCGGCCAGGGCGCTTTCCGAGGCCACCGGCAGGCCGGCCAGCCCGCCCAGGTTCCGGATGGCCGGCGCCACCACCAGGGCCGCGAAAAAGCCGTAGACCACGGTGGGCACGCCGGCCAGGATCTCCAGGAGCGGTTTGACCACGGCCCGGAACCTGGAGCTGGCGTATTCGGAAAGGTAAATGGCCGACATCAGGCCCAGCGGCACGGCAATGGCCATGGCGATGCCGGAGATGAGGAAGGTGCCGGCGAGCACCGGTATCGCCCCGAAACTGCCGGAACTACCCGCCTGATCGGCCCGGATGGCCATCTGCGGGCTCCACTTGAGGCCGAAGAGGAAATCGGCCGGCGAAATCTGCTGGAAAAACCGGATCGACTCGAACAGCACCGACAGTACGATGCCGACGGTGACGAACACGGCAAAGGTGGAACAAAGGGTGAGGACGATCTTGACGATGCGTTCGACCTGGTTTCGAGCCCGCAACGCCGGCCGGATCCGCCCCAGGAACAGGGAGACGCCAGCCAGGGCTGTGGCCAGAGCCACCGTCGCCAGAGCCAGGTCGCTGAGCCGTTGCAGGCCGATATACTGGTCGGCCGCGGCCTGGATCAGGGGATCGACCTCGTGCATCACCACGTTGCCGGCCACCAGGTTGCGCATGTCGTTGACCAGCAAATCGACCTGATCCGGACTGACGACTCCCTTGGCCGCGGCGACCCCGTTCATGGCCATCCGGGTCAGCAGCGGGTCGGCGGCCAGGTGCCAGACCGCCACGATGAGCAGGGCCGGCAGGCCGCACCACACCCCGGCCAGAACGCCGTAATAGCCGGGCCGGGAATGCAACCGGGCCGCCGATGGCCGCTGCGCCAGGGCGACGGCACGTCGGCAGCCCAGCCAATAGGCCAGCGAAGACAGCAGCAGGATCAGGGCAATGAGCAGGGAAGAAGACATGGCGGCACCGTCGGTCAGGGGGCAAAGGGCCTCGTTCATTGTCCGAGACCCTACCGACGCTTTATTCAAACCGGGTTCGGCCCCGGTTAGATTTCCGTTAGGATTCTTGCATGTCGCCGGTCAAAGTGATTAAAAAGCACTGATGAACATCGACCGACCCCACGGCCGACCGGCCGCCGGGGATGGACGCGGTACCGCCGCGCCGCGCACAAGGAGCGCGCAAGATGATGAACCCTGTCGAATTTCTCGCCGACCTGCGCCGCCGCGACCACAAACCGGTCCTGGGCGCCCTCCATGTCCTCCGCTATATCGGCCCCGGTCTGCTGGTCACGGTCGGCTTCATCGATCCGGGCAACTGGGCCTCCAACATCGCCGCCGGCGCCCGCTACGGCTATGCCCTGCTGTGGATGGTGACCCTGTCGACCGTCATGCTGATCGTGCTTCAGCACAATGTCGCCCACCTCGGCATCGTCACCGGCCTGTGTCTTTCCGAGGCCACCGCCCGATACGCTCCCGCCTGGACCGGGCGGCTGGTACTCGGCTCGGCGATGCTGGCCTCGATCTCGACCTCCCTGGCCGAAATCCTGGGCGGGGCCATCGCCCTGAACATGCTGTTCGACATCCCCATGCAGGCCGGCGCCCTGCTGGTGGCGGGCTTTGTCGGCCTGATGCTGTTCACCCGATCGTACCAAACCCTGGAGAAGATCATCATCGGCTTTGTGTCGATCATCGGGCTTTCCTTCCTCTATGAACTGACTCTGGTCGACATCAACTGGGCCAGCGCCGGCATCGCCTGGGTCACCCCCCGGCTGCCGGAAGGGAGCATGATGATCGTGATGAGCGTGCTGGGCGCGGTGGTGATGCCGCACAACCTCTTTCTCCACAGTGAGATCATCCAGAGCCGGCAGTGGAACCTGGAATCCGAGACGGTGATCAAAAAGCAGCTGGATTACGAACTGTTCGACACCCTGTTCAGCATGCTGGTCGGCTGGGCGATCAACAGCGCCATGATCCTGCTGGCAGCCACCACCTTCTTCAAGAACGGCACCCCGGTGGACGAGCTGCCCCAAGCCCAGAGCCTGCTGGTGCCCCTGCTCGGCACCAGCGCAGCCGACGTTTTCGCGGTGGCGCTGCTGTTCGCCGGCCTGGCCTCGACCGTGACCTCGGCCATGGCCGGCGGCTCGATTTTCGCCGGTATCTTCAACGAACCCTACGACATCAAGGACAGCCATTCCCGGCTGGGGGTCTGCATCTCGGTCATCGGCGCCCTGTTGCTGCTCTTTTGGGTCAACGACTCCTTCAAGGCGCTGATCGTCTCCCAGATGGCCCTGAGCATCCAGTTGCCGCTGACCATCTGGATGCAGATTTACCTGACCTCCTCGCCCACGGTGATGGGGAAACATGCCAATCCCCTGTCCACCAAGATCATGCTGTGGACGATCGGAGTGGTGGTTTCCGGGTTGAATGTGCTGCTATTCGTCAGTTTTTTCCAATAATTTTCCGGGCAAACGTTATCGGCCGGACCAAATCGCATCAAGGAGGGAATCATGGGAAAATGTATCGGCGTACTGACCGCTGGCGGGGACAGCCCCGGCCTCAATGCCGCCATCCGAGCCATCGGCAAGAGCGCACTCACCGCGTTTGACCTGCAGGTGATCGGTTTCCGCGACGGTTTCCGCGGCCTGATGGAAAACCGCACCGTACACCTGGAAGGGGAAATTCTCTCCGGCATCCTTACCCTGGGCGGCACCATCCTCGGCACCAGCCGCGACAAGCCGCACAAGATGCCGGTAGGCTCCAAGGTCCAGGACATGACCGAGGTGATGCTCGACAACTACCATCGCCACAACCTCGAGGCCCTGATCTGCATCGGCGGCGGCGGCACCCAGAAAAACGCCCACCGCCTGGCCCAGGCCGGGATGAACGTGGTCACCCTGCCCAAGACCATCGACAACGACGTGGCCATGACCGACATCACCTTCGGTTTCGACACCGCCCTGTCGATCGCCACCGATGCCATCGACCGCCTCCATTCCACCGCCCACAGCCACCACCGGATCATCGTGGTCGAGATCATGGGCCACAACACCGGCTGGCTCGGCCTGGGCGCCGGATTGGCCGGCGGGGCCGACGTCATCCTCATCCCCGAGATTGCCTACGACGTGCACCAGGTGGCCGAAGCCATCCGCAGGCGCCGGCACCGGGGCAAGAATTTCAGCATTGTCGCGGTCTCGGAAGGGGCGTTGGCGCAGGAAGATGCCAAGGAATTGGCCGAGCTCAAGGAAAAGAAACTCGAAGCCAAGGATGAAAAAAAGCAAAAAAAGATCGCGGCCGCCCTGGAAGCCTTCCAAGCCAAACACGCCAGCAACACCCTGCGGCTGTCGGCACAGCTGGAACTGCTCACCGGCCTGGAAAGTCGGGTGACCATTTTGGGCCACCTCCAACGGGGCGGCACGCCCACCGCCGCCGACCGCATCCTCGCCACCCGTCTGGGCTCGGCCTGCGTCGCCGCCATCGATGCCGGCCAATACGGCTGCATGGTGGCGGTCAAGGGGGAGTCGACGGAGCTGGTGGACCTGGCCCAGGTGGTCGGCAAACGCAAGGTGGTGCCGCTGGATCATCCCTGGATCAAGGCCGCCCTGGAAACCGGCACCTGTTTGGGCAATCAGGCGGTGTAGGGCGAATCCCTCCCGGCACCTCGATCTTGCCGAGGCGGCATGGAACCCCTAGCAGCCCTCCAAGCCCCGTCGCTTCATGGGGCGGGGCGTATCCAAAAAATAGGAACTGCTCTGCCCGGAACCGTCTAAAAACAACACTTCCGCTTTCACATCCTTACTGTCCACTGGCGCGCCTAATTGCAATTGCATGATCAGCTCACCGGGCCGAACATCGCTGAACAGCCACTTCACGACCCCGGTCTCAGGTGCGTAATTGCTGATCGGTGGCTTCGCCTCGATAATCTTCGTGAGAGGCGGAAGATATTGGATGACAATGACCGCCGCGGGTTTTTCCTCCGGCACGATCACCCGCAACTGGATGGTATCGTCCCGGTGGCGATACGTGCCCTCCACTTCCCGGGCCAGCGACAGGGAAGCGGCGCCAACGCATAGAAGAACCCCGACAACGAGCCACCCTCCCGCCAGGCACATTGTTGGCAACCGGGAAAGGACACGAGGAAAAATCCATCGTCGCATCGCCGCAGTCCGGCTTGTTCCCTGTTCTCCCATGGATCTCATCTCCTTCATGGCCGTTGTTGCCCCCCACCGGTTTCCGTGCCTGCCTGTCCGATAATTTCCAATTGACCGCTTTCGTCGTGCCAACGATATCCCTGCCCGGCCCATATTGCCCTGATCTCATCCAAATCGATGCCGTGAAGGTTTCCATCGGGAAAGCGCTCGATCACCGAAAGGATCTCATAGTCGTCAATTCGATGGTCGCAGTTCTCATCCGCCCAGTGATATGCCGAAACCGCAACCATTGCCACTCCCTCCACCACAGGTTCCAGGGCTCCACGTCGGCTGGTGACCAAGGTGCCGGCAAAAGGCAATCGCTGGCCGGTGGATTCCGCTCCCGGAATGACGAGATACCGGACGACGAGAGGCCGTGACTGCTCCCCTGGCAGCACCCATTTCAGCGGGGAGGACGCCGTGCCCTCGCCATCCACGATCGGAGGCGTCACCCGGACAACCGTGCAACCCGGCGGCGGTGTTTCGCGGAGCATGAAGGCGCCGATGCCGGCAGGCGCTTCGATCTTGATCACTACCGGAAAAGGCCGCCCGGGAAGAGTATTGTGAGGCAGCTGCCGCATGGCCCGGATTTCCCCGGCAGCCGGTTTCCCCCCAACAGGCCGGATCAAGAAAAACAAGAGCACGCAACCGAGCCCCAGCAGTATGCCTCCCATCCAGAGAGCAAGGTGGCGCACCGTGGCGGCCCGGCGCAGCGGGCCCCCCTTTTTCTCGGCTTCGTTATCGGATATTTCCCCGCGTTCGGGCTCATTCGTTCGGACCAGCTCTTCCAGCCCCACCTCCAGCACCTCGGCAAGCTTGAGGGCGTTCTCCCGCTTGATGGTGGGCACGCGATTGTTTTCCCACCGCGAGATGGTTTCGGTGGACACCGACACCGCCGTGGCTAAAAACAGTTGGGTAACCTTCCGTTGTTCCCTGACCCGGCGCAGCTTTTTCCCGTCAACAAAAAGGATGTTCTCGTTTTCCATGGTTGCAGCCTAGCATAACTCCGAAGGGCTACACAATGTTGCGCCTGAAAAAAGCATTGCCGTCCGGTCAGGGTGCTGCGCGCAGGTGCTTGTCAGCACCCTTCCAGCGTGGGTCTGATTTTATTTTTCTGGGCGTCATATTCCACCTTGTCTCCCTTGGTATACTTCCCGGAGCGGTCCGGAACGACCAGCGTGTCGCCCTGCGGCGTTACGATCTCCACCTGTTCGGCGGCGACCGCGCTCACCTTGTACCCCTTGACATACTGCGCATAGCCAAGGCTTGCCAGGGCCAGTACCAAAATCGGGGCAGTCCACCACAAGTTCTTCGTTTTCATCTGGGTATCCTCCTGGTGTTTGTCGGGCATCATTGCCCTGTTGACTCGACATTACCTCGCCCTTGCTTCCCTGAAAACCGGACATCAACCCACATCAATTGAGCTGGCGGATTCCAGGCCATCTCGGCGCAAGAGATACGGCCACGCCCAACCACGACCGCAATGGATGTCCATGGATGTGGCGCTGTGTTCGTGGCCACCTCGGCTATCTTACGAGCAACAGGGCCGGTATCTCATCGGTCCGCACATCGTGCAATCAGGAGGAACCCATGAACCCGTACGCCCAACCAAGAGTATTTGCGAAAACAGTTTTGAGAGCCGCAATCGCAGGCCTGTTGCTTGCTTTTTCATGTTTCCGACCGCCCCTATCCCTGGCCGATACACCGGTTTCCCTGCAGATTGCCTTCGACAACCCCCAGGTCGATATTTCCCGGTCCGGGACACGTTTCCTCGAACTGTTGGTCCAAACGGCGTCTCCGCCAGACCGGGAGGCGCAGTTGCAAGCATTGCCGCTTAACATTGCTCTCGTTATCGACCGTTCCGGCTCAATGGCCAGCAACAGAAAACTCGATCTGGTCAAAGCCGCTGCCAAGGAAATGGTCTGGCGCCTGCAGCCCGGCGACCAGTTCTCACTGATCGCCTACGATGATCGAGTGCAGGTGCTGATGCCTTCCTCTGCAGACCTGGATCCCCGTCGCGTGGAGGAGCTGATCGACGGCATCACGCCGGGAGGCAGCACCAATCTCGGAGGCGGGCTGGCCGAAGGATATCGCCAGGTGCGGGCCGGAGTGCGGCCGAATGCGGTCAACAAGGTGCTGCTCCTTTCGGATGGGCTGGCCAATATCGGGATCACCGATCCTCGCCAGTTGACAGCCATGGCGGAACACCAGGCTCAGGAGCGGGTTTCCCTCTCCACCTTCGGGGTAGGGTTGGATTTCAACGAAGACCTGATGGCCGATCTGTCGGAACGCGGCCGGGGCATGTACTATTTTATCGACGATCCCCGCCATGTTGAGACCATGCTGACCAAGGAGTTCAATGCCACGCGGCAACTCGCCGCCAGAGATGTTCGCCTGACACTGCACTGGCAAGCCGGGGTACGGGTCGCCGAGGTGTTCGCCAACAGTTTTCAACAGTATGACGATGAGCTGGTCATTCAGGCTGGCGACATTCCGGTGGGTGAACGGCGGCGGATTCAAATCCGGTTCGAAGCGCCGTCGCTCCCGGAAGGCATGCGGTCGATCGGGACCCTTCGCATGAACTATCGTATCCCGGGAGTCGAACGGGAGGAGCACCAGGACATGCCGATCCAGCTTGCCTATGTCTCGCCGGGAACCGCCATCGAGGAAGGGCGCAATCGGGAGGTGTCCGAACGTTCACGGATTTTCGAGGCCCAATATACCAGAGCACGGGCAACGGAAGCGGTGGAACGCGGCGACGTGGTCTTGGCCCGCCGAACACTGGCGGACAGCCTGAGCAGTTTGCGGGCGCTGAGTACCAGCAACCACAAACTGCTCAGGGAAATTGAGCAAACCAAGGCATTGTTGGAGTCGCTGGATCGACAACTCAGCAGAGACGAGCGTGTCCGGGAGCGCAAGGCCGTCAAATACAGAAAATATCTTTTAGAAGGATGTTGAAGAAAAAGGAAGAAAACCGAGCCGGCACCGGCAAGGAGGATCGGTAAGTCCGAGCCGGAAAACTTGTCACAGCTCCCTCAGACCGGGTCCTCGCTGCTGCGGACGATCTCGCCTTCCACCAGGTAAATGACCTCCTCGGCGATGTTGATCGCCCGGTCGCCGATCCGCTCGAGATGGCGGGCAATGAGATAGGCGTTGATCAGGGAGGCGGCATTGTCCGGGCGGTGGCCGATCTCCTCGATCACCGTCTTGTAGGCGACATCGCGCAGGCCGTTGACCTGGTCGTCCATGAGGAAAATGGTGCGGGCCAGGGCCGCGTCCTCGGTGACCAGGGCGTCCAGGCTGGCCTTGACCATCTCCATCACCTTGGCGGCCATGGGCTGATAGTCGTGCCTCAGGGAGAAATCCGCGGTGGCGGTGGCCATGATGGTGCTGATCCGTTTGGCGATATTGACCGCGATGTCGGCGATCCGCTCCAGCTCGTTGTTGATCTTGATGATCGAAACGATCAATCGCAGGTCGCGGGCCACCGGCTGATGCAGGGCGAGAATCTTCAGGCATTCCTCCTCGACTCGGATCTCCATGTCGTCGACTTCCCAATCCTCGGCCATGATCGCCTGGACCTGGTCCCGGTCCCTGGTTTCCAGAATGGCACAAGCCCGCCGTAGCCGGTCCTCCACCAGAGTCCCCATTGTGAGGATCGTTTTTTTCAGTTCATCGATCTCGCGATGGAAATGCATGTGCTTGGCCACGGGATGCCTCCGATTGATGTAGGATGGGAAAAAGATGCGTACCGTTGTTAGGTACCGTCTCCGCGTTACCGCCCGATTAGAAACCGGTTAGGATCGCGTTAGCTTTTTTCTTTTCGCTTGCAACCCGTCCGGAGCTGCATAACACTACCGCCAAGACCATGCAGCCCAACGGAGTGAAAACGTGAGAAAACCGCGCATCTTGGTTGTCGAGGACGACACCGACATCCAACAGCTTGTCAGTTACAACCTGATCAAATCCGGCTTCAACGTCACCTGCGCCGACAGCGGCGAGGAGGCCCTGCAGCTGCTGGCCAAGGAACCGGTCGACGCCATGGTGCTCGATCTGATGCTGCCCGGCAAGGACGGCGGCGAGGTCTGCCGAGCGGTGCGCAGCCAGGAATCAACCCGCGCCCTGCCGATCATCATGCTGACCGCCAAGAGCGAGGAAGACGACATCGTGGCCGGGTTGGAATGCGGGGCCGACGACTATGTCACCAAGCCCTTCAGCCCCAGGGTGCTGATCGCCCGGATCGAGGCAGCCCTGCGGCGCCAGCCGGAGCCCTGCGGCAAGCCGGAGAGCGAATCGGTCCTCCTTGGCCGGTACGGCATGGAGATCCACCCCGGCCGGCACGAGGTGCGGGTGAACGGCCGCGAAATCCATCTGACTGCATCCGAATTCACCATCCTGGAGCTACTGGCCGGCAGGCCCGGCTGGGTCTTTTCCCGGCAACAGATCATCGACCAAATCCGCGGCTACGACTACAGCATCACCCCTCGGGCCGTGGACGTGCAGATCTTCGGCCTGCGCAAAAAACTCGGAGACGCCGGCACCTGCATCGAAACGGTGCGGGGGATCGGCTATCGAATCAGGGCCTAGCCGCCGCACCGCCCCTCACCCGCCGGCGTGCCTCCTTCGCGGCGGAGCGCCTACACAACCACCGATTTTCCAAGAGAACAGCCCATGCGCAACATCCGTCTCTTCTGGCAGATTTTCCCGGTCTGCCTCGGCATCACCCTGGTTTCCATGCTGGCGGTGGTCTGGCTGGCCTCCACCACCGGCCGCGCCTTCTACCTCGAGCGCCTCAAGGAGGAAATCCGGGAGCGGGCCCTGTTGATCGAGCCCACCGTTGCGGCCCTCAGCGGCGGCGACGACCGATTGTTCCATGATTTCGTCCGCCAGACCGGCCGGCGGGCGGCGACCCGGATCACGGTGATCGACGGCAACGGCGCGGTGCTGGCCGATTCCAACGAAGACCACACCCTCATGGACAACCATGCCAGGCGGCCCGAGGTGGAACCGGCGCTGGCCGGGGAGATCGGCTATGCCCTGCGCCGCAGCCGGACCTTAGGCGAAGGCATGTTGTATGCCGCCATCCCGGTCAAAATCGGGGCGGACCGGCATCGCGGCGCCCTGCGTCTTGCCCTTGCGGTGACGCCGGTTGAGGACATGCTGGCCCTGTTGCACAAGAAGATGGCCGGCATTGCCCTGGCCGTCGCCGGGCTGGCCGGGCTGCTGTCCCTCTACTCCGCCCGCAGGATCAGCCGCCCCCTGGAGGAAATGAAGCGGGGCGCCGAACAGCTGACCACGGGCCGGATCGATCAACTGGTCAAGATCGACGGCGGGCGCATGTCGGCGGAGATGGCCGGCCTAGCCGCCTCGCTCAACCAGATGGCCGAGCAGATCAATCGTCGCATCCGGATCATCATCCAGCAGCGCAACGAACTGGAAGCGGTCTTTTCCAGCATGGCCGATTCGGTGGTGGCCATCGACGCCGACCGCAAGATCATCCGCATGAACCAGGCGGCGGCCGCCCTGTTCGGCCTGCCGGCGGACGCGGTCAAGGGCAAGGCGGTGGAAGGCGTGATCCGCAACGCCTATCTCCTGGAGACGATCGAGATGACCCTTGCCCACAATTTGCCGCAGGAGCAGAAGGTGACCCTGTTCAACGGCGCCGATCCGGTCATGCTCCAGGTCCATGCCGTGCCCCTGCGCGACGAGGACAACCGCAGCATGGGCGTGCTGCTGGTAATGAACGATTTGACCAAGCTCAATCGGCTGGAGACCGTCCGCCAGGATTTCGTGGCCAATGTCTCGCACGAGTTGAAGACGCCGATCACCACGATCAAGGGGTATGTCGAAACTCTTTTGGACGGGGCGCTCGGCGACGCGGACCATGCGCGCCGGTTTCTGGCCATCGTCAACCGCCAGGCCAACCGGCTGGATGCCATCGTCGACGATCTGCTGACCCTCTCCCGAATCGAGGACCGGGAGAACAAGGAGGAAATCGCCCTGGAGTCGGGCGAGGTGGGGCCGGTGCTGGAGAGCGCGCTCCAGACCTGCGCGGTGCTGGCCGACGAAAAGAACATCGTCCTGCAGATGGAATGCGACGAGGGACTCAAGGCGGCCATGAGCCAGCCGCTGCTGGAGCAGGCGATGATCAACCTGCTCAAGAACGCCATCGCCTACAGTCCGCGCGGCTCGGTGGTGACTCTGCGCTGCCGGGACACCATCACCCTGGAAGGGGAACGGCAGATCCACCTTGCCGTCGCCGACAACGGCCCCGGCATCGCCAGGGAACATCTCCCCCGGTTGTTCGAACGCTTCTATCGCTGCGACAAGGCGCGCAGCCGCGACCAAGGCGGCACCGGCCTCGGCTTGGCGATCGTCAAACACATCGCCCATCTCCATCGGGGTGCGGTGGAGGTGGAAAGCATTCTCGGCAAAGGCTCGACCTTCACCCTCATCCTGCCCATGGCCAACCGCTCATAGAGGCGGGAATGCACGCTTCAGTTGCCGACACCGGTCATCCGGTTGTGCCGCCCTGGCCTCCCAGGCCGGAATTGCCTGACTGCCTGGCGGAAGGCCGCGAGCATCTC
The DNA here is from genome assembly GCA_031280615.1 of Desulfobulbus sp. Taxonomy (GTDB): domain Bacteria; phylum Desulfobacterota; class Desulfobulbia; order Desulfobulbales; family Desulfobulbaceae; genus Desulfobulbus. The sequence goes on along the minus strand of JAITGO010000023.1, from coordinate 24,877 downwards.
CGCTGTCGCCTGCTCGCGGTAACGGATGGCAATGTAGAAGTCGATGATGACTTCCGCCCGGCCCCGCAAATCGGGCCGCGCCGCGGTCACCGCCTTCAGCAGATCGGCAGGCCCCTGATAATCGTGGGCGATGACGCCTGCCTGCTCAAGCTTTTCTCGAAAAACCCTCCAGGTCCGCGCCACTTGATCGCCCTCCCGAGGCATTTTCCGCATGAATGCCAGAGCCAGGAAAAAAAATACCGTTGCCCCCAGTACCGCCACTGCGATGAGAAGCAATTGGAAGAGCCCCTTGAATTTTTCCAGGTCGATGCCCAGCGAAGCGAATAAGCGAAACTGATCGGCAAAGGAATACTCCATGACCCACTGGTTCCAGCGGCTGTTGGCCATATCCCAGGCATTGAACAGGCTGGCCGTCCACTGGCCGACGGCACTCTGCTTGAACTGGGAAAAAAGCGAATCCCGCCCCTCGGCACCGGTGGCCACCCTGGCGTTTTCCAGGCCGCGTTCCGGGGCAACGGCCAGAGTTGGGTCGATCCGTTGCCAGAAGTCGCCATTTCGCACCTCAACCCAGACATGGGCATCGGATTGACGGATCAGCCAATAGCCGCCAAAGGGATTTTCCTCGCCGCCGAAATAGCCGTTGACCAACCGAGCCGGGACGCCCGCCGCCCGTAGCAGGAAAGCGAAAGAGGCGGCGAAATGCTCGCAGAAACCGCTGCGGCTGTTGAACAGGAACCAGTCGATGGCATCCGTTCCAGAGGGCGCCACTGCTGGGGTCATGCTGTAGGTGAAACGATTTTCCCGATAAAAATCGAAGAGTTTCTCGACGAACTCCGCATCCGTTGCCGCTGTCCGCCGTAGCCGGGACGCCAGTTCTCGTGCCCGGGGATTGCCACCACGAGGCAGTTGCAGGCCGGGCCGGTCGTCCTCGGTTGGTTGATACACCGGCTGGAGATCAAGGATCGACTCGCCCTGATAGCTCAAACGCGACGTCACCGGCCTTGACCGATGGATGGCAAAATCGTCATGCAGCCGGCTTCCCTGGCTGGTGACCCGCACCGGCAGATCGAGGGCAAACAGCCAGCGCTGATTGTGCGGTTCCAAGGTGACGGTATAGCCACGCCGCTCCTCCTGCGCCCCCATATCCATATCCCGTTCCGCCGGGCGCATCTGCCCTCCCTGCTTCCAGGTCTCGCCTTGACAATCCCACAACACGATGCCGCGCCAGTAGAGTTGGTTTTTCGTGGGCCGAAATCCATTCTCGAAGGTGACGCGGAAGGCGGCGTCGCCTCGCACCGCCAGTCGGGCGACGGCACCAAAGGAAATTTCGTCGGCAAAACCGGTGTTGCTCTCCAAAAGGGCCGGCCGGCCCCACAAGCCGCCTTGGATACGCGGAAAAACGAGGAATAACAAAAGCATCAGGGGGAAGGCCCGGGAAGTGAGCCGCCACGACAAAGCGAGCGCCGGCGTCAGCGCCAAGGCCGGAAATTGGATATGGATGAGCACCGCCGTGGTGAACAGGATGCAGCCGAGGATATAGGCGGTGGAGAGGATGGAATCATCGAAAAACATCCCGGAAACAATCAGGAAATAACAAAGAATGACCACCGTCATTTCATCGCGCTGATGCCGCTGTTCAAACAGCTTCAGGGCGATCATCATGGTCAGGAGCGAGACGAAGGCTTCGAGTGTCAGCCCCTCGTTGGTGACGATGGCCGCCGCGAACAACAAGACGCCCAACAAGGTTCTCGTCATCAGGCCCGCTCTGGGCAGGCTCCAGCGATGCGCGGCGAAATGATAGGCCCAGAGGACCAGGCAGAGCAGGATGGCTGGAACCGAGATATTGAAGAAATGCGGCAGGGTGCAGAGGATAACCGTGTACAGCACCAGATGCGCTTCCTGGCGGCTGGGGGCGAAACCCGGCGTGGCGTTCGCTCGGGTGGTCATGACGATTGGTACAGGGCCAGCGCCCGTAGGCAGAGGCTCTTGTGAGACAGGCCACGGCCCGGCGCGATCAATTGTCCGCCCAGACGCAGGCCGTAACGGGCGCCGTTGCCGTCCGCCCGCAGCATGAGATAGCAAAGCTCACCGAGCTTATCCTCAAAAATTTCCCCCGGCATATCGGCCAGGGAAAAAATGGCCCCGCCGCCCTCGTCTTCTTCGAAAACTTTGGCGAAAAGGCCGCGTTGGGCGGCCAAACTCTTCCAGTGGATCCGCCTTGGGGGGTCGCCGGGGCGATAGTGGCGCAGGCCATCGAAATCGTGGCCCGCGGTATGGAGGGGTAATTTGTCGTTCTCCTCGCGCTCGCCCTGGATTTTTTCGCTCCCCGCGTGGGTCGGGAATGGCTTCGGATACACCAATCCGGTCAAAATTACGGAAATTTCACGCGTTGCCCGCAACAACCCCAACGGAAAGGCGCTGGCGGCAAAAATCCGGCGCATCTCGATCCGGCCCCGGCGGTTGACCGGCATCAAAACCTGGCTCGCCACCGACAACGCATCGACCCGCTCCACCCTGACCCAGCTTTTGCCATCAAGCGACAGGGCCAGACCATAGCAAGGGCCGTCCTTGGCCTGAAGCGACAGGGAAAAGGGCAGCGCCTGCCCGGCGAAGACCGCGGCTTCGCCATGCCCCTGACAAGTAAAACCGTTGATATTGCGGAGCGTAAAGATGATGGAGACCAGGAGAATGGCGCTCAATAAAAACGTCAGCAGATAGCCGAGGTTGTTGTTGTGATTGATCGATCCAACCAACAGCGCCGCCAGCAGTACCACATAAACGACGCCGTGGCCGGTCAGGAGCAGGCGGACGCCGAAGGCGGGCACAGCAAAGCGGGCGAACGACCTGTTTTTCAGACCGATACCCTGACTTGTCCCCATTCGGTCCGTCATCATGCCGGGACCGGAACCGCCTGGAAAGCGACCTCCAGTTCGGCGATGGTCAGGGCGGCCAGGGAATCGGCTGTTTTCAAGCGGTGGATGGCGATATAGGGTAGTACGCGGCGCACATCCTCCGGTAGCACGAAATTCCGCCCATGCAGTAGGGCGTGCGACTGGCTGGCCCTGGCCAAGGACAAGCCGGCGCGCGGCGAAAGGCCGATGGCGAAGCGGCCACTGTTCCGAGAAAAATTAAGAATATCCTGGAGATAATCAACAAGCGCTTGGGAAAGACGCACCTGGCTGACCTGCTCCTGCAACTGGAAAACGACTTCGGCGTCAACGAGCCCTTGTTCGTCATCGCGGACCACGGTCCCACCCGCCACCAGTAATTGCCGCTCCGCTTCGTGGTTGGGATAGCCGAGGGATATTTTCATGAGGAAGCGGTCGAGTTGCGACTCCGGCAGCGGATAGGTTCCAGCCTGTTCCAGCGGATTTTGGGTGGCGACGACGAAAAAAGGCGCGGGCAGCGGGCGGCTCTCACCCTCGATCGACACCTGCCGCTCTTCCATCGCTTCGAGCAGGGCGCTCTGGGTCTTGGCCGTCGCCCGGTTGATTTCGTCGACCAAAAGAATCTGGGTGAAGATGGCGCCGGGGTGGAAGGAAAACAGGCCGCTGCGCTGATCGAAGACGGAAACGCCCAGAATGTCGCCCGGCAGCATGTCATTGGTGCATTGGACACGACGAAATTTCAGGCCCAACACCTTGGCCAGGGCCTTTGCCAGCGTCGTCTTGCCGATGCCGGGAATGTCCTCGATCAAGAGATGGCCTCGGGCCAAAAGACAGCACAGCGACAGCCTGATCTGCTCTTCTTTGCCGAGCACATGGACGCCAAGCCGCTGCTCCAGGGCGGCGAACAGTTGCAGGGCCTTGGCCGGAACATCGGTCGGAGCGGCGCTCTGGCCAGGGGGAGATGGGCACTGGTTTGCTTGCCGGGTATCCATGGCAGGAGAGAGGTCACAAGGAATAGATTACGGGGATAAAGACGGCCCGATGCCGCCTTGGCCTTTTCCTTCCCATCATAGCAGGAAAACTGAGCATGAACAAAAAGAGATGCATTTTTCCAGCGCCAAGGGCGCGTCAAGCGGCCAAATGGTCGAGGAAGCGTTGCCCACGGACGCGGCCAAGATTCATCATCGCATCGGCGATATTTTCAAAGGGCTGCCCATGGACCGCAACAGCGGCTGTTGTATACTCAGGAGTTCAAAACGGAAGCGGTTGCGTTGGGAGTCAGCGGAGCAAAAGCCTCGCCGGGGCTGGCCGCCGGTTGAGCGCTGTCTGGGCAGGAATTAGGAGAAAAAACGAGGGAAAAAAAGCCGCTTCATTTTCTGGCCGCTGGCCACGGGAGAACGGGCGCGGAACAGCGCCTCGGGAAGGAGGTCACAAGATGGCGGCTGCCACGGTACCCAGCCAGGCCGCACCGCAGCCGAGCAGCGCGGTGCGGGTCATCAGGCGACAGGCCAGGGGGATATGACCAATCTCGACCGCACCCAGGCCGACCCCGATGTAGGGCTTGTCTACCAGGACCCCGTGGTAGTAATTCGGGCCGTTGAGGCACACGCCCAGGGCCCCGGCAAAGGCCGCCTCGGGATAGCCGGCGTTGGGGCTGGCATGGTGGCTGCCCTCACGCCAGGCAGTGATCAGGGCGCGGCGAGCGTTAAGCCCGGGGCACAGTCGGGCGGCCAGCCCGATCAGCAGCGCCGCCAGCCGGGCGGGAATGAAATTGGCGACATCGTCGATCCTGGCCGCGACCCGGCCAAAGAGCAGATAGCGCGGATTCTTGTAGCCCACCATCGAATCCAGGGTGTTGACCATCTTGTAGACCACGGCGAGCGGCGCCCCGCCGATGGCCGCGAAAAAAAGCGGCGACAGCACGCCGTCGACCACGTTCTCGGCCACGGTCTCCACCGTGGCCCGGGCAATGTCGCCGGCTTGGTAGTTCTCGACATCCCGGCCAACGATCATCGCCACCTCCGAACGGGCCTGATCGACCGCACCTTTGGCCAGCGACCGGTGAATCGCCATGGCTGCCTGGCCCAGCGAACGAGCCGACAAACAGTAGAACAGCAGCACGGTTTCGACCGCAAAGCCGATCACCCCATGCAGCCGCCAGCCCACTCCGACGACCAGGGCGGCAAGTCCCCACCAGCCGACAATCAAGCCAAGCGCGAAGCAAAGGCCGGCCAGCCGCTCATCGGCAATCCATTTCCGGCACAGGGGCTCTGCCTTGGCGATGGTCCAGCCCATCCAGCGGACCGGGTGCGGCAGCCAACGCGGGTCGCCAAGCATGGCATCCAGAGCAAAGGCCGCCGGAATGGTCAGCCACGGCAGGAGATCGGCAACAGTCATGGCGCCCTCACTTTTTTTCGCCGACAGCGGCCAGCAGATGGCGGGCGACGGTTTCGTTGACAGTTGCATCCTTGAGGGCGATGCGGATAAAGCCCTCGTCAAGGCCGTAGAAATTGGCGCAGTTGCGAATGAGAAACCGCTGCTCGGCCAGGGCGCGGCAGACCGTCGTGGCGGTGCGGTCCGCAGGCAGGCCGATGAGCACATAGGAGGTGGCGCTCGGATAGAGAATCAGCCTGCCGGTTTGCAGACGCTGCCGGAAACGGCGCCCTTCCTCGGCCAGGTAGGCACGGGTGCGGTCGATGAAGGCCGCCACTGCTTCCGGATCTGTGCCGAGGAAGCAAACCGCCTCCTGGGCCAAACTGTTCATGCTCCAGGGCTGCATCAGGCGGCGGAACCGGTCGATCGCCGGAGTGTTGGCCACCAGAAATCCGGCCCGCAGGCCCGGCATACCGAAAATCTTGGACACCGACCAGAGGACCGCGACGTTGTCCAGACCGCAGCCGCTCATGCTGTGGCTGCGATCCGCCGGGGCAAAGGGCAGGTACGACTCGTCGATGACAAAGCGGACGCGGGGATGGCGGGTGCACAGCGCAAGCAAGGCGCCATGGTCGACGAGATGGCCGGTGGGATTGTTGGCATTACACAAAAAAACCGTATCGTAGCCGGGGAGTGCGGCGGCCAGCCGTTCGACGTCCAAGGCGAAATCGTGCGCCGCCCCGGCCAGGAAAAAATCCGGTTCGATGCCGCAGACCCGGCAGCCGTCGGCGTAATCGGCATAGGTCGGGCCGACGATCAACACCTTCCGGGAGGCAAGGGCCGCACAGGCGGCATAGATGAACTGGGTGGTCCCGCCCCCCGCCAGTACCCGCTCTTCGGCCACCCCGAGCAGGGCGGCGATGGCGCGGGCGGCCGAGCGGGCATCGACCTCGGGCAGCGCGCTGATCCGGTCCATCCGCCCTCGGAGATGCTCGATCAATCCGGGCAGGGTGCCGAGCGGATTGATGTTGCTGCTCATGTCGACGATCTCTTCAGGCCGGCAGCCCAGCTGCTCGGCCAGGCCGAAGATGTTGCCGCCGTGTCCCTGGATCATGGCCGCCTTCCCTTGGAAACGGTTGGTGTCCCGCGCCAGGCGCGCGGCACATGGTATGAAGCGGCGCCGAATTTCATCGCAGCCGCTCCCGGAGGCTGGTCGGCAACAGCGCCGTCAGCGCCTCGATGTCGAGGTGGGCCAGGGCATGGGCCGCCAAGTGCTCGTAGGCCTGGTCGCGGGCCGCCGGGCCGTGCAGCCGGTCGACCTCGATCCGCGTCAGGCCGATTCCGGCCAACCAGCGGCGGGTGATGGCCGGAGTGTCGAACAGGCCGTGCATGTAGGTGCCCATGATCCGGCCATCGGCGGCGACGCAGCCGTCGCGGTCGGCGCAGGTCTGTCGGTTGCGGGCCTGCACCGTCATCAGGCTGCATGCCTCGGGCGGTTGGGTCCGTCCCATGTGGATCTCGTAGCCTCTGCCGGCGATGCCGTCCCAGGTGAAGTCGGTCAAGGTGGTGGTCTTGGGAGCCTTGAGCACGGTTTCCACCGGTAGGAGACCGAGCCCGGCGGTGGCGCCCGGCGCGCCTTCGATGCCGTCGGGATCGCGCACCCAGGTGCCGAGCATCTGATAGCCGCCGCAGATGCCGAGCAGGTGGCCGCCACCGGCTGCGTAATCGAGCAGATGCCCGCGCCAGCCGCTGTCGGCAAGCCATTGCAGATCGGCGCAGGTGGCCTTGGTACCGGGCAGGATGACGGCGCAAAAGGCGCTCAATGCTTGGGGCTGTTCCAGGTAGACGAGCCGGCAGCCGTCCAGTTGGGTAAGCGGCTCGAAATCGGTGAAATTGGAGATGTGGGGCAGGCGGATGACCGCGATCGCCGGTTCGGCCGCCTCTGTCGGCTGGAAAGGCCGGGGGCTTTCGATCACCACCGCGTCCTCGGCCTCGATGCGAAAATGCCGGAACCAGGGGAGCACGCCGAACACCCTCTTGCCGGTGTACTGCTCGATCCAGTCGATTCCCGGCCGAAAGAGGCTGAGATCGCCCCGGAACCGGTTGACGACGAAACCGCCGATCCGCGCTTGCTGTTCGGGCGCGATGCAGGCCAGGGTGCCCACGATCTGGGCAAAGACGCCGCCCCGGTCGATGTCGGCCACCAGCACCACCGGCGCCTCGGCATAGGCGGCCATCCTGAGGTTGACGATGTCGTTGGCCATCAGGTTGACCTCGGCGCAAGATCCGGCTCCTTCGAGGATAATCACATCGTAGGCGCCGCGCAGCCGGTCGAGCGCAGCTCGGCTCTCGGCGAACAAAAAATCCTTGTTGCGGTAATAGGACTGGGAGGAGGCGTCCATCCAGGCGCTGCCGTTCAGCACCACCTGGGAGCCGAGGTCGCTCACCGGCTTGAGCAGCACTGGGTTCATGTCGCAATGGGGCGCGGTCCGCGCCGCCTCCGCCTGGACGATCTGGGCCCGGCCCATTTCCGCCCCTTCGGGCGTCACCCCGGAATTGTTGGACATATTTTGGGCCTTGAACGGCGCCACCCGCAAACCCCGGTTGGCGAAGATTCGGCACAGGGCGGTGGCGACGATCGACTTGCCCACATCCGACCCGGTCCCGAGCACGGCCAAACAGGCGGCTTTATGCGTCATGCTGTCTCCTGCGCGTGGGGGCACCCGCCGCGCCGGCCTGTCCGCCGCGCATGCCTAGCCCTCGATGCCCTTGCGGGCAGCGATGCCCCGCTCATAATAGTGTTTGACCGACCGCATCTCGGTGACCAGGTCGGCACGAGCCAATACCGCGTCCGGCGCGCCCCGGCCGGTCAGCACCAATTCCACCGCGGGCGGCCGCCGTGCCATCAAGCCGAGCAGATCTTCCTCGGCCAGCAGGCCCAGGGCGCAGGCCACGTTGATCTCATCGGCAATGACCACCTCAAAGGCGCCCGAGGCCATGGCCGCATCGACGGCAGTCAGGCCCCGACGGGCCGCGTCGATATCCTCCCGGGTGGGCGCGTGCACCAGCATGCACCCCAGGCCGTACTGCTCGATGGCGATGGACTCGGACAGGTGTCGCAGGGTGTTCAATTCGCTGTACTCGGCGTTCTTGATGAACTGGCCGACGTAGACCCGCAACCCCGCTCCGACGGCTCGTACGGCCAGCCCCAGGGCGGCGGTGGTCTTACCCTTGCCGTCGCCGGTATAAACCTGGACAAATCCCTGCATGCGCAATCACTCCTCCGCCACGGCTTTCAGCGGCTAAAACGCCTGTTGCGGTCAGCGGTTCGCCATCGCCTTCGTGCTCCACGAGCCTCTTTAGAGAATCGCGCCACAACAGTCAACAGCTTTTCGCCCGCCCCTGTCCCGGCCACCGGCCACCCCGATATGAAACAGGGTTTTCCCGGCGGAAAAAGAGGCGGTCAACCGCGTTTTAAGAAAAATACTTTTCATGGATGGCCGCTCTTGCAATTTATACAAGATCCTCTTGAAAAAATTATAGAAAGATGTTTACTCCCGGTCGAGATTATCCTGCTAACTCGTTTTATACCCGAGGGAAGAATATGAACGACCGACAACCATACGGGCACCGTCTCCCCGGCCCGATCCTTTCCGGTCTGTTGACCGGCCTGCTGCTCGCCTTGCCGGCCCAGGCCGTCAAGGCGGACGATGAAATCCGGGTCGGCGCCGTGGTCCAGATCCCCTTCAATCTCAGTTCGGAGCGCTCGTTGTTCGACCCCGGCGCCATCCGGCTGGGCATGACCTGCCAGTACGCGAACGTGGAGGAGGACAAGATCACCACCACCCGAGGAATAACCAACACCTACGTCAACGGCACGCTGACCGAAAGCGTCGAAACGCCCGCCGCGACCCAGGTGGACGAGGGCAACCGGGTGTATGGCGTCGAAGGCAATGTGTTTGTCACCGTGCTGGGCGACTGGAACATCTCCGGGGAAGTGCTCGGACTGTACGGCACCAACCACGTCCAGGGTGCTCTGGGTGCCGGATACGGTTTGGCGGAAAGTTTTTTCCTGGATGCCAAGGGCAGGTTCCCTTACTCGGAGGTCGGGCTCCGGTTCCTCAACGGCACCGAACTCTACGGCGGCCTCAATACCTTGGGCGATTTCAATTCGGGCAAGCAGCAGCGCCGCTACCTGGTGAAAACCAACCGCAACAACTACAGCCCCACCGAGGACACCGTGGTGGTCATCGAATAGGCGGCCTTACCGGCAATCGGGACAGCCGCGCGCCGGGCGGGCTGTCCCCCTTCCTTTTTTCCGGACCTTTTCTCCGGCCCGACGGGCAGAACGCAGGCCCCGGGCAGACCAGCCCCTTTTCTTGTGCGATCATCGCGCCATTCCGTCGTCCCGAGCGCCAAGCACCGGTTCTCCCGATGCGGCTCCTACGCGTTTTGATGTGTACCGATGCGTTGCAACGCACCCCAATGGGTCCACTCCACTTCGGCACCTGTCGCCATTTTCCTCCTTTCTTCCTGTTTTAATTCAGTAAAAATCCCCCTTTCTTCCCCTATTTTTTTTTCTTTCCCGCCCGGTTTTCGAAACAATGGAATGAGAGGGGGTTATACACTGCCAGCGTCTGGTAAGATAAAAACGGAGCATTGTCGAGCTTTGGCGAGTAAAATCGAGATAGGCGGGGATCGGACACTGTGGACATTTTGTTGATAACTTTTTGACCACAAAAATAACATCCCGATTCAATTCGATTTATTATTGATATCGGCAAAACGGACGTCGTTATTGAGGGTTATACGGTTTTTCCCCTCGTAACGCCTTATAGCTCCAAGGAGTTCCATGCTGTTGTCAATCGCCCTGTTTGTATCACGAAATCGCCGCAAACCGTTTTTGACCGGTCGCCGGATTTTCGGTAGATGATCACCATTCGACCGGTTGCCCGGTTTTCGGGAAGACCCTTGCGATACAAAGGAAACGGCTTTTTATGAAGTGGAACGCGATCAAAAAATCCCTGCACAGCTCCCTGCCGGAGAGTGAATACGGCCTGTGGATCAAACCGCTGGAATGTCGGCTGCAGGAGGGGCAGATGCTGGAGCTTTCCGGACCTGACCGTTTTTTTTGCGCCTGGGTGGAAGATCGCTACCTTGAGCTCATCCGGCGCGCGGCGCGCGAGATCGGCGGCATCGACGAGGTCCGCCTGGCCGTCGCCGAAAGCCGGGCCCGTTCCTTTGCCGGCGGCAAGGGCGGCCAACTGCTCCTGCCGGGAACCACGCCTCCGCCCCGCCTGCGCTCGTTGCATCCGGCCTTCACCTTCGACCAATTCATGGTGGGCGAATCGAACCTGCTGGCCCGGGCCGCCTGCAAGGCCCTGGCCACCGGCGATTCCACCTTCGGCAATTGCCTGTTCATGAACAGCAGCACCGGGTTGGGCAAGAGCCACCTGACACAGGCCGTTGTCCACCAGGTCCTGAGCACCGCCCCCTCCACTCGGCTGCAGTACCTGACCGCCCAGCAGTTTTCCGCCGAGATGGTGAAGAACATCCGCACCAACTCCATGGAGCAGTTTTCAAAACGATTCATCAACAACTGCGACATCCTGCTGGTCGAGGATGTCCACACCCTCACCGGCAAAACCAAGACCCAGGAAGAACTCAACACCATCCTTGATTACCTGATCAAATCGGGATCTCGGGTGATTTTGACCTCGGCCCTGGCACCGGCCAAGCTGGCCGGCATCGACGACGATTTCCGCAGCCGCATGACTTCGGGACTGGTCACCGGGATCGAGTCGCCGGATTACGAAACCAGGGCCCGGATCATCCGCCACAAGATGCAGAGCCACGGCCTGGGTGCGGACGAGGATCTGGTGGGATTCATGGCCGAAAACCTCCACACCGACATCCGCCGGATGGAAAGCGCCATCATCGGCATCAAGGCCAAGTCCTGCCTGCGGGGCACCCCGCCGGACATGGCCATGGTCCGGGAAGTGATTCTGGGGTTGACCGGCGGCGCCATGGAGGAAATCACCGGCGAGGCCATCCGCGACCTCATCGGCAATCAGTTCCGGGTCAGCGTCGAGGAGTTGCGGTCGCGGTCGCGCAAACGCTCCATCGCCTTTCCCCGGCAGATGGCCATGTACCTCACCCGTAAGTTCACCAACCGCTCCTTGGCCGATATCGGCAGCATCTACAATCGCGACCACTCCACGGTCCTGCACGCCATCAAGACCATCACCCGGGACATGAGCCAGCAGGATGCGGTCCGCCTCCAGGTCGAGATGCTCTGCGCCAAACTCAAAAGATAACGGCCGCGCGGCGGGCTGCCGGGCCACCACAGGCCCAACATCCGCCCTTCCTCGCGGACGCACTGTTTAGAAATAGACTCCCTTGACCTCGGCGCCCGCCTCCGGTGCGGCCGGGGCATCGATCGCCCCGGCAATCCGCCGGGCCTCCTTGATCATGTCATTGATGCCGATTCCCTTCCAGCCGAAGCCGCAGAGGTGGAGGTTGGGGTGAGCGGTCTGGACCGCACCGCGCCAGCGGAGCAGCTCCGTGTACCCGGCCTCCAACTGGGGAATGCCTGCCCTGGGTCTGAGCACGGCGGTATAGACGGGCCGCGGCAGCACCATCAGGCGGCTGAGGTCGGCATAGACGGCCTCGATCAATTCCGCATCCGGCAGCTCCAGCCGTTCCGGATGCCGGCGGCCGCCGACCAGGACCTCCAGCAACTGGCAGCCGGCCGGGGCGCGGCCGGGAAACATATGCGAGGAAAACAGCGCTCCCAGGGCGAAACGCTGTTCCTTCTCCGGGGCCAGGTAGCCGAAACCAAAGGGGATCTGGGCGCGCTGGTCGAAACCGAGCAGCACCGAGAGAATCCGGGCTTCGGGGATGGCCGCCCTTGGCGGCGGCATGCCTGGCAGGGCAGCAGCCACCAAAGGCAGACAGCGATTCACCGGCAAGGCCAGAACCAGCTGGCGACAGGACAGCTCACCCTGGCCGGTTGCCAGCTGCCACCCGTCCTCCTGACGGGAAATCTCCCGGACCGGGCTGTCGTAGGCAAGCATCTCCGCGGCATGCAGATCTGCGGCCAGCCGTCGGGGCAGTACGGCCATTCCCTCCTTGAAACTGGCCATGGCCGGCAATCCCTTTTTCTCCCGCCCCTCCTTTTTCGTTGCCCGCATTTTGCCGAACAGGCCCCGGATCACGGAGCCGTGCGTCCGTTCCAACTCCCGTACCCCCGGCATCACCGCGTCGATGGCGAGCCGTTCGATATCGCCGGCATAGGTCCCGGTGAAGACCGCGTCGGCAAAGGGCAGCAGGGCCGAACCGAACCGATGGGCTACCCACTGGGCCACACTGGGTTCGCCCGGCAGCGGCCGGCGCCACAGATCGCCCACGATCCGCAGCTTGTCCAGCCAGGGCATCAAAGGCTGACGCAAAATCGCCAGTGGTTTCTGGGGGATGCACTGCAGCCGGCCGTCGAGGCAGACATAGCGGACAAACCTGGACAGGGGGGCAGTGGCCACCTCGTCTTCCAGTCCGGCCAGGCGGACCAGTTCGCGGCTCTCGGCGCAGTTGTCGAGGAATCCGTGCGGCCCCCATTCGGCCAGATAGCCCGATTCGCTAAAGCTGGCGATGGCGCCGCCCGGTTCGGCCGCCTGCTCCAGGACCGCAAGACGCGCCGTGGGCCGCAATGCCCGGACAAAGGTGGCCACGCTCAGGCCGGAGATGCCGGCACCGACGATGCCGACATCATATGCACTTGATTTCATAAAGCATTCCAATCCAGTCGGCCGCAGACGGCCGATTGAGGGTTTTCTTGACAGTCGATCATTCGTGCTTACCATGTTGCCCGGATAAAGGAAAGGCCCTTTATCCCCTTGGTATCTCCGGAAAATCATGTCTTTCCGATCAACGAAACAGCCCTTTGCACCCTGAAGAGGAACAGCCCCATGACAGCAGAACAGGTTGAAACCAAGCAGTTTCAGGCGGAGACCAGAAAGGTCCTTGATATTGTCATCAACTCACTCTACACCGAACGCGACATCTTTGTCCGCGAACTGGTTTCCAATGCCGCCGACGCCTTGGAGAAATTCCGCCACCAGAGCCTGATCGAAAAAATCGAGTTCGACAGCCACGTGCCCCTGGAAATCGTCATCGACGGCGACGACAAGAAGCACACCCTGACCATCGCCGACACCGGCATCGGCATGACCCGGGAGGAGCTGGAAACCAACCTGGGCACCATCGCCCACTCCGGCTCGCAGCATTTCTTCGAACAACTGGCCGAGGCCGCGAAAAAGGACGTCAACCTGATCGGCCAGTTCGGGGTCGGTTTCTATTCGGTGTTCATGGCCGCCAAGTCGGTCCGGGTGCAGACTCGCTCCTGGGACGGCAGCGAGGGCTGGGAGTGGAGCTCGGACGGCGGCGGCACCTACAGCATCGGTCCTTGCCCCGGCCTGCACCGCGGCACCAAAATCATCATCGAGCTCAAGGACGACGCCCACACCTATGCCTCCAAATTCACCCTGGAGCGCATCATCCAGCAATACTCCACCTTCGTCCCCTTCCCGGTCAAGGTGGAAGGCAAAAAGGTCAACACGGTCCAGGCTATCTGGACCCGATCCAAATCCGAGATCACCGACGAAGAATACACCGAGTTCTACAAATTCGTGGGCAACGCGGTGGACGAACCGCTCTATCGGCTCCATTTCTCGGCCGACGCGCCCCTGGCGATCAATGCCCTGCTTTACGTGCCCAAGGAGAATTTCGAGGTGCTGGGCATGGGACGCATGCAGCCCGGCGTCAACCTCTATTGCCAAAAAGTGCTCATCGACCAGCACAGCGAGAACATCCTGCCCGAGTGGCTGCGCTTCCTGAAAGGGGTGGTCGATTCCGAAGACCTGCCGCTCAATATCTCGCGCCAGTCGCTGCAGGACAACGCCCTGGTGGTCAAGCTGCGCAAGGTGTTGACCAAGCGAGTGATCAAATTTTTCGCCGAAGAGGCCGGCCGCGACGCCGACACCTACCGCGAATTCTGGCAGACTTTCGGCATTTTCATCAAGGAGGGCGTGACCTCGGATTTCGAGCACCGCACCGAGCTGGCCAAGCTGCTTCGCTTCGAATCCTCGGCCAGCGAGCCGGGCAGCATGATTTCCCTGGACGAGTATATCGGCCGGATGAAGGACGGCCAGGACAAGATCTATTACATCAACGGTCCCAGCCGGGTTGCGGTGGAATACGGCCCCTATGTGGAGCTGTTCAAGAAGCGCGGCATCGAGATTTTCTACACCCTGGAGCCGATCGACGATTTCGTCCTCAACCATTTGGGCGAATACGACGGCAAGAAGCTGGTTTCCGCCGACCGGGCCGACTTAAGCCTGCCCGAGCCCGCTGCGGATGCGGACCAGGCCGCTGCCCAGGACACGGCCGAGCCGCTGGCCGCCGCCGTGCTGACCTCGCTCTGCCGCTGGATGAAGGAGATGCTCGGCGACCGTATCCAGGAGGTCAAGGCCTCCGATCGCCTGGTGGACAGCCCGGCGATGATTGTCAACGTCGACGGCTACATGACCTCCTCGATGGAACGGATCCTCAAGGCCTCCGGCCAGGGCGAGGCCTTTGGCATGGGCTCGAAGAAAGACATGGAAATCAACGGTTCCAGCCCCTTGATCAAAAAACTCGCGGCCCTGCGGGAGGGCGACCCCGACTTTGCCAAGGACCTGGTCGAGCAGTTATACGACAATGCCATGATCCAGGCCGGACTTCTCGTCGATCCCATGGTGATGGTCCGACGAAATTACCGCATTCTGGAGCGGATTGCCGGCGGACCGGCAGACGCCGCCTGACCCTTTCCCCTGCCCCGGAAGTCATCCGTCGCCTAACGGGTCGGTCTTTTGTTGGATTTCCAGGAAAGCCCAGGATCAGAACTTGAAAAAAGGTTGTGTTCACGATATATGAACACAACCTTTTTTATTTGTCCGGAGTGTTCCTGGAGGGAATCGATGCGACACCCCCTGTCCGTGCTGCTGTGCACACTTCTTCTGCTTGGCGGTTGCCACTCCAAGCAGGTCCGCCACTTGGCATCCGACGCCGCCCTGATCAAACCCGGCCAGACCACGGCCAAGGAGATGCAAAAATATCTCGGCGAACCCGACGGCCGGCGGGAAGTGGCTCCCGGCGTCAGCGAGTACGTCTACTTCGAGAACCGGCCGGGCATATTCGGCTCCATGCCGGTGCTCGGTTCGATGACCGGACCGGCCGGATACGAAATGATCGTGGTCACGGTCAGCAACGATGTCGTCACCAATTGCGAGTTCCGCAACTTCAACCAGTCGGATCGCAAATGGCGGGAAGATTTCACCTGGGACCAGGAAATCAAGTGAGTCCGCCGTCGACTTTTGACATCAACCGGGAGCGCATGATCGAGGAACAGCTGGTGGCCCGCGGCATCACCGACCAGCGGGTGCTGGAAGCGATGCGGACCGTCCCCCGGCACCTGTTCGTCGAGGATGCCATCCAGGCGCATGCATACGGCGACTTCCCCCTGCCGATCGGTTCCGGACAAACCATTTCTCAGCCCTACATCGTGGCCCTCATGACCCTGACCCTGCGTCTTACCGGCTCCGAAAAGGTGCTGGAGATTGGGACCGGGTCGGGCTACCACGCGGCGATCATCTCCCGCCTCTGTCAGAAGGTGTACACGGTGGAGCGGCTCGATGCCCTGGTCGGCCGGGCCAGAAAGGTTTTCGACCGGCTCCGCTATTACAACATCGTCTCGCGCATCGATGACGGCACCGTCGGCTGGCCGGCGGAAGCCCCGTTCGACGCCATCATCGTCACCGCCGGCGGCCCCAGGATTCCCGAGCCGCTCGTCACCCAGCTGGCCGATCCCGGCCGCCTGGTCATGCCGGTCGGCGGTCAGGACGTGCAGGAACTGCAGGTCGTGGACAAACGGGACGGCGGCATCACCGTGACCACCATCGAACAAGTCCGCTTCGTCGATCTGATCGGCGCCCACGGCTGGCCGAACTGAGTTGATTTTTTTTACGGGCTCCCGTCCGCTGCGGGACCGTCCCGCTCCGATGTCGGCACGTTCATCGCGCCACCCCGCGCCGTTCCGCCCTGCCGGAAGCAGTCGGGCCGTGGCGGTTTTGTTTTTGTCCCCTTCCCCCACCGGTGCCCATGTCCTTCCTCAATAGCGATACCCTGTTGGATGTCCTTGTCAAAGAGCGGTTGCTTTCCGCCGAACAGCGGAAATTGATTCTCCTGCACAAGGGGCGGCAACGGCAGAAACTGCTCAAGCAGCAAGGCGTCCGGCGGCAAGAAGAGGAAAACAAGCGGGACAGAGGTTTCCCCGACATGGTGGACATCGTCGTTTCGCTCGAGTTGGAGAGCGCCGGACCGACGCCCGGTCCGGTGACCGAAGAGAGAATCATCCAGGCCGTCAGCCACGCCCTCAAGATTCCCTTCAAGAAGCTCGATCCCCTCGAACTGGACATGGACACGGTCACCAAGACGATCCCCCGGTCCTTTGCCGTCAACCACCTGATCCTGCCCGTGGGCCTCAACAACGGCATCCTCGACATCGTCACCTATCACCCCGATATTCATCCGGTGCTCGAGGATATCGAGCGGGTCAACCAGGTCAAGGTCCGGCCGTTTTTGTCCACCAGGACCGACATCAAGAAGATCCTGGCCGAATTTTTCGGCTTCCAGCGCTCGATCACGGCCGCCGAGTCCCAGTTCGTCAGCAGCGGCTCCTCTGCCACCGTCGACATCGGCAACCTCGAGCAATACGTGCGCCTGGCCACGACCAAGGAACTGAGTTCCACGGATCAGCACATCAAGGCGGCGGTCAATCACCTGTTCGTGTACGCCTTGGAGCAAAGGGCCAGCGACATCCACATCGAGCCCAAGCGCGACAGCTGCCTGGTCCGGTTCCGGATCGACGGTGTTCTGCACACCATCTACAAACTGCCCAAGGCTGTACATGCCGCCATTGTCTCGCGGATCAAAAGCCTGGCGCGAATGGACATTGCCGAGAAACGGCGGCCCCAGGACGGCCGGATCAAGATCGGCCACCAGGCCGAAGGCAGCGACGCGGAACTCCGTATCTCCACCGTTCCGGTCGCCTTTGGCGAGAAGGCGGTAATGCGTATTCTCAATCCCGAAGTCATCTTCCAAGATTTGGATCATCTCGGTTTTGCCCGACGGGACAGGATCGTTTTCAACAGCTTCATGACCGCCGCCCACGGCATCGTCCTGGTCACCGGCCCGACCGGCAGCGGCAAATCGACCACCTTGTACTCCACCCTTAAGCAGATCGCCTCGCCGGAAAAAAATATCGTCACCGTCGAGGATCCGGTGGAAATGGTCCACGAGGATTTCAACCAGATCGCGGTGCAATCGCAGATCGACGTCACCTTCTCCACCATCCTACGCAACATCCTGCGCCAGGACCCGGACGTGATCATGATCGGCGAAATCCGCGATCTGGAAACCGCCACCCATGCCGTTCAGGCGGCCCTGACCGGACACCTGGTGTTCTCCACCCTCCACACCAACGACGCGGTCTCGACCATCGTCCGTCTGCAAGATCTGGGGCTCGAGCCCTTTCTCATCGCCTCGACCATGCTGGGCGCCCTGGCCCAGCGACTGGTGCGGCGCAACTGCCCCCACTGCATCGAGCCTTACAAGGTGGATGGCGCGGGTCTGCGCAAACTCGGCTTTCCGGTCGGCAACCAGGAGTTGGTCGAGCTAAAGAAGGGCAAGGGATGTCTCCAGTGCCGCAATACCGGCTACTTAGGCCGGATCGGAATTTTCGAGGTGTTCCCGATGTCGGACCAGATAAAAAAGCTGATCGCCGCCAAGGCCAACGGCCTGGAACTGCGACAGGTGGCCATCCGGGAAGGCATGACTACTTTGCGCGAGGATGCCTGGCGGAAGGTTTTGGCCGGGCTGACCACGGTGGAAGAGGTGCTGCGGGTAACCGGAGAAACCGAAGCGGGATGACTTTTTTCTGGCGTTCGGGCCAACACGCCCTATAGTGTGACGGCGAAACGGGAACAAGGAGCGATTGGCGAAGCATGGGACAGAAAATCGTCAGCAAAAACAAAAAGGCCTTCCACGACTACCATATCGAGCAGACCTTCGAGGCCGGCATGGTGCTCAGCGGGCCGGAGGTCAAGTCGCTGCGGGCCGGCAAGGTGAATCTTCGCGACGGCTATGCCCAGCTCAAGGACGGCGAGGTTTTTCTGCACAATGTCCACATTTCGCCCTACTCTTATGCCACCCATATCGACCAGGACCCTCTTCGGGTCCGGAAGCTGCTGATGCATCGGCGCGAGATCCGCAAGCTCATCGGCAAGCTCCACGAGAAAGGCATTGCGCTGATCCCACTCAAGATTTATTTTATTGAAAATGGGAAAGCCAAGGTCGAACTGGCCTTGGCCCGCGGCAAGAAACTCTACGACAAACGGGCGGCGCTCAAGGAAAGGGAATCGAATCGGGAAATGGAACGCTCCATGCGCCATGACGACTGATTCCTTATGCTGCCGGCTCATCACCTTTGACGCACACCGATGGGGGCGAAACGGATTCGACGGGGATATTGAAGCTTGTTGTTGCATGCCGAGTTTCTGTCAGCTCGTAAAATTGGCGGAATTAAATATAATCGCAGACGATTATAATTACGCACTGGCAGCTTAACCTGCCATGCCGTTCCACCGGCTTTCGCCTGTAAGGCCGGATTCGGAGCGTCGACTTCTCAGGCTGGTTGTCCGTGAACGCCTGGGGCACGGATGACGAGATTTTTCAGGCTGGCAACCGACTATCCCTGTTCCGGGTGAGAAGCGGATGCGAGATTTAATCCCGGAACTACGCATGTAGAGACACGAGGGGAGAATTTTCGGACCCGGGTTCAACTCCCGGCGCCTCCACCATTTATTGCAACCCGCTGTTATGGCAACGAGAAACTCTCAAGCCGTCAGCGGGTTTTCTTTTTTGCCCGGGGGAAAATTTTAGAACAAAGCCCCTGAAGCCCCAAAACAGAAACAGGGATTAGCTCAGCCGAGCTAATCCCTGTTTTTTATCTGGCGTCCCCAACCGGATTTGAACCGGTGTTGCCGACGTGAAAGGCCGATTCGCACGTTTCCTTTCGAGGTTTTATTGGCCAGGCAGCTCGTTTTTCGGTCACAGGCGCGGTCAAGAGCGCATTAAAAAGCGCATTTGCGCGGTTATATATTTCAATATGGTGATCAATTTGTTTTGACGAAGAAAAGCGTTATCCAGAACAAACAACAAACAAAATATATCCAATTATTTGTTATAATACCTCGACATGACAACTTTTTCTTTAATATTTCAATCTCACAAATTCTTTCTCTATACCAATATTCATCATCATTGAATTGATCTATTTTTTTCTCTATCGAATTTATAGTTGCTTCAAGATCTTCTCTATCATTTTTTCCGATAAATATACCGCTAATAAAAATTGAAAAAGCAATAAGAAGAGATAAATTTTTAAAAATTACATGGCTAATACTTGCAGATCCAACAGATATTGCAAATAAAAGTATACCTTCCCTGCGAAACACCTCTATTCTGTGTTTGATTTTTTCACTTACCGATGACATCTCTTTTTCAATTATATCTTTTTTTTCAATTTTACCTTGATTCATATTGAATAAATATGGTTTAAATTTTAATTTAACTGTTTATTCTTTATTGATGTAATTATTATTTGGTCTTGCAATAATATATTAAAGTTATCAGATAACGTCCCGTTATTGATCAATCCTTGGATCGGTATATTTACGGCCTTCCGGGAAACCCGTGTTTGAATAAACTCTGTTACCCTTTTCGTTTATCCAGCTGTAGATTGTTTGCCTTTCCACTCTTCTCTTTGCCTCTCTTCCCCCTGGCCCTGCTTGTCGAAAATTGCCCATTTCATTTGCCGTATCTGTCATTTGTTTTCTTTGTGGCTCATAAGGCGCTTTGAATGGCGCAGGTTCGATTTGTGTCGGTTGCATTTTGCTCTGGACGCCGGTTTGTGTTTTGGCTCTGTTTGACTCCGAAAAGTTTTTGAATACATTGGATGAAGTCCATGTAAATACACTCATCGCAACGAAAATTATTGCAAATACTAGAAGTTGTAATTTTACTTCAAAAGTAAAGCGTGATTTTATTGTGCTTATTATTGATACTTTTCTGTATCTATTTATCTTCTTGTATTTATAATTTTTCGATTCTGGTATTTTTATATCTTCAGTTTTGATATTTTGCTCATTTTGCTCGTATTTTATAGCGTTAAATATTATTTGTCGCACCTCATCGACTGAATAGTTATTTTGCCATTTTATCATCACAAGAGGCAATGAAATCTCTTCAAAAACATCATTAACAAAAATGTCTCTATCCTGCCTATCTTTTCTATTGTGTGTACTATCGTTAAGCTCTATTCCGCAAACGAGAGATTTGTCTTTTTTGTTGCATAACAAATAATCTATATGTTTTGCTTTTATTTTGTTAAATGCTATTCTCTTTTCCCTTTGACATGAAATATGATCGACCGTCACTATATCCGCAAGGCGTGTTTTTCCGTTTATTGTGAATTGATCACCTACGGCATCTTCTAGCACATCAAGAAAAATTTTTTCGGCTTTTGTAAAAAGAGCATCAGCTTTTCTATACGTGTTTGTGCCGCCATCGTTCTTTTCAATCACGGCTCCTCCTTTTCTTCTCTCTGGCCTGTTGTCCACCATCATGCCACTCTTAAATGATGGGTTTCAGGTTTGTCACCACCTTCCCTCGTCCCTTATCGGATCGACCTAGTTTCCCTTGCCATCGCTCAACTGAAACGACATAAGCATTTTTCCTCACATCCAATTATGCTATTTTCGACGCTGGGTGTCTAGGCGTATCCTCATCCCCTTCCGCCCTTCTCTTTTTCCATTCTGTAAACATTGGAAAAAAGCTTTCGATTTGGTTGCGCATCCACTGCGTATTCTCGGATCGGCCCGTTTCCCTCGCCCACTGTTCGAGTTCTTCGTAAAATGAGAAATGGTCAATAAGATCAGCTTGTCTCTTGGGTTCCTCGCCAGTTAGTAACCATCTTATATCGATGTCGGTTCTTTGGATTAATCCAATTAATGCCTTGACTGATGGCTTCGTTTTGCCTCGCTCGATATCCGACAGTGATCCTTGTGATATTCCTATGATATTCGAAAATTCAACACCGCTTTTCTGTAGCATTTTCCTGTAAAATAAAAGCCTTTCTCCTATACCGTTATCCGAAGGGCGATATTTTTCCGTTGACATTATCCGATACTCCATATATTAATCCGATAACGGATATTTTTTAGTCATGCCGCATTGATCAGCACTTGGAACCAACCCCACACCCAACAACCTACACCCCAAGCCCTGGAGACAACATGCCTAGAACAGAACCTTGCACCACGTTTTTCGGTCTCGTCGACCTGGACGTCGTCTACCTCGTTTTCCAAGCCTTTTTCACTTTCGCTTTCATCGTGATAGGTCTGGCGCTCTTCGCCTTTTTGCTGTTCGTGTCGTTTCGGCTCCTTTGCAAGCTCTTTTTAAAAATTGACGACCGATTGAGCCAAACGCCCGCGTCTCCCAGCCTTCCCGCCACTCACGATTCGTTACCTGCTCAAGCTCCGCCAAGCGAGGCTGTCCATGATCGCTGACACTGCCAAGACACGATCCATCTTCAACCACTCGAAACCCGGAACCCAAACCATGGAAATCCTGACCGTACCCGCACCCTGTTTCGATACCCCGGAGCACCGCCTCCAGAAACTGAAACAGGCCCTAAATAAACAAATCCCTGACATGAAGAACGGCTTTTCCATCGTGACCGGCCAAGGCGAAATCTGGATCGACCCGGCCTTTACCGCCGACTTCCAGGAACTGACCGCAGAGATATTGACCGAACAGGTCCACCGACTGATCCGGTTTTAACCTTTACGACAACGCCACCCTGGCAAACGAGGACACCCCATGAACCTGACCGACGCCCTGATCCTTTTCGGCCTCTTTATTATCTACCTGGGTCTTGGCCTGCTGATCTACCTCCAGCTTGTCGGCCTGTTGCTCCGTTTCCATGTCCTCCTTTTTCCTCGGTTCGCCAAACTCTATGCCCGGAGCCTCGGCATCCCGAAGGAAGACATCAAATCAATCGATTGGAACGAGAAGCCGTGAAGCAGACAGAACTTGAATCCTTGGCTGGACCCGAGAAATACCCCCTCCGCGAAATCGCGGTCATTATCTGCTCTCGCTGCAAGGCGCGCTCGCAACTGTCATTGCTCGTTTCCCGTGGCCGTGACTTCGAGAATCTGATTTGCCCGAAATGCCTTTGCCGAATCCCTGTTTCCCGAGCCAACCACCTTGCCCTGGTCCCACCGGACCGGGGCAAGGTGGTTGGCAGCTTTGCAATCCTGTTGACCCCGAAAAACCGTACCACCAACCACAACACCATGAGGAAAGACAATGAGTGAGAAAGCGACTGAACAGCGAAAAGATTTGGGCCTCGTTATTCGCGGCCTGTGCAACGGATTCCGCCAGTACACCCGAAAGAACACCGGCGAGATCATTACCCAACTGCTGATCATGGTTCCCGGCGCCGCGAATTCCCTTCAGGTGGAGCTTTCCGGCAGCACGGACAAATCGCAGTACGTGATCATGGAACCCGTCACCATGAAGATCGTCCCGACCTTCTATGACGGCAAATTGATCGGCTTTGCCCAGGCATGACCCCTGACGACGTGCTCGGCCTCTTCGCCCGTCTCGAAGAGCTGAGAGCAATCGGCTACTGGGTCGCTACCCTCCTGGCAATCAATGCCGGGCTGCTGGCGGCCAATATCGTAGCCTCAACCGTGCAAATACGATTGGGCCGATCATGAACGAGTTCGATTTCATCGCCATTTTTGGATCGTCCTTCGGGGTCGGCCTACTGATTTGGGTTTCAGCCGTTGGTTACCACCTGGTTCTCAACTACCTGAAATCCATTATCTGGCTGTAAACGGGGCCTCGGCCCTCAACCACCCACACTCCACAAGGAGGCTATTATGTTGAACGCAGCACAATTCACGGCCGCAGCAACCGAAGTAACCGCCATGGTCGCCCTGGCAATCACTGGCGGCATGGGCATCTATGGTTCCATCAAAGGTGTCCAGGTCGGCCTTTCCATGTTCAGCCGTCTCATCTCGGGGCGCTAAACATGGGCTTGCCGGTCATATCATACCTTGACATGGCCACGGCAGCATCCGGCTGGCTGGCAATCGCGGTGGTGAGTATCTTTGGCGTTTTCGCCTCTGTCATCGCCGCGATTGCCGCTTTGCGGCTCTTCTCCCGCTTCATGTCCTTCAGGTGAGATCATGGCGGTCATTGAAATGTTCTGCGGCTCCATGGGCAATGGCAAATCGGCCATTGTCAATTCCATTGCCTTCAAGTTCCTCCGGCGCGGTGGCGTCATCGGCCTGAACTACCCCCTGGTCGACGAATGGGCCATCACATACGCATCCCGCATCCTGCCGCCCTATGCTTCCGAACAGCAAATTCTGGACAGGGCCGTGGAGTATTACGAACGAGCCTACCGCTTCGGCTCCGTGCAATCCTGCTATGAGTTTGCCAATCAGGTCGCGCAACAAGCCACCGGCAGGCAGGCAGAGACCAGGGAAGAGTGGGGCCTGCAAGTGTTCGATGAAGCCAGTTTATATTTCAATGCCCGCGATTTTCAAAGAGCCCGCAACAACCAATTTATCGAATATTTCATCAATATTCGCAAGTTCAAGGTGCAAGCCATCTTCATGACCCATAACTCAGAGGACATCGACAAGCAGATCCGCGGCAAGGTCGACCTGGTGACTTGGTGCCGGAACATGCAGAAACGGAAAATCCTCGGCGTCTCGCTTGGCCTTTTCTACAAGCAACCCCGCTTCGCAACTCAGTCCATCGTCAATGGTGAAGGCACCTTCAAAGGCATGACCGAAGAGCGCTTCACCTACAAGCTGGACTTCGACACCTGCGACCTCTACGACACCTTCAAGCTGTTCAAGGACGATGCCCACGAAGAAGAATACGGCCTTGAGCACCTCGGCTTGCATCCGCAGTCATACTACAAAACCGCAGCGGAAAAGCTGAGAGAAAAACACCAGGCTATTACCGAATCCTCAATCACCTACGACTACCATCAAAACATCTGCCCCGGAGCCTGCCATGTATAGCCTGATCTTCCTGCTGTCGCTGTGCATCCTCAACCCCACCCTGGCCCAAGCCGAACCCACTGGCGGCTTTCCGTCCTCGGCCCCCGGTGGCATCACCGGCCGCAGTCCTAAACCGGCGAAGCCCTGCCGGGAATACCTGACCGCCTGTGAGAAGTCCTGCGCCGACCGTGACGGCCTGTTTCGTTTCACCTGCCTGGGCGAACAATACAACCCTGATTCCCAACGCTATCGCTGCCAGTGCGGCGACGATGCCTTTGCTTCGCATTCGATCAATCCCGAACCGACCGGGAAGATGTGTGTTGCGCCATGAAAAGGGTCAGAATTCTCATTATGGGGCTTCTGGCCCTTTTTGTTTTC